>CAWGFB010000003.1:0-256019 GCA_963821775.1 uncultured Solirubrobacterales bacterium | reverse complement strand
TTGCCGTCGTCCGCTGCCGCGCCACGTACGCCAACGCCGCTCGCGCCGCCTGCCGGCTCCCGCGACGGCCCAACTCCTCCGGCGAGATCCCGTAGACCGAACAGACCACGGCGCAGACCCGCTCCAGCGGCAATCCCGCCATTAACCGCGCCTCCCGTCGCCGCTGCCGCACCGAGGGGGATCGGCCGCGCGACCATCGCCCGCACGCGGTCGACGAAGCCACCACTGCCCAGGACCCAACCCTGGTACGCGTCCCGCCAGGGTGACTCGGGCGGCTCGGCCAATCCCGCGGTCACATACCGCCGGTACGTCCCCGCCGCGTCCGAACCGCCGAACTCCCCCTCCCACGACGCCAGCAACTCGTCGTAGGCCACCCACTCCAGCCGGCGACCCCGATGGGCATAGCCCGGATAGCTCGACCACCGCCAAGCGGCGGGATGGTCCACCAAGTCGGGCGCGGACCGGGTTGAGGTGGACGTACCGCGTCACCGTCCAGAGGTAGGTCTCGTCCTCCACCAGCTCGGTGCGATAGCGGCCCTGGAAGACGTGGCCGCAGAACCGGTGCCGTCGCGCCCAGGCGTTGGCGTAGGCGGAGAGGAACGCCTGCATGCCGCGGGCGAGATTCGGCTGCGGCGTCTTGAGGACGACGTGGAGGTGGTTGGAGAGGATCACGAAGGCGTAGACCCTCCAGCCGCAACGGACCGCGGCGCGGCCCAACTCCTGCTGGAGCCGGTCGCGGTCGTCGTCATCGCGGACGATGTCCTGGCGGCCGTTGCCGCGGGCCATCACGTGGTAGATCGCGCCCGGGTATTGGATGCGGAGTCGTCGTGGCATGCCGCCATCAGACCAACTTCCCGATCCGGCGGCAAGGGAAAAACTATTAACTCGGTCTGACCCCGGCCTCCCTCGAAGCGCGACATGGCCGTAATCGAGGCACGATCCAGTGCTGTCCACGACACAAACACCCAGGGTTCCTGGCATGCGGTAGCGCGGGCTGCGCCATCCAGTCGGCCCTCGATTCCTCAGGCTATGGTGACGACCTTCCCGGGATTCAAGATGTTCAGCGGGTCCCACGCCGCCTTGAGCCTGCGCATCAGATCGACGGCGGCATCTCCGAACTCCTCGCCGAGCAGCGAGATCTTGTGCATGCCGACGCCGTGCTCGCCGGTGCACGTCCCGTCCATCGCGAGCGCGCGGCGCATGACCCGCTGGTTGAGCCGCTCGGCCTCCTCCATCTCGGCCGGATCGCCCGGGTCGGCGATGATGATGCAGTGGAAGTTGCCGTCCCCCACGTGGCCGAGGATGGGGCACGGCAGCGAGGACGTGCGGGTGTCCTCGATCGTCGCGGCGATGCACTCGGCGAGCCGGGAGATCGGCACGCAGGCGTCCGTCACGAACGCCCGCGCGCCCGGCCGCAGCTGGAGGCAGGCCAGGAAGGCCGCGTGCCGGGCGTCCCAGAGGCGCGCCCGATCCTCGGGATCGACCGCCCACTCGAAGTCGTGCCCGCCGTGCTCTCGCGCGATCTCCTGGACGGTCTCGGCCTGCTCCTCGACGCTCGACGGGGTGCCATGGAACTCGAGGAACAGCGTCGGCTGCTCCTTCAGCTTCGTCTTGCTGTACCGGTTGACCGCGGTGACGGTCAGCGCGTCGAGCAGCTCGGCGCGCGCGATCGGGACGCCTCGCTGGATCGTCCGGATGACCGTGTTGACCGCGCCCGCGACGTCCGGGAAGGGGCAGACCGCGGCCGACACGGCCTCGGGTCTGCGGGTAGAGCCGGACCGTGACCTCGGTGATGATGCCGAGCGTCCCTTCGCTCCCCACGAAGATCCGCGTGAGGTCGTACCCCGCCGAGGACTTCTTCGCGCGGCGGGCCGTGCGGATGACTTCCCCGTCGGCCGTGACGACCCTCAGGCCGAGGACGTTCTCGCGCATCGTGCCGTATCGGACGGCATTGGAGCCCGACGCGCGGGTGGCGGCCATGCCGCCGAGCGTGGCATCCGCGCCCGGGTCGACGGGGAAGAAAAGCCCGGTGTCCTCGATCTCCGCATTCAACTGCTTGCGGGTCACCCCGGCCTCGACGGTCGCGGTCAGGTCCTCCCCGTTCACCGCGATGACCCTGTTCATCCGGGACAGGTCGATGGTGACGCCGCCCTCGACGGCCATGATGTGCCCTTCGATCGAGGTCCCGGCGCCGTAGGCGATGACGGGGACCCGATGTCGGGCGCACATCCGGACCACCTCGGCCACCTCCTCGCTGGTCGTCGGGAAGACCACGCAGTCCGGGGGCGTGGTGTCGTAGGGGGAGTCGTCCCGGCCGTGCCGGTCCCTGACGGACTGGCCGGTGCTGCACCGCTCCTGGAATCGGTCGCCGAGGCCCTGCAGGAGCTCCGGCGGGGCGGGGCGCCTACGGGCGATCGGGGCGTCTGCGGCGGGTTGCATGCGAGTCCTCCTCCCAGCCGAACGAGTCTGCGGAATGCGTCGGTCGATCAGATCGACGGACGAACTGGTGCTGCCCGCGGAACTCATAGAGCCTTTGCTACGGGAATTGGCAATGGCTTCAACCCAGAATAGAATGGGCTGACGCCGGACTACTATCATCGATGAATACCGACCGAAGCTCCGAGTCCCGAGTCGCACTCGCCACTAGCGGTCGGCGCGGGAAAAATCCTCAAGGTTTTCGTGTTCGACAGGCAGTGGCGCGGAGAAGTTGATGGAACCATTAGACCAACTTGGGCCACGTCTGCTAAACACGGTTACGGCTCGCAACCTCCTTTCGTTCGGGCCGGATAACGAGCCGCTGGAGTTGAGCAGCCTCAACGTGCTGATTGGGCCGAACGGTTCCGGGAAATCGAATTTGCTGGAAGCGATTGGCGCTTCCCCGCACATGCCCAAATCGCGATGGATTCCGCCCGGTGATTGCTCGCGGCGGAGGCGTCGGCGAGTGGATTTGGAAAGGCCGCCCGAACGAACCGGCCTCCGTGGAAGCGCTTGTGGCTCGCCCCGGAGGCTGGCCATTGCGACATATGCTAGCCTTGCGGAAAGAGCAGCAGTCGTTCCGGCTCGAGGATGAACGGATCGAAAACGAACGACCATCCCAGGGTAATCGTCAGCCATACCTTTTTTACCACTACGGCCACGGTCGACCCGTTATCAATACCGTCAGTAATAAAATCAATACCGTCAGTAATAAAAAGGCGCAAGTTGAACAGGGACGACGTCGCGCCGGACGCATCAATTTTGGCACAGCGGCGCGACCCGGAAAGCTTTCCGGAAATCACCCACCTTGCGGATGTCTACGATCGCATTCGGCTGTATCGTGAGTGGGCGTTCGGCCGGAACACAGTCTTTCGCGAGCCCCAGAAGTCCGACTTGCGTACTGATCGCCTAGAAGAGGATTTCTCAAACCTCGGCATGTTCCTCAATCGGCTGCGACGACAGCCTAAGACAAAAGCGGCGTACTCGCGGGCCTGGCGGACCTCTACGAGGGAATTAGCGATTTCGACGTGAGCATCGAGGGCGGCACAGTCCAGGTCTACTTTACTGAGGGGGACTTTTCGATCCCCGCGACGCGGCTGTCGGACGGCACCGTGCGGTACCTGTGCCTGCTCGCGATCCTCTGCGACCCAGAGCCGCCGCCACTGATCGGGATCGAGGAGCCGGAACTTGGACTGCATCCAGACATCCTCCCGAAAATCGCCGACTTGCTGATGGCCGCTTCGGAGCGAACTCAACTGATCGTGACGACGCACTCCGAAATCCTTGTGGACGCACTCACCGAGCGGCCCGGCGCGGTCGTCGTGTGCGAAAAGCACGAGGGGCAAACGGGAATGCGACGGCTCGACCCGGAAGCGTTGAGATCGTGGTTGGAAAAATACCGCCTTGGCCAGCTTTGGATGAACGGCCAGCTTGGGGGAACGCGCTGGTGAGCACGATCTATCTGGAAGGGGGCGGAGACGCCACGCAGCTCAAGATCCTCTGCCGCGAAGGCTTTCGGAAGCTCCTGGCGAAGTGTGGCTTTGCTGGGCGGATGCCCAAGCTCGTCGCCTGCGGAGGTCGGGACGCTGCGTTCGACCACTTTGTGACCGCCCAGAAGAGCGCCACGGAATATGTGGCGATGCTCATCGATAGCGAGGACCCTATGACCGACATCGAGGCGACGTGGGTGCATCTGAAAGCTCGTGACCGCTGGGATAAGCCGGGTGATGTCAGCGACGAGCAAGTATTGCTGATGACGACTTGCATGGAAACCTGGATCATCGTTGACCGGACAACTCTCTCCCGGCACTATGGCCAGCAATTGAAAACTTCGGTCCTCCCGCCATTAATTCATATCGAATCACGGACGCGCCACGACGTTCAAACGAGCCTCATAAATGCGACGAAAAAGTGCTCAAACGCCTATGACAAGGGTAAGCGGTCGTATGAGATCCTCGGAGAGCTCGACCCGGACATGCTCAAGCTCCATCTACCCAGCTTTGTACGCGTTTGCGCATTCTGAAGAAGAAGTTGTGAGCGTGTCTGATACCGACGGCACATCCGTGCCATTCGCTGGACAGGCTGTCGCATGGGCGGGAAGTGGGCAGGGACAGGCGGGAAGAGGACATTCCTAATTGCCCCAGCGGATTGGAGCAATACGGTTAAAAGATGCATATCCGTGATCATCGCCATCGACAATCCGATGATGGCGGCGACCGGCCATCGGATATGCAACGACTGCATGAAGGCGTGCATCTATCAGGCGGCAGGACCCGGTCGATATTCCGCAGGCGGAGACACGGGTGCTGAAGGATGTGCTCGGTTCTGCCCTGGGGTTTTGAGATGCACGCACTGCTGACGCAGTGGAATCCGCTCGACATCCGACGCCCGCTGCAGACGGCCGGACAGCGGGCGGAAGGTGCTGATTGTCGGCCTCGGTCCGGCGGGCTTCACGCTGGCACATCACTTGATGAACGACGGCCACACCGTGGTGGCGATCGATGGGCTGAAGATCGAACCTCTCGGCTTCGATAGCGTCCTGCTGTACGCTGACGCCGCGCAATTGTTTGAGAACCTCGATGATCGCGTGATGGCCGGCTTCGGTGGCGTGGCCGAGTACCGGCATCACCGTCCGGTGGAACAAGAATTACCTGAAGCTGGTGCGCCTGCTGCTCGAGCGGCGGCCACAGTTCGCGCATTTCGTGGAGTTCGTTTTGGTGGCGGTGCCACTTTGGGCATGGACGATGCCTGGGCGATGGGGTTTGACCACATCGCCCTGTGCATGGGCGCCGGCAAGCCGACCGTGCTGGACATACCGAATGGGTTGGCACGCGGCGTACGGGCGGCATCGGATTTCCTGATGGCGCTGCAACTGACCGGTGCTGCGAAGTTTTCTTCCATTACCAATCTGCAGGTCCGCCTGCCGGTGGTCGTTCGAGCGCGCCTCCGTGTGGGACGCCGCGCCGGAGCGCTTCCGCCTGCACGCGCTCGCCACCCAGCACGCGGCCGACCGCGTGGCGGGGGAGGTCGGCTACGAGAACCGCGACCGGCTGACCGTCACGAGCCTGCTGCACGACATCGGCAAGCTCGTGCTGATGCACGCCTACCCCGGGTACCCCGCGCAGGTGCACCAGGGGGCGCAGACCCCCGAGGCGCGCATCCACCAGGAGCGCCGCGAGCTCGGCGTGGACCACGCGCTCGTGGGCGGCGTGCTCGCGCGGCGGTGGGGCCTGCCGGTGACGGTGGCCAGCGTGATCGAACGCCACCACTCCCCCGAGGCCGGTGGCGAGGCCGCGTTCGTGCGCCTCGCGGACATGCTGGCCCACTACTCCCAGGGTGCCCCCGTGTCGCCGGCGGAGATGCTGCGCTGCGCGCGCACGGTGGGCCTCGGCCCCGAGGACCTGCGCCGCGTGATGTACGAGCTGCCGGGCTCCGCCAGCCAGCGCCAGCGCCACATCGACCCCTGCCCGCTGTCCGGGCGCGAGCTGGGGGTCCTGCAGCGGCTCGCGGAGGGCAAGGTGTACAAGCAGATCGCGCACGAGCTGACGCTCTCCACCAGCACCGTGCGCACCCACCTGCACAACATCTACGGCAAGCTCGGGGCGGTGGACCGGGCGCAGGCGGTGCTGATAGCCACGGAGCGCGGCTGGTTGTAGACGCGTAGCATCGCGTGCGCGATGCTCTCGATCACCAGCAAGTCCCCGTACGCCGTCGCGGCGCTCGCCGAGCTCGCCCGCAGCGCGGGCGCGGGGCCGGTGCCGATCGGCGAGATCGCGCGCCGCCGCGACGTGCCGGCGCAGTTCCTGGAGCAGCTGTTCGCGGTGCTGCGCCGCGCGGGGGTGCTCAGCTCCCAGCGGGGGGTGAAGGGCGGTTACAGCTTCGCGCGCGACCCCGCGAGCGTGAGCGTGCTGGAGGTGGTGGAGCTGCTCGACGGCCCGCTCGGCCGCGACGCCGAGGGCGTGTTCGCCGACGCGGCGCGGGCGGCGCGCGAGGCGCTGGCGGCCACCACGATCGCCGATGTGGTCGAGCGCGAGGCGCACGCCGCGGGCGCGAGCATGTACCACATCTGAGCACTGAGAAACAGGGCCGCGGGGCCGCGGCGAGGCCCAGGCAGGGGATGCGGACCAGCCGCGACGAGGCCGCACTCGCGCGCGGCGTCCGCGGTACGGTCGGCCGGTGGGGACGCATCGACAGGCGCTGAGCACCCGCGCGGCGGGGGTGCTCCTGGCCGCGGCTGCCGTGGGGGTGGCTGGGTGCGGAGGGGGCGCGGGCGCGTCCTCGGCAAGCACCCAGGAAACCGCGGCGGCGAGCACGCCGCAAGCCACGCCGACGCAGAGCACCACGCCGAGCCCGCCGCCCCGGCCGGCCGGGGCCAGGACGCCGCAGCTGGCCGTGCGCGGCTACCTCGAAGGGATCCACACCGCCAACGGGGCGGCGCTGTGCTCCGTGCTCGACGCGAGCCTGCAGCGGTCGCTCATCCAGAAACTCGTGAGCTCCAATCCTGTGGAAGCCGGTGACTCGTGCGCCCGGGCGATGACCAACCTCGCCGCGTCGGTCACGACCCCGGGGGAACCCCGCCCGCGGCTGCCCCCGCTGCAGGTGACGGTCACGGGGAGCGCGGCGGTGGTCACGTACGCCGGGCGGGGGTCGCGCAGGCCGCGCACCTACAGACTCGTCCGGCACGGCTCGGGGTGGCTGATCGACCGGATCAACGGGATCGGGTAGCCCGCCCCCTCGCCGCTCGCCACGCGGCCCCGCGGGAGGCCGGGTCACTATTGTCGGCGGATGCCCCGAATCCCGATCAACATTGCCGAGCTCGTGGGCGACACGCCCCTGGTGGGCCTGCCGGCCCTGCGCGGCGAGCGGGCGCGGGAGCGCGGTGTGGAGGTGTACGCGAAGCTCGAGGCGCGCAACCCCGGGGGGAGCGTCAAGGACCGCATCGGCGTGGCGATGATCGAGGCCGCCGAGGCCGAGGGCCGCATCGCCCCGGGCCGCACCACGATCGTGGAGGCGACCAGCGGCAACACGGGGATCGCGCTGGCGATGGTGTGCGCCGCGAAGGGGTACGAGCTGGTGCTGACGCTGCCGCAGGGCATGAGCCGCGAGCGGGAGAGCCTGCTGGCGCTGTACGGGGCGCGGGTGCAGATCACGGAGTCGCTGGGCGGGATGAGCGAGGCCGTCGCGGCGGCGCGCGAGCGGGCCCGCGGCGAGGACGTGTACCTGCCCGACCAGTTCTCGAACCCCGCCAACCCCGACGCCCACCGGCGCACCACCGGGCCGGAGATCGAGCGCGCGCTGGAGGGCCCGCCGGATGTGCTCGTGGCCGGCGTGGGCACCGGCGGCACGATCACCGGCGCGGGCGGGTACCTGCGCGAGCGCAACGCGCACCTGCGGATCGTCGCGGTGGAGCCGCGCGGCTCGGCGGTCCTCTCCGGCGGCCAGCCCGGCCCGCACCGCATCCAGGGCATCGGCGCGGGCTTCGTGCCGCCGGTCCTGCAGCGCGAGCTGCTCGACGAGGTCGTGACCGTCAGCGACGAGGACGCGATCTCCACCGCCTGGCGGTGCGCGCGCCGCACGGGCCTGCTGGCGGGCATCTCCGGCGGCGCGGCGCTGTGGGCGGCGCTGCTCCTCGCCGAGCGCGAGGAGTCCGCCGGCCAGCGGATCGTCGTGATCGTGCCCGACTCGGGCGAGCGGTACGTCTCGCAGGCGTTCTTCGCCCCGTAGGGGAGGGGGGAGGGGGACCCCCCAAGGGGGGTCGGGGGCGGGCGTTCTCGCGGCGTGCTCGGGCTGAGCGCAGGCTCAACGCGCGTGAGCCAAGCTCGCCCTGGCGCGCTTGGCGGCATACATCGCGCGGTCGGCCTCGACAAGCACCGTGTCGTCGTCGCGGGTGAGCCGGTGGAGCAGAGCGAAGCCGGCGGAGGCCTCGAGGTGGACGACGGTCTCGCCGGTGTCCACGGTGCAGGTGGCGATCACGCGCATCAGATCCTCGGTGACGATCGCGGCGCCCTCGGGATCCATGTGGGGGAGCAGCACGACGAACTCGTCGCCGCCGAGGCGGGCGACCAGGTCGGTGGCGCGCAGCCTCCGGGTCAACATCCTGGCGACCGCCTTCAGGGCCTCGTCGCCGACTTTGTGGCCGTGCACGTCGTTGACCTGCTTGAAGCCATCGAGGTCGATCGCGATCAGCGCAGCCTGCTCGTCGTAGCGCTGGCAGCGCCCGATCTGAAGCTTGAGGTCGTGCTCGAAGAGCCGGCGGTTGCGCAGCCCGGTGAGCGGGTCGTGGTCGGCGAGATGGCGCAGGTGTTCCTCCAGGTGCTTGCGCTCGGAGATGTCCTGCACCTGGACGATGAAGTGCAGCGGCCTGCCGTCGTGGTCGCTCACGAGGGAGACGGAGAGCAGCGCCGACATCGTTTCCCCGGCGGCGTTGAAGTAGCGCTTTTCGGTCTGGTAGGCGGAGATCTCGCCGTCCAGCAACTGGTGGCGGCGCCCGGCGTCGTTCTCGACGTCCTCGGGGTGGGTGATGTCGTGAAAGCGTTTGCGGATCAGCTCATCGGAGGTGTAGCCGGTGATGTCGCACAGCGCCTGGTTGACCAGCACCCAGCACCCGTCCTGATCGAGCAGGCCGGTGCCGATGGGGGCGCGCTGGAAGACCTCCTCGAAGGGCTCCCGAGGGTGGCGCTCGGGCTGATCGGAGGGCGCGCGCTCGGAGACATCGAGGATCACCGCGACGCCGCTCGTGATCGTGGCGGGGAGCGCGCCGGTCTGCGGGGAGAGCGGGCCGACATCGATCATCAACCGCCGGCGCCCATCGGCGGTTTGAATCGCCCGGGATCGCGTATCCCCCTGCAGCGCGGAGCGGCAGAGCGGTTCGATCTGCTGCCAGAGCTCCGCGGGGAAGGCATCTGCGAGGGGCTTGCCCTCCCGGTAGATCGGCGAGCCCTCCCTGCGACCGAGCGCGTGGCCGGCGGCGAGGATCAGGCGCAGGTCTGAGTCGAAGACCGCGATCAGGGCTCCCGGCACCTTGCCGGTCGACATCGCAGACCCGTCGAGGCCCGCGAGGAGCGGAGCTGCGACGCCGGGATCGGGCGCGGGCATGCCACAGTATCGGCGGGCCTCCGGGCGGGCTTGAAGAGCACTCGCGGTTCAAGGTCGGCACCGAGCTGCCGACTGTCTCCTCTGAGCGTCCACGCGAGAGGAGCGAAGCACCGATGGCAACACAGACCGCCGAGAAGTTTCGACTTGTCACCCGCAGCGACTTCGACGGGCTGGTGTGCGCTGCCCTCTTGAAGGAGCTCGGGATGCTCGAGGAGATCGAGTTCGTCCACCCGAAGGACATGCAGGACGGGCTCGTCGAGCTCTCGAGCGGCGACATCACGACCAACCTTCCGTACGTCCCCGGGGTGCGCCTGGCCTTCGACCATCACGAGAGCGAGACCCTGCGCCTGGGGGAGCCCGCCGAGAACCACATCATCGCCCCCGGTGCGCTCTCGGCGGCGCGTGTCGTGTACGACTACTTTGGCGGCGCGGCGCGTTTCGAGCTGGTCACCGAGGCGCTCATGGAGGCTGTGGACAAGGCCGACAGCGCGCGGTTCTCGCTCGAGGAGATCGGGGCGCCGAGCGGCTGGATCCTGCTCAGCTTCCTGATGGACCCGCGGACCGGCCTCGGCCGTTTCCGTGACTTTCGCATCTCCAACTACGAGCTCATGATGGAGCTCGTCGATGCCTGCTTGGAGCGCACCGTCGAGGAGATACTCGACATGCCCGACGTCCTCGAGCGCGTGAACCTCTACCGCGAGCACGCCGCCGCGGCGCGGTCGCAGTTGCTGGCACGCTCGACCGTCCACGGCAACCTCGTCGTGCTCGACCTACGTGAGGAGGACGTGATCCATCCGACCAACCGCTTCATGATCTACGCGCTGCACCCCGAGTGCAACATCTCGATCCACGTGCTGTGGGGTCTGAAGCAGCAGAACACCGTCCTCGCGATGGGCAAGTCGATCGTGGATCGTTCGAGTGAGACCGACGTCGGCGCGCTCATGCTCTCCTACGGCGGCGGCGGACACGAGGCGGCTGGGACGTGCCAGGTGGCCAACGGCGACGCCGAGCGCGTGCTGGTTGAGCTCATCGAGCGCGTCAACGCCGACGGTTAGTTAGCCGGCGGGCGCCGGTGCTCGCCGGGCGGCGGCGAAACCTCAGCTGTCGATCGGCGACATGTTCGCGTAGCGGGCGCCGGCCGTCACGCCGAGCGGGGCGGCCTCGTCGATCCGTGCGAGGTCCTCTGCGCTCAGCGCGACCGCGGCGGCGGCGACGTTCTCTTCCAGGTAGGAGCGCCGCTTGGTGCCGGGGATCGGGACGACGTCCTCGCCGCGGCTGAGCACCCACGCGAGCGCCAGCTGACCCGCTGTGATCCCACGCTCGCGCGCGATCTCCTCGACCCGCCCCACCAGCGCAAGGTTGCGCTGGAAGTTCTCGCCCTGAAAGCGGGGATGGTGGCGGCGGAAGTCGTCCTCGGGCAGGTCCTCGGGTGTCCGAAAGCGCCCGGAGAGAAAGCCGCGGCCGAGCGGGCTGTAGGCGACGAAGCCGATGCCCAACTCGCGCACCGTGGGGAGGATCGCCTCCTCGGGCTCGCGCGACCACAGCGAGTACTCGGTCTGCAGCGCGGAGATCGGATGCACCGCGTGGGCGCGGCGGATCGTCTGCGGGCCGGCCTCCGAGAGGCCCAGGTAACGAACCTTGCCCTCCTGCACCAGCTCGGCCATCGCGCCCACGGTCTCCTCGATCGGCACGGTTTTGTCGACGCGGTGCTGGTAGTACAGGTCGATGTGCTCGACGCCCAGGCGCGACAGCGAGGCTTCGCAGGCGCTGCGCACGTACTCCGGTTTGCCGTTGACCCCCACCCAGGTGCCGTCCGCGCGGCGCTCGTTGCCGAACTTCGTTGCCAGCACCACGCGCTCGCGGCGGTCGGCGATCGCACGGCCGACGAGTCGCTCGTTGGTGAACGGCCCGTACATGTCGGCCGTGTCCAGGAACGTGACACCGAGCTCCAGCGCCCGGTGGATCGTGGCGATCGACTCCTGCTCGTCGGTCTGCCCGTAGAACTCGGACATGCCCATGCAGCCCAGCCCCTCGGCCGAGACCTGCAGCCCCTGCGTACCAAGCGCGCGTGTCTCCATGTCTGTGATCGTTCCTCTCGATGCGGTTCGGTGACGGTACAGTCCACCTTATGACGCTCGTCCTGCTCACCGGCGCAACCCGCGGCATCGGCGCCGCCGCCGCGGTGGAGCTCGCCCGCGAGGGGGTCGAGGTCGCGCTCGTGGGCCGCGACCCCGAGCGCGTGCGTGCGCTCGCGCTGGAGGCCCGGGCGGCCGGTGGGGGCGCGCCGGTGCACGAGCACGTCGCCGACCTGACGCTGATGGCCGAGGTGCGCGCGCTGGCCGAGGAGGCGCGTTCGCGGTACGAGCACATCGACGTGCTGGCCAACAACGCCGGCGCGCTGTTCGCCTCGCGCAGCGTGACCCCTGAGGGGTTCGAGCAGACGTTCGCACTGAACCACCTCGCGCCGTTCCTGCTCACCGCGCTGCTGCGCGACCGCCTGGGTGGCGGGCGCGTCGTGACCACGGCATCGGACGCTCACACCGGCGGGCGGCTGGACCTCGAGGACCTGCAGTCCGAGCGCTCCTACGCTGCGATGCGCGTGTACGGCACGTCCAAGCTGTGCAACATCCTCTTCACCCGCGAGCTGGCCCGCCGGGCGCCGGAGCTGCACGCGAACTGCTTTCACCCGGGTGTGGTGCGGACCGGGTTCGGCAAGAACGAGATGGGCCGCTGGAAGATCCTGACCACGCTCGGCGCGCCCTTCTTCCGCTCGCCGCAGCGCGGCGCCCGCTCGTTGGTGTGGCTGTCGGTGTCCGACGCGGCAGCTGGCTTGACCGGCGAGTACGTCGTGGACGAGAAGGTCCAGAGCCCCAGCGCTCAGGCCCAGGACGACACGCTCGCCGCGGGCCTGTGGGAGCGCAGCGCGCAACTGGTCGGACTGCCGGCCGACCTGCCGGCCTGAGCTCCTCCGCTCCGTGGCCCTCCGCTCGCGGCCCAAGCAGCCTCTTGTCTCAGCGCGGTGCTCCGGGCCCAGCCTGACACATCACGTACGACGGGCACGCGAAGGTCGCTAGGAGCGACCGTCCCGGCGCTACCCTGTCGGCATGCTCGGACTGGGCACCTTTGCCGGGGTCGTCAGAGAGCTGCGTCGCGACGTCGCGGCGGCGCGCGAGCGCGACCCGGCCGCCCGCGGCGTGGGGCCGACGGAGATCGTGGCGACGTGGCCGGGCATCCAAGCGCTGCTCTCCCACCGCGTGGCGCACGCGCTGCACGAGGCGGGCATGCCGGTGGTGCCGCGCACGCTGGCGACGGTGACGCGGGCCGTGACCGGCATCGAGATCCACCCGGCGGCGCAGATCGGCAAGGGCCTGTTCATCGACCACGGCGCGGGCGTGGTCGTGGGCGAGACGGCGCAGATCGGCGACGACGTGACGCTCTACCAGGGCGTGACGCTCGGCGGCACCGGCTTCGCCACCGGCAAGCGCCACCCGACCGTGCAGGACAACGTGACGATCGGCTCGGGCGCCAAGCTGCTGGGGCCGATCACCGTCGGCCACGGCGCGAAGATCGGCGCCAACACGGTGGTCATCACCGACGTGCCGCCGAACTCCACCGTCGTGGGCAACCCCGGCCACCCGGTGCGCGTCGACGGCCGCCGTCCGGAGGGCCCGGACGCCGACTGGATCCACCTCCCGGACCCGATCGCGGAGGCGCTGCAGGGCCTCTCCAGCCGCATCGGGGCGCTGGAGCGCGCCGTGGGCGAGCTCTCCGGCGGGCGCCTCGAGCCGCCGGCAGCGAAGGTCAGGCCGCTGCGGCCGGTGAAGGGGCCCAACCCGGCGGGGGGGTAGAGGCTGGGGAGGGCAGGCCCGGGTGGGTGGGCATTGAAACCCCCTCCCGGGCTGCGGGGACTTCACGGCCGGGCCGGCCAAGCCGGCCCTTGTGAGGACATCCGGGAGTTGTAGCGGGGGGGTCTGGCGCCGCTCAGCTTTGCGGTGTCCGTGCCGATACCGGTGGTGACCGAGTGGCCAGCGCCTGTGGGCGTGCGGGGACCAACGACAAGGGGGCACGGTGCGCAGAGGAATCGGAGTGGTCACGGTGATCGGCGCCGCGGTGGCGCTGGGAGCGCCCGTCGCCGCCGGGGCGACCCCGACGTGGCTGGCGGCCAGCCCTCTGTCACAATCCGCGGCCGAGTCTGCGGACACGGCGATGGGATCGGACGGCGGCGCGGCCGTGGCGTGGCTGGGGGTCGGCGCCGGCAACGTCGTGCAGGTCGCCACACGCCCTCCGCTCGGGAGCTTCGCGCCCGCCCTCGACCTCTCGCCTGCTGGTGAAAACCGTGCTCCCCAGGTGGCCGAGGACGCCGCGGGGGACGCGACCGTCGTGTGGTGGAGCCTTGGGTCGAGTGTCCCTGTCGAAGCCGCCACCGTGACGGATGGGATGCCCTCGGCCCCGCTGACACTCTCACCGGCGGGGAAGGAAGCCTTCTTCCCGGCGGTCGCCATGAACGACCGGGGGGACACGATCGTGGCGTGGGCCAGCCGCGAAGGCTCCACCGTGATCGTCCAGGCGTCTTCCGCCCGGCCGGGGGGAGCTTCGGCGCCGCCGTGAACGTCTCTGCCAGCCGTGTGAGCCTCGAATCTCCGCGGGTGGCGATCGACGCCGCCGGCGACGCCACGGTCGTGTGGGAGCGGAGCGGCGCCCAGGAAGTCGTGGAAGAGGCGACGCGATCGGCAGCGACCGGCACCTTCTCCAAACCGGTGGCGCTCTCGAATGAAGCCGAACCTGCGATCCGCCCATTCGCGGCGATGAACGCCGAGGGCGACACCGCCGTCACCTGGACCGCCTCCAACGGCACCGTCGAGGTGGCTCAGGTCGCGGTGCGGCCCGCCGGCGGGACGTTCGACAAAGCCGTGAGCGTGTCCGCCGAAGTAGCGGACGCGGAGTTCCCCCAGGTGGCGCTCGACGGGCGCGGGGATCCGAGCGTCGTGTGGACGCTTGACTTCGGCGGTGACCTCGTCGTCCAATACGCGGCCGGAACATCGTCGGGAACCTTCCCGGCGGTTCAGGATCTCGCGTTTGAGTCGTGGGCCCCCAGCATCGCCGAGGACCCCGCCGGCGACACGTTGGTCAGCTACGCCGACGTGCTGAGCAACAGCGCCTTCGCGCTCCTGCGTCCCGCCGAAGGCCGTTTTGGCGAGCCCCAGGAAGTGTCCCCCGTCGGGCAGATCGTGAGCCCCAACGGCGTGAGCGACGAGCAGGGTCTCAACGCGGCGATGGACAGCGCCGGCGACGGCGTGGTCGGCTACACCATCGAGGGCGGCGAAGCTCTCGCCGACGCGAGCCTCCTCGACGCGGGAGGACCCACCCTGCAGAGCGTGTCGATCCCGGCGAGCGCCACCGCCGGGGCGCCCGTGAGCTTCTCGGTGGCGCCCCGCGACCAGGTCGATCCGACGCCCGGCGTCTCGTGGGCGTTCGGCGACGGCTCGACGGCGAGCGGGGACTCGGTGACGCACGCCTTCGCCGCCCCCGGCACCTACAGCGTGTCGCTGACGGCCACCGTCGCGCCCGGCGACTCGGCGACGCGGACCGCCACCATCGCCATCCTCCCGTCCCCTGTGTCCCCCCAACCCTCAGTCCCCGCCTTCGAGGCGGCGGCGCTCGGCTCCGCGACCGTCACAGCCGACCGCCACGGGCGGGTGCAGCTGCAGGTCGCGTGTCCCGCCGGCGGCGCCGCGTGTGCGGGCACGGTGGCGCTGACGCTCCCCGCGACCGCGTCCGGCCTGGCGGTGGCGGCCCGTGCGCAGGGCACCCCCGTGAGCGTCAGCGCGGGCCATGCCTCGTTCAGCGCTGCGGCCGGGGCCTCGACGGCCGTGAGCGTCGCGCTGCCGACCGTGGTGCTGCGGCTGCTCGGGCGCCACCACCGGCTGACGCTCACCGTGGTCCTCGAAACGCACGGCGCCTCCGGCCAGGGCGCGACCACGAGCGGCAAGGTGCTCGTCAAGGCGTACGTGAAGCCGAAGAAGCCGAAGCGGCACGGGAAGCGGTAGCCGCCGTTCAGTAGTAGACGCACCGGCACCGGTGGCGGGGGCGCGCCTTGTACTCGGGGCGCTGGCCGCGGTTGGGCAGGGGGAGGGCAGGCCCTCCCCCTGGACCCCCTCCCGCGGTGGCCTGGCCGCGGTTCCACAGCCGCACGTCCAGCACCCGCGGCGGGATGCCGGTGCGCTGGGAGAGCAGCTCGCAGGCGTGCACCGCGCATGCGCGGATCTCGCGCTCGGGGCCGCCCGGGGGCAGCAGCTCGCCGGCGTCGATGCGGGCGGCGAGTGCGGGGTCGTAGACGAGCACGCCCTCGCAGCGCAGCACGTGGGGGACGAGGTTGTCGGCGAAGATCGTCAGGCGGTCGAGGTCCGTGAAGGTGGCGAGGCCCGCCAGCGCAAGGTCGGAGGCGACGATCTGGGCGCGCTTGTAGAAGCCGCGGTCGTCGAACATCGCCATCCCGCGCGCCAGCGCCTGCGCCAGCCGCTCGGCCGAGCCGCCGCACTCCCTCACGAGGTCGAGCGCGCGGCGCTCGCCGAGGAAGTGGCCGAGCTCGCGCAACGCCTGGGCGTAGAGGCTCATCAGCTCGTGGTCGGGCGGCTGGTCGAGGATGCGCGCGATCGTGGGGGTGTCCACCCTGCGCAGCCACGCCGGGGTGGGCGGGCCGGCTGCCCGCACGTGGTCGGCCAGCGCCCACGCGACCGTGTAGTAGCCGCTCACGGGGCGGCCGCCGTCGAGGCGCTTGCGCAGTGTCGGGAACCACCCCGAGCCGAAGTTGATCGCGTCGAGCGCCAGCAGGTAATCGGCGACGTCCGCGGGCTCGCCCTCCAGGTAGTGGCGCACGGGGTCGAGGGCCGATGCGGGCCCGGGCGCGGCGAGCTCCGCGAGCTCCTCGCCGGCGAGGGCGCCCTCGTCGATCCGCACCCACCGCGCGTGTGCGGCGAGTTCCGCGCAGGTGGAACGGACCTCCTCCAGCAGGGGCATGCTCAGAGGGAGCGGTCGAGAGCGTTCCACGGGTTGATGAGGTCGATCCCGGTGGCCTGGAAGTCGTCGGTGTGGCGCGTGGCGAGGGACGCTCCGAGCTTGCGGCAGATCGCAGCGATCTGCGCGTCGGCGACGCTGATGGGGCGACCGGCCCTTTCTCGATCGCTGACCAACGTGGCGTAATGCTGGGCTGAGTCGGCGTCGAACGGCTCGACGCGACCGCCCATGTCCTCCTCGATCAGCCCCCGGATTGCCTGGCTCAGCAGATCTCTACGACGCCCCGCCGGCAGGCGCGCAATCCCATGGAGCAACTCGGCCGCCGTCACGGCAGTGGTTGCCACCGCGGTCGCGTCGAGCGAGTCGATCCAGTTCACGACCCGCTCATCGGGATCGCGACGGACGAGCTCGGAGAGGACGTTGGTGTCCAGCAGGATCACGCGTCAAAGCGCGGCGCGCGCGGCAAATCGCCGCGGGCCGGCAGATCGAGCTCGACTCCGCCGAGCGCAGCGAACCTGGCGCGGACGCGGCTGCCGAGGCCACCCGAGGGCGGCGCGGGAGGCAGCGCGTCATCAAGGATCGCGCGCACCTCGGCCTCCATCGAACGCCCGTGGCGCGCGGCGCGCACGCGCAGGCGTGCCTTGGTGGCGTCATCTAGGCCACGGATGGTCAGCGTCGCCATCGGTTTCTCCTATGCTGTCGTTGCTTTCAATGCAAGCATTATAGCCGCTCCTCAGGAGTGCGTCCACGCGGCAGCCACGCGAGGCGCTGGCCGGGGCCACAACTATGCTGAGAGCATGGCCGCCAACCCGCACACCGAGCACCTCCAGGAGCTGCTGGAGGGCCTCAACGAGCCCCAGCGGGAGGCTGTCACGCATGGGGAGGGGCCGCTGCTGATCCTCGCGGGGGCGGGGTCGGGCAAGACGCGCGTGCTGACGCACCGGATCGCGTTTTTGATCTTCACTGACCAGGCGCAGCCGAGCGAGGTGTTGGCGATCACGTTCACCAACAAGGCCGCCCAGCAGATGCGGGATCGGGTCGAGCGCCTGCTCGGGCACTCCACGCGCGGGATGTGGCTGATGACCTTCCACGCCGCGTGCGCGCGCATGCTGCGCGCCGACGGGGAGCGCCTCGGGTACACCCGCCAGTTCACGATCTACGACCAGGCCGACGCGCGGCGCTTGGTCAAACGGTGCATCGAAGAGGTGGGCGCGGACCCCAAGCGCTTCACCCCGCCCGCCATGCACAGTCAGATCTCCGACGCCAAGAACCGTCTGCGCAACGCAGCCGCCTACCGCGAGCAAGTGGGCTCGCACTTCGAGCAGACGGCCGCGGATGTGTACCAGCTGTATGAGCGCGAGCTGGTGCGCTCCAACGCGATGGACTTCGACGACCTGCTGTTTCGCGCGGTCAACTTGCTGGAGCTCTTTCCCGAGGTCCGCGAGCGCTACGTCGCGAGCTTCCGCCATGTGCTCGTGGACGAGTACCAGGACACCAATCACGCCCAGTACCGTCTGCTGCAGCTGTTTGTTGGTGGCGCGGGCCGCCCGCCGGCCGATGACTGCTCACCCGATCCGAGCGTGCTCGACGGCGCCTTGCGAGACGCCCCCCCGCGTACGCCGGGCCGATCGGCCACCGCAACCTGGCGGTCGTCGGCGACGACTCGCAGTCGATCTACGGCTTCCGCGGAGCGGACGTGCGCAATATACTCGACTTTCAGGAGGACTTCCCCGACGCGCGCGTGGTCAAGCTCGAGCAGAACTATCGCTCGACGCAGACGATCCTCTCCGCCGCCAACGCGGTGATCGCCAACAACCGCGGTGGGATCGCGAAGCGGCTG
The DNA here is from genome assembly GCA_963821775.1 of uncultured Solirubrobacterales bacterium. Classification (GTDB taxonomy): domain Bacteria; phylum Actinomycetota; class Thermoleophilia; order Solirubrobacterales; family Solirubrobacteraceae; genus Palsa-744. The sequence continues at coordinate 237,595 of CAWGFB010000003.1, read as the reverse complement.
TGGAGCGCGCTGGGGGAGGGGGAGCCGATCCACGTGCGCGAGCTCGAAGACGAGCACGCCGAGGCGCGCTTCGTGGTGGGGGAGATCGAGCGCCTCGTGGAGGAGGGCGCCTCCCGCGCGGAGATCGCGGTCTTCTACCGCACCAACGCGATGTCGCGCGTACTCGAGGACGCGCTCGTGCGCCGCGAGGTCGCCTACCAGGTGATCGGCGGCACGAAGTTCTACGAGCGCGCGGAGATCAAGGACGCGGTCGCGTACCTCTCGCTGCTCGCCAACCCCCAGGACGCCGTGAGCTTTGCGCGGATCGTCAACGCTCCACGCCGCGGTCTCGGGCAGACCTCGGTGGGGCGCGTGCTCGCCTACGCGCAGACGCTGGACGTCCCCGTGTGGGATGCCGCCGCCGAGGAGGTGCCCGGGCTCGGCCCGGCGGCGGCCAAGGCACTGCGGCGCTTCATGGACACGATGGCGGAGCTCCGCGACACGGTTGCCCAGGGCGTCTCGATCGGGGAGTTGCTGGAGGCCGTGCTCGCGCGCACCGGCTACGTCGAGGCGCTGGAGGCCGAACGCACGATCGAGGCGCAGGGCCGCATCGAGAACCTCGAGCAGCTGGTCGAGGTGGGCCGCGAGTTCGACGTCGCCGCTGAGCCCTCCCACGACACCCTGGAGACGTTCCTCGCCCAGGTTGCGCTGGTCGCAGACGCCGACTCCCGCCGCGACGAGGAGAGTCTGGTGACGCTCATGACGCTCCACAACGCCAAGGGCCTCGAGTACCCGATCGTGTTTGTCGTGGGCTGCGAGGACGGCGTGTTCCCTCACTCCCGCGCGCTGGACGAAGGGGCGCTGGAGGAGGAGCGCCGCCTCTTCTACGTCGGTGTCACCCGCGCGATGCGCACCCTCTACCTGACGTGCGCCCGCCGCCGCACGCTGTTCGGCGCGCAGACCTACGGCCTGCGCAGTCGCTTCCTGGATGAGGTGCCCGAGGAGCTCACCGACCACGAGTCCCAGCCGCTGGTGGTGCGTGCCGGCTCGCTCGACGGCGCCGGCGCCCGCGCCTCCGGGCCGCGCACCTACAGCTGGGCGGCGGCCGACGCGGCGCCCGTGGCCCGCCGCGGCCCCGGGGGCGGCGCCGCCTTCCGCCGCAGCCACGCGCCGGCGGCCGAGACGTACCGGCTGGGCGAGGACGTTACGCACGCCACCTTCGGCGAGGGCGTCGTCACGGGCGTGGAGCCCGGCGGGGTGGTCGTCGTGCGCTTCGCCGACGACGGCTCCGAGCGCAAGCTGCTCACCGAGCTGACCCCCCTCGCACGGCGGTGAGGGCGGACGTCGAGGCGGCGGCGAGGACGGCGGGCGGCGCCACTACGATCCCACCCGCCATGAGCGCCACGATCATCGACGGCAAGGCGGTGGCCGCGCGTGTACGCGCGGAGGTGGCCGAGGCCACCCGGACGTTCACCGCGCGTGTGGGGCGCCCGCCGGGCCTGGCGACCGTGCTCGTCGGGGAGGACCCCGGCTCGGCGGTGTACGTGGGGGCTAAGCAGCGGGCGTGCGTGGAGGTCGGGATGGCGCCCTTCGACCGGCGGCTGCCTGCGGACGCCTCCCATGAGCAGCTGGCGGCGCTGCTGGCGGACCTCAACGCCGACGAGGCGGTTGATGGGGTGCTGCTGCAGCTGCCCGTGCCCGACCACCTCGATGGGCCGACGCTCACGGGTCTGATCGACCCTGCCAAGGACGTCGACGGGCTCACCCCCGTCAACGCCGGGCTGCTCGCGCTGGGGCGGCCTGGCCTGCGGCCGTGCACGCCGCAGGGCGTGATGGAGCTGCTCGCCGCCGCCGCCGCCGCCGCCGGCGTGGAGCTGGAGGGGGCGGAGGCGGTGATCGTGGGGCGCTCGAACCTCTTCGGCAAGCCGATGGCCCACCTGCTGCTGGGCGCCAACGCGACCGTCACCGTCTGCCACTCCCGCACGCGCGACCTGCCGGTGGTGTGCGCTCGCGCGGACGTGCTGATCGCGGCGATCGGGCGCCCGCGGATGCTCGGCGCAGAGCACGTGCGGCCGGGGGCCGTGGTGATCGACGTCGGTGTCAACCGGCTCACGCCGGAGGAGGCGGGGAACAAGAGCGGCCTCGTCGGTGACGTGGACTTCGCCGCGGTCGCGCCCGTGGCGTCCGCGATCACGCCCGTGCCCGGCGGGGTGGGGCCGATGACGATCGCGGAGCTGCTGCGCAACACGCTCACTGCCGCGCGCCGGCGGGCGGGGGTCGGGGAGTGAGGCGTGGGTGGCCGCGCGGCACGGGCGAATCGAGCACGAGCCGCGCCGAGGACGCCCTGGCGCAGAGCGGTGAGGTGCGTCACAATCTACGTATGGGGCACGTGAGGAGGATGACCACGTGAGCCTGCGCCGTCTGCGCTCCGGCGAGCTGCTCGCGCTGGCGGGTGCCATCTGCCTGATCGTCGCGCTCACGCGGCCGTGGTACGAGAGCCCGCAGGGCAACCTCTCCGCGTGGGCGACGTTCGGGCCGGCGGTCGCGCTGCTGATCCTCACGGCGGCCGTCGCGCTCGCGCTCGTGCTCGCCACCGTCACCGAGCGCTCGACGGCGCTTCCCGTCGCCGCCGCGGTGTGGAGCACGCTGTTCGGGCTCGTGGGGACGGTTGCTGCCGTGGTGCGCCTGCTGGAGCGCCCCGAGCACGCCTTCGCGCTCTGTGCGGGGCCGTGGCTGGGGCTCGCCGGCGCCGTGCTTGTGCTCGCCGGCAGCTGGCAGTCGCTGCGCGACGAACGCCCCGGCCTCTACCCACCGGTCGACATCACGCCGCAGCCGCCGCCGGCGTAGGCCGTCGTCGCGAAGTCTTCCGGCAGTCCCTTGGGGTTCGTGGGCCCTTACAATCCCTTGCCGTGATCGCCCGCGAGGAAGTCCTGCACGTCGCGCGCCTGGCCCGTCTGCGGCTGGAGGAGCCCGAGGTCGAGGCGATGGCGCTTGAGCTCTCCGGCGTGCTCGACCACATCGCCCGCCTCGCCGAGCTCGACCTGGAGGGTGTGGCGCCGACCTCGCACGTGGTGGAGGTCACCGGCCGCCTGCGCCCCGACGAGCCGCGGCCTTCGCTGCCGCGCGAGGTCGCGCTCGCGCAGGCGCCGGCGGTGCAGGACGACGGTTTCCTCGTCCCCTCGCCCCAGGCGTGAACGCCCCCTCGAAGCCTGGTGCGTCGACGCGGGACCGGATGTCCCGCGTCCACCGGCCCCAGTCGGAGCGCGTGGCTGCGCGGACGCGACCCTTCCCCCTACCCCTCGACTCGTGAGCGGCTCGGGGATCCTCGAGCTGACCGCGGCCCGTGCCGTCGCGGAGATCGAGGCCGGCCGGCTCTCGCCCGCGGAGGTGTTCGAGGACTACCGCGCGCGGGCGGCCGCCGAGGAGCTGAACTGCTTCACGTGGGTTGCCACGGAGGCCGGCGGCGTGGAGGGGCCGCTGCGCGGCGTGCCGCTCGCCGTCAAGGACCTCTTCTGCACCGAGGGCGTGCCCTCGCAGTCGGGCTCGCGCATCCTGGAGGGGTACTGCCCGCCGTACACCGCGACCGCCGTCGCGCGCCTGGCGGCGGCCGGCGCGCCGCTGCTGGGCAAGACCAACCAGGACGAGTTCGCGATGGGCTCCTCCTCCGAGAACTCCGCCTTTGGCCCAGTGCTCTCCCCGTGGGACCGCGCGCGCGTGCCGGGCGGGTCCTCGGGGGGCTCCGCCGCGGCGGTCGCCGCCGGCCTTGCGCCGTGGGCGCTCGGCACCGACACGGGGGGCTCGATCCGCCAGCCCGCGGCGCTGTGCGGGGTCGTCGGTCTGAAACCCACCTACGGTGCCGTTTCGCGGTACGGGATGATCGCGTTCGCTTCCTCGCTGGACCAGGCGGGGCCGCTCACGCGCGACGTGACCGACGCGGCGCTGCTGCTGCGCCACCTGGTTGGGAGGGACCCGTGCGACGCGACCTCGCTCGCCCACCCGGAGGAGATCGCGCTGCCCACGGCCGAGCGCCTGGACGGGGTGTGTCTGGGGGTGCCCGCGGAGCTCACCGGCGAGGGCATCGACCCCGGCGTGCTCGACGCCTTCCGCGCCTCCCTCGCGCGTGCCCAGGAGCTCGGCGCGGAGGTCCACGAGGTGCGCCTGCCGCACGCGCCCCACGCGCTCTCCGCCTACTACGTGCTAGCGCCTGCCGAGGCCTCCTCGAACCTTGCGCGCTTCGACGGGGTGCGTTACGGGCTGCGCGCCGCCGGCGCCGAGGGTTTGTTGGATCTCTACACCCGCACCCGTCACGACGGCTTCGGGCCCGAGGTGCGGCGGCGCATCATGCTCGGCACCTACGCGCTGTCGGCCGGCTACTACGACGCCTACTACGGCCGCGCGCAGCGCGTGCGCACGTTGATCGTCGCCGACTTCGACGCGGCGTTCGCGGAGGTGGACCTGATCGCAACGCCCACCTCGCCCACGGTCGCCTTCCGGCTGGGGGAGCGCCTCGCCGACCCGTGGGCGATGTATGTGAGTGATTTTTGCACGGTGCCGATGTCCCTCGCCGGCATCCCCGCGATCTCGATCCCCTGCGGCCTGGCCCCCGACGGCGAGGGGGGGGAGCTGCCCGTCGGCCTGCAGCTCGCCGGCCCGGTGTTCTCCGAGAACCGCCTGCTCGACGCCGCGTACGCGCTGGAGCGGGCGCTCGGCTTCGACGGGGCGCGGGCGCGGGAGGGGGGGGCCGCGGCGGGGGCGGCAGGTGGCGAGGCATGAGTGCCGTCGAGTACGAGCCGGTGATCGGCCTGGAGATCCACGTCCAGCTGGCCACCGCCACGAAGATGTTCTGCGGCTGTGCGCTCTCCTTCGGCGAGCCGCCCACCACGCGCACCTGCCCGGTGTGCCTGGGGCTGCCCGGCTCGCTGCCGGTCGCCAACGCGCGCGCGGTGCACTTCGGGCTGATGCTCGGTCTCGCGCTTGGCTGCGAGCTGGCGCCGCGCTCGGTTTTTCACCGCAAGAACTACTTCTACCCCGACCTCCCCAAGGGCTACCAGATCTCCCAGTACGACCTGCCGCTGTGCCGCGGCGGGCGGCTGGGGGCCGTGCGCATCCACCGCGTGCACCTGGAGGAGGACGCCGCCAAGCTGACCCACGTCGGCGCCTCGGGTCGCATCCACGGCTCGGATGCGTCGGTCGTGGACTTCAACCGCGGCGGCACGCCGCTGGCGGAGATCGTCACCGAGCCCGACCTGCGCTCGGCCGAGGCTGCCGGCGAGTGGCTGCGGCTGCTGCGCGTCACCGTGCGCCAGCTGGGGGTCTCCGACGTCAACATGGAGGAGGGCTCGCTGCGCTGCGACGCGAACATCTCGCTGCGCCCCACCGGCTCCGAGGAGCTGGGGGTGAAGACGGAGCTGAAGAACATGAACTCCTTCCGCTTCATCGAACGCGGCATCCGCGCCGAGCTCGCACGCCAGGAGGCCATCCTGCGCGGGGAGGGCGCGTCGAGCTCCAGACGCTGCACTTCGACCCTGCCTCTGAGCGCCTCACGGCATTGCGCTCCAAGGAGGAGGCGCACGACTACCGCTACTTCCCCGAGCCCGACCTCGTGCCGGTCGCGATCGACGCGGCGATGCTCGACGCCGCGCGCGCGGCACTGCCGGAGCTGCCGGCGGCGCGCGCGGAGCGCTACGAGGGGGAGCTCGGGCTCGCCCCCGACACCGCGCGCCTGCTCGCCTTCCGCCCCGAGCTCGGCGACTACTTCGAGGCGGCGCTCGCGGCCGGCGCCGGGGGGGCGGGTCCCCATCCCCCCGCGCAGGCGCTCGCCCTCTGGGTCACGGGTGAGGTGCTCGCCCGGCTCGGCGACGGTCAGGACCCGGGCGCCTCGCGGGTGCAGCCGGGCGCGCTCGGCGCGCTCGTCGGGTTGGTCGCCGCCCGGCGCATCTCCACCGGCGCCGGCCGCCAGGTGCTCGACCGGCTGCTCGCCGAGGGGGGCGACCCGCACGCGATCGTCGAGGCCGAGGGGTTGGCCGCGATGGACGGGGGCGACGAGCTAGCTGAAGCGGTTGCGGCTGCGCTCGCCGCGCACCCGGAGGCGGCCGCGCAGGTGCGCGACGGCAACGTCCGGGCGATCGGCCCGATCGTCGGCCACGTGATGCGCGCGACCCGCGGCCGCGCCGACGGCGGGGCCGTCACGCGGCTGGTGCACGAGCAGCTGGGGCTCTGAGCGCTACGATCTACTCAGATGTCCGACTCGCCCGTCCCCTCCTCCTCGCGCTCGGTCGGCCGCTCGGTCGGCCGCACGGTCGTGGCCGGCTTGGTCGTGCTGCTCGCCGGCTACGTGCTGCTGAAGATCGTGATCGGCATCGCGCTGGCGATCGTCGGCCCGCTGCTGGCGATCCTGGCGATCGTGGCCCTCGTGTGGGCCGTGCGCGTCATCTTCTGAGGGAGCCCGGTGGCCTACGTCACGATCGCCCTCGGCTTCGGGCTCGCCGGCGGGCTGGTCGGGCGGGTGAAGGGCTCCTCCTTCTGGCTGTGGTTTGTGGTCTCGGGGCTCGTGCCCTTCATCGGCCTCGCGGCGGCGATCGCCTACCGCTTCGAGTCCCGCGAGCTGCGCCGCCGCTGCCCGCAGTGCGGGCGCGTCACCAAGATCTACGACGCGCTCTGCACGCGCTGCGGGTGTGAGCTCGACTTCCCGGACGTCGCGCTGCCGCCCGAATCGTGGCGGCCCTCCTCGCCGGCCCGGGGTTGAGGCCGGTCCGCGGGCCGTCGAGTCGGCGACCGGTGCTGGAGAGCGCCGGAGCAGACAAGTCCGAGGGGAGGGGGCACGGGGGGAGGGCCTGCCCTCCCCCCGTTCTTAGGGCGCCCGAAGCGGCACGGGCTCTATAACTCGGTGGATGTCCGCCGGCGCACCGCCTCTGCCCGCGCACGATTCTTTTATCTCGCGCCTGATCCACCGCGCCGGCTTCGCCGACGAGCGGGACTTCGTGCTGCGCGTCGTGCAGCCCGCGCTCGTGGGCATGATCGACGGCACCGTCTCCTCGCTGCCCCCGATCTTCGCCGCCGCGATCTCCTCCGACTCGCACGTGGCGCTGGTCGTCGGCTTCTCCACCGCGCTGGGGGCGGGTGTGAGCATGGGCTGGTCGGAGGCGCTGTCGGACACCGGCGAGCAGACCGGCCGCGGCTCGGCGCTCGTGCGCGGCGCGATCACCGGCGGGATGACGACGTTGGGGGGGATCTTCCACACGCTGCCGTTCTTCATCTCCGACGTTCACAAAGCCCTGCTGGTCGCGGGGTGCGTGGTGGCGTTCGAGCTGCTCGCGATCGCCTGGGTGCGCAAACGCTTCCTGCACGTCTCGATGCGCTCCTCGCTGTTGGTGGTGACGGTCGGGGGCGCGATTGCTTTGTCGATCGGCCTCGCGATCGGCTCCTCCTAACCGCCGCCGGCACGGGGCGTAGTGGGCGGGCAACCCGTTGGTAGACTGGGCGTTTCCCCGGTTCCCGAGTAGGAGGACGCGGTCGCTCTCATGCGCGCGGTGGACGCACTGATGGAATGTCTGAAGGCCGAGGGCGTCGACGTCGTGTTCGGCCTGCCCGGCGGCGCGAACCTGCCCACCTACGACGCGTTCGTGGACGCCGGCATCCGCCACATCCTCGTGCGCCACGAGGCGGGCGGCGGGCACGCCGCCGAGGGGTACGCGAAGGCGACCGGCCGCGTCGGCGTGGCGCTCGCCACCTCCGGGCCCGGGGCGACGAACCTCGTCACGCCGATCTGCGACGCGATGATGGACTCCGTGCCGGTCGTGTTCATCACCGGCCAGGTGCGCACCGAGCTGCTCGGCACCGACGGCTTCCAGGAGGCTGACACGATCGGCATCACGATGCCGGTCGTCAAGCACTCCTTCATGATCCAACACCCCCTGGAGATCCCCTCGGCGATCCACGAGGCGTTCCACATCGCCTCCACCGGCCGCCCCGGCCCGGTGCTGGTGGACATCCCCCAGGACCTCTCCCGCGCGGAGATCGACTACGAGCCCGTGACCCGGGTCAACCTCCCCGGCTACCAGCCGACCGTGGAGGGCAACCAGAAGCAGATCCGCCAGGCCGCCAAGGCGCTCGCCGCCGCGCAGCGGCCGGTGCTGTACGTGGGCGGAGGCGTCGTCAACGCCAACGCCTCCGCGGAGTTGATGGAGCTGGCGAGTTGCGACCGCTTCCCGGTCACGTGCACGCTGATGGCGCTCGGCGCGCTCCCGGCGCGGATCGGCCCCGACGGCGAGGGAGCCGGAGCGGGCGAGCCCAACCCCCAGTGGCTGGGGATGCTCGGCATGCACGGCACACGCGCGGCCAACTACGCGATGGACGAGGCCGACCTGATCTGCGCCGTCGGCGCGCGCTTCGACGACCGCATCACCGGCAAGCTCTCGGAGTTCGCGCCGCGCGCGAAGTTCATCCACATCGACATCGACCCCGCCGAGATCTCCAAGAACGTGCCCGCGCACATCCCAATCGTCGGCGACGCGCGCCACGTGCTCGCCAAGCTCGCCGTCGAGTACCGCGCGCTCGGGGCCGACCCGGTGCGCCTGGCGGCGTGGTGGGAGCGGATCGAGGGGTGGCGCGCCCAATATCCGCTGCGCTACGAGGACTCCACCGACGCGGAGATCAAGCCGCAGTACATGATCCAGGCGCTGTTCGAGGCCACGGGCGGCGAGGCCATCATCTCCTCCGACGTCGGCCAGCACCAGATGTGGACCGCGCAGTACTACGACTTCCCCGCGCCGCGGCGGTGGATCAACTCCGGCGGCCTCGGCACGATGGGCTTCGGCCTGCCCGCCGCGATGGGCGCCGCCGTCGCCTGCCCCGACCGCGTCGTGTGCTGTGTCGCCGGCGACGGCTCGGTGCAGATGAACGCCCAGGAGCTCGCCACGTGCGCGCAGGAGCGCATCCCCATCAAGGTGTTCATCATGAACAACGGCTACCTCGGCATGGTGCGCCAGTGGCAGGAGCTCTTCTGGGACCGCCGCTACTCGCATGTGGACATGGGTGAGTTCCCCGACTTCGTCCGGCTCGCGGAGGCTTATGGCGCCACCGGGATGCGCTTCGAGGACAAGCGGACCCTGGTGGAGGACATGCGCCGCGCGATTGCCACCGAGGGGCCCGTGGTCGTGGACGTGCGGGTGACGCGGGAGGAGAACACGTACCCGATGATCCCGGCCGGTCAGGCCGCCAGGGAGATGGTGGGGTAGTGTGGGGAACCGGCCACCAAGGCACCTCTTTCCCTGGCCGAGCTCGAAGCTTCGGGCAGCCTGCGCACGGGGCGCAAGCACGTGCTGTCGATCCTGGTGGAAAACAAGTCGGGTGTGCTCACGCGCATCGCGGGGCTGTTCGCCCGCCGCGGCTTCAACATCGACACGCTGACGGTCGGCCCCACCGACGACGAGCGCTACTCCCGTGTGACGCTCACCGTGGACGGCGCGATGCACCCGATCGATCAGGTGACCAAGCAGCTGCACAAGCTCATCAACGTGCTCAAGATCCGCGACCTCGACCCGGGCGACACGGTCTCGCGCGAGCTGGCGATGTTCAAGGTCGCCGTGGACGGCGCCCAGCGCGGCGAGCTGATGCAGATCACCGAGATCTTCCGGGGCAAGGTCGTCGACGTCACCAAGCGCTCGGTGATCGTCGAGGTGACCGGCACGACCGAGAAGATCCAGGCCTTCGAGGACATGGTCAGACCGTTCGGGCTGATCGAGATGATGCGCACGGGTGAGATTGCGATCGCCAGGGGGCGTAGCGAGACGTGAGGGGCGCGGTCGAGCGCACGCGCGAGAGCCCGTTTGCGCTCGCCGACGCCGACCGCGAGCGGCTGGGCGCGCGCCTGCAGCTCGCCGTCCGGCGTGCGCGGCGCAGCGGCCGCCCCACGCTCGCGGCGCTGACGGTTCCCCTGCCAGCCGACGTCGACCCCAGTGCCGTCGTCGCCGCCTCCCGGCGGCCGGGGGAGCCGTGGTTTCTCTTAGAGCAGCCGGAGCGCGGCGCGCGTGCGCTGGCCGCGCTCGGCGAGGCGGCCTCTCTGACGGCGGCCGGGCCCGAGCGGTTCGCCACGGTGGCCGACCGCTGGCGCGCGCTGGCCGCGGCGGCCGTCGGCGATGCCCCGGAGGAGTCCTCCGACCCGGCTTTCGCCGGTGGCGGGCCGCTGGCGCTGGGCGGCTTTGCGTTCGCCGCGGAGGGCGGAGCCGACCCCGCCTGGAGCGGCTTCGCGCCCGCCTCGCTGGTGGTGCCCGAGGTCGCGCTCACCCGCCGCCGCGCGGCGGTCTGTATGACCCTGTGTGCGCTCGCTGCGCCGGACGACACCGCAGAGGAGCTGCGCGGGCGCCTGGAGCGTCGCGTCCTGGAGCTGCGCCGCGCCCCGCTGCCGCTGCTCGACCCCGCGCCCGCGGGGCGCTACCGGGTCGCCAGCGCGATGCCGCCCGAGCACTACGAGGCGGCCGTCGCGCGCGCGGTCGAGCTGATTCGCGCCGGGCAGCTGCAGAAGGTGGTGCTCGCCCGCGAGGTGCGGGTACACGCTCCACGCGCGCACGACCCCGCCGCGCTGTTCGGCGTGCTGCGCGAGGGCTTCCCCTCGTGCACGGTCTTCTGCGTCGGCCGCGAGGACGCCGCGTTCGTTGCCGCCTCCCCGGAGCTGCTCGTGCGCCGCGAGGGCCACCGCGTCTCCGCGCTCGCACTCGCCGGCTCGATGCGCCGCTCCGCCGACCCCGCTGTGGACGACCACCTCGGCGCGCAGCTCATGCACTCCGAGAAGGACCGCGAGGAGCACGCGATCGTGATCCACCGCCTGGAGCGCACGCTACGTTCGCACGCGCTGTGGACGGCGGCGCCGCCGGAGCCGACGCTCGTGAAGGTGGCCAACATCCAGCACCTCGCCACCCCGATCCGCGCCCAGCTCGCGCAGCCGCTCGACGTGATCGAGCTGCTCGAGCTGATGCACCCCACGCCCGCGGTCGGCGGCGAGCCGCTGGAGCGTGCGCGGCCGCTGATCCCCGCGCTGGAGGGCCTCGACCGCGGGTGGTACGCCGGCCCCGTCGGCTGGGCCGACGCCACGGGGGATGGCGAGTTCTGCGTGGCGCTGCGCTGCGCGCTGCTGCGCGGGCGTGTCGCGCGCTGCTACGCGGGGGTTGGGGTGGTGCGCGACTCCGAGCCTGCTGCGGAGCTTGCGGAGACCGAGGTCAAGCTGGCGGCGCTGCTGCCGCTACTGGCGGGATAAGAAGGAGTATCACCACGACTGGCGCTGTCGTGGAAGCCCGATATACGAGACCGCAGTAGAATACGATTCTACCTGTCGAAGGTATGGCTCTTATGGCTTTGGCATCCTTTGGGGCCGCGATAATTAGATACGCTCTAGCCAGGCGATCGTTGATCGAGGCAAATCCATGAATAGTCCCCAAGCTAACCCAGCCAGCCAGACGCCGATCCCGCTGCAAAATCGTCAGATCGCGATTCCTGCGGCTCTACTCTTAGCAATCCTTCTAGCTATCGCTGCCGGCGTCGCTGTCTCCGTCATCAAAGGTGGGGCCTTGCTCCCGCAGCCAGGCTTCTACAGCACAGCAGCCCAGATAATTCCCGTCTTGCTTGTTGCCTTTGCCGTTGAGAGTAGAGCCGTCTCTCTTATGGGGCAGCCTCGAGCCAAGGCTTATCGCACGGTGCTTTTTCTGTTCCTCTTGATCGGTGAGCTATCGGCGCTGCTTGGAGTCTCCGGCGCTCTTCGTGGAGACGAAGCAATCCGGACTTCCAGCTTTGCCGAAGGATATGTTGCATATTCCGGCACTTTGTCGAACGTGCTCGCTGGCGCCACTGCGGCTGGTTTGGTGGGCGGCTTTGTAATGGTCGCTATCTTGGCGTTGGGTGGCCCGGGATGGCTACTTGTGAGTCGGCCAACCAGCGGTGAGCTTTCGGCAGGGCTGGACCCGTCTCCGGCTACCCATCGCAATGATATGTAAACGCACATTCCATGAAAGATGGAGTTGGTGAACCTCGGTGGCGGTCGAGAGCTCCATCCATTATGAGGTCAGCCGCACCAGATCATCTCTCGCTCGCAGACCGTGGCATGCCAACCGTCCGGCAGACTCGTGAGGGCGACCCCCTTCGGGGTCTCCGGCGCGAGCAGGCAGTACTCGGGAGCCGGGCCGAACACCAGCGCGCGGCGCCACAGGCTGGCGTGCGCTGGGTCCATGCCGTCGCCGAGCAGCTGAGCAGCTCGCCGCGCGAGTGGCCGGGTGGACGGGAGATCCACACAGAGCGCAGGGTGTCGGCGAGGTCGGCGTGGCCCTCCAGCAGGCCGTACAGTCCGCCCGCACCCTTGCCAAAACGCCGCGCGACGTCGTCGTGGGCGGTGCGGTAACCGTGGGCTACCGCCGCCTCGTTCAGCACCCCGAGGGCGGTGAAGTCGTCCAGTAGGTACCAGTCCTCATAGGCGCCGTCCTGGGCATGGGCGAGCCAGGGGCACTCCGCGAGCCGCAGCACCGCCGAACCGCGGAAGCCGGCTGGCGGGGCGTGGCGCAGGGAGCGGTGGAAGCGCTCGCATGCGCGCTCGTAGGCATCGCGCTCGATTCCGTCGGCGGGGCGGTGCCAGAGGAGGTAGGCGAGCATCACGTATCCCTTGGTGGCTCGTGCGGGAGCACGCTCACGCTCCCCCATCCAGCATCCCCGCAACCGCCTCCCACGCGCGGTGGTGCAGAGCCAGATTCTCTGCTCGGTCGGTATGCACCTCGACGATCCCCGCGCGGCGCGGGCGCTGCGTGAGCGCGCGCTCCAGCGCTGCGCGGAAGGCGAGCACGTCCGCGACCCGCTCGTGCTCCAGCCCGTACAGCGCCGCCGCCTGCGCGAAGTCGAGTCCCGTCGGGGTCGCGATGTGGCGGGTGTACACGTTCTCGCCGGGGAACACGCCGTCGGGCGCGTGCGCTGCCTCGGCGCCGGCGACCGGCAGGAAGTCGAAGATGCCGCCGCCGCCATTGTCGAGCAGCACAACCGTCAGCGCGACCTGCAGGCGCCGCGCGGCGAGCAGGCCGCCGATGTCGTGGGCGAGTGCGACGTCGCCGGTCAGCAGCACCGTCGGCTGCTCGTCCGCGGCGGCGGCTCCGAACGCAGAGGAGACCGTCCCGTCGATGCCGTTGGCGCCGCGGTTGCACAGCACGCGCGGCGGGTCGGCCCGCGCCGGCCAGAAGCTCTCGATGTCGCGCACCGGCATCGAGGAGGACACGAACAGCGTCGCGTCCGCCGGCAGCAGCACCCCGAGCTCGGCGGCGACCGTGGGCTCGGAGAGGCCCTGCGCGCCGAGCACGCCGAGGAGCGCCTCGGCGGCGCGCTCGTCTGCGCTGCGCCAGGTGGCGAGCCACTCGGGGTCGGCGGCAGGCGGGGGGGTCGCCGCGAGCTGCGCCAGCGCCGCGGCGGGCTCGAGCGCGAAGCGGCGGCACACCGTCGCGTCGGGGTCCTGCCAGCGGCCCTCAGCGTCGAGCACGGCCTGCGGCACGTCGGTCATGCCCGCGAGCCAAGTGCGCAGCGGCTTGGATGTCGGCAGGTCGCCGACGCGCAGCACGATGTCCGGCCGCACGCTCTGCGCGAAGGGGGCGTGGCGCAGCAGCTCGTCGTAGTGCGCCACCGCCGCCGCGCCGCGCCGCGCGCCCGAGAGCGGGTCTGCGAGCAGCGGCCACCCGGCCGCCGCGCAGAACGCGGCGGCGGCCTCGCCGAGTCCAGTGTCGCGCTCGTATCGCCCGGCCACCACCACGCCGCGGGAGTGGGCGGCCAGTGCGGCGGCGAGGGAGTCGGCCTCCTCGGGGAGCGCGCCGCGCGCCGGCGGGCACGTCACGAGCGGACGGCCGTCGGGGCGGCCGCTGTGGTCGGCCGGCGGCGGCTCGGCGCTCACCAGCGGCTCGCGCAGCGGGAAGTTGAGGTGCACCACTCCGGGGCTGCCCTCAAGCGCGCGCCAGTACGCGCGGCACGCGAGCGTGCGTATCCACCGCAGCCGCGCCGGCGCCGCGTCGTGCACGCCGACCTCGAAGAACCACTTCGCGGCCCCGCCGTACAGCTCCAGCTGGTCGATCGTCTGCCCGGCGCCGTTCTCACGCAGCTCGGGGGGGCGGTCGGCCGTGAGGATCAGCAGCGGCACGCCCGCCTCGTGCGCCTCGATCGCGGCCGGCAGGAGCTCCGCGGCGGCGGTGCCGGAGGTGCACGCCACCGCGACCGGCCGCCCCGACGCCTTGGCGAGCCCCACGGCGAAAAAGCCCGCACAGCGCTCGTCGACGTGGGAGTGGCAGCGCACCCGCGACTCGCCGGCGAGACTCAGCACCAGCGGCGCGCACCGTGACCCCGGCGAGGTGCACGCATCGCGCAGGCCGCACCGGGCCAGCTCGTCCACGAAGGCGCGCAGGAGCAGGTGGGTGTCGGTGGCGGTGGACACGGTTCGAGGTGGTTGCGGGGAGGTGACTTGGCGAGACCTGGTGGCTGAGGTGGGTACCGGGTGAGGTCTTAGGATCGCGGGGTGCCCGAGGACATCGTCTTGCTGCATGGCTTCGGCGGCACCCGCCGCGCGTGGGACGGCGTGGTGGCGCTGCTCGACGGCGAACGGTACCGACCGCTGTCGCTGGACCTCCCCGGCCACGGCGTCGCGGCCGACGCGCCGCGGCCGCTCTCCTTCGCCGGTTGCGTGGCCCACGTGCTCGCCGCGAGCCCGGCTCGCTTCACGCTGTGCGGCTACTCACTCGGTGGGCGCGTCGCGCTGCACGTGGCGCTTGCGGCGCCCGAGCGGGTGACGCGCCTGGTGCTCGTGAGCGCCAACCCCGGCATCGAGGACGGGGCCGAGCGGGCGGCGCGGCGGCGCTCCGACCACGCCCTCGCGGAGGACCTCGAACGGCGGCCGTACCAGGAGTTCATCGAGCGCTGGCGCACCCAACCGTTGTTCGCCGACGATCCACCCGAGGTGGGCGCGCTCGCGCGCGCGGACCAGCGGCGCAACCGACCGGACGCGCTGGCGGCCGTCCTGCGCGGGCTCGGCACGGGGGAGATGCAGCCCCTGTGGCCGTGCCTGCCCGAGCTCGCGATGCCCGTCACCGTGGTGGTCGGCGCGCGCGACGCGAAGTTCCTCGCGCTGGGGCGGCGGGCGGTCGAGCTGCTGCCCGCGGGCGAGCTGCGCGTCGTGCCGGGGGGCCACGGCCTGCCGCTGGAGAGCCCGGCGGACGTGGCGCGGGCGCTGGCAGCCTGAGGTGCGAGGCGCCCAGTAGGGGGTACCCAGGGGTGGTCTCCCCGGTCCTACCCGCCGAGCGCGTCGGCGGCGTCGAAGCCCAGCACATGCTCGGAGCGGATGCGGGGCTCCACCCCCCCGCGTCCCCACAGCGCGAAGATCGGCAGCTCGACTGGACGCGGCGCACGTACGGCCTTGCGCTGCAGACGGGCGAGGTCGCGTGCGCCCAGCGGGCGCGTCTGCCAGCGAGCCTCGCCCGCCAGCAGGGTGCGCGTGCCCAGTAGGCCGAGCACGTCGATCTCGCACGGCTCCCCGCTGTTCGCCCACCAGCGACCGACGACCAGCTCGCCGGGCAGCTCTCCGGCGGCGACGAGGCGCCGGGCGTGCGCGCGCGCGGTGTCCTCCCACACGGCGCCGAGGTGGCGCTGCCACGACGGGTTGCCGCGGCTCAGCACCGCGCGGCCCTGGCCCGCTTCGATCTGGGGGATGTCCGAGTACAGCACTCCGAACCAGAAGGCGAGGTAGGGGTCGGCGATCTGGTAGCTGGCGCGCGCCGCGCGTGGGGCGCCAACGGGCTGCACCTTGGCCAGCAGCCCGGCGCGGATCAGCACCTCCAGCAGGCGCTCCACGCGCTGGCCGCTCTCGGCCGCGATCTCGGCGTAGCGTGTGCGGCCGCGGCCGACGGCGGCGAGCACCCGCGCGTAGCCGCCGGCGTGCGTGAGCTCCTCGGAGAGCATCGCCGCGGCGTCTTCGAGCAGGATCCCGCCGGGGGTGCCGGCCAAGCGCAGGAGGTTGGTCTCGGTCGAGGCGTGCGGGTCCCACGCGCGCAGGTGCAGCGGATACCCACCGCACGCCGCGTACGCCTCGAGGAACGCGGCAGGCGGCATCCCTGGCAGGAACGCGTGCGCCTGCACGGGGTCCAGCGCGGCGACCCTGAGCGTGAGCGTCGGACGGCCGCGGAGCGCGCCGCCCGCGCTGATCATCGCCTCCATCATCGCGATCGCCGAGCCGCACAGCACGAGCGTCAGGTGCGCGTCGGCGGGCAGGTGGTCCCACACCGCCTGCACCACGCTGGCGAAGCCGGGGGTGGAGTCCGCCAGGTAGGGCACCTCGTCGAGGACCACCGTCAGCGGCTGCTCGGAGGCGAGGGCAGCGAAGAAGCGCAGCGCAGCCTCCCAGCTGGAGAAAGCGCCCCCCGCGAGGTCGGCGACCTGCTCACCCAGGTCCCGGCGGACCGCGTCCACGAGTCGCGCGAGCTCGACTCCCTGTGCCTGCTGGGTTGCCCCGAAGAAGATCGCCCGCTGCTCGCGCGCGAAGTGCGAGAGCAGGAAGGTCTTGCCTACGCGACGCCGTCCCCACACGACGACCAGCTGGGGTGTGCCCGCCGCCGCCTGCGCGGCCGCGGATCGCAGCGACGCCAGCTCGTGTTCGCGGTTTACCAGGCCACGTGCCATTCCTTACGATGTTACTACACGGGGTGTGTAGTACACGGGGTGTGTAGTACACGGGGTGTGTAGTACGCAGCTCGTGTACTCGGCGTTCGGTGGGCGTCACCGCACCGGCTGAACCCCCAGCCCCGGCGCGGTGGGCACCGCGATGCGCCCCTCCCGTGCGGGCAACGGGTCCTCCAGGTCCGCGAACAGCGAGAGCGTCGCCAGGCCGCACGGGGGCAACGGCCCCCGCGTGGCGAGCGCCGCGGCGGCGTGCACGGCGGCGGCGACGCCGAGCGGGCCGTCGAGCGTGGAGGCGAGGTACACCTCGGCGCCGGAGGCCCGCACGAGCGCGGCGGCGGTCAGCAGGCCCGCGAGGCCCCCGCAGCGCGAGACCTTCAGGCACACCGCGTCGGCGACGCCCGCGCCGAGCGCGCCGTGCTCGGCGGCCGTCTCGTCGATCGCCACGCGCACCGCGACGCGCTCGCGCACCGCGACGCGCTCGCGCACCGTGCGCACCGCGTGCAGGCCGTGGACGGGCTCCTCCACGAGCTCCAGGCCGGCGGGGGCGAGCGCCTCGATCGCGCGCACCGCCTCCTCGACCTCCCACGCGCCGTTGGCGTCCACGCGCAGCGCCACGTGCGGCCCCACGGCTGCGCGCACCGCGGCCACGCGCGCGGCGTCGTCGCCGACGCCGACCTTCACCTTCACGCACTCGAACCCCTGCTCCGCGGCGCGCGCGGCCTGCGCGGCGGCGCCCGCGCGGTCGGTGGCGGACACGGTCGCATTCACGGCGACCGCGGCGGCGTGGTCGCCGACCGAAGCCGGAGACACTCGCCTTCGGCTCGCATCCCCGTTTCGACCAGCAGCGCCGCCACCGGGCGACCCGCGCGGCGGCCGGCGCGGTCCCACAGCGCGAGGTCGACCGCGGCGAGCGCCGCGGGGACGTCGGCCACGCGCCGGCACGCCTCGAGCAGCTGCGCGCCGTTCGGGGGGGAGGGTCCCGAGCCTTGCATCAGCACGGGCCGGTAGGCCTCCAAGGCCGCGCGGACCTGCGCCACGCTCACGCCGTCGTAGGGCTGCAGCGGCGCCGCCTCGCCGTAGCCGCGCACGCCGTCTTCGTCGGTCAGCGTCACTGTCAGCACCGGGCGCTCGCGCACCGTGCCGTAGGCGGTCTCCAGGGGCTGCCGCAGGCGCAGCGTGCGCTCGGCGACGGTCAGCTGCACTGGGCCGACGCCGCCTACCCGCCGATCCCGCCGCTCGCCAGGATCCCCGCGGAGAACAGTAGGCAGAAGAGCAGCTGCAGCAGGCCAGTGCGCGCCAGCGCCCCGTTCAGCGCGGGTCCGTCCACGCGGGTGCGCACGGTCCGCACGAGCGCCACGGCGAGCGGCGCCACCGCCCACGGCAGCAGCAGCCACGCGCTCATCGAGCCGAGCGCCCACGGCAGCGGCGCGGTCGCGAACGCGACCGCGAGCATCGCGGTGTACAGCGTGCGGGTGCGCTCGCGGCCGAGGCGTACCGCGAGCGTGCGCTTGCCGGCGCGGCGGTCGGTGTCGATGTCGCGCACGTTGTTGACGACGAGGATCGCGCTCGCCAGCAGGCCCACGGGCACCGCGCACGCGAACGCCTGCCACGGCAGGTGCTGACCTGCACGTAGTAGGAGCCGGCGACGGCGACGACGCCGAAGAAGAGGAACACGAACACCTCCCCGAGCCCTTCGTAGCCGTAGGGGCGCGGGCCGCCGGTGTAGAGGACGCCGGCGAGGATCGAGGCGGCGCCGACCGCGAGCAGGCCCCACCCGGCGACGGAGATCAGGTACGCGCCGCACGCCACCGACAGGCCGAACGTGACGTAGGTGGCGAGCAGCACCTGACGGGGCGGCACGAGGCCGCCCGCGGTGACGCGCACGGGGCCGAGGCGGTCCTCGGCGTCGGCGCCGCGGCGCGCGTCGGAGTAGTCGTTCGACAGGTTGGTGCCGACCTGGATGAACACGGCGCCGAGCAGCGCCGCGACGAACGCGAGCGCGCGGAAGTTGCCGTTGCCGAGCGCCAGCGAGGTGCCGACCAGCACCGGGGCGATCGCGGCGGGCAGCGTGCGCACGCGCGCGGCCATCACCCAGATGCGCACCGTGCTTGCGCTGCGCGGGGCCGCGAGCGCCGCTGGTCGATCGTCCAGCGGCGGAGAGGTGTGGGTGACGCTCATGCTCTCCTCGGGAAGCGCGAGAAGTCCGGCGCGCGCCTCTCGCGGTAGGCGTCGCGGCCCTCCTGGGCCTCCTCGGAGCCGTAGAAGAGGAGGTTGGCGTCGTGCGCGAGCTGCTGGATGCCGGCCAGGCCGTCTTCGTCGGCGTTGAAGGGCGCCTTCAGCAGACGCAGCGCGAACGGGGAGAGCGCGAGCATCTCCCGGCACCACGCGACCGTCTCCTCTCCAGGCTCTCCAGCGGGACGACCGTGTTGACGAGGCCCATGTCGAGCGCCTGTGCGCGTCGTACTGGCGGCAGAGGAACCAGATCTCCTTCGCCTTCTTCGGTCCGACCTGGCGCGCGAGCAGCCCCGCGCCGAAGCCGCCGTCGAAGGAGCCCACGCGCGGGCCGGTCTGGCCGAAGCGGGCGTTGTCGGCGGCGATCGTGAGGTCGCAGACGAGGTGCAGCACGTGGCCGCCGCCGATGGCGTAGCCGGCGACCATCGCCACCACGGGCTTCGGCAGCGGCGGATCTGCACGTGCAGGTCGGTGACATGGAAGCGCCCGAGCGGGTGGTCCGGTACCGGCCGCTCCTCGCCGACGTAACCGGTGTCGCCGCGCACGCGCTGGTCGCCGCCGGAGCAGAACGCGTCCGGCCCCTCGCCGGTGAGGATGACCACGCCGACCTCGCGGTCCTCGCGCGCCGCGTGAACGCGCGCGAGATCTCGATCACGGTCTGCGGCCGGAAGGCGTTGCGCACCTCCGGGCGGTCGATCGTGATCTTCGCGATGCCCCCCGGGGTGGTGGGAGCGCTCGTAGCGGATGTCGGTGTACTCGCCGGCGGGGGTCCAGGTGGTGGGCATGGCGGAAGGCTAGCTGCCGGGCGGCCCGCTCAGCGCTGAGGCGCGTGGCGTGGGCGCGGGAGCGGTGAGGGCCCGCGCTCGGCGGTTGTCCTAGCCTGTGGCGGTGGTCATCGGTTCGTGGCTGGAGCAGGCGGCGGCGCGGGCGCCGGGGGCGCTCGCCGTGCGGACGCCGCGCGGGGAGTGCACCTACGCGGAGCTGCGCGCCCGCGCGCACGCGGGCGCGGCGGAGCTGGCCGACCGCGGCGTGCGCAGCGGCGAGCGGGTCGCGCTCGCGCTGCCGGCCGGCCTCGACTTCGTGTGCGCACTGCACGCATGCCTGCTCGCCGGGGCGGTCGCGGTGCCCGTGGACCTGCGTCTGGGCGAGCGCGAGCAGGCCGCGGTCGTGGACGGGGCGCTGGTCGTGGACGAGCCGCTGCGCGCCGTGAGGGGGGCGGGGGCACGGACACCCGCGCGGGCGCTACCCACGATCTCGACGCGGTGGCGGCGGTGATCCACACCTCCGGCACCACGTCGCGGCCCAAGCCGGTGGAGCTGACGTACGGCAACTTCCTGTGGAGCGCGCTCGGCTCGGCGGTGGCGCTCGGCGTCCTGGAGGGTGGCGCAGGCGGCCGGAGGCCGCCGAGCCGGGGTGGGCGGGATCTTCATCCGTCAGTCCCGCGCGAGCGGTGGCTGTGCAATCTGCCGCTCGCGCACGTCGGCGGGCTCTCGATCCTGCTGCGCTCCGCGATCTACGGGACTGCCGCGGTGGTACACGAGCGTTTCGATGCAGAGCTCACGGTGGCCGCTCTGCAGACCGATCCCGACCCTGTGACGGTTGTGTCCCTCGTGGCCACCACGCTCGCTCGCCTGCTCGACGCCGGCCTGGCCCGTCCCCCGGCCCTGCGCTGTGCGCTCACCGGCGGCGGGCCCGTGCCCGCGGCGCTGCTGGAGCGCGCCCGCGTGGCAGGCGTGCCCGTGAGCCTCACGTACGGGCTGACGGAGGCGTGCTCGCAGGTGAGCACCGTGCCGGTCGCCGCGCTCGGACGCGGTGCGGCTCTCGGGGGCGGCGCCCCCGCCAGCGCCCCCGCCCCCGCCGCCGCGCCCCCGGCGCGCCCCACGGCCGGCCCGCCGCTCTTCTGCACCCGGGTGCGCGTGGCCCCCGACGGGGAGCTCGAAGTCGCCGGCCCCACGGTCGCCCGCGGCGCCGTGGGCCCCGACGGGTGGTTGCGCACGGGCGATCTGGGTATGGTGGACGAGGAGGGCCTGCACGTGACCGGAAGGAAGGCGGACACGATCGTCAGCGGCGGAGAGAACGTGGCCCCGACTGAGGTCGAGGCGGTACTCGAAGAGCACCCGGCAGTGCTCGAGGCCGCCGTCGTCGGCCGCGTCGACGAGCGGTGGGGGGAGGCGGTCACCGCGCTCGTCGTCGCTCGCCCCGGGGCGCCGGGGCCGGACGGCGAGGAGCTGCGCGCGCACTGCGCCGCGCGCCTGGCCCCCTACAAGGTCCCCAAGCGGGTGGCGGTGGTCGCAGGGCCGCTGCCGCGCACGCGCTCGGGCAAGCTGCTGCGCCGGGAGCTCGTGTGAGCGCACACGCGCACGACGCGAGCCACGCGAGCGCCGAGCACCGCGCCGCGAGCGCCGAGCTGTGGCAGGCGGCCGCCCCGGGGTGGGTGCGCCGTCAGGAGGCCGTGCGCGAGCTGGGGGCGCCGGTGGCGCAGTGGCTGGTGCAGGCGATCGACCCCCGTCCCGGGCAGCGCGTGCTGGAGCTCGCCGCGGGCCTCGGCGAGGTCGGCCTGCAGGCGGCCGAGCTCCTCGCCCCCACCGGCGGGGTGATCCTCTCCGACCAGGCGGAGGCGATGCTCGACGGCGCCCGTGCCCGCGCGGCGGAGCTGGCGCTGACCAACGTCGAGTTCCAGGTGTGGAACGCCGAATGGATCGACCTCCCGGTCGCCTCCGTGGATGCGGTCGTGTGCCGGTGGGGGTACATGCTGATGACCGACCCGCTCGCGGCGCTGCGCGAGACGCGGCGCGTGCTGCGCCCCGGCGGGCGCCTCGCGCTGGCCGTGTGGGACGCGCCGGCCGCCAACCCGTGGGCGCTCGCCCCCCGCCGGGAGCTGCTGGAGCGGGGGCTGGCACCCCCGCCGCCGCCGGAGTCCGCCGAGCACGTCCCCGGCCCCTTCGCGCTCGGCGACCCCGAGCGCCTGCGCGGACTGCTCGGCGAGGCGGGCTTCGTCGAGGTGACGGTCGCGGCGCTCGACGTGGCGCAGCGCCACGTGAGCTTCGACGCGTACTGGGAGACGCTGCTCGACCTCTCGCGCGAGCTGCACGACCTCGTGCTCTCCCGGCCGGCCGCCGAGGTCGAGGAGATCCGCGCCGGGGTGGCCGCCCGCCTGGCCCCCCACACGGCGTCCGACGGCACGCTCGCGATCCCCGGGCGCTCGCTGGTGGCGGCGGCCAGCGCGTAGTGGTTGGGGGAGGGCAGGCCCGGGTGGGCGGGCCTTCAACCCCTGCCGTTTCTTGATTGAGATAGCCTGCCGCGCATGCTCTACGACGACGACGCGGACCTCTCGCTGCTCGACGGCCGGACCGTCGCGATCATCGGCTACGGCTCCCAGGGCCACGCCCACGCGCTCAACCTGCGGGACTCCGGCGTGCAGGTGGTGGTCGGCCTGCGCGAGAGCTCGCCCTCGGTGGCGCAGGCGCGCGAGCAGGGCCTGGAGGTGCTGAGCGTCGTCGAGGCCGCGAGCCGCGGCGAGGTGGTGATGATCCTGCTCCCCGACGAGCTGCACCGTCAGGTGTGGGAGTCGGACATCGCCGACGGGATCGCCGAGGGCAACATGCTGTTGTTCGGCCACGGCTTCTCGGTGCACTACGGCGAGGTCGCGCCGCCGCCCGGCGTGGACGTCGCGATGGTCGCCCCCAAGGGCCCCGGCCACCTCGTGCGCCGCCAGTTCGTGGAAGGCAGTGGCGTCCCCGGGCTGATCGCGGTCGCCCAGGACGCCACCGGCTCCGCGCGGGCGCTGGCGCTCGCGTACGCGAAGGGGATCGGCTGCACGCGCGGCGGGGTGATCGAGACGACCTTCAAGGACGAGACGGAGACGGACCTCTTCGGCGAGCAGGCCGTCCTGTGCGGTGGCGTCTCCGAGCTCGTGCAGGCCGGCTTCGAGACGCTCGTGGCCGCGGGGTACGACCCGGAGATGGCCTACTTCGAGTGCCTGCACGAGGTGAAGCTGATCGTCGACCTGATGTACGAGAAGGGCCTCGCGGGCATGCGGTTCTCGATCTCCAACACGGCCGAGTACGGCGACTACACCCGCGGCCGGCGCGTCATCACCGAGGAGACCCGCGCGGCGATGCGCCAGATCCTCGCCGAGATCCAGTCGGGGGACTTCGCGCGCGAGTGGATCGCCGAGAACCGCGCCGGGCAGGAGCACTTCCTGGCGATGCGCGACGCTCAGGCGCACACGCAGATCGAAGACGTGGGGCGCGAGCTGCGCTCGCACATGGCCTGGATTCAGACGTCGTTCTGAGGGCGGGACGGGCTCGAAGACCCGTCGGCGCGGCGACCGAGAGCCAATCGGAGGGTCGCGGGGCGCAGGCGGATCAACGACTGTGCTTGGAGACAATCTCGAGCTGGGACTCGGGCTGCGAGATGAGATCGAGCATCACGCCCTGGTCGTCGGCGATCTCGATGAGCTTGTGATCGCCGCGCTCGCTGACGACGGCGCCGATCGTGCCTGCGGGCCATTGTCCGGCGCCCTCGCCCCTATTGACGGGCTGGCGCAGCGCAACGACATCGTGCTCGTGGATCGCGTGCTTGACAACCGCCATCGTTCCTCCACTTTAGGGCTTTGGGTATGCGGTGACAAGGCGGGGAGACGCGCTCGCGTCCGCAAGCAGCCAGACAGTCCTCACGCGCACGACGCGGTTGCGCTTGTCGTGGAGCCCACGAACCTGCAGGTCGACCACGCAGCCGATGCCGTGAGGCGGGTTTTCGCGCACAGATACGATCGACGTTGCTCGTGCGCCATCGAGGATCGCGGCCTCGAGATAGTCGATGTCGTCGATCGTGATTCCAAGGATCCTCTCAAAGCCGATAGCCTTGGGACGGCCTACCTCGTTGGTCGGGTCGAGCGAGTACCCCGCCAGCTTGTGGTGCACGCCATAGGCGGCCTCGCGGCGCGGCATCAGTTCACCCACCCTGGGTGGCCACGGTGCCCCGGAGTTCACTCACACGCTCCTATCAGGCTCACGTCGAGCACGCTACCCCGCGCTTGGTACGGAACGGCCGCGCGACCGGATGCTCTGGGCGCCACGGCAGGATTCGCTACACTCGGCCCTCGTCGCGACTGGCGCAGCGAGGTGGAAGCGACCACCGGGGAGCGACGACTCAGCACCGCCGCGCGCCTGGGCACCTCTGACAATCTTCGAGGCCAGCGAGGACGCCCATGACTAGCACCGCAGAGCAGCAGTTGACGATCCCCCCCGAGCTGCGGCCGGCCGACGGGCGCTTCGGCTGCGGGCCCTCGAAGGTGCGCCCCGAGGCGCTGGCGCGGCTGGTCGCGGAGGCGCCGATGGGCACCTCCCACCGTCAGCCGCCGGTGCGGACGCTCGTGGGGGAGGTGCGTGCGGGGTTGGCCGAGCTGTTCAGCGCCCCCGACGGGTACGAGGTGGCGCTCGGCAACGGCGGGGCGACCGCGTTCTGGGACGCCGCGGCGTGCGGGCTGGTGGAGCGCCGTTCGCTGCACCTCGCCTACGGCGAGTTCTCGCAGAAGTTCGCGCAGGTGACCAAGGAGGCGCCCTTTCTGGCGCAGCCGCTCGTCATCCCGGCCGAGCCCGGCGACGCACCAGACCCCGCCGAGGCGGTCGTCGCGGAGGCCGGGGTGGACGTGGTCGCGTGGGCGCACAACGAGACCTCTACGGGCGTGGCGGTCCCCGTCGTCCGCCCGGCGGGCGCCGGGGACGCGCTGGTGGCGATCGACGCGACCTCGGGCGCGGGCGGGCTGCCGGTGGACCTCGCGCAGGCCGACGCGTACTACTTCGCGCCGCAGAAGTCCTTCGCCGGCGACGGCGGGTTGTGGGTGGCGCTGCTGAGCCCCGCCGCGCAGGAGCGGGTCGCGCGGCTGGCTGACCGCAACGGCGTGGACGGGCGGTGGATCCCGGCCTTCCTCTCGCTGGCGACGGCGCTGGAGAACTCGCGCAAAGACCAGACGTACAACACACCGGCGGTGGCCACGCTCTTCCTGCTCGCCGCCCAGGTGCGGTGGATGCTCGACGGGGGCGGCCTCGACTGGTGCGTGGCGCGCACGACGGCCTCCTCGCGGTACCTGTACGAGTGGGCCGAGCGCACCCCCTACACGACGCCGTTCGTCGCCGACCCCGCGCTGCGCTCGCTGGTGGTGGGGACGGTGGATTTCGCCGAGGGCGTGGACGCGGCGGCGGTCGCGGCGACGCTGCGGGCGAACGGGATCGTGGACACCGAGCCCTACCGCAAGCTGGGGCGCAACCAGCTGCGGATCGGCATGTTCCCCGCCGTCGAGCTCGCGGACGTGCAGGCGCTCACGGCGTGCATCGAGTGGGTCGTGGAGCGGCTGTCATGAGCGCCTCGGAGGGCCGCCCGCGGGTGCTGGTGCGGGAGAAGATCGGCGACTCCGGCGTGGCGCTGCTGCGCGAGCACTTCGACGTCGACCTCGGCCTGGACTGGAGCGAGGAGGAGCTCGCGGAGCGGATCGGCGCCTACCACGGCATCCTGATCCGCTCGGCGACGAAGATGACGGCCGAGCTGCTGGGGCACGCGACCAGCCTGCGCGCGATCGGGCGCGCTGGGGTGGGCGTGGACAACGTCGACGTGGAGGCGGCCACCCGGCGCGGGATCGTCGTCGCCAACGCGCCGCAGTCCAACGTCGTCACCGCCGCCGAGCACACGATGGCGCTGCTGCTCGCGCTCGCGCGCAACGTCCCCCAGGCGTACGCCTCGCTGACGGCGGGCCGCTGGGAGCGCTCGAAGTTCTCCGGCGTCGAGCTGTACGAGAAGACGCTCGGGATCATCGGCTTCGGGCGCATCGGGCAGCTGGTCGCCGCGCGCGCGCGCGCCTTTCAGATGCGCGTGGTCGCCTTCGATCCGTTCGTCTCCGCCGAGCGCTACCGCGAGCTCGGGGTCGAGAAGGCGGAGAACAGCGAGGAGGTGTACGCACAGGCGGACTTCCTCACGATCCACCTGCCGAAGACACCGGAGACCGAGAACTGGCTGAACGCCGAGGCGTTCGCGCAGATGCGCGACGGCGTGCGCATCCTCAACGTCGCGCGCGGCGGCCTGATCGACGAAGGCGCGCTGAAAGAGGCGCTCGACTCGGGCAAGGTCGGCGGCGCGGCGCTCGACGTGTTCCCCACCGAGCCGATGACGGAGAACCCGCTGTTCAGCTACCCGCGCGTGATCGTCACGCCCCACCTCGGCGCCTCCACCGAGGAGGCGACCGACCGCGCCGGCTACCAGAGCGCCGAGCAGGTCGTCGCGGCGCTCACCGGCGGCGTGGTCTCCACGGCGGTCAACATCCCCGCCGTCGGCGCCGAGGACATGGAGACGCTCGGTCCCTTCCTGCCGCTCGCCGGTCGCCTCGGGCGGCTGGCGATGGCGCTCGCCGAGGGCTCCTCGGTCGAGCGGATCGAGGCTGCCTTCATGGGGCGCATCGCCGACTTCGACACGCGCCTGTTGACGCTGGCGGTGATCCGCGGCGCGCTGCAGGGCCACACCGAGGAGCAGGTCAACTTCGTCAACGCCCCCACGATGGCCGAGGAACGGGGGATCGTCGTCGAGGAGAAGCGGGTCTCCGAGGCGCAGGACTACAACGAGCTGATCCGCGTCACCGTCGTCGCGGGCGAGGAGCGCGTCGCTGTCGCCGGCACCGGCATCGGTCCGCAGCGCGTGCCACACCTCGTCGAGGTGCAGGGGCGGCGGCTGACGGTCGAGCTCGAGCCCTACGTCACGGTCTTCCGCTACGCCGACCTGCCCGGGATGATCGGCCGCGTCGGCACGGCGTTCGGCGCGCACGGCATCAACATCTCCTCGGCCGCCGTGGGCCACACCCCCGATGGGGGCGACGGAACGCCCGGGGCGGGCGGGCGCTCAATCGAGGACCAGCGCCTGGCGGCGATGGTCGTCACCACAGACGCGCCCGTGCCGCGCGAGGTCGTCGAGGAGATCGTCGCCTCGGAGGGGTTCGTCGGGGGGTGGGCGGTCGTGCTGGACTGAGGCCCGAAGGAGATGCTCATCGACACGGACTATCTGGTTGTAGGGGCAGGCGCAAGCGGTCTTGCCTTCGCCGACGCGCTGGTGGCCGAGGCGGACGTCGACGTTACGGTGATCGACCGTCGCCAGGCCCCCGGAGGTCACTGGGTGGATGCGTATCCGTTCGTGCGCCTGCACACCCCCTCCGCTTACTACGGCGTGAGCTCGCTGGCGCTCGGCGAGGATCGCATCGACGAGGTCGGCGAGAACGCCGGGTACTACGAGCGGGCGACCGGCGAGGAGGCCCGCGAGCACTTCGCCGCGGCGGCCCGGCGGCTCACTGAGACAGGCCGGGCTCGCGTGCTCACCCGCCACGAGCACCTGGGCGCCGGGAGCGACGGCGAGCAGGTCAGAGACCTGAGCACCGGAGAGCTTCACGACGTCGCCGTCCGCCGCAGGGTCGTCGATGCGCGATACCTGGAGGGGTCGATCCCGGCGACCCACGCCGTCCCGTTTCAGGTGGCGCCGGGTGTGCGGCTCCTCCCCATCAACGACCTGCCGGCGGCGGCGCGCGCGGACTGTACTTACGCGATCCTCGGGTCCGGCAAGACGGCTGTGGACGCGTGCATGTGGTTGCTGGACAACGACGTGCAGCCGGATCGGATTCGTTGGATTCGCCCCCGCGATGCGTGGTTCTACGATCGCCGCCATTTTCAGCCGCTGGAGCAGGTCGGCGCGATCGTGGAGGGGAACGCTCTGGACGCCGAGGCCGGCGCCGAGGCGGTGAGCGTCGAGGACCTCTTCGAGCGGCTCGAGGCCTCGGGGCGGCTTATGCGGATAGACCCGGCGTGGCCGGCGAAGATGTACCGCGGCACGATGCTCAGCGCCCGCGAGCTGGCGGCCCTGCGGCAGATCGCGGACGTCGTCAGGCTCGGCCGGGTCCGGCGGATCGAGGCCGACCGGATCGTGCTCGAGCGCGGAGAGACCCCCACCGGCCCCGACGTCCTGCACGTGGACTGCACCGCGCTCGGCCTGAGCGACGCCCCCGCCACGCCGATCTTCCAGCCCGGTCGGATCGTGCTCCAGCCGGTGCGGCACCTCTCGCCGTGTTTCAACGCGGCCCTCGTCGGCTTTGTCGAGGCCCACCGGGACGACGACGCGGAGAAGAACCGGCTCTGCCCACCCAACCCCTACGCCAGCATCCTCGAGGACTGGCCGCGCATGATCAGCCGCACGTGGAGGACGGAGGGGCGGTGGTTGAGCGAGCCCGACCTCTCCGCGTGGATGGCCCAGAGCCGGCTGAACCTGCTGGGTGCGCTTCCCGACCACGCGGCGGAGCCGTCGGTGCAAACGGCGCTCACGCGATACGTCACCCACGTCCGCGCGGCGATCGAGCGGCTGCGGCAGGTGGAAGCGTCGAGCTCGCCGACTTGATATACCGGTGAGAACGTGATGAGCGCGGGAGCCACAGCGAGCGGTGAGCACCTCGTCGAGCACCTCGACGTCCTGATCGTCGGCGCCGGCCTCTCTGGCATCGGGGCGGCCTGCCACCTACAGGCGAGGTGCCCGGGGCGGACCTACGCGATCCTCGAGGCCCGCGACTGCATCGGCGGCACGTGGGACCTCTTCCGCTACCCCGGCCTCCGCTCGGACTCGGACATGTACACGCTGGGCTACTCCTTCAAGCCGTGGCGGCAGGCTCAGGCGATCGCCGACGGGTCCTCGATCCTGCGCTACATCCGCGAGACCGCGGCCGAGCACCGCGTCGAGGAGCACATCCGCTTCCACCACCGCGTGGTGCGCGCCGAGTGGTCCAGCGCCGAGGAGCGCTGGAGCGTCGAGGCCGAGCGCTCCGACACGGGGGAGACCGTGCGCCTGACGTCCGGCTTCCTGCTCACGTGCACCGGCTACTACCGCTACGACCACGGCTACGAGCCGGACTTCCCGGGGGCGGAGCGCTTCGCCGGGACGATCGTGCACCCGCAGCGCTGGCCGCAGGATCTTGACTACGCCGGCAAGCGGGTCGTGGTGATCGGCAGCGGCGCGACGGCCGTCACGCTCGTGCCCGCGATGGCGCGCGAGGCCGCCCACGTGACGATGCTGCAGCGCTCTCCCACCTACGTGGTCTCGCTGCCCTCCGAGGATCGCTTCGCCAACCGCCTGCGCAGCGCCCTGCCGGCCAAGGCCGCCTACGGGATCGTGCGCTGGCGCAACGTGCTGCGCACGCAGGCGAGCGTCCAGCTCAGCAAGCGCCGCCCCGCGACGATGCGCGCGCTGCTGCGCCGCGGCCTGGAACGCGAGCTCCCGCCGGGGTACGACATCGACACCCACTTCACCCCCCGCTACAACCCCTGGGAGCAGCGCCTCTGCCTGGTGGCCGACGGCGACCTCTTCGCGGCGCTCCGCGCGGGCAGCGCCGAGGTGCTCACCGACCACATCGAGACGTTCACCGAGCACGGCCTGCGCCTCGCCTCGGGCGAGGAGGTGCAGGCGGAGGTGATCGTCACCGCCACCGGCCTCGACCTGCTCGCGCTGGGCGGCATGGAGCTCGCCGTTGACGGCCGCGAGGTGGACGTCGCGCAGACGATGACGTACAAGGGCATGATGCTCAGCGACGTGCCCAACCTCGCGCTCGCCGTGGGCTACACCAACGCCTCATGGACGCTCAAGTGCGACCTCACCTGCGCGTTTGTTTGCCGGCTGCTGAACCACATGGCGGCGCACGGGTACCGGGCCTGCACGCCTCGTCGCGACTCCTCGGTTGCCGAGTTGCCCTTCAACGACTTCTCCTCTGGGTACATCATGCGCGCGCTCGACCGCTTCCCCAAGCAGGGGGCGCGGGCGCCTTGGCGGCTGTATCAGAACTACTTGTTGGACATCCTGAGTTTGCGCTTTGGCCGGCTGGAGGATGGGGTGCTGGAGTTCTCGCGGGTGGGGGCGGGGGTCGCTGCGGAGGAGCGCTCCGACCTGGCGGCGGTGGCCTGATCAGGCCGAGCTAGCGTCGTCGGGCGGCGATTTCCTTGACGAGCTGGGGGTAGTCGGAGCCGGCGAGATCGGCCCTGAGCACCTGTATCGCAGCGAGGTGCTGCGGGTGGTCGCGGGCGAACGTTGGCTCGGAGATCACGAGATCTCTGATCAGCGCTTCGATCTCGCGGACTAGCTTTCCCCTGACCTCGATTGCACGGTAGTTGAGCGGTGCGGGAGCCGCATTCTTGAAGGCGGTTTCCTTACTGTTGAGGACCCACGCCCACTGTCCGTGGGTGAGCTCGTTGCGGTCCTCGATGATTTCGGCGAGGTCGTTCTCGAGTAGCGTGAGCAGCATGGTGTGCTGAGCCGTGACGACGTGGCCAGCCGATGTTTCATCGACATCGAGATGGATCGGGACGGAGTAGTGCCTGCGAAAGGCCAGGTCAACGGTGTTCTTCCAGCGATCGAGCTGGGTTCGCTGTTGGGAAAGCAGCCGACGCTCGCGATCGTTAAAGCCATCGGGGTCGGAGATAATCTTGCGCAGCAACGCCTCAGCCATCATCCCGACGGTCATGTGATGGATACGGGCGGCGAAGTCGATCGCGCGGGCGTTGCCGGAGCCGATGGCCACCTTGTGCACTCGCTCTGCCTGCTTCAGGCCCTTCACGAGCGCACGGGCGTTATCGCTGTGGCGACGGTAGGCGTCCTTCGGAGAAAGTGTCACGGTGTGTCATCCCAAGGCGCCAAGGAGCACATCTGGTATGCGCCTTGGCGCCCAGGGAATCGAACCCGGCTCTCCTCGGGAAACCCGAGGCGCGACATCCAGCCGCCCACGCCCGTGACGAGTCTACCATCTCGTGGTTCAATGACCATCCGGTTGGGCCGGAGTGCTTGGTCCGTGTCAGGCGTCGCGTGCTACTGGCGTTTTCTTTGCTATTGGGGCGTTGGGGTTGCGAGGCATCTTGGATGCGGCGGCGGATCTCCTTCGTGTTCGCCGGCGGCGCATCGTCGCGGCCGTACCCACGCTGAGCGCAACGGTCTCCTCTGGGAATGCGGCTCGAACCTCCAGCTGTCCGCCGAGGGCCTCGACGTACCGGCTGAGTGTGGATAGCCGAATGTCGGCCTCTCCCCGCTCGATCTGGGAGATGTTCTCCTGGGTGACATCGAGTCGATCGGCGACGATTGCCTGCGTGAGGTCGAGCTTGCGGCGAAGCTCGCCGAGCATCGCCGTCTTGTGCTCCTCGACGTTCGCACGACGCGCTGGGTCGGCGTCGATCTGCTTGCGCAGCTCGTCGAACCCTTTGCGGCTCTTCGTGGTCTCAGTCGTGGTCATGGACTTGCTCCTTTGTCGCGAAGTGTTTGTAGGTGTTCGTCGTAGAGCGTGTCGGCGGCTGGGATCGCCTCGGCGTACCAGCTGCTCCAGCGCTGGCTCTTGTCGCCGCCCAAGAGCAGGATCGCCATGCGGCGGGGGTCGAAGGCGAACAGCACGCGTATATGTCCGCCGCGGGGACGCAGCTCCTTCATGTTCGGATGGCGGGAGCCTTTGAGGGTGTCAACCAGCGGGCGTCCGAGGGCAGGGCCGCCCTGCTCCAGCAGCTCGACGGCGGCGGTGACGCGCTCCTGCTCGTCTTCGGTGAGCTCATCCCACCACGCTCCAAACGTGTCGGTGTACTCGACTTCCCACACCCAGCGAGTATAAACTAAAGCTTGTAGAAGTCAAAGCTTATCGACGCTGGGTCCCAAGGAGAGCCCAACTGGCGGCTAGAACGCAAGGGCTCAGGCGCCGCCGCTTACGCGCTCCTCGCCGCGGCAACGTGGCTCGGGCTCGACGGCAATATCTCGTCGGGAAGGTCGCCGCTCGGCCATGACTGCCAGGGGAACCCCCGGCGCGCGTGACGCAGCCTGTAGGCGAGCGCGCCGTGGGCGTTCATCGCGTGCCACGCGGCGTGCGTGGTCAGCGTCATCCGCGGGATCCAGAAGCGCTCCTCGATCGGGTCAAGCGGGGTCGGCGCCGGCGCCAGGTCGACGTCGGCGGCGACGTGGCCCTCGCCGTCCTCGAGCGTCAGGCGCGCGAGGATCGTGCCGTCGCGGTCGCAGATCTGGGACTCGCCGAGCATCTGCGTCTTCCACGGAATGCCCGGGCCGAGCGGCGTTTCGCCCTCGATCGGCGCCGACGTGGGAGGCGTGGGCGACCGGCGCGCCCGTCAGCCGCGCCACCTGGCCGGGGAGTGCGCGCGCCTGCGCACGCCAGATCGCGTGCTCGCGCTCGGCCCACCAGCGCAGCGGGCCGGGCCAGTTGAGCGGCATCGACGGCCAGCACATCCCGCCCAGCACGACGTGCGACGCCGCCCGCGCGCACGCGCGCGGAGGTGCGAAAGCGCGCCCACTCCCAGCCCGACATCAGCCCGACCTCGCAGCCGAGCGTCTCGCAGCGTGTCACTCCGGGGTCGTCGCCGCCGAGGTAGAAGTGCTGCTCCCATGCCGTCGGGATGTCCTTGTCGTGCAGGTGCACGGCGCCGTCCGGCTCGGCGAGCACGAACGTGCCGTAGGTGTGCGCGCCGCGCACCGCGAGGAAGCCGCCGGCCGAGCACGCAGCCCAGCTCGCGCGCGAGTCGTGTGAGCAGCTGCAACGGCTGGCCGTCCACCGGCCGCGCCGTGCCGCCTGAGCACCTTCGCGTAGACGTTCGGCGTGGTGCACGCCTCCGGGACGACGATCACCTCCGGCGAGTGCTCGCCGTGGGCGTCGCGGATCAGGTCCTCGATCCGCTCGAGGTTGCGCTCGACCGCCCCGAGCGCGAGGGCCGGCTGGACGACGGCGATGCGCGTCATGCGACCACTTCCTCGCTGACGGCCTCGGTCGCCGTCGTGGTTGTGGGCGTCTCGTCGTTGACGACCTCGTTCGCCGTCGTGGACGCGGCCGTCGGGGAGGCCTGCGCCGGCTGCGGCGGCGCAGGCCACTCGGCTCCGGGGTGCTCGGAGCCGGCGATCGTGCGGGTCGAGCGGAAGCGCCCGGCACGCTGCTCGCGGTGGATCTGCCAGCCCGGTGCGCAGTTCCGGCAGCAGCGCGGCGCAGCGTCTGCAGTGCGCGGCCGCTCGCCGCGCCACAGGCGGCCCCGAGCGCGCGCGCCAGTCGCGGCCGGCGGTCGCGATCTGCTGCGGCGTGCGCGCGCGGCCGAACAGGTCGGTGATGTCCGGGTCGGTCGTGCGCGCCGCGTCGCGAACCAGCTCGCAGAGCGCGGCCGACGGGCGCTCGACGCGCGTGTCGGCGTTGGCGAAGTGGTAGGCGGGCAGGCACTCGCGGTCGCGGGCCGCCTCCCACGCGCGGGTCGCGCGGTCGACCGCGTCCGGGTCGTCGAGCACGGGCAGCACCTGCTCGGCGAGCGTGCGCCCGGCGAACATCGCGTCGCGCATCCCCTGCCCCGTGACCGGGTCCTTGAAGTGCCCCGCGTCTCCCGCCAGCGCCCAGCCGGGACCCGAGGAGGCGCGGAAGAACGCCGGCGTCTCCGCCGTCGAGCGCAGCTTCGATCCCGGCGGCGCGCCCGCGACGCGCGCGGCGAGGCCCGGATGCTCGCGCGAGCTTGCGCTGCCAGTAGCCCTCGGGGTCGCGCGCGCGCCTGCGCTCGACCTCGTCGCGGTGGCCCATCAGCAGGACCAGCAGCCGCCCCGCGGGCGTGCGTCGGGAAGGCGAACGCGAACGAGTCGCCCTCGCGCCACTGGCGGTAGGTCTCGGCGTCGATCGTCATCCGCGAGCGGGTCCTCGAGGTAGCGGAACACGAGGCCGCGGCCGTTGCGCGAGAGCCGGTAGGGCGTCCACGCGCCCACGAGCGCAGCGACCGTCGAGCGCCGGCCGTCGGCGCCGACGAGCAGCGTGCAGGCGAGCTCGTGCTCGGCTGCCGTCGCCGTCGCGGTAGCGCACGCCGACGACGCGCCCGCCGCGCCAGCGCAGCGCCGTCGCACGCGTGCAGTGCTCGCGCACCTCCGCGCCCTGCTCGCGCGCCGCCTCGCACGAGCTGCACGTCCTGCAGGTCGCGTGGGACGCACACGCCGTAGTCGATCCCGTCGGCCGCCGGGCGCAACCGCTCCCGGCACGCGATGCCATCGACCTCGATGCGCCACCCAGCGCACCCGCGAGGGTTCAGCTCGAGGATCCTGCGGCAGCGCCCCGAGCTTCGCCAGCTCGCTCGTGCCCGCCGGCATCAGCACGTGCGTCGAGAGCTGGTCGGAGGGGAAGCGCATCCGGTCGAGCACCAGCACCCGGCGCCCCGCGCGCGCCAGCGGCGCCGCCACCGCGCAGCCCGCCAGGCGCGCTCCCACGACGACCACGTCTACCTGCTCCACCGCCGCGCGCCGGCGGCGGCCGGCATCCCGGGCCGCGGCCCCGCCGCTCGCGCTGTCAGGCGGGCGATTCACGGTCCGGCCGTTCCCGCCAGCGTCGCTCCATCGTCCGGAGCATCTGTGGGTAGACGATCAGGTACCGAAAGGGCTTGATCGCGGCCATGTAGGCGTTCCCCAGGAGGCCGTTCGGCTTCACGTAGACCGCCATCTGGCCACGGTAGCCGCCGCCGCTCCCCTCGGCGACCCAGCCGAAGTGCAGGATGCCGTGCATCGTCTGGTTGGCGATCTCGGCGGCGAACTCGTCGTCGGTTAGGTAGAGCGAGGTGAATGGGAGACCCTCAAACTCCGGCCCGGCCGCGGCGCGCAGGTCATCGGGCAGCCGCTCGCGAAGCGTCGTCACCCGCGACCCGAACCCCGAGCCCGGGTCGTCCAGGCCGAACAGGTCGCCGAGCTTCCACCGCAGCGACAACAGCGCCCGCGTCGCGCGGGACGCGGTCTTCGCCGGATCGGCTGCGGCGAACCCCTCGACGAGGATCGGGAACTCGTCGGCTCGACCGTGCGTCGGCAGCGCCCAGACATCCTCGAGCCGAAAGTCGCCGGCGAGCTCGTGGATTCGCCAGGGCCGGGAGGTGTGCGCTGTGTTCGGGAGCTTCATCTCAATCCATACGGCAGCGTATAGTCACATGCTAGCATCGTCGTCGGGAGTGTCAACACCGAACCGAACGCGATAGGAAGGCCATGGCGCCCCCGACCCGCACGCCTCGCAACCGGTGGATCGAAGAGGGGCTGAGCGCCCTCGCCGCCGGCGGCCCGGACGCCGTCCGGATCGAGTCCCTGGCCCAAGCGTTGGGCGTCAGCAAGGGCGGGTTCTACTGGCACTTCAGCGACCGGCAGGCGCTGCTCGGGGAGATGTTGGATGCATGGGAGCGCACCTGGGTCGACGAGGTGATCGAGGCGGTCGAGGCCCAGGACGGGGATGCAAGGTCGAGATTGGGGCGGCTGTTCGCGCTGGCCGCCGCCGCAGGCGGCGAGCTGTTGAAGATCGAGCTGGCGATCCGCAACTGGGCCCGGCGCGAGGAGGCGGTGGCCGAGCGATTGCGGCAGGTCGACAACAGGCGAATGAACTACATGCGCTCCCTGTTCGGAGCCATCTGCAAGGACGACGACGACGTCGAGGCTCGCTGCCTGCTGGCCTTCTCGCTGTTCATCGGTGGCCCCTTCGTCAGCGCCGATCTCGGCGGGCGCAGCCGCGCGGAGGCGCTGGAGCTGGCCCTGGAGTGGCTCACGCGATAGGGCCCACGTCAGCGGCCGCGTCGGGGGCCGAAACTAGACTCAGGTGGATGCGAAGACGACGCACACAGCGATGAGGCTGGCCGACCTGATACCCGCCGAGCTCGGCGGGGACGGCCTCGGGGACGCCGCCGCCGTGGAGGTGACGAGCCTCGCGTACGACAGCCGCACGGTGCGCCCCGGCGCGCTGTTCTTCTGCGTGCCCGGCGAGCGCAGCGACGGCCACGACCACGCCGCGCAAGCCGTCGCGGCGGGGGCGGGGGCGCTCGTGGTGCAGCGGCCGCTCGGGCTGGGGGTGCCCGAGGTGCGCGTGCCCTCGGCGCGGGCGGCGATGGGGCCGGTGGCGGCGCGCTTCCACGGCGACCCCTCCGCACAGCTGCAGGTCGTGGGCGTGACCGGCACCAACGGCAAGACGACGACCGCGTTCCTCGTGCGGGCGCTGCTGGAGGCGAGCGGCCGGCCGTGCGGGCTGCTGGGGACCGTGGCCTCAGTTGTGGCCGGGCAGGAGCGGCCGGTGCAACGCACCACCCCCGAGGCGATCGACCTGCAGGCCGACCTGCGCGCGATGCTCGACGGGGGCGAGCGGGCGTGCGCGATGGAGGTCTCCTCGCACGCCCTGTCGCTGGGCCGCGTCGCCGGCACCCGCTTCGCGGCGGCGGTGTTCACCAACCTCACCCAGGACCACCTCGACTACCACGGCACGATGGAGGAGTACTTCCAGGCCAAGCGCCTGCTGTTCCTGCCCGACGCGCCCGGAGCCGGCGGGCAGCCGCCGCCCGGCGTAAGCGTGATCAACGTCGACGACCCCTACGGACGCCGGCTGGCGGCGGAAGTGCCGGGCGCGGTGACGTTCGCGCTCGAACGCGAGGCCGACTACCGCGCCCGCGACGTGCAGCTCTCCAAGGGCGGCTGCCGCCTGCGCCTGGAGACCCCGGACGGCGCGCGCGCGGTGGTCCTGCCGCTGCCGGGCCGCTTCAACGTCGCCAACGCGCTCGGGGCGCTCGCGGCGGTGCACGCGCTGGCCGAAACGGGGACCGATTCGGGAGACACTCGCTCCGCTCGCATCCCCGAATCGGCCGGCGCCGAAGGCGCGTGTCACCCGGCTTCGGTCGGGGAGCTCGACACACTGGTCGCGGCGCTGGAGCGGGGGGTGCGCGTGCCGGGGCGCATGGAGCCCGTGCAGGAGGGCCAGGAGTTCGCGGTGCTCGTGGACTACGCTCACACCCCCGACTCGCTGGAGAACGTGCTGAGCGCCGCCCGCGAGCTGGCGAGGGGGCGCGTGGTGTGCGTGTTCGGCGCCGGCGGGGACCGCGACCGCGGCAAGCGGCCGCTGATGGGCGAGGCCGCGGCACGCTTGGCCGACGTGGTGATAGTCACCTCCGACAACCCTCGCTCGGAGGACCCCGAGGCGATCATCGAGCAGATCCTCGAAGGAGCGGCACGCGCTCGCCACCTCGGCGCTCCGCCCGTGACTGCGCTCACCGACCGCACGGCCGCGATCGACCGCGCGATCGACCTTGCCGCGCCCAGCGACGTGGTGGTGATCGCCGGCAAGGGCCACGAGCAGGGCCAGGAGTTCGCGGACGGGAGGAAGATCCCGTTCGACGACGTGAACGTCGCTCGCGCGGCGTTGCGCGCCCGCCGTTCGCGGGTGGCCGGAGCGGTTGCGTGATCGAGTGGAGCGTGGAGCGGATCGCGGCGGCCGCCGGCGCGCCCCAGCCCGGGCGGGACGCGGCGTGATGGGGTGGAGCGTGCAGCGGATCGCGGCGGCCGCCGAAGCGCGCCTGCTGCGCGCCGGCGACGGGGCGCCCCGCCGGGTGGTCGTCGACTCGCGTCAGGTCGAGCCCGGCGACCTCTTCGTCGGCCTGCGCGGCGAGCGTGTGGACGGCGGGACCTACGCGCAGCGGGCGCTGGACGCCGGCGCGTGGGGAGTGCTGGTGGCGCCGGAGCACGCGCAGGCGCTCACGAGCGCCCCGATGCCGGGGGACACGGACAGCGAGGCCGCCATGCCGGCGATCAGCTCGGTGCTCGCCCACCCCGACCCCCTCGCGGCGCTGCACGCGCTCACGCGCGCGTGGCGGCGGGCGCTCGGCGAGGCGGGGGCGCGGGTCGTGGCCGTCACCGGCTCGACCGGCAAGACCTCGACCAAGGACATCCTCGCCGCCGTGCTGCGCGGCGCCGAAGCGCCGGCCGAAACCGGGATGCTGGCCGAAACGGGGATTCGCGCCGAAGGCGCGTGTCTCCCGGCTTCGGTCGGAGGGCGGCGTCCCCCGGCTTCAGTCGGTGGGCCCGTGCTCGCCAGCCTCGGCAACCTCAACACGGAGGTGGGCCTGCCGCTGACACTGCTCGCCGCGCCGCCGGGCACGGCGGTCGTCGTGGTGGAGATGGCGATGCGCGGCCGCGGGCAGATCGCGCAGCTGACTGCGATCGCCGAGCCCGACGTCGGCGTGATCGTCAACATCGGCCCGGCGCATCTGGAGCAGGTCGGCTCGCTGGAGGGGGTCGCCGCGGCCAAGGCCGAGCTGATCGCCGGCATGGCGCCGGGCACGACCGTGGTGGTGCCGGCCGACGAGCGGCTGCTCGCGCCCCACCTGCGCGCGGACGTGCACACGGTGACCTTCGGCCCGGGTGGTGACGTGGAGCTGGCCGCCCCTGGCGCCGACGGCGAGGTCACGATCCTCGACCACCGCGCAGGGGACGAGCGCATCGTCCTGCGGCCCTCGTTCACGCAATCGCATAACCTCCGCAACCTGCTGGCCGCGGTCGCGGCCGCGCGCGCGCTCGGCGTCACGCCGGCCGGGAGGCTGGAGGTGGAGCTCTCGCCGCTGCGGGGCGAGCACATCGCGCTGGCGGACGGAATCACGGTGATCAACGACTGCTACAACGCCAACCCGACGTCGATGCGCGCCGCGCTCGACGATCTCGCGGCGACCGCGACGGGGCGCCGCGTGGCCGTCCTCGGCGACATGCTCGAGCTGGGCGCCGAGGCGCCCCGCTGGCACCGGGAGATCGCCGCGCACGCCCGCGCCTGCGGCGTGGAGCTGCTGGTCGCGGTCGGCCCCCTGGCCGCTGAGATGGGGAAGGGGGAGGGGGAGGGCGTTCTTTACCCCGTCCCGGACGCCGAGGCAGCCGCCGCGCTCCTGCCGCAAGTGCTGCGGGCGGGGGACTGCGTGCTCGTCAAGGGCTCGCGCGGCGTGGGCCTGGAGGTCCTCGCCGAGCGACTGGCCGCCGTGATGACGTTCCCACACGGCGCGCAGGACGGGTCGGCGGGTCCCGCGGCCGCGGGGCCGGCGGGGGGCTGACGTGGGCAGCATCCTGATCGGGGGCACCGCGGCGCTCCTGATCTGCATCTTCCTCAGCCCGAAGTTCATCGAGTTCATGCGCAACCGCGAGTTCGGGCAGCAGATCCGCGAGGAGGGCCCGGAGGGCCACCGCCAGAAGGCCGGCACCCCGACGATGGGCGGCGTGATCGTGTTCGTCGCGGTCTCGGTTCCCTTCCTGATCCTCAGCGACTTCGAATGGCGCGCGGTGGGCGTGTTCGGCACGGCGATCGCGTGCGCGCTGCTCGGCTTCGCCGACGACTACACCAAGCTCGTGCGCCGCCGCTCGCTCGGCCTGCGCGCGCGCACAAAGCTGATCGTGACGATCGCGATCTCCGTGGGCCTGTGGCTGGTGGCCACGCGCGGCGCGCACCTCCCCGCCACCCTGCGCCTGCGGGTCGTGGACTACTCGGTGGACCTCGGCCCCTTCTACCCCGTGCTGATCTACCTGGTGGTCGCCGGCACGACCTCGGCGGTCAACCTCACCGACGGCCTCGACGGCCTCGCCGCCGGCTGCGCGGCGATCGTGCTGCTGGCGTACATCGGCATCACGTTCATCACCGCCGAGTACGTCTCGCCCGTCAACGACCTGGCGATGCTCTCCGCGTGCCTGGTGGGCGGCTGCATCGGCTTCCTGTGGTTCAACGCCTTCCCGGCCACGATCTTCATGGGGGACACGGGCGCGCTTGGCCTGGGTGGGGCCATCGCCGCGCTCGCCGTGATGACCAAGACGGAGGTGCTGCTGATCCTGCTCGGCGGCATCTTCGTCATCGAGGCGCTCTCGGTCGTGGTGCAGGTACTGTACTTCCAGCTGCGCCACCGGCGGGTCTTCCTGATGGCCCCGATCCACCACCACTTCGAGCTGCGCGGGTGGTCTGAGACGAAGATCATCCTCCGCTTCTGGATCATCGCCGCGATCTGCTGCGCGATCGGCTTCACGGTCTACCGCCAGAGCATCAGGTGAGCCACCCGCCATCTCCGGGGCGTCCGATCCCGGGACTTGCCAGGGGCCCGCGGAGGCCGGCCCGGTGAAGCCGCGCCCGCCGCTCCCCGAGGGCCCCTACCTGATCGTCGGTCTCGCGCGTTCGGGCGCCGCGGCGGCGCGGGCGCTGCGCGCGCGGGGCGAGGAGGCGATCGGCGTGGACGCCGGGGAGCCGCCTGGCGCGGAGGAACTGGCCGGCGCGGGCGTCGAGGTGCACCTGCGCGAGGACGGCTTGGCGCACTTGCAACGAGTGCGGGCCGTGGTCAAGAGCCCCGGGGTGCCCGCGCAGGCCCCCGTCGTCGCGGCCGCACGCGAGCGGGGGGTACCCGTGCTGGGGGAGCTGGAGCTGGGGTGGCGCCTGCTGCCCAACGAGACGATCGCGGTCACGGGCACGAACGGCAAGACGACCACGGTCGAGCTGATCGGCCACATCCACCGCGCCGCCGGTCTGCCCGTCGCCGTAGCCGGCAACGTCGGCACGGCGCTCAGTGGCCTCGTGGGCGCTGTGCCCGAGGATGCGACGGTCGTCTGCGAGGCGTCCTCCTTCCAGCTGGAGGACACGCTCGCCTTCGCCCCCGAGGCCGCGGTGCTGCTCAACATAACGCCCGACCACCTGGACCGCCACGGCACGCTCGCGGCCTACCGCCAAGCGAAGCTCGAGATCTTCGCCCACCAGCGTGCAGGGGAGGTGGCGGTGGTGCCCGCGGGGGAGTCTGAGATCCCCCTCCCGCCTGGAGTGCTCCGGGTGCCCTTCGGGGAGGGCGAGGGGGCGTGGGGCGCACTGCGCGCCGACCGCTTGTGCTGGCGGGGAGAGCCGCTGCTGGCAGCCGCGGAGGTGCGGCTGCGCGGCGCGCACAACCTGCAGAACGCGCTCGCCGCGGCGGCGGTGTGCCTGGCGCGGGGCGTGGACCCCGAGGCGGTGCGCGCCGGCCTGCGCACGTTCCCGGGCGTCCCCCACCGCCTGCAGGAGGTGGCCGAGCGCGGCGGAGTGGTGTACGTCAACGACTCGAAGGCCACCAACGTGGCGAGCACGGT
The DNA here is from genome assembly GCA_963821775.1 of uncultured Solirubrobacterales bacterium. Classification (GTDB taxonomy): domain Bacteria; phylum Actinomycetota; class Thermoleophilia; order Solirubrobacterales; family Solirubrobacteraceae; genus Palsa-744. The sequence continues at coordinate 196,792 of CAWGFB010000003.1, read as the reverse complement.
GGTCGCGCTGCGCGCCTTCCCCGACGGGGGGGTCCACCTGATCCTCGGCGGCCGGGGCAAGGGCCAGGAGTTCGCCGCGCTGCGCGACGCCGTGGCCGCGCACTGCCGGGCCGTCTACCTGATCGGCGAGGCAGCTCCCGAGATCGCGGCGGCGCTGGAGGGCGTGCACAGCGCGCACGGCGACGGGGAGGTGCCGCTGCGGGCGTGCGGCGACCTGGAGCGGGCGCTGGCGGCGGCCGCCGCGGCGGCGCGCGCGGGCGAGACGGTGCTGCTCTCGCCGGCCTGCGCGAGCTTCGACCAGTTTCCCGACTTCGAGGCGCGTGGCGAGCGCTTTGGAACTCTCGTCGCACGGATGGGGTAAGGGCACACGAATCAATATCTGACGGTCCGGTGCACTCGTCTGGCGGCGCCAGCCGCCACCCACGATGCTCGACGTACCACCGGTACGCCTGCGCTCGCGTGCGGCGTCTGGCATCGACCAGCCGAGCACCCCGATCCCGCCATCTATTGATTCGCGAGCCCTAAGGGCCTATCCCAGTTGGTCCGCACACCTGGATACGGCCGATGGTCTTCGCGAGGCTTGGTCCTCGGGCTCGACGTGGGCCCACCACGCCTTCGCCCTTGCGTCCGCGCCTCGCTCGACCCTCGACCGCCCCAGCCGCACGTCCCAACCGGGATAGGCCCCAAGGCCGGATCGGCACCTGATGGAGGCATCCGCGCCCCCGCGTCGAAGTGAGCGGGGATGCCGACTGCCGCTCGGGGCGCCACCGCCAAGGCCCGTGGCCGGGAGACGGCCGGCCGCCGCACGCCGTGGCGGCGCCAGGGCGTCGCCGGCCGCGAGCGGCCCCTCGAGCACCGCATCCTGCTGACCGCGACGCTCTGCCTGCTGGCGTTCGGGGCGGTGATGGTCTACAGCGCCTCCTCGGCCCCCGCGCTGCTGCAGGGGCAGGGCGACGGCAGCGCCTACCTCGTGAAGTTCCTGATCTTCAGCGGCGTGGGCCTCGCGCTGATGCACTACCTCGCACGCCACGGCGTCGCCCGCGTGCAGGGCGCCGTCGGGCCGTTGCTGGCGCTCTCCTTCGTGCTCGTGCTCGCCGTGCACATCCCTCACGTGGGCGTGAGCGTCAACGGCGCGCGGCGGTGGATCGGCCCCGGCGTCCTGCAGTTCCAGCCCTCGGAGCTGCTGAAGCTCGCGCTCGTGCTGTACGCGGCCACGCTGCTCGCGCGCCACCCGCAGCAGGTGCACGACCTGCGCGCGCTGGGGCGGCCGCTGCTGCTCGTCGTCGGCAGCGCCTGCCTGCTGGTCGTCACGCAGCCGGACCTCGGCACCGCGCTGGTGATCGCGTTCACGACGGGCGCGCTGCTCGTGGCCGCGGGCATCCCGCTGCGCAACATGGCGATCATCGCCGGCGTCACGCTGGCGATCGTCGCGCTGTACGCGCTCGCGCGCCCCTACGCGCGGGCACGGCTGACGTCCTTCCTCGACCCCTGGGCGCACCCGACCGAAGGCGGCTTCCAGGCGGTGCAGGGCCAGATCGCGATCGGCTCCGGCGGCCTCTTCGGCGTCGGGCCGGGGCAGTCCGTGCAGAAGCTCTTCTACCTGCCCAACGCCCAGACCGACTTCATCCTCGCGGTGATCGGCGAAGAGCTCGGCGTGGTCGGCATGTACGCGCTGTTCTTCCTCTACGGGCTGATCGGCTACGCCGGCCTGCGCGCCGCACGGCGGGCGCGCAGTCTCTACAGCGCCCTGCTGGCCGTGGGCATGACCTCGCTGATTCTCTCGCAGGCGCTGCTCAACGTCTTCGCCGTGCTCGGCCTCGCGCCGCTCACGGGCGTGCCGCTGCCCTTCATCTCCTACGGCTCGAGCTCGCTGGTGGTGATGCTCGCGGCGATGGGCCTGCTGCTGAACGTCGCCTCCGGCACCGCCGCGCACGTGCGCGCCGTGGGCGACGCCGGGAAACGAATCCCCTCGACCGGCGCGGGAACACGCACGCCGCGGCAGGCTGCCCGAGACCGCAGCACAGCCGGCAAAGCGGCAGGATGGGCCGGTGAGCGCAGTGCGGCCGACCATCGTGATCGCAGCGGGGGGCACCGCCGGGCACGTGGTGCCGGCGCTCGCGGTCGCTGACGCTCTGCGCGCGCGCGGCGCGCAGGTGACGTTCGTCGGCGGCGAGCGCGCGGAGGCGGAGCTGGTGCCGGCCGCCGGGTACGAGCTGCGTACGATCGCGGTCGCCGGCCTGGACCGCCGCAACCCGCTGCGCGCCGCGCGGGCGGTCGTGCTGGCGCTCCGGGCGACCGTGCGCGCCCGCGCGCTGCTCGGGGAGCTGCGCCCCGACGCGGTGCTGGGCGGCGGCGGCTACGTCGCGGGGCCGGTCGGGCTGGCCGCGCTCACCCGCCGCATCCCCCTGGTGCTGACCGAGGCCGACAGCCACCTCGGCCTCGCCAACCGCGCGCTCGCGCCGGGGGCGCGGCGGGTGTGCCTCGCGTTCCCGCTCGACGGCCGTGGCCGCGGCGGGCAGGACGGTCCCGCCCGCCGAGGCCGGCTGCGGCGCCGGCGCGCGCGCCGCTACCGCGTCACCGGCCGCCCGATCCCCCCGCCCCAGGAGGACCGCGCCGGCGCGCGGGCGCGGCTGGGGATCGAGCCGGACCAGACGTGCGTGCTGGTGTTCGGCGGCTCGCTGGGCGCGCGCTCGATCAACCGCGCCGCGCTCGAGGCGTACGGGGGCGCGGCCTTCCACGTCCTGCACGTCTGCGGGCGCCGCGACCACGCCGAGCTGGCCGCGCAGGCGGCGAGCCGGGCGCTCGGGCCGGGGGGTACGACCTGCGCGAGTACCTGGACCTCGCCGGCTTCGCCGACGCGCTCGCCGCCGCCGACCTGGTCCTCGCGCGCGCCGGCGGCTCGCTCTTCGAGGTCGCCGCCCACGGCCGCCCCGCGATCCTCGTGCCCTACCCGCACGCCACCGGCGACCACCAGACCGCCAACGCGCGCTGGATGGAGCGGGGCGGGGCGGCCGTCACGATCCCCGACGCAGAGCTCTCCGCCGCGCGCCTGGCGCGCGAGACGGCCGCGCTGCTCGCCGACCCCGCGCGGCTGCGCGCGATGGGCGCCGCGGCCCGCCGGCTGGCGCGCCCCGACGCGGCGCAGGTGGTGGCGGAGGAGCTGCTGGAGGCGGCCGTGCGTAGTTCGTCTACGCGAGTGTCTTGGGAATGAGTGGCCCTTGGAGCGGGCGGCGCTTGCACTTCGTCGGCGTCGGCGGCGCCGGGATGAGCGCCTACGCGCGCGCCGCCCACGCGCTGGGCGCCGAGGTCAGCGGCTCCGACCGCGCGGACTCCCCCTACCTGGAGCGCCTGCGCGCCGACGGGGTGCTCGACGCGGCCATCGGCCACGACGCCGCCCACGTGCCCGCGGGCGAGGACGTCGAGGTCGTGTACTCCTCCGCCGTGCCGCCCGAGAACCCCGAGCGCGCCGCGGCGCGCTCGCGCGGCTTGCGCGAGCGTCCCCGCGCGGAGCTGCTCGGCGAGCTGAGCGCCCTGCGGCGCACGCTGGCCGTGGCGGGCACGCACGGCAAGAGCACCACTGCGGCAATGCTGGTGCACGCCCTGCGCGCCGCGGGCATGGACCCCGGCTGGCTGGTCGGCGCTCCCGTGGGGGGCGGTCTGCCAAACGCGCACTGGGGCGGGGGGGAGTGGCTGGTGCTCGAGGCCGACGAGTCCGACCGCTCGATGCTCGCGCTGGAGGTGGAGGTGGCGGTGCTCACCAACGTCGAGCTCGACCACCACGCGACGTTCCGTTCGCTCGCGGAGGTGCGCGCGGCGTTCGCGGCGTTCCTCGCCCGCGCCCGCCGCGCGGTGGTGGTGTGGGACCGCCCCGAGCTGTTGGAGCTGGCACCCGCGCAGGCCGAGCTGGTCGCCTACGACGTCCCCGACCCGACGCTCACCGCCGCCGGCGCCCGCTTCAGCTGGCGCGAGCACGAGGTGCGTCTGGCGGTGCCGGGCGCGCACAACGCGCTCGACGCCGCCGCCGCGCTGGAGGCCGCCCGCCTCGCCGGCGCCGACCTGGAGCGCGCGATCGCGGGTCTGGCGGGCTTCCACGGCGCCGGTCGGCGCTTTCAGCTCGTGGGGAGCGCGGGGGGCGCGCGCGTGTACGACGACTACGCCCACCACCCCACCGAGGTGGCGGCGACCCTGCGTGCGGCGCGCACGCTCCAGCCGCGCCGGCTGGTGGCGGTCTTCCAGCCGCACCTCTACTCCCGCACGGCGCTGCTCGCGCGCCCCTTCGGCGCCGCGCTGGCGCTCGCCGACGTGGTGACGGTGCTCGACGTGTACCCCGCCCGCGAGCGCGCCGCCGAGCACCCGGGGGTGAGCGGCCTGCTGATCGCGCAGGCGGCGGCCGACGCCGCCGAGGGCCGGCCGGTGCTGTGGCTGCCGACGTTCGCCGACGCCGAGCCGGTGCTGCGCGGGCTGCTCGGCGAGGGAGACGTGTGCGTGGCGATGGGCGCCGGCGACGTCGATGAGTTGGGGCGCCGGCTGGTGCAGGCGCCAGGCGCGCCGTCCGGCGCCGACGGTGACAGCGGACGCCGCGACGCGGGTGGGGAGCATGCGGGCGCGGGCGCCGGTGAAGGGCGGGACGCGCCATGAGCGCCGCTCCGCCGCCCTACGTGCAACGCGACTTCCCGCTCGCCCGGCTGGCGACGGTGCGCACGGGCGGTTCCGCCGAGCTGTTCGCGCGCGTCGGCGGCGAGGCCCAGCTGCTGGCGGTGCTCGCGTGGGCGCGGCGCGCGGGTGTGTCCGTCGCGGTGGTTGGCTCGGGCTCCAACCTGCTGGTCGCCGACGAGGGCGTACGAGGCCTCGTGGTAAAGCTGGAGGGCGAGCTCGCCTCGATCGAGCGCGTGGGAGAGCGAGGGCTCATGTGCGGCGGCGGTGCGCGCCTGCCCGCCGTGGCGGCGTACGCGGCGCGGGCGGGGCTGGCGGGGATCGAGTTCGGCGTCTCGATTCCCGGCACGGTCGGCGGCGCGGTGCGCATGAACGCCAACGCCTACGGCGGCGAGCTGGCGCGGACGCTGCAGTGGGTGGAGCTTGCCGGCGCACGGGACACGGAGGGCGGCGGCCGGGAGGGCGACGGCGTGGAGGGGGACGCTGGGGACGCTACGGGTGACGGCGGTGACGTGGAGGGGGACGCTGGGGACGCCGCGGGTGAGGACGGCGGCGTGCGGTTGGAGCGCCGCGCCCCCTGGGACCTGGGCTTCGCGTACCGCAGCTCCGCCCTGCGCGCGGGTGAGGTCGTGGTGCGTGTCGCGTTCATGCTGACCCCCGCCGCGCCGGCGGAGGTGAAGGCTACGCTCGCCGCCCTGCGCGCCCGCCGCCACGAGGCTCAACCACAGGGCATCCGCACGTTCGGCTCGACCTTCAAGAACCCCGCCGACGGCGCCGGGGCGCCGGGGCGCACCGCGGGCCTGCTGCTGGCGGAGGCCGGCTGCGCCGGCCTGACCGTCGGCGGCGCGCGCTTCACGCCCAAGCACGCCAACTTCATCGAGAACACCGGCGCCGCGACCACCGCCGAGATTGTCGCGTTGATGGCCGAGGGCCGCCGCCGCGTGCTGGAGCACACCGGCGTGGCGCTGGAGCCCGAGGTGCAGACGCTCGGGCCGGTGCGCTTCCCCTGGGGGTAAGGGTCCACGGGGGGGTAGGGCGCGCTCGCGGGGTAGGGCACGCCCACGCGGCGCTCAAGCGATCGGGCTCAGCCGCCGATCACGCTCCCATGCGGGCGACCTGCGCCGACTCCTCTGCGCTCCACCCGGCCAGGGTTGCGCTGCGCCCGGCCGCGGGCGTCCCCCTAGCACGGCTTGTCGCGTACGCGGCCGGCGCTGGACGGATTGACATCCGGGCCCCCCGCCCCTTCAGCGATCGCCCGCGCGGGTCGATGAGCGCTTTGGCAGCGCCGTCGCGGCGCGTGGCCGCTGCACTCGCCGCACGCGCACCCAGGACGTACACGCTCCCATGCCCACCCTCCCCGCACTGAACCTCCACCTCCCGTTCGGCGGCCGCCGCGGCCCCGACGTCGTCGGCCTGGACATCCAGCCGGGCTACGTCGCGGCCGTGCAGGCGCACGTCAACGGCGGGATCGTCGTCGAGCGCGCGGCCGGCGCGCCGCTGCCGCCCGACACCGTGCGCGAGGGCGAGGTCTTCGACGAGCGGGCGCTCGGGGAGTCACTGGACGAGCTCTTCCGCGAGGCCGGGCTGGGCCGGCGCGTGCGGGTCGGTCTCGCCAACCAGCGCACCGTCCTGCGCACGCTGGAGCTGCCGCCCGTCGACGACCAGAAGACGCTCGCCGCCGCGGTCCGCTCCCAGGCCGAGGACCAGGTGCCGATGCCGCTCGCCAGCGCTGTGCTGGACTTCCACTCGCTCGGCGTCTTCGACACGCCCGCCGGCCCGCGCCAGCGCGTGATCGTCGTCGCCGCTCAGCGCGAGATGGTCGAGCGCCTGCTACGCGCCGTGCGCCACGCCGGCCTGCGCGCCGAGGGCGTCGACCTCTCCGCGTTCGCGCTGATCCGCTCCCTCTACGCCCGGGGCGCGGTGCCCGTCCCCGCCGAGGGCGCCGCGCCGGACGGGGCGCCCGACGCCGCCGAGCGCGTGCTGTACCTGAACGTCGGCGGGCTCACCAACATGGCGATCGCCGAGGGCACCCTGTGCCGCTTCACCCGCGTCGTCGGCGGCGGCCTGGAGGCGATGGCCGTCGAGATCGCCGAGCGGCGCGGGATCCCACTCGTCGACGCGCGCGCGCTGCTGGCCGACTTCGAGCTGGCCCCCGCGCCGGCGCCCGCCCCCGCCCCCGCCGCCCCGCCCGCGCCGGCGCCGAGCGCCGCCGCGGAGTCCGAGGCCGGCGGCGAGCCGCAGGCCACCGGGGACGGCAACGCCGTCCCCGTGGAGGACGCGGTGGGGCAGCTCGAGACGTGGGAGCTCGCCCAGGGTCTCGTCGCGACGCCGCCGCCCGCCCGCGAGGAGCCTGCGGCTCCCGCGCCCGTGGCCGGGGGCGACCCCGAGGTGCGCATGGTGCTCGAGAACGGCATCCGCGAGATCGTCGGCGAGGTGCGCAACTCGCTGGACTTCCACCGCTCCCAGGAGGGCGGCGGCGAGGTGCGCAGCGTCGTGCTCTCAGGCCCGGCGCTGGAGCTGCGCGGCTTCCCCGAGGCGCTCGAAGGCGAACTTGGTATTGCGGTGCGCCGCCGGGCGGTGCGCTTCGCCGACCCGGCCGCCGCCCAGAGCGTCTCTCCCCACCGGCTGGCGATCGCAACCGGCCTGGCGACCGAGGAGGCGCCCCGGTGAGGGCCGTCAACCTGATCCCCTCCGAGCAGCGCTCCGGCGCCGCCGTCGGCTCGCGCTCCGAGGGCGCGATGTTCGCCGTGCTGGGCCTGCTCGCGGGTCTCGTGGTGCTGGCTGCGGCGTACGGGCTCGCCCACCACCAGCTCTCCACCCGCCGCGCCGAAGCCGCCGAACTGACCGTGCGCGCGCAGCGGCTGCAAGCACAGGCTGCCGAGCTGGCCTCCTACACGAGCTTCGTGTCGATGCGCGAACAGCGCCTGCAGGCGATCTCCCAGCTGGTCGGCTCCCGCTTCGACTGGGCGAGCGCGCTGGGCGAACTGAGCCGCGTGCTGCCCGCCGACGTCGCACTCAGCTCGCTGCAGGGCACGGTCGGCTCCAGCTCGGGCTCCTCTTCCTCTTCTTCTCCTTCTTCCTCCGCTTCCACGACCGCGGCGGGCGCCGGCGCGTCGGTCAGCTCGGCCACGCCCCCCGGCCAGGTGCCCACCGTCACGCTCTCCGGGTGCGCCGTCTCGCAGTCCGTGGTCGCGCAGACGCTGGTGCGCCTGCGCCTGGTGAGCGGCGTGAGCGCCGTCGAGCTGCTGAGCTCGACCAAGTCCACGAGCGCCGGCGGCTCCGGGGGGAGCGGCGCGTGCCCGGCCGGCTACCCCGTCTTCTCCGCGCAGGTCACGTTCTCCCCGCTGCCGGCTCCGCCGGCCGGCGACGTGCACGCGCTCGAGGCCGCCGCCGCGCCCGGCTCGGCAGGAGGCTCCGCCGGCCACTCCGGACGCGTCCTCTCCAGCACCGCGAGGGTACCCCGATGACTGCGCGCGACCGTCTCGTGCTGAGCGGGGTGATCGTGCTCGCCGTGCTCGCCGCCGGGTGGCTGCTCGTGGTCTCGCCGGAGCGCAAGCAGGCCGCCCAGGTGCAGACGCAGGTGCAGAGCGCCCGCCAGCAGCTGGAAAGCGCCCAGACGCAGGCGACCGAAGCGCGCTCGGCCGAGCAGCGCTACGCCACCGCGTACGTCTCGGTCGTGAGCCTCGGCAAGGCGGTGCCGCCGAGCAGCGAAGTGCCCTCGCTGATCTACGAGCTCGACCAGGCCTCCCACGAGCGCGAGGTCGACTTCAGCTCGATCGCCACGGGCACGGGCGGCTCGGCGCCGAGCTCCACGCCGCTCTCCTCCTCGAGCTCCTCGTCCTCCGCCGCAACGCCGGCCGGCTTCACGCAGTTGCCGTTCACGTTCGTCTTCAAGGGCAGCTTCGAGGGGCTCGCGCACCTGATGGGCGAAGTCGAGGGCCTGGTGCGGCGCACCTCCTCCGGCGGGGTCCAGGTCAACGGGCGCCTGCTCACGATCCAGGGTGCCGACGTCACTATCGAAAACAACGGCCAGGGCGGCAAGCCGGGCGGGGTGCTCTCCGCAACGATCACCGCGACCGCGTACGTGCTGCCCGCCGGCCAGGGGCTCACCGGCGGCGTCACGGCGGTCGGCCCGGGCGCCTCCGGCTCCGCCTCCTCGTCCTCGCTCCCGACCACCCCGGCAGTTGTGAGGGCCGCGCCATGAGTGAGCTCCTGAAGTCCCTGCGCTCGGACCTCCTCGACCGGCGGGTGCTGCCGATCGTGGCGCTGCTCGGTCTCGCGCTCGCAGGGGCGCTCGCGTACGCCGTGCTCTCCGGCGCCAGCTCCGCCAAGCCGGTGGCCGCGGCCGGCCCGGTCACGCCGCCCACCCCGCGTGGTGCCACGCTCGCGGTCGCCCAGGCGCCCGCCAACCCCAACGCGGCCGTCTCCGAGACGACCGAAGGGGGTCGCTACCGCCACCGGGAAGGCTCGCACGACCCCTTCACGCCGCTTCCCTCGCTGCGGACGCGGACCACGCGCACTGCGGCGAAGTCCGCCTCCGCGGCGCCCTCCTCTGAAAGGTCCACGCCCGCCTCCTCCGGCGGCGCGGGCACGACGCCCTCCACGCCGGCGCCGGCACCGGCGCCCAAGCTGAAGACGGTGCACCACATCGTCGAGACGGTCAGCGTGCTGTTCGGCCCGGCGCCCACGACGCCGGGACAGCTCTCGCAGCTGACCCCCTACGCCACCGTCAAGCAGGGGGAGCCGCTGCCGTCGGCTGATAACCCCGTGCTCGTCTTCAAGAGCCTCGGCTCCGACAACAAAAGCGCCCTCTTCACGTTCGCCCGCGAAGTGATCCCCAAGGGCCCCGCCACCTGCAAGCCGAGCGCTTCGCAGTGCGAATCGATCCTCCTGCCGCTCGGCGGCGCGGAGGAACTGAGCATCCTCGAACCCTCGGGGCAGACGGTGGTGTACGAGCTGGTGCTGGAAGGCACCTCCCGGCACTCGGTCATCGCTCGCATCGCGCGCCACCACCACGCGCACCACGGGTAGGCGTCGGCTCGGACCGTCATCCGACGCTGGCTGCGTGGGCTGCGCGCCGGGCACGGGTAGGCGTTCGGCAAGAGAGGACTCGTGTGCCGGGCCGTCGAAGACTGATCTGACGCCCCGCGACGTCAGCCCGCCCCGGTAGCGCGGCACGGAGGCCGCGCGGTTGCAGGCGCGGGACCCCGCACCTGGCCGCGCGGACGATCCCCCCGACCCACCCCTCTCGCACGCTTACGCCCGGTGCGCATATGCTGGCGACCATGTTGCGCCTCACCACCGCCGGGGAGTCACACGGGCCCGGCCTGACCGCGATCGTCGAGGGCCTGCCTGCGGGTCTCGAGCTGCGCAGGGAGGCCATCGACGCCGACCTCGCGCGGCGCCAGCTCGGCCACGGGCGCGGCGGGCGCATGAAGATCGAGCACGACGTTGCGCTCGTCACCGGCGGCGTGCGGCACGGGCGCACGCTCGGGGGGCCCGTGGCGCTGCAGGTGGCCAACCGCGACTACGCGAACTGGGAGACGCGCATGAACCCGTGGCCCGTCGAGGAGGAGATCCCCGAGGTGCACCTGCCGCGGCCCGGCCACGCCGACCTCGTCGGCACGTGGAAGTACCGGCAGACCGACGTGCGCAACATCCTCGAGCGGGCCTCCGCGCGCGAGACGGCCGCGCGCGTGGCCGGCGGGGCGCTGGCCAAGGCGTTCCTGCGCGCGCTGGGCGTCGAGGTGCGCTCGCACGTGGTGCAGATCGCCTCGGTGTGCGCGCCCGCGCGGGAGGGGGCGCTCGCGCTCGATGACTTCGCCGCGGTGGACGACTCCCCGGTGCGCTGCCTGGACGCGGAGGCCACGCGCGCGATGGTCGCCGAGATCGATGCGCTGCGCAAGGCGAACGAGTCCCTTGGCGGCGTCTTCGAGGTGCTCGCCTTCGGCCTCACCCCCGGCCTCGGCTCGCACGTCTCCTGGGAGGAGCGTCTGGACGGGCGCCTCGCGCAGGCGATCCTCTCGATCCAGGCGCTCAAGGGCGTGGCGATCGGCGACGGCTTCGAGGTCGCCGGGGTGCCCGGCTCGCAGGCGCACGATGAGATCTTCTACTCCGCCGCCCGCGGCTTTTACCGCGAGACCAACCGCGCCGGGGGGCTGGAGGGGGGGATGACGACGGGTGAGCCGCTCGTGGTGCGCGGCGCGATGAAGCCGCTGCCTACGCTTACCAAGCCGCTGCGCTCGGTGGACATCTCCACACTCGAGCCCGCCGAGGCGCTGCGCGAGCGCACGGACTCCTGCACGGTGCCCGCCGCGGGGGTGGTGGGGGAGGCGATGGTCGCGCTCGTGCTGGCCGACGCCTACCGGCGGAAGTTCGGCGGCGACCACATCGACGACGTGCTTGGGGCGCTGCGGGCGTACGAGGAGCGCATCGGGTGGCGCTCGTCCTGATCGGGTTCATGGGGGCGGGCAAGTCGACGCTCGCCCTCCGGTTGGCCGAGCGGCGCGGGCGCACTCCCCTGGACACCGACGCCCTGCTGGCGGAGCGCTTCGGCCACTCTGTCGCTCGCGAGTTCGAGCTTCACGGCGAGCAGGCGTTTCGGGCTGCCGAGGAGGAGCTGGTCTGCCAGCTGCTGGACGTGGCCGGTACGCGCGACGTGATCGCGCTGGGCGGCGGCAGCGTACTCTCCGAGCGGGTGCGCGCGGCGCTGGGCGGGCACGTGAGCGCCCTGGTCGAGGTCGGGCCGGAGCTAGCCTGGGAGCGGGTTCGCGCGGCCGATGAGGGCTCCGAGCGCCCCCTTGCGCGTGATCGCGACGCTTTCGACGCGCTGTACGTAGAGCGCCGTGGGCTATACGAAGAGGTGGCCGACGCCCGCCTTCTGTGGGCCGCGGCGGCTTCGTGTGACTACCCCGTGTTCGTCGGACGTGGCCTGCTGGACGACGAGCGCCTCGCAAGTGTCTGGCCGTTCGACCTTGTCGCCTCGCGGCCCTTCTGCGTCACCGACGAGACCGTGGGCGAGCTGTACGGGGCGCAGTTGTCAGGACTGACCCAGACGATCGCGCCCCCCCCGGGCGAGGAGGCCAGGCTGATTGCCATCCCCCCTGGCGAGTCGGCCAAGACGCTCGCCACCGCCGAGCACGTGTGGCACGGGCTGGCCTTCGCGGGCATGACGCGCGCCGACCACCTGGTCGCGCTCGGCGGCGGCGTGGTCGGCGACCTCGCCGGCTTCTGCGCAGCCTGCTACCAGCGCGGGGTTCCGGTCGTGCAGGTTCCGACGACGCTGGTGGCGCAGGTGGACTCCGCCTACGGCGGCAAGACCGGCGTCGACCTCCCCGAGGCGAAGAACTACGTCGGCGCCTACCACCAGCCCGCGGCGGTGCTGGTCGACCCCGACGCGCTGCGCACGCTCCCCCCGGCAGAGTTGCACGCCGGCTGGGTCGAGGTGCTGAAGACGGCGCTGCTGGCGGGAGGAGAGCTGTGGGAGCGCGTCGGCGCCGAAGCGCCGGGCTCGGCGCCCGACCAGCGCACGATCCTCGCCTGCGTGCGCCTGAAGCTCGCGGTCGTCGCCGAGGACGAACGCGACGGCGGCCGCCGTCAGGCGCTCAACCTCGGGCACACGGTCGGCCACGCGATCGAGACCGCCACCGGCTACGGGCGCTACCGCCACGGCGAGGCGGTTGGTCTGGGGCTGCTCGCCGCGCTGCGCCTCTCCGATCGGGAGCAGCTGCGCGCGCACGTGCAGGAGCTGCTGCGCGCCCGCGAGCTCCCCGTGGCGCTGGAGGGCGCGAGCGTGGATGAGGTGGTGGCAGCCGTCGCCCACGACAAGAAGCGCGTCGGCGCGCGCACCCCTTTCGTGCTCGTGCACGCTCCGGGCGACGTGCGCGTCGGGTGCGAGGTGCCCGAGGGCGAGTTGCGCGCGGCGGTGGCGGAGCTGGTCTCGTAGGCTGCTGTCGTGGCAGGCGACGCGTCCTACCGGATCGAGGTCATGCACGGGGTGAACCTCGACATGCTGGGCGCGCGCGACCCGGCGCTGTACGGGACGTTGACGCTATCGGAGCTGGAGCAGCGGGTCGGCGCTTTCGCCACCGAGCTGGGGTTGCGCGCGCGCTTCTTCCAGACCAACTCCGAGAGCGAGCTGGTGGAGCGGCTGCATCTGCTGCGCGACGACGCCGACGGGATCGTGCTGAACCCCGGCGCGTGGACGCACTACGCGTGGGCGATCCACGACGCGCTGGAGATCGCCGGGCTGCCGGCCGTCGAGGTGCACCTCTCCGACGTGCGGGCACGCGAGCCGTGGCGGCGGCTGTCGGTGATCGAGGACCTGTGCGTGGCCACCGTGTGCGGGCAGGGCGTGGACGGCTACCGCGTGGCGCTGGCGCGCCTGCGCGAGGTGCTGGACGGAGCCGCGGCGTGAGCCTCGGGGCGGGCCGGGGGGGGCGGGGCACGCGCCGGCGGGCGTGGCTGTGAGCGAGCGAGCAGGCGCCCGTCCGGAGTTGGAGCGCACCCGCGCGCTGGCGGCGCTGCTGCGCGAGCACGAGGCCGCGCCGCAGCTGCTGGTCGTCACCGAGCCGGTCAACCTGCGCTACCTGACCGGCTTCACCGGCACCCACGGCCTCGCGCTGGTGGCGGCGCGGACGGGCGCTGCCGCGGGCGCCACGCCCCCCAACCTGTTCCTCACCGACTTCCGCTACGACACGCAGTCCGCCGCGCAGGTGCCGGAGCTGTATGAGCGGCTGATCTTCGCGATCGACCTGGCAGAGGCGCTCGCCCACGAGCTCTCGCCGGGCGGGGCCGCGGATGGCGGGCAGGACGATGAGGAGGGGGAGGGGGAGGAGGTCGAGCCGCCGCGCACCCCCCTCGCCGAGCTGTTCCCCCGCGGCGGACGCCTCGGCTTTGAAGAGGGCGCGATGACCGTCAAGCGCCACGCCCGGCTGCGCGAGCTGCTGGGCGAGCGCTGGGAGCTGGTGCCGTGCGGCGGGTTGGTGGAGGAGCTGCGCGCCGTCAAGGCCCCGGCGGAGCTCGCGGCGATCCGCGCGGCCTGCGAGCTCGCCGACGCGGCCCTGCGCGAAGTGTTGGAGGGGGGCCTGGCGGGGCGTAGCGAGCGTGAGGTGGCGATCGACCTGGAGCTGCGCATGCGCCGCCTCGGCGCCGCCGGCCCGAGCTTCCCCACGATCGTCGCCGCCGGACCGCACGGCGCGCTGCCCCACGCTGAACCGCGCGCGGAGCCGATCCCCCGCGACACGCTCGTGACGATCGACTGGGGGGCGCTGCTGGACGGGTACTGCTCGGACTGCACCCGCACGTACGCCACCGGCGAGCTCCCCGAGGGGGCGCGCGAGGTGTACGAGCTCGTGCTCCGCGCCCAGCTCGCCGGCCTCGCGGCGGTGCGCCCCGGCCGCAACGGCAGAGAGATCGACGCGGTCGCCCGCGAGGTGATCGAGCAGGCCGGCCACGGCGAGCGTTTCGGTCACGGCCTCGGCCACGGCGTCGGCCTCGAGGTCCACGAGGCCCCGCGCCTGTCGCGCACCGCCGGCGAGGAGCCGCTGCGCGCCGGCTCGGTGGTCACGGTCGAGCCCGGCGTCTACGTCCCCGAGCGCTTCGGGGTGCGCATCGAGGACCTGGTGGTCGTCCGCGAGGGGCGGTGCGAGGTGCTGACCGGGTTGCCGAAGGAGCTGACGGTCGTGGCGTGAGACGGCCTGATGTTTGGAAACGCCGCCACCTCGGTATAAGGACCCCGTTGGAGCCGCGTACGACACCCCCCGGTCCGTCGGGCGGTGTGCTGCTGACGGGTGTGACGGGGCTCCTTGGCATGGAGCTGCTCGTCCGCTACCTGGAGCGCACCGACCGGCGCGTGTACGCGCTCGTGCGGGGCGCGGACGACGCCGCGGCGGCGGCGCGCGTGCAGAGCACGCTGCGCTCTCTCTTCGGCGCCGCCCACCCCTACGCCGAGCGGGTGGTGCCCGTTCGCGGCGACCTCACACGGCCCCGGCTCGGCCTGCGCGGGCGCCGCCGCGATGCGCTCGCCGAGCAGGTGGGGGAGATCGTCCACTGCGCGGCGTCGGTCTCCTTCGAGCTCGACCTGCCACAAGCGCGCGCGGTTAACGTGGAGGGCACCCGCCGGGTGCTCGAGCTGGCGGAGCGCTGCCTGGCGCGGGGGGGCCTGCGCCGCCTCACCCACGTCTCCACGGCGTACGTCGCCGGCGAGCACGCCGGGTGCTTCAGCGAGGACGACCTCGACGTCGGACAGCGCTTCCGCAACGCCTACGAGCAGTCCAAGTTCGAGGCCGAGCATCTCGTCGCCGGCGCGCGCGGGCGGTTGCCGGTCACGGTTGCGCGCCCTTCCATCATCGTCGGGGAGCGCGCCACGGGGTGGACGTCCGCGTTCAACGTCCTGTACTGGCCGCTGCGCGCGTTCTCCCGCGGCTCCTACCTGGCGCTGCCCGCGCGCCGCTCGGCGCCCGTGGACGCGGTACCCGTCGACTACGTGGCCGACGCCCTCTTCGCGCTCGCCCGGGCACGCGAGACCGAGGGCGCCACTTTCCACCTCACCGCCGGCGCGCACGCCAGCACCGTCGGCGAGGTCGTCGAGCTCGCCACCGCCTTCTTCCGCCGGCCGGCGCCGTGGCTGCTCGACCCCGGCCTCTACCGGCGTGTCGTGCACCCGCTGCTCATGCGCTCCAGCAGCGACGAGCGCTACCGGCAGGCGCTGCGGCGCAGCGAGGTGTTCTTCCCGTACTTCGCGGCGCGCGCCTCCTATGACAACCGCCGCACTCGTGTGGCGCTGCACGGCAGCGGCGTGGCGACGTCCCCGCTGCCCGTGTACTTCGACCGGCTCATCGAGTTCGCGCTCGCCGCCGAGTGGGGGCGGCGGCCGATCCCCCGCGCTCACACCCTGCCGCGGCCCGCGGGGGCCGGCGGCGGGCGCCCGTCGTGGAGGGAGCGCCACGACCGGGCGCCGCTGGCGGTGGTGGGGTGAGACCCGCCGGCGCGTCCCCGGCGCCGCCCGGCGATGGGCGGGGCAGGGGCGTGGGTGCTTGCCCGGCGCCCCCCACCGATGGGCGCGGTGGCCGGTGAGCGGCGCGCGGCTGTCGGGGCTCGACGCGTCGTTCCTCGCGGTCGAGAGCCCCACCGCGCACATGCACGTCGGGTGGGTCGCGCTCTTCTCCGCCGACGCCGCCGGGCGCCGGCCGAGCTTCGCGGAGGTGCGCGCGCACATCGAGCGCCGCCACGCGCGCGCGCCGCGCTACCGCCAGAAGCTCGCCCCCGTGCCGCTGGGCCTGCGCGCGCCCGAGTGGGTGGACGACCCGGCCTTCGCGATCGACCGCCACGTCTACTGGGCGCCCGGCCCCCTGCACGAGACCGTCGACGAGGTGCTGTCCGTGCCGCTGCGCCGCGACCGCCCGCTGTGGGAGATGTGGATCTGCGAGGACGCCGGCGAGGGGCAGTGGGCGGTCGTCGGCAAGGCCCACCACTGCATGGTCGACGGCCTTGCGGCGGTGGAGCTCGGCTTGCTGCTGCTCGACCCCACACCCGAGCCCGACGCCTGCGCGCCGCAGGAGTGGCGCGCCGAGCCCGAGCCCGGCGGCGTGCGGCTGCTGGCGCGGGGCGCACGCGACCTCGCCGCCGAGCAGCTCGACCTGCTGCGCTGGCCGCTGCGTGCCGTGACGTCACCCGCGCGCGCGGCGTGCGCGCTCGCCGGCGGCGTCCCGCGCGTGGCGGGGGCGCTCGAGCACGCGCTGCGCGCCGCGCCCGCGAGCCCCCTGAACAGGCCCCTCTCGTCGCAGCGCTCGCTGGCGTGGGCGCAGCGGCCGCTCGAGGACCTGCGCCGGGTCCGCCACGCTCACGGGACAAGCCTCAACGACGTGCTGCTCGCCGCGGTCGCCGGCGCCGCGCGCCGCTACCTGGGCCGCCGCGGCGAGCCCCCGACGCCGCTCAAGGCGCTCGTCCCCGTCAGCGTCCGCGCCGCCGGGGACGAGCTCGGCAACCGCGTGTGCTTCGCGTTCACGGAGCTGCCCTGTGAGGAGCCCGACCCGGTGCGCCGCCTGCACCACCTGCACGACGCCACGAGCCGCCTCAAACGCGCGGGTGAGCCCGAGGGCGCCGACCTCGCGCTCAGGGCCGCCGAGCGCACGCCCGGCGTCGTGCAGCACGCCATCTCCCGCGTCTTCGCCAGCCCGCGCACGTTCAACCTCGTGGTCTCCAACATCCCCGGCCCGCCGTCGCAGATGTACATGCTGGGCTGCCCCCTGCGGGCCACCTACCCCGTCGTGCCGCTCGCCGAGGACCACGCGCTCTCCGTTGGCATGGCGAGCGTCAACGACCGCGCCTGCTTCGGTGTCTACGCCGACCGCGAGGCGCTCCCGGACGCCGGGGATTTTGCGCGGGATCTCGACGCGGCCGTGGGGGAGCTGGTGGCGACGGTTGGTTGAGGGGGTACCTGGCCGCGCTCCCGCTACCCTGGCAGCCGTGATCACGACCAACCAATTCAAGAACGGCAACCACATCGAGGTCGAGGGCACCGTCTTCAAGATCCTCGAGTTCCAGCACGTAAAGCCCGGCAAGGGCGGCGCGTTCGTGCGCACCAAGCTGCGCCGCGCCTCCGACGGGGCGGTGATCGACCGCACGTTCAGGGCGGGGGAGAAGTTCCGCCCCGTGCGCACCGAGGCGCGGCGGATGCAGTTCCTCTACGCGGACGGCACCGACGCACACTTCATGGACACCGAGTCCTACGAGCAGCTCGCGATCCCGGAGAGCAGCCTCAGCGAGACGTTGCGGTGGGTCAAGCCCTCCACCGAGGTGGACCTGCTGTTCATCGACGAGCGCCCCTCGGACATGCAGTTGCCGAGCGCTGTGGACCTCGAGGTCACCGAGACCGAGCCGGGCCTACGCGGGGACACCGCGTCGGGGGGCGGCACCAAGCCCGCGACCCTGGAGACCGGCGCCACGATCCAGGTGCCGCTGTTCGTGAACGTCGGCGAGCGGGTGCGAGTGGACACGCGCTCGGGCGAGTATGTCTCACGCGCCTGAGGGTCTGGGCCCCCGGGCCCCGGGCCGCGGCCGGGGCCGGTAGTGCGCCGCTCCGAGCAGCGCCGGCAGGCGGTGGTGGCGCTCTACCAGCACGATCTCACCGACCAGCCCCTGGCGCAGACGCTCCCCGCGGGCGCCTCGCTGATGACGCGCGCCCTCGCGCACGCCGCGGCCGACCGGGCGCCGGAGCTCGACGCGGTGATCGACCACCATGCCCACGGGTGGTCGGCGCAGCGCATCCAGCCGCTGGAGCGCAGCATCTTGCGTGTGGCGCTGGTGGAGATCCTGCACCCCGACGCGGTTCCCGGCGAGACGCCGATCCCCCCCGAGGGGGCGATCGAGGAGGCGGTGGAGAGCGCCAAGCGCTTCTGCGGCGTCGACGCCCCCGGGTTCGTCAACGGGGTGCTGGCGGCAGCGTTGCGCGAGGTGCGAGAGAATGCTCGGACATGAGCGACGACGCGGCGGACTCCCTCGACGACCTGATCGCCCGCTTGGAGCGCGCGGCTGAGCAGCTGCGCTCGGGCGAGCTCTCCACGGACGCGGCGGCGACCCTGGTGGACGAGTGCGCGGCGCTGGCCAACCGCGCCGGGGCGGAGCTCGACTGCCGTGCGCACGCCCACGAGGGGCCGGCGCCGCTTCCCGGCCAGGACACGCTGCTCTAAGGATGGCGAGCGCGAGCGTGGGCGAGGGTACGGCACACGGGGCCGCCTACCCCGAGCACCTGCGGGTGGAGGTGGAGCGCTACCTGGAGCGGCTGCGCTTCTCCGAGGAGGCGCTCACGGCGGGCCTGGACGAGGCGATGCGCTACTCGCTGCTGGGTGGGGGCAAGCGGATCCGCCCGGTGCTGGCGCTCGCCAGCGCGCGCGCTGTGGGCCTCGAACGGGCCGCGGCGCTGCCGCTGGCGGGGGCGATCGAGCTGATCCACACCTACTCGCTGATCCACGACGACCTGCCGGCGATGGACGACGATCCGCTGCGCCGCGGGCAGCCCACCTGCCACGTGGCCTACGGCGAGGACGTGGCGATCCTCGCCGGGGACGGGCTGTACGCGGAAGGGTTCCGCCACCTGCTGAGCAACCCGCGCGCCGCGCCGGAGCGGGTGCTGGCGGCCGCGGCGGAGCTGGCCGCCGCGACGGGGGCCGCGGGGATGGTCGGTGGCCAGTACGCCGACGTCCGCAACACCGCGGCGCGCGGGCCGGAGGGGCTGCGGCGCCTGCACGAGCTGAAGACGGGGCGGCTGATCGGCGCGTCGGTCGTGTGCGTGCTGAAGCTGGCCGGGATCGACGGACCTGCGACAATGGCGTTCAGCCGCTTCGCGGCGGAGCTGGGCGTGTTGTTCCAGATCGTCGACGACATACTCGACGTGACCGGGACCGAGGAAACGCTCGGCAAGCCCAGAGGCAGCGATGAGCGTCACGGCAAGCGCACCTACGTGAGCGAGTTCGGCATCGACCAAGCGAAGCGCCTCGCCGGCGAGTCACACCGCCTGGCGCGCGCCGCTCTGGCCGAGGCGGCACGCGCGGGCCTCCAGGACGCCGACGCCGCGCGGGACGTGGCGGAGCTCGAACAGATCACGGACTTCATCTACACCCGCACCTCATGAGCCTGATCGACCGCATCGAGGGTCCCGAGGATCTGCACGGCCTCTCCGAGGAGGAGCTGCAGCGTCTGGCGCAGGAGGTGCGCGAGCACATCATCGACACGGTGGGGGAGATCGGGGGGCATTTCGGGGCCAACCTCGGCACGTGCGAGCTGGCGGTCGCGCTGCACTCGCTGCTGGACTCCCCGCGCGACAAGATCCTGTGGGACGTGGGCCACCAGGCCTACCCGCACAAGGTCCTCACGGGCCGGCGCGAGCAGCTGCAGACGATCCGCCAGTACGGGGGCCTCGCCCCGTTCTGCTCCCGCGAGGAGTCCCCGCACGACATCATGGGCGCCGGCCACGCCTCGACCTCGGTGGGGTACGCGGTGGGGATCAAGGAGGGGATGCGCCTGCTCGGGGCGGGTGGTGGGGACTCCCATCCCGAGGGCAAGGTGGTGGCGGTGATCGGCGACGGGGCGATGACCGGCGGCGTCGCCTTCGAGGCGATCAGCCAGGCGGGCGGCCTGGGGACCCCGATCGTGGTTGTGCTCAACGACAACGGCATGTCGATCGCCCCGAACGTGGGCGCGCTCTCGCGGTACTTCAACCGGGTGCGGTTGAACCCGCGGCTGTGGCACGTCCGCGAGGGCGTGGAGGGCGGCCTCGCGCGCCTGCCGGGCGCGGTCGGCGCGGCCTTCGAGAAGCTCGGCCCGCAGCTGAAGGAGTCGCTGAAGGCGTTCTGGGCGCCGGGGCTGTGGTGGGAGGAGCTCGACTGGGCCTACATGGGCGTGATCGACGGCCACGACGTACGCGCGCTGCGCGAGGCGCTGCGCGAGGCGCTGGCGGCGGGGCGCCCGGTCGTGGTGCACATCGCCACCGTCAAGGGCAAGGGCTTCGCCCCGGCCGAGGAGGGCGGCCTGGAGGGGATGGAGCAGTGGCACGCGGCCAAGCCCCACTCGATCCTCAACGGCTCCCCGGCGCCCGCGCCGGTGGTGAGCGCCGCCCAGAGAGCCGCGCGGGCCGCGTCGCCGACGCCC
This sequence comes from uncultured Solirubrobacterales bacterium, assembly GCA_963821775.1. Taxonomy (GTDB): domain Bacteria; phylum Actinomycetota; class Thermoleophilia; order Solirubrobacterales; family Solirubrobacteraceae; genus Palsa-744. The sequence goes on along the minus strand of CAWGFB010000003.1, from coordinate 176,491 downwards.
CCGCAGTACACCCGCGTGTTCGGCGAGGCGCTGGTGCGCGAGTGCGAACGGGACCCCCGCGTGGTCGGGATCACCGCCGCGATGAACTCCGGCACCGGTCTGAACCTCCTGCAAAAGGCGCTCCCCGAGCGTTACTTCGACGTCGGCATCGCCGAGCAGCAGGCGGTGCTGTTCGCGGCCGGCCTCGCCCTGGAGGGGTGCAAGCCGGTGGCCGCGATCTACTCCACCTTCTTGCAGCGCGCGTACGACCAGATCGTGCACGACGTGTGCCTGCAGCGGCTGAACGTGGTGTTTGCGATGGACCGCGCGGGCCTCGTCGGCGACGACGGCCCCACCCACCACGGCGCGTTCGACATCGCCTACCTGCGGTGCCTGCCGCACATCGTGCTGATGGCCCCGCGCGACGAGGCGCTGCTGGTGCACATGCTGCACACCGCGCTGCTCTACGACGACGGCCCGATCGCTCTGCGCTACCCGCGCGGCGAGGGCGTCGGCGTGCCGCTGCCCGAAGCCCCCCGGACGATCGCGATCGGCGCCGGCGAGATCCTCCGCGAGGCGGGCCCCGGCCGGCGGCGGGTGGCGCTGATCGGCTACGGCCTCGGGGTGAGCAAGGCCCTGGAGGCCGCGACGCTGCTCGCAGAGCGCGGCGTCCAGGCCACCGTGGCCGACGCGCGTTTCGCCAAGCCGATCGACGCGGGCCTGATGGCGCAGTTCGCCGCCGAGCACGATCTGCTCGTGACCGTCGAGGACGGCGTGCTCGCCGGCGGCTTTGGCACGGCGGTGTGGGAGACCCTCAACGACGCGGGCGCGGGCGCCGGTGGGGTGCGCCTGATCCGTATTGGTCTCCCCGACCGGTATGTCACGCACGGGAAGCCGGCGCTTCTTTACGAGGAGATTGGCTTCACCGGGCGGCAGATCGCCGAGCGGGTGGCGGCGGCGATCCTCGATCGAGACTCCTCGGCGGTGGGGGCGTAGGCGGGAGACATGCCTAGTCACGTGTTCAATACAGTGCTCGACGCCGACCAGTATTTTCAAGGTCTGGCTCGACAGGAGATGGACTTTCAAGACGCGCTGGGCGAGCTCATTGATAACGCCCTTTCCGCGCGACTTCCGGTCGAGTTTGGAGAGGGCCTTCAACCGATTACTGTGGAGGTCACGCTCGAAAAGATTGACGGAGACACGGTGGAGGTCCAGGTAGCCGATCATGGCATTGGAATGACACTTGCGGATGTAACTGAGCATGTATTCAATCCTGGTGGCCAGGGCTCCAAGCGTGGTGTGCTTAATGAGCATGGCTTTGGGCTCAAGAATGCTCTGGCCTTGCTCACTGGCGGCAACTCCAGCAACTTTGATCTCTATACACGTTCGGCTGCTGATCCTAGCATCAGCGATGATCATTTCTTGCATGTCACTGGTCCGCTGTCAACTAAGATGTCAGTCCGCGATGACGCCGATCGTGGAAAGTGGGCGGCGAACCTTCACCACCTGCAAGAAGCGAAGACGGGAACCAAGGTTCGAGTCTCTGTGCGCTGGAAGTATTTCCGCTCAGTCTATCGTCGTGGGGACGCGGGTCTGGAGATCCTGGCACGACGTCTCGGTGAGCATCTGGGTGTGATGCACCGCAACTTCCTCAAGGAAGGCAACTCGATCAGGCTAGCCTATCGGCAGAAGGGCGGAGAGTGGACGCACAGGGTTGTGCAACCTATCGATGTTCCGTTTGAGGGTGAGTGTAAGACGGTAACTCGGCGCTTTACACTCGATGATGGTACTCAATACACTTTCGATTACTCGTACGGAATGGCTGATTACTCGGTGAAGGACCCTGAGGCAGAGACCGAGAGAGGTTGGCCGTATCCCTTGAAATGTTATTACCAAGGCTCCAACGCACGTTGTGGGGTGGACATCGTGGTCCGTGGTCGCGTCATCAAGTCTGGGGTGTTCGAGGCGATCTGGCCTGACATTCCCAAGACCGTGGAGTTCAACCGCTTCGTGGGTGAGTTGAGAGTAGGATCGGACTTTAGGACGACGAATAATAAGACGGGCCTGGATCCGCACGCTGAAAATTGGGAGCGCCTTCTATCGGGTCTAGATGTTGCGGAGTTCCGACCCGAGAGAACTACCAAGTCTGAGTCTGAGAATTCGCTACGCGAGAAGCTGATCCTGATTCTTTCCGGCACCTTTGCCCGCGCTAAAGTGACAAAGGATCGTAGCGTATGGGGAGGGGGTATCGACATCGATATCTTCGTAGAGGTCGATAAGAAGAACATACGCATCTATGAGCTCAAGGTAACAAATGGCCGAGTGCTTAATCTCTATCAACTGCTGGCTGGATGGGATGGACTGGTTGCCGAGGGTATCAACCCAGCCGTAGGGGTCTTGGTATGCAAGGACTACTCACAGAAGCTCAGCGAGGCGGTTGAGGCAGCTAACCAGCGCACTGACAGCGCAGGGAACCACTATCAGATCGAAGTGCGTCGTATTGATGAGGTTGTGCCACAGGGTTAAGCCAAGAGCGCCTGTCTGTGGGACTGGCTGTTTGAGGATGTCGAAGACACGTCTGCGCTGCGATACGTCCGCAGCAGCAGATCCGCAAGCTTGTCGATGTCTTTCGGCGTGACCTGGAGCTCGTTCCACGGGCGGTGCTCACGCAGGCCGAAGTCCCACTGCCCTCGCGTCCACGCGCAGATCTCTACCAATGGATCGAGATGTGCGGCGTAGGTCTCCTTCGTCAGGACTTCGAGGCCAGTCGCGCAGACTTCGGTGATCTCATCCATCACATACCCAAGCGCGACGATGCCGACCCCGTGGGTCAAGCGCGACTTCCGCGGCGGCGATGCCCATGCCTCGGGCCAGGTCTCCGCGACCGCGCCCCAGAAGTTCCATAGCACCTGCAGCATACGGCTGGTGTCGCCCTCCCCGGTCTGCGCGTCGCGGTAGCGGTAGAGCGCGCCGTTGGTGATTGAGTTCTCGATCATCTTCAAGACGGAGTTGTCGCGGATGCGCCCTTCGGGCATGGTCGGGGTCTTGATCGCTCCGACCATGGGCGAGTCGGGGAGCAGGTTGAGCAGCGAGAGGAGCTTCGAGGGGTAGCGCTTGCGCAGCAGCACGAGCGGCAGGTGACCCTCGGTGTCGGGCAGGAGCTCGTGAATCAGACCCTTGGGCAGCGGCTTGGTGTTGTTTACGAGGATGAATTGAGCGCGCTGCTCGCGTAGGTCGTCGGTGATGAAGGCCACGACCGGTACGGGGAAGCTGTCGAGGTGGGCGTCCCTGAGTGCCGCGACCCGCTGCTGGCCGTCCACGACCCATCCGGGCGCGTCGTGAGAGCCAGGCTCGCAGGCGGGTATGACGATGCTCCCGGCGGCGCAGCCGGCGGTAACCTTGACGTCCGTCGCGGCCTCGAAGCGCACGCGCGAGTCGAATGCGATGACGATCGCATTGGGCATGAGTGCTTCGGGGCTCTCCAGGTACTCGCGGATAGCGCTGACGTGGCGGAGGACCTCGGGGCGCTGGTAGCCTCCGATCTGGCCCCCCTCGTCGCGGTGGATGCGCGAGACGGTGCTGATGTCCGCGAGTCGCTTGCCGTCGACCCCGAACTGATAGAGCCGGCGCTTGCCCTGACGGATCTCCAGCGCCGGCAGGCGCAACTCAGAGCGGCTCACAGGTCATCTCCTTTGCTGTCGTGGGCTCGGCGGTCATCCTGGATAGCTGCTCCTGCACCGTCTGGTTGAAGACCCATAGATTGTGAAATCCGCGGCGCTTGTTGCGCTCGGTGCCACGGAAGATGGCCACCTCCAGACCCCAGCGACGGCAGACTGCGCAGGGGCATCTCTGCCAGGGGCGCGCTTCCAATACGGCACGGTACTCCTCGGTGCGGTCGCGTCCTTTGCGATCGAAGATCTGCTCATAGGATCGCAGTGCCTTCAACGCTGCGGTCAACGTGCCGGAGTCCCGATCGTAGGATCGCAATGCGTCGAGCGCACGCTGCTCGGCTGCCCTTACGACGCTCTGGTCGAGTTGTCCGGCCTGGATGCGCCCGCGGAGGCTCCCGTTCCCTTCCGACGGCGGGATGCGCAGGGCGATGTGGTGCTCGTCGCCTGTCGTGTAGTAGTTGTCTTTGTCGTCCTTGAAAGCCTGTCGAAATGGCGCAGTGGAGTCGAGGCTGCGTACGCCGAAGTGGTGGAAAGTGGCGTAGTGCTCGGCTCTGCTGATGCCGAGCAAGTGGAAGCTCGTATCGGGCCGTCTCACTCTGGCGACCGCCTCCAGGCAGGCCAGGATCTGCGGGAACTTGAGTGGCACCATCCCCCCGAGCGCGATGCGCCGGTAGCCGATCTCCTGGAGGCGCTGCACCGAGGCGGCGTAGGATTCGGGGCTCCATCCTTGCGCCGCGCCCATGGGCATGAAGCGGCAGCCGCGGCGGCTGTGCTCGGCCAAGAAGTCAGCCGCCAATTCGAGCGTGATGGCTTGGCGATCGAGCCACTCCTCCTGTGGCTCGCCGGCGGCTGGGTCGGATTGGTAGGCGAGAATCACGTGATCGACGGACACGCCCTCGTCGACCCCGATGCTCTCGTAGAAGTCGATGACTTCGTCAATCGTGACCGGGGGAACGTCCTCATCGACGTAGCTGAAGCCGCCGCAGTCGCCGATGACCTTGAGCCCCTCGGGCAGGCGGAAGAACTTGTGTACTCCGAGGCGGTGGAGGCGGTGGCGCTGCGCGGCGGTGTAGCGGCCGGCGCCGGCGTAGCCGTCGATCATCGTCTTGGATATGAGCATCCCGCTGTAGGGAGGCTGGTCATGGATCTCGTGTGCATAGCGATCGTCGCGCTGGCGCACGTGGAACGGGGGGTGGACTTCCGCGTCGAAGTCGAACTCGGGATCGATCTGATCCTGGCTGTCGGGGAAGTAGAAATCCATCGCTACGCCGCGATCGGCTGCGCTTTACGCAGGCGCGGGCTCCTCTCGAGGTGGCGCAGGACGTCTGCGCTGGGCGCGGCGAAGCTGTCGACCCCCTCCGGCTCGGCGGCGAGTCGCGAGAGCAGACGCCCCCCGAGCTCGCCCTTGAGCGCGATCAGGCCGCACGAGAAGCGGCGCGCCTCGGCGTTGGTCAATGCGATCGTGCGAAGCCCACGAATCTCGGGCATGCGCCTGGCGACAGCGGGGCTGCAGAAGCTGAGCAGCGGCCCCCCCAATTCGACGTCGGCGTCGAGTTCGCACGCACGCAGGTAGGGATCGCCGAGCAGTAGCACGCCGAGGTCAAACGGCCCGCGCAACAGCTTGCGGATGTCCTCAGGCACGTTCTTTTCGCGGCCCTGACGGCGGATGACGGCCGTCGGCAGGCCCGAGAACGAGTGGTCGTAGGAGGAGATGCGCGCTCGCGGAGATAGGAGTCCGTGGAAAGCAGAAAGGATGCGAAGGCGCAACTTGCCAGCGGGCTCTCGGGCGTCACGGTAGGCGTTGACCCCGTGCATCAAGCGCATGTGCTGCTGGCCGGCATACAGCGATTCGGCCCAGAGCGTCCGCCCGTCAGGCGTCTTGAGCTTCGTCGCGGTACACGAAGCTGACGACGAGGATGGTTCCACTCACGGACGCCTCCATGCCAGTCGCGCGAACGCCTGGTGGTCGTGGATGCTCTCCTGGTTGACGACTTCGAGTTCGAAGCCCGCGACTCGCTCGTCTGCCTTCAGCGCCAGCGCGACATCGCGCGCAAGATCCTCCACGAAGGCTGGACGATCGTAGGCGAGCATCGTCACGTGGCGCTCGTCGGCGCGCTTGAGCAGTGGATAGATGGGCGCCGACGCCGCTTGATCGCAGACGGTGAGCAGTTCCTCCGGCCAGAGCCCGGAGCCGCCGGTCGGCCAGTGGCCGTCTAGCACCTCGACCAGCACGTGCCCGCGCTGGGAGTGAGCGCTGTAGTCGGCGATCTCCTTGGAGCAGGGGCAGAGGCTCGTAACCGGGACGCGTGCTCCGATGCGCACCTCGGCTCCGCCCGCTCTCAGGCGTGCCGTGAGCGTGCAGTCGATACCCAGCAGCGCCTCCTGTCCGGTGACGGGCGCCTCCCGCGTGACGAACAGGGGAAACGAAAGCCCGATTGTCGCCTCGTCGGTGTCGAGGCGGGTGGCGAGGGCTTGCGTCATCGCGAGGACGCTCGCCGGTGAGAGAGCCTCACGCTGCTCGTGTAGCGCTTCAACGAAGCGGCTCATGTGCGTGCCCCGCGTCGGCGCAGCGAGCGCAACCGCGAGTTGTGCCTCACAGATCGTCTGCTGCGAACTGCCGTCAGCGCATTCTATCCTCGCCGGGTAGCGCAACCCGGCGATGCCCACGTCATCCAGAGCGACGTTGCGCTCGTCGCCGCCGGACTGGACATCGGGCAGGGTGTGCTCGACGAGCAGGCTCATCACTCGTGCTCGCCCCGGTAGATGACGCCGGAGGTGCAGGTCTCGCGTACCTCGACTGCGCTCAGCATGGGTAGAGTCGGACTTAGGCGCCGCCAGATCCAACACGCCAGGTTCTCTGAGGTGGGGTTCTCCAGGCCCGGAACCTCGTTGAGGTAATAGTGGTCGAGATACTCATTGATGATCGGCTTGAACGCCGCCGTGACGTCGGCGAAGTCCATGACCATGCCCGACACAGGATCGACCTCGCCACTGATGTGAACCAACACGCGATAGGAATGGCCGTGCAGCCGCGCGCAGCGGTGGTCTGAGGGCACGCCCGGTAGACGGTGCGCGGCCTCGAAGGTGAACTCCTTGATGAGCTCCACGTCATACCCCTCTCGCTGTGCCCCACGCGATCACATGCAGTTGCGGCAGGACATGTGCGGCACGGAGGTCGAGTCGCCGTGCGACGGCTTCGCACAGCCATCGGTAGCGCTTGCGCAGGCGACTGAGCGTCTCTCCATCCGGCAGTCCGACGTCGGTGCCGGCCGAGAGAAACAGGGGCAGGCCGGGGTGGTCATGATGCCGTGCGGCGGCCCAGTCGAGGTCGGTCTGATCGAAGACGACGATCTTCAGGACGGGATCCGCGTCGGAGGTGACGTTGTCCATGAATGCTTGCAGCAAAGCCATATCGTGAGGGCTTGCCATGCCCGACGAGGGGGGCTTGGGCGAAATGACGAGTCGGTCGACGTCGGCGAGCCAGTCGCGCCAGCGACTACCCTGGGTCTCGACCGCGACCCGTTTGTGCTCGTGCTTGAGCGCAACGACGAGAGCTCCGAGGTCGTGGAGCACCGGATTTCCGCCCGAGAGCACGACGCGATCGGGCCCGCTGGGCAGTGCGGCGAGGTGTTGGACGATCTGCCCAGTCGTCATGCGCTCGGCGTTGACCCGGACCTCGGCGGGGTCGACCGCATACATCGAGTCGCACCAGCTGCAGCGGTAATCGCATCCGCCGAAGCGCACGAAGTACGCGGGCACACCGGCGTCGGGTCCCTCTCCTTGGATAGTGGGACCGAATATCTCGACCACGGGTAGCGCTACGCTACCCGCCGCGCGATGGGAGGCGGGGATCGTTGACGTTGCAGACATACGCTATGCGGCCCGCGCTCGCGCCTGGTAAGGCGCAGGGTCAGTCAGACCATTCTCGGCGAACGCCCGTAGACGCAAGAGGCAGGAGTCGCAGTGGCCGCACGCATCACCGTTGGGTGCAGGGTCATAGCATGAGCGTGTAAGTGAGTAATCGACACCAAGGGCGAGTCCCCGGCGGATGGTCTCAGCCTTGGTGATGTCGATCAGAGGTGTGTGAATACGGAGCCGATGACCTTCCACCGTGCGCTTGGTTGCGACGTTGAACGCCGCCTCAATGCGCTCGATGAACTCTGGCCGACAATCCGGGTAGCCGCTGTAGTCGAGAGCGTTAACACCAATGAACATGTCATCGGCGCCCAGCACCTCCACGTGCCCGAGCGCACACGCGAGAAAGACCGTGTTCCTAGCTGGCACGTAAGTGAGCGGGATCCCCTCGCCGAGTTCCTCGACCGAGTCGTGCTTGGGCACCAAGAGGTCCGACGTCAGGGCCGAGCCACCGAATATCCCGAGGTTGATGTCGACGATAGTGGGCGGCGCGATACCAGCTGTCTCGGCCACCGCGCATGCGGCCTCCAACTCGACAGCATGGCGCTGACCGTAGCGGAAGGAGATCGCGTATGGCTCGTAGCCCTCGCTCTGGGCGATCGCGAGCGCGGTGGCCGAATCCAGGCCGCCAGAGAGGAGGACGACGGCCTTGCGGGCAACGCAAAGCTTATGCGTTGGATGGGCGCCGGACGCGAGCATGGCATGCATCATGCTCTCGCGATCGGACGGACTTCCTGTGGCAGGCGAGCGGCCGTAGGAGCTCCACTTCGCCGGCCTGTCGGTGTGTGCGCTGCGCTCTGGGGCGAGTCCGAACCGCGGTCCGGATGCGGGGTACACGCCTCCGCCGAGGATGCCATCATGCCTCAATGTCTTCCGAAGAGGGAGCGGGCTCTGCTGTCGAACGGCGCGAGGCTCTGAAGGCGCTACTCGCGCAGACGCGGGGATGCACCCGCTGCGCGGAGCTGGCGGCCACGCGCAAGAGCGTGGTCTTTGGCGCCGGCAACGCCGACGCCAACCTGATGTTCGTGGGGGAGGCTCCCGGGGCGAGCGAGGACGAGCAGGGGCTGCCGTTCGTGGGGGCGGCGGGCAAGCTGCTGAACAAGCTGCTCGGCGAGATAGGCATGGAACGGCAGGACGTGTTCATCTGCAACGTGCTCAAGTGCCGCCCTCCCGGCAACCGGGACCCGCAGCCCGCGGAGATCGAGAACTGCCGGGAGTACCTGTACCGCCAGGTGGAGCTGATCGAGCCGCGAGTGATCTGCACGCTCGGGAACTTCTCGACGAAGCTCCTGCGCGAGGACCCGACGGGCATCACGCGTCTGCACGGGCGGGCGGAGGTGCTGGCCGTGGGGCGCCGCGCGGTGCGGCTCTACCCGATCTTCCACCCCGCCGCGGCGCTGTACACGCCGCGGATGCTCGAGACCCTGCGCGAGGACTTCCAGCGCCTGCCGGAGCTGCTCGCGCAGCCGGCCCCCGAGCAGGCGCAGTGGCTGGAGGTGCCCGAGGCGGCCGAGGAAGCTCGACGGGCCAGACGCCGTGGGGCCGGACGCCGCGGCGCAGCCCACGGCCGACCAAATGGGTCTGTTCTAGCGCCGGTTGGCGGGCCTCCAGCGCTGCGGCCCTGAGCACGCCCTTAAAGACGACCGGCCCACGGGAGAGGGATCGTGGGCCGGTCGCACTGCTTGGGAGGAGGTTTGTCCTCTATCGGCAGCGTCTGCGCTGTTCTTTAGCCGATACCGGTTGCAGCTGGGGAGCAAACATGATATTCTCGATCTACTTTATAGGGAATATCTCCCGGCCTGCCACCCCCAACACATCCAACAAGCCCAACACGCCCAACCACCCACCCGCACCCATGCGCGTAGACGTCCACCAGCACATCTGGACCGCCCAGCTCCTCGAGGCGCTCGCGGCCCGCCGCACGCTGCCGTTCGTGCGGCGCTCGCACGGCCTCACGGTGCTGCACAGCGCAGGCGAGCAGCCGTACGTGATCGACCGCACGGCGGAAGCGCCAGGGCGGCGCGTGCGTCTGCTGGACAACGACGGCCTCGACCTGGGCCTGGTGGCGCTGTCGAGCGCGATCGGCGTCGAGGCGCTGCCGCGCGAGGAGGTCGGGGAGCTGATCGAGGCCCACCTGGAGAGCGTGGAGGCGCTGCCCGGCGCGTTCGCCGCGTGGGGGCCGGTCGCGCTGCGGGAGCCCGACCCGCGCGACGTCGACCGGCTGCTCGCGCGCGGCTGCGTCGGCGTTGCCCTACCCGCCGGCGCGCTCGCCCACCCCGACGCGCTCGCGGTGTACGGGCCGCTGCTGGAGCGGATCGCCGCCCGCGAGGCGCCGCTGTTCGTGCACCCCGGCCCCGGGCCCGAGTGGCGCCCGGCGGAGGCCGCGCTCGGCGAGCCGCTGTGGTGGCGGCCTCTGACCGACTACGTCGCCCAGATGCAGGCGGCGTGGCTGACGTTCGTGACGCACGGCCGCCGCGAGCACCCGCGGCTGCGGGTCGTGTTCGCGATGCTCGCCGGCGGTGCGCCGCTGCTCAGCGAGCGGCTGGCCGCGCGCGGCGGTCCGCCCGTGGACCTGCGCGACCCGCAGACCTTCTACGACACCTCCTCCTACGGTCCGGCCGCCGTCGAGGCGATGGCGCGCCGCGTCGGCGCCGAGCAGCTGGTGTACGGCTCGGACCGGCCGGTCGTCGAGCCGACGCCCACCGGGCGGGAGGCGCTGCTCGCCGAGAACGGCGCCCAGCTGCTGCAGCGCACGTGGACGCTGCAGGCGGTGGTGGCGAGGTGAGCGCGCGCCCGACGCGGCTCGTGTGGTTCGCGGCGGAGCCTGCCGCGCGGCCCGCCGCCCGCCGACCCCTGAACGCGGCCGCCGCACGGTTCGAGCGGCTGCTGGCGACGCCGGAGCCGCCGCCGGCCGCGGGCGGCCCCGACGCGCCGCTCACCCCCGAGCAGCTGGAGCGTTTCGCCGCGGCCCTCGCCACCGCGCCCGCGCGGTGGCGGCACCTCGTCCGCCACGAGCGCGACACGCGCGTGTACGAGCAGATCTTCGCCGACGCGCGCGTCAACGCGTGGCTGATCTGCTGGAGCGACAACCAGGACACCGGCTTCCACGACCACGACGAGTCCGCCGGCGGGATCGCGGTCATCGCCGGCCGCGTGCGCGAGGAGCGGCTCGTGGTGGGCGCCGCACCGGTCGCGCGGGAGTGCGTGGCCGGCGAGTGCCTCAACGTCCCGGCGCACGCGATCCACCGCGTGCTGCACGCCGGCACCCAGCCCGCCGTCACGATCCACGCGTACTCGCCGCCACTCGTGCGCATGGGCGCCTACCAGATCGGCCCAGGTGGCGCGCTCGAGCGCCGCGCGCTCTCCTACGAAGAGCAGCTGCGCGCGGCGTAGGGCGACGCCTCGCGGAGCAGGAGCGCGGGGCACTACAGTTCTCCCGTGCCCACCAGCGAGACCTCGGCCCCCGGCGAGACCGAGGCGGTGGGCGCCGCGCTGGCCGCGCGCCTTGAGCCGGGGGACGTGGTGCTCGTGCGGGGGGAGATGGGCGCGGGCAAGACGACACTCGTACGCGGAGCAGCGCGCGCGCTCGGCGTGGAGGACCCCGTCACCAGCCCGACGTTTGGGATCGGCCACCGCTACCGCGCCGCCGGGGTCACGGTCGCCCACCTCGACCTCTACCGGCTGGCGGGACTGGAGTGCGAGGACCCGGGGCTGCTGGATGACTACCTGCGCCCCGACACCGTCGCGTTCGTGGAGTGGCCGCAGGAGGGCGCTCCCGCGCTGACGGACGCGCGCGTGCAGGTAACGCTGCTGCACCTGGGCGGCGACCGCCGCCGGATCGAGGTGTGCGACGTGCCCGAGTCCGCGCGGCACGGGGTCGAGCAGCGCGCGGGCGAGGTGGCCGGAGGCCCGGGTGCCACCGACTCGCCGGAGCCGTCGCGGTGATCGTCCTCGGCTTCGACACCGCCACGCCCGCCACCGCCGTGGCCCTACGGCTCGCCGACGGCACGACACTGCGCGCGCGCGACGACCCGCCTCCCGGCCAGCGCCCCGGGCACACCGCGCGGCTGCTGCCCCTGGCGGACGAGTTGCTCGCACAGGCCGGCGTGGGGTGGAGCGCCCTGCAAAGGATCGCCGTGGGCGTGGGACCGGGCACGTTCACCGGCCTGCGCGTCGGCGTCGCCACCGCCCGCGGGCTGGCGCAGTCGCTGGGCGTCGAGGTCGTCGGCGTCGGCACCCTGGAGGTCCTCGCCCGGGCCGCGCTGCGGGCAGCCGTCGGCGAAGGGCAACAGCAGCCGCACGTCCTGGCGGCGATCGACGCGCGCCGTGGCGAGGCGTTCGCTGCGGCGTGGGGCGCCGAGCGCGACGGGCCGCCCCGCGAGCTCGCGCCCCCCCGCGCGCTGGCGCCCACGGACCTCGCGGCGCTCCCCCCTCGCGCGGGCGTCGACGGGGCGGGGCCGTGGCTGGCGGTCGGCGACGGGGCGCTACGCTTTCGGGAACATCTGGAGGCGATCGCGGTGGCGGTCCCAGAGGACGCCTCGCCGCTGCACCTGGTGGACGCCGGGGTGGTGTGCGAGCTGGCCCTGGACGCGCCGGCCGGAGCGCTCGAGGCGGTGCTGCCCGACTACCGCCGTCGGCCGGATGCGGAGATCGCCTTGCAACGCGCCGCCGACACCGGGAAGCCGCAGTGAGCACGCCGCTCCTCGACGAGCACGCCGCCGCGCAGCCGCGCCTGGAGATCCGCCGTCTGGCGTACGCGGACCTGCCGCAGGTGATCGCGATCGAGCGCCGCGCGTTCCCCACGCCGTGGTCGCTGGCGATGTTCGTGCTGGAGCTCTCCAAGTCCTCGGGCGTCTGCCTGGCGGCCGTCCTGAGCGCCGGCGGCGAGCGCCGGCTCGTGGGGTACATGGTGTGCTCCCGCTACGAGACCGTGTGGCACGTGATGAACGTGGCCGTCGCCCCCGAGCACCGCCGTGAAGGGGTCGCCTCGGCGCTGCTCGGCGAGCTGTGGGTGCGCGTCGGCGACGCGCAGGCGCGGTACACCCTGGAGGTGCGCCGCTCCAACGCCGCCGCGATCCACCTCTACGAACGGGAAGGCTTCCGCGCGGCCGGCCTGCGCCGGCGCTACTACCAGGACAACGGGGAGGACGCCCTGGTCATGTGGCGCACCCCGGCCACGCTGACGGGCACGCTCGACGATGTGCCGAACCCCGGCTTCCTGTGAGGATCCTCGCGCTGGAGACCAGCTGCGACGACACCTGCGCCGCGGTGCTCGACGGCGCGGGCGCGATCCGCGCGAACGTGATCTCCTCCCAGGAGGCGCACACCCGCTTCGGCGGCGTGGTCCCGGAGATCGCCTCCCGCCGGCACCTGGAGATCGTCAACCTCGTCGTCGCCGAGGCGCTCGACCGCGCCGGCACGACGCTGGAGGAGGTCGAGCTGATCGCCGCCACCCGCGGCCCCGGCCTGGTGGGTGCCCTGCTGGTGGGCTTCGCCACCGCGAAGGCGCTGGCCGCCGCCAGGGAGCGGCCGTTCGCCGCGGTGGACCACCTGCAGGGCCACGTGGCGGCGAACTTCATCGCGGGCGAGGACGGCCCCTTCGAGCCCCCCTTCGTGTGCCTCATCGCCAGCGGCGGCCACACACTGGTGGCCCACGTGCGCGAGCACGAGGGCTTCGAGGTGCTCGGCCGCACGCTCGACGACGCGGCCGGCGAGGCGTTCGACAAGGGCGCCCGCACGCTCGGCCTCGGCTACCCCGGCGGGGCGGCCCTGGAGCGCCTCGCCGAGGGGGGCGACCCGAGCGCCTTCCCCTTCCCCGCCGGCGGTCCCCGCCCGGGGCTGGGCGCCGCCCGCAACGCGTTCGCGCACGGCCTCGACTTCTCCTTCGCCGGCCTGAAGACGGCCCTGCTGTACACGTGGCGCGAGCTGCCCGAGCGCGAACGCGCCGCGCGCGCGGCGGACCTCGCGGCCTCCTACCAGGCGGCGATCGTCGCGCGCCTGGTCGAACGGGCCGAGCGGGCGCTGGAGCGGACCGGCCTCGACCGCTTGGCCGTTGGCGGCGGGGTCGCCGCCAACGGCGCGCTGCGCCGGCGCCTGCGCGAGACGGGCGCAACCGTGCACGTGCCGCCGCGCGCGCTGTGCACCGACAACGCGGCGATGATCGCGAGCGCTGCCCGCTACGCGCCCCACACGCCCTACCCCCAGTACCTGCCGCTGGACGTGTACGCCACGGGGGAGCGGCCGCGGTGAGCCGGCGGGCGCCGTCTCTATAGTCACGGGCGATGGCATTCAGGGAGCTCAGCGGCGCGGCGCAGGCGGCCGAGCGCAACGGCAGCGGCGACGGCCAGCCGGGCGAGCGGCTCTCGCTGGGGGTCGCCGCGCGCCTCTCGCGCTACCTGCAGGTGCTCACACAAGCGCGCAAGATGGGCAAGGAGACGATCAGCTCGCAGGAGCTGTCGGATTACACGCACGTCAACTCGACGCAGATCCGCCGCGACCTATCGGGTTTCGGCAGGTTCGGCAAGCGCGGCGTCGGCTACAACGTCGAGTCGCTGGTAGCCCAGATCCGCAAGATCCTGCGTACCGCGGGCCAGCACAACATCGCGCTCTTCGGCGCCGGGCACCTCGGCAAGGCGATCGCCTCCTCGGACATCTTCGCCGACCACGGCTTCCGCGTGGTGGCGATCTTCGACGTCGACCCGGCCACGGTCGGCACGACCGTCGGCTCCCGGGTCGTGCGCCACACGCGCGAGGTGCACCAGGTGGTCGAAGACGAGGACATCGTCGTCGGCGTGCTCGCCGTGCCCGGCGCCGTCGCCCAGGAGCTCGCCGACGAGCTCGTGGAGGCGGGCGTGAAGATCATCTTCAACTACTCCGAGTCGCTGCTCGACGTGCCCCCTGAGGTGACGGTGCACACCTCCAGCCCCGCCGTGGACCTGCTGTACGCGCTGTACTTCTACCTCACCTGACCATGGACACCCTCGACCTCGACCGCGCCGAGGAGACCTTCGCGCAGGCGGTGGACGGCACCGTCGGGCTGGAGGAGGAGTTCTCGCTGCTGAACCCCGCCACCCTCGAACTGGAGCCCCGCTTCGAGGAGCTGCACGCGGCGGCGCGCACCGCCGACCCGCTGCTGCACGAGCACGTCACCGGCGAGCTGATCACCGCGGAGATCGAGATCGTCTCGGGCCCCGGCGCCGACCTCCACGACGCGGTGGCCCGCCAGCGCGAGCACCGCCGGCGGCTGTTCGCGCTGGCCGACGAGCACGGCCTCGCGCTGGGCGCGACCGGCACGCACCCGTGGGCGGACTACCGCCGCCAGAGCACCATCGACACCGACCACTACCGCCGCGTGGAGGAGGGCCTGAAGTACGTGGCGTGGCGCAACAACACGTTCAGCATGCACGCCCACGTCGGCGTACGCGACGCCGACCGCGCGGTGCGCGTGTGCGACCGCCTACGCCCCGTGCTGCCGCTGCTGTTGGCCGTCTCCGCGAACTCCCCCTACCTGGACGGCCGCGACTCCGGCCTGCACTCCGCGCGCACCCAGAGCTTCACGCGCAGCTTCCCCCGCTGCGGGGTGCCCGACGCGTTCGGCGGGTGGGCGGCGTACCGCGAGTACATCGAAACCCTGCTGCGGACGCGGTCCATCGTCGAGTTCACCCAGGTGTGGTGGTCGGTGCGCCCCCACTGCTCCTTCGGCACCGTGGAGGTGCGCATCTGCGACGCCCAGGCCACCGCGCAGGAGTCCGAGGCGCTGGCGGCGCTGACGGTCGCGTGCGTGGCCCAGGCCGCGCGCGACGTGGACGAGGGGGTGCCGTTCGCCGACCCGACCCCGCGGATGGTGGAGGAGAACGTGTGGCGGGCGATCCGCCACGGCCTCGACGGGCGGCTGATCGACCTCGACCGCCTCGAGGAGTACCCGGCGCGCGAGGCGATCGAGCGGCTCGCGGCGTGGACGGCCCCGGTGCGCGCAGAGCTGGGCATCGAGCCAGCCTTCCCCGAGCGCAACGGCGCCCAGCGCCAGCGCGCGATGATCGAGGCGGGCGCCACGCGCGAGGAAGTGTTCGCGGCGTCGGTGGCGGAAACCAGGCAAACGTACGCAGCGGAGGTGACGGTGTGAGCACACAGGCACAGGACGAGGCCGCAGACGCGGCGGACACGACGGGGCAGCCCACCCCCGCCGCGACGGACGAGATGGGGCAGCCCGGCGCGGCCGGACCCGGCGCGGCGGGTCAGCCGAGCGAGGAGGAACTGCGCGCGGCTTACGAAGCCGAACTGAGCCGCGTCACGAGCGCCGACATGGTGCTGCAGGCGACCGTGTCGCTGCTGAACCTCGGCGCCCGCCGCCTCGGCCTCGTGGGCGGCGGCGATCCGGCGAACCCGCAGGGTGCAGAGCGCGACCTCGAGCAGGTGCGCGATGCGATCGACGCCGTACGTGGCCTGATGCCGGTGATCGAACGCCGCGCCCCCCGGGAAGCGCGCCCCCTGCGCGACGCGCTCTCGCAGCTGCAGATGGCCTACGCGCGCGAGGCCCAAGCGTCCGCGCCCGCGCCCGGACCCCCACCGCCGCAGGCCCCGCCGCAGGGCGCCCCCGCGGCGCCGCAGCCGGGCGCTGCCAAGGGCGGCCCGGGTCCGGCCGAGTCCAGCGGCCGGCTGTGGGTGCCGGGGCGGTGAGCGGCTCCTCGGGGCGGTAGGGGGAGATCATCCGCGCGTCCGCACGCGGGGTTCGACGCCTCCTGACGCCGGGCCTCCATGCCCGGCGACCGCGCCGGGTGGCCCAGGCGCCTCCGGTGTGAACGCCTGCCGCCGCACGGCACGATACGATGCGCGCGCTTTTCCGCTGGGTGGCGCTCGGGACGAGCGGGCTCGGCCGGGAGAGGACATGGTGCGCGCGAATCCTCGCGCGGCCGTCAACTGACCGCGGAGGATTTCCTTGAGCAGCTTCCTGACGAACCACGGGGTCGTCGTCGCCCTCGTTTGCGCTGCGTGTGCCGTTGTGTACGGCCTGCTGACAACGCGCGCCCTACTTGCGCTCTCGCCCGGCAACGAGCGCATGCAGAGCATCTCGCGCGCCGTGCAGGAGGGCGCGCGCGCCTACCTGAACCGCCAGTACGCCACGATCGCCATCGTCGGCGTGGTCGTGTTCGGCGCGCTGATTCCGATCCAGAACATCGCCGTCGCGTGCGGCTTCGCGGTCGGCGGCATCCTCTCCGGCGCGGCGGGCTACATCGGCATGAACGTCTCCGTGCGCGCCAACGCCCGCGTCGCCGAGGCCGCCCGCGGCGGGGTGTCGCCCGCGCTGAGCGTCGCCTTCCGCGGCGGCGCGATCACCGGCCTGCTGGTCGTCGGCCTCGCCCTGATGGGGGTCGCTGGGTACTACGGCCTGCTCACCGCGGTGTTCAACGAAACCCAGAAGACCGCGGTCGATGCCCTGATCGGCCTCGGCTTCGGCGGCTCGCTGATCTCGATCTTCGCCCGTCTCGGCGGCGGCATCTTCACTAAGGCCGCCGACGTCGGCGCCGACCTCGTGGGCAAGGTCGAGGCCGGCATCCCCGAGGACGACCCCCGCAACCCCGCGACGATCGCCGACAACGTCGGCGACAACGTCGGCGACTGCGCCGGGATGGCGGCTGACCTGTTCGAGACCTACGCCGTCACCGCCGTCGCGGTGATGCTGCTGGGCGTGCTCACCTTCACGCAGTCCACGCAGGTCGTGATCTTCCCGCTGGTGCTGGGGGGCGTGGCGATCATCGCCTCGATCATCGGCACCTTCGCGGTGCGCACCACGACCGGCAACGTCGAGCGCGCCCTCTACCAGGGCCTCGTGCTGTCCGGCCTGCTGGCCGCCGCCGCGTTCGCCCCGGTCACCTACTGGCTGATGCACAACGTCGTGCTGAAGAGCACCGGCGAGTCGATCAGTTGGTGGAAACTCTACCTCTGCGCGCTGATCGGGATCGGCGTCACCGCCTGCCTGTTCTTCATCACCGACTACTACACCTCCACGCGCTTCTCGCCGGTGAAGAAGACCGCCAAAGCGTCGCTCACCGGCCACGCGACCAACATCATCCAGGGCTTCGGCTCGGGCCTGCAGGCCACCTCGCTGCCCGCCGTGGTGATCGTGCTCGGCATCCTCGGCGCGTGGAAGCTCGCCGGCGGCGGCACGACCGGGATCTACGGCATCGGCGTCGCGGTGATGGGCCAGCTGTCGCTGACGGGGCTGATCGTCGCGCTCGACGCGTTCGGGCCGATCACCGACAACGCCGGCGGGATCGCCGAGATGGCCGACCTGCCCGAGGAGGTGCGCAACGTCACCGATCCGCTCGACGCGGTCGGCAACACCACCAAGGCCGTCACCAAGGGGTACGCGATTGGCTCGGCGGTGCTCGCCGCGGTGGTGCTGTTCGCGGGCTTCAAGCAGGAACTGGAAGCGCACGGCACCACGCTGAGCTTCGCGATCAACGAACCGCCAGTGCTGATCGGGCTGCTGCTCGGTGGGCTGATGGTCTGTCTCTTCGCCTCGCTCTCGATCGAGGCCGTCGGGCGCGCCGGCGGCGCGGTCGTCGAGGAGGTGCGCCGCCAGTTCAAAGAGCACCCCGGGATCATGGAGGGCACCGAAGAGCCCGAATACGCCACCTGCGTGGACATCGTCACCCGCACCGCCCAGCGCGAGATGATCATCCCCTCGCTGCTGCCGATCGGGATGACCGTGATCGTCGGGCTGATCGACACCCAGGCGCTGGGGGGCATGTTGATCGGGGTGATCGTCGTCGGCTTCTTCTTCGCGGTGATGATGACCGCCGGCGGCGGCGCGTGGGACAACGCGAAGAAGCTGATCGAGGACGGCGCCTTCGGCGGCAAGGGCTCCGACGCCCACGCTGCGTCGGTCACGGGCGACACCGTGGGGGACCCCTTCAAGGACACGGCGGGCCCCGCGATCAACCCGATGATCAAGGTCGCCAACATCGTCGCGATTCTGATCATCCCGCTGATCACCTAGCCTAGGGCGTCGTATACCGGCGCGCTACTGCGTCCTCAGTCGCTCGTGTGCAGGCCGAAACGGGGATTCGCGCCGAAGGCGCGTGTCTCCCGGCTTCGGCACACTTCGCTCCTTGCGTCCTTGTATCGCTTGGTCTACGACGCCCTAGGAGAGCGTGCTACCGACCCACGCTCCTATCGAGCTCATGAGCCCTAACCTCAGTCGCAGAGCACCATGAGCACGCCACCGGACGGCAACGACTGGGAGTGGCTGGAACCAGGCGACGCGCAGGCGCCCCTGGGCGACCGGCTGCGCGGGTGGTCGGCGGCCACGCTGGGCCGCACGATCGGCTCGCCGATCCTGTTCGGCATCGTCTACACCTCGCTGGCCGCGGCGGTGTTCTTCTCGCTGGGGGTGGTCGTCAACCACGCGCTCGGCCTCACGCCGCTCGTGTTCCTGTTCGCGGCGGGGATGTTCGGGCTGACCGCGATGACCTACGTCGAGGGAGCCTCGCTGCACCAGGAGCCCGGCGGCTCCACCGTGTTCGCCCGCTACGCCTTCAACGAGCTCGTGTCGTTCGTCGCGGGGTGGGCGATCCTGCTCGACTACGTGATCCTGATCGCCACGACCGCGTACGCGGCGACGCAGTACCTGAAGGTCTTCTGGGCGCCGCTCGGCAACCACGACGAGGCGCTGCTGCTCTCGTGGGCGATCGTCGCATACGTCGTGCTCGCCAACATCCGCGGCCTCTCCTCCCGCCGCGCGCTGCGCATCGGCGTGCTCGTGCTCGGCGCGCTGGCCCTGGAGCTGCTGGTGATCGTGCTCGGCCTCGCGCTCTACCTCGACCCTTCCCGGCTGTGGCGCTCGATTCACCTCGGCACGGCGCCCACGTGGTCGGGGCTCGTCTTCGCGCTGACGATCACGACGATGGCGTTCACCTCCCTCGAGTACGCCTCCGGCCTCGCGGGCGAGGTGCGCGCCAGCCGCCGCGCGCTGCGGCGCCTGCTGGTGAGCGGCATCGCGGTGCTCGTGCTCGCGTACTTCGGCGTCGCGCTGCTCGCCGTCAGCGCCTACCCGATCCACGGCGCCCACTCCGCGCTCGCGCACCGCTACCTGGACGACCCCGTGATCGGCCTCGTCAACCGTCTGCGCCCCGCGGGCCTCGCGGACGTGCTGCGCTACGCGCTCGCCGCGGTCGTCGCCGGCACGCTGCTGGCGGCCGCCAACTCGGCGATGCTGGGGCTCTCGCGCCTGGCGTACTCGCTCTCCACCAACCGCCAGATCCCCTCCGGCCTCGGGCGCCTGCACCCGCAACGCTCGACGCCCTACGTGCTGATCCTGCTCGCCGGGGCGCTCGCCGCGGTGCTCGTCATCCCCGAGAACATCAACTTCCTGGTCGGCATCTACGCCTTCGGCGCGGTGCTCTCCTTCACGATCGCCCACCTCGCTGTGGTGCGCCTGCGCTACCGCGAACCCGGCGCGCGCCGCCCCTTCCGCGTGCCCCTCTCGGTACGGGTGCGCGGCGGCTCCCTGCCGCTGCCGGCGGTCCTCGGGGCGGCGCTCTCCGCCACCGGGTGGGTGGCGCTGATGGTCGTCCACGACGCCGCCCGCTACGTCGGGCTGGGGTGGATGGCCGCAGGCCTCGCGCTGTACCTCCTCTACCGCCGGCGCGAGGAGAGCTCGCCCCTGCGGCGCATCACCGTAGCGCCCGAGGTGCTGCGCGCCGAGCGGGCGGGTGGGCTCCTCAACAAGGAGTACGGCTCGATCCTCGTGCCGCTGCACGGCGGCGCGCTCGACGACGAGATCGTGCAAACCGCCGCGCTGCTCGCGGGCCAGCCCACCGACGAGGCCGCCGTCGACGACGTCACGATCGAGGCGGTGTGGATCTTCGAGCTGCCGATGGCGCTCACGCTCGACGCGCGCCTCCCCGACGAGCACCTGCGCCGCGCCCGCGAGGCGCTCGCGCGCGCCAAGGCCGTCGGCGAGCAGTACACCGGCGTGCACGTGGCGACCGCCACCGCGCGCACGCGCCGCACCGGCGTGGCGATCGTCGAGGAGGCCCGCCGCCGCGGGGTCGAGGCGATCGTGCTCGGCGCCGAGCGGCCCTCCCGCGTGTACGGCGGCGCCCACCTCGGCGGTCACGCCGCCGCGTGGAGCTCGGACCGGGACCTCGTGCGCTACGTGGTCGCCCGCGCCCCCTGCCGCGTGATCGTCACCGCGCCGCCGGGGCGCGGCGAGGGCTCCGAGGACGCCCCGGCGGCCGGGCGGGCGGGGGCCGGCATCGTCTAGCGGGCGCCCCCCGCCGAGCGCGCTGCGAGCGCCGGCATCCTCTAAGGTGCGGGCCATGTACGTGTGCGTCCCGACGGGCCTCCTGTGTACGTGCTGATCGTCGGCGCCGGGCGCGTGGGCTCGGCCGTCGCCAAGTCCGCGCTGGCCGCCGGCCACGAGGTGTCCGTGCTCGACGAGGACCCCCTCTCGCACGAGCGCCTGAACGCCGGGCAGGCGACCTCCTGGGAGGATGCCGGCGGGAGCTTCACGATCGGCACGGCCCTGGAGGTCGACGCGCTGATACAGGCCGGCGTCGAGCGCGCCGACGTGTTCATCGCCTCCACCGACGGCGACAACACCAACCTCATCATCGCCCAGATCGCCCAGCGCCGCTTCGGGGTGCCGAAGGTGCTCGCGCGCGTGATGGACCCCGCGCGCGCCGGGTGGTACGGCGAGCAGGGGCTCCACACGATCTCCCCCACCCAGCACGCGATCGAGATGTTCGAGCGCGCCCTGACGGTCGAGCACGCGAGCTGATGTACGCGATCATCGTCGGCGCCGGCAAGGTCGGGCGCAACCTCGCCCGCGAGCTGATCGTCAGGGGCCAGGAGGTGACGGTGATCGAGTCCTCCCGCCCCCGGTACCTGGCGATCGAGGAGGAGTTCGAGCACGCCGCCCACTATGGCGACGCCACCGAGCTGTGGGTGCTCGAGCGCGCCGGCATCCAGCGCGCCGACCTCGTCGTGGCCGTCACCGGCGACGACGAGGACAACATGCTCGTGTGCCAGGTCGCCAAGGAGAAGTACCTGTGCGACCGCATCATCGCGCGCGTCAACAACCCCCGCAACTACGAGCACTTCAAACTGCTCGGCATCCAACCCGCGGTCTCGGCCACGGATCTGATCCTGCGCCTGATCGAGCACGAGGTGCCCCGCTACGGCCTCGTGCACCTGCTCGCGCTGGAGGAGGAGCGCCTGGAGATCATCGAGCTGGAGGTCGCCGCCGAGGCCCCCGCCGTCGGCCAGCGCGTCGCCGACGTCGAGCTCCCCGAAGGCTCGCTGATCATCTCCGTGCTGCGCGGCGGCTCCGGCTTCGTCCCCAAGGCCGACACCGTGATCGAGTCCGGCGACGAGGTGCTGCTCGTGCTCGACCCGGGCCTGGAGGAGGCGATCACCGAGCTCTTCGCGCCGGGGGCCGGGGGGATGGGGTAGGGCTCGGGGATCGGAGGCGGGCTGGGCGCGAGGAACGTCAGCCCCTGCGCGCGCGCCGCCTGCAGGCGGCGGTCGGAGGCTCAGCGCGGTCTTGCTCAAGCACCTCGCTCGCGCTGTGTGCGCCGCTCACGGGTGGCGCTGCAGCGGCCTGTCGAGGGGGACGCCCGGGGCGACGTCTCGCGCCTCGTGCAAGCGGTCGATGCGGTCGGTTCGCGGCGACGCGAGAACCGCGACGCGCTCGCCTATCTCCATCTGCGCCAGCATAGCGGTCACACGGTAGCGCGACTGCCACCGCCCAGGAGCAACTGCGCGCTCAGTACGGCTCGCCGACGGGGTGATCCACTATCCTTGGCCTTTCGATCCGGGATGGTGTAATCGGTAACACGCGTGCCTCTGGAGCACGAATTTGGGGTTCGAGTCCCTGTCCCGGAGCTTGCAGGAATGGCTTGGGTAAGCCAGATGCGGCGGCAAGACTTCCAGCTCGTGGCGGAACTCGTGGCAGTCTCGACGAACCCGAGCCGGGCCAGCTTGTTGGCCGCCCTGAGCCGTCGCTAAGGTTGAGCCGGGTGCGGGCGAGCACTATCTCGTCCTACCAGCCGGGCACGATCCAGCTCTAGTAGGCGAGTTTTCCTGTAGTTTGAACGGTCACGGCGTAGGT
The DNA here is from genome assembly GCA_963821775.1 of uncultured Solirubrobacterales bacterium. Lineage (GTDB taxonomy): Bacteria > Actinomycetota > Thermoleophilia > Solirubrobacterales > Solirubrobacteraceae > Palsa-744. Next base: position 153,811 of record CAWGFB010000003.1, on the reverse strand, counting down.
TCTGCGGTTGATGGCGCCGTAGAATCCGGCGCTGCCGTGGGTGTGCCTGTAGCGTCCGCTGCCGCCCGCGACCTTCAGCGAGCCGCCAAAGCTCTGGTAGAGGCCGGCGCCGCGCAGCGTCCCGGTGCCGTGGCCGGTGATCGAGCCGTTGTGGGTGTAGATCGTGATGCTGGACGTGATGGTGGCTGCGACCGTGAAGCTGGCCTTGACCTTGCCGGGGATCGTCCCGGTGGCTGGCCCTTCCTCGACCAGGAGGGAGCCGTTGGTGTGGGTGACGTGGAGGTGGGCTTCGTCTTTGGCGTTCAGGGTGGTCGCTGTGCTGGCTGTGGGCTTGATGCCGGAGGCGTAGGCCGCGGAGAGGATGGTGGCGCTGAGCGCCAGGCTGGCGGCGGCCACGATCCGGCGCCATCTGACTGCCGGCCGGCGTTCCTGCGGGTTGCCGCTGCTGATGGTTGTCATCTGGCTCTGGAATAACTCCTGCCGGGAAGGTGATGCTGTAGGCTTCGCTTGTTTAGTTGGGTTCGGTTTCATAGACTATACGATGCGTCAGGATCAGGCGAGCAAGCAGGCGAAGCGGCGCGAGCGTACCCCGCTGCGCACGGCGGTTCTGGCCGCCCTGCTCCAGGGCGAAGAGGGGTACGGCTACGACATCGTCGACCAGCTGCGTACGCGGATGGGGCCGTCGTGGGACATCGACCCGAAACGGGTCTACAAAGCGCTGGAGGAGTTCGAGGAAGACGGCTGGGCGTGGTCTGAGTACGTGCGGGGTCCGGGCAAGCGCGGCCACATGCGGCGGGTCTACCATCCGACGGCGCTCGCCGAGCGGGCGCGCATTACGTGGATCGGAGCGCGTCTGCCGCTGGAGCAGATGCGGACGGACATCCGCACGTGGGTCGCGTTTGCTCGCCCGCAGGATGCGCCCGAGGTGCTGCGGAAGCTCGATGAGTACGAGACAGATTGCCTGGGGGTGGTGCAGGGCGCGGCGGAGTTGGAGCGCGAGCCGACCTCCTGGCATGATCGGGCGATCAACGTGCTGCGGTACGCGACGGCTGAGGAATTGAAAGCCGAGGTGCGGTGGGTCACTCGCGCCCGCCGGGAAATCAAGGAGTATCTCGCTCAGTGACGCTCCTGGCGCTGAAGACGGTCAGCAGGCGCATCCAAGATGGTGCGAAAGAGGTCGTGGTGCTCGATCGGGTCGCGGTGGAGGTCGAGCATGGCGATGTCGTCGGTATCCACGGCGAGCGGCGATCCGGCAAGAGCACGTTGCTGAAGGTCATGGCCGGTATCGAGACCCCAGATGAGGGGAGCGTTTGCTTCGAGGGCGAGGACTTGGCGAGGCTCTCGCGGGACGCGCGAGCGCGGCTGTGGCGCCACCAGGGTGTGGCGTTGGTTCGTGGCGACTGGCGGCCGACGCTCAGCGACCAGCCGGTCCTCGAATATGTGGCGCTGCCGCTGACGGCCGATGGGCTGACGCTCGCTGAGGCCGAAGTGATGGCGCGTCCTGTGCTCGAGCGCGTTGACGCGTCGGCGTGGGCGCATCTGAGGACCGACCGGCTGTCGCTGAATGAACGTGTGCGGGTGGAGCTGGCGCGGGCGATGATTCGTGAGCCGCGGCTGTTGCTCGTGGATGAGCCGGCGGTGCTGATTGAGCCGAACGCCAGCCGCGAGCTGTATGCCCTGCTGCGTGATGTGGCAAGGGAGTCGAGGATGGCGCTCGTGATCGCCTCCGAAGATATGGCCCCGTTGATGGGCGTCGATCGGGCGATGTCGATCAGCGACGGCCAGCTCCGCACGACGGATACCCGCAAACGGGTCGTGGCGTTCCCTGACCGACGTCGGAGCGGCTCGCGGGCGTCATGAGCGCGCTGGAGCTGCGCGGGGTGGTCAAGCACTACCCGTGTGGCGACGGCGAGGTCGTGCGCGCGGTCGATGGAGTTTCGCTTACCATTGGTCCGGGGGAGTTCGTGGCTCTGTATGGGCCGAGCGGCTCGGGCAAGACGACGCTGCTGATGATGGCGGCCGGGCTGCTGGCGCCCGATGCCGGGAGTGTTTTGTTCGATGGGCAGGACATCGCTGACCGCACTCCGCAGGAGAGCGCGCGGTATCGGCGGCGCGAGGTTGGTTTCGTGTTCCAGGCGTTTCATTTGATGCCGGGGGCGAGCGCGCTGGAGAACGCGGCGCTGAAGCTGCTGGCCGATGGTTTCACGATGGAGGAGGCGTGTGCGCTGGCGCGGCCGTGGCTGGAGCGAGTCGGGCTGGCTGGGCGTGTCGTCCATACGGCCGATCAGCTCTCGATGGGGGAGCGTCAGCGGGTGGCGATCGCCCGTGCGCTCGTCAACGAGCCGCGGCTGTTGCTCGCTGATGAGCCGACGGGGAACTTGGACTCCAAGCGCGGCCGCGAGATCCTGGCGCTGCTCAGGGACGTCTCGCACGAACGTGAGCTTCCGGCGCTGTTGGTGACGCACGATCCGCAGGCCACGGCGTTTGTTGATCGTGTTCATACGCTTCGTGACGGGCAGCTCAGCGATGGGTTGGACGTCGAGCTGGCGGCCGTCATTGGGGTATGAGGGTGAGCCGCGCCCGTAAGCTGCCGCGGCATCCGTTGAACCCGCGGATCATGGGTGTGCGCCTGAGCGTGCTGCGCGATCTCTACCGGGCGCGGCTGCGCCGGCAGCTTGGTGGCAGAGCTGCTGGCCGGCGCCGGCATCGCCGTCGGGGTTGCGCTCGTCTTCGGGGTGCTGGTCGCCAACATGAGCCTCACCGGCTCGACCGCCGGTCTGATCCGGGCGGTGAACGGGAACGCGCGGCTGCAGCTACAGGCGCGCTCGCAGGAAGGCTTCAGCGAACGGCTCGCCAGCGAAGCCGGGTCGCTGGCCGGTGTGCGGAACGCGGCCTACCTGCTGCGTGAGCCGGCCGTGATCGTGGGACCGCACGGCCACCGCTCGATCCAGTTCGTTGGCCTGACCGGCGGCATCGTCGCCCTGGGCGGGGCCGCCACACGCAATCTCGGCGAGGGCGCGCTGCTGCTCGCGAGCGGAGTTGGCCTGCCGTCCGGGGTAGCGGAAGCGATCGGCGCCCAGCAGGGCGAACAGGTGACGCTGCTCAGCAAAGGCGACGCCCACCACGTAGCCGTGCGAGCTGTGCTCAACAGCGGCGCGATCGGGTCGGTCGCGGAAAGCCCGGTCGCGGTGTCGCTGTTGCCGGTCGCGCAGAGCTTGACCGAGGAGTCTGGGCGTGTCACCCAGGTCTTGATCGAACCGTATCGCGGCGATGAACGGCAGGTCGCCGGCGAGCTCCGCCGGCTTGCCGCTGGCAGGGTGAACGTCGAGCCGGCGGATAATGAAACTGCGGTCCTGGATGCCACCGCCAAGCCGCTGAGTCAGTCAACGGCGCTGTTCGCCGCGATCAGTGTCATGGTCGGGTTGCTGCTGGCGGTCAATGCCATGCTGCTGACGGTCCCCGAGCGGCGACGGTTCACGGCCGAGATGTGCATCCTCGGATACGACACCAAACAGATAACGGTGGTGCTCGGATTTCAGGCGCTCGTGCTCGGAGTACTCGCCTCGCTCGCAGGGCTCGTCCTGGGGGACGTGCTCGCGCACACGTTGTTCCATCAGACGCCGGTTTATCTAGAGGTCGCCTTCCCGATCACCATCCACGAGACGATCCAGCCGCTCACAGCGCTGCTGGCGTTCGGTGGCGGGGTGCTCGCGGCGCTGACCGCCTCGCTGCCGCCGCTGCTCGATCTCAGGCGTGGGCGGACGCTCGATGCGGCGTTGCGCTCCCCGAGCGACGCAGGGCAGCATGTCGGCATGGCACTCGTGCGCCGGCTGGGGGTCGCGGGGCTGCTGGTCGTGGTCGGCGTGACCGTGCTCGTGCTGGAGGTGCCGAGTCTGACGGTCGTTGGCGGGATCATGCTGGCGTTGGCGGCAGTGCTGTTGATCCCGGCCGTGTTTGTGCTCCTGACACGCTACCTCAAGCGGCTCGGTCGGCGAATGCGCGGTAGTATGCTCCCGCTCGCCGTCCTGGAACTGAACTCGATGGCGGCCCGGCAGGTCGCGTTGATCGGCGTGACGGCCCTGGCGGTCTATGGGAGTGTCGCCATTCAGGGCGCCAGGCACGATCTCTCCACGGGCCTCAACGACGCGGTCGTGGAATATCTCGACACCGCGCAGGTGTGGGTGTCCCCTGGCAACAATTTCCTGACGACCGAAAGTTTCCGTGACGGTGGCGGCAGTGCGGCGATTGCCCGAGCGCTTGGTGTCGCTTCGGTTCGCACCTACCAAGGAGGGGTGATGGACATCGGGGTGCGCCGGGTTTGGATTCGCGCGCGCCCATCGAACGATCCCAAAATGATCCAGGCCAGCCAGCTTCTATACGGCAACCTCGCCCATGCGACCGAACTGATCCGCAGCGGTGGCTGGGCGGCAATCTCAAACGATCTCGCCGAAGAACAGCACACCCAAGTCACCGGATCGTTCCTCATGCCGACGCCTTCGGGCCCCGTACGCTTTCGGGTGGCAGCGATCACCACCAACACCGGATGGTCGCCCGGCGCCGTCACGATCAACACCAGCGACTACCGGCGCTACTGGCAGACGGATAACCCCACAGCGCTGGAGGTGAACCTCAAGCCCGGCGTGACACCAGCAGAGGGCAAGCGCTCGGTAGAAAGGGTCCTCGGCTCGCGGCCCGGATTGCGCGTCGAGACGCTCAGCGAACGAGAGGCCAGCTTCGAGGCCAGCGCCAATGAAGGACTGCGACCACTTGGCGAGATCGCCACCCTGCTGCTGGTCACGGCCGCGCTGGCGGTCGCCTCGGTGCTGAGCGCCACGATCTGGCAGCGCCGCGGCCGGCTGGCGGCGCAGAAGATCATTGGCTTTGAAGACAAACAGCTCTGGCGCGCGCTGCAACTGGAGAGCGCGATCTCGGTGGCGATCGGCTGCGTCGACGGGGTGCTGCTCGGCCTCTACGGCCACGCGCTCGCCAGCCGCTGGCTGAAGCTGAGCACCGGCTTCCCGGCGCCCTTTTCGCTCGGCGCGCTCCAGGTGCTGCTCGCGCTGGCCGTGGTCACCACGATTACGTTGCTGGTCATCGCCCTGCCCGGCCTCGCCGCAGCGCGTGTACATCCAAAGGTCGGCTTCCAAGAATGAGAATAACGACCGTCATCTACGCGCAAAGCTATGCGTATGCATGGGGTAGTCAGGAGCCGATGCGCGATCGGGGCGTCATTCACGATGGCGGCGTGGCGCTACTGGCTCAACGTGTTCCCGCACGTCCACCACGAGCTACGCCAATGGCAGCGCCGCGCCTGCATGATCCCCGACCACCCGTTGCGCCAGGTGGCGCTCGCGGTGCAGCGCACCAAGCGCGGCAACATCGAAGGGTCCGCCGCGTTCGCCGCGTTCGCGCCGCGTGCCCATCGCCAAGCCGTCCTCCGCGCCCAGATCGCCTTCCAGGCGATCTACGACTACGTCGATACGCTCGCCGAGCAGCCCCACGCCGACCCCATCCGCAACGCGCGTCAGCTCCACAGCGCACTCTTAGCCGCGCTCGACCTCGACGCCCCAGCGGCCGACTACTACCGACATCACACCAACGAGGGAGACGCCGGCTATCTGCTGGCGATCCTCGGTGCCTGCCGCGCCGCGCTCACCAGCTTGCCCGCCTACCCCGCGGTCGCTGCCCCGGCCCGGCAGCTCACCGAGCGGATCGTCGGCTTCCAGAGCCTCAATCTCACCCAGGCGCAGGGCAGCTACCATGCGCTCGCACACTGGGCACACCAGCAGACGCCGCCCGAGAGCGGGCTTTGGTGGTGGGAGATTGCCGCGTCGGCCGGCTCCTCCTTGGGGATCTTCGCGCTCATGGCGAGCGCGGCCCGCGCCGACATCCATCCAGGTGAGGCGACGGCAATCGCACGCGCCTACTTCCCGTGGATCGGCTCCCTGCACTCCCTGCTCGACAACCTCATCGACCATCCCGAAGACACGGCGACCGAACAGCACAACCTGATCGAGCACTACGGCTCCGCGCAGGAAACCGCCACGCGACTACGTGCCCTGGCGCTCCAATCTGCCCGCCAGACGCACACCCTGCCCCGCGGACGCCAGCACGACATGATCCTCGCCGGGATGGCCAGCCACTACCTCTCCACGCACGAGGCCAACCTACCCCATGCCCAACCCGCGAAGGCCGCCGTGCTTGAGGCGATCGGCGGCCTGGCCGGGCCGACCATGCTGGTGTTCAGCCTCCGCCGGGCCGTCGCCCGCGCTGTGCGAGGCTTCTGACGTAGCCGAGGCCCTGATACTGCCCTGGAGCAATATTGCCCTAGAGGAATACTCATCTCAGGGACTATTCGCGCACACGGAGATCGGTAAGCATCCCGAGTGCATTGGAACGCAGCAGCGCAAACCGGGCTGACCAACGCCATAACGGCATACCCCAGGTGCCGTCTGGCCGTACAGCGTGGAATGCGCGCTGCCCTGATTCCAAGGCGTATGGCCCGGGCCGTCTCCGGGCGAGCGTGGCACCTTCCTGGCGCGCGCGAAGGCAGGGGCGTATGCGGGGGCCCGCCGTGGGAGAGGCGGCGGGCCGCCCGCGCGATCGGTGCACCCTCGCCCATGCCCAGCCCGTCCGTCCCGAGGCTGGCGGCTCTCGCCGGTTTGACCCGCAACCCAGCTGGCACCCCTGACACCGTGATGGCCAAGCCGCTGGACCCCGAGCACCCCGGTAAGTTCTCCTCGTCGCTGACCGCCGGCCTGGCGATGCTTGCTTGCTTCAGCGCCGAGCACCCCACCCGCGGAATCGCCGACATGGCCGACGTTCTCGAGCTGGGTCGCTCCAGCACCCACAGGTACGCGACCACGCTCGTGACCCTCGGCTACCTGGAGCAAACGTTCGGGCGCAAGTACCGGCTCGCTGCGCCTGTCTCGAACTTCGGGCTCTCGGTGCTCGACTCGATGCCGGCCCGCCGCGCGGCCCACGGGCCGCTGCGAGAGCTCAGAGATCGGACCGGGCGAACGGTGAGCCTCTGGGTGCTCTCAGATGCCGGGGTTCGTTGCATCGACCGCTGGCATGGATCAGGACGCGGACAGGTGGCGGTCGATGCGGGCATCGGGTTGGGTACACGCCTGCCCATCCACTGCACCGCTGCGGGTAAGGCGCTCCTGGCGCGCCTGCCCGCGGCGGAGCAGCAGGAGGCGATCACCAAGCTACGTCTGGTCAAGTATGGCCCCAAAACGATCGCTACCAAGGCTGCACTGCGCGAGGAGCTCGCGCGCGGATTGGCGCGGGAGGGGGTTGCGCTGGAGGATGAAGAACTGCTCGCGGGTCGGCGTGCGGTTGCTGCGGCGGTTGAGGTCGAGAACGGCGCTGTGGCTGCGGTCGAGCTGGCGGTCCCCGCGAGCGAGTACACCTGCGAGCAACTGCTCGACATGGCTCCGAAAGAGGCGGCTGTTCGTATCGGTCAGAATCTGAAGCTGGCCGGTGAGGCGGGGTAGCGTGGAGTGTGATGTCGGCCTCGCAGATCGTCAACGGCCGCATCACGGTCATCCTCGCCCAGTTTGGGGCGGTAGTCGGGCGCGGGCTGCGCGAGGTGCTGGGCGAGGACCCTGACCTGAGCATCGTGGGGGAGGACCTCGACCGGGCCGCACTGGAACTCGCCGTCGTCCAGTTACGCCCGCGGGTTGCTGTGCTGGGCGAGGCAATCCTCGACGGGCGCTCGCTCCTACGGCGCCTGCGGGCCGTACAGCCGGATATCGGGCTTGTTATGCTCGCCCACCAGCCCACGCCCGCCCACGGAGCCCGCTTGCTGGAATCGGGCGTAGCGGCCTACCTGCCGCTCGATGCAGCTGCGCACGACATCCTGAGCGCGATCCACCTCGCGGCCGTCGGCACGCAGATGCGCCTCTCCGCGCCCAACGGCTCGCCCAAGGCCGCGCACGCCGGAGGTATGGCCTCGCTTACGCCCCGCGAGCGGGACGTGTTGAGACGCCTCAGCCAGGGCGACTCGAACGCCGATCTCGCGCGGCGGCTGCACATCAGCACTGAGACAGCGCGCACGCACGTCAAGCACATTCTCCACAAGCTCGGAGTCGCCTCACGCAGGGAATTGATCGACATCCCACTCCCGCAGGACTACGACGCACCTCGATGAAAATCACCCGTTTTCTCACCCAAAGATCACCCGGTGGGGGATAGACCTGCGATCAGTGGCAGGATACCGTTGACTATAATAATCTTGATTTACAGATGAGAAGGGAGCATGACGGCGAGGTTGTTTCGGGCTCTCTTGTGGCCCAGACCAAACGATACGAGGAGGAATCATGAGGAACTATCTGCCGAAGATCAATCATGGTGCGGGCCACCTCGTCTGCCTGCTGACTCTCCTAGTGGTCATGGGCGTCCCATCGACCGCCCTTGCTGAAGGGCTCAAACCCGCATGTGCGGCTGCGACCGAAGAAACCGTGCAGTGCATGTCGTTTGAAATCTCGGGGGTTGTGAGCTTCGAAGGCAGCGGCGAAAAGGGCGGCTTGGATCGAGCCGATCTTCGCTCCGCGTACAGGCTGCCTGAATCGGGTGGCTCCGGGCAGACCGTTGCGATCGTCGACGCCTACAACGATCCCAACGCCGAATCTGACCTCAAAAAATACCGCGAAAAATATAAACTGTCAGAATGTACGGAAGCCAACAAATGCTTCAAAAAGATCAACCAGACTGGGGAAGCTAAAAACTACCCGACGAATGGCGCTGGTTGGAGCGTCGAGATGTCGTTGGACCTCGACATGGTTTCGGCCGTCTGTCCAGAATGCCATATCTTGCTCGTTGAGGCTACCAACCCCACGTACAGCAACATGGAGACAGCGGAGAACGAGGCGGCGAAATGGGAAGAAACCGAAACGAAAAAGAAAGCGACAGAGATAAGCGATAGCTGGGGTGGTCCGGAGCGTTCGGGTGAGACATCCGAAAACTCGGCGTTTGAACATTCCGGTATTCCGATCACCGTGTCCGCTGGTGATGAGTGCTACATCAACGAGTGCGAGGGCTACGCAGTCCCGAACTTCCCTGCGGTGGCGCCGGGGGTCATCGCCGTTGGGGGAACCGAACTCAAGAAAGCGTCGAACTCCCGTGGTTGGAGCGAGTCCGTGTGGTCTGAACCAAAATCTGAATACGGGGCGATAGGCACGGGCTCCGGCTGTAGTTCCTATGAGTCCAAGCCGTCGTGGGAGACCGATAAAAGCTGCTCTAAGCGGACCGACGACGACGTCGCCGCGGTTGCTGCCTGCAACTCCCCACTCTCGATCTATGACTCGTACGAACGGGAAGGCTGGTTCGTTGAGTGCGGCACGAGCGCCGCTGCCCCCATCGTCGCTGGGGTGGAGGCGCTGTCAAGCAGCGAAGCGAGAAAAGACGGAGCTGAATTCTTCTCGAAAGTCGGCCCTAAAGGTAAGCTCTTCGATGTAACCGAAGGCAGTAACTACCTTTCAGCAGACGGCAGCTGCGGATCTTACCTGTGCGAAGCAAAGGTTGGTTTTGACGGCCCGACTGGCTGGGGTACGCCTGACGGGGTGTTTAATGTCACCGGCGCACCAGTTGTGACTACGGGGTCGGCAACGGGTGTGAAGGAAACAGAAGCGACAGTGCACGGCACGGCAAATCCGGAAGGCTTGGAAACCAAATACTACTTCGAATACGGGACCGCGGAATCCTGGTGGACCGAACAGACCTCGTACCCGATAACCGGGGCGAGTGGCATCGCTGCCCTCCAATGTAGGGGCGGCTACTACGGTGGCTCGTGTGTGGCGGTGACCAGTTCGGGGAAGGTGTACACGGACTATGAGCCGACGACGACGGCGTGGATCGAACAGACCTCGTACCCGATCACTGGGGCGAGCGGTATCGCAGACCCTCCAATGTGAGCAGGGCTACACCTATGGCCACTGCGTGGCGGTGACCAGTTCGGGGAAGGTGTACACGGATAAAAACCCCACGACGACGGCATGGACCGAACAGACCTCGTATTCGATAACCGGGGCGAGCGGTATCGCAGTTCTCCAATGTTATGCCGGCTACGAAGGTGGCGACTGCGTGGCGGTGACCAGTTCGGGGAAGGTGTACACGGATAAAAACCCCACGACGACAGCATGGACCGAACAGACCTCCTACCCGATCACGGGGGCGAGCAATATCGTCGCCCTCCAATGTGATTATGGCTACAGCGGTGGCGACTGCGTGGCGGTGACCAGTTCGGGGAAGGTGTACACGGATAAAAACCCCACGACGACAGCATGGACCGAACAGACCTCATACCCGATAACCGGGGCGAGCGGCATCGCAGCCCTCCAATGTGTTTTTGGCTACGAACGTGGCGAATGCGTGGCGGTGACCAGTTCGGGGAAGGTGTACACGGATAAAAACCCCACGACGACGGCGTGGATCGAACAGACCTCATACCCGATAACCGGGGCGAGCGGCATCGCAGCCCTCGATTGTGATAGTGGCTTCGAAGGTGACGACTGCGTAGCGGTGACCAGTTCGGGGAAGGTGTATACGGATGCTGATCCGGCGACGACGGCGTCCAAAACCGCCGAAGCAAGCGCCGGTTCAGGTACAAGCCCGGTAGAAGAGAGCAAGACCATCACTGGCCTGACGGCGAGCACTGTGTATCACTACCGAATCGTCGCGACGAACAGCACTGGGACAACCTACGGGGCCGAGCAAGCATTTTCGACGCTGGATTACTCGATAACCGGGGCGAGCGGTATCGCAGTCTCTCCAATGTTATGCCGGCTACGAAGGTGGCGACTGCGTGGCGGTGACCAGTTCGGGCAAGGTGTACACGGATAAAAACCCCACGACGACAGCATGGACCGAACAGACCTCCTACCCGATCACGGGGGCGAGCAATATCGTCGCCCTCCAATGTGATTATGGCTACAGCGGTGGCGACTGCGTGGCGGTGACCAGTTCGGGGAAGGTGTACACGGATAAAAACCCCACGACGACAGCATGGACCGAACAGACCTCATACCCGATAACCGGGGCGAGCGGCATCGCAGCCCTCCAATGTGTTTTTGGCTACGAACGTGGCGAATGCGTGGCGGTGACCAGTTCGGGGAAGGTGTACACGGATAAAAACCCCACGACGACGGCGTGGATCGAACAGACCTCATACCCGATAACCGGGGCGAGCGGCATCGCAGCCCTCGATTGTGATAGTGGCTTCGAAGGTGACGACTGCGTGGCGGTGACCAGTTCGGGGAAGGTGTACACGGACTATGAGCCGACGACGACGGCGTGGATCGAACAGACCTCGTACCCGATAACCGGGGCGAGCGGCATCGCAGCCCTCCAATGTGAGCAGGGCTACACCTATGGCCACTGCGTGGCGGTGACCAGCTCGGGGAAAGTGTACACGGATAAAAACCCCACGACGACGGCATGGACCGATTAGATGTAGGCGTCACCATATGGGTGATCCTCCTGGCAGTAGAACGTGGTCGGTCCGGACGACAACATGTGGTTTACCATTAACGACGAAGAACCGAAAATCGGGAAGATCACTCCGTAGGGTAGTGCGCCTCCGGAAAATGACCCCCGAGGACGATATCGTCCTCGGGGGCTTGGACGTTCATAGATCAATCGTGAACAAGCGCGATATAGTATGGCTATGGGATGGTCACGCGAAGGACGGGTGTTCTGGCTCGGCCTCTTGGTGCTGGGACTACTTGCAGGTAGCCTTTCGGCGGCTGCGGCGCCAGCGTTCGCAGCCTCTCCACTGATCTGGTCCTCGCCGACGCTGCTCGACCCGACGACGAGCCCTATACCAGCACTCAACGGTGTCTCGTGTCCATCGATGTCGCTGTGCGTCGCGGTCGACGAGTACGGCAACGTAGTCAGCTCGACCGAACCGACGAACGCTGGCTCATGGCGGGTGAGCCGTGCCTACGTCAATCGTACGGGATACTTCGAACTCGATGCGGTGTCGTGTGCCTCGATGAACTTCTGCCTGGCCAGCGGAGGCGGGACGTTTCGCAGCTCGACGGACCCGGCGGGAGGCGCGGGAGCGTGGTCGAACCACGCGACCCCCCAGGAACCTGTGCCGCGCAGCGTCTCATGCCCATCGCAAGAGCTTTGCGTAGGCGTTACATACCACGGCGAAGTGTGGAGTTCGACCGAACCGCGAGGCGACAGGCTGGCGTGGAAGGTCGAAAGTGTGGATGAACATCGCTTGTACGGAGTCTCGTGCCCCTCGCTGTCGCTCTGCGTCGCGGTCGATGAAGCTGGGGATGTGCTCACCACCATCGAACCGAACGGTAACAAGGCCGCTTGGCACCTCGCCGAAGTCGATCCCGGTCACGCCATCCGTGGCGTCTCCTGCGCCTCGGAATCGCTGTGCGTTGCGGTCGATGAAGCCGGCAACGTGGTCAGTTCGGTAAGCCCGACCGGCGGGGTTGGCGCCTGGAGCGTGAGCGAAGTCGATCCCGGTCACGCCATCCGTGGCGTCTCCTGCGCCAAGGAATCGCTGTGCGTCGCCGTTGACGAATCGGGCGACGTTTTGTCCTCGACCGACCCGATGGGCGGGGCGGGTGCGTGGAGCGTCGCGCATGTGGCCCAGCATCCTCTGCAGGCAGTCTCCTGCGCGTCGGTGGCGCTATGCGTTGCGACCGACATCGAAGGCGACGTGCTGACGGCGACGGACCCCGCTGGCCCAGCGGCGGTGTGGACCTTGGCTCACGTCGACACGGTGACCTCGCCGCCGCTCGCCGCAGTGTCCTGCTCCTCGGCCTCGCTGTGCCTGGCTGCCCTCTACACCACCGTGCTGACCTCGACGGACCCCGCGGGCGGTGCGGGCGCGTGGAGGGTCGAAAAGACCCCAGAAGGCGCAGTCCCCGTCGGCCTTGGTCTCTCCTGCCCGTCGGCGTCGTTGTGCGTCGGCGCAGACGCAAGCTCGGTGAGCGCCTCGACCGAACCCGCGGGCGGCGCGGCCACCTGGATCGAAGAGACGGGATGGTTCTATTCACCACAGTTGAAGCCGGAAGCCGAATACTTTGGTCCCGGCGGCGCCGTCTCGTGTACGACAGGACTGCTGTGCGTCGCCGACGGGGACACCTTCAACGACTTCAACACCCTGACCACTTCGACCGACCCCACGGGCGGCGCGGCGCAGTGGCATGAAGCCCACATCCAAGGCAGCGGCCACAAAGTCTCCCCGCCGTATGTAGAAGACCCGATCCTGGGCGTCTCGTGTGCATCTGCGGTGCTGTGCGTCGCGGTCGACGCCGCCGGTAACGTGCTCACGTCGACCGACCCGGGTTCGAGCGAAAGCACATGGACCCTGGCTCCCGTGGACGCGAACCCGCTGGAGGGCGTGGCCTGCCCGTCCGAAGAACTCTGCGTGGCGGTCGATGACGCGGGTAACATCATCTCCTCCACCGACCCTACGGGCGGCTCCGCTGCGTGGAGTGTGAGCAGCGTCGACTTTCCCTACAGCCTGACGGCGATCTCCTGTGCCACGACCTCGTTCTGTGTTGCGGTCGATGACGAGGGCGATGTGCTCACCTCCAGCGCGCCCACAGGCGGCGTCGGCGCGTGGAGCGTCAGCGATGTGGACACCAACGCCAATACGAGCCGCGCACTCACGGCGATCTCCTGCCCATCTGAAGAACTGTGCGTAGCCGCGGACAACGCGGGCTACGCGGTGGTCGGCACGGCCACGCCGCCGACTGGCGGCAAAGGGCCTAGCGGTGGCCCGGGTAGAGGGACGGGAACGTCGCCGGGGCCCCCTCCGCCACCCCCACTCGGCTCGGGCGTGTTCGAGATCACGGGCGCCCGGGTTGGCCGCAATGGTCGGGTCACGCTCACGCTCGAGGTGCCCGCCGCCGGGTCGATGGATGCCCGGGCGACCGCCTCGATCAAGGTGACGACGGCTGGGTTGCGCAAATGCCGGGCCAGGCGTGCCCGTCAGATCACGTATGGGTCGGGCTCGGCGACCGCATCCGGCGCGAGCTCCGTGATGCTCACGATCAAGCCGACCAAGAGCGCCCTCCGTCTTTTGAAGAGCTCACGCACGCTGCGCGTGCCGATCACGATCGTCTTCCATCCGCTCAGCGGCTTGCCGGCTACTGTGAACGAGACGGTGATCGTTCGCTACCGGCACTCTTGTAGCTCTTCTCGTGCATGCTCGCGGTCGAAGCGGGCCTGCCGTGGGCGGCGATGAGCGGCGCCGTTCGCCGCGGTTGCCTCGTCGTGACGATGATCGTCCTGGGGATCGCAGCGGCCGGGTGCGTCCCCGGCCGGGCGGTCTACACCCAGACGTCCTACGGGCATCGGGGCACGGTTTCGGCCTCGGCCACCTCGGGGGGCCTGACAATTACGTTGACAGTTACGCCGTCGCGCATCAAGTCTGGCGCGGTGGTCGAGATGCGTCTCGCTGCGTACGAGCGGCGAGCGCCAGGGGCTTTCGGCTACGAAGTCCTGTACGGCGATGGGACTCGAACTCCGCCGAGTGCGATACCTCAGTTCTGCCGAGCCGGCAAACTGAAGCCGGCCCGAGCGCTGTGGCAGTTGTCGCACCGCTACCGAGCGGCCGGGAGCTACCACGTGTCCGCGCGCGTGTTCGTCAACTGCACCCGCGATCACGCGAGGGCGACCGCCACGGTCGGTGTGAGCTGACCTTTCCAAGGCCTGGGCGGACAGAGAGAACGTGGTGGCGCACACCACGACGTGATCGCGTGCGCCCTCCGTGATCGTGCACCCAGCGTGAGAGCCGCGGTGGGAGTCGCGCCGTGCGCGAAGGCGCGTAAGCAGAGGCGTCCACGCTCTCTGATCGGCAGGCACGCCGGCCCGGCTGAACTCTACCGGTCGAAGGCCCTCTTCGGGCCGCGACTTGGGTTACCAACCAAGTTGGATCGATAAATAGGGCTTCTGCCGTGAATGGCGTTTAGTCCGCCGCGAATAGGTTATACACCGCCGCGAATCGAACTGTCAAGCACCGCGTATTTGGCTCCAACGCTAGCGAAACGGGTATTAGCGGCGGAGTACGGCGTAGAGGTCAAAGTCCGCCGCGAATAGAGGTCCGTCGAGGCAGCCTCGGCGGGCGAAAAGCCAATGACGGCGGGCCTTTTCGGCGGATTCGCGGCGGAGTACGACCCGGTGACAGGATATGGGTATGGACCGGTAGGTCTGCCCTTGACTTCTGGCGAATCTACCTTCCGGGAAGTGTGGGTGTAGGCATCTCCGCTGATCGCCTGCTTGTCTCCGTGCGTGCCCCAGGTGATGGTCTGCTCCGCGCCCCTTGGCCTGTATCCAACCGCCCTGTGTTGATCGTCCCTCTGTTGGCTGTATGGGATTGCACGCTTTCCGCTACACCGTCCTGTACGGTGTCCTTCTCTTTGTTGCCATGACCTCGTGTCTGGCACCCCCGCTTGTCGGGGCCTCGTAGCACTCGGTAGTCCATAGCATCCAGGGTTCCCGCCCATCTTTCTGGATCGACCACTCGCCAAGCCAGGCGCGTCCGCTCCTTTGCACGGCGCTGCTCTTTGGCTCGTGAGCGTGCCCACCCCTCCCACCATCCATAACTGCACAGGCCCGGCCCACCCGTCGGCTGGTCGTCCTCAGCCCCCTCCTACGCCCAAGAGGAATCCGCGGAAGCACAAATGGAGATCACTCTTCCGCAGTGATCCCCTGCCGCATGGTCTCGCCTCCGGGCAGGGGTTGGGCTATTGGTCGCGCCGGGCGATCTCGTCCCCTCGCGCAAATCGACCCGGGGGAGATCGACCCAGTCTTACGACATCCTCATGTGGCCGGCCATCAGATCCCCAGGAGGTGGAACAGACCGCCCCCACCACGAACGGCGCTCACGATCAACGAAGCGTGCGAATCGCTCGGCGTCGGCTGGGACTTGTTTCACGAGAGTATCGAGCCCGAGCTGCGAGTCGTGCGCGTCGGCCGGCGCAAGCTGATCCCCGTCTCGGAGTTGCAGGCATGGCTCGACCGGAACGCGGAGAAGGTGTTGTGACCGATCCCGTCGTCACGCTCGTAGACCAGCGCGGTCAGCGAGTAGCAGAGTAGGCATATGCTACTATGCAAACTATGACTACAAAAGCAGCGGCACCCAAACAGAAGGGCTCCGAGCCCGTGACGAAGATGGTCCGCGTCACGCTGACCGCCGAGCAGTGGCGGCGGCTGCGCATCAAGGCCGCCGAGCAGGACGAGAGCATGACCCGGCTCCTCGGCGCGATCCTCGCGCACGAGGCCGGCAAGGGAGGCGATGCGTGATGCCACGCCCGACGGGACTCGAACAGCGCCACGGTCGCCGCTGCAAGGGCGGCAAGTGTTCCTGCCCGTGGCAGGCGACCGTGTACAGCAAGCACGACAGGAAGCGCATACGCAAGCTGTTCCACGGGCACGGGGCGAAAGACGCCGCGAAGCGCTGGAAGCGCGACGCTGAAGGCGCCGTCGAGCGTGGCGAGCTGCGCGCACCGACCGCGACGACCGTCCTGGAGGCCGCAGAGGCGTTCATGGCCGGCGCGCAGGACGGGTCGATTCCGACGGCTTCCGGCGGTCGGTACAAACCGGCGACGCTGCGCGGCTACCGCGTCGGGCTCGACAAGCGCGGGCTGCCCGCGCTCGGCCACAAGCGGCTCTCCGACGTGCGGCGCGCGGACGTGCAAGAGCTGGTCGACCGGCTGACCGCGGAAGGACTCAGAGCGAGCACGGTACAGAACACGCTCGACCCGCTGCGCGCGATCTACCGCCGCGCGATACGCCGCGACGAGGGGGTCACGATCAACCCGACGAAGGGTCTGGAGCTGCGCCGGCCGGACGGCAAGCGTGAGCGCATCGCCACCCCGGCCGAGGCCGCTGCGTTCATCCCTGCCGTCCCCGAGGGTGAGCGGGCGCTGTGGGCGTGCGCGTTCTACGCCGGCCTACGCCGCGGCGAACTGCGCGCGCTGCGCTGGAGCAACGTGGACCTGGAGGCCCGCGTGATCCACGTCTCCCGCGGTTGGGACGCGATCGAGGGCGAGCAGGACACCAAGAGTGCCGCGGGCAAACGGCGCGTGCCGATCCTCGACCCGCTCGCCGCCGAGCTGACCGCGCACAAGACCCGCACCGGCCGCGAGTGGGACGCGCTGGTGTTCGGCCGCACCGCGACGGAGCCGTTCAACCCGGAAACGGTGCGCCGCAATGCGCTCGCCGCGTGGGGCTGGAAGGAGGCCGCGAACCCTGAGCCCGGCGGGCGGCCGAAGGTGATCCACGTGAAGGTCAGGGCGGACGCGCTGAAGCCGATCACGCTGCACGAGGCGCGGCACACGTGCGCTTCGCTGTTGATCGCCGCCGGCGTCAACGCCAAGGCCCTGTCGGTCATCATGGGGCACTCCACGATCGCCATGACGTTCGACACCTACGGCCACCTGATGCCCGGCGGGCTGGACGAGGCCAGGGTCGCCACAGACGCCTACCTCGCGCAGCTTGCCGACGGCCCGCGGCTGCGGCTGGCGGCTTGAAAACTCGTGGCAAACTCGTGGCAGTCGCCCCCTGAAACAGCCGGATTCAACCGGACCCAGCCGGAGAGTCGAGCGGCCGGGAAACCGTGTGCTGGAGCCGGATTTGGCTCTATCGCTGGTGATCCGGCTGGGGCCTTCACACGGTTCGAGTCCCTGTCCCGGAGTAGCAGGAAACGGCTTGGATAAGCCAGATACGGCGGGATCGCCACCTGGTCACGCCAGTTCTCGCGCCAGTCCCGCACACGAGCTGCCTATTCGGCGCTGCCCCGGCGAACGCCACCGCATGAGGCGCTACTGTGCGCGTTCGTGCCCAAGGATCGGCGCCGTCGACGCCGTCTTGTTGGGGATGTGAGCATCGTGATCGAGCGCACCAGCTCCCATCCGGTCGAGTACGCGGTCATGCTCATCGTGCGGCGCGGCGGCCACTGGCATACGGTGAGGACCTTCGACAACGCCCACGATCGGCAGGAGCACCACGAGCACCGCTACATCGGCTCCGAGAAGCAGCCGCCGACCGTCACGCACGGGCCTGTCAACGAAGCGATGTACGTCGCCGAACTCAAGCTGTTGGATGGCTGGCGCGATATCGTTGAGGAGTGGGAGCACACACGGTGAGCACGATCAGCGAAAAGACCGACAAGCTGTTCATGGCCGCGTCGCACAGCGACGACGACCTCGGCTACCCCGCCGATGTCGAGTTCGTCCCCGCCGATGAGGAGTGGGCCGACGAAGTGGTGTGGCAGAACCTGACCGCAGGGCAGGCGACTGTGCTGGTCGGCGAGGAGATCGAGCTGCTGCTGACACCGCTGCGCCGCGGGCCGCTCGACCGCCTCCGCGGCCGTGTGCCCGTCAACGTCTCCCATCGCGTCCACGGCCACGCCACGCCGTACGCGACCCCCAGCCGCCTTGGGCGTCATCCGGTGCGGCAGATGCGCCAGCTCGCTCACGCGTAAGGGGCTGGGGCCTGCCGGAGGGAGTGCCGTCCAACCCGCAACCGTCAGGCGCGACGCGCTTGCGGCGTGGGGATGGTGCGAGAAGCCGAACCCCGACCACCCCGACGCCGGGTGCCGCATGGCGCTCGTCAGGACGCGCCAGATGAGCGTCGAGCCCTTCCTGGACCTCCTCGGTGCGTTGTGTGGAGAGGTTGTCGGTGATCGCGTCGATCCTCCCCTCTTGCTCAACGGGCGACGCTATCGGCCGGCTCTCTTGCGTTTGCGTGCGGGGTTGCGCTCGTGGGGCGCCGGCAGGCCCTCCAGGAGCTCGGCGGGCGTGGCGCCGAGCGTGTCGGCGAGAATCAGGAGCGTGAGCAGGCCCGGTTCGTGCTTGCCGCGCTCCAGGGAGCTGATCAGGTTTCGGTGAAGGCTGGCCCGGTCGCCGAGTTCCCTCTGGGAGGTGGTGCGGCGTTTGGGCGGCGACGGAAGCGCGATGCGCCGTGCGGCGAGTTTCAGCCCGAAGTCCTCCAGGATCTCTTTGCGTTCGGCCTGGTAGCGCGTCCGTTGATCCTGGTCGGTGTCCACGCCTGGCACAGTCGCGCAGGAGCAAGGCCGTGGCTACATACAACTCAGTGCAATGCGCACAAAACTCTGTGCGAGCTTGGCTGTAGACAAGAGATTGCGGCCCACGACGACAAAGGTCTGTGCTTTGCTTGCTGACAAAGCGGTGCCGGCGACTTCTGGTGAGCCAGGTCGTGAGTCGGAAGAAGTCGGCAGCGCTCGAGGCCGGCGCGATGGACGCTCGAGAAACGATGACGGAGTAAGCGTTTGCTCTCAATGCTGCGACACACGCCCCAGAGGACTCGCCGGGAGATCGAGGACGCGCTCCTCGCGTTCGAGTTGACCGAGCGCCGCGTCGAGGTGGCCCGGCAGCTCATCCTGCTCGCCGTCACGGTCGCGCTCGCGGCCGTGACCGTGCTCTGCGCACTCCATGGTGCGCCGTGGCCGGTCTCTGCCGGCACGGGCGGGTCGAGTGGTCTCACCGCCGCGTTCTCAGCGCTCAGCCGGCGCCACGGCGCTCCTTGATCGCGCTGCGATCGGGCGGGTCGGTCCAGCGCGCTGTCCCGCCGGGGTTGCCCTGGACGGAGAAGGGAGAGAAGGCTCCAACCCCTACCAGGAGGTGCCCATGCAGACAGCGCCAACCGGCGCTTCTCCCCGCCCGTGGCTGCCCACGATCATGCGTCGCGCCCGTGGCGTGGGCGTGTCGCCCTGTGCTCTGGTCGGTCTGCGCGTGGCGCCTCAGCCGACCCTCGAGGGTGCTGAGTGCTTCGGGG
The DNA here is from genome assembly GCA_963821775.1 of uncultured Solirubrobacterales bacterium. GTDB lineage: Bacteria > Actinomycetota > Thermoleophilia > Solirubrobacterales > Solirubrobacteraceae > Palsa-744. The sequence continues at coordinate 134,038 of CAWGFB010000003.1, read as the reverse complement.
AAAGTGCGCCGCGCGAGGGGGTGGTGTGATGCCCGGGGAGAGCGGGCGCAAGCACTGGGCGTTCGAGGGTCTTCTGTGCGAAATGGTCGCGCGGGAGTTCACGGCCACGGGCTGCTACGGGCCGCTCGTGGCCGCGTTGCGGGAGCGGCAGGAGTTCGAGAGGCGCCGCGCGATCGGTAACAGCGACCGTCGTGAGGCAGCGTTGGCGCGACGCAACGCCGGATACCTCGCGGCGTTCATGCGCGCCGCCGGCGTGGAGGAGGGGCGCCTTGTGTCCGTCACGCTCCGCACCGAGGTCGTGCCGTTGGTGCGTCGCGGGCTGCTTGGCGACCTGGGCGGCGCGGCGAAGGCGATCCATGACACGATCGGGCGCACCGGCCGCGACGCGGCCGCCGGCTGGTACGCCGAGCCGCTGCACCGCCTGGACTCCGCGCGGGCGCTGCTTGACCGCATCGGCTGGGAGCCACCTGACCGGCAGGCGGCCGTGACGCTCTACCTGGACGGGCCATCGCATCGCGCGGCGCTGGCACGTGGTGTGAAGAAGGAGCGCGACTGCGAGATCGGGCGCGCCGAAGACCCTGACTTGTCGGGCGAGGCGCGGATGCGCGCCGCAGCGAACGGGGCGTTGCTGGAGAAGCTGCTCGTGGCGCTCGGCGACGAGGGGCCACCGCTGGCTCCGGGGGAGCGCCGCTGACTTCGGAGGGTTCGGGGAGGTGCCAGTCACGCGATTACGGCTTGGGCGAGTGCCCAGAGCGGGTATCGTGAGTGTGTGCTTGACAATGCGGTGATAGCGGAGGCTGGTCGTCGGTTGTCAGAGGCGGCGCCACCGGGCTCACGGGTGATCCTGTTTGGCTCAGCTGCGCGTGGGGAGCTGACGCGGGATAGCGATCTGGACTTCTTGGTGATCGAGCCGGAGGTCGAGAATCCCGCCTTGGAGTCCGTGCGGCTGCGCAGGGTGCTGGGGGATCTGGTGCTGGCCGCGGACGTGATCGTCGCGAGCGAGCACCGGGTGAAGGAGTGGCGGGATGTGGGGGGGAGCCTGATCCACGCGGCGCTGGCCGAGGGCAGGGAGCTGGCGGCTTGATGGCCAGCAAGCAGGATCTCGCGGAGCAGCTCCTTCGTCGCGCTGACACGGACGCGGCTGGGGCCAGGGCGATGCTGCCGATCGACGAAGTGGCGGATGTGCTCGTCTGCTTTCACGCCCAACAGGCTGTCGAGAAGGCGCTCAAGGCCGTTCTTGCTGCCAGCGGCGTGGAGTTTCCCTTCATTCATGACATCGGTGGTCTGGCCAAGCTGTGCAGGAAGCGGGCGCACCGCTACCGGGCGAGATGGATGGTGTAGACCTGCTGACGCCCTACGCGGCTGGCCTTCGCTACAACGACGACATGGTGCACGCCGTCGAGCGTGACACGGCGTCGAGGTGGGCGACCGCCACGGTCCAGTGGGCACGGGGCCTGGTTGAGGAGGCTGGGGGTGGACAGAAGCCCTCAACTGAGCCCGAAGTCGTCGATGGAGGCTGAGAGGCGCAGGGCGTCCCTGGAGCGTTCGAGGCGTACGTCGTAGGACGAGGCCTGACCAAAGAGCTCGTGGCAAACTCGTGGCAGTCGCTCGATGAGGCGGTAGGCGGCACCCAGAGGGCAGCTGCGGCAGTTTGCGCATCGATTGCAGCACCGCGGGTGCCGATCCGTGGGCAGGGCCGCCTCGCCGAGTGGCTTAGCGATGAACTGTCAGCGTGACCGTGCGGACCTGAGAGCGCTCGGCTCCGAGCGTGGCGAAGACCAGGATCTCGTATCTGCCTGGGACCAGGTGCAGGCTACGACTGAGTGAACGAAGCGACCCTCGCGAGGCGCGTATGCCAGCGGTGGTGTACGCGGTGGCGCACCACCCGCTTCAGTTGCGCCACTACGGTGGCGGTGCTGGCCAGTGAGAACCGTAGCGTGATCGCTCGCCGAGCGAGGGTGGTGCGGACGGTGTACGAAAGGGCTGAGAAGCCCTACGCCGCGGCCTGGGCGGACCAGTCGCGGTACAGGGCGTGGTAGCGGCCCTCGGCGGCGATCAGCTCGTCGTGGGTGCCCTGCTCGACGATACGGCCGTGCTCGAGCACGACGATCCGCCCCGCGCGGCGGATCGTGGAGAGGCGGTGGGCGATCACGATGGCGGTGCGGCCCGCGAGCAGGCGGCGCAGGCCGGCCTCGATGCGGCCCTCGGTGTGCAGGTCGACGTTGGAGGTCGCCTCGTCGAGGATCAGGATGCGCGGGTCGGCGATCAGCGCGCGCGCGAAGGCGATCAGCTGGCGCTGGCCGGCGGAGAGCTGGGCGCCGCGCTCGCCCACCTCGGTGTCGTAGCCGCGTGGCAGCGCCGCGACGAACTCGTCGGCGCCCACCGCGCGCGCGGCGTCGCGGATCTGCTCGGGCGTGGCCGTGGGGCGCCCGAAGGCGATGTTCTCGGCGACGGTGCCGCTGAACAGGAACGCCTCCTGCGGGACGATCCCCATCTGCGAGCGCAGCGAGTGGTCGGTCACCTCGCGCAGGTCCTGGCCGTCCACCAGCACCCTGCCCGCGGTCGGGTCGTAGAAGCGGGCGACGAGCTTGGCCATCGTCGACTTGCCGGCGCCGGTGGCGCCGACCAGCGCGACGGTCTGGCCGGGGGGGATGTGCAGGTCGACCTGGTCGAGCGCCAGCACCTCCGCCGGCGCCGCGCCGTTGCCGTTGGAGCCCGTGGTCGGCTCGCTCTGGCGCCTCCGGCGACGTGGGTTGTAGGCGAAGGAGACCCCGTCGAAGCACACGTCGCCGCGGATCGCGCCGAGCGCGGGCGCGCCGGGGCGGTCCTCCAGCGTTGGCGGGGTGTCGAGCAGCTGGAAGATCTTCTCCAGCGCCGCCATCCCCGACTGGTAGGTGGTGTACAGCTGGGAGAGCTGCTGGATCGGTTCGAACAGGAACGAGAGCGTCGCCACGAACGCGACCACGGTGCCGGCGGTGATGTGGCCGTTGATCGCCTGGTAGCCGCCATACAGCACGATCACCGCCAGTGCGACCCCGGAGAGCATTTCCACGGTGGGGAAGTAGGCGGCGTTGAGCCGCACCGTCACCATGTTGGCGTCGCAGTTCTCGCGGTTGTACCGCGCGAACTGCGCCTCGTGGCGGGGCTCCTGGCCGAAGCTGCGCACCACGCGGATGCCCGAGAGCGTCTCCTGCAGGTAGGCGGTGATCGTCCCGATCGTCTCACGGGTGCGCCGGAAGGCCCCCGCAGACACGAGCCGGAACCAGATCGACAGACCGGCGACGAGCGGCACGACGCAGAACGTCAACAGCGCCAGCCCGGGGTCGAGGTAGAGCAGCACCGCGATCGCCCCGAACAGCGTCAGGCCGGACTGCAACGAGCGTCACGACCGAGTCGGTGACAAGGCTTTCCAGCGCCTCCACGTCGTTGGTGATGCGCGAGATCAACACCCCCGCGGGGCGGCTCTCGTAGAAGCCGATCGGCTGGCGCTGCAGGTGGGTGAAGATGCGGATGCGCAGGTCGGCGAGCGCGCGCTGGCCGACCAGCCGACGAGGTAGGTCTGCAGGTAGGTCATCGCCCACACCACCAGCGCGGAGAGCAGGAACGCGAGCACGACCAGCACGAGCGTGTGCGTGTCGTGGCGTTCGATCCCTTCGTCGATCGCCACCTTCGCGAGCAGCGGCGGCGCCAGCGAGGCGGCGGTGCCGACGATCAGCGCCGCGAGCATCGCGGCGACGCGCAGCCGGTAGGGGCGCAGCAGCTCCAGCAGGCCGCGCAGGTTGCGCCCGCGGCTTTCCTTGTTGGCGCGCTGGCCGTCCCACTGGGCGCCGCCGCGCCAGAAGCCCGGCATCGCCATACGCCCGCCGCCTCCACCACGTCCGCCGCCCATGCCGCCGCGGCCACCGCCGTGCGCGCTCATGGAAGGCCTCCTGCGTGGTGGTGCACGCGCGGCATCACAGCGCCACCCCCTGCTCGCGCTCGCGCGTCTCTTTCGTCAGGAACACGTGCTCGGGCAGACCCTTCTCGACGATCTCCCGGTACAGCTCCGACTCCTCCAGCAGCTGTTGGTGGTCTCCCTGCGCGACGATCCGCCCGCCCTCCAGCACCACGATCTCATCGGCCAGCGCGATCGTCGAGAGGCGATGGGCGATCACGAACGTGGTGCGTCCCGCCATCGCCTCGGCGAGCGCGAGCTTGATGCTCTGCTCGGTGGAGGCGTCCACCGAGGAGGTGGCGTCGTCGAGCACCAGCACGCGCGGGTTGGCGAGCAGCGCGCGCGCGATCGCGATGCGCTGGCGCTGTCCGCCGGAGACCGTCAGGCCGCGCTCGCCGATCTGGGTCTCGTAGCCCTGGGGCAGGCGGCTGACGAAGTCGTGCGCCTGGGCGCGGCGGGCGGCCGCTTCGATCTCCTCCAGCGAGGCCTCGGGGCGGGCGTAGGCGATGTTCTCGGCGACCGAGGCGGAGAACAGGAAGGGGTCGTCGCTGACGACCGCCACCGCGGAGCGCAGCGAGCGCAGGCTCACCTCGCGGACGTCGGCTCCGTCCAGCAGGACGCTGCCCAAGGCTGGGGTCGTACAGTCGCGAGATCAGCGCTACGAGGCTGGTCTTGCCCGAGCCCGTGGCTCCCACCAGCGCGACGGTCTGGCCCGCGGGCACGTCGAGGTCGATGTCGTGCAGCACGGCGCGCGCCTGTTGGGCCTCCGGCGCGTGCCCTGCCGCAGAGCCGATCCCAGCCAGCTCGTCGTGGGGATCCTCGTAGCGCAGCGTGACGCCGCGCAGCTCCACGTGGCCACTGCCGGCGGGCAGCGGGGGCGCGCCGGGTGGCTCGGCGAGGCGCGGCTCGCGGTCGAGCACCTGGAAGATGCGCGCGCCCGAGGCGGTGGCGCGCTGGGCCAGGTTGAGCGTCACGCCGAGCGAGCGCATCGGGCTGATCAGCATGTTCAACAGCAGGTAGAACGTGGTGAACTGGCCGAGCGTCAGGTGGGCGTGGATCACCGACTCGCCTCCCACGAGCAGCACGGCGGCGAGGCCGAGCTGGGGCAGGAAGCCGATGATGGGGTTGTACGCGGCTTCCAGGCGGGTCGTGACCATCGCCTGCTCGAACACGCGTCCGGAGCTGCGCCGGAAGCGCTCCAGCTGGCGGGGCTCGCGGGCGAACGCCTTGACGACCCGCACCCCGGTGATGTTCTCCTCGGCGTCCGCGGTGAGCTCGCCGATGCGCTGCTGCACCTCCTGGATCGCGGGCCGCGCGCGGCGGCCGTAGCGGTAGGAGATGACCACCACGAGCGGCACCGGCGCGAGTGCGATCAGGCCCAGCTCCGGGTTGACGACGACCATCACGACGCCGGCGAGCACGATCGTGAGGATCGACTGCAGGATGAACACGAGGCCGTAGCCGAGGAAGAAGCGCACCGCCTGCAGGTCCACGGTGCCGCGCGACATCAGCTGTCCCGTCTGCTGGTGGTCGAAGAAGCCCAGCTCCAACCGCTGCAGATGGCCGTAGACCCGCTCGCGCAGGTCGTATTCGACCCCCAACGAGACCCGCCCGGCGACCATCCGCCGCCAGTACATCGCGCCCCAGCGCAGCAACACCAACGCGAGAATCGCGAGCGCCAGCGTCAGCAGCGTGTGGCGGTCGTGCGTGCGTGCCCCTGCCTGGTGGTGCTCGGCGGCGTGTGCGCCATGACCGATCGCTTCCACGGCACGCCCCGTGAGGACCGGGAGCGCGACGGTCATCACCATCGCGAGGCTGGCGAGGGCCCAGGAGACGGTCAGGCCGCGGCGGTAGGGGCGCAGGAAGCCGAGGAGTCGGTAGAAGGTCGCCATAGTTGCTTAGTCAACGATTATTGCAGGACGGTGGTGCCCTTGTCGAATGGATGGGGGCTCCGGTGCCGCGGGCGGAGCTTTGGCGGGGAGTGCGGCACCTAAGATGGGCATGTGGGAATCAGCGATCCCCTGACCATCGGCGAGCTGGCCGCTGTCGACGCGACGTATCGGCCGATCCCCGCGTTCGCCGACTGGCCGCAGGAGGTGCCAAGGCGTGAGCTCTGGGATCGCGCCAGCTCGGAGCTTGGAGCACTGAAGGCAAGGCGGCTGTCGGCGGGCGCCCTGGAGTCGGCCGTGCGCACCACGATACGAGCGGCCGCGTTCGACACCGGCGCGATCGAGGGCCTTTACAAAACCGATCGAGGGCTGACGATGACGGTGGCGACGCAGGCTGCCGCGTGGCAGGCGGAGATGGATGAGCGACAGCCGGATGCACGTGCCTACTTCGTGGCTCAGCTCGAGGCGTACGAGCTCGTTATGGACGTCACCACCGAGGGTCGGCCACTCACTGAGGTATGGATTCGGCATCTGCACGAGATCCTCACGCAGCCGCAGGAGACCTATACCGTCGAAACCCCCGTCGGGGAGCAGCAGCGGCCACTGCCTCGGGGCCAGTACAAGTCCGATCCAAACCACGTGCGCTTGCCGGAGGGCTCGATCCATCCGTACGCCCCGGTGGACTCCACGCCGGCGGAAATGGCGCGTCTGGTCGGCGAGATCGGCTCGGACGCATTCGCTGCGGCTCACCCGGTGAGCCAGGCTTCCTATGTCCACTACTGCCTGGTCGTGATCCATCCGTTCGCCGACGGCAACGGCCGCGTGGCGCGTGCGGTGGCGTCGATCTACTTCTATCGCGCCGCATTCATCCCACTCTTGGTTTTGGCCGACCAGCGGAGCTCCTACCTGACGGCGCTGGAAGCCGCCGATCGCGGCGATCGTCAGCCCTTCATCAGGTTCGTCGCCGACGCCGGCCGCTCGGCGATGGGCATGGTGGATGCGGCGCTGCGCGCTGCACTCGGCCCGAGCGTCGCCGACGCGCTGCGCGAGCTCGGCTCGCTGCTGAGCGCTCAAGGTGGGCTTACACACCACGAGCTGAATGTGATTGCGATCCGGCTCCAGGAGGAGGTTCAGAAGATCGTTGGCGACACGCTCGACGCGATCGACCTTCCGCCGGGTGTGTCGAAGACTCCATCGCCTACGGCCGTCAGCGAAAAGGGATCCCGGCTGGGTATCGGGAGGTTGCGACGGATCAAAGCGGCGCGCAGGGCTGGGGATTCGAGTCCCTGCCCCCTGCCGAGGCCAAAACCGAGGTGGGCATCGCAGTCGCAATTGCGGTTGCGAGCGACGAGGACGCGGAGACCTTTGTGCTCTACGACGTCGCGGGTGACGCGGCTGAGCCCGACGACCGATTGGTGCTTGGGCTGAGTGACGTGTACCCCGAGCTCACGGTCGCGGCGCAGTTCCGCATCCGACGATACGTCGAACGGCTGCAGGGAGTCGCGCTGGCTGCGCTGGTGTCCAAGGCCACCACGCGGCTCCATAACACCGTTTCTCGGGCCAATCGCTAGTAGCCTCCACGTGACGACGGAGCGCGAGCAACCGGCTGCCGGACTATGCGAAAGCTGCGCCCACCAGCGCCTGGTGCCCAACACCCGCGGCTCGGTGTACTCGCTGTGCGAGCGCTCGCGCGAGGACCCGACCTTCCCACGCTATCCACGCTTGCCGGTGCTGGCGTGTGCTGGCTATGCGCGGCGCGCAGAGTGATCGCCGCCCCTACCCCGCCGCGGCTCCCACCGGCTCGCGCGCGGCGGCCTCGGCGACGGTCGCCTCGTCGGCGGCGGTGACGAAGTCGCGGCCGCGCACGAGTGCGAACGCGCACACCGCGCCGACGAGCGCGACGCCTCCGGCGATCGTGAGGATCGTCGTGAACGCTTCGACGAAGCCCGTGCGGTAGGCGTGCGCGAACGCGGCGCGGGCCGCGGGGGAGACGGTGCGCAGCAGTGGGCGCACTTCCCCGGACTGCAGCAGCGTGGAGAGTTGCCCGTGGGCGGCGGCGAGCACGGCGTGCGCCTGGCCGCGGGCGGCCAGCGCCGCGGTGGTGGCGTGCGTGAGCTGGTGCTGGAACACCGCGCCGAGGCCGGCGATCCCGGTGGCGATGCCGACCTGGCGGAAGGTTGAGTTGATGCCCGAGGCCATCCCCGAGCGGGAGTAGTGCACGACGCCGATCGCGGTCGAGGCGAGCGGCGGGTTGATCATGCCGACGCCGGCGCCGCGCGATCACGAAGCCGGGGATCAGCACGGTCCAGCCGGAGCTAGCGTTCGACGGCCGTCATCGCGAGCAGGCCGCCGCCGACGAGCAGCAGGCCGCCGCCGAGCAGCAGGCGCACGGGGACGCGCACGCTCAGGCGCCCGGCGATCGGGGCGACGATGAACATCACGAGCGTGGTCGGCAGGAAGCGCAGCCCGGCCTGCAGCGCGTCGTAGCCGAGCACGTCCTGGATGTAGAGGGTCAGGTACAGGAACATCGCGAACATCGAGGCGGAGAGCGCGAACGCGACGATGCGCGCCCCCGTGAACGCGGGGCGGCGGAAGCAGCGTGAGGTCGAGCATCGGCCGCGCGCTGGCGGCTCTCGGCGACCACGAACGCGACGAGCAGCGCCACCGAGGCGCACAGCAGCGCGACGATCTTGGTGGAGCCCCAGCCCGTCGCCGTTGCCCTCGATCAGCGCGTACACGAGCAGGAACAGCGACCCCGAGAAGGTGACCAGGCCGATCCAGTCCACGCCGGTGGCGTTGGGGTCGGCGGACTCCGCGACCTGCGTGAGCGTGAGCGCCACGGCCGCCACGCCGATCGGGACGTTGACGAAGAAGATCCACCGCCAGCCGATGCCGGAGGTGATCACCCCGCCGACCACCGGGCCGATGGCGACGGCGGCGCCGGTGACGGCCCCGAACACGCCGAACGCGGTGCCCCGCTCGCGGCCGTGGAAGGCCTGCGCGATCAGCGCCAGCGAGGTGGCGAACATCATCGCCCCGCCGACGCCCTGCACGGCGCGCGCGAGGTTGAGCACCAGCGGCGTGGAGGCGAGCCCGCAGACCGCCGAGGAGCAGGTGAAGACGACGAGGCCGGCGGTGAACACGCGCCGCCGCCCGAACAGGTCCGCGAGCGAGCCGGAGGTGAGCAGCAGCGCGGCGAGCGTCAGCGCGTAGGCGTTGACCACCCACTGCAGGTCGGAGAAGCTGGAGTGCAGCGTCGTGCTGGATCGAGGGCAGCGCGACGTTGACGACGGTGATGTCGAGCAGCAGCATGAAGATCGCGATCGACACCGCGATCAGCGTCCACCACTTGCGGTCCACGGCTGCCTCCTTTCTCCGCGAGGGTCGTCTCACTGTAGGCGCTCTACCCGGCGCTCCCGAGGTGGCGCTCCAGGAACGGCACGACCCGCTCCCACAGCTGCGCGGCCGGGCCGGGACGGTGGGAGGGACGGTGGTCGGTGGGGCTTCACAGGATCGCCTTCGGGTAGGCGCGGGTGGCCGCCACCAGCATCACCGCGAAGAACACCGCCACGACCAGGAAGTCCAGCCACACCTCACCCGCGCCGCCGACCCCGACAAGCATCTGGCGCAGGCCCTGGACCTCGTAGGTGAGCGGGTTCAGCGCGCGCAACCGCGCGCAGCCACGCGGGCATGATCGCCAGCGGGTAGAGCGCGGAGGAGGCGAAGAACAGCGGCATCATGATCAGCTGGCCGATGCCCATGAAGCGCTCGCGCTCCTTCACCGCGGCGGCGAGCAGCATCGACATGCACGCGAACGCGGCCGTGCCGAGCATCAACATCGCCAGCGTCCCCGCGACGCCCGCGACGCTCCAGCGCACCCCGATCCCGGCGATCGCGAGCACCGTCAGCAGCAGCACCGCCTGCACGAGCGCGCGCACGCACGCGCCGGCGGCCTTGCCGAGCACGATCGAGGTGCGCGGCAGGGGGGTGGCGAGCAGCCGCTGCAGCTGGCCGACGTCCCGTTCCCAGATGACGGCCAGGCCGAAGAAGATCGCGATGAACATCGCGGCCTGCGCCATCACGCCGGGGGCGAGGTACGCGCGGTATTCCACGTGGCCGGCGTCGCATGCGTGCGCGCCGCCGACGGCCGTGCCGAAGATGAACAGCCACAGCAGCGGCTGCACCGAGCGGGTGACGATGTCGAGGTGGTCGTGGCGCAGCTTGCGCATCTCGGCCTGGGCCATCGCGAGCGTGCCCGCCGCCGATGCGGGTGAGCGGCGCTGCCGCTCGAGCCCACCCGCGGCGGGGGCGGCCTCAGCCGAGGCGGCGGGCGACGCGGCGCTGGGCGCGGACATCGGCGAGCCTCCCTTCCTCCTCCTCCTCGACCTCCCCCGCCAGGGGGCGGCCGGTGACGGTCGTGAAGACGTCTTCGAGGCTCGCGGCGTGGTGGCGCTCGATCAGCTCCGCCGGCTCGCCCTGCTCGACCAGCCGGCCGCGGTCGATCACGCCGAGCCGGTCGCAGTGGCGCTCGGCCTCCTCCATCACGTGCGTGGTGACGAGGATCGTCGTGCCCGCCTGCTCGCGCAGCGCCTGCAGGCGCTCCCACACCATCGTGCGGGCGTTGGGGTCCAGGCCGACGGTGGGCTCGTCGAGGAACAGCACGCGCGGGCGGTTCAGCAGCGCGCTGGCGATCTCCAGGCGGCGCAGCATCCCGCCGGAGAGCGTGCGCGCGAGGCGGTCGAGCATCGGCTGCAGCTCCATCGTCTCGATCGCCTCGGCGATCCGCTCCCGCCGCTCGCGGCGCGGCACCCCGGTGACGCGGCCGTAGAAGTCGAGGTTCTCGTACGCGGTGAGCGCGCCGTCGACCGAGATCGCCTGCGGGATGTAGCCGATGCAGGCGCGCACCGCGAGGCTTTCGCTGCGCACGTCGTAGCCGGCCACCAGCGCGCGGCCCGCGGTGGGCGCGAGCAGCGTAGTGAGCACCCGGATCGTCGTCGTCTTGCCCGCGCCGTTGGGCCCGAGCAGGCCGAACACCTCGCCGGGCGCCACCGCGAAGGAGACGCCGCCGACGGCCTGAGCTCGCCGAAGCGCACGACGAGGTCGTCGACGAGCACGGCCGGGTCGCTCACGGGGCTCCACCGGGCTCCGGGGTCGGGAAGTGCCCGCGCGCGCGTCGAGCTCGCGGATCTTGCGCCACGCGCTTGCGCGTCTCGCACAGCTCCGCTTCGAGCTTGGCCAGCTCGACGGCGCGGTGCGCGACGAGCTCGAGCTGGCGGTCGATGTGCCCGAGCGCCTCGCTGCAGCAGCTCGCGGCGGCGCTCGGGGTCGACGTCCTCGCGGCGCAGCTGGGCGCGCACCGCCGCGCGCGCCTCCTCCGCGGTGAGCAGCGTCTTGAGCTCCTCCAGCGAGACCCCGAGCAGGTCTCTTCAGGCGCATCACCTCGCGCAGGCGCTCGACCTCGGCCTGCGGTGTAGGTGCGGTGCTGCCCGGAGGGCCGCGCGGGCGCCTCAGGGAGCAGGCCGATCTCCTCGTAGTAGCGGATCGTGCGCGGCGTCGTGCCGACGAGGCGGGCGACGTCGCCGATGCGCAGCGGGGCGGGGCGAGCGGGAGCTCTCGGCGGGCGGCTGGCGAGCCCTCGGCGCGCAGCGGGGCGCTCACGGCCGCGCTCCTGCCGTCACCGGCCGGTCCGTGGTCGGGTGCGCTTCGCCTGAGCGAGACGTGGCGCGGGCGCATCAGGCACACGACCGCGCCCACCAGCGAGGTGCCGGCGAGCACCCACAGGGCGACGTGCATGTTGGCGATGAAGGGCGTCGAGCTTCTGCGCCGAGAGGCCCTTGGCGAGGCCGGAGAAGACCGCGAACAGCGTCGCTTGCGGGACCGCGGAGGTGACGATCGCCAGCACGAACGCGATCGACAGCACCGCGCCGGTGTTCTGCAGCAGCGTGCGCGCCCCCGCGGCGATGCCGCGGCGCTGGGGCGGGACGGTGCCCATCATCGCCGCTGTGTTGGGGCTGTTGAACATCCCCGAGCCGACGCCGATCGACCAGCAGCCACAGGCCGCTCTGCCAGTAGGGGGTGTTCACCTGCAGCGTCGTCATCCCCGCGAGGCCGCCGGCGCTGAGCAGCATCCCCAGCGCGGCGAGGCGCGCGCGAGCCGTGGCGGTCGGCGTAGATGCCGGCCAGCGGCGAGGCGACGAGCATCCCGAGCGCGAGCGGGATCAGCTTGCATACCGGCGTCGATCGGGCTGTCGCCCTGGGCGCCCTGGAAGTAGAAGACGAACAGGAACATCAGCGCGAAGCGCGCGAGGCCGTTGATGAAGGCCGCCGCGGTGGCGGCTGCGAAGAGGCGGTTGCGGAACAGCGTGAGGTCGAGCATCGGCGCGCGGGAGCGGCTCTCGATCACCACCCACAGGGGCAGCAGCACCGCCGCGGCAGACAGGCCGGCGATCACGATCGCGTCGTTCCAGCCGCTCAAGCCCCCGCGCGAGACGCCGAGCACGAGGCCGGTGAGGCCGAGGATGAAGGCGAGGTTGCCCAGCACGTCGTACCCGCGCACCGTGTCGGGCTTGGCGAGCTCGCGCAGGATCAGCGCGCCCCACGCGGCGCCGGCGAGCGCGAGCGGCACGTTGAACCAGAACACCCACTGCCAGGCGATCGCCGACGAGCACGCCGCCGAGCACCGGCCCGATCGCCAGGCCGATCGCGGCGACCATCGTGTTCGTGCCCATCGCCAGGCCGAGCTGCTCGCGGGGGAAGGCGTCGGTGACGAGCGCCGCGGCGTTGGCGAACAGGAAGGCCGAGCCGATCCCCTGCAGCACGCGCCACACGATCAGCACGTCAGCGCTCCCGGAGAAGCCCGCCCCGAGCGAGGCGAGCGCGAAGAGCAGGAAGCCCCCCGACGTACGCGCGCTTGCGCCCGAAGAGGTCGCTAGAGGCGGCCGGCCATCAACACGAGCACGGTCGCTGCGATCAGATAGGCGAGGATCACCCACACGAGCGCCAGCAGCGACGAGTGCAGCGAGCGCTCCAGGTCGGGCAGCGCGATGATCAGCGTCCCCGAGTTGGTCGCCGCGAGCAGCATCCCGAGGCTCGTGCAGGAGAGCGCCCACCACTTGTAGCCGACGCCCGCACGAGCCGCCGGCTGGCGTGGGTGGGGAGCGGTCTTCGTGCTGGTCCCGGGCGCTGTGCCGGCCACGGCCTGCCTTTCCGGGGGCGCGTTCTCTTGCGCCTCCACCCAACTTGACGTGAACGTAAGGATCAGGATAGCAGGGGGGCGTAGCACCGGCGATCCCCGAGCGGCGGCACGGTCGCCGGGCACGGAGGCCCGGCGGGTGAGGGCGCCGGACCCCGCGCCTGCCCGCGTGGATGATCCCCACCCCCAACCAACCATCCCACGCGGGCGCTCGTGTGCGATTGTGTAGGGCGTGTCCGACGAGCCCGTCGTCCAGTCCGACGCCGAGTGGCGCGCGCAGCTGACGCCCGAGCAGTACGAGGTGCTGCGCCGCGCGGGCACCGAGGCGCCGGGCACGGGGGCGCTGCTGCACAACAAGGCGACGGGGGCCTACTGCTGCGCCGGCTGCGGCGCGGAGCTCTTCGGCTCGGACACGAAGTTCGAGTCGGGCACGGGGTGGCCCTCGTTCACCGAGCCGGCGGTCGCGGAGGCCGTCGAGCTGCGCCCGGACAACTCGCTGTTCATGCGCCGCACCGAGGTGCTCTGCCGCCGCTGCGGGGGGCACCTCGGGCACGTCTTCGACGACGGGCCGGGGCCGACGGGTCAGCGCTACTGCATCAACTCCGCCGCGCTTGCCTTCCGCGACGGCGGATCGGGAGCCCACCCACCCGGCGAGGGCTCCGCGGGCGTGGAGCCCGCCGGCGGGGCGGGCGGGGTCGGGTAGCTGCGCGCGCCGTGATCCTGATGGACCACTCCCGGCGGCTTTCCGAGCCGCTGCCGTGGGGGCGGCGCGAGCGGACCGTCGTTGCGGTGCTGCTCGCGTGTGTGGCGCTCGCGGGGGTGGGGTTCGTTGCGTATGCGTTGAGCAGCGGGGGACCCGTGCGGCGGGGCTGCATCGAAGTGACGTTCGCCTCCACGCTTGGGGGGGCGACCGAGCACGCCTGCGGCGCGCAGGCGCGGGCGGTGTGCGCTTCGCCGGACGCGTTCCGCAGCGTGGCGGCGGAACTGCGCGCCGCCTGCGTGCGGGCCGGGTTCCCGTTCACGCCGCGGCGCTGAGGACTCGACAAATGTCGAAAGGGGCCGACCAAGTGTTGGCCAGGGTGTCCCTGGTGCGATCCCTGCAAGAGGGATTTCATGCCTGCACCGCCGCGTAGCACCCGTCCCCCGGGGCGCGGTCGCGCTGTTCGCGGTTCATCCACTGGGAAACGGAGGAAGCGGAGGTATATGTCCCCCACATGGCTTGCATACCCCTCGTGGCACGGAGCGTTCAACACCGGAGACAACGCCTGGCAGATGACCGCGGCCACGTTCGTTGGGCTGATGAGCCTGCCGGGCCTCGCGGTCCTGTACGGCGGCGTGATGCAGAAGCGCTGGTCGGTCAACAGCATGATGCTCACGTTCGTCGCGTTCTGCGTGACGTTGATCGTCTGGTGCCTGTGGGCGTTCAAGATGGGCTTCGGCCATCCGATCGCCTCCAGCGGGGGCGGGCTCTTCGGCAAGCACAGCTTCCTGGGGACGGCCCTCGGCGAACCGGGCTCTGTGCTCAGCCGCACGGCTGAGGAGGGCCAGGCGGAAATCCAGTCGATCACCGAAGGCCCGCCGTTCCACTTCCCCGAGTCCTCGCTCGTGTACTTCCAGTTCGTGTTCGCCGCGATCACCCCGATCCTGGCGCTCGGCTCGGTGCTCGGGCGGGTCAACTTCAAGGCGTGGATCCCCTACGTGGCGGTGTGGATCACGGCCGTGTACGCGGTTAACGCGTTCCTGATCTGGGGCGGCGGCTACTTCGCGGCGCACGGTGCGTTGGACTACTCCGGCGGCTACGTCATCCACCTCTCCGCCGGGATCTCCGGGTTCGTGTTCGCGTGGGTGATCGGGCCGCGGCTGCAGCGAGATCGAGAGGTCGACGCGCCCAACAACCTGCTGATGCTCGCCTGTGGCGCCGGGCTGCTGTGGCTCGGTTGGAACGGCTTCAACGGCGGGGACTCCTACTACGCCGGCCCCGACGCCTCCGCGGCGGTGCTCAACACCAACCTCTGCACCGCGGTGGCGATGATGGTGTGGATCGGCGTGGGACTACATCTACCGCGACAAGCCCTCGATGATCGGCGCCGTCAACGGCATGATCACCGGCCTCGTCGGGATCACGCCCGCCGCCGGGTTCGTCAACGGCTAGGGTGCGATCGTCATCGGCGTCATCGACTCGACGATCGTGTGGATGGCGATCCGCTACCTCAGCCGGTTGCGGCCCTTCCGCAGCGTGGACGACACGCTGGGGGTGATCTACACCCACGGCATCGCCGGCCTCGTGCGGCGGTCTGATGGTCGGGTTGCTCGCCGACTCCTCCGTCGTCGAGTACTTCGGCATCAACGGCGCGTCCAACCTGCCCGGGAATTCCGGGCTGCTGCTCGGCGGCGGTTGGACGCTGCTGCGCTGGCAGGCCGAGGCCGCGGTGTGGGTGATCGCCTACACCGCCGTGCGACGTACGTGATCCTCAAGCTCATCGGGCTCATCGTCCCGCTGCGCCTCAGCGACGAGGAACTGGAGATCGGAGATCACGCGATCCACGGCAACGAGGTCTACCCCGCCGACGTGCCCACGCTCGGCGGGCCGCACCCGCCGACGTGGCAGCCGACCCCGGCTGCGGTGGGCAGCGCAACGTAGGCACGGACGCCTCGGCTGGAGCGCGCCGTCCTCTGGGGCGCGACTCCTCCTCGACACTGCGGCCCCGCTTCGGCGGGGCCGCAGTCGTTTTGTGAGCCGTAGACCCTGCGGCGTGCGGCAAGCGGGTCCGTTGCTGGGCGGGGCTGCGCTACCACCGTGAGACGGTGCTTTTCGTGGCTCTCCCGTCGGGAGGTGGTTGTAGGTTGCGGTGCGTGACCTGGACGATCGAGTTCTTCGAGGATGACCAGGGCCGTCAGCCCGCGCGTGAGTGGCTGCAATCGCTCGACGGTCTCAAGCGTGCGTCGGCGATCGCGGCGATCGAGGTGGTCCTCACGGAGCTCGGGCTCGATGTGTGCGCCACCGAGTACGGCAAGCAGTTCGGCTCAGGGCTGTTCGAGTTCCGAATTCGCCATGACGAGGCGGTGATCCGCGGCAAGGCCGGGGAGGAGGACCAGGGGGAGCGCGGTGAGGTGCTGCTACGGATCTTCTGCCATGCGTACGGCCAGCGGATCGTGCTCTTGCTCGGCGGATACGACAAGGGGACAGATCCCTCCACCCGCCGCCAGTCGCGGGAGATCGAGTCCGCGCGAGGACGGCTCCGCTCGTTCCGGTTGCGCCAGCAGCGTGAGCGCGCCGCGATCAAGCGACGCTCCTGAGCGCTTCTCGGTGCTCGATGTCCATCTGTCCTCAAGCAGGCTTGCCAGCTGACCGATGATGGTATATAGTACATCACAACGACGAGATAGGAGTCGCCCTGATGAGCACCAACCTCAAGAGCCCCAAGAACCCAACGAGCACCAGCTTCAAGGCATACGTCGAGGACGTTGAGCGAAACAACACGCCAGAGGAGCAGCGCGCTCTCGAAGACAGTCGCCGCCGCTTTTCGATCGGTTCGCGACTGCTCGACCGTCGTCTTGCCGCCGGCATGACGCAACGGGAGTTGGCACGCGCATCCGGCATCGACCAGAGCGAGATCAGCCGTATCGAGAGCGGCCAGGCCAACCCCACTGTCCAGACGCTGCAGGCCCTTGGCACGCCGCTGGGCGTCGTCCTTGACTTCGCGGTCGCCAAGGCTTCCTAACCCCGGCGCGGCGGTAGTGATGCATCACCCCGATAACCCGTACAGCTTGCTGCCAGCCGTAAACCCGCGCCTGTTCGGTACTAGACGCGCCCAGATCAGGGCTGCGCTCGATGCCTGGCGCGATGATCGAGCAGCTCGCCTCGCTTCACGAAAAAGACCCTGGCTGGTATCGGGCGTGGTGTGACCGCGTGCTCCTGCGTGATACCTCGCCGATGAGTATCAACGATGTGTTCGTCAGCGCTCTTGCATTCGCGGCTGAACCACTAGCGACCGTCGACCCAGCTGTCCTCGATCGCGATCTACGAACACTGGCGCGGCTAGCGTGCGATGCCGGCCTGCATCGCATCCTCGTGGTCCTCGATGACGCCGATGCGCTACTCAAGGATTCCCTGCTCGTCGAGCGGCTGCTTGCCTCTCTTGTTACAACGGGGAACTTCGCGCTGCTGATGAGCGCGCAGTTCAGCGGGCTCGGACATCTCGTCCACGCGGTCTCACCGTGCCTGCGTACGTGTGCGATCGTTCCCATCCCTCCGTTTTGGTCGCCCGGGGCGATCAACGCGTGCCTCACGGGACCACTAGAGTCTGGCGAAGCCGAGCGGCTGATCCCTCCCGAGAATCGCATGCGGCTGCTAGCCGACGTTCTCCAGCTCTCGGGTGGCAGCCCGTTCGAGATCGCCCTGATTGGCGCGCAGATGTGGGAAGCGTGCAGGGCCGGCGAGCAGGAGCGTTACGAGCTTACCCCTGGCGTGCTCGAGCGGTTCGTCCCGATGCTGACGATGTACACGGGGGCGGGGGAGGGCCTCTCTGACGCCGTTAAGGCCGTCCGTGGCCTTCCCGTTGAGCGGTTGGAGTGCGCGCTGCGCCTCGTTGCCCTTTCGCAGCTGAATGTGAGGTGCGAGGCGGGCGCTTGGCAGCGCTCGCATTGAAATGCCAGGCACGGACACTGCTTGGATCGAAGACGGCCGACCAGCCATTTGAAATGCCATTTCTCGCGACTGTCGGCGCACCGCTAGCACGCGAATGCGTCGCCGCCGTGCGCGCGCTTGTCGACGGCGCCACCGAGCTCGCTTGTCAGCCTCTGTACAAGACGGCGGACAGCGCGACCGGGACACGCCTGCACGCGGCCCTGAATCGGCAGCGGTTCGACAGCGTCGATCTCGAACTCTCTATCCATGCAACATCTTCACCGTTCGTCACGAGCGTCAGCTCGATGAGGACAATCGTGCGGTCGGTATGACTTGGCGAAGCTCACAGGCCGTAACAGTGACCGGCTCTGCGGCGCGCATCGCACTCGTCCAGCTCGTCCCGATGAGTGCCGCCGCAGCCATTACGGAGCGATTCGATTCGTGGCTCAGCGGCAGGGACCTGGATGGGCTGGAGCACGCTATGGAGGTTGCCGACGATGCCGTTCGCGGTCTTCGCGAGCAGCGCGCATCTGACGCTGGGCGGGGCTGGGAGTACAGCGACATGCTCAGTCGCCGTGGGTTCCTCCTCAGCCTCGGTGAGACTCGGCTCGCCGACGCTGCAATGGACCTACAGCGTGCCCGCGAGCGGGGCCCCGGAGATGGGTGGGTTACTGACTGGAACCTCGCGAACATCGCGATCCGTACCGGCGACATCGAGAAGGCACGGACACACCTCACTAACGTGTCGGAGCGCGCGGTGGACGCTAATGGCGCCGCGGTAGCCGCCTTCCATGTCCCGGGCCGCCCGGCACATGACAGCGTCGTGCGAATATCCCGGGCCGGCCTCGAGCAGCTGCTACCGTTGCAGCGTGCGATCGCCGAGTGGCTGCTCGCAAATGGAGAGGAGGCACGGATTCTTGCCGCGCTCGCTGTGTGTGTTGAGAGTGAGGACGAGGACGTGCGCACCGTCGCCGGCTGGGTCGACAGCACGGTTCAAGGCGACGCTGTGAAGCCCCCTGCCGCATGCGAGGGCTAACGACGGGGACTGCGCGGCCGCGGTCGCGTGAGCCGCAGCCAAGTCGGGCGAACCTACGCGGGCTTCAGCTGCTCGCAGCCAGGCCCACGGGGCACGAGACGCCGGTGCCGCCCAGGCCGCAGTAGCCGCTGGGGTCCTTGGCGAGGTACTGTTGGTGGTAGGACTCGGCGTAGTAGAAGGGGTGCGCCGGCGGGGGGGGTGGGCCTTTTATCAGCTCGGTCGTGATCTCCCCATGACCGGCCGCGCTCAGCACCCGCTGGTAGGCCGCGCGCGAGGCCTCGGCCTGGCGGCGCTGCGCGTCGCCCTGCCACAGGATCGCGGAGCGGTACTGGGTGCCGGCGTCCGCCCCCTGGCGCATCCCCTGGGTGGGGTCGTGGCCCTCCCAGAAGATCCGCAGCATCTCCTCGTAGCTCGTGGCGGTGGCGTCGAAGGCGACCAGCACCACCTCGGCGTGGCCGGTGCGTCCCGAGCACACCTCCTCGTAGGTGGGGTTGGGGGTGTACCCGCCCGCGTACCCCACGGCCGTCGTGTAGACGCCCGGCGCTTGCCAGTACAGCCGCTCGGCGCCCCAGAAACAACCCATCCCGAAAATCGCCAACTCCACGGCGGCGGGCGCCTGGCCCTCCTCGACGCGCAGCGGCGTCCCGAGCACCTCGTGGCGGGCCGGCACGGCGAGCGCCTGCGCGCGGCCTGGCAGGGCGGCGGCGGGGTCGACCATCGGTGTCTGGCGCCGCCCGAACCACATGCCCTCAGCGTAGACGGTTGCGCGTCGCTCCCAGATGTTTCCAATCGAAGGAATTTGTTTCGGGATCTCCGATCCGGGCAACATAGAGGGCAAGGAGCATCCCTCCTTCATTCCCTCCCGGACCGGCCCGCTCCCCCGGCGGGCCGGTCGCTTTTCGGGGGACCCGGTGCGCGGTCGCTTCAGGGGGCCCCGTGCGGCTGCTGCGTCAGCCAGTCGAGGACCTCCGAGGGGTTGTGGCGCGGGGAGTGGACGGGGTAGAAGACCTTGGCGATGCGCCGCCGCCGCGCGACGAACGTGAGGCGCCGGTAGTACCGCCGCCCGCCCGTCTCGAAGGTCGGCAGCCTCAGCTCCTGCGCCAGCGCCATGCCGGGGTCGCTCAGCAGCGGGTAGGGGATCCGCTCACGGGCGGCGAACTCGCGCTGCTCGGCGCTCGGCTGGGCGCTGAGGCCGACCACTCTGGCTCCGTACGCCGCGAGCTCCAGCATGTGGTCGCGGAAGGCGCAGCTTCTGCGGCGTGCAGCCGCGCGCGCCGGGGATCTCGTCCCAGCCGTCCGGCAGCGGCTCGCCCGGCACGCCGGTGCGCGGATACACGTACACCACCGCCAGCCGCTCGGTCACGGCGGCGAGGTCGAGTTGTCCGCCGGTGCTCGCCGCCAGGGGCAGCTCCGGCACGCCGCACCCCGGCAGGTGCGCGGCCGCGCCGTCCTCGGCGGGCGAGACCCCCGCGGGGGCGTCCACGTAGCTCTCTGTCATCTGCGTCATCCTCCCAAAGAACGGCCTCGGCGTGCTCTACGGTGCTCATGCCTGCGTTCCAGGGACAACGACGAGTATGAGCTGCATGAATCTTCGAGGGCATCGGATCACTCGAACGCGACCTTGAGCGCTGTGCCGCCGCACTCATCGCGCGTTGGTGGCTACCCCCCGGTGCTGCCGAACCCCCCGCGGCTCTCCTGCGGCGGGTCGTGCACGCTCCACTGCGCCCGGTCGGCGCGCACGAACACGCCCTGCGCGATCCGGCTGCCCGCCGGGATGCGGGTCGGGGCGGACGTGAAGTTCAAGAGCTGCAGCCGCACCTCGTCGGTGGGGCCGCGGTAGTCCTCGTCGATGATGCCGACGGCGTGCGGCTGCAGGACCCCGAAGCGCCGGGGCGTGGAGGAGCGCAGGCACACCAGCAGGCACCACCCGGGCGGGGTGGCGAGCACCAGGCCGGTGCCCACGAGCGCAATCTCCCCGGGGGCGATCTCCACCTCTTCGGCCGTGCACAGGTCGAAGCCGCTCGCGCCCGCCGTCGCATACCGCGGCTCCTGCGCGCCGCCGTGCAGGCGGTGGATCGGCACTTCCATAGGTCCCTCCCGGTCGCAGGCGCCGCGGGCGCGCGGCTCGGCGCCGGAGCCTACAGGCCGGTGTCGCCCGGCTTCGGCCGGCGGGGCGAGCGCTGTGCCCCGGCCGGCCCCGACCGCCGGGCGACGCTCGCCAGCCGGTAGCGGCGGATCCGCGGCCCCCGGCCGGGGGTGTCGAGCGCCTCCTCGGGCAGCAGCAGGAACCGTCGGGGGGTGCTTGGCATCGAGTTGGAGAGCGAGCGGTTCATGGCAGGGATGTTGGCGCACGGGGGGCTTCGCGCCTTTGGACTGGGGTCCAGAATCTCCGCGGTGGGGTGGGACGGTTGCGCGCGGCCGGGACGCGGATCCATGCCACGGTCGGTGCGACAATGAGCTGTTGTAACATCTTTCGTCATCTGTAAACTCATAACCGAGTTGGGCTGCGACCGGCAGTCGATTGGGAATCAACAGCTGAGCCCTATCCGATGAGAGCATCCACTGAGACGTCCGAGGAACCCACGGGCAAGGACTCGCTGCTCGACCGCATCCTCACCGACGGTGCGCCGCCGGCCAACGAGGCCGGTGAGCGCATCCTGGTGGCCGCCATGCAGCAGGTCGAGGACTTCGGTGTCCGGCGCTTCTCGGTCGACGACGTCGCGCGCTGCGTCGGCGTCTCGCGCGTGACGATCTACCGGCACTTCCCCAAGAAGGACCGGTTGATCGAAGCCGTGCTCCTACGTGAGCTGCACAAGTTTCTCAGGGAAATCCGGGCTGCGATCGAGTCGTGCGAGACGCTCGAGGACCGCCTCGTGGAGGGGTTCGTGTTCGCCCTCACGTTCCTACGTGAGCACCGCCTGCTCAACCGGATACTGCGCACAGAGCCCGAGACTGCTGCTGCCGATGCTCACGGTCAAGGCTGCACCGATCCTCACCGCCGCCCGCGAGTTCATCGCCGGGTTCGCCCGCCGCGAGGCCGAGCGGGGCGAGCTGCCGCTCACCGAGGAGGAGATCACAGGGCTCAGCGAGCTGCTGACGCGCGCCGTCATCTCGTTCGTCCTGACCCCCGACTCAGTGCTGGGACTCCAGACGCCCGCTGAGATCCGGTCTTTCGCCGAGCACTACCTCGCGCCGATCCTGCGCATGGCTGCTGCGTCCCGCGGGAGCGCCGGATGACTCCCGCGCTCGCCACGCCGGACCATGAGGTTGCGATCATCGGCGCCGGCTTGAGCGGACTCGGCATGGGCGCCGCGCTGCTCCGCGCGGGCATTGAGGACTTCGTGATTTTCGAGCGCGCCGAGGACGTCGGCGGCACGTGGCACGCAAACACCTATCCCGGGGTCGGCGTTGACATCCCCGCCTACGCCTACCAGTTCTCCTACGAGCTCAAGCCCGACTGGTCGCGTGTATTCCCCAAGGGCAGGGAGGTCAAGGCCTACATCGACGACTTCACCGCCAAGTACCGCCTCACCCCACACGTCCGCTTCAACAGCGAGGTCACCGCGCGTACCTGGGATGAGCAAAGCCACCTTTGGCGCCTGCGAACCGGCGACGGAGAGATCACGGCGCGCTTCGTCGTGAGCGCGATCGGGGCGTTCGTCGACCCCAAGCCGGTCCAGATCGAGGGTCTCGAGGACTTTGCCGGCAAGCTCATCCACTCCGCGCGCTGGGATCACAGCTACGACCTCGCTGAGAAGCGCGTAGCGGTGATTGGCACGGGCGCCAGCGCCGTGCAGATCGTTCCCGCGATCGCCTCCCAGGTCGCGCAGCTCGACGTTTACCAGCGCACCGCGATCTGGGTCTCGCCCAAGTTCGACCCCGCGATCCCCGAGCGGGTCAAGCGGTTGTTCGCGCGCATCCCCGCCACCGAGCGCCTGGCACGCCTGCTCGCAAGCGCGATCGCCGAGCTGGTCGTCGTCTTCATGGTCGTCAACTACCGGCGCTTCCCCTTCGTCACGCGCTGGGCCGAGCGCAACAGCAGACGCTGGGTCGCCAGGTCCGTACGCGACCCCGAGCTGCGCCGCAAGCTCACACCGGACTACGGCCTCGGATGCAAGCGCCCGAGCGTCTCCAACCACTACCTGCGCGCGTTCAACCGCGAGCACGTAACGCTCGTCACCGACCCGATCCAGCGCATCACCCCAAGCGGGATCAGGACCGCAAACGGCGGTGAGCGGCCGGTCGATGCAATCGTGCTGGCAACCGGTTTTCGGATGGCGTCGGACCCAGAGACTACCGTCGCACCCCGGTCAGCGGTCGCGACGGCTTCGATCTCGCGACGCACTACGCCGAGCACCGCCTGAAGTCCTATGAGGGCATCAGCATGCCCGGACTGCCCAACCACTTCATGATCTTCGGGCCCTACGGCTGGACCGGCGCGTCCTGGCACGTGCTCGTCCAGACCGCCTCTCGGCACATCACGCGCGTGATCCAGGAGTCCCGGCGACGAGGCGCCACAGACGTGGAGATCACTCCGCAGGCCGTCGATCGCTTTCACGCGTTCGTACAGGAGCGCATGGCGGGATCGCTGTGGCTTACAGGTAACTGCGCCTCCGCCAACAGCTACTACTTCGACCAGCACGGCGACGTGCCGTTCCTGCGGCCCACCTCCGGCCGCCAAGCCCAGCGTGCGAGCCGCAGCTTCCCACTCGGGGACTACCGCTACCGGAGCCTCGCCGGAACCCAACCCCAGACCCGCAACGCGCAAGAGGCGAGCGCTGGGCGATGAGCGTCTCCACGCAACCCCTCCCCCCAAGCGACGTCACCGGGGACCAGGAACTCCTCGGCAGTGCGCCGCCGTCCCCCGCCGGACCGATCGAGCCCGCGGAGCTCGCCCAACTGCCCCGCCCACCGGCGATCCGCTGGCCCAGGCCAGTGCAGGTGCTGTGGTTCGGGCAGCGCCAGACGAGCTTCGTGTTCCACCACCGCAGGAAGCTGGGAGAGGTCTGGAGCGCACGGGGCTACGTCCGTGGCGGTATTGCTGTCACCTGTCACCCCGACCACGTGCGCTCGCTGTTCACCGCGTCCCCCGAGCTGGCGCCGACGCTCGCGGAGGAGTCCCCGCTGCGTCCCGTGCTCGGTCCCAGCTCGGTGCTGACCTCCAACGGACCGCGCCATCTGCGTCAGCGCAAGCTGCTGCTGGCGCCGTTCCACGGCGAGGCGATCGCCGGCTACGAGGAGATGATCGCCGACGCAGCCGAGCGGGAGATCGCGCGCTGGCCGATCGGCCGTCCGTTCGCGCTGGCGCCGCGGATGCAGGCGATCACGCTCGACGTGATCATGGCCGGGATCTTCGGCATCGAGGGGCGGCCCCGGGCGGGAACGCTGGAGCACGCGCTGCGCAAGGTGATCAGGTGGCTCCTGCGGAGCTCCACGCTGCCGGGCGCGAAGCTCGCCGAGCTGATGAACATCGGTCGCACCGAGCCTTTCGGGCTCACCTGGGCGGGTCTGCTCATCCCCGATCGCTACGTGTACGCGATCATCGCCAAGCGCCGCCGCGAGGCCAACCTCGACGCAGCGCACCGACGTCATGTCGCTCATCATGCGCGCCCGCACCGAGGAGGGGCAGACGCTGACCGACCGCGAGCTGCGCGACGAGCTCATGACGCTCGTGCTCGCCGGGCACGAGACCACCGCGAACCAGCTCGCGTGGGCATGGGAGCGGCTCGTCCGCACACCCGCCGCCCACGAGCGCCTGCGCGACGCCGTGCGCTCCGATGAAGACGCCACCGAGCAGGTGGAGGCGACGATCGTCGAGGCCATGCGCTCGCGTCCGGTGATCCCGATGACGGGACGGCGCGTCACGGTCCCCTGGCGGCTGGGCCCCTACGGCGTCCCGGCAGATACCGCAATCGCGATCAGCATCTTGCTGGTCCACCATCGCGAGGACCTCTACCCCGACCCGTCCGCGTTCAGACCCGAGCGCTGGCTCGGCCGCAAGCCGGGCACCTATGAGTGGCTGCCATTCGGCGGCGGCACCCGCCGCTGCCTCGGGGCCGCGCTCGCGATGGCCGAGCAGCGCATCGTGCTGCGTGAGATGGCTCGCCGCCTCGACATCGAGGCCGACGACCCCAGGCCCGAGCGGCCCGTCCATCGCAACGTCACGATGATCCCAGCGCGCGGCGGACGTGTGCGGATCCGCTCGCGCCGACCCTGACGAGCCGCCGGGTGCTTCGAGAAGCAGAAACCCCGCGATTAGCCGATTAGCAGGGCCTTCCCGAGAGCGGATGATGGGACTCGAACCCACGACCTTCTGCATGGCAAGCAGACGCTCTAGCCAACTGAGCTACATCCGCAGAAGGCCCAACTATACCGGCCCCGCCTCTGCCAGTGCTGCGGCGACACTCGATCTAGCCCGCCGGGCCGCAACGACTCTCCCTCAAGCCCCCGCCCCGATCGCATGCCCCAGCGCCGCGGCCCCAACGCCCGCGACGAGGCTGAGCAGCACGTTGATAACGGCCCCCGCGACCCGGTCCTCCTCTGCAAGCCGGTGGGACTCGAGCATCCAGGTCGAAAAGGTCGTATAAGAGCCGAGCGCGGCCGCCCCGGCAAGAACAAGCGCGTCCCCCGTGAGAGCCAGCCCAGTGAGCAGACCGAGCAGAAGCGAGCCGGTCGTGTTGATGGCGAACGTCCCGAGCGGTAGATGGCTGTCGTGGCGCCGGCGGATCCGACGCTCAACGACGTAGCGCGTGACCGTGGCGGAGCCGCCGAGCAGCCCGACCCCCACCCACAGCGGCGCGGTCACGCGAGCGCCTGCACGCGGCGGCGCATGGTCGTGGTGGCGAGCCAGATGGCGAAGTAGCCGGCGGTCACGCTCGCCGCGGCGTAGCCGACGGCCAACGCGTAGCGGTCGTGTTCGAGCATCCGCAGGAGCTCGATCTGCATCGTGGCGAACGTGCTGTAAGCGCCGCAGAAGCCGGCGGCGAGCAGCGGGTGGGGGGTGGCGGAGCGCAACGGGCGCTCCTGCAGCAGCGTGGCCAGGCAGCCGAGCGCGAAGCAGCCGGTGACGTTGATCAGGAACGTCGGCCACGGCCAGACCGTCGCCGTGCCGGCGAAGGTCACGCCGACCCACACGCGCAGCAGCGCCCCGGCGGCTCCACCGAGGAAGATCGCCGTCAGCTCTCGCCGGTCCAGGGTGGGTGGGGGGGAAGGGCGCAACGCTTGCAGCTCCTCTCGCGTGAGGTCGAGTTCGCGAAAGGAGCCATCGGCCCTTCTCCGGCGGGCGGTTCGGGAGGCCGCGAGGCGGCCTCCGCGTCAGAGCTCCATCTGACTGCCCGCCAGCATACAGCACGTGTGGCCGACCGTCGGGAGGTAGCGCCCGCCGTCACCACGCACGAGCACGCCGGTGCACTCCAGCTCGGCGAGCGCGCTCAGCACGTCCGGCGCGGGTGCGCCGCCGGCGGTGAGTCGGGCCACCGTGTCCCGGCCGGACCCCACCTCGTCGAGCACCGCGCGCAGGCGGGGGCGGAGCGCGGGGCGGGCGTGGGCGACGCCCCGGCCGCCCCCTCCGCTTGCACCCATCCCACGCGCAGTGCCCACCACGCCTGCCGTGCCCGCCCCACGCGCGCCGTCCACCTCGCTCGCCGCGTCCATCGTGCCGGCTCCGCCCACGGCACCCCCCCCGGCTCCACCCACCCCGTAGAGCGCGTCGAGCACGTCCTCGGGGCTGCGCACCAGCACCGCGCCCTCCCGCAGCAGGCGGTGCGGCCCGCGCGCGCCCGGTGCCCACACGCGGCCGGGGACCGCGGCGACTACGGCCCCCGCGGTGGCCGCCAGGCGCGCCGCCAGCAGTCTCCCCGAGTCCTCGCCGGCCTCCACGACGACCACCACGCGCACGAGTGCCGCGACCGTGCGCGCACGAGCGGGGTGGCACCAGCGGCGCGCCGGGCAGCCGCAGGGCAGCTCGGCCACCACACAACCCTCTGCCGTCAACCGCCGAAACAGCGCCCGCCAGCTGACGGGGTGGGGGACGTCGACGCCGCCGGCAGCGACCGTCACCGTGGGGCCAGGCGCGTCCAGCGCGCCGAGGTGGGCGGCCGCGGCAACGCCCTCGGCGAGGGCGCTCACCACCGTGACGCCGCTCGCAGCGAGGGCGCGCGCGAGGCCGTGCGCAACCTCCATGCCGTAGTCGCTCGCGCGCGTGGTGCCGACGATCGCCACCGCCGGGGCGGCGAGCAAAGTCTCCAGGCGGGCCACGCCCCCCACCACGTGCAGCACTCGCGGCGCGTCCTCGCGCCGCGCGAGCGCGTGGGGGTAGCGGGGGTCGTGGCGGCAGATCCGCTCCACGCCCGCGGCCGCGGGCATCCCGGCGGCCTCAGGCTGCGCATAGCGCGCCCGCAGGGACTCCCGCCACCGCCCGCCAATCGCCTGAATCAAACGTTCCCCCGAGAGCGCCAGCAGCCCCAGCAGCCGCTCGGGGTCGCGTGCGTAGTACTCAAGGCGCGCGCTCAGCTGCCCCAGCAGCCAGGCGTCGCGCAGACACGCAGAACACGCGCCGGCGGGCCCCTCGGACTCCGCCGCCCGCGACCCGGCGGCCTCCTCGGGCCCCGCCGCCAGCGACCCGTCGGGCGCGCTCATCACGCCGCCGGGTGTGAGCATCATGCCGCCCGCCTGCCGCCGGCGCCGTGCGCGTGCAGCGAGAGCGCCAGCGAGACGTCCTGCTCGCGCGTGCGCGCGCTGCCCCGCAGGTCGGCCGCGGTGCGCGCCACGCGCAGCGCGCGGGCGATGCCGCGAGCGCTCATCGTGCCCCGCTCCTGTGCGCCGCGCAGCAGCCGTTCGGCGCCCTCGCTGAGCGCGACGTGGCGGCGCAGCAGGGGGGCGTCCATGTGGGCGTTGGCGCTCACGCCCTCCTCGCGCAGCCGCGCGACCTGACGCTCGCGGGCGTCCACGACTCGCTCGCGGGCCTGCGCGGAGGTGAGCGTCGGCGCGTCGCTGCCGGCGGCCCCCGCCGCCCCGCCGGCCCGCGGCGCGCGGGGGCGCTCCAGGTGGGCGACGAGGTCGATGCGGTCGAGCAGCGGCCCCGAGAGGCGCCGGCGGTGGCGGGCGAGGTCGGCTTCCGAGCAGCGGCAGCGCGGCTCGCCGTGGTAGCCGCAGGGGCAGGGGTTGGTGGCGGCCACCAGCGCGAACCGCGCGGGGTACACCGCGGAGTGCCGCGCGCGCACGATCGCCACGCGCCCGTCCTCCAGCGGCTGGCGCAGCGCCTCCAGCGTGGGGCGCGCGAACTCGGAGAGCTCGTCGAGAAAAAGTACTCCTCGATGAGCGAGCACGACCTCGCCCACCCACCCCCGCCGCGCACCGCCAACCAGGCCGGCGGTGGTGATCGAGTGGTGGGGGGCGCGGAAGGGGCGGCGGCGGACAGCTCGCCCTCCTCCAGGCGGCCGGTGATCGACTGGATGCGCGTCACCTCGATCGCCTCGGCGCGGCTCAGCGGCGGCAGGATGCTCGGCAGCCGCTGGGCGAGCATCGTCTTGCCTGTCCCCGGGGGGCCGCTCAGCAGCAGGTTGTGCCCGCCCGCGGCGGCGAGCACGAGCGCCTGCACGGCGTGCGGCTGGCCGCGCACGTCGCCGAGGTCGAGGTGCGCCGCGCCGCCGGCCCACCCGGGGAGCTCTCCGGCGCCGCCCGGCCCCTCCGCGCGGGGCGGCGGCGCGGGCAGCGGGTCGCCCGCGCCGCCGGCGAGCACGCGCACCGCGCTGCTCAGCCGCTCGGCGATGACGACCTCCAGGCCCTCCACGAGCGCGGCCTCGCGCGCACGGGAGCCGGCGAGCACGAGCGCGCGCAGGCCCCCCTCCCGGGCGGCCTGTGCGACCGCGAGCGTGCCGTGGCAGGGGCGCACCTCGCCGTCGAGCGCGAGCTCGCCGAAGAGCGCGTGGCTGTCCAGCAGCTCCCCGGGGAGCTGCCCGGAGGCGGCGAGCACGCCGCAGGCGAGCGCGAGGTCGAGGCCGGGGCCGGCCTTGGGCACGTCGCCGGGCGCGAGGTTCGCGGTGATGCGGTGCTCGGGGAAGTCGTACCCGGAGTTGAGGATCGCGGCGCGCACGCGGTCGCGCGCCTCGCGCACCGCGGCGTCGGCAAGGCCGACGATCGTGAACGCGGGCAGCCCCGGGCGGATGTCCACCTCGACGGCCACCGGCCGCGTGTGGAGCTCTTCGATCGTGAACGTGCGCGCTCGGGCGAGCATGGCGCCTCCTTGTCGGGTGCGACGGCTGCGGCGGCCTGCGAGACCGGCTGCAGGCGGTCCCGCACGGTAGGCGGGGCTGGCTACACCACGCTCGCGCGCCCCGACTTGCGCAACACTCCCCGTTGCGCTACGCTCCCTCCATGCCCGTCACCACCGCCGAGAAGGTCACCGCTCTGAGCCGCGACTTCCGCTCCCAGCGCCGCTTGGCGGAGGCGATGGCGGTGAGCCCCGCGCAGGTCACGCGGTGGCGCCGCGGGCAGGGGATCGACGAGGTCAACGCGCAGCGGGTGGACCTGCTCGAGCTCGTCATGTCCAGCCTGCTGCGGCTGTACCAGCCGGAGGCAGCGGAGCAGTGGCTGCACGGCCTCAACCCCCACCTCGGCGACCGCCGGCCGATCGATCTCGTGCGCGCGGGCCGCGCCCGCGAGCTGCTGGACGCGATCGCCCAGGAGCGCGCGGGCAGCTACGCGTGATCCTCTGGCGGCTGACGCCCTGGCGGGCGCAGGCCGCCCCGACGGAGCCCGGCGGGGCGCTGTGGGGCCCCCGCGAGCTGCAGGGCGCGGGCCGCCACGACAACCCCGAGCTGTACGGGTGTCTGTACGTCGCGGAGTCCCCGGTGGCGGCGCTCGCCGAGGCGCTCGCGCCCTTCCGCGGCGCGGGCCCGCTCTCCCCGGGGATGCTGACGCGCGGCGGGCAGCCGCTCGCGCTCGCACAACTGGAGCTCGCCGAGCGCGCGCGCGTCGTGGACCTCGACGACCCGGGCGTGCTCGCCCGTCTGCGCCTGCGCCCCTCCCAGGTGGCGACGCGCACGCGCGCGGTCACGCAGGCGCAGGCGGCGCGCCTGCACGCGGAGGTGCCGGCTGCGGTCGGCCTGCGGTGGTGGTCCACACTCGAGGCGAGCCTCGCCAACCTCACGCTCTTCGACCGCGCCGCGCCGCACCTGAGCGTGCGCGACGTGGAGCGGCTGACTGTTGCGCATCCGGTGGTGGGCGCGACCGCCGTGCTGCTCGGGCTGACATACGAGGGCCGAGTGTAGTAACAGCTACCATGTCCGCATGGGCAGTGGTGCCAGAAAACAGGGCGACGTTGACGTGAGCGTGACTGGCGAGAGCCTGAGAGGGCTCTATCGCAGGCTCCCTCACGGCTCTCACGACCAGCTGCCTTGGCGCGGTGGCGAGCACACCGCCGAGTCGCCCCAAGTCGCACGGCTGGTGAACCTACTCGAGCAGTACAGCGGCGCCCTGCCGGCTGGCACCTATCCTCCTGGCTGGCTCGACAAGCTGCGCGACGAGTGGCCCTGATCGGTGGGCGTCGTTCTGCTGGACACGTCGGCCGTAGTGGCCTTGCTGCAGCCTGACGACACTTTTCACAAGCAGGCCTCGATCGAGATCTCCGAGCAAGTTCGCGGGGGAAATCGCTTGGCCATCTCGGTGGTGACGCTGACGGAGCTGTTCACAGGCGCTGTCCTCGGACACGTCGAGGAGCAGATCATCAATGGATTCCTTGGGAGCCTGGAAGTGCGCTCTCTGCCGGTTGATGATGCGATCGCGCGAAGGGCTGCCCAGATAAGCGGTGAATCAGCTGCGGCGTCACCGACAAAAACTCGTCCCACAATTAAAACTCCCGATGCACTGATACTGGCAACTGCAGATCTGCATCCCGATGTGGAGGCCGTCATCGGTGGTGACAGGCAGTGGACCAAGGCGGCGCGTGAACTCGATGTTGCTTTTGTCGATCTGGCGGATCGTCCCACTCACAGGGCACCCAGGTCTAGCCTCACAGAACGTGCTGAGGTTGCGAGGCACCAGCGCACACGACTTTTCGGGGCGACGATCGAGGCGGTCAGTCGCCAGGGCTATAGAGACACCACTGTCGCGCACGTAATAGCGCTGGCGGGAGTCTCGCGGCGGGCGTTCTATGAGCAGTTCGATAACAAGATGGACTGTTTTCTCGGGACCTACGACATCGCCGTGGCACGTGCTAAGCAGCGAGCGCTGGAAGGGTGGCAGCAGGAACGTGGATGGGCAAACCGAGTGCACCGCTCCTTTGCGGCGTTCCTCGAGGATGCCCACAGGAACCTGAAGGCAACCCGCCTGGTGCTCATTGAGGGTATGGGCCTTGGTGCGGTGAGCCGGGAACGGATGCTCAATGCTGCGTTGGCGTTCGAGCGTATCTTGGCAGCCGGATTCAGGGTTGCGCCCGACGGGGTCCAACTTCCTCCACTCGCGCCCAGGATGATCGTGGGCGGCTGTCGCTATGTAATGCTCGAGCGGTTGCTGGAAGGGCGGGAGGGTGAGTTGCCGGGATTCACGGACGAACTGCTCGACTGGGTTTCGTCATATCGCTCGTCCGCTGCTCCCACAGGGGTTATACGGATTCCCTCTCTGTCACCAGTGCCTGCGAGGCCGGCCCGCTTCCTGAAAGGCGAGGACAAGCGCGCTGGTCTGCTCGGTGCGCTGGCGCAACTGACGCTCGAGGAAGGCTATGCGGAGTTGACAGATCCACAGATCGCACAGTCGGCGGGAGTGACAACCGAATCGTTCCACAAACAGTTCCCCAGTAAGAGAGAGTGCCTGCTTGCGCTGATAGATGAGTTCGTCGACGAAACGCTGGAGACGGTCGCCGCCGCCGCTGCCCTGGAGGGCAGTTGGCCGGAGGCCGTCCATGCGGGGATCGAGGCGGGTCTCGTGCATCTGGCAAGTCGTCCAGGGCTCACGCGAATAGCGTGGATCGATGCGTTCGACCTGGGCTCTGCGGTGATCGAAAGCATCAGTCGCTCTGTGCAGAGAGTCTCAAACCTGTTGACGCAAACCGCACCTGACCCACAACGGGCTCCAGTGATCGCACATGAGGTGATCGCCGGAGGTGTGTGGGAGGTGGTGCTCACGTATGCGACCCCCTCGCGTGTGCAGCGCCTCCCGTCCCTGACGGATCACGTCGCATTCATGGTGCTTGCGCCCTACGTTGGTCCAAAGGCCGCTGCTCAAACCATCGAGGCCATGAAAGAGCAGTGATCTCCCGACCGCAGTGACGACCCGACGAACTGGACCCTACAACCCCGCCGGGTGGCGCTCCACGAAGCCGCCGCCGTCGTTGGAGGCCCCGCCCCAGCGCGAGCCGCCTTCGGCGAGCGCGACCGTGTCGTAGCGGCGGCCGTCGATCGTCATCCAGGCGTGTTCGGCGTTGGCGTAGATCGTGATGTAGCGGCCGGGGCCGGGTTCCCCGTAGGACTCCAGTCCGGTGGAGTCCTCCGGGGAGGAGAGCAGGCCGCCGCCGTGCAGCGCGTAGGAGACCGAGCCCGAACAGTCGTAGCCGTCGGAGATGAACGAGCCGTGCCCGCCCCCGTACACATAGGGCCGGGTCGCGATTTCGTCGGCGGCGGCGATCACACGGGCTACGACGCCTTCGGCGCCCGTCGAGGAGGTGCCGCCCGGCGAGGAGCCCCCGCCGGCGGAGGAGCCGCCGCCGCCCGCCCCGGCGAGCGCCCAGGCCGGCGGGTGCAGTTCGGGCATGCCCGGGATGCCGAGCGCGCTCCACGTGGAGGGGCCGGCGACCCCGTCGACGGCGAGGCCCCGTTCGCTCTGCAGGTGGCGAACGGCGGCCTCGGTCGCCGGGCCGAATTCCCCGTCCGCCGAGACGCCCAGCGCCGCCTGCAGGCGGCGCACCGCCGCGGAGCGCGAGAGCGGCCCGGGCTGGGCCGCGCCGGCGCCACCGAGGGCCTCACCGCGCTCGCCGGTCGGCGCGGGACGGGCGCCCCCCGCGCCGGCGCCGCGCGCGGGTTCGCCACCGGTGCCCCCACCGCCCGCGGGCGGCAGCGCAGAGGCGGGTGGCGTGAGCTCGGGCTGCCCGTGCAGGCCGAGCGCGCCCCACGTGGTGGGGCCGGCGACCCCGTCGACGGTGAGCCGGTGAGCGCCCTGGTAGGCGCGCAGCGCGGCCTCGGTCGCGGACCCGAAGTCCCCGTCCACGGAGACGTGCAGCGCCGCCTGCAGGTGGCGCACCGCGTCGGCGGCGGCGAGCGCTTGCGCGGCGGCCGCCGCGCGGGCGCGCGCAGCGCGCTCCGCTTCGACGGGCGTGAGCGCGGTGGCGCCTTCGGTACCGGCGCCGGCGCCTTCTTCGCTGGCCACGGCGGCCGCGGAGGGTTCAGGTTCCCCGGGCGCGGCCGTCCCGCCGCCCGCAAGCGCGACGGCGGCCTGCGCTTCGCCGGGGACCGCGGCTTCCGTGGGCACGGTGGTCCCGCCGGTGCCGGCCGCGCCGTCAACGGCTGAGACCGCCACGGCGGGGACCGCGCCGGCGGGCGCCGACACGGCTCCAGAGGCCGCTTCGGCGACGCCGACGGTGGTGGCGGTGCCGGCGGCGCTCTGCCCGGCGCTCCCGTCCGCCAGCAGGGCCACGGCCTCGCTCGCGCCCGCGCTCGCGGCCGCGGCGCCGGTGGGCGTCGCCGCGGCGGGCGCGCTCGGTTCAGCTTCGGCGACCTCGCCGGGCACGGTTTCCCGGGCAGCCCCGGCGAGCGTGCGAACAACCTCCGCGCCGGAGAGCACGGGGGGGGCCTGGACGGCGAGCGCGCGTGCGGTGAGCGGGCCGACGACGCCGTCCACGGCGAGCCCGCGGGAGGCCTGGAAGCTGCTCACGGCCGCGACGGTGGCGGGGCCGAACACACCGTCCACGGAGACCCCCAGCGCGCGCTGCAGGAGGCGCACCTGGCGCCCGGCGGAGCCGGCGCGCAGCAGGATGTGGTGGGTGGTGGTCGTCACCGGCTCGGGCCCCACGGGCGGCGCGGCGCTGGCGAGCGCCAGGCCGCCGCCGGAGTCGAGCAGCGCCGAGCCGGCCCCGCCCGCCCCGGCGAGCGCGACGAACGTGCCGAGCGAGAGACGCCGGGCGCGCGTGGAGGCGGGCACGAAGCGCAGCTGCGCGGCGCGCCGTCGTGCGCGGGAGCGCCCGAGCGAGACCTGCCACGGCTCGTGCTCGGAGAGGTCGCGGACGGCTTCGCGGCGCGCGTCGATCAACGCCGCCAGCGACACCGGCGTGAGCCGCGCGAGCGCCGCGGCACGGCCCCCGGCGGCCCGGCGCCGGCGTGCGCGGGAGCGCTGCAGCGAGGCATCCCAGGGCTCGAGGAGGGCAAGGTCACGGGCGTATCCCGACATGGGCGCAGTCGTCCTTTCTGGGCTTCGTGGGCGCCTACGGGGTTAGCTGTCGGGCTCGCGCAGTACGCTACGCCACCGGCGGTGACGATTCGCCCCCACGGCCTCAAGGGCCGCCGTGGGTCCCCCGCTCCCCCTCCTCGTGAGGAGGGGGACTCGGCACAACGCGGGGCACCGTATCAGATGGCGGTGCAAGATGCATCACGAAGGAAGGAGTGCAAGCGAAGTTGCCGACGCGAGGTCCTCGAGACGACCGCCCCGCCGAGCGGCGCCGCGCAGCGCCCGCGAAAGTACACTGACCCCGTGGGGCCCGTGGACGTAGAGGAGCGCTCGACCGACGCGGCCGGGGAGGACCGCCCGCCGACGCGCGGCCGAGCGGGCCCGTTCCGTCGGATGGCGCTGCCGCTGGGCGCGGTGCTCGTGGGCGCGCTGGCGCTCGGCGTGGTCCTCAGCACCACGAGCCACACCGCACTGCCGCCCACGCGCCACTCCGCGAGCTTCGCGGGCAACGAACTCACCCCGCCGAAGCCGGCGCCCCCCCTGTCTCTGCGTAACTACACCGGCGAACGCGTGAACCTCGACCAGTACCGCGGCAAGGCGGTGCTCCTCACCTTCCTGTACACGCACTGCCCCGACGTGTGCCCGCTGATCACAGCCAACCTGCGCGTCGCGCAGAGCCTGATGGGCGCGAACGCCGCCAAGGCGCAGATCATCGCCGTGTCGGTGGACCCCCGCGGGGACAACCCCCAAACCGTGGCCGCGTTCCTCAAGCAGCACGGCATGGCGGGCCGGATGAAGTACCTGATCGGCTCCCCGCGCGAACTCGGCGCGGTGTGGAAGGCGTGGGGCGTGGGCAGCGAAGCGGACGCCCAGCAGCCCGACCTCGTCAACCACTCGGCGCTGGTGTGGGGGATCGACGCGCAGGGCGAGGAGCGCACCGTGTACATCTCCGACGACTGGAAGCCCTCCGAAGTCGCACACGACGTGCCGCTGCTGGCGGCCCGGTAACCCCGCCGATCGCAAGGGAGCCCCCGCCGGGAGTGTCGGAGGGGTGGGGGAGGGAGATCGTCCGCGCGTCCTCGCGCGGGGTCCGACGCTCTCTGACGCCGGGCCTCCGTGCCCGGCGACTGCGGCCGGCGCGAGCGTGCCGTCCCAAGCGCGCGGCATGCTCCAGGGCATGAGCGAGTTGGATGCACGCGTCGGCGCGGCGCGCAGAGCGGTTCGATTGGTGGTTTGACCGGCCCCCGTTTGGTGGTCCAGGGCTTATGAGAGTGTTGGTGTTGGTTGGTCCTGTTTGTTGGTTGTGGTGGTTGTCCATACCGCCGCGTACGCGTCGGGGGTGAGCCCGCCGAGCGCGGAGTGTGGTCTGATGGTGTTGTACTCGATGCGCCACGTCTCGGTGAGGATCTGTGCCTCGGTGAGGGTGGTGAACTCCTCGGTGTTCCAGTGCTCGTCCCGCATCCGGGAGTTGAACGACTCGATGAACGGGTTCTCCCACGGGCTGCCCGGCTCGATATAGATCGTGCCCGTCGTGTTGAAGCGACACCAGTCCCGCAGCGCCTGAGCGACCAGCTCCGGCCCGTTGTCCATCCGCAGGAACCCCGGGGCGCCGTGCTCGGCCTGGAGACGGTCCAGGACCCTGGTCAGCCCGTCGGCATCACACGAGCGAGAGACCTCGGTGGCGAGCGCCTGACGGGTGTGCTCATCGACGATGTTCAGAGACTTCAGTTGCCGTCCGTCGTTGGTCGCGTCGAACTGGAAGTCGATCGCCCAGACCTCCCCCGGCCACTGTGCCCTGAGCCTGGCACCCCCGGTGCCCGTGCTCTGACCACGCCGACGCTTACGCGCCTTTTGGGGCACCCGTAGGCCCTCCTCGCGCCACAGACGCTGCACACGCTTACGGTTGACCCTCTGGCCCTCCCGGCGCAGCGCCACCGTCGCCCGGCGGTACCCCCACCGGGCGTGCTCCCTGGCGATCTCTCGCAACCGGGAGCGCAGCTGCTCATCGACCGGCCGCAGCGCCGGCGCCTCCAGACGCTGGGTGGAGCGGTTCTGCCCCACCAGGCGGCATGCCCTTCTCTCTGAATGCCCGAAACGCTCCATGCACATCACGACCGCACGGCGCCTGCGCTCCGGGCTCAGAAGTTTCCCCGGCCGATCTCCTTCAATGCCTGGATATCCAGCGCCTGCTCGGCGACGACCTGCTTGAGCCGTCCGTTCTCACGCTCCAGCTCCCGCAGCCGCTTGGCGCCCTCGGCCTTCATCCCGCCGTACTGGTTACGCCACCTGTGCAGCGTGGCCTCAGAGACCTCCAGGTGCCGCACCACCTCCGCGATGTCCTTCCCTTCCCCCAGCAGCCGATCCGCCTCGCGCAGCTTCCTGACGATCTGCTCCGGGGTATGACGACGACGCTTCATCCGAGCCTCCTCTCGCCCACGATAGGGCGGCCAGACTCTCAAAGCACCCGGACCACTCAACGGGGGTCACGCCAGGTTGACAAGGCCACAGATCGTCTGACCGAGGGTGCGGACGTGGAGCGTATCCACGGGCGCTTCGTAGTCGGCGCGTTTGATCTGCTGAAAGAGGTCGAGTTGCAGGCGGTGCTGGCCTCAGCCGGCGATCCTGAGGCGCTTGGGCGGATCGACGAGCTGGTGGAGGACCTCGAAAGGCTCCGCGCGGAACTCGACGAGGAGGCGAGCTAGAGCTGGGTGGGCTGCGGCTCGCGGCCGGCGTTACGCGCTTCGAACGAGCAGGCTATTTCCTCGGCGATTTCTCGCCCTCGCTCGTCTTTCATCAGCGGCTTGACTTCGCGCGCGAGCACCGCCGCACGCAGGTTGTGCTCGGGAGTCGCTTCGGCTTCCTCACGGTCACACTCCGCAAGCATGGCGCGGGTTTTCTCGCTGAGCATCGCCTCAGCCTAGCGCGCGTCGCATCGCGTTGCGCGCTTCGAACGAGCAGGCCATTTCCTCGGCGATCTCGCGCTGGCGCTCGCTCTTCAGCAGCGGCTTGACTTCGCGCAGGAGCGCCGCCGTCCGCAGGTTGTGCTCGGGGGTAGCTTCAGCGAGTTCACGTTCGCACTCAGCGAGCGTGGCGAGTTGCTTCTCGCTGAGCATTGTCTTCAGCGTAGCGAGCCTCCCCTCGCCCCCGCGCCGCTCACCCCCGCAACGTCACCACCGCCGCGGAGGACGCCCCCACCTGCACCGCGAGCGCCCCCGGCCGCCCCGACACCGTCGGCAGCGGCCCCGGCGACCACACGCCGTCGGGCGCGACGGCGCGCCCGCCCAGACGCACCCCTGCGGTGGCCGCGGGCCCGGGGGCGGTGAGGCGCAGCACGGTGCCGCCCGCCATGCCGCGGGGGAGACGCAGGTGGACCGCGAGCGGGGGGGAGCCGGGCGGGTCGTAGTCGACCAGCAGCAGTGCCAGGTGACCGCCGGTGCCGCGCACGGCGCGTGCGCTCAGCTCCCCCGGCGCGGTGCCCGCGACGTACGTGGGGAGCGCCTGCGCGCCGGGGCCGGCGCCGAGCAGGGCGTGCGCGGCCAGCAGCGCGTACCACTCCGGTTGGGCGTGCAGCGCCCCGGCCGCTACGCCGCCCGCGGTGAGGGCGGCGAGCGGGCTGTAGGCGCGGGGCTGGGCGGGCAGGTCGTGGAAGTTGACGCCCACCGTGCCGGCGGCGAGCGCGCGGGCGGTGTACTCGAGCGCCCACAGCGCGGCGGCGAACGTGTCCGAGACGCCGGGCTCGCCTTCGCAGGAGATGTCGTTGACCTCGTCCATCCGCAGCGGCGTGGCGTGCGCGCGGGCGAGCGCGACCATGCGCGCGAGCATGGCGCTCTCGGAGCGGCGCACGACGGGGCTCAGCAGTTCCGAGAGGGTCGGGCGTTCCCCGCAGGAGGAGAGCGGGTAGTAGTGGTCGGTGAGCAGCGCGGGGTGCAGCGTCGCGGCCGCGCCCTGCACCCACGGCAGGCCGTGCAGGCCGGTCGACGGGTCGGGGCCGGCGATCGGCACGCCCGGGGCAGTTGCCGCGATCGCGGCGCGGTAGGCGGCGGCCTGCGGCAGGTAGGCGCTGACGCCCGCCCCGGGGGGCCGTAAGTGTTTGCGCGGGTAGAGGTCGGGCTCGTTGCCGATCTCGATGCCGGCGAGGTTGGCCCCCAGCAACCGCTGGGCGGCCGCGACCTCGCCTGCGGCGGCGGCGGGGTCGTAGTGCCCGAGGTTGACGGTCAGCAGCACGCGCCACCCCGTCTCGCGCGCGAGCGCCGCGACGCCCGCGAGGTCCGTAGCGTGGACGGCCGTGGTGGCCCACCCCGGCAGCCGCGCCGTGGCGGCGAGCCCGCCGGGCCCCACCCACACGGCGCGTTCGTCGGCGGAGAAGCCGCCGAAGCGCAGCACGCCGGGCCCCAGCGAGCGCAGCAGCGCCGGCAGGTCGCCGCGGGTGGCGTCGGCGGCGATGGTGGGCAGGTCGCGGACCTCGAAGGAGAGCCCGAGGAAGCCGGCCGGCGCCGGCGCTCCGGCGGGGGCGGCGCCGACGCTCACGGAGACCGGCGTGCCGCTGACGCGCCCGCCCCCGGCCGCAGCCCCTGCGAGCGGAGCCCCGGCTCGCGGGTCCCCGCCGCCGCCCGCATCTCCGGTGGCGCCGTGCCGTGAGTCCGCGCCGCCGCCCGTGTCTCCGACGGCGCCGGGCCGCGGGTTCGCACGCGCCGCCCCGTGCTCGGCGCCGTCGGCGTGCGCCGCCCGCCGCGGCCCCCCGGAGCCGAGGATCGCCGCGGTCGCGAGCGCCGCGCCTGCAAGCACGGCAGCGACGCCCAACGCCCGCAGCGGGTGGCGGACCTTGGGCATGGCCTCCTCAGATGACGTAGACCGTCGTGAACACGACGATCCACATGATGTCGACGAAGTGCCAGTAGATGCCGGGCACCTCGACGCCGCGGTGCTCCTCGGGGGAGTAGTGGCCGCGGAAGGAGCGGATCATGACGATCAGCAGCAGGATCAGCCCGACGGTGACGTGCGCGCCGTGCAGGCCGGTGAGCGAGTAGAAGATCGTCTGCTGGGCGTGGTCCTGGGGGGCGAAGCCGATGTTGGCGTACTCGTTGATCTGGGTGAACAGGAACGTGGCGCCGAGCAGGAAGGTGGCGACGATGCCGGCGCGCAGGCCGAAGTGGTTGCCCTTCTTGATCGAGGTCTGCGCCCAGTGCATCGTGAAGGAGGAGGAGACGAGCACGAGCGTGTTGACGAACGCGACGGCGACGGGGAGCTTGGTGCCGGGCGCCGGCCACGGGTCGCCCTGGGCGACGCGGATGAAGAAGTAGGCCGTGAAGAAGGCCCCGAAGATCATGATCTCCGAGATGATGAAAAGCAGCATCCCCAGCAGCTGGGGGTCCACGCGCGAGCTCTGGTGCGCCGGCGGCGGGCCGTGCTGCTCGTGCGCGCCGGCGCCGGTGCCAGCGTGGGCGATCGAGGCGGCCTCCACGCGCTCCCCTAGCTCCCCACCGCGGCGGCCGCCGCGCCGGTGGCCTGCAGGTCCACGACGACGTGCTCGACGGGCACCGTGGTGGCGCCACTCACGCGCTCGAGCAGGCTGCGAGCGCAGCCACCCCGAGCGCTCGCCGGGGAGCGTGGAGATCACGACGTCGTCCACGCGGAAGAGCTCCAGCGCGTTCATCGCCGCGGTGTAGGGGTCGGGGTCGCCGATCATGCCGGCGCACAGCAGCCCCGCGGCGCGCAGCTTGACGAGCATCGCCTGCAGGTGCGCGCGCGCCTCGCGCGGGGCGGCGCCGTGCCCGCCCTGCTGGGGCACGACCGCGATGAAGAGGTGGCGCTCGCCGTGCGCGGCCTTCTCCTGCAGGCGCTCGAGCAGCTCCTCGCCGGTGGAGGTTTTGTTGGCGACCACGAGCGTCACGCGGAACGGCAGCCCCTCGCTCTCCAGGTCGGTGACGATGTGCTCGACCGGCAGCCCCGAGGCGGCGTGCACGCGCTCGATCAGGTCGCGCCGCAGCCAGCCGGAGTGGGTGACGGGGTGGGTGGAGACGATCACCTCGTCGGGGCGGTGCTCGGCGACCGCGTCCATGCTCGCCAGGAAGGGGTCGGGGTCGCCGACGGCGCCGCTGGCCTGGATGCCCTCGTCGGCGAGCAGCGAGACGGCGAGGTCGATCCGCACCTGGGCGGAGTCGCGCACGGCCTCGTCGTAGATCACGAGGCCCGAGGAGGGCTTGCTCTGGGGCACCACGAGGCGGAAGCGCGTCTCCTGCGCGGCGGCGAGCTCGCGCACTCTGTCGAGCAGCTTTCTGCCGCCGAGCGTGCGGTTGGCCACTACCAGGATTTCCTTCATGTGGACACCACCTCCTCCGTAGACGCTGTTCTAACCTCCGCCGGCACGGGCGCCGGTGTGAAGATGCCGTGCACGGCGCCGGGTACGCCGTACTCGTAGGGCCCGCCCACGACCGTCGGCACGCGGTCGAAGTTGAAGACCGGCGGCGGCGAGGAGACCTGCCACTCCAACGTGTGCGCGCGCCACGGGTTGGCGACGGCGCGTGGGCCGTGGCGCCAGGAGTTGACCATGTTGTAGAGGAAGATCAGCGTGGCCGCTCCGAGGAACCAGTCTGCAGATCGAGATGAGCAGGTTGGCGTTGCCGAATTCGGCGGCGTACGTGGACACGCGGCGGGGCATGCCCTGCAGGCCGAGGATGTGCATCGGCCCGAACGTGAGGTTGAAGAAGACGAACGTGGTCCAGAAGTGCCACTTGCCGAGGCGCTCGTCGTACATCCGCCCGGTCATCTTCGGGAACCAGTAGTACACGCCGGCGAAGATCGTCATCAGCGAGCCGCCGAAGAGCACGTAGTGGATGTGGGCGACGATGAAGTAGGAGGAGCTGACGTGGATGTCGAACGGCAGCATCGCGAGCATGATGCCGCTGATGCCGCCCGCGGAGAACGCGACGAGGAAGCCGAGCGCGAACAGCATCGGCGTGTCCAGGTGCAGGATGCCGCGCCACAACGTGGCCAGCCACGAGAAGATCTTGATGCCGGTCGGCACGGCGATGATCACGGTCGTCACGGCCATCGGGTAGCGCACCCACGCGGGCATCCCCGAGACGAACATGTGGTGTGCCCACACGGTGAAGCCGAGCAGCACGATCGCCAGCAGCGAGAAGGCCATCATGCGGTAGCCGAAGATCGGTTTGCGCGCCTTCACGGCGAGGATCTCGCTGATGATCCCGAAGCCGGGCAGCATCATGATGTAGACGGCGGGGTGCGAGTAGAACCAGAAGATGTGCTGGTACATCAGCACGTTGCCGCCCCTGTCGGTGTCGAAGAAGTTGAACCCGAGCGCCCGCTCCAGCAGGATCATGAACTGCGAGGCGGCGACGAAGGGCGTGGCGATCACGACCAGCAGCGAGGTCGAGAAGTTCGCCCACACGAGCAGCGGCATGCGGAAGAAGCTCATCCCCGGCGCGCGCATCGTGATGATCGTCACGAGGAAGTTGAGCGCGGTCGCCACCGAGGAGGCGCCCGCGAACTGCACTCCGATCGAGAAGAAGTTCTGGCCGATCGGCGACACGGTGGAGAGCGGCGCGTAGGCGGTCCACCCGTCCGAGAAGGAGCCGCCGGGCGCGAG
Organism: uncultured Solirubrobacterales bacterium; assembly: GCA_963821775.1. GTDB lineage: Bacteria > Actinomycetota > Thermoleophilia > Solirubrobacterales > Solirubrobacteraceae > Palsa-744. Next base: position 92,382 of record CAWGFB010000003.1, on the reverse strand, counting down.
GAAGCTCAGCAGCATGATCGCCCCGCCCAGCGGCAGCATCCAGAAGGAGAGCGCGTTCAGGCGCGGGAACGCCATGTCGGGCGCGCCGATCATCAACGGCAGCACGAAGTTCGCGAGGCCCGCGAACACGGGGATCACGAAGAAGAAGATCAGCAGCGTCGCGTGCACCGAGAAGAGCCCGTTGAAGGTGTTGGCGTCCACGAACTTCGCCCCCGGCTGGGCGAGCTGGATGCGCATCAGCATCGCCAGCATCCCGCCCACGAGCAGGAAGAAGAAGGAGGTCACCACGTACTGCACGCCGATCACCTTGTGGTCGGTGTTGACCTTGAAGTAGTCCTTCCAGCTGTACGCCCCGTGGTTGGCGTGGCTCTCCGGGCGCGTCGGGCGGCCGGAGACCCAGTAGAACCAGTAGTCGAACGCGCCGAGGCCGACGAGGAAGAAGAGCGGGAAGGCGATCAGCCAGACCGTCAGGATCGCGTCGGGGCTCAGGTAGTGCGTGTAGGTCGCGTGCCCCGTGGAGACCCGCACGATCCACGTGATCGCCGCAGAGAACAGCACCGCGAGCACCGTGGCCAGCGTGGCGCGGTAGAAGCCGGGCGCGCGCATCTTGGCGGCCATCCTCAGCGACCCCTTCCGCGAGGGGCCCGCGAAGCAACGGATGGCTGGATCGGGGTGCTCACGTGCTTCCTCCTGTTCGGCTGACGGCAAACATTACCCCGTGGCCACCGTCGAAGGGATGGCCTTCTGGCTGGCGAGCCACGCCTGAAAGCGCGCCGGCGTGACGACGTGCACGGCCGAGCGCATCAGCGAGTGCCCGACGCCACACAGCAGGTTGCAGACGACCGCGTAGGTGCCGAGCCGGATCGGCGTCACGCGCAGGTGCGTCGTGATGCCCGGCACCGCGTCGATCTGCACGCGGAACGCGGGGACCCAGAACGCGTGGATCACGTCCCGCGAGTGGATGTCGAAGTACGTCGACTCCCCCTGCGGCAGATACAGCGAGTAGCTGCGCAACGGTGCCCCACCCGTCACCGAGGAGGGGTACTCGTAGCTCCAGAAGAACTGCTGCCCCGTCACCCCGACCTGGATTTCTCGGCCGCCCGGCTTGCGTTCGTTGTCGTGCAGCACCACGAACGAGTACGCCACGAGCCCGATCACAAGCGCCGCCGGCAGCGCCGTCCAGAAGACCTCCAGCCGCGTGTTGCCGTGGATCGGCGGCCCGTCCTGCAGCTCCTGCCCCGGGCGCATGCGGAACTGCCAGACCGAGTAGAGGATCACCGCGACCACCAGCACGAAGATCGGGATCGAGGCGATCACGAGCACGTGGTAGAGCCGGTCGGTGTTCTTCGCCTGCACGGACGCCGCCGGCGGGAACCAGTGGATCACGTAGCTCAGCACGATGCCGATCGCCGTGGCGAGCAGCCCGGCGAGCCCCGTCCACACCAGCGATCGCCGCATGTCAGGCACGCCTCGGCTCCCGAGGCGGGCATGGCAACTCACGCTGCACTGCAGACCCATCCATCCCACCGGTGATCCTATTGCCTTCGCCCGACGAATGGCGCCCGCCCCGGACCCCAGCACAGGGAACAGGGCCGCGGGGGTTCCGAGCTACGCCACCACGCGCAGCGGATCGCCACGGCACGTGAGGCTTGCCGGCCAAAGGTGGGTGGCGAACTACGCGCTTGCTCGGGTTACCAGGGCGAATCGGAAGGCGGGTGCGCGTACGTCGCGCGGGGGAGGCGGACGGGGTGGGGCGAGCTCAGGTCCCCCTTGACGCGCTGCCCGATATCCTCTAGATTGAGGCAATCGTTGCAAGCTCCCTCCGCGTCTCACCAGCGGAGGCAGACAAAGGGAAGGAGACCGCTCATGCACGTCAGCGAAGGGATGAGCCCAATGGTCCTCGCCGTGGGCCCCAGCCACACGCTGCGCGACGCCGCCCAGCTGATGTCCGAGCGGAACGTGGGCGCGGCGGTCGTGCTCGACCCCGACGGCCCCGGCCCCGGCATCCTCACCGAGCGCGACATCCTGCACTCGGTCGGCGCCGGCCAGGACCCGGACGCCGAGCCGGTCTCCGCGCACCTGACGAGAGACGTCGTCTACGCGGCCCCCGACTGGTCGCTGGAGGAGGCCGCCGCCGCGATGGTGCAGGGCGGCTTCCGCCATTTGATCGTCGTCGAGGGAGGGGAGACAGTCGGGGTCCTCTCCGTTCGCGACATCGTGCGCTCCTGGACAGATGGGGCTGTCTGTCCCGTCCCGGCGAGCGCCGCGGTGGGGTGAGAGAGGTGTGGCCGGCCTGACGGGGAACAGGCCGCCGCCAGTGGGGCCGCGCGTGGGGAGGGACCACGCGCGGCACTCCACCGTCGGACAAGGGCGCTACCGTTTGGCACATGACCGCCAAGGAGCAGCTCCGGCAGACCGTTGAAGACTTGTCCGAGGCCGAAGCGCAGGACGCCCTCGGGTTCATCGTCCGCCGGCGCGGACAGCACGATGCCCTGGGGGAACTGCTCGACCGCGCTCCCATCGACGATGAGCCCATGACACCCGAGGAGGACGAGGGCGTCCGTGAAGCCCGAGCGGAGATCGAGCGTGGGGATGTGCTCTCGGCGGACGAAATCCGGCGCGAGGTCGCGCGAGCACCAGCGGCGGCTGGGTCTTCTCGGCGCGGGCGGGGCGCGATTTCAAGCGCCTCGACCCTCCTGTCCAGCGCCGCGTCGTAACTGCCCTCGATCGGCTGACGGGTGACCCGCCACCCGCCGTAGCGATCCGCTGAGCGTGGTGGCGTAGCTCGGAACCCTTGCCGCCCTGTTCCCTGTGCTGGCGCCGGGGTCGGTGACTCTTGCCGGCGAGCCCGCCCGCTCCCGCCCGGCTGTCTCCGCGGCCTGCCTCCGTCTACCGGCTGGACGGTGACCCGTCTATGAGCCCGCTCAGTGGTGCCGGTGTTCGAGCGGGAGCTCGTCGATTTCCCGCCGCGTGTCTTTGATCCACCGCGCCACGCACCACACCGTGAGGATGACCCCGACGACCGTCAGCTCGGGGAACGTCGTGATGCCCACGAGCGCGAGCGTGATCCCGACCGCCGTCAGCAGCGGCAGGATGCTCGGCCCGGGGAGGTGGATCTCCTCGCCGACGGGCGGGGTCTCGGGGTCGAGGCCGCTCACGACACGTACAGCGCGGCGACGACGAACGTGATCCCGAACATGAACATGCAGATCGCGGCCACGACGAGCGCCAAGCGGATGTTCCTGCGTGCGAGCCGGCGATCCATGCGCGGGCAGTCTACACGTGGAGGTGGGCGTCGAGCACCATCGCGGCGAACAGCGCCGCCAGGTACAGCAGCGAGCCGAGGTACAGTCTGCAGCGCGCTGCGCCGGTCGGCCCGGCGGTAGAGGCGCACGGCGCCGGCGATGAACCCGAAGCCGAGCACCAGGGACGCCGTCAGGTAGATCCCCCCGAACCCGCCGACGCAGAAGGGCAGCTGCGTGACTGCATACAGCAGCACCGCGTACAGCAGGATCTGCCGGCGCGTCTCGGCCTCGCCGCGCACGACGGGCAGCATCGGCACGCCGACCTTCGCGTACTCGTCCTTCATCAGCAGTGACAGCGCCCAGAAGTGCGGCGGCGTCCAGAAGAACACGATCGCGAACAGCAGGACCGCCGTCGCCCCGACCGAGCCGCGCACCGCGGCCCACCCGACAAGCGGCGGCACGGCGCCGGCGGCGCCGCCGATCACGATGTTCTGCGGGGTGCGCCGCTTCAGCCACACGGTGTAGACCCCCACATACCCCACGAAGCCGGCGAACGCGAGCGAGGCGGCGAGTACGTTGACGGTCACCGAGAGCTCCAGGAACGAGAGCGCCGCGAGGCTCACCCCGAACGTGAGCGCGGCCGCGGGGGAGATCCGCCCGGCGGGGATCGGCCGGCTGGCGGTGCGGCTCATGCGCGCGTCGATGTCGCGGTCGAACCAGTGGTTGACGGCGCCGGCCCCGCCCGCGGAGAGGTAGCCGCCGAGGCACGTGAGCGCCACGAGCGCGGGGGAGGGGTCGCCCGCGACGTACATCGTGGCGATCGTCGTCAGCAGCAGCAGCGACTGGACCTTCGGCTTGGTCAGCTCCGCGTAGTCGCGCAGCACCTGCACGCTGCGCGGCGTCGCGGCGAGCGCAGGGGTAGCGGCGATCGGTGCCGAGGAGCCCTCCATGCGGCGGAGTCTAAGCCCCTCGCACCTGTGCGGCGCCGGCCGGCACGGCCTACACCCCCACCTGCGTGGCCCCGGCCGGCACGGTCGCGTGCCCTGGCGCGGGCGCTCCAGAGGTCCGCCGCTCGATCTCCGCGCGGATGTCCTTCATCGGTTCGACCGAGCGCACGCGGGGGATCGTGTCGAAGTTGTTGACCGGCGGCGGGGAGGTCGTGAACCACTCCAGCGTGTTGGCTTTCCACGGGTCCGGCCCGGCGATCGCGCCCCGCTTGAGGCTGCGGGCGATGTTGATGACGGTCACGAGCACGCCGGCGGCGAGGATGAAGGAGCCGACGGTGGAGATCTGGTTGTAGAGCGTGAGGTGGCCGACGTTTTCGTACTCGTACACGCGTCGCGGCATCCCTTCGAGGCCCATCGCGTGCTGGATCACGAAGGTCACGAGGATCCCCCAGAACATCAGCCAGAAGCTGAGCTTGCCGAGCCCTTCGCTCATCATCCGCCCGGTGATCTTCGGGAACCAGTAGTAGATCGCACCGAAGATCGGCATCACCGCCCCGCCGACGAGCACGAAGTGGATGTGCGCGACCACGAAGTACGTTTCGTTGAGCTGCCAGTCGACGGGGAAGATCGCCAGGAACACGCCGGAGATCCCGCCGATCAGGAACACCGCGATGAAGCCGGCGCAGTACAGCAGCGGCACCCTGAACTCGATCGTGCCCTGCCACAGCGTCGCGATCCAGTTGAAGATCTTCACGCCGGTGGGGATCGCGATCAGCATCGAGCTGAGCATCGCGAACACGATGATCACCTCCGGCAGCGGCGTGGCGAACATGTGGTGGGCCCACACGAGGAAGCCGAGGAACCCGATCGAGACGGTCGACGCGGCGATCGCCGCGTAGCCGAAGATCGGCTTGCGCGCGAACACGGGCAGGATCTCCGAGACGATCCCGAACGCGGGCAGCACCATGATGTACACCTCGGGGTGCCCGAAGAACCAGAAGAGGTCCTGCCACAAGAGCGGCGAGCCGCCCTGCGCGGCGTCGAAGAAGTGGGTGCCGAAGTGGCGGTCGGTGAGCAGCATCGTCACGGCCGCCGCGATCACGGGCAGCGCGAAGATCAGCAGCACCGAGTACGTGAGGATCGCCCAGATGAACAGCGGCAGCCGCCCCCAGCTCATCCCGGGCGCACGCATGGTGGCGACCGTCACGTAGAAGTTGATCGCCCCCAGCAGCGAGGAGATGCCGGTCAGGTGGATCAGGTAGATCCACGCGTCCTGCCCGCCGCCGGGCGAGAAGAACGCGTTGGCGAGCGGCGGGTAGCTGGTCCACCCCGCTTCCGGCGGGTTCCAGAAGATCGAGGCGTAGAACACGATCCCACCCGCCAGCAGCAGCCAGAAGGAGAGCGCGTTCAACCGTGGGAAGGCCATGTCGCGCGCGCCGATCATCAGCGGCAGGAAGTAGTTGGCGAGGCCCGCCATCATCGGCACGACGAACAGGAACACCATCGTCGTGCCATGCATCGTGAACAGCTGGTTGTACGTCTGCGGGCTCACCAGCGTGTTCTCGGGCGCCCCCAGCTGCAGGCGGATCATCAGCGCCTCGGTGCCGCCGAGGATGAAGAACACGAACGTGAGGACCATGTACATGATCCCGATCCGCTTGTGGTCGGTGGTCGTCAGCCAGCTCATGAAGCCGCGCTCCTCGGGCTCGACGCGGCGGGCGAGGACCTGGGGCACGGGGGCGGCTGCAGGGGCGGCGTAGGTGGCCATGGGCGGTTGCTTGCTCTCTGTAGTTGACGGCTGTGGAGAAGTTGTTCTCTGGAGAAGTTGTTATCGGGAGAAGTTGTTATCGGGTGGGGGAGGGGGGTTGAGGGGGGAGGGGGAGGGCGAGCCCTCCCCCTCCCCCCCTTAGGGGTTTTCGATCTGCGCGGCCCCCCGCTGTTCGTCGAGCTGCTTGCGTTCCGCGGTCGCGTCGGTCTGGGCTTCCGCGAGCATCTTCCTCTGGTTGGCGATCCACGTGTCGAACTGCGCCGGCGGCTCGGCGTGCACGATGGCGATCATGCGCGCGTGGCCGCGGCCGCACATGTTCGCGCACTGGCCGCGGTAGTAGCCGGGCGTCGAGATCTTGAACCACCCGTAGTTGTGGTAGCCGGGGACGGCCTGCAGCTTGCCGCCGAGCTTGGGGATCCACCAGGAGTGCACGACGTCCGAGGAGACGACGTCGAGGACCACGGTCGTTTCGGTGGGGACCACCATTTCCGTGTAGGCGTACGGCGCCCCCAGCCCATCGTGGTTGGTCGCGCCCGGGTACACGTACTGCCAGATGTACTGGCGGCCGATCACCTCGATTTCAAGCGCTTTGCTGTTCGGCGGCAGGCGCTTGTCGGCCGTCGCGTACAGCACCCCGCTCTGCCCCGACAGCACGTCCCCGTTCGGCCCCGTGTTCTGCGGGTCCTGGATCGCGGCGAGCTTGACGAACGTGACGATCGAGAGCACGACCACGATCAGCGTGGCGCCCACGGTCCAGCCGATCTCCAGGCGCGTGTTGCCGTGGATCTGCGCGGCGACTGCCCCCTTGCGCTTGCGGAAGCGGTAGAGCGTGTACCCGAGGATCCCCTCGACGCCGATGAAGATCACCAGGGCGAAGACGAGGACGATCTTGTAGAGGCTGTCGATTTCGTCCGCGTTCGGCGAGCCGCCGGACTCCGGCGTCAGCAGCGAGGCGAGGGTCGTGTGCAGGATGTGGCTCAAGGCGCGCGGGATTCTATTCAGGCTCGGGCGGAAGACGCTTGATGACGTTTGCCACGAGGCGTTTGGGGTGGCCGGGGGGTCTGCCGGATAGCCTCCGCGCCGCCGGGAGAACGCCCGCCCCTCCTCCTCCTTTTACCTGCCCGAGAACCGCGCGGGCCGCTTCTCCACGAAGGCCATCGCGCCCTCCAAAAAGTCGTCCGTGCCGGCCATCTCCCGCTGCAGCTGGGCCTCCAGCTCCAGCTGCTCGGCCATGCGCGGGTACAGCCAGTTGTTGAGGAGGCGCTTGGTGCCGGCGTAGGAGTGCGTCGGGCCGGCCGCCAGCCGCTGCGCCAGCGCGGCGGTCTCCGCGGCGAGCTGCTCGTCAGGCGCCACGCGGTTGATGAGCCCCCACTCCAGCGCTTGCGCGGCAGGGACGCGCTCGCCGAGCATCGCCATCTCGCTCGCACGCGCCGCGCCCACGCGCGTCGGCACGAACACCGAGGAGCCCCCGTCGGGCACGAGGCCGATGTTCACGAACGCCAGCAGCAGGTAGGCGCTCTCCGCGGCGACGATCAGGTCGCAGCACAGCGCCAGCGAGCACCCGATCCCGGCCGCCGCGCCGTTGACCGACGCCACCACCGGCTTCGGCAACTCGCGGATCGCGTGCATCACCGGGTGGTAGCGCTCGGTGAGCGCCTTGTACACGTCGGGGCGCCCGCGCTCGTCGAGCTCGGCGCCGAAGTCCTTGAGGTCAGCGCCAGAGGAGAACGCGCGCCCCGCGCCGGTGACGACCACCGCGCGCGCGGCGTCGTCCGCGGCCACACGCTCCAACGCGGCGCGCAGGTCGAGGCCCAGCTGCTGGTTCCAGGCGTTCAGCGCCTGCGGGCGGTTCAGCTCGATCGTGGCGACCCCTGCGGGGTCGACCGAGAGGTTGACGGTCTCCAGGGCGGTGCTCGCGGCGGTCTCGCTCATCGTGGCTCCTCGGGGCGCGGGGTGTGCTCGGGGTCGGTGCTCGCCGGCCGCGCTCCGGCGCAGCAGGGGCTTGCGGGGTGGGCGCGTGTCCTGGCATCCTATGGCGCTGTGGCCCGTCCCGTGATCGGCATCTGTGCAGCCCTCGAGCGCGCTCGCTGGAGCGTGTGGGACCAGCAGGCCGCGCTGCTGCCGCGCAACTACGTCGAGGCCGTGCAGCTCGCGGGTGGCCTCGCGCTGATGCTCCCGCCCGATCCGGCGCTCGTGGAGGACCCGGGCGAGGTGCTCGACCTGCTCGACGGCCTGATGCTCGCGGGTGGCGTGGACATCGACCCGGCCGCCTACGGCGAGGAGCGCCACGCAGAGACGACGAGCACGGTGCCCGAGCGCGACGTCTTCGAGCTCGCGCTGCTGCGGGAGGCGGTCGCGCGCGAGCTGCCGGTGCTGGGGATCTGCCGCGGGATGCAGCTCTTGAACGTGGCCTTCGGTGGCTCTCTCTTTCAGCACCTCCCCGAGCGCTTCGGCCACCACGAGCACTGCCGCGTCGCCGGCTCCTTCGACGACGCCGACCACGACGTGCGGCTGCTCGAGGGCTCGCTGGCGGCGCGGGTCGCGGGGGAGGTGCGCCACGCCACCAAGTCCCACCACCACCAGGGGGTGGACCGTCTCGGGGAGGGCCTGGTGGTGAGCGGCTTCTCGGTGCGCGACGAGCTGCCCGAGGCGATCGAGCTGCCCGACCGGCGCTTCGTGCTCGGCGTGCAGTGGCATCCTGAGGCCGACCCGGCGAGCCCGTTCGTGGGCGCGCTTGTGCAGGCCGCGACCCGGGCTGAGGTCTGAACGGTCCATATACTCCCCGTCCAGTGCGGCGGTCCAGCGCGATCAGAGCAATCGCCTGGGCCGTGGTCGCGGCGGGTGTGGCGGCGCCGCTGGTCCGCAAGCACGTGAAGGCGCCACCGCTGGTGGTGCAGACGGTCGCCTTCTGCGCGCCGGTCGGTCTCTGCGTGGCGATGCCCCGCTCGCGCGCTCGGGACGTGGCGACGTGCTGCCTGCAGATGTGGGCGTACGTGGCGGCGTACAAGTATCCTCACGACGAGGAGGCCGAGCAGGCCGGGCGCGTGCACGTCGACTACCCGATCGTGCTCGACCGCGTGCTCGGCCTCGGCGAGCTGCCCACCGTGCGCCTGCAGCGGCGCCTCGCGCGGGTCGGCCCGGAGGGGCCGCAGTGGCGGATGCTCGACAGGGTGCTCGTGTGGGCGCACTGGTCGTGGTTCCTGGTGCCCCACGGGGCGCTCGCGTATATCCTCGTGCGCCACCCGCGCCGCTTCGAGCGCGCGGCGGCGCTGACCTACGCGGTGTTCGACGTCGGCGCGATGCTCTACTGGGTGCTGCCCACGGCGCCACCGTGGTACGCGGCGGCGGCCCCGGAGAACGGCGTCGACGCCGTGGCCCTCGCGCCCCACCCGGCCCCGCACCGGATGATCGAGGTCCGTCGGATGATGGTCGAGTACGGCGCGTCGTTCTGGCGTGACGGCTGGGGGCCGCTCTACAGTGTGTTCGGAGGCAACCCCTTGGCTGCGATGCCCTCGCTGCACTTCGCGACGTCCGTAATGGCCGCGCTGCTGCTCGCCGAGACGGGCCCGGTGGCCGGCGCCCTGGGGTGGACGTACGCCGGGACCCTGGGGTTCGCGCTGGTGTACCTGGGGGAGCACTACCTCGCGGACCTGCTCGGGGGCGTGGCCCTGACGGTGGCGGTGCGCCGCCTCGCGCCGCGAGTGGCGCCCGCCGTGCAGCGGGGCGCGCGGGTGGTGGCGGCGCTCGAGGCGCGGGCGCACGGGGCGGTATGAGCAGGCGCCGAGTGGCGAGCGACGCGCAGGGCCACGGGGGTGGGACGTCGAAGGAGACGGAGGTGGCTGTGCTGCGAGCTGAGGCGGTTGCGGAGGGCGCGCTGATCGAAGCCGGGAGACACTCGCCTGTGGCGAGCATCCCCGTTTCGGCCGGCACGCGTGGCCGCGCGTGGCCGTGGCGCTCCCCGGGTGCGGAGCCCGCCCGTCAGACCCGCCCAGCCCGGCCCGCGGGCCGTTCCGGGCTCCCGCCCGGCGAGTCCGCGCGCCGGCAGGACGCGCGCCCACACGCGCCGGCCGGCGAGGCCGAGCGCGACGGGCTGCCGTCGTTGGGCATGACCCGTCGGCGGATGGTGGGCCTCGCGACGTTCGTCGCGGCGGCGCTCGCGTTCCTGTACGTGGTGCTGCCTCAGCTCCACGGCGTGCGCCACACGTGGGACCGCCTCGGCCAGGGCGACGCGTGGTGGATCGCCGTGGCGGTGGTCGTGGAGGTCGTGTCGATGGCCTCCTACATCGCGATCTTCCAGGGCGTGCACGTGCCCGCGGGCTCGCCGATCCGCTTCCGCCACTCCTACCAGATCACGATGGCGGGCCTCGCGGCCACGCGCCTGTTCGCCGCCGGCGGCGCCGGCGGGGTGGCGGTCACGGCGTGGTCGCTGCGCCGCTCGGGGATGGCCGCCCGCGAGGTGGCGCAGCGGATGATCGCCTTCCTGGTGCTGCTCTACGGGGTGTACGCGGCGGCGCTCGTGGTCTGCGGGGTGGGCCTCTACACGGGCGTGTTCCCCGGCTCGAACTCGTTCGCGCTCACGGTCCTCCCAGCGTTCCTGGGGTTCGTCGGGATCGTCGTGTGCCTGGCACTGGCGTTCATGCCCGCGGACCTCGAGCAGCGTCTGGAACGCCGCTTGGAGCGCCGCCTGGCGCGCGCCGGGCGGTTGCGGCGGCTCGCCGGCGGGGTGGCGTCGGTCGCCGGGGGGGTCCGCTTCGCCTTCGCCAAGCTGCGCCACCCGGACCTCGCGCTGCTCGGCGTGGTGACGTGGTGGGGCTTCAACATCGCCGTGCTCTACGCCTCGTTTCGCGCCTTCGGCCAGGCGCCCCCGGTGGCGGTGCTGGTGCAGGCGTACTTCGTGGGGATGCTCGCCAACCTGCTGCCGCTGCCGGGCGGCATCGGCGTGGTGGACGGCGGCATGATCGGCGCGTTCGTGGCCTTCGGCGTGAGCCCGAGCCTGGCGGTGCCGGCCGTGCTCGTGTACCGGCTGTTCGCCTTCTGGCTGCCCTCCCTCCCGGGCGTGATCGCCTACGTGCAGCTGAGGCGCACGGTGGGCCGCTGGGGCGCAGCCGGCGGCGCGGCGCCCGAGGCCGCCTCGGCGGCGTAGCGGCGGGAGAGATAGGGTGCCGGGGTGGCCGGTCGCGTGCTGATCCTCTCGTGGGAGTACCCGCCCGTGATCGAGGGTGGCCTGGCGCGGCATGTGCGCAAGCTCGCGGAGGAGCTCGTCAGGCAGGGGGTGGTGGTGGACGTGCTGACGCGGGGCACCGGCGACCGATCGAAGGTCGGCCAGCTTTCGGTGGAGGAGCGCGAAGGCGTGCACGTGCACCGCGTGCCCGAGCCGCGCTGGCCGCGCGACCTCGACCGCTTCGTCGGGTGGGTGGAGCGGATGAACGCCGACATGTTGCGCGCGGGCGTCGCGCTCGCCGAGGAGCACGCCTACGAGCTCGTGCACGGCCACGACTGGCTGGTCGCCCACGCGGGCGCGGCGCTCGCCGACCAGCTGGGGGTGCCGTACCTGACGACGATCCACGCGACCGAGCACGGCCGCCACCAGGGGTGGGTGCAGGACCAGCCGCAGGCGCACATCCACGGCGTGGAGCGGTGGATGGCGCAGCGCGCGGACTCCGTGATCGTCTGCTCGCACTACATGCGCGGCCACGTGGCGGACATCTTCGACATCGAGGAGAGCCGCGTCACGGTGATCCCCAACGGCATCGACCCGCGCGACCTGCGCCCGGTGGGCGACCTGGAGGCGCTGCGCGCCGAGTTCGCCGCCCCGCACGAGCGGCTCGTCGTGCTGGTCGGACGGCTGGTGTACGAGAAGGGCTTCCAACTGGCGCTGGACGCGCTGCCGGGCGTGCTCGAGCGCGTCGGCGACGTGCGCTTCCTGGTGGCGGGCTCGGGCACGCACGAGCAGGAGCTGCGCGCCCAGGCGCAGCGCCTCGGCCTGCTCGAGCATGGGGCGTTCCTCGGGTGGATCGGCGACGACGCGCTGCACTCGCTCTACCGGATCGCCGACCTGTGCGTGGTGCCCTCGCTGTACGAGCCGTTCGGGCTGGTGGCGCTGGAGGCGATGGCCTCGGGGTGCCCGTGCATCGTGGCGGACACGGGCGGCCTGCGCGAGGTCGTGCCGGCCGGCGAGCGCGTGGGGCTGCGCTTCAACGGCGGCGACCCCGAGCACCTCGGCGTGATGATCGAGCGCCTACTGCTCGACGCGCCGCTGCGCGAGCGGCTGGTGGCGGAAGCGTCCGAGCACGTGCTGCGCTTCGACTGGAGCGACGTGGCGCGCCGTACGCGGGGGGTGTACCGCGACCTGACCGCGGCCACCCGCACGGGCGAGCGCGTGTGATGTGCCCGGGACCGTCTTTTTTAGGATAAAGGCCCCCCCAAGGGGGGCCGGGGGAGGGCGTTCGTAGTGCAGACCTGGCGCGTCGTGCTGATGCGACGGCTCTACCGGGCGGCGTGGTGGGGGCTGCAGCTGCGTGCCACGGTGCTGCCGCGCCGCCGCAGCGACGGAGTGAAGTGTGCGCTGACCCACGGCGGCGAGGTGCTGCTGGTGCGCCACACCTACGGCCGGCGGGACGTGTGGTACCTGCCGGGCGGCGGGGTGCGCCGCGGCGAGCCGCCGCTGGCGGCGGGGGCGCGGGAGATGGAGGAGGAGCTCGCGCTGCGTGACCTGGCCCTGCGGGTGCTCGGCACCTTCCCGACGCGCCTGGACCGCCTCGCGGTGCTCCTCACGTTCGCGCACGTGGAGGTCGCAGACCCGGCGGCCGTGCGCCCCAACCCGGTGGAGATCGCCGAGGTGGGGTGGTTCGCCCTGGACGCGCCGCCCACGCCGCTGGGCTCCGAGGAGCGGGCGTTGCTGGGCATGCTGCGGTGAGGTGAGGCCGCGGGCCGCGCGCAGGCTCCGCGGTGGCCGTGCGGAGGCTCAGCGGCGGCTGCGCGTGGGTATGCTGCGGTGATGCTCGCAGGGTTGATGCAGGACTTCCCGCTGACCCTCCAGCACGCGCGCCGACGGATGCGCGACTGCCACCCCGGCGCGCAGGTGGTGACGCTCACCGAGGAGGGCGCCGTGAGCGCCTCCTTCGGCGAGGTGTGCGAGCGCGCTGACCGGCTCGCCCTCGCGCTGCGGCGCCTGGGGGTGCAGCCCGGCGACCGCGTGGGCACGTTCGCGTGGAACTCCCAGCGTCACTTCGAGCTGTACCTGGCGGTGCCGTGCACGGGAGCGGTGCTGCACACGCTCAACATCCGCCTCTTCGCCGAGCAACTGACGTACATCGTCAACCACGCCGAGGACCGCGTGATCTTCGTGGACGCCTCGCTCGTGCCGCTGCTGGAGCCGCTGGCGCCCACCTTCGATGGTGTGCGTCACTTCATCGTGATGGGCGATGGTGACGCTGGTTCGCTCCCGAACGTGCTGCGCTACGAGGAGCTCCTGGAGGCGGAGTCCGCCCCCGCCGACCACGCGGCCTCGGAGGCGCTGTACCCCGAGCTCGACGAGCGTCAGGCCGCCGCCCTCTGCTACACGAGCGGCACGACCGGCAACCCCAAGGGCGTGCTGTACTCGCACCGCTCGGTGTGCCTGCACGCGACCGGGTCGCTGCTGGCCGACAACCTCGGTCTCTGCCGGCGCGACCGCGTGCTGGTGGTGGTGCCGATGTTCCACGTCAACGCGTGGGGTCTGCCGTACGCCGCGGCGCTGTGCGGGGCGGACTTGGTGATGCCCGACCGCTTCCTGCAGGCCGAACCGCTGGCGCGCGCGATCGAACACCACCGTCCCACGGTCGCGGGCTGTGTGCCGACGATCTTCGCCGACCTCCTGCGCTACGCGGACGCCCACGGGTCGGACCTCTCCTCCCTCACCAACGCGGTGTGCGGCGGCTCGGCGGTGCCGCGGCAGCTGATGCGCGACTTCCAGGAGCGCCACGGCGTGGTCATCCACCAGGGGTGGGGCATGACCGAGACGAGCCCGGTGGTGACGTTCTCCGACCCCTCCGAGGACCGCGGCCACGACGAGCGCTACTGGGACGAACGGGCGCTGCAGGGCAAGCCGCTGCCGTGGACGGAGCTGCGGCTGGTCGGCGACGACGGCGAGGAGGTCCCGTGGGACGGGGTCTCCACCGGCGAGATCGAGGTGCGCGGCCCGTGGATCGCCGGCCGCTACTACGAGGACCCCTCGGGCGATGACAAGTTCCACGAGGGGTGGCTGCGCACGGGCGACATCGCGGCGATCGACGAGCACGCGTTCGTGCGCATTACCGACCGCGCGAAGGACGTCATCAAGTCGGGCGGGGAGTGGATCTCCTCCGTGGAGCTCGAGAACGAGCTGATGGCCCACCCCGACGTGCTGGAGGCGGCCGTGATCGCCAAGCCCGACGAGCGCTGGTCGGAGCGGCCGCTGTGCTGCGTGGTGTTGCGCGAGGGGGCCGCGGTGAGCGCCCGGGAGCTGGTCGAGCACCTGCGCCCGCGCGTGGCGCGCTGGTGGCTGCCCGACGAGTTCGCGTTCGTCGCGGAGGTGCCGAAAACGAGCGTGGGGAAGTTCGACAAGAAGACGCTGCGCGCCCGTCTGCACGACGGCACGTTGGAGGGGCGCGTCGTGGTCGAGCGGCCCGCGGCCTCGACGCCCGCGGGTTGACCGGTCGGCGACGATCGCGGCACGAGCCCGGCGTGGGGGTCCAGGTGGGCGAGCGCTGCCGCGAGCAGGAGAAGGAGGAGTGCGGTCGAACTCGAACGGGAAAGAAGCAGTCCCGGTTTCGCATTAGACTTCGTCGATCCGGCCGCGTTCCCCGACCGGCCGACCCCATCGATCGTACACCGAACACGGAGGTGCGCATGACTCCCACCAAGCTGACAGCAGGCACGGCATCGATCGAGGAGATGTCCCTCCGTCGCCTCGCGCGCCGCGCCCGCAGGCGGATCGCCCGGCGGGAGCTGATCGCGCTGCCGGCCGCGCTGGCGCTGATGCTCCCCGCCACCCCCGCGCTCGCGACCGAAACCGCCGGCTACAACACGAAACCGCCGACCCCCACGACGACCGCCCCGACCACCAAAACCGAACCGAAAAAAGCGGTCGAACCCTCCAGCACCACGAAAACCCCGACCACGCCGACCCCCACAACGACCGTCGAACCGACGAAACCGATGACGACCACCACGCCGGTGGCCAAAGCCTCGACGCTGCCATTCACGGGCCTGGACCTGCGCTTGGTAGTGGGCGCCGGCCTCCTGCTGCTCTCCGCGGGTCTGGCGATCCGGTTGGCGCAGCGCACCCGCTCGGGGCGGTAAGTCTCCGAGGCTCTGCGTCAGTCGCGCGGCGCTCCTTGACAGGCGCGGTCCCCGTTGGCAGGAGTGGTCCACGGTCAGGGCGGTGCTCGCCGACCTCGCGCAGAGAATGGTGCGATGACCGTGCGCTTCCGCAACCTCGATTTCGATCCTGACGCGCCGGTCGACGCCTCCTCATGACGAGCGCCGCGAACATACCAACGAGCAGGAGGAGGATGACGAGGCCGGCGATCAGATGGTACGACCGGTGAGGTGTCGCAGTTGCCGGGAAGTCGATAGTGGCGCGTGCGCTGCGTTCGAGCAGTCCGCTGCGGAGGGTGACCAGCGCGTGCCACGGGCCGTCGGGTATCTGTCTGTCCAGCATGATCGCGATTGGCTCGGTGGCGCCGATCGCCAGGGTTGTATCGAGGTTGGCGGGGAACGGGCCGGCGCTGAGTCCACCGGGGCCGGCCGAGAGTTGCAGGGTTCCGCTCATGTCGAGTGCTCGTCCGCCTGTGTTGTGCACGCTCGCGAGGACCTCCGGCTGACCGTCGGATGAGCGTTTGCCGGTAAGCGACTCGATCGTGAACTTTGATGCGGGCGCATCCCCGGGACCGATGGAGAGGTAGAGGCGAATGCCGACCCGGCTGAGTTGGGTGATGCCGCCGCCGGCGGGCGCAGAGGAGCGCGTCTCGGCCCAGACCACGCCGTACTGTTCCCCGGGGGGCGCCTCGCGAGGAACGGCGATGGTCACGGTGGCGAGCGCGTGCCCACTGGGAGGGACGTCGGAGGAGCCGGGAAGAACCGAGGTCCAGGTGGACAATTCATTCGGGGTGTGTGCGGCGGCGCCGACGAACGCGCCCCGGGCGATGACGGCGGCGGCGGGGTACATGACGATGTGCAGGGTTGAGGCCGTCGTGTTGGAGATCTCGATCTGGCGATGGATGGTCGTCCCCGGGTGCAGGCGATCGATTATGTAGAGGCGCGCTCTAGGATCGCTGTATGCGCTGAGAGGGGCTTCGAGCAGTCTGCACACCCATACTGCCGACCGGGACTGCTCGCGCCCTCGCGACCTGCGCCGCTGTGGACACGCTGACTGGCGCTCCCACCGCGGCGGTAAAGGCGACGGCTGCCAGGACACGTCGCGTGACCTGGATGAAGCGCTCGCCCGCTCGTCCGCGCAGATGCTCAGAGCCCCTATCGAAATGAGGGTGCGACGGTGCACTCATTTTGACAGGGGCTCTTAGACGACCGAACGCTCATACTACGACACGGACTGCGTGATCGTTCCGGTATAGACGCCGGCGGCCATGCCTCCCGCGACGAAGACATTGATCGTGGGGTCCCACGTCGCGGAGTTATCACCTGTGATCCCGGTCGCGGTGACGGCCGCGACGACACCGGTGAGGTTGGTCGGATTATTCGCCGTGAAGGTCGCCGTTCCAACCTTCGTGATGGCCCCGGCAGTGTAGCCGACCTCGGCGGCGCCGATCGTCGGGCCCGAGGGCGGCGTGAAGGCCGTGGAGATGACGGTCGCGACCCAGCCGGAGCCGGCGGCGGCAGCCCGCGCGTCGCTGACCTGAACTTCGCCCAACTGGCCGCTGACGGTCCCCCCGGAAACAGTGTTTTCCCGTGTGCCAAGATTGCCGGCGCTGACGGGGACGGTGATCGACAGCGCTCCGCCCGTGACGGTTACGGTGGCGGATGTTTCCACCGCCGAGGCGGGACCGGCGAGGCCGAGCATGAGCATCCCAGCGGCGCCGCCCAGCAGCAGGGCGCGCATTCGCGTGCTTGTCATGGTGATCCTATCTCCGCAACGCAGCGGTGAGGATATGCTTGACATGCATCGGCAGCCAGGGCCAGTCGCAACCCCGTAGTTGCCCACATTCGTGACTATGGACTTTCCGGAAACGCCTGTTGCTCGGGGTTACGGCGCAGCTCTACGCCGTCGCCGGCCTCCCGCGGTCGATCAGCCCGTTGAGGTCGAGTTCTTCGGTGTGCCAGTCGTGCTCGAGGTTCCCGTTCGCCGTGGGCGCGGGGTCCGGGTGTGTCGCGGGCGCCGGGTAGCCGTGGACGTCGGTTGCGGGGTCGCCGTAGGCGCCGTTGGTGCTCCCCGCGGGCGCCCGCTCCACCTCGTCCTCGCGTGCCCATGCCGCCGCTGCCCCGAGCGCGTAGCGGAACTGCCCGCTCTCGTCGGTGACCCAGTACGCGTCGCCCTCCTCGCTCACCTCGTGCAGGATCGAGCGGTCGTAGTGCTCGGCGATCTGCGCCAACGCCCCGATGTCGGGGACGTCGATCACCGGGACGCCGGGCAGCTGCCACACGCGCTGGACCGGGACGATGAAGCGGCCGAACTTGGCTCGGATCTGCTCGGCCTCCTCATGGGGGCGCATCGTGGCCAGGAGTGCCTGGAGAGGGCGGAGGAAGAGCAGCAGGAGGAGGACCATGATGAGGATCGCCGCGACTGCCAGGAGTGCGACCTTGCGGGCCTCCTCGACGGAGAGCGTCGCTACTCCGAGGGTCAGCGTTGCGGGGGCGGTGTGGGTGCCGGTCGCGGTGCCGGAGGTGGAGGAGGCGATCGGGTTTGCGGCGGGCTGTTCTTCGGCGGCGCCGGAGGTGGATGCGCCAGAGGAGGCGCTCGCCGACCGGATCTCCCCGGGGGTGAGGGAGAAGGCGGCCCGGGACGTGAACCTCTCGTGGATCGGGAGGCCGTCCACGGTCCCCGCCGCCCTCACCGTGGGGACGATCGTCAGTGTGTAGCCGCCGGTCGCCGCGGTCGTCTTTTCGACGCTGCGCAGCAACGCGAACAGCGACGCGAGGTCGAGCGTGCCCGAGGCTGCGGCGCGGCTGCCGCGGAAGGGGGTCGGGGGGGCGAGCTCGAGCGTCTTCTGCCAGCCGTACGTCGAGGTCACCTCGGCGTTGAGCGCAACTGTCCCGCCGAGCCGCCGCCGGCCGGTGGCCTGGAGGCGATAGGCGAAGCTGAAATCGATCGCTTTGACGATGTGCGCGAAGATCGGTTCGCCCGTCGCGACCTTGCCTTCGGGGTAGGCCGGTCCCGGCGGCGCTTGCGCGGTGTAGGTGAGGGCGCCGCTCTGCCTGTAGGGGATTGTGTAGCGGTCGAGCGTCCTCGGCGAGCGGGTGAAGGCGACCAGCGCGAGGACGAGGAAGGGGAGCAGCAGCAGGCAGCCGACCGCGAGGATGCCGGCAGCCGGGGCGCCGGGGGGTCGCGGCGGGTGCGCCTGGGCGCCAACGCCTGAGCGGCGTGCACGGCCGCGCAGCCGGCGGCGGCGGCGGGCGAACACGGAGCCGGTGAGAATCAACATCCCCACGGCGATCAGCGCTCCGACGAGCAACGGCGAGCGGATCGACTGCAGTTTGGCGCCGACGCCCGGGACGTGCAGCCACAGAGCGCCGAGGAGTTGGCTCGCCCTGGGGTGCTCGGGGTCGACGAAGTTGTTGTTGTCGCCCTTGAAGACGTACCGCGAACCGTCGCGCCCGATGATCCGGTGCAGCACGATCGTGTGGAACATCCTGCTGTCGTAGGCGACGACCTCGCCGACGTGGTAGCTGCTCTGGGCGCGCACGAGCGCCAGGTCGCCGGTGTGGAAGCGGGGCTCCATGCTGATCCCGTGGGTGACGACGTAGGTCGTCGAGCCGCCGAGTCTGGGTCGGGGCGAACCAGAACCACAACGACCCCAGGAGGATCAATCCCAGGGCGCTGCTGAGGAGCTTTCTTGTCTGGCTGGAGCTCATGTCGGGTCGAGGTCACGACGGGCTCGCACTGTAGGAGTGGGCGCGGAGCGGCCGGTGCGACGGCCGCTCCGCGTTGCCCGTTCTGCGTGCTGCTTTACGGTTCGATGATGACGCTGCCTTCGCTGACTGCAGAGATAGTTAGCTCGTTGCCTTCGTTGGCGACTGGATTGCCAGGGACACCATTCGCGGTGAATTTGTTGCCCGCGTGTTTGCCCACGCTTTCAAACGCACCTTCGCCGCCCTTGAATTTGCAGACGACTTCCGTTTCGGTTTCGCTTAGTGCCGTGTAGCCCGAGGCGGGGCAGTCGATCCATTCTTCGGCTGCCGGTTTTGCTTCCTTGCTCAGCGCGACTGCGACATCGCTCGGTTTGAGTTTTTCTGCGTTCGTGAGGATAACGTGCGCTTCGGTGATGTATTCGCCGGTCAGCGACCACGTGTAGCTGACACCCTTCTCGGTGTAGCCGCTCACCTTGGCGGTGCCGCCGCCGGCGGTCTGTGCCGGAACCGTGTTGCTCGCGGTGAACGCATACGCGCCCACCCCTACCACGCACGCGAGCGCAAACGCGGCCACCGCTGCGGCCTTGCGTTTGCGTCCGGCGCTGCTTCGCCTGCCTAGATGCTTGAACACGGCCGACCCCCTTTGCGATGGTTGGGTACAGGTGGATGCGTCCTGGCGCGTTCTGGGCAGGGTCATCGGCCGTTTATTCGGCGCATTTGAGCTTGCACTGGCGATTGCAAACGAACTATCGGACCTGCAAGCCGGCTCCGGGCGGGTCTCCGGCGCATGCTCTACCGTGCCGTCGATGGGAGCGCTCCCCGCGGAGGCCCTGAGTGCGTAGCCGCACGACGATCCTGATCCTGGGCACGGCCCAGTTCGTGATGGTGCTGGACAGCACCGTCATGAACGTCTCGATCTCGCAGGTCGTCGCCGACCTGCACACGACCGTGTCGGGGGTGCAGCTGGCGATCACCGCCTACACGCTGGTGATGGCGGCGTTCATGCTCACCGGCGCGAAGCTCGGGGACATCTGGGGGCGCCGGCGGGCCTTCTCGATCGGCCTCGCGATCTACGGGGTGGGGTCGCTGAGCACCGCGCTCAGCCCCAACCTCGGCGTCCTGCTGCTCGGCTGGTCGGGGATCGAGGGGCTCGGCGCGGTGCTGGTGATCCCCGCGATCGCCTCGCTCACCGCGGCCAACTACAGCGGCCACGAACGGGCGCTGGCGTACGGGCTGCTCGGCGGGATCGCCGGCGCCGGCGCGGCCGCGGGGCCGCTGATCGGGGGCTTCATCACCACGGCGCTCACGTGGCGGGTGGTGTTCGCCGGGGAGACCGTGATCGTGCTCGTGCTGCTCACGTTCGTGCACCGCATCGGCGACCGGCCCGCGGGCGAGCGGGTCAAGCTCGACGTCGTCGGGGCCGCGCTGTCGGCGCTCGGGCTCGGTCTCACGGTCTTCTCGATCCTCAAGATCTCCACGTGGGGCCTGTTCAAACCGATCGGGGCGCTCACGATCGCCGGCACGCGGATCACCCCCTTCGGCTTCTCCGTCGTGCCCTTCCTGATCCTCGCGGGCCTCGTGATCCTCGGCCTCTTCGCCCGCTGGGAGCAGCGCGTGGCCGCCGCCGGACGCACGCCGCTGCTGGCGCCCGACCTGCTGCACATCCCGCAGCTGCGCGCCGGCCTCTCGACGCTCGTCTCCCAGTATCTGATCCTCGCCGGCACCTTCTTCGTGCTGCCGCTCTACCTGCAGCTGGTGCTCGGCAAGAACGCGCTTGAAACCGGCGTGGCGATCCTGCCGATCTCGGTGACGATGATGCTCGCCGCGGTGCTCGGCCCACGGCTGGCGACGCGCACCTCGCCCCGCCGTGTGGTGCAGATCGGGCTCGGCTTCCTGTTCGTCTCGATCGCCTGCCTGATGGCGAGCATCTCCCCGTCGCTCTCCTCCGTCGCGTTCGCGCTGTCGCTGGCCGGCTTCGGGGTCGGCATCGGCCTGGCGTTCTCCCAGCTCGGCAACGTCGTGATGTCCTCGGTCGGGGAAGCGCGCTCCAGCGAGGCCGGCGGCGTGCAGGGCGCCGCGCAGAACCTCGGCCAGTCGCTCGGCACCGCGCTGATCGGCGCCGTGCTGCTCACCGGCCTGACGACCGGCTTTCACGAGCGCGTGCTCGCCGACCCCTCGATTCCCGCGCCGGTGCAGCAGCAGGTGGTGAGCGGCACCGAGGAGGGGCTGCCGATGGTCTCCCAGGCGCAGTTCGAAGCGGACGCCCGACAGGCGGGGCTGGCGCCCGAGCAGGTTGCCAAGCTGACGGGCTACTACAGCGACACACAGATCGAAGCGCTCAAGCGCGCGCTGCTGGTTGCCTGCGCGTTCGCGCTCATCGGGCTATGGTTTGCGCGGGCGCTGCCCGGCGAGGCGCTCGCCGGGGTGGAGGACCATCCTCCGCGGGCGAGGCCGGATCACCTTGGGGCAGTGGAGGCTGCCTGACGGATGACAAGCGCTGGTCCCACCGGAGCGAGTCCGTCCCCGGAGGCGGGGGCGCCTGCCGTGACTGGTGGCGCGGCTCCCACACGGCGTCATCCGCCAGGGTCCTGGCGCGCACGGGTGCTCGTGGTGCTGGCGAGCATCCTGCTGATCTTCTCCATCATGGCGACCTGGATCAGCGCGCAGATCATCGACACCGAAGGGTGGACGCAGACCAGCGTGCGGCTGCTGCAGAACGAAAAGGTGCGCGGAGTCGTCGCCAACGACCTCTCCGAACGCGTCCTGTCCGTCGTCAACATCCAGCACCTCGCGACCGAAAAGCTGCCCAAGGAACTGCAGGCGCTGGCGCCGGTGCTCTCCACCGCCGCCGCGCAGGTCGTGCCCAAAGCGATCGAAAAGGCGCTGGAAGTCTCCGCGGTGCAGGAACTGTGGGGGCGAGCCAACCACGTGACGCACGAACAGGTGATGAAGATTCTGAACGGCGGCACCACCGCGCTCTCGACCCAGGGCGGGGTGGTGAGCATCAACCTCGAAGTGCTGCTCGACCGGATAGGCACGCGCCTCGGCGTGGGGAGCGAAGTCGGCGCCAAACTGCCTGCCGACAAGCGCCGCCTCGTGCTGCTGCGCTCCTCGAACCTGCGCCTCGCGCAGGACGGCGTCAAAGCGATGAAAGGCCTCTCCTTCATCCTGCCGCTGCTGGTGGTGCTGATGTATCTCGGAGCGCTGTGGCTCGCCGCCGGCGACCGCCGACGGGTGCTGCTGGAGATCGGCCTCGGGATCATCGCCGGCGCGCTGCTGGCGCTCGTGCTGCGCCGCTGGATCGAGTCCTACGTGCTCACGAGCCTCGTGCACAACGAAGGCTTGCGCCCCGCCATGAGCGAAGCGCTCGACATCGCCACCGCCGGCTGGCGCAGCCGCGCGCTGTGGCTGTTGATCACCGGCGTCGTGTTCCTCTTCGCCGGCTGGGTGGCCGGGCCGATGCGCTGGGCGGTGCGCCTGCGCGAGCTGATCGCCACGCCGCTGGAGCGCCACCCCGCCTGGTTCGCCGGCGGTGCTGTAGCGCTGGTGCTCTTGATCGCCACGCTCGGCCCGACGCGCACGCCCGGCCAGGCGCTGCCGCTCTTGATCGAGCTCGTTCTGGTCGTGCTCGGCGTGCTTGCGCTGCGGCGGCAGATCGTGCAGGAGCGGGCGGAGGGGGCCGGGAGAGCGCTGCCCACTGGTGGGCAGGCGCCACCGGCGGTGGGCGAGGCGCCTACGTGAGCGTCCCCCGCCCGCCCGGCGACCTCCGCGCGCGGCTGCTTGCGCTGGAGGGCCCGGGCGCGTACGACTTCGACGATCCCGCCGAGGAGTGGCGGCGGCTGTTCTCGGAGATCCTCGGCACGTTCCTGCTGGTGCTCGCCGGCGCCGGCGGCGCGGTGGTGGACGCGGTCAGCCACGGCGCGATCTCCCGCACCGCCGCGGTCACCGCGCCGGGGCTGACGGTGATGGCAATGATCCTCTTCATGGGCGCCGTCGGCGGCGCCCACCTCAACCCCGCGGTGAGCATCATGTTCTGGCTGCGCGGCGACTTCCCGTCGCGGCGCGTGCCCGGCTACATCATCGCGCAGCTGCTCGGCGCGACGCTCGCCTGCCTCTTCCTCAGCGCGGTGTTCGGCAAGGTGGGGATGCTGGGCGCGACGGAGCCCGGCCCCGGCGTGCATCCCTGGCAGGCGTTCCTCATCGAGCTGGCGCTAACGGCAGGCCTCGTGAGCACGATCCTGGGCACGGCCTCCAAGGCGCAGAACGTCGGCGCGATCGCGGCCGTCGGGGTGGGCGGCTACATCGTGCTCGCCGGCCTCTGGTCGAGCCCGATCAGCGGCGCCTCGATGAACCCCGCCCGCTCCTTCGGCCCCGACCTGGTGCTCGGCAACTTCGCCAACTACTGGGTGTACCTCGCCGGCCCGCTCGCCGGCGGCCTGCTCGCACTCGTCTTCGCGCTTATCCTGCGCGGTCCGGGAGGCGACGCGGGTGGCCGCGCCGCGGCGCGGGGCCGGTTGGGGAGCGATGCCGAGGCGGCGTAGATCTCAACATTCAATCGAAGCAAACGTCTGTTTGTAGCTCGCGGCGAGCTTTTCAGCGGACGTGGTCACCTTCGTCAACGCCTGCGGCAGTGAGAGGCTCGTCAGTTCGTGCGCGATAGCGCTCAATTCGGCTGACAGCTGGGCGTTGGCTTTTTCGACTGCTTCCTTGTGCGTGCCGCTCAACTGGCCCTCGGCGCCTTTGACCTTGCCGAGTCCCGATTCGATCGATTTGATGCTGTTCTGCACCGTGCTGGCGGAGGCGGTGGCGAGCGTTATGCCCGTCAGGCTGGTGACGCCGTCGCTGATTTCCTTCTTGCCTTCGCACACGGTCTTTTCGGCCTTCGCCTGCGCGGATTCGCCGCAGCCGGTGGCGAGGGCCAGCGGGAGCAGCAGCGCGAGCAGGGCCACGGCGTGGCGGTGGGAGCTCATGGAGGGACGCTACGTGTGCGGCGGGTGAGCGGCCATCACTCGCGGGGGGTGATGAGCGCTCACCCCCCGCGGCGTGAGGATCGGGCGGTCCGTTCCCGCCCGTACCCGGAGGCTGCTCGCGGATGACCAACGACCTCGCGCGCTGGCAGTTCGCGACGACGAGCATCTACCACTTCCTGTTCGTGCCAGTCACGATCGGGCTATCGCTTCCTCGTGGCGATCCTGCAGACGGCGTGGCATCGCAACGGCAACGCCGGAGTACCGGCGGCTGACGCGCTTCTTCGGGACGCTGCTGCTGATCAACGTCGCGGTCGGGGTCGTCACCGGGCTCGTGCAGGAGTTCGAGTTCGGCATGAACTGGTCGGCCTACTCGCGCTTCGTCGGCGACGTGTTCGGCGCGCCGCTGGCGATGGAGGGGCTGGCGGCGTTCTTCCTGGAGTCCACGTTCCTCGGCCTGTGGCTGTTCGGCTGGGGCCGGCTGCCCAAGCGCGTGCACCTGGCGTGCATCTGGCTGCGTGGCGGTCGGCACGATGCTCTCGGCGATGTTCATCCTGGCCGCCAACTCGTGGATGCAGCACCCCGTCGGCTACGCGATGAACAGCCACGGCCAGCCGCGAACTGAACAACATCGCAGCGCTCTTCACCAACCCGACGTTCCTGTGGGGGTACGTCCACGTGATCCTCGCCTCGCTGGTCACCGGCTCGCTCGTGATGCTCGCGGTCGCCGCGTGGTACCTGCGCAAGGGGCGGGAGGTCGGTCGCCTTCCACAACGCGGCGCGGATGTCGGTGATCGTGCTGCTGCCCGTCGATCCTGCTGCAGATGTTCGTCGGCAACAAGCTGGGGGAGATCGAGACGAAGTACCAGCCGATGAAGATCGCCGCCGCCGAGGCGCAGTGGGAAAACTGCCAGCCGTGCTCGTTCTCGGCTCTTCCAGATCGGCGGCGGCAACAACGACAAGACGCCCTCCCAGATCATCGAGATGCCCGCACCTGCTGTCGGTGCTCGCCACCGGAACTCGCTCGAACGGCGGCGTGATCGGCCTCAACCAGCTGCAGACGGAATACGAAAAGAAATACGGCCCCGGCAACTACGTGCCGGACGTGTTCATCCAGTACTGGTCGATGCGCGTCATGGCCTACCTGGCGACGCTGATTGCTGCTGCTGGCGCTGTGGGGTGGGTGGCTGTTGCACACGCGGTCGCCTCGACCGCTCGAAGTGGTTCCTGCGCCTCTCGCTGTGGGCGGTCGTCACGCCCTTCCTGATGAACACCGCCGGCTGGATGCTGACCGAGAACGGCCGCCAGCCGTGGATCGTGCAGGGCCTGATGAAGACCGTCAACGCCAACTCCCCGTCGGTGAGCTCCGACCGACATCTGGATCAGCCTGGTCGCGTTCGTGCTCGATCTACATCGCGCTCGGCGCCGCCGACGTGACGCTGATGCTGCGCTACGCGCGCAAAGGCCTCGAACCGCACGGCGACGAGCCCGGCCCGCCCGGCACGGCGGCGGCGCCCGAGGCGACCTCGACCCCGGCGCTCACCTACTAGGAGATGCATGCTGCACCTCACACGCTCTGGTTCCTCATCATCGCGATCCTGTGGGTGGGGTTCTTCGTGCTGGAGGGCTTCGACTTCGGCGTCGGCGTGCTGCACACGCTCGTCGGGCGCGACCGACGACCGAGCGGCGCGTGGCGATCAACACGATCGGCCCCTGGTGGGACGGCAACGAGGTGTGGCTGATCGTCGCCGGCGCCGGCACGTTCGCGGCCTTCCCGGCGTGGTACGCGACGATGTTCTCGGCGCTGTACCTCGCGCTGCTGCTGGTGCTCGCGGCGCTGATGGCGCGCGGCGTGGCGTTCGAGTTCACGCGGCAAAAGCGACGATCCGCGCTGGCGGGCAGCGTGGACGTGGTGCCTGACGCTCGGCAGCCTCCTGATCCCGCTGCTGATCGGCGTCGGCCTCGGCGACCTGCTGCACGGCCTGCCGATCAACTCCGAGCACGAGTACACCGGCAACTTCTTCGACCTGCTCACCCCCTACGGCCTGTGGACCGGCGTGACGCTGCTCGGCCTGTGCCTGCTGCACGGCGCGACCTTCCTGAAGCTGCGCACGACGGGCGAGCTGCGCGCCCGCGCCGGCGCCGCGGCCCGCCCACTGGGCTGGGCGGCGATCGCGCTGGTCGGTGGGCTTCGCGATCTGGACGCGCAACGTCACCGGCGGCACCCGAGGTCCCCGACCCCGTGGAGGTGCTCGCGGTGATCGCCGTGATCTTCGCCGCCCGCCTGGCCAGCAGCGACCACGACGGCTGGGCGTTCACTGCCTCGGCGGTCGCGATCGCCGCGGCGGTCGGCTCGATCTTCATCGACCTCTACCCGAACGTGATGGTGTCCTCCACCAACGCCGCCTACGACCTCACCGTCTCCAATCCGCCTCCGGCCACTACGCGCTGAACGTGATGTCGATCGTGACCGTCGTCTTCTTCCCGATCGTGCTGCTCTACCAGGGCTGGTCCTTCCACGTCTTCCGCGCGCGGGTCAGGGCGCCCACGGGGTAGCAGCGCCTGCTCGCCTGAGCAGGCTCGTAGGTGGCGCGGTTACGCGGCTGCCGTGGCGACGATCCGCAGATACGCTTCGAGCTGCGTCTCGTTCACGCCCACGAAGTCCGTCCCGGTGACCTTGTTGATGCGGTCCGTGGTCACGTACGCCCACGCCTCGTCGCACTGCTTTTCCAGGAACGTCGGGGTCAGCAGCACGCGCTGCCCCCACGTGAGCGCCGCGAAGTGCTCGCCGTCGGGCCGGCCGACCATCGGTATGCAGTGGCCGCCGAGTTCTTTGGAGCCCGCCACGTTGGTCCACACGGGCGTCGAGTTGCTCTGTTCGGCGGCGTTGAAGGCTTCCATCTGCGCTTCCTGGATCTGCACGCCGAGCGGCAGCCCCTCGAAGAAGTACAGCGCCTCGAGCAGGTGCTGGAGGTTGCCTGGTTCCAGCGCGACGAACATCCCGAGCTGATGAAGTGTCCCCGCCGTGTCGCGGATGCCGGTTTCCTGCATGTGGACCAAGCGCGCGCGGACTTCCGTGCCTTCGTCACCTTCACCCGTTTCCGGGTTGTAGTTCGTGGCTTTTGCGTATTCGCCGACCACCACTTCCGTGTTGAACAGTTCGGCCACCGCTGCGGGCGACTGCCCTGCGTCCGTGAGGCTCTCCATCACCTCGTGTGCCGCGGCCGCCCACACGCAGTCGCCGCAGCCTTCCCACGGCTGCTTGTAGTTTGCGGGCGCGGGAGGTTCTCCCGGCAGGCTCGGGCCGTTGCCGAGCATCAGCCAGTCGCTGTAGGTTTTGCCGTGACCGAACGTGGCGGGGACGGTGGGTAGCAGTCCTGCCGCCTTCAGGGAGAGGCGCAGGTCCGCCCAGCGGAGGTCCTCGGCGTGGTAGACGGGATCCTTCTTGCCCAGCTTCAGAGCGCTCATGATTGCCTTTCTTTGGGGTGATGGGCCATCGGTTGTGGGCTGGGCTTACGGCCCTCCTGGCAGTGGATGGCTCCGACCGCGATGGGTCGAGGACGATGCGATCTACCAAGCGCTACAACTCAATAGATCGAACCGGAACCCTAGCAGAGCAAAGGGCAAGAAGTATGTAAAGATCGCGTATCCAAAACTACCGACGTGTGCCGGTCCGCGCCTTCTATGGGGTCTTCGAGCAGTCAGGCCCCGCACTCGTCGGGTGGTGTGTCTGACTCGACCGCGCCGGCTCGAGCCGCAGGCAGTTCAGGACCCCTGCGACAGCACGTCCTCGATCACCTGGCTCTGCGGGCGCCCCAGCCGCGCGGTGATCCAGTCGATCAGCACCTTCAGGCGATGCCCGGGCACGCCGCCGAGGTAGTACATGTGCACCGTGAGGTACGTGAAGAACGCGGGCCGGCCCCACAGCTCCAGGCCCCGGATCTCGCACACCGCGCGCCCGCGGCCCACGACGGCGAGCGCGCCCTTGTCGAGGTAGCGGAAGGGCGTGGTGGCCGACGGCGCGCCCGCGCGGATCGCCCGCGCGACGTGGTGGCCCTGCTGGATCGCGGTGGTGGCGAGGCCCGGCAGCGGCCGCCCGTCGGGACCATCGAGTGACGTGGCGTCGCCGAGCATCGAGATCTCGCGGTGGCCGGGGATCGTCAGATCCGGTTCGATCGGCACGCGCCCGGCGCGGTCGGTGGAGGCGCCGGTCGCCTGTGCGACCGTGGCCGCGAAGGGAGCGGCCTGCACGCCCGCGGCCCACACGACGGTGCGCGCGGCGATCCGCTCCTGCACGCCGTCATGGGTGACCGTCACCCCGCCCGCGTCGATCCCCGTGACGGGCGCGTTCACCCGCACGCTCACCCCGAGCGAGGCGAGCTGGTCTGCCGCCCGGCGCGAGAGCCGCTCGCTGAAGGCGGGCACGACGCGCTCGCCGGCGTCGAGCAGGACCACGCGCGCGTCCTCGGGACGGATGCGCGCGTACTGGCGTGAGAGCGTGTCCCGGCAGACGATCGCGATCTCCCCGGCGACCTCGACGCCCGTCGGCCCGCCGCCGATCACGACGAACGTCAGCAGCTCGCGCCGCTCGCGCTCGTCATCGCAGCGCTCGGCCCGCTCCAGCGCGGAGTACAGCCGTTCGCGCAGCTGCAGGGCGTCGGCGAGCGTCTTGAGCCCGCATGTCACCCCGCTCCACTCATCGTGCCCGAAGTAGGAGGTGCGCGCGCCGCAGGCGACCACCAGGCTGTCGTACGGCAGCCGCTCGCCGCCGTCGAGCTCGAGCTCCCGCTGCTCGGCGTCGAGGCCCACGGCCTGCGCCATCAGCACCCGGGCGTGGGCGCGGCGCAGCAGCACGGAGCGGATCGGCACCGCGATCTCCCCGGCGGCGAGGGCGCCGCACGCGACCTGGTAGAGCAGCGGCTGGAAGAGGTGGTGGTGCATGCGGTCCACCACCGTCACCTCGACGTCGGCGCCGCGCAGCTCGCGCGCGACCGTGAGCCCGCCGAAGCCGCCGCCGACGATCACGACCCGTCTCACTCCGTGCGGGCCCCCAGCCGCTCGAGCAGGTGGTCCCCCACGCGCAGCGCGTTGGCCATCGCGGTCAGCGCCGGGTTGACGGCTGAGATGGAGGGGAAGAAGGAGGTGTCCACGACGTACAGTCCACTACGAGATCTCCGCGAGGCGCTCGGCGAGGATGATGCGCGCGGCGGCCTCGATCAGCGCGAGGTGCGAGAAGGCCTGGGGGAAGTTGCCGAGGTGCCGGCCGGTGGAGGTGTCGAACTCCTCGGCGTACAGCCCGAGCGGGGAGGCGACGCGCAGCAGCCGTTCCATCAGGTCGCGGGCGCGCTGCTCCTCGCCGACGATCGCCAGCGCCGACACCAGCCAGAAGGAGCAGATCAGGAAGCTGCCCTCCTTGCCGGACAGGCCGTCGTCGGTCTCGTCGGTGCGGTAGCGCAGCACGAAGCCGTCCTCCGTCAGGTCCTCGGCGATCGCGAGCACGCTCGCGCGCAGGCGCTCGTCGGTCGGCGGCAGGAAGCCGAAGATGCGCCGCCAGCAGCGTTGGAGGCGTCCAGCGCGTCGGTGTCGTAGTGCTGGCGCAGCACGCCGGCCTGGGTGAGCCCGTGGGCGAGGATGTCCGCGCTGGATCTCCTCGGCGGTGGCGCGCCACTGCTCCTGGCAGCTCGGCGTCGCCGCGCATCGCCGCGAGCTTGGAGGCGCGGTCCATCGCCACCCAGCACATCAGCTTCGAGGAGACGTAGTGCTGGGGCGCCCCGCGCGCCTCCCAGATGCCCTGGTCGGGCTCGCCCCAGACGCGCGTCGCGCAGTCGGCCTGGGCCTGACGATCGGCCACAGCCGCCGCGGCAGGCGCTGGCAGCGGCGGGTGTGCAGCAGGATCGAGTCCAGCGCCGCGCCGAAGACGTCGTTCTGGCGCTGGTCGAAGGCGCCGTTGCCGATCCGCACCGGGCCGCGCGCCCGGCATAGCCCGAGAGGTCCTCGCGCGTGGTCTCGGTGCAGATCGCGGCGCCCGTCGATCCCGTACATGATCTGCAGCCCGCCGTCCTCGTTGGGCTGCAGGTCGGCGACGAACTGCATGAACTCCTCGGCCTCCCAGTCGAGGTTCAGGTAGTGCAGCGCCTGCAGCGTGAACGTCGAGTCGCGCAGCCACGTGTAGCGGTAGTCCCAGTTGCGCTCGCCCCCGGGGGTCTCCGGCAGCGAGGTCGTGAGCGCCGCGACCGTCGCGCCGGTGGGCATGTACGTGAGCCCCTTGATCGCGAGCGCCGAGCGCTGGATCGGATCGCGCCAGCGGTGGTCGGGCATGCGCGCGCGGCCCAGCCAGCGCGCGCCAGATAGCGCGCGGTGCGCGCCAGGCGCGCGTTGGCCTCGTCGACGCTCTGCGGCGCCCGCGAGCTGCCTCGGCCCACGAGAGCGCGCAGTAGATCTGCTCGCCCTGGCGCGAGCACGTGGCGGGCCCGCACCCAGTCGCCCTCGACGCCGAGCGCCATGTCGGTCTGCAGCCGGATCGTCGAGCCCGGCGCCGCTCGCGTCGGCGCGTGTGGCCATCCTCCGCGACCGCCCAGTCGCGCGGGAACGCGCCCGTAGTCGAAGACCGGTTCGCAGGTCAGCTCGATCTCGACCTCGCCCTCCAGGCACACGGCCACGCGCACCAGCAGGTGCTCGGCGTCTTCGTCGGTCGGGGGGCCGCGTGTGGGGCGTGACGGTGTCCACGCCGCGGCGCGGCCCGAGCGTGAGCGCGTCGCGCACGAGCGACCCACCCGGTGGGCGTCTTCCAGGTGCGTCAGCAGCGTGTTGGTGCCGGGCTCGTAGACGCGCGCGGATGGGCACGTTGATCCCGAACGGCCCGAACCGGAACGCCGCCGGCCTGGCGGTCGAGCAGCGTGCCGAACACGCTGGGCGCGTCGAAGCGCGGCACGCACAGCCAGTCGATCGCCCCGTCGGGCGCGACCAGCGCGCCGGTGTGGCAGTCCGAGAGGAACGCGTAGTCGGCGATCGGCGGGAAGGGCGAGGGCGCGGCGGCGCTCTGCGGAGCGTCACGCGAGCCGGTCGTGGGGGAGGGGGTGGTCATGGGTGATCGTCCGCGTGTCCGGGTGCGGGCACGGCGGCTCCTGACGCCGGACCTCCTGTCCGGCGACTGCGCTCGCGGGGCGGCCACACGCGGCCCCACCATCGCTTACGCCACGAGCCGGCGCTCGGGGAGTGCTCGCACGCGCTCACGTCGCCACCCACGGTCCGTGCCAGGCGCCGTAGCCCGCGACGAGCGCGCTCCGCCTCCTTCGGGCCCCAGGTGCCGGGCGCGTAGGGGTGGACGGGCGGGGGCGCGTGCGAGCAGCGGTTCGAAGATGCGCCACGTCTCTTCGACGCTGTCCTGGCGGGTGAAGCGGGTGCTGTCGCCGCGCATCGCGTCCAGCAGCAGCACCTCGTACGGCGTCGGCGCCTCGCCGCCCTCCTCGGCGAACTCCATGTCGAGCGTGATCGCCTGCGGCCCGCCGGCGTCGGCGCGGTGGGCGTCGAGGATCAGCCTGCGTGCCGGTGGTGGGGTCGAGCTTGACCACGAGCTGGTCGGGCTCCGGGCGGCGGTGGCCGTGCTCCATGAAGCCGAGGCGCGGGGGATGGCGGAAGACGGCGCGCAGCTCGGTCTGCGTGACGGGCAGCCGCTTGCCGGTGCGGATGAACCACGGCACCCCCGACCAGCGCCAGTTGTCGATCTCCAGGCGCAGCGCCGCGTAGGTCTCGGTGGTGGAGTCCTTCGCGACGCCGTCGATGTCGAGGTAGCCGTCGTACTGCCCGCGCACGTAGTGCGCCGGGTCGGCGTCGGTCGGTGGAGCGGAACACGGCGTACTTGGCGTCCTTGAGCGTGTCGCGCGTCGTTGCCCGCGGGCGCCTCCATCGCGGCCACGGCGACGACCTGCATCAGGTGGTTGACGACGACGTCGCGCAGCGCGCCGACCGGATCGTAGAAGTGCCCGCGGTCCTCGACGCCGAAGCTCTCGGCCATCGTGATCTGCACGCAGCGCGATGTGGTTGCGGTTCCAGACCGGCTCGATCATCGTGTTGCCGAAGCGCAGGTAGAGGAACTCGTCGGTGCCCATCTTGCCGAGGAAGTGGTCGATCCGGTACAGCTGGGACTCGTCGATGTACTGGTGGATTTCGGCCGCGAGCGCGCGCGCCGAGGCGAGGTCGTGGCCGAAGGGCTTCTCGACGACCACGCGCCCGCTCGTCGGTCAGGCCGGCGTCGGCGAGCTGCCTGATCACCGGCCCGAACAGGAACGGCGGGATCTCCAGGTAGAAGACCGGGCTCGTGCACCTCGCCGAGCGCCGCCGCGCAGCCGCTCGTAGGTGCCGGCGTCGGTGAAGTCGCCGCTGACGTAGGAGAGCCGCGCGGCGAAGCGGGCGAAGACCGCCGGGTCCACCGTTTCGCCGCGTCCCTTCGATGCACTCGCGTGCGTGCTCGCGCAGGTGCTCGACGCGTCCAGTCGTCGCCGGCGACGCCGACGATCGGGCAGTTCAAGCAGGCCGCGCGCCTCCAGCCGGTAGAGCGAGTGGAAGGTCATCACCTTGGCGAGGTCGCCGGTGATGCCGAAGATCACGAGCACGTCGGCGGGAGGGGTCTTGTGGGAATTGGTCATGGGTACTTCATACGCCGCTCTCAGCCTCGACCCTGCCGCTGGCGATCGCCTGTGTCAGCGCGCGGTGGTCCAGTTCGTTCTGGTCGGCGTACGTCTCCGCGAACGTGCAGATCGCGCGGTCAAAGGTGTCGCTGCGGCCGAGGTAGCTGGCGAGCGCGATGCCGTCGCCCGAGCGGGCGTGGGCGCGGGCGAGCGTGCCGCCGCACATGCGCCCGTAGAGCGCCATCAGCGACGGCTCCATCGTTTCGACGTCGGCCGAGCTCTTCCAATCCCACAGCTGGCGCACGTAGAAGTCGCGCGTCACGCCGTCGAGCCCCTCGGTGCGCAGCCAGCCCAGCATGATGTCGCTGGAGGACTGCATCATCCGCTGGCCCTCCACCACGCGGCGCCCGTGGTGGGAGTACTCGCTCTTGCCGACGAACGGCTCCAGCACCGAGGGCTGGGCCTCCTTGCACTGCAGGAACAGCGGGTCCTCGTCGTCGCGGCCCAGCATCAGCACCACCCACGCGCGGGTGCCGACGCTGCCGACGCCCACCACCTTGCGTGCGAGGTCCACGTAGCGGTAGCGCTCCAGCAGGCGCCGCCGGTCGCCCTGCAGGCTCGCGCGGTAGGAGCGCAGCAGCTGGTGCATCCCCTCTTGGAACTCTGCTGCCTGCGTCGCAGGCAGCAGATCCTCGATCCGCTCGATCAGCGGCGGGTCGCTGACGATGTGCGGCTCGCCGTCGCCGGTCGCCGCCAGGCGCGAGAAGGCGCGCGTGTTGTCCTTGCGCGTGGCCTTGGCCGCGGTCTTTTCAAACGTCTTGACCTGCGCGGCGTTGGCTTCGGTCTCGAAGCGCGCGAGGATCGTCGCACGGTCCAGGCGGGCGTACCAGATGTCGAGGTTGCGCATCCCCGCGAAGTTGCGCATCGTTTCGCGGTACTGGCGCACCGCGGCCGCCACCGTCTCGCAGCGCTGCTTGGCGGTGAACCCGTTTTCGCGCCCCGCGATCGCGATGCTCGCCGCCAGGCGCTTGACGTCCCACTCCCAGGGGCCGGGCAGCGTCTCGTCGAAGTCGTTGACGTCGAACACGAGGTCGCGCTCGGGCGAGGCGAAGCCGCCGAAGTTCGAGAGGTGCGCGTCGCCGCACGTCTGCACGGTGATGCCCGAGCGGGGCGTGCTCGCCAGGTCGGAGGCCATCACGTACGCGGCGCCGCGGAAGAACGCGAAGGGCGAGGCCGCCATCCGCCCGTAGCGGATCGGCACGAGCTCCGGCACGCGCGTGGTGGCCTGCTCCTCCAGCAGCGCGACCGGGTCGGGTCGCTCCGCCCACGGCTCCCACTCCGCGTGGCGCGTCCGCGGCGCCTCCGCGCGCGCCGCCTTGCCGCGCGCGGCGCGCTCGCTTGGGGTGAGGTGCGGGACGCGTGTTGCATTCTCAGCCATGAAGCTCACGATCACGTACGCGTGGGTGAGGCCACCTCATCCCTGGTGGGTGTCCTCCGCGTGGTACTCCTCCATCAGTTCTACCTCGCGCCGGTGCTTGGGGAACATAAAGAACACGAGCGTCGCGCCGAGCACGATCGCGATGATGCCGGCGGCGTAGGCCCAGTCGGCGCCCTGCAGGAACGATTCCTTGGCGCCGGCGATGATCTGCGTGGCGTACTGGGGGTACTGCTGGGCGGCGTCCGCGGCGCTCGCGAACGACTTCGTCAGCTCGGTCTGGACGCTGTTGGTGAGCAGGGCTTTGTTCGGCGACGCAGCGATCGCCGAGGCGACCGCGGCGGCGTAGCCGGCGGTGAGCAGCGCGCCGAGGATCGACTGCATGATCGCGCCGCCGAGGTCGCGCTGCAGGTCGGCCGTGCCCGAGGCCATACCCGCGCGCCTGACCGGCACCGAGCCGGTCAGCGAGCGCGAGGCGGGCGTGCCGGCGAAGCCGACGCCGACGCCGATGAAGGCGTAGGCGAGCCCGACCTGCCAGTAGGCGATGTCGTCCTCCCACAGCGATGCAGCATCGTCGACGAAGCCCAGCAGGCAGAAGACGTAGCCGACCAGCAGCGTGACGCGCGCGCCGCGCGCTCCACGAGCTTCGCGGAGCGGGGCGCGATCAGCACCATGAAGACGGCGCGCGGGCAGGATCGCCAGCCCGGCCTGAGCGTCGAGTAGCCGAGCACGTTCTGCAGGAACTGCTGGCCGATGAACATCGCGCCCATCAGCGTGCCGAAGACGATGATCCCCGCGCACGCGGCCACCCAGAAGACCCGGCGCGGGCGACCTCCAGGTCGTACAGCGGGTTTCGGCGCGCGGCGCTGGCGCACGTGAACACCACCGCCGCGGCGAGCGCGATCGCGCCGAGCACGAGCGCCAGCGTGCCCTTGCCGGGGACGGGCGCGAAGTTGATCGCCGAGCACCAGCGCGGCGACCAGCACGCACCGAGAGGATGCCGCCGAGGTTGTCCACGGGCTCGGTGGCCTCGTTGACGTGGGCGGGCACGAGGAGCCACGCCATCACGAGCGCGAGCAGCGCGAGCGGGAGCGTGACGAAGAACACCGAGCCCCAGTCGAAGTGCGCCAGCAGCGCGCCGGAGAGCAGCGGGCCGAGCGCGGAGATCGCGCCGCCGATGCCCGACCACAGCGCGATCGAGCGCGTGCGGGCCGGGCCCGACCACAGCGCCGTGATCAGCGCCAGCGTGGTCGGGTAGGCCATGCCCGCGGCGAGCCCGCCGAGCAGGCGCGCGGCGAACAGCACGCCGATACTCGGCGCGAGCGCCGCGAGCAGCGAAGCGGGGATCGAGAGCCCCATGCCGAGCAGCAGCATCAGCTTGCGCCCGTAGCGGTCGCCGAGCGCGCCGAGGTACAGCACCGAGGCGGCGAGCCCGAGCGAGTAGCCGACGGCGACGAGGTCGAGCTCTGTCTGCCAGGCGCCGAAGGCCTTGCCGATGTCCGGCAGCGCCACGTTCGCCACGGCGAGGTTGAGGTTGGCGACCGCCGCGACGAGGATCAGCGCGGCCAGCACCAACCCGCCGCGCGCGGGCGCGGTCGAGGCGCCGGCCGCGGAGCCCGCCGAGGCCGTGGTCGTGCTCGCCCATGGCCGTGATCGTCGGGCCCCCCGGGGTGAGCGCAGGTCATCCCGGGGGGGTGATGAGCCCTCACCCGCAGCGCGGCGATCCTGACGAGGCACAAGTCCGCCGCCCGGCGATCCTGGCGGGGCACACGTCTTCAGAGGAGGATTGCGATGTCAGAGCACCATTCCCGAGTCAGGCGCTCCCCCGCGCTACCAGTCCGAACCCGCGGGGGTGAACGGCTGGATCGTTTTCGCCGGCGTGATCATGCTCGTCATGGGCTTCCTCGACGCGATGTGGGGCCTCGCCGCTGTCATCAACAACGAAGTCGTCACGGTGGGCGGCCACGGGGTCATCGTGTGGGACATCTCCGCGTGGGGATGGGGCCACCTGATTCTTGGCACGCTGGTCGCGTGCACCGGCCTCGGCCTGCTGGCGGGAGCGACCTGGGCGCGGTTGCTGGGCGTCGTCTTCGTGTCGCTCGACTTGCTCGTGCAGTTCGGCACCTTCACGCTCTTCCCGCTGTGGTCGATCATGATCATCGCGATCGACATCATCATCATCTATCAGCTCACCGCGCGCTGGGAACCAGCGTGAGGGGGTCGCGGCGATGATGCGCAGGCGCAGGCCCCTGATGCGGGGCGCGATGGTCGGCGGCGTGGGCTACATGGCCGGCAAGGCCGGTGCCAACCGGGCCGCACAGGAGCAGTCCCAGGAGGAACGGCTCGCCGCGGTGGAAGGCCAGCAGGCGCCGCCGAGCGCCGCACCCGCCGCCGCCGCGCCGGCGGCGGGCGGGACGGTCGTCGAACAGCTCAAACAGCTCGGCGAACTGCGCGACAGCGGCGTGTTGACGCCCGAAGAGTTCGAGCGCGAGAAGCAGAAGATCCTCGCCGCGGGGTGAGGCGTGGCGGATGGACGGTAAACGGAGAGCGTGGGCCGCGGCGCTACGCGCGCGACGCGCACGGCAGGGCTCCACAAACAACAGGAGATGACGCCATGATCGGTCCCGTGCAGTTGCTCGTCGTGGGTTTCCAGGACCCGGATTTCCGGGGCGAGGTGCTCGCCCAGTTGCAGACGCTGCGCGAGCAGGACCTTGTTCGTGTGATCGACATCCTCGTGGTCAACAAGGACGCCGACGGCGTCGTCACGACCGCCCAGCTCACCGACCTCTCCGAGGGGGAGGCGCAGGAGTTGGGCGCCGTCGTCAAGGCGCTGGTCGGCCTCGGCGAGATCGCCGGCGGCGACGCCGAGGGCGCCGCCGCGCTGTGGTCGCAGGAAGACGGCCTCGGCGAGGACCAGCTGCTCGACGTGCTCGAGGAGATCCCCCCGAACACCGCGGTGGCGATCGCGCTGCTCGAGCACCGCTGGGCGCTGCCGCTGCGCGAGGCGATCGTCGACGCGGGCGGCTTCCCGATCCTCGACACGTGGGTGCATCCGCGCGACTTGGTCGAGGTCGGGCTGCTCGCCGCGGCGGAGGCCGAGGCGCTGAGCTGAGCGAGCGTCATCCCCCGCGGGTGATGCCCTCTCACCCAGCCGGCCGTCAGGCTGACGGCGATGTCAAGCCAGGCGTTCATGAGCCCCGACGGCGCGCCGTTGGACGACGAGGCGCCCCGGTGGGCGTGGTGGATGTTGCTGCTCGTAGGCCTCGCAACGCTCGCCGTGGGCGTCCTGCTGCTGGTCGCGCCGCACCGTACGTTGAGCACGCTCGCCGTGATCCTCGGCATCTACCTGCTGGCGATCGGCGTCATCTGGCTCGCGGTCGCGATCGGCGTCAAGGAGGCGCGCGGCTCCGCCCTGTGGCGGGGGGCGCTCGCGGTGATCGCCGGCGCGATCGTAATTCGCCACCCCTCCGACAGCATCACCGTGCTGGCGCTCGCCTTCGGCATCTTCCTGCTGGTCGCAGGGGTGTTCGAGTTGGTCGCCGCGGTCGAGTACGACGAACGTCGCTGGTGGCGAGTCCTCGGGGGGGTGGTCGACCTCGCGATCGGCATCCTGATTGTCTCCTGGCCGCAGTTCGGCATCTACACCTTCGCCATCGTGCTCGGCATCGGGCTGCTGGTGCGCGGCGTGATTGCGGTGTGCCTGGCGCTCGCCGGCATCATGGTCTCGCGCCGCGAGCGCCACGGCAGCTCGACGCTCTCACCGGCGTAGTCACCCCTCATCCCCGCTGGGTGACGACCGCTCATCCTGCCCTGACTTAGCGTCGTCAGTGCATGAGAACCGGCCATCGCGCTGGTGTGAGGCAGCTAACGAGGTGCGGAGGACTGGCGAATTTCAGGAGAGGCGCCCAGCGTGATTGGTGTGAGCGCAAGCTATGAAATTCACATCAAGGGACGAGTGAGCGAGCAGCTGCTCGGTGTCTTCGAGGGCATGGACGCCACCGTCCAGTCGGTGGAGACGGTGCTGCGCGGCCCGGTGCTCGACCAGGCCGCTCTGCACGGGCTGCTCGACCGCATCCAGGCGCTCGGCTTGGAGTTGGTCGAGGTCAGGCGGCTGCCGGAAGGGTGAGACTCACACCCGTGAGACTCACACCCGCTGCACAACACGCGGGCGCTTGATCCCCGCGGGCAGCAGCCCGAGGCGCCGCGCCTTCTCCACCGCCTCGGCGCGACCGGAGGCGTCCAGCTTGCGGTAGATGCTGCGCAGGTGGGTCTTGACGGTGTTCAGCGACACGAACACCTCGGCGCCGATCTCCGCGTTGGTGAGCATAGTCGGCAGGTAGCGCAGGATCCGCAGCTCGCGCTCGGTCAGCGGCTCGGGCAGCTCGGCGGCGCCCGCGCTGCCCGCGCCGACGCCGTCGAGCAGCACCTCCAGCAGCGCGGGGTGGGCGGTGCCGGCCTGTGCCTGCTCCTCCAGCAGTTCGCGCACGTCCGGCCCGTTCAGCAGGAAGGCGTCGCGGAAGGGCTCGCGCTCGGCCAGCGCGAGTGCGCGATCGAGTGCCTGCGAGGCGGCCGTGTGGTCGCCGCCCGCGCGCTCCACGAGCGCCTGCAGCAGCCAGCTTTCCAGCAGCACCGCGGGGTGCGCGCGGGCCGTCCGTGGCCCGCGCGCCCTCGCCAACGCCTCGCCGGCGAGCTCTGGTGCGCCCTCGTGCAGGTGCAGGCTCGCCTGGCGCACGTGCACCTCTGCGCGCGCGGGCGCCCGCTCCTCGGCGCCCGCCACCGCGGCGTGCGCCTGCCGGCTCTCGCCGGCCGCTGCCAGCACCCGCGCCTCGGCGTCCTCGAGCGCGGCGTGCAGGAACTCGGGCACGGGCGCGCCGTCGGTGAGCTCGGCGCGGATCGCTCTCAGCTTCAGCGCGCCGTGCGCGGCCGAGCGGGGGCCGGCGGCCGCAAGCGCAAGCGCCTGGAAGAGGCCTGTCGCCAGTCGCAGGGGTGCCTCCGCCGTCTCCGCTGCGCTCGCGGCGCGGGCCAGCGCGCCCTCGGCGCGCTCGA
This sequence comes from uncultured Solirubrobacterales bacterium, assembly GCA_963821775.1. Taxonomy (GTDB): domain Bacteria; phylum Actinomycetota; class Thermoleophilia; order Solirubrobacterales; family Solirubrobacteraceae; genus Palsa-744. The sequence continues at coordinate 53,300 of CAWGFB010000003.1, read as the reverse complement.
ACTCGCCCCGATGGTACGCGCCGGCCGCGTTCGCGAGGTGGGCGCAGGCGGCGGCGGGACCCTCGCACCACCCCCGCTGCTCGGCCAGCTCGACCGCCGGGTCGCTGAGCTCCCGCGCGCGGGTCAGCTCGCCGCGCAGCACGTGCACGACCGCCAGGTGCGCGAGGCAGTCGAGCGCGATGTACTCGTGGTGGTCGTCGCTCGCCAGCGCGAGCGCCTCCTGCAGGTGGGCGGCCGCGGTGCTCACCTGCCCGCTCCACAGGCGCGTGGCCCCGAGGTTGGCGAGCGCGAAGCCGCGCAACGAGGCCCAGCAGTGGTGCGAGCCGGCGCGCGCCACCCCCGCCAGCTTGCGCGCGTAGCGTTCCGCGTCGCCGACGTGCCCGCGCAGGCGCGCGTGGTGCAGCGCGACCGCCGCGAGCACCGTGTCCAGCGACTCGCGCTCCTGCGCCGCCATCCCGGCGCGCGCGTGGCGCGCGAGCGCCAGGTGGCGCTCGGCCTCGTGCAGATCGCCGTCCTGCAGGCGGCTGCCGGCGAACGCAGCCGCCAGGCGCGGGTCGGCCGCGAGGACGTCGGGGGGCAGTTGGGACATCGGTCCGCGCATCGCCGCCGAGCGCCCGCGCAGGAAGAGCTCCAGCCAGTGCTCGGCGATCGTCTCGCCGGCGAGCCCCCACTCCTCGCCCGCCAGGGCGTGGCGGATGGCCGGCATCACCTGCGCCTGCTGCGCGTACCACCGCGCGGCGCGGCGGTGCAGGAGAGGGACCTCCTCGGGGTGGGCGTGGCGCAGGTGGGCGCGCAGCAGCTCCCGGAAGAGCGGGTGGTAGCGGTACCACCGGCCCTCCGCGTCGGCGGGCTGCACGGGTGCGCCCAGGTGCTCGAGCGCGGCCAGCGTCACGGTGCCGTCCTCGCTGCCGGTGAGCGCGTCCGCCAGCGTGGGGCTGACGGCGTCCACCACGCAGGTGCGCAGCATGAACCGCCGCTGGGCGTCGGGGAGATGGGCGAGCACCTCGCTCACGAGGTAGTCGGCAACCGCCCGGTCGGTGCCCACGAGCTCGGCGAGGAAGCGCGCCGGCTCGGGGTGCCCGTGCAGCGAGAGAGCCGCGAGGCGCACCGCCGCGGGCCACCCCTCGGTGCGCGCCCACAGGGTCTCGACGTCGGCTTGTGAGAGCGTGAGCTCCAGGCGCTCGCACAGCGCGGCGGTCTCCGCGCGGTCGAACGCGAGGTCGGCGATGCGCAGCTCGGTGAGCTCGCCGGCGACGCGCAGCCGCTCGATCGGCAGCGGCGGGTCGGCGCGGCCGGCGAGCACGAGGCGCAGCTGCGCGGGGGCGTGGCGGACGAGGAAGTCGAGCGCGGCGCTCGCCTCGGGGCTCGTCAGCTCGTGGATCTCATCGAGCACGGCCACGACGGGCGTGCGCAGTTCCGCGAGGCCGTTGACCAGCAGCGCAAGCGTGCGCTCGGGAGCGCCCACGGGGGCGCTGAGGCGCGCGAGCGCGCTGCCGGGCTCGATCGCCCCCGTGCCGTGCAGCGCGCTGAGGAGGTCTTCGAGCAACTGCGGCGGGTCGTTGTCCTCGCTGTCCAGCGACAGCCAGGCCACCGGACCTGGCAGCGTGCGCTCCGCGATCCAGGATGAGAGCAGCACGGTCTTGCCGGCGCCGGCGGGCGCGGAGAGCAGCACGAGGCCGCTCTGCAGGCCCGCGTCCAGCCGGTCGAGGAGCCGCGCGCGGGGAAGGTGCCGGCGCGAGACCGGCGGGATCAGCAGCTTCGTGGCGACGGTCGGGAGGGGTGCTCCCGTGCGTGCGCGCTTGTCCTTCGTCTCGAGCATACGAAGTGGGACAGGTGTAGCGCTTCGGGACCACGGCGCCATCCGTGGATCGCCGCAGGTTGAGTATACGTGTGTGGGCGAAAATTGTCAACAGTTGGATTGTTAGCCGCGTTTGTTTTAGATGGTCTGTTGAGATAAGGGAAACGGGCAGGCAGAAGTGGATAAGTAGTTCTCCGTATGAGTGTGGGGGTAACGTCCGATGCCGGTTGTCTGGTGAAAGATTGGGGATGGCCGTGAACCCACTCGAGCGCGCACGCCCAGCTGGGGAGCTTGTCCGCGAGAGCCGCGCCGCGCGCGTGCAGCTGCGGCTTGCCGCCGGCCTCGGCGTGGCGATGGCCGCCACCGTGGTCGCGCAGGCGGCGTTGCTCGCGCACGTGATCGCAGCGCGCCGCCGTGCACCACACGGCGCTGCCGCGCCTGACCGGCGCGCTGGCTGGCGCTCGCTGCGGTGATCGCCGCGCGCGCGCTGCTCGCCGGCGCGTTCGAGACGTCCGGGCGCCGCGGCGCGACGCGGGTGATGTCCGAGCTGCGCGGGCGGCTGGCCGAACAGCTGCTCGTGCGCTCCCGATCGGAGCCGCGTCGCGCGACCGCACGGGCGAGCTGGCGGCGGCGGCCGTGCAGGGCGTGGACGCGCTGGAGGCGTACTTCGCCGGCTACCTGCCCCAGCTGGTGCTGGCCGCCGCCGTGCCGCGTGGCGATCCTCGTGCTGGGTGGTCGCCGCTCGATCGCGATCGCAGCCGGCGTGCTGGCGCGTGACGATCCCGCTGCTGATCCTCTTCATGGTCCTGGTCGGCCAGCGGCGCCCGGACGCAAGCGCGCGCGCGCGCTGGCGGGCGCTCGCGCTGCTCGAGCGGCCACTTCCTCGACGTCGTGCGCGGTCTGCCGACGCTGCGCGCCTACCGCCGCGAGGCCGCGCAGGCGCAGACGCTCGAGCGCGTCGGCGAGCGCTACCGCGCCGAGACGATGGGCACGCTGCGCGTCGCGTTCCTGTCCGCGCTCGTGCTCGAGCTGTGCGCGATGGTCGGCACCGCGCTGGTGGCGGCGACGATCGGCGTGCAGCTCGACGGCGGCGCACCTCGGCCTGCAGGCCGGCCTCACCGTGCTGCTGCTGGCGCCCGAGCTCTACGGGCCGCTGCGCGCCGTCGGCCAGCAGTTCCATGCGAGCACCGACGCGATGGCGGCCGCCGGAGCGGATCTTCGCGGCGCTCGACGCGCCGCCGGCGCTGGCGCCCGTAGCCGCGGTCCCGCCGAGCGCCGGCGGGCAGGCCGCCCCGGACCCGGCGCGCGAGCCGTCGCGCTTCGAGCGCGTCTCGTTCGCCTACCCCGACCGCCCCGGGCCGGTGCTCGACGGCCTCGACCTCGAGCTCGACGCCCGGCTGCACCACGGCGCTCGTGGGCCCGAGCGGCGCCGGCAAGAGCACGTCGCCGCGCTCGCTGCTGCGGCTGGCCGACCCGACCGCCGGGCGTGTCAGCTGCGGCGGGCGCGACCTGCGCGAGCTCGACCTCGGAGGCGTGGCGCGCGCAGCTCGCGTGGGTGCCCCAGCGCACGCACGCTGTTCGCAGGCACGCTCGCGCGAGAACATCGCGCTCGCCGCGCCCGACGCCGGCCGCGCGGCAGATCCGCGCGGCGGCGCGCGCCGCCGGCGCTGGCAGAGCTGCTCGACCAGCTGCCCGAGGGCCTGCAGACGCTCATCGGCGAGGGCGGACGCGGCCTCTCGGCCGGCCAGGCGCAGCGCGTCGCGCTCGCGCGCGCGTTCCTGCGCAACGCGCCCGCTGGTGGTGCTCGACGAGCCCACGGCGCACCTGGACGCCGACACGGCCGCCGCGGTGGGCGAGGCGATCGCGCGCCTCGCCGCGGGCCGCACGACGCTGCTGATCGCCCACGACGCCCGCCTCGCCCGCAGCGCCGCGCGGGTGGTGGCGCTCGCGCACGGCCGCGCGCGGGGGCCGGAGCGCCCCGTCGCGGCGGGGGTGCCGGCGTGAGCCGCGGCCGGGCGCCGACGAGCTGCGGCCGGGCGCCGACGAGCTGCGGCTGGGCGCCGACGAGCTGCGGCTGGGCGCCGACGAGCCGCGGCTGGGGGCAACCGTGAACGGCGAGCCGGTGAGCGGGCGGCTGGAGGAGGCCGTGAGCCGCGCGCCGGCGAGCGGCGGGCCGCGGTCCACGCGCGGCGGCTGGGGCAGCCTGTGGGCGGTGGCGCGCGCCGGCGCCGCCGAGCGCCACCGGCTGGCCTTGGCGATCGCGCTGGGCTTCGGCGCCGTGGTCGCAGCCGGCGGCCTGCTGGCAACCTCCGGGTACCTGATCTCGCGCGCCGCCCAGCGACCGGAGATCCTCGCGCTGACAGTGGCGATCGTGGCGGTGCGCGCCTTCGCGATCGCCCGTGCCGTGCTGCGCTACGGCGAGCGGCTGGCCTCCCACGAGGCCGCGCTGCGGCTGTTGGGACGCGTACGCGCGCGCTTCTACCGCCGCCTCGCGCCGCTCGTGCCGGGGGACGTCGGCGGGCACCGCGGCGGCGAGCTGCTCGCGCGCTTCGTCGGCGACGTCGACGCGCTGCAGGACCTCTACCTGCGCGCGCTCGCCCCGCCGGTCGTCGCGGCGCTGACGATCTGCGCGGCCACCGCGGCGGCGTGGGTGATCCTGCCCGCGGCCGGTCCCGTCGTGCTCCTCTGCCTCGGCCTCGCGGCGCTGCTCGTGCCGGCGCTGGCGGCGGGCCTCTCCGCCGCCGCGGGCTGCCGCCAGGCGCCGGCGCGCGCCGCGCTCACGGCGGAGCTCGTGGAGACGATCGAGGGCGCCCCCGAGCTCGCCGTGGCGGGCCGCGCAGGCGAACGGATCGCGCGCCTGCGCGCCGCCGACGGGCGCCTGGCGGCGCTCGCGCGGCGCGACGGGCTGGCCGCCGGCGCCACGACCGCGCTCGGCTCGGCCGCGGCCGGCGCGAGTGTCGTGGCGGTGCTGCTCGTGGCGGTCCCCGCCGTCCACGGCGGCACGCTCGCGGGCGTGCTCGTCGCGGCGCTCGCGCTGCTCGTGCTCGGCGCCTTCGAGGGCCTCGCCCCGCTGCCGCTCGCCGCGCGCCGCCTGCACGCGTGCGCGCAGGCCGCGAGCCGCCTGGAGGAGACGTGCGGACGCGAGCCCTCGGTGCGCGACCCCGCCCGGCCGCGGCCGCTGCCGCCGAGAGGGGAGCTCGTGCTCGAGGACGTCAGCGCGCGCTATGGCCCCGAGGAGCCGTGGGTGCTGGAGCACGCGAGCCTGCGCCTGCAGCCGGGGCGCCGCATCGCGCTGCGCGGCCCGAGCGGCGTGGGCAAGAGCACGCTCGCGCAGCTGCTCGTGCGCTTCCGCGACCCCGACGCCGGCCGCGTGCGCCTCGGCGGCGTCGGACCTGCGCGAGCTGGCCCAGGAGGACGTCCGCCGCGCCGTGACGCTCGCCGCCCAGGACGCGCACCTCTTCAACACGACTGTGCGCGAGAACGTGCTGCTCGCCCGGCGCGAGGCGAGCGAGGCGGAGGTGTGGGACGCGCTTGCGGCGGCCGGCGCCGCCGAGTGGGTGCGCGCCCTGCCCGACGGCCTGCAGGAGCTCGTCGGCGAGGATGGCGGCGTGCTCTCCGGCGGGCAGCGCCAGCGCCTCGCGCTCGCCCGCGCGCTGCTGAGCGACGCGCGCTTCCTCGTGCTCGACGAGCCGACCGCGCACCTCGACGAGGGCACCGCCGAGGCGGCGCTGCGCGGGGTCCTCGCCAGCGTCGGCGCCGCCGGGCGCGGGGTGCTCGTGATCACGCACTCCGACGTCGGGGCGGAGCTGTTCGACGAGGTGTGGGAGCTGCGCGGGGGGGCGCTGCGGCAGGTGGACGCGATCAGCTCGACCGCCTGATGAAATGCTCGCCAATGCCGGATCTCTACGTCTTCGCCGATGAGGCGGGCAACTTCGACTTCTCGAACAGGCAGGGCGCCTCGCGCTACTTCATCCTCTGCACCGTCACGTCCACGCACTGTGGCGCTGGAGACGCGCTGCTCGCCCTGCGCCGCGAGCTCGGCTGGAGAGGGATGCACCTCGACCGGGTGTTCCACGCCACCGAAGACCCCCAGCCCGTGCGCGACGAGGTGTTCGAGCTGCTGGCCGGCATGAAGTACCACGTGGACGCGACGATCCTCGAGAAGCGCAAGACGCAGCCCCATCTCAGAGAGGAAGCGCAGCTCTACAAGATGGCGTGGTATCTGCACTTCAAATACCTGGCCCAGCACGTGAGCCGCGGCGACAGGCTGTTCGTCGCCGCCTCGAGTCTGGGGACGAAAAAGGCGCGGCGTGCGCTGCACACGGCGGTCGACGACGTCGTGCATCAGCTGGCGCCGTGTCGCTCCCACCGTGTCGCGTTCTGGCCTGCCGCCAGCGATCCGTGTCTTCAAGTCGCCGACTACTGCACGTGGGCGATCCAACGCAGGTGGGAGCGGGAGGACGACCGCTCGCACGCCCTCATCGCGCCAAAGATTCGCAGCGAGTTCGATGCGTGGTCGCCCGGCAAGATCCATTACTACTGAGTAAAGGTGGCCGGCCCCCGCAAAGCTAGCTCACATGGAGCAGAGCCCAGGGGCTCTTTCGCCGTACAAGAGCCGGCCCAAACTAATCATCCCTGAGGATGGCAGACAGCGGGGACGGTACACTCGATCCGAGAGCTGTTACTATACAAAGTAAAGTATTGGGCAGGCAGAAGTCGACCGCCGTGGGCCTGCGGAGTCCCAACAAGGACGCCGGCCAAGCTTCAGTCGGCGGGCGGCAGAGGCGGAGCGGGCAAGCCCCGGAGCGCGAAAGGAGCGGCATGGCGCAGGAGATCGAGAACACGATCATCATCGGCAGCGGCCCCGCCGGGTACACGGCCGCGCTGTACACCGCGCGCGCCAACCTGCGGCCGCTCGTGATCGAGGGCTTCGCGTGGGGCGGGCTCCTGCAGCAGACGACCGACGTCGAGAACTACCCGGGCTTCCCCGAGGGGATCGAGGGCCCCGAGCTGATGGGGCAGATGCGCGCGCAGGCCGAGCGCTTCGGGGCGCGCCTCCAGAACGACCAGGCCGAGCGCGTGCAGTTCGCGAGCGAGCCCGGCGGCGTGCACAGCGTGTGGGTGGGCGACACCGAGCACCGCGCGCGCACCGTGATCCTCGCGATGGGCGCCGAGCACAAGCGCCTCGGCGTGCCGGGCGAGGAGGAGCTGGGGGGGAAGGGCGTGAGCTACTGCGCCACGTGCGACGCGGCGTTCTTCAAGGGCGCGCCGACGATGATCGTCGGCGGCGGCGACTCGGCGATGGAGGAGGCGATCTTCCTCTCGAAGTTCGCGGCGCGGGTGGACGTCGTGCACCGCCGCGAGGAGTTCCGCGCCTCGAAGATCATGCTGGAGCGTGCCCGCGAGCGGGAGAACATCGAGTTCCTCACCCCCTACACCGTCAAGGCGTTCCTGCCCGGCGAGGGCGGCGCGCTCGACCGCGTGCAGCTCGGTGAACACCGCCAGCGGGCAGGAGCGGGAGCTCGAGATCTGCGGCGCGTTCATCGCGGTCGGGCACGAGCCGCAGTCCGAGCTCGTGCGCGGGCAGGTCGAGGTGGACGAGAACGGGTACGTGCTCACCGAGGGGCGCTCCACCCGCACCAACCGCCCGGGCGTGTTCGCGGCGGGCGACCTCGTCGACCACACCTACCGCCAGGCCGTCACCGCCGCCGGGTCGGGGTGCCAGGCGGCGCTGGACGCCGAGTGGTACCTGCGCGACACCCCGGAGGTGCCGACCCCGGAGGGGATGCCGATCGGGGACCTCGCAGAGGAGCAGTGGGCGCCGCCGGAGGCCGTGCAGACCGCGGGCGGGGAGGGGTAGCAACTGCCTCGATCCCGTCAACGGGTCGGGCCGCGACAAGCGGTCCCCACTCCGACGAGCTTGCCGTCCCCCCGCACGGGTAGGCTCCAAAGGTGCCAGCGCGAGTCAGCTCGATCGTTGTTCGATGACCGGGGATCGCGGAGCGGGACCTCGCGCAGCACCCTGCGGTGCGGAGACGGTAGAGATCACCGATCGCGAGCGTGCCGAGTTCAGACGGGAGCATGACGTCGCGGAGACCGAGTTGGTTTTCGGCTTGGTCGGAGCGCTGGGGACGAACATCGAGAGGATCAGCCATCTACTGCATTTGCGGCTCGAGGCTATGGGCTACGTCGCGCGGGAGATCCATCTGAGCTCGCTGCTGCGAGAGATCGATTGGCAACCGCCCCTTACCAAGAGTCAGGATCTCGACAGCTACATCCTGGCTCATATGGATGCCGGCAACCGCCTTCGGCGAGAATGGGATCGGCCGGATGCGCTGGCTCTGCTGGGAGTTGCCAAGCTCTCGACCGAACGCCGAGCTCACGCAAGCGATGGGGAGCCTGTCGCTCGGCAGGCGTGGATCCTGCGACAGCTGAAGACGCCCCGGGAGGTCCAAACGCTACGGAACGTGTACGGGTCGCGGTTCTTCTTGGTCGCTGCCTACTCGCCTGATGATGAGCGTGACACCTGGCTCGACGATGAAATCACCAAATCGCGGCACTCCTCTGATCAGAGCAAGTGGGAGGCGACCACAAGCGAGCTCCTGACCCGAGATCAGTCAGAGGGCGGCGAGTACGGGCAGAACGTCCTCGATACGTTCCACCGGGCAGACCTGTTCGTCGACGCGAGCAAAGCGGGCGACACTGAGGCTCAGCTCGAGCGTCTACTCGAGGTCGTGTTGGCCAACCCGTTTCGCACGCCGACAAAAGACGAGTTTGCTCTGTTCGAGGCGGTCGGTGCGGCTCGGCTCTCCGCAGAGCCCGGCCGACAAGTAGGAGCTGCCCTGGCAAACCCACAGGGTGAGATTATTGCGCTTGGCACGAATGAGGTTCCACGACCTGGGGGAGGGATATATCGAGAGGGCGGCGGCGACCCCGATGTCCCAGACCAGCGCGAGTTTCGCTACGGCGCCACCGACGAGGAGCGCCGTACCGACACAAACGACCGAATGCAGCGGGAGATCGCCATAGAGATCGCCATTGCGCTCAAGGATGAGAGCCGAGACTGGCTGGCCGCAGACGTGGATGCCGACGCTCTTCTGGCCGTGATTCTCGCTACCCGACTCGGAGATCTGACCGAGTTCGGTCGCGCGGTCCACGCTGAGATGTCTGCGATTCTCGATGCCGCACGCAACGGGCATACCGTTGCGGGCTCAACGCTGTACGTGACGACGTTCCCCTGCCACAACTGCGTGAGGCACATCGTCTGTGCCGGCATTACGAACTGCGTGTTCCTAGCGCCGTACGCCAAGAGTCAGGCAGAGACACTACACAGCGACTCGATAGCTGTTGCCACGGGCGGACCGGTCGGCAAGAAGGTGCCCTTCAACCCCTTCGTCGGGGTAGCACCGAGGCGTTATGCCGAGCTGTTCACATGGCAGCGTCGAAAGAAGCAGGACGGGAGCCTGTTTGGTTGGGATGGGGATATGTCGAAGCCGCGTTTGCTTGACGCCGAGCCCGTAGAGCTGCGCCAGAATCGCCCCGCCTACCGAGTTCGTGAGGACCTCGTTCAGGCGTTGCTGACGCGCATACAGAACGAGACGGGAGTGCGTCTCAAAACGCCGGGCCGGGCCGCAGCTCCGCCTAGGAACGATGGCCAATGATCTGCAATACGTTTCAAGTGAAAGGAAGACCGATGAGCCAAGACGGATGCCTGGGGGCCGAAGTGGAGCGAAAGAGCGCGGAAATCCGTACCTGGCCAGCGTGGGCACAGCCATTCGAGCAAGAGTCGCCCTACTCTGCACGCAGTGGAACACCGCCAGCTAACTCTATTCCCCCCTCGCGGGAGCCCTCCGGGGACGACGGCCACCGCTGAACTGAACCATCGGAGACCTTCGAGTGATCCAAATAACGGCGATAAAGCAGCAGGGAGGTCAGGGGCACGAGCACATCTCCGAGGTCCAGTGGCGGAACACGTCGACGGGTCAGACCGGCCAGAGTACGCGCCAAGCGATCGCGGATTGGCTAAGCGAGAGCAGGGCGAATCAAGCGGTGGTGGCGAACGGCGCTCAGTGGGTGTACGTCGCGGTATGCCGGCCGACTGGTCAACCGCCTTACATTCGGACACACGCCGATCAAGAGTGGACAGACAACCTGCTGGCCCTGCCTCGCTTTTGACGCGCACGCCGCCGGACCCATCACAAGACTGCAGCGATTGCCGGCGCTCAAGCCAAACTCCGCCATCGCACCGCCTATTTCAAACGCGTTCTACGGGGTGCTCGAAGAAACCCGCCCCGCGGCTCTGCCCAGGCGACCGTCCCGGACGAGCCGCCGCAGCGCCGGGGCCGGACGGAAACGCTCCTCGCGGTAGCTCTCCCACAGCGCGTCCACCGTCGCCAGCACGACGCCGAAGCCCAGCTCTCCTCCCCACGCGAGCGGCCCGCGCGGGTAGTTCATGCCGAGCGTCATGCCGACGTCGATGTCCTCGGCGGAGCCGACGCCTTCGCCGAGCGCAAACGCGCACTCGTTGACGACCTGGCAGACGATTCGCGGCAGCACGCCGCCGGGGGAGGGGGCCACGCGGGCAGTGTGCAGGCCGAGGCCCTGGAAGGCCCGCTCGCCCGCCGCGCCCGTCACCTCGACGAGCGCGAGCGGCACGAGCGCGTGGAAGGGCTCGCCCTCGACGGTGCCGCCGAGCCCCTCGACCACGACCCGCGGTCGTGCCTCTCCTCCGGGCCCGGCAGCCGCGGCGGGCTCCGCGCCGGCGAGCGCGCGCAGCGCCTCGGCGAGCGGCCCCTCGCCCTGCACGGCGGCGCCGGCGGTGCGCGCGGGCGGCGCGGGGTCCTCCGGGCGGTGGGGGCCCTCCCCGGAGTAGTCGTAGTACCCGCGCCCGCTCTTGCGCCCGTGCAGCCCGGCGGCGACCATCCGCGCCTGGATCGGCGAGGGCCGCCAGCGCGGCTCGCCGTAGGAGAGCTCGTAGAAGGAGCGCGCCACGTCGAAGCCGGTGTCCACGCCGACGAGGTCCGAGAGCTCGAAGGGCCCCATGCGAAAGCCGCCGCCGAGGCGCACGATGCGGTCGATCGTGGGCACGTCGGCGACCCGCTCGCCCAGCAGCCGCAGCGCTTCCAGGCCGAAGGGCCGGTTGCAGCGGTTGACGAGGAAGCCGGGGCCGTCGGTGGCGCGGATCACGGTCTTGCCCATCGCCCGCCCGGTCGCGTCCGCGAGCGCGAGCGCCGCCTCGCCGGAGCGGACCCCCGCGATCACCTCCACGAGCCGCATCAGCGGCGCGGGGTTGAAGAAGTGCATCCCCACGACGCGCTCGGGGTGGGTGGCCCCGGCCGCGATCCCCGTCACCGGCAGCGAGGAGGTGTTGGTCGCCAGCACGCACCGCTCGCTGACGATCTCCGACAGCCGCCCGTACAGCTCGCGCTTGAGCTCGGGTAGCTCCGGCGCGGCCTCGATCACGAGCTCGCAGGGGGCGAGCGCCTCCAGCTCCGTGACCGCCTCCAACCGCCCCTGCGCGGCCGCGGCCTCCTCGGCGGAGAGACGGCCCTTCGCCGCTTCGCGCTCCAGGCCCTCGCGTGCCCTGCGGGCGCCGCGCTCGAGCGCCTCGGGAAGCGGGTCGTGCAGCAGCGTGCGCGCGCCCGCGCGGCCGGCCAACTGCGCGATGCCCGAGCCCATCGTGCCCGCGCCGAGCACGCCGACGATGCTCGGAGGTTGTGTGGGAGGGGTCATGGGAGGGGGATCGTCCGCGCGTCCGCGTGTGGGCTACACGCCTGCGGACGCCGGGCCTCCTGCCCGGCGTCGACGGTGGCGGGCCAGCGTGGGGGGGGCGACGCCCTGACCCACGTCCAGCGCCTGCGCCCAAGCAGGTGCGCCCGGCCTCACGACGGCACCAGCGCGTTGATCCCCGTCAGCGCGCGCCCGATGATCAGTTTCTGGATCTGCGAGGTCCCCTCGTAGAGCGTGGTGACGCGCACGTCGCGGAAGTACCGCTCGACGGGGTGGTCGTCGACGTAGCCGGCGCCGCCGTGGACCTGGATCGCGGTGTTCGCGCACCACACCGCCGCCTCGGTCGCGTGCAGCTTGGCGATCGAGGTCTCGGTCGTGTTGGGGCGGCCGCGGTCCTTGAGGAACCCCGCCCGCCACACGAGCATCCGCGAGGCGTCGGTCTTCACCGCCATGTCGGCGATCATCGCCTGCACGAGCTGGAAGGAGGCGATCGGGCGCCCGAACTGCTGGCGCTCCCTGGCGTATTTGACCGACTCGTCGACGCACCCCTGGCAGATGCCCACGCAGCCGGCGGCGACGGAGTAGCGGCCCGAGTCCAGGGCGGACATCGCGACCTTGAAGCCGTCGCCGATCTCTCCGAGCACGCCGTCCTCGCCGACCTCCACGTCTTCGAGGGCGATCGAGGCGGTGTCGGAGGCGTGCAGTCCCATCTTGTGCTCGATCGTCTGCGGTTTGTAGCCCGGCTGGTCGGTCTCGACGAGGAAGCAGCCGAGGCCGCGGTGTCCCAGCTCGGGGTCGGTCTGGGCGAAGATCAGCGCCAGCTTGGCGTAGTTGCCCATCGAGATCCACATCTTCGCGCCGTTGATGACCCACCCCGAGTCGGTGCGGCGCGCGCGCGTGCGCTGGTTGGCGGCGTCCGAGCCGGTGTCGGGCTCGGTGAGGCCGAAGCACCCGAGCCACTCCCCCGAGCAGAGTCGGGGCAGGTAGCGCTGCTTCTGCTCCTCGGTGCCCCACTTGAGGATCGCGGAGCAGACGAGCGAGGTCTGCACGGAGATGACGGTACGCACCGACGAGCACCCCCTCCCGATCTCCTCCACCACGAGGCCGTAGTCGAGGTAGCCGAGCCCCGCGCCCCCGTACTCGCGCGGCACGATCGCGCCGAGGTAGCCCTGGTCGGCGATCTTCTTGACGAGGTCGAGGTCGAAGTGGTGGTTGCGGGCGTTTTCGCGAGCCCGCTCGACGATCTCCTTGTCGGTGAACTCGCGCGCGGTGTCGCGGATCAGGCGCTGCTCGTCAGTCAAGTCGAAGTCCATGTCGCTTAGTCCCGTCGCTTAGCTGGGAGAGGGCAGGCCCGGGTGGGCGGGCTCCCAAACCCCCTCCCGGGTGTAGTGGTGGATGTGGGTGATGGAGTCTATTTGGGGGGCGTCTCGGTGGAGCGCGGGGTCCACGATTCTGCCAAGCGCCGCTCGATCTCCTCGACCAGCCCGTCGATGGGCACACGCTGCTGGCGCAGGGTGTCGCGCTCGCGCAACGTGACCGTGTGGTCCTCCACGCTCTGGTGGTCGATCGTCACGCCCCACGGGGTGCCGATCTCGTCCTGGCGGCGGTAGCGCTTGCCGATCGAGCCGCCCTCGTCGTACTCGGCCTGCACCCGGCGGCGCAGCTCGCGGTACACCTGCTGCGCCAGCTCCGGCTGGCCGTCCTTCTTGACCAGCGGCAGCACGGCGACCTTCACCGGCGCCAGACGGGGGTGCAGCTGCAGCACGGTGCGGGACTCGGTGGGCCCTGCGACCCCCCCGTCCGTCGCCGCGCCGGGGACCTGCTCCTCGACGTAGGCGTCGACCATGAACGCCAGCGTGGCCCGGTCCGCCCCGGCCGCCGGCTCTATCACGTGCGGCACGTACCGCTCGCCGGTGGCCTGGTCGAAGTACTCGAGCTTCTCCCCGGAGAACCGCGCGTGCTGGGTGAGGTCGAAGTCGCCGCGGTTGGCGATCCCCTCCAGCTCGCTCCAACCGATGGGGAAGAGGTACTCGACGTCGGAGGTTCCCGAGGAGTAGTGCGAGAGCTCCTCGGCGTCGTGGGCGCGCAGGCGCAGGTGGTCGGGGCGCAGGCCGAGCTCGGTGTACCAGCGCATCCGCTCCGCCAGCCAGTGCTCGAACCACCGCTGCGCCTCGGCCGGCGGCACGAAGTACTCCATCTCCATCTGCTCGAACTCGCGCGTGCGGAAGATGAAGTTGCCGGGGGTGATCTCGTTGCGGAAGGACTTGCCGACCTGCGCGATCCCGAACGGCGGGCGCTTGCGGGAGAACTGCAGGACGTTCTTGAAGTTGATGAAGATCCCCTGCGCGGTCTCCGGGCGCAGGTAGGCGGTCGCGCCGGACTCCTTGACGGGGCCGATCGTCGTCTCGAACATCAGGTTGAAGTCGCGCGCCTCGGTCAGGTCGCACTCCTCGGCCTCGCCGGGGTGCTTAGACGGTTTGCGCCCGCACTGCAGGTCCCCGAGGTGGTCGGCGCGAAAGCGTTGTCCACAAACGCGGCAGTCCACGAGCGGGTCGGTGAAGCCGGCGAGGTGCCCGGAGGCCTCCCACACGCGCGGGTGCTGGAGGATCGCCGAGTCCAGCGCCACGATGTCGTCGCGCTCCTGCAGCATCGCCCGCCACCACTCGGCCTTGACGTTGTTCTTCAGCAGCACGCCGTAGTGGCCGAAGTCGTAGGTCGATCCCACCCCTCCGTAGATCTCCGAGGAGGGGAAGACGAAGCCGCGGCGCTTGCACAGCGCCACGATCTTCTCCATGGTCACGACGTCGGCTGGGTGGCTGTTCATCGGCGCCCGATGGTATTGAAGCCGCCTGGGCCAGGATGTCCCACGCAAAAAAACTGCTTTTGACATATCCTCCTTGACAAGCATCGACTTTTGTGTTTTCATCTGGAAGACAGGCAGGATCGACGGGAGGGACAGGCAGCCAGGACCACCGAAGGCTGAGCGCGACACACCAGGGGCTTGCTCGAGCGCCGCTACCCATACCTCTCCGGTGGCGCTCGAGCGAGCCTCGGCACCGCGAACCCTCAGTGCCGGTGGTACGGCGGGGGCCGGGAGGAGCCCGGCCCCCGCCGAGTCTTCTCGGGGCGGCGAGCGCCGGCTGTACGGCCCTCTCCGGGGGCGGCGGCGCCGGCTGTACAGATCAGCTCAGCCGAGCCGGTAGGCTCCGGCCGGATGGCGCGACTGCTGATCGTCGGGGGTGGCTGCCGCGGCCGGCAACTCGCCCACGACGCGCTCGCTCAAGGACACGCCGTGCGCGCGGTCACCCGCGCGCAGGACGGCCGCGCGGCGATCGAGGCCCTCGGCGCGGAGTGCTGGATCGGCGACCCCAACCGCCTCGGCACGCTGCGCGGCGCGTGCGAGGGCGTCGCCATCGCCTGCTGGCTACTCGGCACGGCCCACGGCCCCGAGGAGCAGCTGCGCGCCCTGCACGGCGCGCGCCTGCGGGCGTTCGTGGGCGAGGTGATCGACACGACGGTGCGCGGCCTGCTCTACGAGGCCGCCGGGTCCTCTCAGCCGGCCGGCGCGCTCGCCGAGGGGGAGCGGATCGTCGGCGCGGCAGCCGGCGCCAGCGCGATCCCGCTCGCCGTCCTGCGCGCCGACTCCGCCGACGTGCCGCGGTGGCTGGAGCAGGCGAGCGCCGCGGTGGACGCGCTGCTGAGCCCGCCCCCGCACCCGCCCCGAGAGTCTGCCCCCGACGCGCTATCCTGAAGTCAATCCCCCTTAAGCCGATCAGGATTCAGGGATCCTGGAGGCGGCAGCGAAAGCCCGCCTCTCGCAAGCAGCGGCGGCGACGTCCAGAAAGGAGCACACATGGGGCTGCAGCTAGGCGACGTGGCACCGGACTTCGAGGCCGACACCACCGAGGGCCGCATCAAATTCCACGACTGGGTCGGCGACTCCTGGGCGGTGCTGTTCTCGCACCCGAAGGACTTCACGCCCGTGTGCACGACCGAGCTCGGCTACCTGGCCAAGGCCAAGCCCGAGTTCGACCGCCGCAACGTGAAGATCATCGGCCTGTCCGTGGACCCCGTCGACAAGCACTCCACGTGGGCCGCGGACATCGAGGACACGCAGGGCGCGGCTCCCAACTACCCGATCATCGGCGACGCCGACTACAACGTCTCGAAGCTGTACGGGATGCTGCCCGCCGGCACCTCCGGCGACCCCGCCGCGCGCACGCCAGCCGACAACCAGACCGTGCGCAACGTGTTCGTGATCGCGCCCGACAAGACGGTCAAGCTGATCCTCGTCTACCCGATGACGACCGGGCGCAACTTCGACGAGGTGCTGCGCGTGATCGACTCGCTGCAGCTCACCGCCAAGCACAAGGTCGCCACGCCCGTCAACTGGCAGCGGGGCGGGAAGGTCATCATCGCCGGCTCGGTGTCCAACGACCAGGCACGGGAGCTCTACCCCGAGGGGTGGGAGGAGCCGCGGCCGTATATCCGCATCGTGCCTGAACCGGTGGGCTGAGCCGCCAGCAGGAACTCTTCCAGGCGCTCGAAGAGCGTGTCGAGGATGCGCGCGGTCGCGCCCCAGATGACGTGCCCGTCGAGCAGGTAGGCGTCGGTCTCGAAGGTGAACCCGCGCCGCTCCATGAGCGTGCGCCCCCGGCTCGCTCGCAGCGCGCCCAGCGGCAGCTCCAGCACCGCGTCCACCTCGCCCGGCGCGGCGCGCCAGCGCTGACCGATCGGAGATCGGCCAGCAGGGATCACTCCCACGAAGGGGTGGATCAGGTAGCCCGTTACGAACGTCGAGACCGCGGGCAGCTCGCCCACCACCTCCACCTCCGCGCCCGCGAGGCCGATCTCCTCCTCGGCCTCGCGCAGCGCCGTCGCGCACAGCGAGGGGTCCTCCGGGTCGCGCCGCCCGCCCGGAAAGGAGATCTCCCCCGCGTGGCGGCGCAGGTCCGCGCGCCGGCGGGTGAGCACCGCGTGCGGCTCGCCGTCCGCGGCGCGGTACAGCGGCACCAGCACGGCCGCGGCGGTGGGGGCGGCGGGGGCAGGCAGGCGCTCAGGCTACCGCGCTGGGCGCGGGGTGGACGGGTCTCGCTCAGGCAAGCGCTCCGGACGCCGCCTGGACGGGCGCGGCCCGCTCGACGCGTTCCTCGAACATGACCTCCCCGTCGAGCGTGCGGTGCACCGGGCACTTCGCCGCGATCACCCGCAGGCGCTCCACCTGCTCGGCCGGCAGGTCCGCCGGCAGGCGCAGCACGAGCTCGAACTTAGTGGGGCACCCCCGCTCCGCTGGGGTGTACTGCGCCTCCACCTCCACCTCCCCGATCTCCCAGCCCTTGCGGGCCGCGTACATCTCCATCGTGATCGCGGTGCACGACGCGAGGCTCGCCGCCAGCAGCTCCTGGGGGTCGGGCCCCGCATCGCCGTCGCCCGCCTCCGTGCGCTCGTCGACCGTGAGCTGGTGGTCGCGCACCCGCAGGGTGTGTCTGAACGTTCCGTCGCTGCGCTTCGCTGTCGCCTTCATGGCTCCCCGCCTTTCCGTTCCGGTTCTCTGCACTCCCCAACCCCTGTACCTCATGGTAGTTGTGTAAGGCAGCTTTCCGGGTTTGCCCCCAGCACCCCATCGAGGGTCGGTCCGCGACGCGCGGGCCGGACCGTCAAAGCGGGTTGAAGAGCAGCCCCGTCAGCAGCTTGGGGAAGAAGAACGTCGACTTCGGCGGCATGTTCTCGCCCGCCGCTGCGACATCCTGGACCTGCGCCACCGGCGTGGGCCGCATCAGGAACGCCACGTCGTACTCCCCCTCCCGCACCAGTGCGAGCGCCTCGCCGGCCTCGCGCGCGTAACGGAAGTCCCGCAGGTGGGAGACGTCATCGTCGGAGAGCCCCAGGGCCCTCTTCAGCAGCAGCGCCTCCAGCACCCCGGTGTCCAACCGCCGGTAGGCCTCGGAGTGGCCGGCCAGGGCCGCGTCGGCGATCGCCTGGTCCCGCAGCCTCAGCCGCAGCGGCCGCCTGCTCGCGGAGTCGATGTAGCCGAGCTGCAGCGGCCCCTCCCCGGGCGGCGGCGCCAACTCCTGCGCCGGCACCTCGGCAACCTCGAAGTCGCGCTCCAGCGCCTGCGCCAGCGCCTCCCGTCGCTCCGCATCCAGCCCTCGCACGAGCCGGTGGGTGGGGAACACGGTGAGGCCCGGGTCCTCCAGCGCGACCAGGCACATCAGCACGTAGCGATGGTCCCCCTCGCCGTCGATCTCCTCGGCGTATGCCCGCGCGGTCTCATAGCGGTGGTGCCCGTCGGCGATCAACAGCTCCGAGTCGCGCGCGGCGGCCTGCACCGCCGCGATCGCCGCCCCGTCGGCGACCCGCCACAGGCGGTGCACGGTTCCGTCCCCGTCGGTCGCCTCGCCCCACGGCGCCTGTGCGAGGAAGGGCTCCAGCGCCGCCCACGCGGTCCCCGCGGGGTCGGAGTAGAGCGAGAAGATCGGCGACATATTGACGCGCGTGGCGCGTGTCAGCCGCAGCCGGTCCTCCCGCGGCCCCGGATGCGTGCGCTCATGCGGCCGCACCCGCCCCGGCCCGTACTCCTCGATCCGCACCCGGCAGAAGAACCCGCGCCGGGTCTGCTGCGCCCCGTCGGGGCCGGTGTAGCGCTGCGTGTGTGCCCAGATCGCCGGCTGGGTGTCGCGCGCGATCGCGCCCTGCAGCTGCCAGCTCTCGAACAGCTCGCCCGCGGCACGGTAGGGATCGGCACTCTCGCCATCGGTGCCTTCCTGGCCGTCGGCGCCGCCCTTGCCGGCGGCGGGGGGCCGTGGAAGATCGACCGCGACGACGTTGAACGGGGAGCGAGCAATCAGCGCGGCCCGCTGCGCGGCGTCGATCACGTCGTAGGGAGGGGCAACCACGTCGCCGAGGGCACCGACCACCGAGAGGTCGTAGTGCAGGGCGCGCAGGGGTTGGACGTCGGCCATGACGGGGCGTGACCCTAGCAGCGGGCGGGCGCCGGTGGGTGTTTTGGTTGAGGGTGGGGTGGCACTAGACTTGGATGTCGCGTCGGGACGTGGCGCAGCCTGGTAGCGCACCTGCCCTGGGAGCAGGGGGTCGCCGGTTCGAATCCGGCCGTCCCGATTCCTTCGAGTTCTGCGAAGGGCAGCGAACATGGGCGAAAACCCCCGCAAACACGGCTCTTGCGGGGAGGCCGTTCGCCCGTGTTCGCGGCTGTGCGGTGGTCCGGGCCACCGCAAATCCACCGCAGCAGGGGCGAAAATCCACTGCAAATCCATCGCAGTGCTCCAAGGACGCGGGGTGCGACCACCTGGACGACGAGCAAGCCGCCAAACTGATCCCTATGTCTGCGCGGCTCACGGTGAGGGAGATGAAGCTGGCGGAGGTCGGCATTCGCATCGACTACTTCCACCGGGCATCAGATCAGCACCTGCGGACGCTGGGAGTCGATCGGTCGCTGCTGCCTACGCCGGACGCCTGGCGAGCGTCCTACGAGGAGGACTTCGCGCGTCCGCTGCGAGCCCGCACGAACTACTCGCTCGTGTGGGAGCGCGACGGGTCGGTGGTCGGGTTCAGCTCGGCCGACCGCATCGTCTTCGGCAGGGAAGCCTTCATGCACCTGCACATCCTCGATCAGGGGATGCGCGGGAAAGGACTCGGGGTCCATTTCGTGAGGGAGTCGGCGCGCACATATTTCGAGGTCCTGGAACTCCAACGCCTCTTCAGCGAGCCCAAGGCGCTCAACGTCGCTCCGAATCGGACCCTGCAGCGAGCCGGGTTTCGCTATCTGTTCTCCCACGAGACCAAACCCGGCCCGATCAACTGCCCCCAGCTTGCAACCCGGTGGGTGCTCGATGACGCCCCGGGCGCTCAGTAACCGAATGGCGCCGACGAGTCCTTGAGCGGCTTCTACGGCACGGCGAAGCAGGAGCGCCTGGCACGCAAGACCCGGCGTGCGGATTGCGTCATCGCGGGAGACGGCTGGAGGCCGCTACGCTTGAAGCGTGAGCAAGATCGACGCAGACGAGTGGGAGCTGGTCGTGCCAGGCGATGACGCTGAGCTGGTGGCCGAGTTCCGCAGCCACGGCGTGAAGCCCGGACAGCGAGTCCACGTCGCCGTCGTGGATCGCAACGGATCGGAGACGGCCGGTGAGCAACTGCCGTCGTTCTTTGCGAGCTTCGACGGACCCGCCGATCTGGCCGAACGCTCCGGCGAAATCCTGCGTTCGGAGTTCCCCAGCGCTCGATGATCCTGGTTGACACCGGCCCGCTGGTCGCCGCCGCGAACCGCAACGACACGCATCACCGCGCATCCGCGGAGGCGCTCGCGGTGGCCCCACCGCCTCGGCTGGTGCCGGGCATGGTTATCGCGGAGGTTGCCTACCTGCTGGCGCGTGACGCCGGCTCCTCGGTCGAGGCCGGGTTCCTGCGGTCCTTCAAGACCGGGTTCCTCGCCATCGTGAGTTCCACCGCGGACGACCTCACCCGTGCCGCCGAGCTGGTTGAGCAGTATGCGGACTTGCCGCTCGGCGCGACGGACGCCTGCATCGTCGCTCTGGCTGAGCGTCTCAACATCACTCGGCTCGTGACGCTGGACCGACGCCACTTCGGCGTCGTGCGGCCACGCCACATCCAGGCGCTGACGCTCATCCCATGATGCCGGCGGCGCCGTCGTACAGCGCGCCTACAGCCGCCCGTCGCTCCTGCACACCGACGGCTGGGAGGCCACGGACCCGTACATACGTTCGGGCCGGCATGAGCCGGGTTCCGGCCGGCGAAAGCCACGGCACCGGGGTGGTCTGGACCACCGCAAATCCGCCGCATAAGGCCGAATCCCCTGTATCCAAGCCAACTTGAACCGTTCGTCCCGATAGCTTCTTGTTGTGCCGGATCGCTGACCGTCAAACCGTGGAGGGCGGCGATCGACGACAGCGACTCGCCGGGAGCGCGCCGTACCGCGGCTCCAGCGCGACGTCATTTGTTCGGGGCGGCGCTGCGTGAGCTCGGGGCTGAGCAGGTTACGGGTCGGCTTGTAGCGATGCCCGTCCCGGCAGGTTGCCGTCCCCACGCAATCGCGCGAGCGCCCCCTGCTCGTGGTTGAGGTAGGCGTCGAGGAACGCCAGTGTGGCGCGATCGACGATTTCCAGCTTGTGGGCCCTGTTGGGTGTAGGGCGGCAGGTGTTCGGCGCCGAGCAGGCTCAGCAGGTACTTGGGTGAATGTGCAGCTTCGAAGAAGGCGTTGGTGGCGCTTGGAAGATTCACCGTGTCCGCAGTACCCTGCGTCGCCAGCAGCGGCGGACCGCCTGTCGGGAACACGAATTCGCCCTCGGCCGGGATCTCGGCTCCGGAGAGGACGATTGCGGCCCCGACGTGCGGGGCACGGAAGCGCGAATCGTATGCCACCGCGAGTGCGGTGTCGCCGCCGTCGGAGTGTCCGGCAACCGCGATGCGGGATGGGTCGAGGAGCCCAGAGAGCGGTCCCGAGCCGGCGCTTTCGGCGAGCATCCGCGAGATCACGAAGCGCATGTCGCCGGGCTGGTTGACCAGATCCGACTCGTTGGGTCCGCCGGGCACGGCGGGGTTCTCCCCCGGGAAGGTCGGCGCGGCCACCACGTAGCCGGCGTGCGCCCACGACTGCAGCAGCGGCGCGTACTGCGCGGGTGCCACGTCGAAGCCGTGCCCGAACACGACGAGCGGAAACGGTCCGTCCACGCGGGCCGCCGGGGCGTCGTACACGTCTGTCGCGCCTGGCGATCCGAGTGCGGGGTAGCGCACTTCGGTGAGCAGCGTCCGCGGCTCGCTCTTGCCTTCAAGGACGATCGAGCGGCTGGTGTCGACGAACCGCAGTACGCGCAGCCCGACCGCATAGGAGCTCGGGCGGGCGTTGCGCACACGCCTCGCCGGATGCGAGCTCGTGTGTGCGCTCGGGCGCGCAGGCCCGCCGCCGCTTGCAATGGCAAGCGTAACCGCCGCCGTGCAGAGCCCGAGCGCGCCGAACGCGAGCAGCCGGTGGCGTCGAACCGCGTGGCCGCGGGCTGTCGGCCCACGGGCGCCTGTACGTTCGCGGTATCGGGGCGTTCGCGGGGGCCGAGCGGACATGCTAAGTCGGGGCGGTCGTTAGAGGACTCTCACGCGCTCTTAAGAGGAGACTATAGGTATCGTGGAAATGTAGAACGTATCTTGCTCCCACCCGGCAGACCACAATCGTCACCGACCACCGCGACGCTCGGGCACACCGGCGCGCGGACGAGCGCAGCGCGGGCCAAAGCGCCACACGTGCACGCCGTCCTGACGCCCGTTGTAGGGCGGCCGCCGGCACGCGCGCCGCAGCGCCTGCCCTGGCCGCGCTCCAAGAATTGGGACGAGCACGTGGAGAATCTCGAGCAGATGGCGAGCACAGCGGGGTTTCAGACGCTGCGCGATACCATCCTCGATCTAGCGCGCTTGCGCCCCGACGACCGCGTGCTCGACATCGGCGCCGGGACCGGGCTGCTCACGCTGGCGGCGGCCCCGCACGTCGCACACGTAACCGCGCTCGACATCTCCTCGGCGATGTGCCATCGCCTGCAGGGCAAGCTCGTGCAGCTGGGAACAGGTAACGTCGAGGTGCTCGTCGAGAACGCCACGGAGTTGCCGTGCGGCGACGCGTCGATCGACCTCGTCATCTCCAATTACTGCTTCCACCACCTCGACGATACGGACAAGCGACGTGCGCTGGCGGAGGTCGAGCGTGTGCTGCGCCCCGGCGGACGGTTGGTGTTCGCCGACATGATGTTTCAGCTCAGTGTGATCGATCGCCGCGACCGCGCGGTCATTGGCAAGCTCGTGAAGCGCATGCTCAAGCGCGGGCCCGCTGGTCTGCTGCGGATCGCCAGGAACGCCACCCGCATCGCGACGGGCCGTTGGGAGCACCCCGCCCGCGTTCAGTGGTGGCAAGAGGCGCTGCTCTCGGCGGGCTTCGTCGACGTCGCCGTGCGCGCTCTCGATCACGAGGGCGGTATCGCCTCGGCTCGCAAGGCCTACTGAGCGCGCTCAGTAGGTAATGAGAACGTTCTCACCCGCGCGTTAGAAACAGTCGGCGAACGCCCCGATCGAAGTCAACAGCATCACACCCGAAGAAGAAGCCGAAAAAAGAGAAGAAGAACTCGCGCCGAAACCACCCGCATTCGGCCGCTGCGTGAAAGCGGCAAAGCGGGCTGCCACGAACGCCCCGGAGGCCTACGATGCCGCTCGGCGCTGCGCGATCGCGTTTAGGTCCAGGTGCTGCATATGAAAGACCGCCTCGTCCAAGAGCGATGCTACGTGTTCGTCGTGCAGGCGGTAGAGCACCTGTCGCCCGCGCCGCTCACCGGCCACGAACCTCATCTCCCGCAGCACTCGCAACTGGTGGGATACCGCGGACTGCGCCATCCCGACCGCCTCCACGATCTGCGAGACGGTCTGCGGCCCCTCCCGCAGGCAGCCGAGGATGTGCACGCGGCTGGGAGTAGCGAGCGCCTGCATCATCTGCGCTACGCGCTCGGCCACCAACCCGTTGACGACGGTCCTCCCTACCTTGCCTTCGACTCCGTGGCTCACCCTCCTGAGCATACCGGCGAGAGCCCGCTGATTGAGCACGCACGGAGGGTCGCATGACGCCACAGACGCCCCCGCGGCGGCCCGTGACCTTCAGTGCGGTGCAGGGCGGCACTGGCTGTTCAAGCCGGAGACTGAGGTTCCCAGGCTAGATCGCGCCGGCCAGGACCAGCGCTCCGATGACGACGAGTACGAGTGCGGTGAACACGCTGCCCCACCGCTCGAGCCACTGGCCGCGTATCTGATACCCGCCGAAGCACGCCAGCAGCGTCAGGGTGACGATCGTCCCGATCGTCACCCCGGCGAAGATGACGAGTGAGCCGATGGCGGTGCTCACCCCGGCCGCGGTTGCCGCGAGGAACACCGGGAGGATGGTGAGGTCAGGTGAGGCTGCGGCGCCAAACGGGACCATTACCGAAGCCAGGCCGTGAAACCGGCTCTCCTTGACGGCGATCTGCTCATCGACCTCAGGCGCGGAGAGCAGGTGTGGGTGCTCGTGGGGGTGGGCCTGGCCATGCCCGTGGGTGTGCCTGTGCCCGTGAGTGTGGGCGTGGTCGTGCCCGTGATGGTGCCCGTGGCCGGTCAACTCAAGCGCCGCGAACCCGAGGCCGGTGAGGATCAGCACGCAGCCAATGATCGTGTCCTGCGCGCTCTGCACAGTCGAGCGGAACTGGAGCCCCACGGCGATGATGACGCCTCCGAGCACGATCGACACGAGTACGTGCGCCACGCCGGCCATGCCCGATAGTCGCGCGACCCTGGCGAGCGGGTAACGGCGTGTACGACCAACGACCGCCAGAGGAACCCAATGATCGGGCAGGATGGCGTGACCGAAGCCGACCCCGGCAGCCGCCGCAAGGAGAGCCGGCGTGGTGGCACTCATCCTGAAGACCCCTGTTTGGAGATGCGGGAGGCCAGGCCAAGGCGTAGATATTCGGCGCGCGGGGCGGTCCTGGTGAGGAGAGCCCCGACGTGATCGGCATACACGCGCATAGCCTAACATGAACGACCAGGCATGTGTTGGCACCGCCGCGAGCGCTTGTCCTGCCGCCCAGGGGTTTGCCTGCTCGCGTGTCAGCTCGTTGGCGCGTGGAAGACGACCCTGCGGATCGTCGTCTGTGCCGTGAAGCTGCTCTGGTCGCAGGTCTTGGCCAGCGCTGTGATCCCACCGATCGCCTTCACTCGGTCGCCGGCTTGCAGGTCATCGAGACCGACGTTGCCGTCGTGGTTGGTATCGGCGAGGCCGAACGTGACGTGTACGTCGGCGACGGTATGGGTCTTGGTCGTGCCCTCATCGCCTGCCGCGTGGTGGTTGGTGTGTGTGACGGTGACCGTCACGCCACCGCTGTAGGTGCCGTCGGCGTTCTTGCTCAGGGTCTGGCTGACGAGCGTCCCTGTCGTTACGTAGGCCACGGTGTGCGGCATGCACTTGTGCGGCGTGCCCGGATGACGCGGGTGACTTGGATGGGTGGGGTGAGTTGGATGGGTGGGGTGGCTCGGCGTATCGGGCTGATTCGCCGGGCTCTGGTTGTCGGGGCCCGAACCGCTCGGCGTGTCCCCGTTGCCGTGTGAGCCGGTCGAGTGTCGGTTGGCGCTACCCGGGTTGTCGGTGTTGTTGGGCGTCGTGCTCGGCGGTCCGGCGGGGGTTGTGCTCGGCGCGTGCCCGGTGCCCCGGTTGGACGGTGCCTGGCTCGGCAGCGCCCAGGCGGGGGTGCTCATCAGGACAACCGCCGCTGCGGCGAGAAGGGTCTTTCCGATCATCTGGTGCCTCCGTGTGTCTCTGGACGTAGGTGGTGTGGAACTCTTGTGCAACGGGCATGCCGCGTTACCCCAAATGTGGTTGCACAGCTGTAACGCCACGCAGCCCGGGAAGTCAGGCGCTACCGTCGCGTCCCGCTCGATCTACTTGCGACCCGGAGGGTGAGACGTCGCTTGTGAGGAGGCGGGAGGCGTCCCCGTCGTCTGGGACCCTGGATCTCCCTGCCCTGTGCCGGCCGGCGACTGGCTGCTCGGTGACTTGGCGGGCGGCGTATGGCCTTCCCCGCCGCCGCCCTGACGGTCGCCGCCTTGACTGGAAGTCCTCTGCGGCTTGCCGCTCTGCGCAGGACGCTGGGGCTGTGGCGAGGTCGATGGGCCGGCTGGCTTGGAGGGAAGCGACGAACGATGGCTCCGTTTCGGTTCCCGTGGCCCGGGCTGGACCTTCGGCGATCCTCGCACGGCTTCGCCGGAGGCCCGGCGCGCATCTCCCGTGGCGCGGCCGCGGGGACGCTGCGAGCTGGTCGGTCCTCGACCGATGGCCGGCGTCGCCGCAGACCTCACCCCCCGACCGGCTTCGGAGGGAGTGCGGGTCGAAACGAGGGCGCCATGACTGGGACCCCCACGACCGTGCGCCGTTCGAGCGACTCCAGCCGAGTGCGCCCCGGAGCCCATCGTCTTCGCCACTGCTCCGGTGTCGCCGTGGGTGGCGGTGCTTGCGAGGACCCCGGCGCGATCGACGAAGCTGGCATGGGCGACGACGCCCGTGTGCGCGACGACGGGCGTGTCCCGTGTCGGTGCATGCTTGTGTCTTGCGAGAGTGCTCGCCAGCCGGATGGTCCCGGCACCGGCCGCTGCGATGACCGCAACGCCCACGAGTCCCTTCGCGACCAGCGAGGCGGCGGCGTGGTTGCCCAGCGCGACCCCCGAAGCGGCCGTCGCTCCCCCGGCGTGGCCGCCGCCGGCGCTGTGAGCGAGCACTTTCGCCAGCAGCGTCGTCGCGGCGGTCGCCGGCAACGGCGGCGCGAGCACCCGCAGGTCGGCGCTGCGAGTATCGATCAGCGCGCGGAAGTCACGGCAGCCGGCGCACCCACGCAGGTGGGCGCCGATCCTGCGACTGCGCAGCACACGGCCATCTCCATCGGAGATCGCCCTGCGAACCGTCTCACACTCCATCGCGCGCCCCTCGGCGAGCTCGTGCAGCGAGCTGCGCGCCTCGAACAGTGTCTGCTTCGCCGCTCCGGGCGAGACCGACAGGGCTGCGGCGATCTCCTCGATCGAGAGGCCGCTCACCTCGCGCATGAGCAGTGCCGCGCGCTGGCGCTCCGGCAGCGCCTGGAGGTCGGCGACCAGCGTGGCAAGCCGCTCGCGCTGATCCACCGCGCCCTCCACAGTGACACACGCTGGCTCGTGCTCGTCCACGAGCTCGTCGTGCGGGCGCCGTTTGCGCAGGATCGAGACGGCCTCGTTGTGCGCGATGCGGAACAGCCACGGTCGCACCGCGAGGTCCCGCTCGCTCGCTCGCAGCGCGAGGTGGGTGTCGCGCAAACCCTGGTCCGTCCGGGCGGGTTATGAGACTTCAGGGTATGGCTATGAACTTCTTGACGTGTGATCGTGAGCAGGCGTTCTTGATGCCCCCGGACCCGCGTGATTGGCTGCCGGAGGGCCATCTCGCGTGGTTTGTGTTGGAGTCGGTCGAGGAGATGGATCTCTCGGCGTTCTATGGCGCATATCGCGTGGATGGTTGGGGTCGGGCGGCGTTCGAGCCGTCGATGATGGTCTCGCTGTTGCTCTACGCCTACGCGAGGGGGGAGCGCTCGTCGCGGGGGATCGAGCGCAAGTGCGTGGAGGATGTCGCCTATCGGGTGATCGCGGCTCAGCAGAAGCCTGATCACGCGACGATCGCGAGGTTCCGTGCTCGCCATGAGGACGCTCTGGCGGAGCTGTTCGGCTCTGTGCTTGGGTTGTGCAGGCAGGCGGGGTTGGTGAAGGTCGGTGTGATCGCGATCGACGGCACGAAGGTGCACGCGAACGCCTCGCATCACTGCAACCTCGACTACGAGCAGCTCGCCCGGGAGATCCTCAAGGAGGCCGCCGCGCTCGACGCGGCCGAGGACGAGCTCCACGGGGATGCGCGTGGTGATGAGCTGCCTGAGCACCTGCGGACCAGTGAGAGGCGTCGTGGCGCTCTGCGGGAGGCCAAGGAAAGGCTCGAGCGCGACCGCGTCGAGAACGGGGGCGCGAAGACCGAGACGGCCGGCGAGGCCCAGGCTCCCGGGGTGAAGATCGAGCTTGACCCGGAG
Source organism: uncultured Solirubrobacterales bacterium (assembly GCA_963821775.1). Lineage (GTDB taxonomy): Bacteria > Actinomycetota > Thermoleophilia > Solirubrobacterales > Solirubrobacteraceae > Palsa-744. The sequence goes on along the minus strand of CAWGFB010000003.1, from coordinate 26,144 downwards.
GTCATCGTTCCCCGGACTCAGGGCCGCGAGGGATGGCTGCGTGAGGCTCGCCGTCAGCTCGATGAGTACCGCCGCCGCGAGGCGAAGCCGATCGCCCGCTCGCGCCCGGAGCGGCTGTTGGAGGCAGAGCGACGGCTCCAGCAAGACCTCGCGGTCGAGCGCCAAGCGAACGAGGCGTATGAGCACTACCGCGCGCATGGACGCGACAGCCAAGGCCGACGGCTCAGCCGCCCACCAAAGCCATATGAGCCGCCCGAGACCCCCGCGGGGAAGATCAACACAACCGACCCGGACTCCCGCAACGTGAAGACCCCACGCAGCTACACGCAGGGTTACAACACCCAGGCCGTCGTGAACGAGGAACAGATCGTGCTCGCGGCCGAGGTGACCGCCAGCTCCCCGGATTTCGGGCACCTGCAGCCGATGGTCGAAGCCACAAAGAGAGAACTCCAAGCGGTCGGCGTCACCGAGACTCCAGGGGTCGCGGTTGCCGACAGCGGCTACTGGAACGAGCAGCAGATGGACCACGTCGTCGCCAACGAGCACGTCCAAGTGCTGATCCCGCCCGACGCCGGCAAGCGCGACACGCCTCGGCCGGGGTGGCAGGGCGGGCGCTACACCGCGATGCGGGAGGTACTCGCGACCGACTACGCCGGCGGGCTCTACAGACGACGAAAGGTGATGGTCGAGCCGGTATTCGCGCAGACCAAGCACAACCGCCGAATAGACAGCTTCCAGCGACGAGGACGATCCGCGGTGCACTCCGAATGGCGGCTCATCACCGCCACCCACAACCTCCTGAAGCTCCACAAACACCAAACAGCCGCCGCGGCGGCCTGAAAGACCGCCCCGACGGCCACCAGGCCGCCGTCGCGCCTACAGCCCGACCAGCACAACAACCACACGCCGGCCGGTCACCGCCGCCAGCCGCGCCACCACCGCGGCCACGGACCTTTGCGCGACACCCACCGAGGAATGCGCGCGTCATCGTGCTCTGCAACGCGTCCTGAGCGTCCTCGTGGTCGCGAACGATCGAGCGGCAGTAGCGGTACAGCGCCTGATGATGGCGCTCGTACAGCACAGCCACCGCGCTCGCGCTGCCACCGGACGCGAGCCTTGCGAGCCGCTCGTCGCTCAACAGGGCCCGCGGGAGCGAGAGCCCCGGCACGCCTGCGATGGGAAGCGCGATATCGCTCATGCCTCACACATAGACAACGCCAGCGAACACCAAGAAGTCAGGGTCTAGCGTAGCCTTGACGCCAGTTTGTCCCCGCTCCGAGGCCGGGCGCAGCTTCGCTCGATCAGGTGCCGCGTCTCCTCCGCCGGCAGCGGCCTGCCGAGCAGATAGCCCTGAGCGAGATCGCACCCGATGCTCTTGGCCATCGCCAGCTGATCGGGCTGCTCGATGCCCTCGGCGACGGTGAGAAGTGAGAGCGTGCGGCCGATGCTGACGATCGCCTCGAGCAGTTCGCGCCCGCGCGCGCCGCTGGTGGCCACGAAGGACCGATCGATCTTGAGGATGTCGACCGGCATCTGCTGTAGGTATGCGAAGGACGCGTATCCGGTCCCGAAATCGTCGATCGCGATGCGCACTCCGAGCTTCTTGAGCGCGTGTAGGACGCCGATCGCGCCGTGGGAGTCCTCGATCAGCGAGCTCTCGGTGATCTCGAGCACGACGCGCTCCGGGGCGATCCCCGATCGACCCAGCGCATCCGATACATCGCCGAGCAGGCTGGGCGCTTTGAGCTGCACCGGGGAGACGTCCACCGAGATGCTCAGGGCATCTGCGCCCGGCTCGATGCGGTCCCACGCTGCTGCCTGCCGCAGCGCCTGCGCGAGCACCCACCGGCCGAGCGGCACGATCAGGCCGCTTTCCTCGGCGAGTGCGATGAAGCGATCCGGCCGCACGAGGCCGTGGGTCGGGTGGTTCCAGCGGACGAGCGCCTCGAATCCGTCGAGCCGGTCCTCGACGATGTCGTACCGGGGCTCGTAGAGCAGCCACAACTCGTCGTTCTCGAGGGCTTTGCAGAGGTCGCTGCGCAGGCGCTGGCGCTCGCGGGGCTGCCGGTGCATGCCCGGCTGAAACAGCTGGGCCGCATCCCTGCCGCCCGCCTTGACCGTGTACATCGCGACGTTCGCGTCGCCCAGCAGCTTGCTCGAAGTCCGTCTTCGTGGCCTGGCCGACCGCTACGCCCACGCTGATTGTCACGCTGCAGTCGCCCTTGGCCAGTGCGAAAGCGGGCTGGAGCGCGGCGCGCAGACGCTCGGCGATCGCGAGTGTGTCCTCGTGGCCGTCCACGGCATCGACCAGCACGAGGAACTCGTCGCCGCCGATGCGCGCGACGGTGTCCTCGGGGCGCGCGACGGCTTGCAGCCGCTGCGCGACCGCGCGCAGGAGCTCATCGCCGGCCTGATAGCCGAGGCGGTCGTTGACCAGCTTGAAGGCGTCGAGGTCGACCATGATCACGGCGACACTGGCCCCGGTGCGCCGCGAGCGAGCGAACGCCTGGGCTGCCCTGTCGTCGAGCAGCGCACGGTTGGAGAGCCCGGTGAGCGGGTCACGGAACGCCCGATCGCGCTTGGTGGCCTGAAGCTCCGCCGTGCGTTCCTGCACGCGCTGCTCGAGGTCTCTCCTCAGCGCGTCGTTCTCATAGCCGGTGCTCAGCAGCAGAGTCGCTCCCAGCAACACGACGGCCGTCATGATCGCCAGCAACGTCACGGCCGACGTGCCCAGCCCACCCCCGGTCGCCCAGCGCATGAGCACGGCGCCCGCCCCCAAGATGGCCGGGAGCGCCGGGATCGCCAGCAGCGCCTGCCCGCTCAGCCTCCTGCGTCTCCGCGCGGCCCTGCCGAGGGGCCGCAGCGCCGCGAACGCGATCAGCGCAAACGCGGCGACCCAGCCGGTGTCGAGGGCGGTCGAGCCTTGAAAGTTGGGGTTGGTCTCGCTCACGTACCAAAACGAGGAGTCCGAAACCGCGAGGCAGGCGATCCCCAGCGCCAGCAGACCGAGGCCGGGAGGTGGATCGTCTCTGCGCCAGAAGGCGACGAACAACACCGCCGAGAGGGCGACCACGTCGAGCAGCGGATACGCCAGGTTGACAGCCGTCGCGAGCGTGGTGCTCGTGGTGCTCGTGGTCACCGAGCCCACGATCAGGCTCCAGCTCAGGAGCAGAACGCCGGCGGCGATGAACAGGCCCTGAACCGTCGCCCGCAGGCTCGAGAGGTAGCCGGCGGGCGTTCTCACCATGCTCAGCAGACCCGCCACGATGAGCACCGGCGCCAGCAGGAACGCGCCGTCCAGCGGCGAGACCTCGGGGGGGACGCTGCCAAAGCCGACCGCGATCACGCTCCAGCCGATCTGACCGGTCGTCCAGGCGCCGAGGCCCCCCGCGATCAGCGACCACGCGATCCACGCCCGCTTTCCGACGCCCACCGCCTCCTCGCGCGCCGCGTGCTCGCGCCTTGCCCTGATCGCGCAGGCGACGGTCGCCAAGCCGGCGGCAAGCGCTTCGGCGATGTTCTGGAAGCCGGTCCAGAATGGCCCGTCGCCGGGATACAGAGCCGTGAGCACCCCGTACGCGCCAAGCCCGGCGAGGCAGAGCAGCGCGAGCAGATGCGGACGCAATGCGAGCAGATGCGGACGCAACGTCTGGCACGCGCGCGCGGGGGCGCATGGGAGGGATCGGTTCATGGCGCTCTCGTTCGACGCCACCGCGACGGCGGCGGGCCTCTGAGTATCTGTCGGCGCATTGGTACGACTGTGTTTGCGTACTCTCCCGCACGTCTCATCCCGGATCTCCCGCAGTGGCAGGCAGAGCGCGACCGGCCCAGGCCGGTGAGGCGCCCCCCGGTGCGGGCGCCATCGCCTGAAACGCCCTGCGCGCGAACGGTTGCGATTGAACCGTCGATCCAACGGGTAGCTGAGCACCATGACAACGGGAACCTCAATACTCCTGATCGCCGTGGGCGCGGTTCTGCGCTATGCGGTCACCGCAACCGTCTCCGGCGTTTCGCTGACGACTGTCGGCCTGATCCTGATGATCGTCGGGATCCTGGGGCTGGTGCTGTCGCTCTTCTACATGCTCGCTTGGAGCCCGCGCCGGAGCCAGGTCGTGCGCGATCGTGTGATCGAGCACGATCCGCACGCATAGCGCGCGGCACGACAGGAGAGTGTGCCAGGGCGCTGTGAGAATCCAGCACCGGGTGCATAACTCTCGGCGATCGGGGTAGGAAGTCCTTGACCGCCCACGAGAACTCCTTGGCAAGGCACTCCTTGCGGCGCACTGCCGTGGGGGAAGGAGGAGACACGATGAGCTCAGTCGCGACATCCCCACCCGCCAAACCCACGGCTCACGGCCTGCAGGGCGAAGACACTGAGCTGTTCGCACGCTGGCAGCAGCACGGCGACGAGGCTGCCCGCGAGGCGCTGGTGCGCCGCTACCTGCCGCTCGCCAAGCGCTTGGCGCGGCGCTACCTGCGCTCCTCGGAGCCGTTCGAGGATCTGCAGCAGGTCGCGTCGCTGGGGCTGCTGAAGGCGCTCGACCGCTTCGACCCCTCCCGGGGCCGTCCCTTCCAGTCGTTTGTGGTGCCGACGATGCTGGGCGAGATGCGCCGCCACTTCCGCGACTCGGGCTGGTCGGTGCACGTGCCACGCGGTGCCCAGGAGCGCGCGCTGAAGGTGCGCGACGCCCAGGAGGCGTTCGCCAACGAGCACGGCCGCGCCCCGACGGTCAACCAGCTCGCCGTGTACCTGGAGCTCGGCGCCGAGGAGGTGATCGACGCGCTGGTCGCGATGCAGGGATACAGGACGCTGTCGCTGGATGCGCCTCGCCCGGCAGAGCAGGACGATTCGGCGGTGAGCTACGGCGACGCCGTCGGGGAGGAGGACGAGCGCTACGAGCTCGTCGAGCTGGACGCCACCGTCACCCCGGTGCTCGACCAGATCCCGCTGCGCGAGCGTCGCATCCTGTACATGCGCTTCGTCGAGGATCTCACCCAGACCGAAATCGCGGCTCGCGTGGGCATCTCGCAGATGCAGGTCTCGCGCCTGCTGCGCCGCTCGCTCGAGAAGCTGCGTGCTCTCACCGGCGAGCGGCGGTAGGTCGATCGCGGGGAAGCGACATTTGCTCGCGCGCGGATATCGTCGTCAACTGCGCAGGATCGAGAGATCCACCGTTGGCCTGCGCGGCTTCGCTGAGCGGTCGATCGATCTGCGGTCGATTCCAACGAGCGCCCCACTGATGGCCGAGCGAGCGAACGTCCGTCTGCAACTGGCCAACCGGCCGGAGAACGTGATGCTCGTGAGGCAGGTGCTAACAGGGGTGGCGGACGCGCTGGCGCTCGAAGGCAGCGATCTGATCGACATCCACACCGCTGTCACCGAGGCGTGCAACAACGTCGTCCAGCACGCCTACGACGGCGAGGAAGGGCCGCTCGACGTGGTGGTGGAGCCGGCGCTCGACGCGGTCACGGTGGTGGTGCGCGATTGGGGCGTGGGCATCCCGGCGCCACACGACGGCACAGGGCACGATGACGGCCCCGCGATCGGCCTGACGGCGATCCAGGCGCTCACCCACCGCCTCGATCTGCGGCGTCCCGCCGACGGCGGCACCGAGGTTTCGATGGAGTTCGCCGCGTGGGGGGCGTGTCCGTCCCAGCCGCTCGGTGTGCCGGAGCTCGAGCTGCCTCCCATCGCATCCATCGTGCACGCCCCGACGATCGCCCTCACCGTCGTGCCCGGCGATCTGGCGCGCACCGTCCTGCCCCGCCTGATGTGCGGTCTGGCGGCGTGCGCCCACTTCTCCACCGACCGGCTCTCCGATGTTCACCTCCTCGCCGATGCCCTCGGAGCGAGCGATGGCGGTGTCGCGCCTCTGCAGGCCGCCGCGAGCGTCGAGCCGCGCGCGCTCGAGCTGCGCATCGGGCCGCTGGAGCGGGGTCGGGGACAGCGGTTGGTGGCGGATGCCTCGCTTGACGGGCTGGGCTCGGTGATCGCGAAGCTGGCCGATCGCTGTCAGGTCGAGAGCGCGGGGTCTCACGAGGTGCTGGCGTTGCGGTTGACGGATGCGCGCGGGCGCGCGCGCCACGCAGGGGCCGCTCGGCGCTGAGCGCCGCGCCCTCCTTCGCCGTGTAGGGGGCACAGCACCACGATCCCGCCATCCATTGCTTCGCGGGCCCTTGCCGGCGTGCAGCGGCGCCGCCGCTGCAATACTTGTCGTCCGTGTGGGGAGGTGTCCGAGCACCGCCCGCAAGCCGGAGCAAGCGATGCCGGGAGGATCAGACAAGGGGGAGCCGACCAGCCTCGACGCTCCGCGACGGAGCGAGGTGGCCAGGGATCTGTTGATCGAGGCCGGGGCGATCCTCGCCAGCTCGCTCGACCCCACGACCACGATGGGACAGGTCGCGCGGCTGACGGTGCCGCGGCTGGCCGATCTCTGCGTGATCGACCTGCGCGACGAAGACGGCGCGATCGTGGACGTGGCGGTCGTCGCCGCCGAGGAGGCGCTGGCGCGCGAGCTGGTGCAGCTGCGCGCGCGCTATCCACTGGACCCGGGCGGAGAGCATCCGGTGGCGCAGGTCATCCGCGGCGGCGAGCCGGTACTGCTGGCGGAGATGACGGACGCGCTGCTGCGCTCGTTCGCGCAGGGATCAGAGCACGCGCGGTTCATGGTCGAGCACGGCTACCGTTCGGCGGTCGTCGCCCCGATGATCGCCCGCGGGCGCACGCTCGGGGCACTGTCGACCTTGCGACTCGGCGAGAGCGAGCGCTACGGCAGCCACGAGCTCGACCTGGTCGCCGAGCTCGCTCGACGGGCGGCGCTGGCGATCGACAACGCCCGGCTGTACTCCGATCTGGAGAGTCTGGAGCGGCGTCTGGAGGCGGTGCTCGCAAATCTCGCGGAGGCGATCACCGTGGTCGACGGCCGCGGGCAGACGGTGTTCGCCAACCAGGCTGCCGCCGACCTGCTCGGGTTCCCCACGCCCGGCGAGCTGACGAGCGCTCCCCCGGGAACGGTCATGCCCCGCTTCATCGTGCAGGACGAACAGGGCCGCGAGCTCGATCTGGAGAACATGCCCGCGAGGCGGCTGTTCAGGGGCGAGCAGCCCGAGCCGCTGCTGGTGAGGAACATCGTCCGCGCGACGGGCGAGGAGCGCTGGCTGATCGTCCGCTCCTCGTCGATCCCCGACCCGGAGACCGGACGCATCGGCCACGTGGTGAACGTCTTCGAGAACATCACCGAGGTCAAGCGCGCGCAGCTCGGCGAGAGCTTCATGGCGGAGGCCAGCCGTGTGCTGGCGTCGTCGATGGACTACGGGGAGACGCTGCAGCGGGTCGCACGGCTGGCGGTGCCGCAGATCGCCGACTGGTGCGCGGTCGATCTTCTCGACGAGCGCGGGCAGATCGAACGGGTGGCCGTGCATCACGCCGATCCGCGCAAGCTCGAGCTGGCGGCGCGCATCGACCGCGCCCACCACCCGTCGCTCGACGAGCCGGCGGGGGTTCCCGAGGTGATCCGCACGGGAGAAGCCCGGATCTTCACCGACATCCAGCCAGAGACGCTCGCTGCCTACGCGCACGACTCCGAGCACCTGGAGCTGCTGAGCGCGATCGGCGCGACCGCGGTGATCATCGTGCCGATGATCGGCGCCACCGGGGCGCTCGGCGCGATCACGCTGGTGTCCTCGGAGTCGATGCGCCGGCTCACCGCCGCCGACCTCGGAGTCGCCGAGCGGCTTGGCCGCCGCGCGGGCACTGCCGTGGAAAACGCCCGGCTGTACACCGAGCGCACACGCATCGCCCACACCCTCCAGCGGGCGCTGCTGCCGGAGTCGCTGCCCGCGGTGTCCCACGCCGAGATCGAGGCCAGATACTGCGCGGCGGGCGAGCTGAACGAGGTCGGCGGCGACTTCTACGACGTGTTCGAGCACGGTGCCGACAGCTGGATGCTCGTGCTCGGCGACGTCTGCGGCAAGGGCCCCCGCGCCGCCGGCGTGACTGCGCTGGCGCGGCACACGCTGCGCGCCGCGTCGATGGGCGGCCAGTCGGCCACGGAGATGCTCAGGACGCTGCACCGGGCACTGCGCCGCCAGCCCCCCGGCGCGGACCTGTGCACCGCCTGCCTGGTAACCGTGGCGCCGGCGCCCGGGCATCTGCGGTTGACCGTGACGCTCGCCGGGCATCCGCCGCCGATGCTGATCGACGCGCATGGAGACGCGCGCCAGATCGGCCGGCCGGGGACCCTGCTCGGCGTGCTCGACCCGATCGACGTCGCCGAATGCGAGGACGAGCTGCGCGCCGGCGAGACGCTGCTGCTCTACACCGACGGGATCCCCGAGGCCGGCCGTGGGGAGCAGGCGCTGGGGGAGCGCGGCCTGATCGCGCTGTGTCGCAAGGCGCCGCGACTCACCCTCGGGCAGCTGCTCGAGCACATCGAGCATGTGGCTCTGAAGCACGCCGAGGGCTCGCTGCGCGACGATCTCGCACTGCTCGGCATGCGTATGCGCCCCAGACCGCTGCGATAACATGAACAGGTGATCGTGGGGGAGCAGCTCACCATCGAGGTCAGGCAGGAGCCGGACAGGGTCGTGCTGGCGCTCCACGGCGAACTCGATCTGGCCAGCGCGCCACGGCTGCAGAGCGAGATCGAGAGCGACACGGTCGATGCCGCCGGCATCGTCGTGCTCGACCTCGACGACGTCCACTTCATCGACTCCGCCGGCCTGCGGGTCGTCCTCGCCGCGCACGAGCGCGCGGTGGAGCGTGGCCAGAGGCTGGCCCTCACCCCCGGCTCGCCGCAGGTTCAGCGACTGCTGAGCATCGCCGGCGTGGACGGGCATCTGCAGACGATCGCCTCGGCCGACGCGGCGCTCGTATAGCGCCCTGTGCCGCCGCCTCCGCGAGCCCTGTCGAACATCTGCTCGCAGCGATCACCTCTCTACAGGCGGGCTCGGCGACCGCGGTAGGGGCCCGCCAGCAGCAGCGCCACCACGACGAGCAACAGCAGTGCAAATGGATTAAGGAAAACTCCACCCGCAAGGCTGAGCACAATCAATACAATAATTAGAAGCAGCAGCAGATCCATGAAGAATGCCTCCGATATCCTCGTTTGCAATAGTCCTGCCCTGTACCGGCTGGGCTAATCGCGGGTCTGTGAAGTCAGCCGTCTCGTGGACCCGAGACCTGAGATCCGGTGCAGATGCCCGTGGGTGAGGTCGCACCCGAGCTGAGCCGGCGCGCGTGCCGTACGCTTCGCCGGTGTCCGCTCTGAAGCTCCTGCGCGCCCGCCTGGCCGAGCTCGCCGACCTCGAGGCCGTGGCGGGGCTGCTCGAGCTGGGACCAGCTCGTGATGATGCCGGCCGCAGGGCGCCGCCGCCCGCGCCGCAGCAGCTCGGCACGCTCGCGCGTCTCACCCACGAGCGCGCGACCGACGCCGGAGATCGGCGGCTGGCTCGCCGAGCTCGACGGAACGCCGCGCTCGCGGAGCTCGACGGCGACATCGTGCGGCTCGCGCGCCGCGACTGGGAGCGCGCGCGGCGCGTGCCCGAGGAGCTCGCGGCCGAGCTCGCCCGCGCGCGCGCGGACGGACAGGAGAGCTGGCAGCAGGCGCGCGCGCGCCGACGACTTCGCCACGTTCGCGCCCGCGCTGGAGCGCAACGTCGAGCTCGCGCGCGAGCGACGCGCGGTGCGTGGCTCGAGGAGGGCCAGAGCGCCCTACGAGGCGCTGCTCGGCGACTACGACTTCGGGCTGCGCACGCGCGGAGCTCGAACGCGTCTTCGGCGCGCTCGCCGACGCGCTGCCGCCGCTCGTCGAGCGGGCGCGCGAGCGCTCGCCGCGCCGGGCGCTCGACGTGCCCGTCGCGGCGCAGCAGCGCGCCGTCGCGAGCACGCTGCGCGCGCCTCGGCGTCGAGGAGCGCAGCTGGCGCGTGGACGTCTCCGCGCACCCCTTCACCGCGTGGATGGGCCGCCGGCGACACGCGCGTGACCACCCGCTACAGCGACGGCGACGTCGAGTCGCTGCTCAGCTCGCTGCACGAGTACGGGCACGCGCTGTACGAGCGCCAGATCGACCCGGAGCTCGCAGCGCACGAACCTCGGCCAGCGGCACCTCGATGTCGATGCACGAGTCCCAGAGCAAGCTGTGGGAGAACCACGTCGCGCGCAGCCCCGCCTTCGCGAGCGTGCTCGCCGCCGAGCTCGGCGGCCGGCGGCTTCGCCGTCGCGCCGGCCGAGCTGCACGCGGCGCTGGTCGGTGTCGAGCCCGGCGCCGATCCGCGTCTCGGCGGACCCGCTCACCTACCCGCTGCACATCATCCTGCGCTTCGAGCTCGAGCTGGCGCTGATCGAAGGGAGCTCGCCGTCGCCGACCTCCCCGAGCGCGTGGCGCGAGGGCATGCGCCGGCTGCTCGGCGTGGAGGTGCCCTCCGACGCGCTCGGCTGCCTGCAGGACGTGCACTGGGGCGCCGGCAGCTTCGGCTACTTCCCGAGCTACGCCCTCGGCTGCCTGATCGCGGCGCAGCTGTGGGAGGCGCTCGAGGCCGAGCTCGGCCCGCGCGAGGAGGACCTGCGCACGCGGCGAGGTGGCGCCGATCCAGGAGCTGGCTCGCCGAGCGCGTGCACCGCTACGGCCGGCGCCTGGACACGATCCCGCTGGTCGAGCGGGCGACCGGGCGACGCGCTTGAGATCGAGCCGTTCCTGCGCTACGTCGCGCCGCTCGCCGGTGGCTGAGGGCGTCGATCCACCCGTCACATGTGCCGACCGGGAACTGCATCCCGGCAAGGGGCGCACGCTCCGCGCCGATGTGCGAGGATCGCATGCGTCCCCCTCCGAGAAAGGCCAGCCATGCCCGAGTACGCGCCCGGAACCCCGTCGTGGGTCGAACTTTCCTCACCCGATACCGACGCCGCCGCACGGTTCTACGGCGAGCTGATGGGCTGGAGCGCGACCGATCCCGGGCCGGCCGAGACCGGCGGGTACCGCATGTTCCAGCAGGACGGCAAGAACGTCGCCGGCCTGATGGGCCACATGCAGGAGGGCCAGCCGACCGCGTGGGCGACGTACGTGAGCGTCGCCGACGCCGATGAGGCCGCCGCCAAGGTGACGGCGGCCGGCGGCACGGTCGTCGTCGCGCCGATGGACGTGATGGACATCGGGCGGATGGCGTTCTTCGCCGATCCCACCGGCGCCGTGTTCGGCGTCTGGCAGCCGAAGACCTTCACCGGCGCCGACCTTGTCAACGAGCCGACTCGTTCTGCTGGAACGAGGTGCTCACCCGCGACGCCGACGCCGGCAAGGCGTTCTACCCGGCCGTCTTCGGCTGGGCGGCGGGTCGCCCGTCGTTCGCGGGCGCCCCCGAGACCTACACCGTGTGGGAGCTCGACGGGCGGCCCGTCGGCGGCATGATGCAGATGAGCGACGAGTACTTCCCGGCCGAGATCCCGCCGCACTGGGTCGTGGTCTTCGCGGTCGCCGACGCCGACGCCACCGTCGCCAAGGCCCGCGCGCTCGGGGCGACCGTCACGAATCGAGCCCATGGACATGCCGATCGGACGCTTCGCCGGCCTGGTCGATCCCCAGGGGGCCTCCTTCACGGTGATGCAGCCCGCGTCGCCCGCCTGATCGGCGCCCCTCGGCTGGCACCCGACGCCCGCAAGACCTGACGGCGAGCGCCGCTTCGATCGGTACGCGCGGCTGTTCACCGCCGCGCGAGCTCGAGCGGCGGAGCGGGCTGCGCGGTGGCGTCGGCGGCCTGCAGGAAGGCCTCCACCGCGTTGGTGTCGAGCGGCCGCGAGAACAGGAAGCCCTGGCCGTGGTCGCAGTGTTCGCGCTGCAGAGTCTCGAGCTGGGCCTGGTCCTCGATGCCCTCGGCGAGCGTCTCGATGTCGAGCGCCTTGCCGAGCTGCACGAGCGTGTGGATGAGCGCGGTCGGACTGCTCGGAGGTGGCGATGCCGCTGATGAAGGAGCGGTCGATCTTGAGCGCGTCGACGGGGAACTGGCGCAGGTAGGCGAGCGAGCTGTAGCCGGTGCCGAAGTCGTCGATCGCGATGCGCACGCCGAGCCCCTTGAGCGCGCGCAGGCGCTGGGCGGTGGCCTCGGGGTCGCGCATCAGCGCCGTCTCGGTGATCTCGAGCGTCAGACATGCCGGGCTCCAGGCCGCTCGCCTGCGAGCGCCTCGCGGACGTCGTCGATCAGGCCGTCTGCGTCGAGCTGGCGCGCGGAGACGTTGACCGCGATGCCCGAGGCGATGCCCGTGCCGGCGCCAGGAGGCGGCCTGCCGGCAGGCCTCGTGCGAGCACCCAGCGGCCGATCGGCACGATCAGCCCGCTCTCCTCGGCGATCGGGATGAACTCCGCCGGCGGGAGCACGCCGCGCGCGGGGTGGCGCCAGCGCAGCAGCGCCTCGACGCCGATCACGCGTCTCGGAGCGCAGGTCGAAGGTCGGCTGGTAGAGCAGGAACAGCTGCTCGGGCGTCCAGCGCCTCGGCGAGATCCATCTCGAGCGTCAGCCGGTCCTGCGCGGCGGTCTGCATGCCGACTCGAACACCATCGTAGCGGTTCTTGCCGGCGGCCTTGGCCTCATACAGGGCGACGTCGGCGTCGCGCAGCAGCTCCTCGGCGCTCTCGCGCAGGCCCGACGGCGATGCCGACGCTCGCGGTGAGCGAGAGCGGGCGCCCGACCCTGCCGTTCAGCTCGTAGGGCTGGCGCAGCACCTCCAGCAGGCGCTCGGCGACCAGCTCCGGGCCGGCGTCCAGCGTGGAGCCCTCGACCAGCACGACGAACTCGTCGCCGCCGAGGCGCGCCGCGGTGTCGCCCCCGCGCACCACGCTTGCCAGGCGGGCGCCGACGGTCCGCAGCAGCTCGTCGCCGGCGGCGTGGCCGAAGGTGTCGTTGACGTGCTTGAAGCCGTCGATGTCGACGTAGAGAGCGGCCACCGGGAGGTGCTGGCGGCGCGCGCGGGCCAGCATCTGCTCGGCGCGGTCGAGCGCCAGCACGCGGTTGGGCAGGCCGGTGAGCGCGTCGTGCAGCGCCTGGTGGCGCAGCTGGCCGGTCTTCTCCCGCACCATCCCCAGCGCGCGCTCGCGCGAGCGGGTCAACACCAGGATCAACGCCGCCAGCAGGATGCTGACGAGCACGCTGGCGAGCAGCACCAGCAGACCCTGGGCGGTGGCCGAGAGACCGCCCGGGGCGCCGGCGCCCGCGACCTTCACGAGCCACGTGCCGCCCATCTGCAGGACGGTGGTGGAGACGAAGCGCGTGGCGCTCGCCGCGCTGCCGCCCCGGCCCATCAGTTCGAGGCGCCGCCCGGGGTTGCTGTGGTAGAGCGCCACCGTCAGGTCACGGTGCGGGCCGATGGCATAGCGGATCAGGGTGGGGATCTCAAAGGAGCTCGACACCCAGCCGCGCCGCGCCGTGCCGCGCTGTGCGACGCTGCCCAGGCTGGCGCCCGGCTTGTAGAAGGCGCCTTCGATGAAGAACGTGCTGAGCCCCTGCTCGGCGACGGGGTAGACGAGCAGCTGGGCGCTGTTTGTGAGCGACCGCATGAGCCCCGCCTGGGAGGTGCCGCCCGCGGGGTAGCCGCCGATGGGGGAGTTGGGATCGCACCAGTCACCCTGCAGGAGGCGGGCGATCGGGGGGGTGTAAGGGGTGTCCACGGCGCCGGCGGCGAGCAGGCACTCAGCGGCCGCCGCGTGGGACCGGGAGGCGCCCGCGGGGATGGAGAGCGGTTGGATCCTCCCTCCCACGAGCGCGCGGAAGGCGGGGTCGGCGTTGCGCTGCGCCTGAAAGGCGGCGAGACGGGAGACGGGTACGGGCCTGACCACGAGCGTGCCGAGCCCCCCCACCTGCCGCCGCTGGCCTTCCAGCGCGGTGAACCACTGCGCAAAGCCGCTGGCGCTCAGGGTGGGCTGCATGGTGAGCACGCCGCGCAGCGTGGAGAGAAAGTCGGTGTCGCGCCCCAGCGAGTTCTCAAACGTCTCGCCGACGTCGGTGGCGGCGGCCTTGAAGGTCTGCTTTTCCTGGGAGCGCACGCTGGCGCGCCACAGCAGGGCGCCGGCCAGGGACAGCGCGAGGCCCAGCACGAGAACCGCGACGGCGACCACGGCCCAGCGCCGTCTGACGCTCCCGCCGGAGGCGGGCATCGCGGGTGTCGTGGCGGGGCCCGTGGTCGTGTGTGGTTCTGAAAGGACGGACAGCCTCGCCATGTCTACTTGATCGAGCGACGGGGGGCGCGTCAAGACCGTGGTTTCCCGCGGGAGACGGTGGCGTACCGCGAGATGGACCCCGTGAGGCTCTCACGCACCGCCTCGCGGCGTTCCAGCGATCGAGCTGTGCGGCCCTACTCGTACTGCAGCGCCGCGAGCACGTTCGAGCCGCGACGGCGCGTCGCGCCGGGAAGATCGCGGCGACGATCCCCGCGATGATCGCGGCGATGATGAACACGACCAGCGTCCCGACCGGGATCGTGAACGCGGGGTATTCGATCGCCTGCCCGACCATCAGCGCAAGCACGATGCCGAGCGGGGATCCCGAGCGCGGCGCCGATCAGGGCGGTGACGATGCTCTCGTGGCGGATCATGCGGCGCACCTGGCGGCGGGTCATGCCGACCGCGCGCAGCATGCCGAGCTCGCGCGTGCGCTCGAAGACCGTCAGCACGAGCGTGTTGACGATCCCGAAGAGGCTGACGACGATCGACAGCGAGAGCAGCACGTAGAGCAGGTTGAGCAGCGTGTCGATGCCCTGTCTCCTGGTTGCTCTTGAACTGGCTCTCGGTCTGGATCTTCGCGTCGGGGAAGCCCGCCAGGGCGGTTCGAGTCGCTTCGTGTTGGCGGCGGTGGCGCCGCCGGCGATGTTGACGAACGTGTACACGTTCTGCGGGTTCTGGTATTCGGCGTCGAAGCGGGGCGTGGAGATCGTCACGTCGCCGAACGGCGAGCCGCCCTTGGGCGGCTCGTAGATGCCGCTGCAGCGTGAGGTGCATCACCCTCCCGAGCGGGGTCTCGACGGCGAGCGGCGAGCCCACGTGCAGGTGCAGTTCTTTGGCGTACGCCTTGGACACGAACGCGCCGCCGGCGCCCAGCTCGGCCGGGAGTCGCGGGGGAGCCGTGCTGCCACTTGACGTGGATCGCCCTGCTGATGTCAGGCGGCGACTGCCGCCGACGTTGATTTCCCCGCCGAACGCCCGGCCGCGGCCGGCGCGCACGCCGGCGACGACCTGCACGCCCGGCACCCCGCGCACCGCTTCTTCTGAGGCGATCGAGGTGGGCGAGAAGCCGTTGGTGGAGGTGAGCGCGTAGTCGGCGTGGAACAGCTGGTTGACCGAGCTCTCGAACGTGGACTTCAGCCCGGCCGCCAGCACCGACACGAGCGTCACGAGCGCGAGGCCGATCATCAGCGCCGAGGCGGTGGAGGCCGTCCGCGCGGGGTTGCGCATCGCGTTGGCGCGCGCCAGCCGGCCGGCGGCGCCGCCGATCTTGGTCGCCGGCCACCCGAGCGCGGCGGCGAGTGGCGGCACGAGGAGCTTGGCGACCATCGCCACCCCGAGGAACACGCCCGCGGCCCCCAGCCCGATCGCCAGCAGACGCGTTCCGGTGGAGAGGCCGGAGACGAACAGGCCGGCCAGCATCAGCGCCACCGCCACCGCGATCGTCGCCGCCGCCGCGGGCGTGCCGAAGCGCGCGAAGCGCGAGGGCGGCAGCAGCGCGCCCTCGCGCACAGCGGCGATCGGCGCGACGTGCGTCGCGCGCAGCGCGGGGCGGGTGGCCGCGAGCACCGTGACCACCACGCCGACCGCGAGCGACACGATGACCGTGCGCGTCGCGAACACGGTGCTCGCCTGGGGCAGGTCGATACCGAGCGAGACGAACAACGAGTTCAGGCCCTTCGCCAGGCCCAGGCCGAGGAACAGGCCCACGACGGCCGCGAACAGCCCGATCGCGAACGCTTCGAGCAGCACCGAGCGCAGCACCTGGCGGCGGGTGGCGCCGAGCGTGCGCAGCGTCGCGAGCTCGCGCGTGCGCTGCGCGATCGTGATCGACAGCGTGTTGGCGATCACGAAGCTGCCCACGAACAACGCGATCCCGGCGAACGCGAGCAGGAAGTCCTGGATGATCGCCAGGAAGCCGTTGGTCTGTTCGGTGGACTTCTGCGCCTGCGCCGCGGCTGTGCGCACGCGCGCGTTGGGCGGCAGCAGCGGGCGGATTTCGCGCACGACCTGGGCCGGGGTGTGGCCCGAGCGGTCGGCGACGGAGATCGAGTCGAGCTCGCCGACCTTGTGAAAGAGCCGCTGGGCGACGGGGAGGTCGAAGATCGCCATCGTCGCTCCACCGAGCGAGGACACGCCGCCGAACTTGGCGATGCCGGCGATCCGGTAGCGCTGCTCTGCGCCGCGCGCGACCGCGCCGATCGTCTCGCCCACCACGTAGTCGTGCCGTTCGGCGGTGTTGGCGTCGATCGCGATCTCACCGGGCCCGGAGGGCCAGCGTCCCGCGACGAGCTGCAACGGGTTGAAGCGCTGGTTGCCTTGGCCGTGCACGCTGAACGCCAGCGCCGGCGCGCCCCCACCCGAGATCACCTTGCCGTCCCGTCCCACCAGCTGCGCGGCGTCGGACACGGACCCCTGCGCTTCCGCGACGCCCGGCACCCTGCGCACGGTGGCGAGCAGCGTTTCGGAGAACGCCGGCGCCAGCCGCCCGCCCCCTTCTTCTCCGCCGCTGCTGAGCGCGCTCTTGCCGGTGATGACGACGTCGGTGCGCTTGTAGACTTCGGTGAACACGGTGCCGAACGCCGATTTGATCGTGTCGGTGAGGATGTAGGTGCCGCTGATCATCGCCACGCCGAGCACGATCGCCACGGCCGTCAGCGCCGCGCGCAGCTTGCGCCCGGCGAGGCCTTTCAGCGCGACGCCGATCACGCCGGCCCTCCGCTCGTGCCGGCCCCTCGCCCACCGCGAGCTTGGACCGTGGGCCTCACGCCGTGGGCGCCTCGCCCGAGATGTCGCCCATCACGGTGAGCACCTCGGCCGGAGTCGCCCCGGTGAGCTGCTTGACGATCCGCCCGTCGGCGATGAACAGGACGCGGTCGGCGATCGCGGCGGCGCGCGCGTCGTGCGTGACCATCACCGTCGTCTGCCCGTAGGAGTCGACCGAGTCGCGCATCAGCTGCAGGATCTCCCCGCCGGTCTTGGAGTCGAGGTTGCCGGTCGGCTCGTCGGCGAGCAGGATCGTCGGCCGCGTGATGAGCGCGCGCGCGATCGCCACGCGCTGCTGCTCGCCGCCGGAGAG
This sequence comes from uncultured Solirubrobacterales bacterium, assembly GCA_963821775.1. Lineage (GTDB taxonomy): Bacteria > Actinomycetota > Thermoleophilia > Solirubrobacterales > Solirubrobacteraceae > Palsa-744. The sequence continues at coordinate 8,863 of CAWGFB010000003.1, read as the reverse complement.
CTCGGAGGGGCGGTGGTGGCGGCGTTGCTGCAGGCCGACCTTGCCCAGCAACTCCTCGACCCACGCCTGCTCGGGCCGCTCGCCCGCGATCGAGAGCGGCAGCACGACGTTCTCCTCGGCGTTGAGCATCGGCAGCAGGTTGAAGAACTGGAAGATGAAGCCGATGTGCGCGCGGCGCAGGAGCGTCAGCGCCCGGTCGTCGAGCCGGCCGAGCTCCGTGCCGGCGATCGTGACCGTGCCCGAGGTCGGCCGGTCGAGGCCGGCGAGCAGGTGCATGAGCGTGGACTTGCCGGAGCCGGAGGGCCCCATCACGGCGACGAGCTCGCGCTCGCGCACGTCGAGGTCCACGCCGCGCAGCGCGTCCACGGCTGTGGTGCCCTGGCCGTAGCGGCGCGTCAGCGCACGGGCGGCGACGGGGACGCCGCTGGCTGAGGCCATTGCGGGGCTCTCGTTGACCGTGGCCACGTGGATCACGCTATCAGCGCGCCCCGCGGCCCCGCGCCGGGCGGTCGTCGCGGCGGCCTGCTCAAGGCTGCTCCTCGGTGCCCCGATCTCGAAGCCGCCGACGCCGAACGTATGATCGACGCCAAATGAGCGTTGCTCCAACCAGCTCCCGCTCCGGTGGTCCCGGCTCTCCGCCGAAATTGCGCATTGCCGCTGCCTCGAAGCTGGCGCCGATGGCCGGTGCGTCGGTGTTCACGCCGAACATGAGGTTGCCGGTGCATCGTTGGTTCAGATACTCGGCGGGCTTCTCGGCGGCGTGGGTCGACCAGGTCATCAGGGCGCGGGGGCGGAGGCCCAACGTCCTGGATCCATTTGTGGGCTCGGGGACCACTTTGCTTGCCGCGCGTATGGCGGGAGCGGAGTCGATCGGCGTCGAGAGTCATCCGTTCATCGCGCGGGTGGCGCGAGCCAAGCTCCACGCCTGGCATGCAGCTGATGAGTTCGAAGACCGCGCAGCGGATGTTTTGGCGCGGGTGAGACCCGCGCGGTGGGTGGACCCTCCAACGCTGATGACGAAGATATATGCACCTGAGACGCTGGCGGTGCTCCGTGGCCTGCGGATCTGCATCCGGCGCCTGGCTTCGGGAGACGCGATCGACGGGTTGTTGTGGCTGGCTCTGGTTGGCGTTCTGCGCGCGTGCTCGCCGGTGGGCACCGCGCAGTGGCAGTACGTGCTGCCCAACAAGGTCAAGGCGCGCACAGCTGAGCCTGTGGCGGCGTTTGCCGCACGGGTGGCGCTGATCGCTTCAGATATGCGTGCGATCGGCGAGCGACCGAAGGTCGGGGCGAGATTGTATGAGCAGGATGCGAGGCATATGGATGACGTGCCTGATGGTTGGGCGAACCTGGTGGTCACCTCCCCTCCGTACCCCAACAACTACGACTATGCTGACGCAACCAGGATCGAGATGACGTTCCTGGAGGAGGTCGGCGGGTGGGGGGATCTACAGAACGCGGTTCGCTGCCGACTGGTGCGCTCCTGCTCACAGCATATGGCGGGATACGACCCGCTGCCCGTGTTGGGCTCCGCAGACCTCGCCCCGATTGAGGGAGAACTGCGACGAGTTTTCGAACGCCTCGCCGAGGAGCGTTGCCATCATGGGGGCAAGAAGAACTATCACACGATGGTGATTGCCTATTTCGCCGATCTGTCCCAGACGTGGCGCGCGTTGCGTCGGGTGTGCGCAGCGGGTTCCGAGGTCCTGTTCGTCGTGGGCGACTCGGCGCCCTATGGTGTGTACGTGCCAGTCGATCGCTGGCTGGGCGAGCTCGCCTTGGCAGCAGGATTCAGGTCGTATGATTTTACCAAGCTACGCGATCGCAACGTGAAGTGGAAGAACCGCAAGCATCGCGTTCCCCTGCACGAGGGGATTCTGACAGTGAGAGGCTAGGATGGCAGACAGCCCCGCACATGCGATCGGCCAGATTGTCGGCGAAACGTTTGAGATGGCCTTGGGGCCCATGCTAGAAGCATTTTGCGACAAGCACGATCTGTACCTCGACAAACGCGGTCCTCGGCGTGCGCGGTCCGGCGTCGTGGTGAGGTGGGAGGACGGGCTGGGAAACAAGCACGATCTCGATTACGTGATCGAGCGCGGCGGTAGTGAGGATGAAATCGGGGTGCCTGTCGCGTTCATCGAGACGGCATGGCGCCGTAATACCAAACACTCCAAGGCCAAGGCGCAAGAGCTCGAAGCGGCGGTACTACCAGTCGTGGCGAAGTTGAGTCACGTGAAGCCATTCATCGGAGCCTTGCTGGCCGGCGAATACACGACAAGCTCGTTGAATCAGCTTCGCTCGAATGGGTTTTCCTTGCAACTCGTTCCGTATCGGGCGGTCGTCGAAGCCTTCACTCTGTGCGGGATCGACATGGCGTTCCATGAACGCACTCCGGAGGCCGAGCTCCAATCCAAACTTGCCCGTTTGCAGGCTCTCACGCCGGCGGAGAAGGACGCGGTGGGCGACGCTCTACGCGATGCTGCCAAGAGCGAGGCAAGCGCGCTGATCGATGCCTTGAGTGAGGTGGTCCTGCGTCGCGTAGAGGGCGTCTCGATCTTGCCGTTACACGGTTCGCAGACATCCGTCTCTACGGTGCGAGAGGCAAACAAGCTGCTCCGTGGGTATGTTGCACCGCAAGCCCCGGGGGCGCTGATTCGGTTTGAGGTAGCTGTGCGCTATGACAATGGCGACCACATAATGACCGACTTCGCCAACGCCGCCGACGCGGTTGCCTTTTTGAAATCGTTTGCATGAGGTCGTGGGCAGGCAAGCGAGTTGAGCCTGTGGATTGCCTCGCGGCCCACGCCGCCTACCCCTCCGCGTAAGCGCGCATCGCTTCGACCACGGGCGCCAAGCGCCGCCCGCGCGCGGTGAGCCGGTACTCGACCGTCGGCGGGCTCGTGGGGAGAACGGTGCGCTGCACGAGGCCGGCGGCCTCCAGGTCGCGCAGGCGCTCGGAGAGCATCCGCGGGGAGATGCCGTGCACCGCCTCGGCGAACTCGTTGAAGCGCAGCGCGCCAGTGAGGGCGGCGTAGAGGACCGACAGCTGCCAGCGGCGCTCCAGGAGGTCCGCCGTACGGCGGACCTCCTGGGGGACCGGCTCGCACCGGCGGGGGCCGAAGCGGGAGGCGGGGGGCATCGCGGGCTCGGGGCTCGGGGCGGCCTACGAGAGCTGGTGGCGACATCGCGCGCCGGCTCCAGCGCCAGGTCGAGCACCTCCTGCACGGTCATCACCGGGTGGAAGGTCATCTGCTCGCGGACCTCCTGCGGGATGTCGTCGAGGTCGCCGCGGTTGCGCTCCGGCAGGATCACGTCGGTCAGCCCGGCGGCGTGGGCCGCCAGCACCTTCTGCTTGAGCCCGCCGATCGGCAGCACCCGGCCCTGCAGCGTGACCTCGCCGGTCATGCCGACGGTGTGCTTCACCGGGCGGCCGGTGAGCAGCGACGCCAGCGCGGTGACCATCGTCACGCCCGCGCTCGGGCCGTCCTTGGGGATCGCCCCGGCGGGCACGTGGACGTGGAACTCCTGCCCCTCGAACGCGCTCTCGTCGATGCCGAGCTCCTCGGCGTGGCCGCGGACGTAGGAGAGCGCGATCCGCGCCGACTCCTTCATCACGTCGCCGAGCTGGCCGGTCAGCACCAGGCCGTTGCCACCCGAGCCCGAGCTCTTCATCGCGGTGGCCTCGACGAACAGCACGTCGCCGCCGGTGCCGGTCACCGCCAGGCCGGTGGCCACGCCCGGGATCGCGGTGCGCGCCGCCGACTCCTGGAAGAACCGCTGGCGGCCGAGCGCGTCGCGGATGGTCTCGAGGTCGATCGTCACCGGGGTCGTGGGCGTCTCCTCGCCGGCCGTCGCGGACTCGGCGTCCGCCTGCTGGCCGATCTCCGATCGGTCCGCGGGCTCGGCGCCCTCCTCCGCGGCCGGCGCAGACTCCGCCGGCGCCACCGGCAGGCTCGCGGCGATCCCCGTCGCGGTCTTGCGCAGCAGCTTGCCGAGCTCGCGCTCGAGGTTGCGCACGCCCGCCTCGCGGGTGTACTCGGCGATGATCATCCGCAGCAGCTCGTCGGAGATCGCCACCTCGCCCTCGCGCAGGCCGTTGCGGTCGCGCTGGCGCGGCCACAGGTAGCCCTTGGCGATCGCGAGCTTCTCCTCGGAGGTGTAGCCGTCGAAGCGGATCACCTCCATGCGGTCCAGCAGCGGGCCGGGGATCGTGTCGGCGACGTTGGCGGTCGCGATGAACATCACCTGGCTGAGGTCGAGCTCCACGTCCAGGTAGTGGTCGCGGAAGCAGTGGTTCTGCGCCGGGTCGAGCACCTCGAGCAGCGCCGCGGAGGGGTCGCCGCGCCAGTCGGCGCCGACCTTGTCGACCTCGTCGAGCAGGATCACCGGGTTCATCGTCCCGGCGTCGCGCAGCGCGCGCACCAGCCGGCCCGGCAGCGCGCCGATGTAGGTGCGCCGGTGGCCGCGGATCTCCGCCTCGTCGCGCACGCCGCCGAGCGACATGCGCACGAACTCGCGCCCGGTGGCACGCGCGATCGACTCGCCGATCGAGGTCTTGCCGGTGCCGGGCGGGCCGATCAGCGTGAGGATCGCGCCCGACTTGGGGTCGGCCTCGATGCCGCGGTCCTGGCGCAGCTTGCGCACCGCCAGGTACTCGGTGATGCGGTCCTTGACGTCCTCGAGGCCGGCGTGGTCGGCGTCGAGCACCGCGCGCGCCGCGACCGGGTCGAGGCGCTCCTCCGAGCGCTTGCCCCACGGCATGCGCGATCAGCCAGTCGAGGTAGGTGCGGATCATGCTCGACTCGCCCGTCTGCTCGCCCATCCGCTCGAGCCGCCCGAGCTCCTTGAGCGCCTGCTCCTCGACTTCCTCGGGCATCCGGGCGTCCTCGATCTTCGTGCGGTACTCGTCGACGACCGAGCCGTCGTCCTCGCCGAGCTCCTTGCGGATCGAGTCCATCTGCTTGCGCAGGAAGTACTCGCGCTGCTGCTTCTCGGCGCCCTCCTGCACGTCCTCGCGGATGCGCTTGCGGATCTGCAGCTCGGCGAGGCGCTCGCGCTGCAGCTTCACGGCCAGCTCGAGGCGCTCGGTCACGTCGAGCGTGCGCAGCAGCTCGACCTTCTGCTCGTACGACAGGTCGGGGCTGTAGCCGGCGGAGTCCGCGAGCGCGCCGGGCTCGCTGATCGCGCGCAGGAACGCGGCGATGCGCCCGTCGTCGCCGCGCAGCTCGAGGATCTCCTCGACGATCGCGCGGTACTCGCGCTCGAGCTTGCGCGTGCGCCCGTCGGTCGGCACCTCGTCGGGGCGCTCGTCGACCTCGACGCGCAGCTCGCCGTCGGTGCCCGTCTGCGCGGCGCCGATCAGCGCGCGGTGCTGGCCGGAGAGCGCGACGGCGCGCCCGCCGCCGGGCAGGCGCAGCGATCGCTCGGAGACCTCGGCGACGATGCCGACCTCGAGGAACTCGTCCTCGTGGCGGGGCACGAGCACGACGCGCTCGTCGTCGCCGACGTCCACGGTGAGCGTGATGCTCATGCCGGGGAACACGACGGTGTCGTCGAGCGGGATCAGCCGCAGCAGCGGTCGCGCCTCGGACTGGGCGGCGACCAGGCGGGGGGTGGGGGTGGGGGTCTTGCCGTTCTCTGAGCTTGCGGGCATGGCTATACGCTCCATATGAGCTTACGAATGTATAGGTAGTATAGCCACCGCGGCGAGGATGTCAAGAGGGGGGAGAGGGGCCCGGAGAGGCGTGCGGGTCGGGTGGGGGCCGGGCGCATGGGTGGAGCTGAGCGTGGCCGGTAGGCGCATGCTTGGGGGGGGAGCAGTTCCCGCCGGCGCATGCGCCGGCGGGCGACACCGCACATGTGCGGTGTCGGGACCGGCCACATGTGGCCGGTCCAGCACGGCCGCATGCGGCCGTGCTCCGGGCCGTGCATGCACGGCCCGGCCACCCGGCGCATGCGCCGGGTGGCTCTCTTTCTTCTCCAAAGCACTGCCCGGCCGGGTCCCCCTCAGAAAAGCTTGCGCGGCCACAGCCCCCGCGCGCGCACGACGTTGATCTCGGCCGCGAGCACCGTCACCTGGCCCCCGAGGTACAGCCACGTCGAGCAGGCCCAGCACGAACGCGAACAGGCCCGAGGTCTCCTGCGCGTGGCGCACCACGTGGTCCACGTAGTAGCCGCCGAGGTGCTGGAGGATCTGCCACAGCACGGTCGCCGTCGATCGACGCCGGGCAGCAGGTCGCGGGTCTGCACCTCGTTCACCGTCAGCACTCGGAACGCCGTGAAGAACAGCAGCAGGTTCGCCGCGAGCGCCGACCACGACGCCCGCGAGCACTTCCGCCACGCCTGCCCGTCTGCGCGGTCACGTAGCCGGCGACCACGGTGGAGAGCGATCGCTCAGCAGCCCGAGCCCCGCCAGCAGCGCGAGGCCGCGCAGCCGCCACGCCAGGAAGTTGGGGCGCTCCTTGACGCGGCACGTCCCACACCGTGTTGAACGCGTTCTGCGTCGCGCCCGTGATGCCCAGGCCGGCGAGCGCGCGCCCACCAGGCCGATCCCCAGCGCCAGCCCGCTGCCCTCAGCGAGTGCACGTGGCCCTGCAGCTGGTGCCGATGACCGGGAACTGGCTGAGCGTCGAGTGCAGGACGCTCTCCTGCGCGCCCGGGTCGCCCTGCAGCACGAAGCCGAGCACCGTCACGAACACCAGCAGCAGCGGGAACAGCGAGAAGAACCCGTAGTAGGCGATCAGCGCCGCCAGCTGCCCGGCCTGGTCGTCGCCGAACTTCTTGACGACCGCCGCGACGAAGCCAGCCGCGGGGGCGCTGCTGGAAGCGGTCGATGGCGTGCAGGCGATCGGTGAGGCTCATCGGACGCGCGCCGCCGCCGGCGGTCGCGCGCGCGGCGCAATGCGATGGCAGGGGGGGCCGCCTGCGGTGTCGGGACGACATGCCTATGTGTCTACCCGATGGACCGCCAAGAGAGCCTGGGCGCGCCGCCGCGCACGGCGCCCGCGCGAGCTCGTGGGCGCGTCGCCGCCGAGGCGGTCGCGATCGCGGCGCGCGGCGCGAGCTGCTGCTACGCGTGCACCGCCGCCGGCTGCGCCGCGAGGACCTCGAGGACTGCTACAGCCAGGCGACGCTCGAGCTGCTGCGCGGCCGCGCGCGACGGGCAGCGGTTTCGCCAGCCGCCTGCACCTCGCCCGACGTGCTCGAGCAGCGCTTCCTCTCGCGCGTGCTCGACCGCCGCCGCGCGCTGCTCGGCCGCAGCCCGCATACAGGCGGCGCTCGCCGCGGCGTTCTCGCTCGGTGGCGCCGGGCGAGTGGGAGCGGAGCTCGCCGACCCCCGCGCCGAGCTCGCCCGCTCGTCGCTGCACCGCCACGAGCTGCGCCAGATTGCGCGCCTGGCGCGGCAGCTCACGGCCGACCAGCGCCTTGTGCTGGTCTCGCCAGGTCGCGCTCGGCATCGGGCGCGCGGAGTTCTGCGAGCAGCACGGCTGGTCGCACGCGAAGTACCGCAAGGTCGCCTGGCGCGCCCGCGCGCGGCTGCGGGCGCTGCTGGAGGAGGAGCCGTGGGACGGGGTGTCCCACTCTGTGGACGGGGTCGGAAGAGAGGTATAGGGACACACCTATGCTCATCCCCCACCACCCCCATAGGCGCGTCCCCGGGGACGCCGCAGGTCGGTCGCAGGCGCGACCTCGCGGCGGCCCCGTTCCGCGCGCTCGCGGCCGGAGGCCCGGCGTCTCCCCACCGTGGCCTCCGGTCGCCGGCGTGGTTCTTGCGTGTGACATGTCGGCGGCGGCCCCGTGACCGGTCTGCGCGCCACCCCGCAGCGCGGCTCCTACCGCGTCTACACCGAGGATGAGTTCTTCGCCTCGGAGGGCCCGCCGGCCTCGGCCGGGACACCCGCCGTGCCGGGGCGTGTCCTGTGCGCGGCGCCGCCGGCGCGCGGGCGGCGCGCGCTCGTCGGAGCGCGGGTCGTGTGGTGCGCGCTGCTGAGTGTCGTCGCCGCGGCTGTCACGGGTGTGGTCGCGCTCGACGCCGTGCGCTCGCGGGCGGGAGGGCGGCTGCTCGCCGACGGCGGGGTCGTACCCCACCCGCCGCGCGCGGCTCGGTCGGCGCCGGTCGCAGCGCGGGCGTCGTCCGGTGGAGCTGTTCGCCGCCGGCCGGCTCGCCGGGCGCCGAGCACGTTCAGCCGCGCTGCCCGCCGCCAGGCTCTCGCGGCGCTCGCCCCTCCGGCGCGCCCGCGTGTGTCGCGCGCTGCGGGCGTCGTCGCTACTCCCGCCACCGCCTCGGCTGCGAGCCCGACGACCTCGGTCGCGAGCTCCGCGACCCCGGTCGCCCCCGCCCCGACTCCTCCGACCGCGAGCCCCGCGACCCCGGCAGCAAGCTCCACGACCCCGGCCGCTCCCGCCCCGGCTCCGCCGGCCGCGACGGCCACGGCGGCGGCGACCGCGGCGACCGCGCACGGGGCGCGCGCCGAGTTCGGGTTCGAACGGTGAGCGGCGTGGCACGCGCGTCCTCACGACCCCGACAGCCGCGGTGCACCCGCTCGTCACCGTGACGGCACGCCCCCTGTGGCGGGTCCGCTTCGAGCGCGACCTGCTGCGCCACCTGCTCCACGCGCTCGCGCTGGCGGGCCTCCTCGCGACCGCGCGCCTGGCGCTCGACCCGCCGCGCGCGGGCCTGCCCGCCGCGCTGCTGCGTCCTGCGGCCATGCAGGACCTCGCGGCGGAGGGCTACGCGACGCTCTTCGCGCGTGCCTACCTCACGTGGGAAGCGCAGGACCCAGAAGCCCGCGAACGCGCGCTCGCGCCGTTCCTCGGCGCGGGCATGGACGCGGGCGCCGGCCTGCAGCCCCCCGCCTCC
>CAWGFB010000002.1:0-288638 GCA_963821775.1 uncultured Solirubrobacterales bacterium | reverse complement strand
AGAAAACCCATCGCTCAGATCTTGCATCAAAAGGCGACTCAATGCATTCTAGATAGCTGACGATCACGGAACGCGATCGGCCAAGATCCGGTTACGCCTCGTTTGAGATGGATCTCCTTATCACGAGACCGCGAATCGTTCTCCGATCTTCGTTGCCCCTTCTCCTCAGGATGATTCGCAGCCAAGTCGATAGGGCTCCCCTCATGTCCCTCTCACCACGGCGGCATTGCGGCCGCCGGAAAACAGGGCTTACGCTCGGCTTGTCGGTCGCTCCGTCACTGTGGCTACCGATCATGGAAAGCCTCGAAACTGCGCGAATTGCTCGCTCGCTTTTCCATGCTCGATGATAGCGCGAGGGTTGCGCGTAAAGGCTCCCAAGCCTCCCAAGCCGATCGTGCTCCCGATCATTCTCGTCCAGCCTCCGGGAGCGGACGGCACGACGATCATCGACGGCAAGACGACTCCCCGGGCCAAGTTGAAGCTCGACATCGGAGCCAACGGATCGACCGAGCAGGTGGCGAAGGCCGACAAGAAGGGGCGGTTCCAGTTCACCTTCCACGTCGATTACGGCACGACGCCGATCGAGGTGATCGGCCCCAAGAGTGGGCGACGCCCCCGGATCGGTGAGCTGACGATCCTGAGGCCCGTCCCTGTCCCTCATCCACCCTTCCTCAGCCTGGTCCGCCCGTTGGCCGCGCCGGCCCGGACCGAGGTCACGATCACCGGCCAAGCGACCGATGCGGAGACGAGGGTCTCGTCGCTGCTCGTCAGCCTGGATGGCGGTCCTGGCATGTCCGCTCGCTTTCGATGCCTCGGGCAACTTCTCCTACACGACGACGCTCCCGCTCGATGGGTCCGCCGACGGCGCAATACCCTGGCCTTCACGGCCATCAACGCGGCCGGGAATTCGACCGTCGCCGACGCCTCCTTCACGCTGGACACCCGGGCTCCGTCGATCACGCTGACCGCGCCGAACTCGGGCTTGGCCGTCGGCTCGAATCCCACGATCACGGGCATGGTCGGCGACACCCTCAGTGGAGTGGCCGGGTTGCAGGAACAACTCGACAACGGCCCGCTGCTCGCCTTGGCCTTCAACGCATCCACGGGCGCATTCACCTTCAAGCCCGCTCTCCCGCTCAACGAAACCGCCGACGGCACACACACCGTGCTCTTTCAAGCCGTTGACGCCGCGGGGAACGCATCAACGGTCGACTTCACCTTCATTCTCGATACGACTCCGCCCATCCAGCCGACCTTCAGCCTGGCGCAGACGGACCGGGAGTCGTCGGCCAGCGGCCTGGCGACCACGAATGGCCAGATCACTCTGGTTGGGCAGACCGGCCCGAACGTCACGTCACGCTCGTGGGGACCGGCCTGACCGCCGAGTCGACGAACACCGGCACCTTCCAGTTCCCCGGCGTGCCGCTGGCCCTGGGCGACAACGCGTTGACGGTCAAGGCCGTGACGCGGCCGGGAACACCAGCCAGTACCAGGTGACGATCCACCGCGATCCTCGCCCGGCGGCGTGAACCAGGTCATCTACTGGAACCAGGTCGCAGCTCCAGGCGATCGAGAACGACGCGTCGACGCCGGAGTTCGCCTCGCGCGGCCTGGCGATGGTCTCGGCGGCGGTCTACGACGCGGTCAACGCGATCGACGGGACGCCGGGCTACTACGTCTCGCTCAAGGCGCCGGCCGACGCCTCGGCCGATGCGGCCGTCGCGTCGGCGGCGTACACGGTCCTGTCGTACCTCTACCCGGCCCAGGCAGTCGAACTTCAACTCGCATCCTGGCCAGCCGACATGGCGGGCATGCCCGCCGGCCAGTCGAGGACCGACGGCCTGGCGGTGGGCCAGTCGGTCGCCAACGCGATCATCGCCATGCGGGCGAACGACGGGTCGACCAACTACGTCGACTACACGCCGGGCACGGCCCCGGGCGACTGGCAGCCGACGGCGCCCGGCGTTCATGCCCGCCGAGAACCCCCAGTGGGCCACGCTCAAGCCGTTCGCGATGACCAGCGACAGCCAGTTCCGGCCCGGCCCGCCCCCGGCCCTGACCAGCCAGGAGTACGCCGACGACGTCAACCAGACGCTGAGCCTCGGCGCCGTCAACAGCACGACGCGGACCGCCGACGAGACGCAGATCGCCAAGTTCTGGAACGACGGCGCCGGCACGTACACGCCGCCGGGCCACTGGAACGCGATCGCCGAGCAGGTCGCCCAGCAGCAGGGCGACAGCCTGGCCCAGGACGCCCGGCTCTTCGCCGAGCTGAACGTCGCCGATGGCCGATGCGGCGATCGTCGCCTGGGACGCCAAGTACACCTACAACACCTGGCGGCCGATCCAGCTCGCCGACGGCGCCGGCACCGCCGTGAACAGCCAGATCGAGACGATCGCGAACTGGGAGCCGCTGATCAACACGCCGCCGTTCCCCGAGTACGTCTCGGGCCACAGCACCTTCAGCGGCGCGGCGGCGGCGGTCCTCACGGCGGTCTTCGGCGACAACTACAGCTTCACGGCCACCTCGGTCGGCCTGCCGGGCGTCACCCGCACGTTCACCAGCTTCGAGCAGGCGGCCGACGAGGCCGGCATGAGCCGGATCTACGGCGGCATCCACTTCCTGTTCTCGGACACGGCCGGCCTGACCGCGGGGTCCGACCTGGGCGCCTATGTCCTCCAGACCTTCTCGACACTCGACCGACCACGACCCCGCCGACGATCACGCTCACCAACCCGTCCGACGGGCAGCGTGACGACCTCGTCGAACATCACGATCACCGGCACGGTGCTCGACAACCTCTCGGGCGTCGCGTCGCTCGAGGCGCAGGTCGACGGCGGCGCCTTCGCGCCGGTCTCGTTCGACGCGCAGGGGCAACTTCTCGCTGCACGACGACGTTCGCGACCGACGGCTCGGCCGACGGCGCCCACACGATCGGCTTCGAGGCCACCGACTTCGCCGGGAACGTGACCCCGGTCGTCGACGTCGCGATGACGCTCGACACCAAGGCGCCCGTCGATCACGCTCACCAGCCCACGTGAGCACGGCGACCTGACGGACGGCGAGCTCCTCTCCGGCACGGCCGACGGCACCGGTTCGGCGATCACGTCCCTGTCGTACGACTTCGACGGCGGGACCGAGATCCCGATCGCCTTCGGCTCGGACGGCAGCGTTCTCGCAGGCGCTCGACCTGTCCGGCCTGACCGTCGGCAACCACACCCTGACGGTGACGGCGCGCGACGCGGCCGGGAACGTGGCGCACGACACGGTGAACGTCAACCTGGCCGCGCCCCCGGCGCTGACGCTCAGCAGCGTTGCGCCGACCGACGGCGTCGGTCGACGTCGGCGTGACCTTCCGGCCCAAGATCATCTTCTCCCGGCCGATCGACACGTCGACCCTGACCGCGTCCGACTTCTACCTGACCGACTCGACCGGGGCCGTCGATCCCGACGACGATCGTCCCGGCGAACGACGGCACGTACGCCTGGCTCTTCCCGACGAACCCGATGCCGGGCGGCTCGATCGATCACGCTGACCGTCGACGGCTCGAAGATCAAGGCGGCCGACGGCACCGCTGCTGGACGCGGCCGGGCACCGGCACGGCCGGCAGCATGCTCACGGAGACGTTCACGACGGTCAGCACGGCGAACGTGCCCAACACGAGCCTCTCGGGCATCGTCGCCGACCCCGGCCCGGACCTCAAGCCCGACACGCGCGACGACGTCAAGGCCGGCCCCGACGGCGTCCTGATGACCGGCGACGACATCTACCTGCTGCCGATCGCCGGGGTGACGGTCTACATCCTCGGCGACCCGCAGGACAGCGGTCGTCACCGGCGCCGACGGCAGCTTCTCGTTCAGCTCGGTCCCCACCGGCGACGTCAAGCTGGTGATCGACGGCACGCACCGCGACCAACCCGCCGGCCGGCTACTACTTCCCCGAGATGGTGATGGACCTGACCATCCAGCCGGGCCAGGCCAACACCGTCATGGGGAGCATGACCACGCCCTCAGGGCGAGGGCGCCAATCCCGACCGACAAGGGCGTCTACCTGCCGCGGGTCCCGACCTCGATCCTCCAGACCGTCAGCACCACGCAGGCCGACGACGGTCGGCGGTCGCCGCCCGTCGCGCTCCGGACCTGACGCCCCAGCAGCAGCAGGAGCTGACGCTCACCGTCCAGCCGGGCAGCCAGCCGATGCGCCCTGCCGCTCCTTCTTCGACTTCAGGTTCGTCCTCTTGCTGCGCTTGCCGCCGACCGTCTCGGAGCGGAGTGCCCGCCGCTGGTGTGCACCAGCGGTCAGCCGGGCGCCGCCACCCTGCTGCTCCTGCGCGCGCTCGCAGCAGCCGGCGCACGGCTGACCCACCACGGAGACTTCGACTGGGGCGGTGTGCGCATCGCCAACGTGCTGCACGCTCGCCTGCCGCTCGTCCCGTGGCGGTTCGACACCGAGGCATACCTACGCGCTGCGGATTCCGTGACATCGCCTCAGCCGCTCGTCGGCGCCCCGGCGCACGCGAGCTGGGATCCGCTCCTCGGCGAGACCATGCGCCGCGTTGGACAGCGTATCGAGGAGGAGCTCGTGCTCGAAGAACTGCTCGCCGACCTCGCGGCATGAGGGGCACCCTCCAGCGAGGCTCACCCGTCCAGCCCATTGACCAGCCGCAGAAGCCGCTCCTTGTCGATCTGGCAGGTACGAACAATGGCCCTTCAGGATCGGATCCCATGCTCGCAGCGCGGTCCAACTCTCGGATACGGCGAACTTGCCGGGCTTGGCGGGGTGCGTCCAGACGGTCTGGCGCTTGCCGCCGCTCTTCGACACCCAGCCGTCGGCCTTGAGGGCCTTCTTGACATCCTTGGCCGTGAACGGGCCACGCTTGAGTTGTGGCCCACGGCCCAACGGTCAGCGGCCGGTCAGTGCGCGAAGCGCAGCAGTCCGGGGGGCAGCGTGTAGGTGCTCTCGCTCGCCAGCGGGAGCCGGAGTGCGAGGCCCCTGAGCGGGCGACCGATCATCGACTCGACCGCGATCCGTGCCCGCAGACGCCACGGGACCGGACGGATCGCGTCGGCGAACGACGCGCCATCCTCGAAGTAGGCTTGCAGGTAACTCCCCAGCAGCTCGAAGCTGTAATGACTCAACCTGACTCCGAGTCGGTGTCCTTCACGGTTCGTCTCCCACGCGAGACCGCCGATCGCCTCCGAGAGATCGCGGCCAGCGAATCCCGTTCCGTCGCGGCCGAACTTCGCCGCGCCGTCCAAGCGCACGTCGATCGGGCATCCCAGGGCAGCAAGCCCGGGGGCCGCTAGAGCTGCGCGGCGCATCTGAGCCGGGCATGAACACCCGCCGATGCTCGCCCGTCAACGGCCAGCACCTCCACGCCCACCACGCACCATGATCCGCGGAGCGTGCGAGAATGAGGGCATGACGAAGACTGAGTTGCACGAGCTGGTGGAGCATCTGCCCGAGAACACACTCGATGGCGCGGCCGTGTTCCTGCGCAGCCTCTCGAACAGCCGGATCGACCCCGAGCAGGCATGGTTCTGGACCCCCGACTGGCTCTCCGGCGAGCTGGAAACCGACCGCGAAGCGGCGACCGACCCCGGCGACGTGTACGAGGACGCCGACGCCTTCAAGGCCGCGCTGCGCGCCTCGCGCCTGGACTAGTGCCGACCTACCAGGCGCGGCGCCGGTTCCTGCGCGATCACAAGGCCCTGACCGCCGAGCAGGCAGCAGCATGGGAAAAGGCACTCGACCAGTTCATCGCCTGCCTACGACGTGGGAGGTTCGAGCCCGGGCTTCGCGTCAAGCGAGTGCAGGGCTATCCCGGCGTGTGGGAGATGACCTGGGCTCCCGACGGACGCGCCACGTTCGAGTACGGCAACGAGCTTCGCCCCGGCGAGCCGCACATCATCTGGCGGCGCATCGGCACCCACGGCATCTTCCGCCAGCCTTAGCGCTCGCCGCCAGGCCCGCGCCGAGTCCTTCCGCGGTAAACGAGAACAAAACCATCGAGGGCAAGGAAATTTCCTTTCATGATGGCTTTCCGTCGAGTCAATCTCTGGTAGGATGAGTGCATGGCCCTCAGCAAGATCATCGAGGAACTCGCCAACAAGCCCCGGAATGAGGTCGAAGCCGATCTTGACCGTATCTACACGGAGCGCGCCCGCTTGGAGCAGGAAGAGCGTTTTCTACGAGGAGTCTTGGAGCTAATGGACGCAACTCAGAAACCCAAAAAGCAAGACGAGGAATCACCATCGGAGCAGCCCATGCCCGGCACCAATCGCGACCATATCCTGGCGATCATGCGCCTGCGAGGCTTCGAGCCATGGACGATCACGCGGATCGTCGAGGCCGTCAAGCACCGCAACCCCCACGCACGCGCCCCGGCAATCCGTGCCGCGCTCCGCAGGCTGAACGCGGATGGCGTGCTGATGAGAGATCAGAATGGCAACTACCGACTCGACCCGCAGCACAACGGGCGCTTGACGATCATCACGGACGAGCGAGGCCCATGACAGATACCACCGTCGACTCCTGCAAGCCGTAGCTGGGCTGGGGGCGACAATAAACCCCCGGAGCCGCGCCGCCTACTGCTACGGCGGGAGGCGCGGCTCCGGGCCAGCTTCAATACGCGCCTCATGTTACCCCGTACTTGACCCCAACTTGATCGACTATCAAGCAATTCGGCACACCGCCTATTGCCACTTCCATTGCCACCCCCGCCCGCTCCAACCCCGCCGCCGACCCCTTAACCGCCGGAACCCCTGCATCCACCAGGGGTTCCGTGAGGGTGAGCGAGGGGACTCGAACCCCCGACCGCCGGGACCACAACCCGGAGCTCTACCAGCTGAGCTACGCCCACCAGGCGAGGGTCAGATTCTAGTGGCGGCAAGCAGCTCCGCGGTCACGTCCCGGCCCTGGCGCTGCGCGGCGCTCCAGCCACGGCCCATCGTAAGCTCGCCGGGTGCCAGCCGGGGTCCCTCCAGCACCGTCAGGCGGGCCTGGCGGGGGTCCCACCGCACATCGCCGAACTCGAAGGACCGGTCGGCCGCCCACGGGGCCAGGATCGCAGTCTGCAGCTCAGCGGCGCTGAGGTTGAAGCGGCACAGGTTGCGGGGGAAGTGGCGCAGCTCGACGTGGTAGACCGCCTCGGCGGCCGTGGGCGCAGGTGTCCCCGACGTGGACGGGGCGGGGCTCGGCGGCGAGGTGGGCGGGGGCGCAGCGGCCGCGGCGCTCGTCGTGGCGCCCGCACCGGCCGCGCCGGCCGGCGCGGCCCCCACCGCCACCACCGCGTCGATCTCCACCAGTGCTCCACGCGGTAGCGCGGCGACGCCCACGGTCACACGCGCCGGGGGGTCCGCGGGGAAGAACGCGGCGTACACCTCGTTGACCTCCGCGAAGTGCCCCAGGTCAACCATGTACACCGTCACGCGCACCGCGCGCGCGAGCGTCGTCCCGGCCGCCGCGCACACGGCCTGGAGGTTCTCCAGGCAGCGGCGTGCCTGCTCGACCGCGCTCTCGCCGACGAGCTCGCCGCTCGCGGGGTCCAGGGGGATCTGGCCGGAGCAGAAGAGCAGTTCGCCCGCCACCCGCACCGCGTGGCTGTAGGGGCCGATCGCCGCGGGCGCCGCGGTAGCAGTGACCGTCTGGCGGTGGGGGTCCATGCCGCCGCCCACCCTACACCGCGACCGGCGCCCACCCGACGGCCGGCGCCACCCCCGCCGACGCGTCGGTCGGGGGCCGGGGCGTCCTCTCCCCCGGCGGCCGGCGCCTCCCGCCGAGCGACCCAGTAGGTTCCAACTGGTGCCCCTGCTCGCAAGGAAGCTCTCCGTCTCCCTCCTGGCGGCCCCCCTGCTCCTCGCCTGCGCGCTCCCCGCGCGCGCGGGGGCGGAGCTCTCCTTCGGGCCCTGTGGCAGCAGCGTGGAATACGCCTGCGCCCACCTCACCGTCCCGCTCGACCCCTCCGGCGCGACGCCGGGGGTCCTCACGCTCGCCATCCGCCGCCACCGCGCGCCCGTCGGCGAAGCGCGCACCGCTGTGATCGCACTCGCAGGGGGGCCGGGGCAGGCGGCGATCCCCTTCGCCGAAGACTTCACGGAAATCCTCGGGCCGGCGCTCGCCACGCGCGATGAGATCGTGTTCGACCAGCGCGGCACCGGCTACTCGCACCCCCCTCTCCTGCCACGGCTTCGAAGCGCCCGGCTCCTACCGCACGGCCGGGCTGCTGCTGAGCACGTGCGCTCAGCAGATCGGGCCGGAACGCGCGTACTACACGACGGCGGACACGGTCGCGGACATCGAGGCGATCCGCGTGGCCGGGGGGTACGAAAAGCTCGTGCTGTGGGGCACCTCCTACGGCACCAAGGTCGCCGAGGAGTACGCGCAGCGCTACCCGCAGCACGTCGAAGCGCTGGTGCTCGACTCGGTCGTGCCGCCCACGGGCCCCGACCCGCTCAACCGCCCGACGTTCGCGGCGGTGCCGCGCATCCTGCGCCAGCTCTGCGCGCAGGGGCGGTGCGCCGGGATCGCGCGCAACCCGGTGGCGGACCTCGCGCGGCTCGTGCGCCGCATGAGCGCCGGCGGCGTGCACGGGCGGTGGATCGGCCCCCACGGCCACGCGTACCCACTGCGGGTCACCTCCAACGAGCTGCTGAACATCCTCCTGGCGGGGGACTTCAGCCCGACGCTGCGCGCGGAACTCCCCGCGGCCGTGCACGCCGCGGCCGCCGCCGGCGACGCCGCGCCGCTCGCGCGGCTGCTGGTGCGCGCGGAGGGAGGCGAAGCGGAAGGGGAAGGGGAAGGGATCGACGTGCCGCTGTACCTGACGACCACCTGCGAAGAGCTCGACTTCCCGTGGAGCCGCGCGGCGAGCCCCGCGGAACGGCTGGCACAGGCGCGGTCGGCGATCGGCGTGCTGCCCGCGAGCACGTACGCGCCCTTCACCGCCACCAACGTGCTCGACTTCGACGAGCTGCGCACGTGCGCGTACTGGCCCTTCGCCACGCCCGTGCCGCCCGCGGTCTCCGAAGCGATGCCGGACGTGCCGACCCTGATCCTGAGCGGCGCCGAGGACCTGCGCACCCCTACCGCCAACGCGCAGGCGGTGGCCGCGCAGATCCCGGACGCGCACCTGCTCGTCATCCCGTACACCGGACACGCCACGCTCGAGACGGAGCCCACCCACTGCGCGCGCGAAGCGGTGCGCGCGCTGCTCGCAGGACGCGCGGTGCGCACCTCCTGCGCCGCGGCCCCGCCGCCGCCCACGGAGCTGCCGACGCCGCTGCCGCCCGAGCGGCTCTCCGCGCTGGCGCCCGCGCCCCGCGCGCACGGCCGCGCCGGGCGAACCGTGACGGCCGTGCAGCTGACGCTCGCGGACTTCGTGCGCCAGCTGGAGGAGCGGCTGCTCGAAGCGGCCGGCCGCGAAGGCGGGGGCGGAGGCGGCTTCCTCAACCTCGCCGGGCTGGACTCGGGCGGCCTGCGCGCCGGCTGGGCGCAGCTCACGCTCCACGGGGTGAGCTTCCACGGCTACTCCTACGTCCCCGGCGTGACGCTCACGGGCGTGCTCGCCGCGCACGGCGTGCTGCGCGTCGGCGGGCGCGCGGCCGCGCGCGGCACGCTGCGGCTGGGGGCGCACGGCGCGATCACGGGCACGCTCGGCGGCCACCGCGTCCACGTACCGGCGGCTCCCACCGCCCGGGCCGCTACCATCGTCGGAACGGATGCGCAGGCGAGCCACGTACTCGGTCCTCGCGGCTCTGCTGCCCGCGCTGGCCGCCGTCTGGCCGGCGCCCTCGGCCGCCTCCTCGGGCTCTGAACCGGCCTTCACGGCCTGTCCGCACGCGAGCAGCTTCGCGTGCGCGACCGTCACCGTGCCGCTCGACCGCGCGAGCGCGGCGGCCGGTACGATCGGCCTCAGCGTCGAGCGACTGCAGGCGGGAGTCACGCCGAGCGGGAGCGCGGTGCTCGCGCTCGCCGGCGGGCCCGGACAGGCCGCGAACCCCTACGCGGGCTTCATGGCCAAGGCGCTCGCGCCGGCGCTGCGCACGCGCGACATGGTCGTTTTCGACCAACGCGGCACCGGCACCTCGAACCCGCTCGGCTGCCCGGCGCTGCAGAGCCCGCTGCTCGGCGAAGGCGGCGGCATCGGCGCGCTCGCCGCCCAGTGTGCGCAGCAGCTCGGCCCCGCGCGGGGCGCCTACACCAGCGAGGAATCGGTGCAGGACATCGAGGCCATCCGCGCGGCGCTCGGCTACGAAAAGCTCGTGCTGTACGGGACCTCCTACGGCACCAAGGTCGCCGAGGAGTACGCCGAACGGTACCCCGAACACGTCGAAGCGCAGGTGCTCGACTCGGTCGTGCCCCCCGAAGGCCCCGAACCCTTCGCGCTCGCCACCTTCCAGGCGCTCGGGTCGGTGCTCGGCGAGCTGTGCTCCGAAGGCGCGTGCGCGCACGTCAGCGCCAACCCGCTCGCGGACCTCGCCACGCTCGCCGCGCGGCTGCGTAAGCGGTCCCTGAGCGGGACGGTGTACGACGGGTACGGGCACCGCCATTCAGCCTCGCTCGGCGAGCCGGCGCTGCTCGCGATCCTCGAGGCGGGCGACCTCAACCCCGCCCTGCGCGCGTTGCTGCCCGCCGCGGTGCAGTCCGCGCTGCACGGCGAACCGGACCCGCTGCTGCGCGAGCGGCTGCTCTCCGAAGGGCTGATCCCCAACGTGCCGGCGCCCCCGCGCCCCTCCTCCGAAGGGGAAGGGGAAGGGGAAGGGGAGGACAACGCGCTCTTCCTGGCGACCTCCTGCGAAGAGAAGCCCTTCCCGTGGCAGCGCCTCGCGCCCCCCGCGACCCGCGAAGCGGAAGCGCAAGCCGCGCTGGACACGGTGCCGGCCTCCGACCTCTACCCCTTCGACGCGGCCACCGCGTGGGCGAACAGCATGGTGCCCACGTGCGTGGCGTGGCCCGCCGCCTCCCCCGCTCCGCCCCTCGCCGGCACCCTGCCCAACGTGCCTACGCTGATCCTGAGCGGCGCCCAGGACCTGCGCACCCCCACCGCCAACGCCCGCGCGGTGGCCGCGCGGATCCCGGACGCGCAGCTGCTCGTCGTCCCCTACACCGGCCACTCCGTCCTCGGCTCGGACCTCAGCAGCTGCGCGGAGGACGCCGTCAGCGCGTTCTTCGCGGGCGCCGCCGTGCAACCGTGCCGGCCGACGCCCGACGTCTTCAGCCCCACCCCCGTCACCCCCACCCGCCTGACGGCAGTGCAGCCCGTGCCCGGCCTCGCCGGCAGACCGGGGCGCACGCTCACAGCGGTGCTCGACACGCTCGTGGACCTCGTGCGCCAGGTGATCGGCGCCACGCTGCAGGTCCAGCAGGAACTCCCCTCCGGGTCGAGCTTCGGCGGCCTGCACGGCGGGTACGCGCGGCTCAGCGGCCCCTCGGTGCACCTCACCAACCTCACGTTCGTGCCCGGCGTCGCGCTCAGCGGCACGCTGGCCTCGGGCAGCCACGTGCACGACATCACCGTGCGCGTCTCCGGCGCCGCCGCCGCGCACGGCACCGTCACGCTCCTCACCGGCGGGCGCGCCACGGGCGCGCTCGGCGGCCGCCGCTTCACCATCAGCGTCGCGCACGCCCAGCTCTCCGCCGCCGGCCGCCGCGCCACGGGGGCGGGGGCGCAGGCGTGGGAAGGGGTGTGGCCCCCGGCGCCCGTGCAGCTGCCGGGGGCAGGGCTCGTGCGCGCGGCTGGTGAAGGGGGTTAGGAGGAGGGGCGGCGTTGCTGCGGCGGCGCGGGAGCGCCCGGCAGGCGCCGGGGCCGCGATGCGCGAGAGGCTGGTGAGACCTACCCTAAGGGTCCACGACAAAGTATCTGACGGTCCGGTGCGGCCGCTTCGGGGCGGTCTGCGCCACCCGCGATGCTCGCCGTGCGGGTGGGTGGGCAATCGATCAACCTGCGCTCGCGTGCGTCGCATCCCATCCCCGAATCGACCACCCCGATCCCGCCATCTACTTAGTCGCGAACCCTGACGCCATGCCCAACGCACTAGCCCGGGAGAGCTCCCCCTACCTGCGCCAGCACGCCGAGAACCCAGTCGCGTGGCTGCCGTGGGGGCCGGAGGCGCTCGCGGCAGCGCGGGAGCGGAACGTGCCGCTGCTCGTGTCGATCGGATACTCGTCCTGTCACTGGTGCCACGTGATGGCACACGAGTCCTTCGCGGACCCGCGGGTGGCCGCGCTGATGAACGAGGAGTTCGTGTGCGTGAAGGTGGACCGCGAGGAGCGCCCCGACGTCGACGCGCTGTACATGGCGGCCGTGCAGGGCATGACCGGCCACGGCGGGTGGCCGCTGAACGTCTTCCTCACCCCCGAGCAGGTGCCCTTCTACGGCGGCACGTACTTCCCGCCGCAGCCGCGGCACGGGATACCCTCGTGGACGGAGGTGCTGCACGCGATCGCGGAGACGTGGCGGGAGCGGGCCGCGGAGATCCGCGCGGGGAGCGCGCAGGCGGTCGAGCAGCTGGCGGGCGGGGCGCGCCTGCAGCCCGCGGCCGAGCCCTTCGACGCCGGCGCGCTGGACGGCGCGGTGGAGGGCCTGCGGGAGTCCTTCGACGCACAGCACGGCGGCTTCGGCGGAGCGCCGAAGTTCCCGCAGGCGCCCGTGCTGGAGCTCCTGCTGGCGCGGGGCGAGCGCGAGATGTCGCTGGCAACGCTGCGCGCGATGGCGGCCGGCGGCATCCACGACCAGGTGGGCGGCGGGTTTCACCGCTACGCGGTGGACGCCACGTGGACCGTGCCGCACTTCGAGAAGATGCTCTACGACAACGCGCTGCTGGCGCGGGCGTACCTGCACGGCTGGCAGGCCGCGCGCACGGCGGGCGACCCGGGGGAGCGCCAGAGCGCGACCGAGGACGAGGCCGCGGACCGGCTGCTGGAGGTGTGCACGGACACGCTCGACTGGGCGCTGCGCGAGATGCGCGGGCCGGAGGGCGGCTTCTACGCGGCGCTCGACGCCGACTCGGAGGGAGCCGAGGGCCGCTTCTACCTGTGGGGCCTCGCGGAGCTGCGCGCCGCGCTCGTGGAGGACGCCGACGCTGCGGCGCGGTGGCTGGGGGTGAGCGAGCGGGGCAACTTCGAGGACCCCCACCGCCCGGTCCGTGGGCAGTGCGTGCTCACCGACCGCGGCCCCCGGCCGCCGGCGGAGGAGCGCGAGCGCATCCGCGAGCGGCTGCTGGCGGCGCGCGCGGAGCGTGTGCGGCCCGGCCTGGACGACAAGCGCCTCACCTCGTGGAACGCGCTGATGGTCACGGCGCTCGCCGACGCCGGCGCGGTGATCGGGGGGGCGGACGGGACTCGATACCTGGACGCCGCCGTCGCCTGCGCGGAGTTCCTGCTGGACACGATGCGCGACGGCGAGGGGCGCCTGCTACGCACCTACAGCCGGGGGCAGGCGCGGATCGAGGCGTTCCTGGAGGACCACGCATTCCTCGTGGAGGCCCTGCTCGTGCTGTTCGAAGCGACCTGCGCCGAGCGCTGGCTCATCGAGGCGCAGGCGCTCGCCGATCAGTTGCTCGCGCGCTTCGCCGACCCGGAGCACGGCGGCTTCTTCTCCACCGCCGCCGACGGCGAAGCGCTGATCGCGCGGCGCAAGGACCTCGAGGACTCCCCCATCCCCGCCGGCTCCTCCTCGGCCGCGCTCGGGCTGCTGCGCCTCGCCCAGCTGACGGGCGAGGACGCCTACGAGCGCCACGCGCGGGGCGCGATCGCGCTCGTCGCTCCGATCGCCCCGCGCCACCCGACCGCCTTCGGGCACATGCTGCAGGCGATGCACTGGCAGCTCGCGCCCGCGCGGCCGGTCGCGTGCGCGGTGCCCGGCCCGGCGCCCTACAGGATCGAGAGGTAGCGGTCGAACTCCCACTGCGTGACCTGCACGCGGTAGTCCTCCCACTCGCGGCGCTTGATCTCGACGTAGCGGTTGAACATGTGCTCGCCCAGCGTGCGCAGCACGAGCTCCGACTCAGCGGTCAGCTCGATCGCCTCGCCGAGCGTCTCCGGGAGCTGCTCGATGCCCAGGCGCCGGCGCTCCTCGGCCGAGAGGTGGTAGAGGTTCTTCTCCATCGGCTCGGGCAGCTCGTAGCCCTTCTCGATCCCCTCCAGCCCGGCCTGCAGCAGCACCGCGAACGTCAGGTAGGGGTTGCACGCCGGGTCCGGGCAGCGCAGCTCCATGCGCGTCGCGCTGCTCTCGGCCGGGGTGGTACAGCGGGACGCGCACCAGCGCCGAGCGGTTGCGGCGCGACCACGCGACGTACACCGGCGCCTCGTAGCCCGGGACGAGGCGCTTGTAGGAGTTGACCCACTGCGCGAAGATCGAGCATGATCTCGCGCGCGTGGCGCAGCTGGCCGGCGATGAACGCCTTGCCGACGTCGGAGAGGAAGTAGGGGTCGTCGGCGTCGAAGAACGCGTTCGCGCCCTCGCGTGAAGAGCGACTGGTGGGTGTGCATGCCCGAGCCGTTCTCGCCGAACAGCGGCTTCGGCATGAACGTCGCGTGCCAGCCGTACTTGAGCGCGACCTCCTTGACGGTGATGCGGTACGTCATGCAGTCGTCGGCCATCTTCAGCGCGTCGGCGTAGCGCATGTCGATCTCGTGCTGGGAGGGGCCGACCTCGTGGTGGGTGTACTCGACGTGGATGCCGAGCTGCTCCAGCGCGAGCACGGTCTCGCGGCGCACGTCCGAGCCGGCGTCGAGCGTCGTCAGGTCGAAGTAGCCGCCGCTGGTCGAGCGGCTCGGTGGAGCGGGCGTCGCGGAACAGGAAGTACTCGAGCTCGGGGCCGACGTTGAACGTGTCGAAGCCCATCTCGCCGCGCGCGCGCGAGCGCGCGACGCAGCACGTGCCGGGGGTCGCCCTCGTAGGGGGTGCGCTCGGGGGTGATGATGTCGCAGAACATCCGCCCCACGCCCTGCTCCTCGGGGCGCCACGGGAGCACGGCGAAGGTCGCGGGGTCGGGCATCGCGATCATGTCGGACTCCTCGATCGCGTTGAAGCCGGTGATCGAGGAGCCGTCGAAGCCCATCCCTGCCTCGAAGCGCGTCGTCGAGCTCGGCGGCGTTGATCGAGAAGGACTTCAGCTGGCCGAGGACGTCGGTGAACCAGAACCGGATGAAGCGGATCTTCCGCTCTTCCACGAGCGCCGTCACGTCCGCGGCGGTCGTCGGCGTGTCGGTCTGCACGGCCACGGTGGCTGACCTTAGACGATGGGTCGCGCGGGCGGTATCGACGGATGGCCAAAGCGTCAGTGGGCGCTGAGCAGCGCGGCGAGCACCAGCGCGACCCCCATCACCACCGCCCACGAGGCGATGCGGTCGGGGTTCGGGCCCACCCACTCCAACGGAGTGCGGCGCGGCCTACGCCGACGACGCATGGTCCGTTCGACCATGCGTCGATGGTTGCAAGGCGCTCGGACGGCTCTTTTGACTCGTGCGACACCCGGCGGGCGGGCGAGCTCGTCCCGCGGCCGGCGCCGGTGGAGGCGGCCTCAGCGGCCGGCGACCGCCGCGACGAACGCGGCCACGTCCGCGGCTTCCCGGCCCTGGTACAGCAGCGCGGGCATCTGACCTTTGCCGCGCGCGCGCCCTTCGAGGATCGCGCTCAGCACGAACGCCTTGCGGTCGAGGTACGCCTGGGTGGAGCTCGCCGGCAGCGACGACGCGACCGTCGGGATCAACACGTCGAGGTTCGGGCCCGTGCGGCCCACGGCGTTCGCGCCGTTCAGCGTGTGGCACAGGTTGCAGGCGTGCGAGAAGAGTTCGCGGCCCTTCTGCTGGTTGGCGTCCAGGTGCACGCCGAGGTCCGCGCCCGCCCGGTGCTCGCCGTTGAAGGCCAGCACCAGCGCCGGCACGACCAGGCCGAAGGCGCACACCACCACGAGCGCCGCGGTCAGCAGGCGATCCGCCGCCTTGGACTCGGGCTGGCGCTGGCGCTCCGCGCGGGGACGGCGCATGGCGATCAGCACCACACCCAGGCCGAGCGCCAGGATGATGGCAACGACGAGCAGCGGCAGCACGGCGGTGGCGAGCGGGGGGGCCATGTCGGGCGGCACGATATACGTTGGCGGCGTCGGAGGGTTTCGGCGGCGGCACGCCAAGAACTTCTCATCCAGCCTTCAGGTTCCCTTGAGATGGCGCGCTAGCCTGTGAGGAGACGCGAACCGCGACCGAGGCTCCACCTCCCTTGAGCTATTTCCTGCGCCGCCTCCCCCTCTCCCGCCTGCTGGCGCTCTGCGCGGTGGTGCTCGCCGTGGGCATCGGCGCGACCGCGCTCGCCTCCGCGCTGGTCGTCGGCCCCACGCCCCCGCCCGCGCAGCTCGCGCAGGCCGTGCACGACGCGCTCGCCGCCGGGGCGGGCGGGCATCCCATCCAAGGGGTCACCGCCCAGATCCAGTGGACCGACCGCCTGCTCGAAGGCGCCTCCCTCGCCAGCGGTGGCGGCGAAGCGAGCCAGCTGACCGCCAGCCCGCTCATCTCCGGCGCCTCCGGGCGGCTGTGGCTCTCCAAGGACGGGCGCGTGCGGCTGGAGCTGCAGTCCGAAAAGGGTGACACGCAGGTGTACTACGACGGACACACCGTGTCGGTGTACGACGCCTCGACCAACACGCTCTACCGCTACACGCCGCCGGCGCCCGAAAAGCGCAGCTCCTTGGCTGGCGGCGACATGCTGGGTGCGGCAGAACCCGACCGCAACGCGCCCGGGCACTCCGTCGACGTGCCCGGCGAACCTCACGAAGCTCCGAGCGTCGCCAAGATCGAAGAAGCGATCTCGCACCTCAGCCAGCACGCCGACGTCTCCGGCGCCACGCCCACCGACGTCGCCGGCCAGGCCGCCTACACGGTGCGCGTCTCCCCCAAGGAAGCCGGCAGCCTGCTCGCCGGCGTCGAGCTCTCCTGGGACGCGGTGCACGGCGTGCCGCTGCGCGCGGCCGTCTACTCGACCGAGAGCTCCGTGCCGGTGCTCGAACTGGCGGCCACCGAAGTGTCCTACGGTCCGGTGGAACCGTCGGTCTTCGCATTCACCCCGCCCGCCTCCGCCAAGGTCGAGGAAGTCGTGCCGCCCAAGCCGGGCGAACACCAGGGCGGCTCCACGCAGGGCGGCGGCGAACACGAACACCCCACCGTCACCACCCACGGCCACGGCCCCGGCACGATCGCCGTGCTCGAAGCCAAAACCAAGTCGGGCTCCTCCCCGACCCTGCCCGAAGGGCTGCAGCAGGTCAAGGTCAACGGCGCCACCGCCAGCGAGCTGACCACCGAGCTCGGCACGCTGCTCACCTTCGAGCGCTCCGGCGTGCGCTACCTGGTCGCCGGCTCGGTTGTACCCGGCGCCGTCGAAGCGGTCGCCAAGGGCCTGTAGCCCATGACCTCGTCGTTCCTGGCAAGGACGCAAGGAGCGTGGTGTGCTGAGCACACGAGCGACTGAGGACGCAGCCAGGGGCGACGAGGCCCAGCCTGTTAAGGCGCGCGGGCTCGTGAAGCGCTACAAGGAGGTGCTGGCGGTCGACCACATCGACCTGAACGTCCACGCCGGCGACGTGTACGGGTTCCTCGGCCCCAACGGCGCCGGCAAGACGACGACGCTGCGGATGGCCCTGGGGCTGATCATGCCCACCGAGGGCACCGTCGAGCTATTCGGGCGCAACCCGATCCGCGAAGGCGCGCGGGCACTGGAGGGAGTCGCGGGGTTCGTGGAGGCGCCGCGCTTCTACCCCTACCTACCCGCGCGCAAGAACCTCGAACTGCTCGCCGCGCTGGACGGCGGCGGCGCCCGCGAGCGGATCCCGGAGGTGCTGGAGACCGTCGAGCTGAGCCCCCGCGCCGAGCACCGCGTCGGCGGCTACTCGCACGGCATGCGCCAGCGCCTGGGCATTGCTGCGGCGCTGCTGCGGGCGCCGCGTCTGCTGATCCTCGACGAGCCGGCCACGGGCCTCGACCCCGCGGGTATGCGCGACATGCGCGACCTGATCCGGCGGCTGGCTGACGAGGGGATCACGGTCCTCCTGTCGAGTCATCAGCTACCAGAGGTCCAGGAACTGTGCGACCGCGTGGCGATCGTCGACTCCGGGCGCGTCGTCTACGAGGGCGCGCTCGCCGACCTGCGCCGCCAGGGAGGCGCTGGCTACCGGCTGCGCACGAGCGACGACACCCGCGCGCTTGCCGTGCTGCGCGACCAGCCGGGCGTCCAGCACGCGACCACCGGCGAGCACGGCCTCTCCTTCCAGGCGCAGGAGTCCGACGTGGGCCCCCTTTCGATCGCGCTCGGCGCGGCCGGGGTGGGCATCCTCGCGCTCACCCCGGAGCTGGCAACGCTCGAGGACCTCTTCTTCCGGCTGACCGAGGGCGACGGCGATGGACACAAGCCCGAAGCCGGCGCGCCGAACGACGCCGACGCGCTGTCCGGAGGTCGGCTGGGGGCCGCCGTGTCCGGGCTGGCCGCGACGGCGCGGGCGCTCGAGGAGACCCGGTGAGCAGCGCAGCCGTAAGCGCTCCGCCCGCGACCCCACTCGGCGCTGCCCACGCGCGACGCCCCTCCACGCTGACCGCCTACCGCTGGGAGCTGCGCAAGCTCGTCGCCCAGAAGCGCACCTACCTCGGCCTGGGGCTCGCGGCGATCCTGCCGATCATCTTCGTGGTCGCGCAGAACCTGCGCGGGCCCCGCGGCCACGACCAGGGCAACATCTTCGCCTCGCACATCACCCAGTCCGGCCTGGCGACCCCGGTGTTGATGCTGCTCTTCCTGTCGGTCTTCATGCTGCCGCTGATCGCCGCCCTGGTCGCCGGCGACATCGTCGCCGCCGAGGACGGCAACGGCACGCTCAAGACGATCCTCACGCGCTCGGTGAACCGCGGGCAGGTGTTCGCCGCCAAGGCGCTCGCCGCGATGACCTACGGGGCGCTCGCGGTCTTCCTCTCGGCCGCAGTGGCGACCGTCGCGGGCGTGGCCTCGTGGGGCTTCAAGCACGTCGTCACCTTCTCCGGCTCGGTGGTGTCCGCGCCCGAAGGTCTGTTGCTCGTGTTCGCCGCCAACGCCGTCTACCTGATCCCGCTGCTGACGGTCGCCTGCATCGGCGTGCTGCTCTCCACCGCCACGCGCAACAGCGCCGCGTCGGTGGTGGGCACGGTCGGTCTCGTGATCCTGCTCTACATCGTCGGGAACATCCCCGGCCTGGAAGGTATCAAGCCCTACCTGCTCACCGAACAGTTCGAGAACTGGCACGGCCTGCTGCGCACCCCCACCGACTGGGCGCCGATCGGCCACTCCGCGTGGGTGTGCGCGCTGTACGCGGTGCCGGTGCTGTTCGCGGCGTACCTGGTGTTCCTGCGGCGAGACGTGGCCGGGGGCTGAGCGTCAGCTGCCCGAAGCGCGGCTGACCGTCAACTGCTCGCCGCCGCCGGCAGCTCCACCTCGCTCAGCTCCACCTCGTGCTCCAAACGGTGCACCTCGCGGCGGTCGAGCAGGCCGGCGCCGAGGCGGCCGGTGGACTCCGCGCCGCAGGCGACCGCGAAGCGCAGGCACTCCGCGGGGGGTTTGCCTTCGTAGCGCGCCGCCACATAACCCGCCAGGAAGGCGTCGCCGGAGCCGCGCTTGGCGACCGGCTCGCGCTCCTCGATGCGGGCACGCAGCAGGGCGGGCTGGCCATCGACGAGCAACTGCGCGAAGCAACCGTCCGGCAGCGTCATGATCGCCTCGCGCGCGCCCAGCGCGGCCAGCTCACGCACCGCCAGCGAGCGCTCCTGCTCGTCGGCGAACTCGTGGCCGACGAGCTCCTCGGCCTCCAGCACGTTGGGGGTGACCACGTCCGGCTCGGCGCGCATCGCGTGGCGCAGCGGGTCGCCGTCGGTGTCGACCACGGTCAGGACGTCCGCGCGCTGCAACTCGCGGATCAGCGCGGCGTACACGTCGGGCTCCACCCCGCGCGGCAGCGAGCCGGCGAACACCACGATCGCCGCGCCCCGCGCGAGGTACAGCAGCTTGTCGCGGAACAGCTCCACCTCGCGCTCGTCCACCGCGCGGCCCGCGCTCGTTGACCTCCGTCTGCTCGCCCGTCGTCGGGTCGAGCACGGAGGTGTTGGTGCGCGACTCCTCGCGGATGCGCACGAAGTCGTTGAGGATCGACTCCTCCGTCAACTGCTCGACGACGCGCGTTCCCGTCGGCCCGCCCGCCATGCCCGTGGCGATCACCGGCTGCCCCAGCGCCTTCAGCGCACGAGCGACGTTGACGCCCTTGCCGCCCGCCATCGTGCGCTGCTCCACGGTGCGGTGGCGACGGCCGAGCCGGAAGTTGGCACCGACAGCGACTTGTCGAGCGCCGCGTTGAGCGTGACCGTGATGATCATCGCTCGCTCACCTTACCCCAGTGCCCACGCCTGCGGCGCGCAGCCGCTCCGCCTCCGCACGCGCTGCGCCCGCGCGGGTCGCCGCCGCTCTGCAGGTGCGCCTGGGCGATCGAGCGCGAGGCCGCCACCAGGCCACCGGCCCTGCCGGGGGCGAACGCGGCGGCGAGATCCTCGACGCGCCCCCCCTGCGCCCCGACGCCCGGCAGCAGCAAGAGAGCGTGCGGGCATCAGCTCGCGCGCCCGCGCCAGGTGCCGCGGCTCGGTGGCCCCCACGACCGCGCCCACGTCGCTGAGGCCGGAGCGCCCCACCCCGGGGGCGCCCAGCTCGGCGACGAGCTCCGCGAGACGCTCCCACACCCGCCCGCCCGCGGCGAGCTCGAGGTCCTGCACGTCGGCGGCGCCGGGGTTGGAGGTGCGCACCAGCACCAACACCCCCGCCCCCGCGGCGCGCGCGGCCTCCACGAACGGGGCGAGCGCGTCGCGGCCGAGCAGCGGGTTGACCGTCGCCAGGTCCGCGCCGAGCCCGTCGAGCGACGCCGGACGCGCGCCGTCGGTCGCCGCCGAACAGCGCCTGGGCGTACGCCGCGGCGGTCACCGGCGATGTCCCCGCGCTTGCCGTCGGCGATCACCAGCAGGCCGCGGTGGCGCGCGTGGGCGGCCACTTCGCCGAGCGCCTGCCACCCCGCCGCGCCCAGCCGCTCGAAGCAGGCGAGCTGGGGCTTGACGGCGACGCACGCCGGCCCAGCCGCGTCGATCAGCGCGCAGCAGTGAACGTGCACGGAGATGGCCGTGCGCCATGTCGGCGAGGCGTCGGCGCGCGCGCCCGCGGCGGCGTCGCGCGCAGCCGGCCACAGCGCCTGCGGGTCGGGGTCGAGGCCGAGCACGATCTGCGACTCCCGCTCCGCGACGCGCTGCGCGAGCATGTCGCCAAACCCCGAGCGTCAGCGGTCGTGTCAGCCTTCAGCCGCTGCCGAGCGATGAATCGCGGCACCCCCGGCGGGATCTGGATGCGCTCTCCGTCGCGGGTTCACCCCGGCTGGCACGGCGCTCCACTGAACTTGCTGAATCCCGCACGTGACCTCGCTACCGCCGCGCAGCTGCTCCTCGACTCACACCGCGTCACACCGGCTATGCGGCGCTGTCGGTCGGCGCGGTCGGCCACCTGGTCCACCAGCTCCGCTTCGGCGCTCAACCTCCTTCTGAGGGACGGCGCGATGTGCCGGCGGGCGGACCGGCTCGCCGCTGTGCGCAGTGTGCTCTTTCTCGGCATCGCCATATATGACGGTGCGGGTCGCGCTGCTAACGAGCTTCTCTGCTGATCGCCGGCATATACGGGTACGCGGTTTCGGCAGGGCGCTCGCTTGCTCCCCGCTCATCCCTCGCTGCAGCAGCCACTCTGCAAGCGCCCGCGCAGCCCGCCCGCGGTGGCAGATCGCGTCCTTCTGCGCCATCGGTGAGCTCCGCCATCGTCAGGCCGGCCGGCACCACCTCGACGTCGTCGGGCAGGAACGCGGGGTCGTAGCCGAAGCCGCCGGCCCCGCGCGGCGCAGGGGCGAGGCGGCCCGCGCAACGGCCCTCGAAGAGCCGCTCGACCCCGGCCACGGGGTCCACGTACGCGAGCGCGCAGACGTACGCCAGCGCGCTGCCCGCCGGCGCCTCGCGCAGCAGCTGGTCGAGGTTCTGCTCGTCGGTGGCGTGCTCGCCGGCGTACCGCGCCGAGCGCACGCCGGGGGCGCCGCCGAGCGCCGCGGCCTCGATGCCGGAGTCGTCGGCGATCGTCGACCTCGCCGGTCGCGCCGCGGCGGCGCGCGCCTTGCCAAGCGCGTTCTCGGCGAACGTCGCGCCATCCTCGGGGGCAGCTCGACGGCGTCGGGCAGCAGCGCGATCTCGTGCCGCCGGCGAGCAGCCGCCCGAGCTCGCGGCGCTTGTGCTCGTTGTGGGTCGCGAGCAGGAGCCTCACCGGCGCGGCTCCGCGTCGAGGGGACCGCGCAAACCGCGGCGAGGACCCCGCTCATCGCTCGGCGGAGGAGGCGATCGCCCGCTCCTGCGCGGCGCGCAGCTGCGCGATCCCGCCGGCGGCGAGCGCCAGCAGCTCGTCGAGGTGCGCGCGCGAGAGGGGCGTGCGCTCGGCCGTCGCCTGCACCTCCACGAGGCCGCCGTCGCCGGTCATCACGACGTTGGCGTCGACCTCCGCGGTGGAGTCCTCGGCGTAGTCGAGGTCGAGCAGCGCCCGCCCGGCGACCATCCCACAGGAGACCGCGGCGACCGACCCGCTCAGCGGCGTGCGCTCCAGCGCCCCCTCCCCCTGCAGGCGCGCGCACGCCAGCGCGAGCGCGACGTACGCGCCGGTGATCGACGCGCAGCGCGTGCCGCCGTCGGCCTGCAGCACGTCGCAGTCGAGGTACACCGTGCGTTCGCCGAGCGCCTTGAAGTCCACCACGCCGCGCAGCGCGCGCCCGATCAGGCGCTGGATCTCGACCGAGCGCCCGTCCAGGCGGCCGCGGGTCGCGTCACGCTGCTTGCGCTCGCCCGTGGACGCGGGCAGCATCCCGTACTCGGCGGTCACCCACCCGCGGCCCCTGCCGGCGAGCCAGCGCGGCACGCCCTCCTGCGCGGAGGCGGTGCAGATCACGCGGGTCTCGCCCGATCGAGATCAGCGCCGAGCCGGTCGCGGTACGCACGAACCCCGGCTCGATCGTCACGCGGGCGCAGCCCGTCGGCCGCGCGGCCGTAGCTGCGGGGAACGCTCATAGCGACATCCCCGGGTTGCCTCATCCGGCGTCTCACGCGACCGCCCTCGACCGCCGGCCGCGACGCGCACCTGCTCGAGCGGGCCGAGCGGCATCTGCAGGAAGCGCGTCCCCAGCTCCTGGAACGCCGCCACGTCCCCGGTGCAGAGGAAGCGGTACTCGCCCTCGCCGGCCCGCGGGTTGCGCAGGTCGCGCGTGGTGAGCGCGTGCTCGACCTGGCGCGCGAGCGCCGCACCGGAGGTGACGAGCGTCACCCGCGGCCCGAGCATCCGCTGCAGCATGCGGCGCGATCAGCGGGTAGTGGGTGCAGCCGAGGATCACCGTGTCGACGTCGGCCTCGCGCAGCGGCGCGCACGCCTCGCGCACGGCGCGCACGGCGCGCTCGTCGAAGCTCCCCCGCCTGGATCATCGCGGCGAGCGTCGGGCATGGCACGGCGGTGAGCGTCACGTGCGGGTCGACCGCGCTCCACCGCGTCGCTCGTACGCGCCGGCTGGCGACCGTGGTCGGCGTCGCCAGCAGCCCGATGCGCCCGGTGCGGGTGCGCGCCACCGCCCGCAGCGCCTCGGGGCGCACGACCCCGAGCACGTCGACGCCGAGCGTGGTCTGCAGCATCCGCCTGCTGCAGCGCTCGCAGCGCCGCCGAGGTCGCGGAGTTGCAGGCCACCACCAGCAGCTTCGCGCGCCGCGTGAGCAGCTCCTCGGCGATCTCCACCGAGAAGCGCTCGAGCTCCTCGGCGATGCGCTCGCCGTAGGGGAAGCGGGCGGTGTCGCCGAGGTACACGAAGTCCTCCTGGGGCAGCGCCACCAGCAGCTCGTGCAGCACCGTGAGGCCGCCGACGCCCGAGTCGAACACGCCGATGGGGCGGGCGCGGGGGTCGGCGGCAAGGGCGGGCACGGTGGCATCGTAAGCGAGGCTGGGGCGTACCAGTACGAACATGCCAGTCGCGAACCGAGCTACGCCACTGCGCTTGTGGATCGCTACGCCCCGTGAGGCTCGCCGGCCAAGGTGGTTGGCCACCTACACGCTTGCTCGGGTTACGGAGTCGTGGACGAGCTCGTGGTCGCGGGCCCCCCGGGCAGTCACGTCGAGTGGCGGGACAGAGACGGCGCACGAGCCGCTACCGTCGCCGTCGTGCGGGTGCTGGTGGTCTCGAACATGCAGCCTGACGCGGAGCACCCGGAGCGGGGGCAGTTCGTGCGCGACCAGGTCGCAGCGCTACGCGCGCTCGCGGCGCGGGAGCCGAAGCGCGAGCTGGAGGTCGAGCTGTACGAGTGGCCACCCGGGGGGCGGGCGCTGGCCGGCGCGGCGCGCGAGCTGCGGCGCAGGTATGGGGGGCGCGGGCGCCGGTACGGCGGGCAGGGGGCCACGGAGCGGCTCGACGTGGTGCACGCGCACTTCGGTCTCGCCGCGTGGCCGGGGCTGGCCGCACCGGCACGCGTGCGCGGGCTGACCGTGCACGGGACCGACGTGCGGCACCCCCGAACGCGGGTGGCAACACGCGCGGTGCTGCCGTTGATGGACCTCGTCGCCGCGCCGACGGAGGAGCTCGCGCGCGAGTTGGAGGCCACCCACCCCGCGGCGCGCCGGCGGGCGCAGGTGCTGCCGTGCGGTGTGGACGTGGAGCGCTTCCGGCCGCTGCCGCGCGCAGAGGCCCGTACAGCGCTGGGCCTCGACCCGGGGGCGCCGTGCCTGCTCTTCCCCGCCGACCCGGCACGCGCGGGCAAGCGCTACGACCGCGCGGAGGCGCTCCTCGGGGCACTCGCGGCCACGGGTGCAGCGGTGCAGCTGCACACGCTCGGCGGGGTCGCCCCCGAGCGCGTGCCGCTGTGGGTGAACGCGGCCTCCGTCGTGGTGGTGCCCTCGGAGGCCGAGGGCTTCGGCCTGGCGGTGGTGGAGGCGCTGGCGTGCGACGTACCGGTGGTGGCGACGCCCGTGGGCGTCCATCCGCAGGTGCTCGCGGGCGTGGCGGGGGCGATGTGCGCGCCCTTCGACGTGGAGCGGTGGCGGGCCGCCGTGGAGCCACACCTGCGCGACCCCGACCCCCGCATCGCGGGCCGCGCGCACGCCGAGCCGTACTCCGCGGCGCGCCAGGCCGCGCGCCTCGCGGACGCGTGGCGGGCGCTGCTGGAACAGGACCCCGCCCTCCCCACGCGGAGGTGGGGGCGCGGTGGGTAGCATGAGGTGGTTGATGGACGCGCGAACCACGACTCCCGCCGGCACGGACGCCGAGGCGGTCACGGAGCGGGCGGACACCGCGGTCGACGCAAACCCGGCCACCGCCGAGGCGCCGGCCGGCGTGGAGATCCCGACCGAGCCCCGCGCCCCCGGCTTCCGGGAGCGAGGCAGGTGGCGCCGGCGGGCGCGCTACCTGCGCAAGGCACGGGAGCTCGCGTATCGCGACCTCGGCGGGCTGGTGTTCGAGATGCACCGCCTCGGCCAGCGCAACGACGAGCTGGTGGCGGCCAAGCTCGTGGTGCTCGGACGCCTCGACCAGGAGCTGCACGCGCTTGAGACGGCGCTGGGGAGCAACGACACCACGGTGCTGCGCGAGGCGGGCATCGCGGCGTGCCCGCGGTGCGCGGCGATCCACGGCAGCGCCGACCGGTACTGCCCGGCGTGCGGGCTGTCGATGGGCCATCACGCGGAGCGGCCGATCGCCGCGACGCCCGCGGGGCCGGCCGCCGCGGCGGCTGCGGGGACTGCGCCAGCCGCCCCCCCGCCGGCCGCCCCGTCTCCGCATACGGCTCCCCTACCGGTCACCCCGCCCCTGCACACGTCCCCCCCGCCGACCGCCCCGTCTCCACATACGGCCCCCCTACCAACCACCCCGCCCCCGCACACGGCACCGCCGCCGGCCGCGGCCCCCCCGCCGGCCGCGGCCCCGCCGCGCACGGCCCACCAGCCGGCCCCGGCGTCCCCCCCGGGCCTCGACGAGGAGCGGCCCACAGAGATCATCCGCCCGCCCGCTCGCCCACCCGGCGAGGACAGGTGAGCGCCGCCACGCGGACGCCGGCCGAAACGGGGATGCGAGCCGACGGCGAGCGTCTCCCGCCTTCGGCAGGGGAGGCGTGTCCGCTGTGCGGAGCACCGTTGGGGCCCGGGCAGGGGTGGTGCCTGCGGTGCGGCTCGGCGGCGCGTACGCGGCTGACGGCGGTTCCCGGGTGGCGTACGCCGATCGTGGCACTGAGCGCTGTGATCGTGCTCTCCCTCGGCGCGCTCACGGCAGCGCTGGTATCGCTGGCGGGCGACTCGGGGACGAGCGGCCCCGCGACGACGCGGACCGTCACGGTGCCCGCCGCGAGCGCGGCGCCAGCCGCCACGGTCCCGCCGACGGCAGGCACGACCACCGCGGGCGCGGCAGGGCCGACCGGGCTCGGCGGGAGAGCCGCGGGGGCCGCCGGCGCGGCAGGCGCGGCCGGCGGGGGGGGCGCGACGGGCGCGGGCTCCGCCATCCACGGCGGCAGCACGGTGCACACGAACGGAACACACGCGACGAGCCCCGCCACCCCGGCGACACCGGCGGGCGGCAGCGGGACCCGGACGGGCACGACGACCACGGGCGCGGCGCACACGGGCGCCACGACGGGGAGCACGCCCGCGAGCGGCGCGCCCGGCGCCGGCGGCGGCACGGGGACCGGCACGACCACGAAGAGCGGCCCCGCCGCGCTGGAAAAGGTGCTCCCGGGGACCGCGCGCGACCGCAGCCGGACCGCGGGGTAGCGGTGCGCAGCCACGGCGGGGGGGTCGGCACGGACCTGACAGTGGACGTCGCGGTCGTCGGGGCCGGCGCGGCAGGCCTGTACACGGCGCTGTGCGCGGCGCGCGCGGGCGGGCAGGTGGCGCTGATCTCGGCGGCCCCCCTCGCCCAGACCGCGAGCTACTGGGCGCAGGGCGGGCTGGCGGCGGCGCTCGCGGAGGACGACAGCTCGAGCCCCACCTGCAGGACACCGAACGCGCCGGCCGGGGCGCGACGCGCCCCAGCGCGGCGGAGGTGCTCGTGCGCGAGGCGCCGGCGTGCGTCGCCGACCTCCAGCAGGCGTGGGGAGTGCGCTTCGACGCCGACCGCTTCGGGCGCCTGGCGCTCGGCCTGGAGGGCGGCCACTCGGTACGCCGCGTGGTGCACGCAGGCGGCTCCGCGACCGGCAGGCGCCTGCTGCGCGCGCTCGCGGCGGCGGCCGTCGCGGAGCCCCGGGTCGCCGTGTTGGAGAACGTGCGCGCCCGGGCGCTGCGGCTCGACGCGCACACGCGCCGCTGCGTCGGGGTGTGGTGCGAGCCGGCGGGCGGGCGCGTCACGGCCACCGGAACCGGCGGACACGCCGAGGCCCACAGGCACCACGAGACCGCCGGGCTCGCCGAGGCCCCCGGACGCGGCGGGCGCCCCGACCCCGAGCTGCGCCTCACAGCGCGCGCGGTCGTGCTCAGCACCGGGGGCGCCGCGGCGATGTGGGCGCGCACCACCAACCCCCCAGGCTCCCACGGCGCGGGCCTGCTGCTCGGGCACGCGGCGGGCGCGCGGCTGGCCGACCTCGAGCTCGTGCAGTTCCACCCGACCGCGGTGACCGGCGTGCCCGGCCGGGAGGGGTTCCTGGTCACCGAGGCGATCCGCGGCGAGGGCGCGACGCTCCACGACGCCCACGGGGAGCGCTTCGTGGACGAGCTTGCCCCGCGCGACGAAGTGGCA
This sequence comes from uncultured Solirubrobacterales bacterium, assembly GCA_963821775.1. Taxonomy (GTDB): domain Bacteria; phylum Actinomycetota; class Thermoleophilia; order Solirubrobacterales; family Solirubrobacteraceae; genus Palsa-744. The sequence continues at coordinate 260,827 of CAWGFB010000002.1, read as the reverse complement.
CGCGCGATCGGGGCACGGATGGAGCAGACGGGCGCGCCGTCGGTGGGCCTCGACATGCGGGGGATCGACCCCGCCCTCTTCCCCAACGTGGTGGGAGCCCTGCGCGAGGCGGGCCTCGACCCGACCACCGCGCTCGTGCCGGTGGCGCCGGCGGCGCACTACACGATGGGCGGGATCGCCACCGACCTGCACGGGCGCTCCTCGGTGGCGGGGCTGTACGCGGTCGGCGAGACCGCGTGCACGGGCCTGCACGGCGCCAACCGCCTGGCCTCGAACTCCCTGAGCGAGTGCTTCGTGTTCGGGCGCCGCGCCGCGGCGGCCGCCCTGCAGGAGCCGCCTGCGGCGCCCGAACGGACAGCCGACCAGGGGGAGCCCCCACCGCAGGGCCCCCCGCCGGCAAGCGCCGCAACCCGCGCGGCGATGTGGCGGGACGCCGGCCTCGAGCGCTCCGCGGAGGGACTGGAGCGTCTGACGCACGATCCGCATCCCCTGGCGCAGATGATCGCCCGGTCCGCCCTGGAGCGACACGAGAGCCGGGGGGCACACCGGCGCGTGGACCACCCCGAGCCCGACCCGGAGCTCGAGCGTCGCCACGTCGTGGTGGGGCCTGCAGGCGAGACCACATGGGAGATGTGGGATTAACCGCCCTTTAACCCTCCGTTTTCCCGCCCTTTAGGCGGGGGAGGGATACTCGACTCCGCCAGAGGAGCCAGAAGCCCAAACCAAGCCTCTTCGATCCTTTGGGGAGCGCGACGTGTTGGAGAGAGCGAAAGGTCTCGGGACCACACGGAGTCCCCCGAGAGGAGAGGTGACCGGCCGTGAGCGCCGGTACGGAGAGAGAAGGAGACGAGGTGTACCAGTTCAGCCGAGCCATCTACAGGGAGCTGGCGCCCTACATCGACGCGCCCGGGCGGACGGGCGCGACAGAGAGCAACCACGAGCACGTGCTGCGCGCGTGCGAGGCGGCGATCGAGCGTCTGGCGACCGACCACCACTACTTCGCGCGGCCCGAACGGACGTTGTTCTGGGACATCCGCTCGTACTTCCCAATGAGCGAGCAGACGCGCGTGCACCACGTGGTGTGCCGCTACGTGGAGCTCGCGCAGCGCTACTTGGCGCAGAACCCCAAGGCCGCGCACGCCGCCGTCAGCGACGAGCCGCTGCAGTGCCGCGCGATGACCCGCAAGGGGGCGGCGTGCCAGCGCACCCCGCTGGCCCACAACGGGTACTGCCCCTCCCACCAGCACCTCGCGGACACCGAGCACGAGCCGCTGGCGGCCTGACCCGGCCGTAGGCGCGTGAAGGGATAGGGGGGATCATCCGCGCGGGCGTGCGCGGCGTCGACGCCAGGCGCGCGCCGGCCCTCCGTGGCCGGCGTATCGAGCGCGGTGCGTGGTCGGGCGCCGCCGCTAGCGAGCGACCCGCGGGCGGCGATCCTTGCCCGCGCCAGGCCCCAGGTGCGCGCGTACGTCGAGGTGTGCAGCACGTTGCGCGCGATGCCGGGGTCGGCCTGGAGCGCGGCGGGCAGCGCCCGGACGTGGTAGGCGCCCTCATGCTGATCGTCGCGATCGGCGCGCTCGTGGTCGCGATCGTCAAGGGGCAGGAATGGGGCCGTAGGCTGGAGGGATGCTGCTGGGAGTGGACGTCGGAGGGACCTTCACCGACGCGGTGCTGATCGCCCCCGAGGGCTCGGCGTACACCGCGAAGGTGCCAACCACCTCCGGCGAGCAGTCACGCGGAGTGATGGAGGCGGTGCGCGCGGTGCTCGCCCGCGCCGGCGCGGAGCCCAGCCAGGTCGAGCGCTTCGCGCACGGGATGACCGTGGCGACCAACGCGCTGCTGGAGGGAAGGACGGCGCGCACGGCGCTGATCGCCACCGAGGGCTTCACCGACGTCGTGGAGCTGGGACGTCAAGCGCGGGCGCACCTGTACCGGCTGTGCGCGGCGGCCCCCGCCCCCCTGGCCCCAGCGGAGCTGCGCTTCGGGGCGCCCGAGCGCATGACCCCCGACGGGCCCCTGCGGCCGCTCGACCCCGCGCAGGCGGAAAAGCTGGTCGAGCGGCTCGCGCAGGTCGGGCAGGCAGTGCAGGTGGGAGAGGCCGGGCAGCGGGAGCACCCTGGACAGACCCCCCAGCCCGGAAACGCGGAGCCGGCGGGACAGGCAGCACCGGCGGGCGTCGAAGCGGTGGCGGTGGCGCTGCTGCACTCCTACGCCCACCCCGAGCACGAGCGCCTGCTGGGAGCGCTGCTCGCCGCGCGCATGCCGGGGACGCACGTGTCGCTCTCGCACGAGGTGGTGGGGACCTTCCGCGAGTACGAGCGGGCCGCCACGACCGAGGTCGACGCGGCGCTCTCGCCGCTCGTGGGCGCGTACCTGCGCCGCCTCGGCGCGCAAGCCGACGCGGTGGGCCTCGTGCGCCCCGCGGTGATGCAGTCCTCCGGCGGGCTGATCGACGCGGAGGGGGCCGCGGCGCACGCCGCGCTGACGGTGCTCTCCGGGCCCGCCGGCGGCGTGCGCGGCGCGCTCGCGGTGGCCGCGGCGGCCGGCGAGCGGGACGTGGTGTGCCTGGACATGGGCGGCACCTCCTGCGACGTGTGCCTGGTGGAAGGCGGTCGCGTGCGGGAGACCGCCGAGGGCACCGTGGCCGGCCGACCGCTGGCGCTGGCGACGCTTGACATCCACACCGTGGGCGCCGGCGGCGGCTCGATCGCCTGGCGGGACCCCGGCGGGGCGCTGCGCGTCGGCCCCCACTCCGCCGGCGCCAACCCCGGCCCGGCGTGCTACGGGCGCGGCGGCACCGAGCCGACCGTGACAGACGCCAACTTGCTGCTCGGGCGCCTGCCCGCTGACGCGCGGCTCGCCGGGGACCTGCGGCTCGACCGCGACGCCGCCGCCCGCGCCGTCGAGGAGCTAGCAGCGACGCTCGATCTCTCCCCGGCGCGCTGCGCGGAGGGCATCGTGCAGGTCGCCGAGGCCGAGATGGCGCAGGCGCTGCGCACCGTGACCGTGGAGCGGGGCATCGACCCGCGCGGCTTCGCGCTGCTGGCCTTCGGCGGTGCCGGCCCGCTGCACGCGGCGACGCTCGCGCGCGCGCTGGGGATGCGCCGCATCCTCGTCCCCCACGCCTCGGGCGTGCTGTGCGCGCTCGGTCTGGCCGCCGCGGCCCCCCGCCGGGACGCGGCGCGCACGGTGGCGCTCGCGGGCTCGACCTTCACCGCCGAGCGCCTGGTGGCGGAGCGCGCGGCGCTCGTGGCGCGCGCGTGCGCGGCGCTGAGCGAGCCGGCCGCGCGCGTGGCCGTGCGCCACGAGCTGCGCTACCGCGGGCAGTCCTTCGAGCTGACCGTCGAGGAGGAGGACGTGGTGGCGCGCACCGCAGCGGGCAGCCCCGGCGGGCAGGGCAGCCTCGGCGGACAGGGCAACCCCGGAGCACCGCGGGACGTCCCCACGCAGACACGCGAGCCGCCCGGCCCCGACGCCCTGCGCGAGGCGTTCGCCCGCGTCCACGAGCGCCGCTACGGCTACCGCGACGACGGCGCCGAGGTCGAGCTCGTCACGATCCGCGTCTCCGCGTGGGGCGCTGCACCACAGCTGACACTCGAGGCCGCCGGCGAGCCCGCGCCCGGCACGCGGATCGAGGGGCCCGCGGTGTGTCCGCTGCCGGAGTCCACGCTCTACGTGCCGGCCGGGTGGACGGGTGAGGTCGACGCGCACGGCACGGTGCGCCTACGCGACCTCACGACCGAGCCGTGAGTGTGCTCGCGCGCGAGGCGGCAGGAGCGGTTGGGCGTGACGCGTCCATCTCGGCACCCCGAGCTTTACGCCACCCTCAGGAACGTGTGGAACTGTGGATGAATCCCGCCACAAGACAAACGAGGGGAGCCTGCATGGCCAGGATCATCGTGACGACGGATCCCACGACTCAACACGCCGCTCCAGTGCTGCTGGAGGAGAGCGTCTACTCAGTACATCTCGACAACGATCACAACGCGGCGTAGCTCATCGAGCGGCTCGGCTGGGCAATCGCCGATGCCGAGAACATCCAGCGGGCGGAACCGGCGCTGTAGCCAACGCTCCTGCCAAGGCGGCTTGCGCCCACGCGTGGGTCGCCGGGGTCGGGGATTCAGTCGCGCCGGCTGATACCACGGCGGCGGCATAGGCCGTGCTGCCAGCCGATGCCCCAGCGGCATGACCCTCGACCCCGCGAGCCCGGCTGCCGTCGAGGCGCCTCTGCGGCTACTTGGCGAGCGTGCCGAAGAGGATCAGGAGGCTGAGAAAGACGATCGCCGCGGTCAGCGACACCAGCCGCACCTGCATTTTGGCCTCGTAGCGTGTCGTGTTCTCGCGATACAGCGCCTCCATCTCGCCCTGCAGTGCCTTGTAGTCCCTGGTGATCCCGAGGCGGTCGCGCAGGCGGCGGTAGAGGTGCCGGTAGCCCTCGTGGGTGATGTCGAGGTCGTATATCTCGTGCAGGTCAACCGCGATTTCGCTCTCGATCCTGGAGATCTTGGTCGGGTCCGAGTCCTCCAGCCCTTCCAAGTCGCGGTCGATCGCGCGCAGCGTCCCGATCGCGGCCGCCGCGCCGATCGTCATGTAGGCGGCATTGCCCGCCTGTGTCAATCCCGATTTGTGGCGCCCCCGCTGGGCATCGCGGGCGCTGGTGATGACCAGGCAGGGCAGCGTGGGCAGCACACCGACGGCGTAGGAGTCCCGGTCGTAGAAGGCCTGGTCGAGCATGAATTTCCGCCGCTGGGCGGGGGTCCATGCTCGGGGAACGCGGATCTCTCCGGCGAGCGTCTCCATCAAGCGTCCAAGTCGCCCGGGGGGAACGCATGTGTTCGCGCGCGGGTTCCTGATGTCGTTCCGAGTGAGGTCGTTGTCGACGACGACTACCGACGACATCCGCGCGCTGCCGAGCGAGGTCACGATGCCGTTGCCGATGTGGCGCTTGGTCTGCATAGCGGCGTGGCCGACCGGCCCCTGCGCCATCCTGAGCGCCACCGCGAACGCGATCGTCTCGGTCGTCCGGCGCAGTGTCGACGGAGACCACGTCTCGCGGTCGGTTTCGGCGTTCCGTTGTAAGGGTTCCGCCGATCCGTGCAGCAGGCCGGACACGTCGGGCCGGGCAAGGCGCGAGAGGTAGCCGGGCAGCGGCCCGCGGACACTGAACCGCGGGAGCTCTTGCGGCTGCGGAGAGGACACGAGGCTCCATCCGGCGTCGATCATTCTGTGGAGTTCGCATTCGGACATCTTGCGTTCCCCGTAGGCCGAGCCCTCGACCGGGATCAGGAAGAGCGTCACCGTGTACATCCGCCGGAACGGGCCTTCGGCATCGTCTGCGACACGGATGAGCGAAACCATCGGCTGCAGGATCCAGCAGCCGGGTGTCCATTCGGCCTTGCGCTCGCAGTAGCCCTTGGCGTCGCGCACGCTCCGGCAACCGCACCGGCACCGCGCCTGTGTATCCGGGGCAGGTTCGAGGAGCGCGTGGGGGAGCATCACGTTGACGAAGCGGTTCGCCAGCGCAACCCCGAACAGGAGAGAGCGCCTGTGGGCGATAAACTGGAGGAGCACCCTTGAGGTCGGCATAGCCGCGTCTTCATGCCATTCGCCGGAGGTTGCCGCAACGAGGAAGTCGTTGTGAGAAAGTGGCCTGTCCCCTTCCTTCTCGGCGAGAATGATCCGCGTCTCGTATATCTCTCCAGCGGCCGACTTTCGCGCTTTGTCGGCCCAAGAGAATGCCTCGGGGAATGCTCTGTGGTTCCCGTTTTCGTCTCGTTCGAGGAACGCGATCCGCTGCGGCGCTACGGTTGTGCGGTCGCGTTCGGCCAAGAGACTGTGGGGGGCCGGCTCGCGATTCGTTGTGGCGAAGGCGCCCACCGGCGTCACACGAAACCCGGCGGCGCCTCCCCTGCCCGGCAGCGAGAAGCGCTCGGCAACCGTCTCGTCGGTGGTCTCGCCGTAGAAGGGCATTCGGTCTTTGACCATCCGCAGCGCGAAGGAGTGCTGGATCAGCCCGTTGAACTTGGGTTCCCAGCACCGCTCGGGGCGACAGAACAGCGGGCTCGACGGATGCATCAGACCGCCTTGCCCTACCGCCCGCGCCGGCCAGGAGAGGGGATCGGCAGGCCCAAGACGATGCCGGCGGTCGTTGCAGCAAGCGTGTACAGCGGAAGACGGTCGTGGGCGCCTCCGGCGGCCCCGACCACGAAAGCGGCCGCGCAGGCGAGCACTAGGACGGCGCCGGCGACGATGTAGCGCCAAGCGTATACGTAAACATCGGTTTCGCAGGCGCAGCCGGAAGCGGACGCATGGTTGGACGCGCACGCACAGCGCGCGGGTCGCGAGGCGCATCGAGTCCGTACCGGCCGTATGTACCAAGCGAAGGGAATCAACGCTCCGACCAGGACGCCACCGAGCGCGCCGGCCGCGAGCCAGAGCCCGTCCGGGACGCGGCCTCCTTCGCTTTGGGCCGGGTACGACACCACGCGCCCGGCACCCTTTTCCACGTGGAGCAGGACAAAGTGATGTTCGGCGTGGGAGACAACAATCCAGCAGATGCCCGCGAGAACGACGGCTACGGCCAGGCCGAGTGAGGCGAGCGCGATTCGGTAAGCGCCCAGGTCGCGCGGATCGTTCAGCATCGGCCGCCCCCGGCGCCCGTCTGCTCGCTACACCCCATCCAAACCCATTTTTCGAGCCATACAGAAGACGTGATCTTTCTGGAAAAGCCTTGTCGTGCTGACTGCTCGTACGATCAACGCATGTGATGGGCTCCGTACTTGCGCGGCGCCAGACGCGGACCGGCGCTCGACGCCGCCGACCCCGTCGGACCTGACACCCTGTGGGCCGTGACCCTCGACCCGATCGAGCTGCAGGTCCTCACCGGTGCACTGCGCGCCGCCTGCGAGGAGATGGGCGCCGCACTGATTCGCTCCGCGTACTCGCCGAACATCAAGGAGCGCCGCGACTGCTCCACGGCGCTGTTCGACGCCCGCGGGGAGATGGTGATGCAGGCCGAGCACATCCCCGTGCACCTCGGCTCGATGCCCGACGCGGTCGCCGCCGTGCTGGGCGAGGACCACGCGGCGGGACGGCCGTGGATGCTCAACGACCCGTTCGCCGGCGGCACGCACCTGCCCGACATCACGCTCATCACCCCCGTGCACGCAGGCGGAGCGCTGATCGGTTTCGCCGCCTCCCGCGCCCACCACGCCGACGTCGGCGGGCGCCTGCCCGGATCGATGCCCGCGGACTCGCGCACGCTCGCAGAGGAGGGCGTGGTGATCTCGCCCCGGCCAGCGACCGCAGCCGCGATCGAGGAGGTGATCGCGCAGATGCGCCAGCCCGAGGAGCGTCGCGCAGACCTGCGCGCGCAGCTGGCCGCCAACCGCCTCGGCGCGCTGCGCCTCGCGGAGCTCGCCGAGCGGCTGGGAACGGAGCGGCTGCGTGAGGGGTGCGACGCGGTGCTCGACTACGCCGAGCGGCGCACCCGCGCGTGCCTGGCTGCCCTGCCGGACGGGGTGCACACAGCCGAGGACGTGCTGGAGGCCACGGAGGGCGACCTCGTGCTGCGCCTGCGCGCGACGGTCGCCGGCGAGCGGCTCGTGCTCGACTTCGCCGGCTCGGCTCCCCGGCACGAGGGGAACCTCAACTGCCCGCTGGCGGTCACCCGCTCGTCGTGCTACTTCGCCGTGCGTGTGCTCACCGACCCCGATATCCCCCCGTCGGCCGGGGCGTACCGGCCGCTGGAGGTGCGCGTCCCCGCGGGCTCGCTGTTGCACGCGCTGCCGTGCGGCCCCTCCGACGAGGCCCCCGCGGTGGCCGCCGGCAACGTCGAGACCTCCTCACGCGTCGCGGACCTCGTGCTCGCCGCCTTCGGCCGCGCGGCGGGCCAGGGCACGATGAACAACCTGACGCTCGGGGACGAGCGCTTCTCCTACTACGAGACCGTGGGGGGCGGCCAGGGCGCCTGTCCCGACGCCGACGGGCCCTCCGGAGTGCACGTGGCGATGAGCAACACGTTCAACACGCCCGTCGAGGCGCTCGAGCGCGAGCTGCCGGTGCGCGTGACGCGCTACGCGCTGCGCCCCGGGTCAGGCGGCGCGGGCGCGTATCGGGGCGGCGATGGCGTCGTGCGCGAGCTGGAGGCGCTGCGCGAGATGCGGTTCTCGGTGATCGCCGACCGCCGCCGCCACCCCCCGCCGGGCGCACAGGGCGGGGCGCCGGGCGCGTGCGGGCGCACCCTGCTCGACGAGGAGCCGCTGCCGGGCAAGGCGACCGGCGTCCTGCGACCCGGGGCGCGGCTGCGCGTAGAGACCCCCGGCGGTGGGGGCCACGGGTCCCAAAAAAGATGATCATTTGCAGGTGATTTGGCATTTTCGCCGGGATTTCGTATGGTTAGGGGGTCGTACCTCGGCTCCACCCCTCGCGTGCCGAGGCCCAACACGTCCACCAGAGAGTCCCCCAGCCATGCCAATCGCTTTGAAGGAATGGGCGGTCACCGTCCGTGCGCTCGCCGAAGGCGAGCAACTCATCACCCTGCGCAAGGGCGGCATCCGGGAGGCCGACCGGCACTTCCGGCTCGAGCACGAGCGCTTCTTCCTGTACCCCACGTTCGACCACCAGCGCAACGACCTCGTGCGCGAGTCCCACCAGCCGGAGTTGCGCCGCGCGCTCGAGGAGGGCGTGTGGAGCGAGGGCGAGCCCTCCGTGCAGGCGCTGGCGCTCGACGGCGGCCTGCAGCAGCCCGACCGCGTGCGCATCCGCGCGTGGGCCGAAGTCGCGGGCCACTTCACGATCACCGACCCCCGCTGCGTGGACGCCCTCTCCCCCTTCTACGTGTGGCGCAGCGACTACGCCGCCAAGCGCCTGGCGTGGAAGCCCCGCCACCCGCTGCACGTGCTGCTGCTGCGCACCTACCGCATCCCGCGGCCGGTCACCGTGAAGGTCCGCGAGGAGTACCTCGGCTGCCACTCGTGGCTGGAGCTGCAGCGCGACCTGCCGTTCGAGGGCACGCCCGTGCTCTCCGACGACGAGTTCGAGCGGGCCTCGGAGGAAATCGAGACGATCACCCGCGAGGTGGGCGCACCTCAGCCTGTACTCGCCTGAGAGGCCGTCTCAGGGGCTGGCGGCGGAGCCCCCGGTGGCAGGGGCTTCGCGCACGGCGAGCACTTCGCGCGCCCGCTCGGCCTCGGGCTCGGCCACGAGGATTTCGCGCGGGCCGACCGCGAGGAAGTCCGGCTCGAAGCCGGCGCCCGAGCGGCGCGCCATCGAAGGGATGCCCTCGTCGCGCAAGAAGCTCTGCAGCAGCTCCGCCTCCGGCAGGTTCTGCGCCCACGCGACCTTGACGAGGTTCACGCCGCCTCCACCTCGACCGGGACCTCCGTGACCTCGCCCGCCTCGATCAGGTAGCAGCGCACCAGCGGCTCGGCGTCGGCGAGGCCCACGATCAGCCACTCGACGCCGGGCCAGTGGGCGGCGAAGTTGATGTCGGTCTGCGAGGGGTAAGGGGCGGTGTGCGTGTGCGAGTGGTAGATCGCGCCGAGGTCCAGGCCGGCGTCCTCGAAGTCGCCCATCGCGCGCAGCACCTCGCGGCCGTCGATCTCGAAGCGCTTGCGGCTCGCGTAGACGTTGCGCGCGCGGTGCACTCGCACAGCCCGCGGTGACCCTGCCGACCCCGGCTCGTAGCCGACCATCCCGCAGCACTCCGCGTCGTACTCCTCGCGCGCGTGCGCCACCACCTCGTCGAGGAGCGACTGCGCGATCCGCATCACCACCACACGGTGGAGTCGAGGTTCTCGATCTCGTCCACCGGCAGCGTGTAGATGCCGGAGGAGAGGTACTTCCAGCCGTCGTCGGCGACGACGAACACGACGTTGCCCTCCTCCAGCTCGCCGGCGATGCGCACCGCCACGCGCGCGATCGCGCCGGAGGAGACGCCCGCGAAGAGGCTCTCCTCGTCGAGCAGCTTGCGCGTCCACAGGATCGCGTCGCGGTTGGTGACGAAGATCTTGCGATCCAGCAACGAGAGGTCGATGATCGGCGGGATGAAGCCATCCTCCAGCGAGCGCAGCCCCTGCACCGGCTCGCCCTGCATCGGCTCGGCGGCGACGATCTTCACCGCGTCGCCAAAGGTCTCCTTCAGGCGCCGGCCGTTGCCCATCAGCGTGCCGCCGGTGCCGAGGCCGGCGACGAACGCCGCGACCTCGTCGAGCTCCTCGAGGATCTCCACGGCCGTGCCGTTGTAGTGGGCCAGCGGGTTGGCGGGGTTGCCGTACTGGTAGGGCATGTAGTAGGAGGAGTCGGCCGCCGCCATCTCCAGCGCCAGCTCGACCGCCCCGTTGGAGCCCAGGGAACCCTCGGAGTACACGATCTGCGCGCCGTACATCTGCAGCAGCTGCGTGCGCTCGGGCGTGACGTTCTCGGGCATCACCACCTTCAGCGGGTACCCCCGGCGCGAGCAGATCATCGCCAGCGAGATCCCGGTGTTGCCGGAGGTCGGCTCGAGGATCGTCTGCCCGGGCGCGAGCGCCCCCTTCTCCTCGGCGTCCTCGATCAGCGCCCGCGCGACGCGGTCCTTGACCGAGCCGGTGGGGTTGCGCGACTCGAGCTTCGCCCAGATGCGCACCCCCGGCTTGGGGGAGAGGCGGGGCAGCTCGATCAGCGGCGTGTGGCCGATCGACTGCACGATGTCGCCGTAGCGACCCCCGCAGGGCTTGTTGCGCAGACCGTCCACGGCCATAACTTCACGGAATATAGCGAGGTACCCACCCTGGCCGGCCGGCCAGTAGGATGACGGGGGTGAGCGACGCGTACGACTTCGACTGGCTGGTGATCGGCTCCGGCTTCGGCGGCTCGGTCTCTGCGCTGCGCCTCGCCGAGAAGGGCTACTCCGTGGGTGTGCTGGAGTGCGGCCGGCGCTTCGCCGACCACGAGATGCCCACGAACACCGCCGACGTGCGCCGCTACTCCTGGCGCCCGCACCTGGGCATGAAGGGCATCTTCCGGCTGACGATCTTCCGCGACGTCGCGGTCGTCTCCGGCTGCGGCGTGGGCGGCGGCAGCCTCGGGTACGCCAACACGCTGTACGTGCCGCCGGGCGCCTTCTTCGCGGACCCCCAGTGGGCGGAGCTGGCGGAGTGGGAGAGCGAGCTCGCGCCCCACTACGCCGAAGCGCAGCGGATGCTCGGCGTCGTGCAGAACCCCCACGAGGACCCCGCCGACCAGCTGCTGCGCGAGCTCGGCGAGCACCTCGGCGTCTCCGACACCTACAAAAAGACGCCCGTCGGCGTGTACTTCGGCGAGCCGGGCGTCACGGTGCCCGACCCCTTCTTCGGCGGCGAGGGGCCCGAGCGCACCGGCTGCCAGCTGTGCGGGCGGTGCATGGTGGGGTGCCCGCACGGGGCCAAGAACACACTCGTCAAGAACTACCTGTACCTGGCCGAACGCCGCGGCGCGCACGTGATGCCCGAACGGACCGTGCTCGACGTCCGCCCGCTCGGCCTCGCCGACGGCAGCGACGGCTACGAGGTCGTGAGCGTGCGCTCCGGCGCGTGGGCGCGCCGCGAACAGCGCGTGCACCGCGCGCGCGGGGTCGTCGTCGCGGCCGGCCCGCTCGGCACCAACACGCTGCTGCAGCGCTGCCGCCTCGGCGGCTCGCTGCCGCGCATCTCCCCCCGCCTGGGGGAGCTCGTGCGCACCAACTCCGAGGCGATCCTGACCGTCACCGTCCCCGAGGAGCAGGCGGCCGGCTTCACCCGGCGCGTGGCGATCTCCTCGAGCATCTACCCCGACCCCCACACCCACATCGAGACCGTCTCCTACGGCGAGGACGGCGACTCGATGCGGATGTTCTACACGCTGCTGGTCGGCGACGGCACGCGTGTGACGCGCCCGCTGAAGTGGCTCGGGCAGATCCTGCTGCACCCCGGGCGCTTCGCCAAGGTGCTCGGCGCCAAACGGTGGTCGCGGCGCACGATCATCCTGCTGGTGATGCAGACGCTCGACAACGCGATCGCACTGCGCCCCCGCAAAGGCCCCTTCGGCACGCTGTGGCTGCGCACCGAACAGGACCCCGAGCGCCCCAACCCGACCTTCATCCCCGTCGCCAACCAGGCGGCCGAGTGGATGGCCAAGCGCACCGGCGGGATCGCCCAGAGCGCGGTGACGGAGGCGCTCTTCAACGTGCCCACCACCGCCCACATCCTCGGTGGCGCCGTGATCGCCCCCGACCCCGAGCACGGTGTGATCGACGCCCGCCAGCGCGTCTTCGGCTACGAGAACCTGCTGGTGTGCGACGGCTCGGCGATCCCCGCCAACGTCGGGGTCAACCCCTCGCTGACGATCACCGCGCTGGCCGAGCGGGCGATGAGCTTCGTGCCCGCCACCGGTGAGGCTGCGCGGGACCGCGAGCGAGCTCGCGTCAGCGCGTAGACGGCAGGCGAGCTCGCAGCCTCGCGTAAGCGGCAGCGCGCCGCTTTCGCGCCACGCCTCCCGGGCACGGTACAGTCGCCGTGCAGCTTCCACAAGCAACCGCGCAAGCCGCGCGGAAAGGATGGGATCGAAATGGCGCTTGGGCTCTACTTCACACCCGCCGGTTTCACCCAGCAAAAGTACGACGAAGCGATCACGCAGCTCGAGGCCGCCGGCGCGGGAGCACCCGCGGGGCGCTCCTACCACGTAGCCCTCGAGACAAACGGGGAGATCCAGGTCTTCGACATCTGGGAGTCGGAGGCAGCCTTCGAGGCGTTCGGGACCGCCCTCCTGCCGATCATGTCCGGGCTCGGCGTCGATCCAGGCAAACCGATGGTTGCCCGGGTGCACAACGTCATCGAGGGCTGAGCAGCTCAGGCCGGCCACCCCGTAGCTTGAGCGCAGTTACGTCCTAAATCTACGGATGGCGCCGCCGGCGCGCCGGCGTATGGTCGATAGCTGAGACATAACCGCGAAGCGGAGCCAGCGCGACCAGAGCGCGAGCCGAGTGGCTTGTGCAACGTCAGCAGGGCGCACATCCCGCAAAAGGAGGCAGACCCCATGCCAGAGACCAAGACTCAGCGCCGCCCGCCGGCAGCCAAGGCGGCCGCCACCCACAAACGCCCCGCGGAGAACGGGAAGCGGGAGCGGGCAAGCACAGTCCACCGGACCACCGCGCTCTCCGACGAGGTGCTCGAGTCGCTCGAGTCCGGACAGCGCGCCGCGATCGACGCGGTGCGCAAGTTCGTCGACATCGTCGACGAGAAGCTCCCCGCGCTCGGCGGCGAGCGCCCATCCAAGCGGCAGGAGGTAGTCGATGCCGCCATGGAGATGGCAGATCGCCTCGTGCACACCCAGTACGACTTCCTGCGCAGCGTCGTGCAAAGCGCCGGCAAGGCGCTGGGCCGGCCGGCGGACGGGAAGTAGAGCGGCTTCAGGATGCGGCCGGCCAGGGGCCGGCCGCATCCTGGTCAGAGGTCCGCGCCGCCCGCCCGGCGCTCGTAGAATCGCGCTGCCAGCAGCGGTAGGCCGTCTTGCAAGCCGCCGGGCAAACCAAGCTCGTCGTGTCCCGCCCGGCTACGATCCGATCCATGGGCCCAGAGGAAAACCAGTTTCTGCGGGAGTTCTACGTTGCCGTCGAGGATCGTCCGCTCGACCCCGACGACCCGAAGTACGTCGGGCTCTACGACGACCCCACACTTGACCTCGAGGATCCCGTCGCCCTGCTCGCGCGCAGCATCGAATGGGCTCCGTCGGATACCAGCGCCCAGCTCTTCTCCGGCTTCCGCGGCGCCGGCAAGAGCACTGAGCTGCGCAGGCTGCGCAAGCGGCTCGCCGAAGAGGGTTACTTGGTACTCATCTTCGACCTCTTCGACTATCTGTCTCCTTCGCTCCCGCTGGACGTCAGCGACTTCCTGATGGTCCTGGCCGGCGCCCTGAGCGATCAGCTGGAAGAGACAGACGCGCTCCCCGAAGGGGCGACTGAGGACGGCTACTGGGCCCGTCTGAAGAACTTTCTGCAGACACGGGTGGAGTTCCACGAGCTCGTCGCCGACCTGGGGCCGCTCGAAATCAAGGCGAACCTGAGCGCCGACCCAACCTTCCGCGAGCGCCTGCAGAAGAGCGCGGCCGGTCACCTTGCCGCCCTGGTCGAGGACATGCGCTCCTACGTGAGGGAGGCGATCGAGGCGATCCCACCGGAGAGACTGGGCAAGGGTCTGGTGTTGATCGCCGACTCGATCGAGAACATCAGCGGCACGCTCTCCAACGCCCGCGACGTCCAGGAGTCAATCGAGCGACTCTTCACCAGCCACTCCGACCAGCTCCATCTGCCGCGCGTTCACGTCGTCTACACCGCCCCGCCCTGGCTGAAGATCCGCGCGCCCGGCGTGAGCGGACGGTACTCCGGCGGGCTGCAGATCCTGCACCCGCTGAAGGTGCGCGAACCAACCAGCAGCCGCAAGCCGACGCCGGAGGCGCTCGAGGCGCTGCACAAGGTGGTCAGCGCCCGCGGCGATTGGCAACGGCTGCTCGGCAGCCGCAAGGTGCTCGATACGCTCGCGCTCGAGTCCGGGGGGCATCTGCGCGACCTGCTCAGGATGCTCGGCGAGATCATCCGACGGGCCGATCGCCTGCCCGTCGACCAGCGAACCGTGCAGCGCGCGATCACGCAGATGCGCAGCGACCTGCTGCCGATCGCCGAAGACGACGCGGAGTGGCTGCAGCGGATCGCCGAGACCCACGAGGTCTCGCTGGCAGACATCGATCGGTTGCCGCGGCTCGTGACGTTTCTCGATTCCCACCTCGTCCTCTGCTACCGCAACGGCGAGGAGTGGTACGACGTCCACCCGCTCGTGCGCGAGGAGATCGCGCGGATCGCGCGCGCCCGACACCTCGGTGCCGCAGCGCCCACGGAATCTCCACCTGAGGACGGCGCCGCCTCCCCCTCCGACGCCGGCGCCTGACGGTCCCACTGCCCGCGATGCCCAGGCCCAGGGGACCGGAGGAGGAACACCTCAACCCTGCGGGTGAGTCCCAATGGGCGCGGCTGCGCAGGCATCTGGAGATGGCCGAGGGGTTCTGGCTCGCCTTCGTGTTCGCCCGCTCGCCGAGCAGCGTGCATATCTTCGAGCAGCGCACCGAGCAGGTGCTGCGCCTGCGCGCGCGCCGCCAGGTCGTGTTCGCTCCCGCCACACCGGAGGAGCTGGTGACGGTCGCGTTGCGAGTCCTCGAGCTTGCCGACCCAGGGCACCCCGACTCCGACGCGCTCGGATGCATCTGGATCGAGGCCATCTTCGCCGACGCCCCCGGGAAGCAGGATGGACGCTGGACCCGCGCCTGGGAACAGGCGCTGCTCGCCCTCAACCAGGCCCGCCAGCCGCTGCGCAACCGGCTCGCGGCCGGACTTGCAATTGCGGCGCCCGCGCATCTGAAGCCCGACGTGCGCGCCATCGCGCCGGACCTGTGGTCGATCAGGACATTGGTGCTCGATCTGCCCGCCGTCCCCCGCCCGCCGGCGCGCGAGGAGGGTTCGCGCGAGTTGACAAGGGAGGGTGGGAAGCAGACTCTGCAGCTGCGCCCGATCGGCTTGTATCTCGGCGTCTTCGAGGAGGACGGAGGTGACGAGCAAGAGCTTCGCGCACATGTCGAGCAACTGCGTGAGGTCGCTCGTCTGACTGAGGCAGGCCGAACCGCTGAGGCGGTCGAGCTGGGACATGCCGCGGTCGAGCGGGCCCGAGCGATTGGGCGCGATGCCCTGCTCGCCACAACGCTCGCCACGGTTGGAAGCGCCGAGGAAGCGGACGGCGACGTTGCAGCGGCCTCCGAGCATCTCGACGAGGCAGTCAATCTGGTGGGCGGCATCGAGGAGGCGGAGCCGTTGGTCCTTCGTCTCCTTGGTCAGATAGGAGACCTTGCGCTCATGCGCGGCAACGCCTCGCGCGCAATCGAGGCCTTCGAAAGACAGATCGCCACGTTAGGCAAACTCACGGCGAGGGATGCCGTGGACTGGGAGGCGCTCCGCGACCTCTCCATCATCCTCAACAAGCTCGGCGAGGCACGCCAGGAAACCGGCGACATCACCGCCGCGACCACCGCCTACGAAGAAGCCCTCACCCTCACCCGCCGCCTCCTCGACACCTACGGCGAAACACCCCAAACACTCCGCGACCTCTCAATCAGCCTCGAGAGGCTCGGCGACGCACGCCAGGAAACCGGCGACATCGCCGCCGCGACCACCGCCTACGAAGAAGCCCTCAGCCTCACCCGCCGCCTCCTCGACACCTACAGCGAAACACCCCAAACACTCCGCGACCTCACCATCAACCTCGAGAGGCTCGGCGAGGCACGCAAGGAAGCCGGCGACATTGCTGCCGCGACCGCCGCCTTCGAAGAGTCCCTCACAATCCGACAGCGCCTCCTCGACACCTACGGCGCAACACCCCAAACACTCCGCGACCTCACCATCAACCTCGGCAGGCTCGGCGACGCACGCAAAGAAGCCGGCAACCTCGCCGCCGCGACCACCGCCTACGAAGAAGCCCTCACCCTCGCCCGCCGCCTCCTCGACACCTACGGCGAAACACCACGAACACTCCGCGACCTCTCCATCAGCCTCGGCGAGCTCGGCGATGCACGCCAAGCAGCCGGCGACGTCGCGGCAGCGACCGCGTTGCACGATGAGGCGAGCGTGCTCGACGATCGCCTAGCCGAACACTATCCCCGCGACGCGGCCGACTCAGATCTCGGTGCCCACTCGTCATAGGGGGCTGCGATCGCGAGGCACCGCCGCCGAAGCGCTGCGCAGCGCCCCGCTGACCATGCGCAGCGCCATCGCGCCGCGCAGCGGCACCAGCGCGTTGAGCACGCCGCCACCGTCGGCGCGCAAGCGGGCAATCGTCCGCCAACGACCATCCGCCATCAGGCGTTGCAGCGAGGCCGACTGCTCCGGGCGCACCAACAGCGCCCACACGCGCACGTGCCCGCGGTCCACACGCAGCGGGTCGAACGGGAGTGTGAAGCCGCGCAGGAAGGGCTTCGGGCGAGCGTCCGCGGGTTCGGAGCGGCCGTCCACCACCCCGGCGCTGTAGAGGCCGGCGGGCCGCTGCACCCGGACGGTGCCGCCGGTGGAGGTCGCGAGCGTGACGCCTGGGTACGGGTCGACCAGGAACTGCCAATCCACGAGACTCACGCCCGCCACCCACAGACGGTGCAGCGCGCGGGAGATCCACAGCGCCTGCAGGCGGGGGGGCACGCCGTGCGACGCCTGCGGCGCGCTTTCCCAGTTGAGCTCGGTCACCCACACCGGCTTGTGCGCGCGCGGCAGCGCGGTCCCGACGCGTTCTGCCTGCGCAAGCAGGCCGGTCACCTTGGCGAGGTCGGCGATCGCCACGTCCTGGGCGGAGTGCGCGGGGAGGTCGGGGATTTCGAAGGAGAGCGGGTGGAAGGCGAGCACGTCGAAGTGCGGCGGGTCGGGGCAGGCCAGATGGGGGCCTTCCAGGCACAGCAGCGCGCGCAGGAACGTCGTCGGCGTCATCCGCCCCACGCCGACCGGTTCGCCGTTGGGGGCCACGCCGGTGGCGATCACCGTGGCCCCCGGCTCGACGGCCTTGACGGCGGCGTAGAAGGCGTTGAGCAGCTGGCGGTACAGCAGCGGCGCGAACGCCCGCCACCGCCCGCCGGCGGCCACCCACTGCGGCTCCAGGTAGCGGGCGAGGTTGGGCTCGTTCCACGCTTCGTACAGCGTCACGCGCGGCAACGTCCGGCCGGGCGCCAGGGGGTCGGGGAAGGAGCCGTCGTAGCGCCGGGCCACGGCCGTCGCGAACTGGCCGAACGCCGCGGGATCGGGCGCCCAGCTGCCGGGGTAGGCGTACGGCCAGCGGTGCGGTGCTTCGGCGAACGCCGGCGCGCGGGTCACGACCAGCAGCGGCTGGAGACCGGCGGCGACCGTGTCGCGCACCGCCGCGTCGACCGCCGCGAAGTCGTACGCGGGGCTCGCCGGGTCGGCTGCGTTGAAGCCGGGCGGCGGGTCGGCGCTGACGATGTAGCGCCATTCCACGGGGATCCGCACCACGCGCGCCCCGGTCGCGCGGATGCGCGCGAGCGCCTGCGCGCGCACGGTCGCGTCGGGGCTCATCGAGCAGCGTCGCGTCGGAGATTCCGCGGGCGAGGCCGCCACGCGGGAAGGGGCCGTAGAGCAGCGCGTGGTTTTGGGCCGCGACAAGCCGGGGGCTCGTGTCCGACGGCGCGTGGCCCGGCGGCGGTTCCGCGCCGTAGGGCCGCGGCGGCCCTTCCGCGCCGCCGGAGGATGGCAGCGGCAGGACCGGCGGCGGTTGCAGCCATGCGGCCGCGGTCAACGCCAGGACCGGCGACGGCAGCAATGCAGCCACTGTCAGCGCCAGCGCGGGTGCCGACCTCAGAATGCGCTTGCGGAGGCCAAGGCCCGGCACGCCGCGCCCGCCCCACTCAGCGATCGAGCGTGACCGTGTGCGCCTGAAGGTTGAGCCGCGCGCCCGAGCTCGCCTGCAGCGTCGTGACGAGCACCACCCGCACGCGGCGGCGGTGGCTGAGCACGTGCCGGCCGGAGGCGGTGGGGTGGAGTCTCACGCTCACCTGGCCGGCGGCGGCGGCGGTCGTCGAGCCGCGTGCCAGCAGCACCGCCGCGGGACGGTGGCGCCGGTGCGCGCCGTGGTGTGCGGATGAGGCGGACGCCGGCACGGAGCCGCCGAGCAGGTAGAGGTCCTGGGTGACCGTGCCCGGCTGGTTGATCGTCACCTGGTCGAGCCACCCCGAGTGCAGCAGCCGCAGGATCGTGGTGTGCACGAGCTTCAGGAGCGAGCCCTGCAGCGCCGGGATCGGCGGCGGCGGCGGGGGCGCCGGCGGCGCCGGGCAGGCGCCCACGGGGCGGTCGTCCTCAGAGGTGTAGGTGTAGGTCGCGCCGCCCGCGAGCGAGGTCTTCAGGTGCTCGCGCGCACGGACGGTCTCGCCGATCGCCAGCGGCGTCAGGAAGCTGCCCGAGAACGACGTTCCGGCCTGGGTGTGGACCTGCGCTTCGCCGCCGAAGCGGTGCGCGGTGTAGGAGCGGTGGGGCACGACCGTGTAGTAGCTGCCTTCGACTTCCTCGTTTTCCGAGCGCTGCCCGGAGAAGTTCGTGGAGCCGGCGCACACCGTCGGGTCCATCGAGGGCAGCCCGTCGTAGACGTCCGAGCCGACGACCGCGCCGACGGGGGATTCCAGGATGACGGTGTCGCCCACCTGCGGCACCTGCGAGAGCCACGCGCCCTGTTCGGGCCCGTGGCTTTCCTCGGTGTCTTCGGCGACGGTCAGGCCGTTGTGGACGATGCGCAGCCGCACCTGCACTTCGTGGGCGTGCGGGATGAAGACGTCGCCGGAGGTCGAGAGGATCGATTCTTCGGGGTGCGTGGTCTCGCCCTCCACCACGGAGATCGAGTATTCGGGGGCCTTATGTTCTTCTCCCGCCGCGGCCACCGCGGGGAGCGCCGTGCCGGCCCCCAGCGTGACCAGCGCCGCGCACGCGGCGCGCGCGAGCACTCGCTGCGGGGCTCTCGGGGGTGTGGGGACGCCGAAGACTCGCACGGACACGGGGAAGATCGTTCGGGAAGCCGAAACGATTGAGCGCTGCAAGGAAAGTTGGACGCTGAGCGTAGAGGCGGCCGCGGCGGAAAACCTACGCCTGGCGCGCGGCGCTACAGCCCGCCGGCCATCGCCGGCAGTATCACCGAGCGTGTCCGCCCTCGCCGACCGCGGTGTCGAGGCCGTCGAGCACGCGCACGTCCTCGTCGTTGAGGTAGACGTTGACGTAGCGGTTGAGCTCTCCGTCTGCCGAGAACAGCTGGCTCCCGCGTCGCCGGGTGCGCCTCGGCGAGCGCGCGCAGCACCTCGCCGACGTTGGCGCCGGCGGCGGTGACCTCGCGCTCGCCGCCCACGGACGCGCGCAGGACCGGAGGGATCTTGATCGTCGCCATCGCGCGCGCACCCTACCCTGCCGCGGCGCAGAACGCCTCGTAGTCGGGGAACACGCCCATCTCCTCGTCGGTGATCGAGTCCGGCTCGCGCGAGCAGATCGGGCACTCGGGGTCGCGGCGGACCTTGACCTCGGTCAGCGTCGCCGCGAGCGCGTCGTAGAGCAGCAGGCGCCCGATCGCCGGGTCGCCGGTGCCGACGATCAGCTTGATGACCTCGGTCGCCTGGAGCAGGCCCATCGTCCCCGGCAGCACGCCGAGCACGCCGTTGGCGCCGCAGGAGGGCGCGAGCTCGGCGGGCGGCGGCTCGGGGAACAGGCAGCGGTAGCACGGGCCGTCGTAGGGCTTGAACACCGACAGCTGCCCGTCGAAGCCGAGGATCGAGGCCGAGACGACGGGGATCTGCAGGCGCACCGAGGCGTCGTTGAGCAGGTAGCGGGTGGGGAAGTTGTCGACGCCGTCGACGATCACGTCCCACCCCTCGATGATCTCCATGATGTTCGAGGCGTTCAGCCGCACCGGGTACTTGACGACCTCGACGTCGGGGTTGAGCGCGTGGATCGACTCCTCGGCGGAGTCGACCTTGGGGATGCCGATGCGCTGCGTGGTGTGGATCACCTGGCGCTGGAGGTTGGAGAGGTCGACGACGTCGTTGTCGACGATCCCGAGCGTGCCCACGCCGGCCGCGGCGAGGTACAGCGCGGTCGGGGAGCCGAGGCCGCCGGCGCCGAGCAGCAGCACCTTCGCGTCGAGCAGCTTCCGCTGGCCCTCCGCGCCGATCTCGGGGATCAGCAGGTGGCGGGAGTAGCGGTCGCGCTGCTCGGGCGCTGAGCGCGCGCGGGATCTCGACCTCGTAGCCGCGGTCCTTCCACAGCGTGATGCCGCCGGTCATCGAGCGCACGTGCTCGTAGCCGAGGTCCTCGGCCAGCGTGCGCGCCGCGTACGCGGAGCGGATGCCGGAGGCGCAGTAGAGGATCACCTCGGCGGAGCGGTCGGGCACGGCGATCTCGATGCGCGACTCCAGGTAGCCGCGGGGCACGCTGCGCGCGCCCGGCAGGTGGCCGGTCGCGAACTCCTCGGAGCCACGCACGTCGACGATCGCGACGCCCTCCCCGATCAGCTCCTTCACCTCGGAGGGGTCCACCTCATCGATGCGGCTCTTGATCTGGCGGAGCAGCTCCGCCGAGGAAACGCTCATCTCAACAAACTCCCGAACGGCGATCGGATTTTATGGACTTCAGAAAGTATAGCGCGTCGCAGTGCCCCTCAAGCTCATCGGACGCGACGACTATGGGCGAGCGCCACCGAGAAAACGACGCGCTCGTCTAGACAATCCCGATCCCGGTTGGCTCCGTTAGCTCTCGCATAGTCCCAGCTCGCTCAAGCGTGCCGGTTGCTCGCACCTCCCGTTCTTGCATATGCGCCTGAGCCGCGATCTTCCAATCTGCGTGATCCAGGTGCATGCGCACAGCCCTGACCTTGCCGTCGAGTTCGGCGCTGATCAACACCGCGCTCTCGGACCCTCCCGGCTCATGCCTTATCTGGACGACCGGACCTGTCACGGTCGTGCCGGGAAGGGGCTTGATCTCCTTCAGGATTCGAGCGACGCGGTCCAGCTCGGCAACCTCGCCACGATCAACCATGACCTCGCTTGAAGGGGAGCCTGCCGGCTGCGTAAGCGACCAACGCACCCGTAGATCAATCCGGGCGTTCAGCCCGGACTTTGCGCCGGATAGGTGGGAAAGCGCCTCGCACAAATTGGAGCTGAGCCCATCGTCAACGTCCTCGTCAAGAGCGTCCGCGTTCAGAGTCGTTGGGTCCCGGTGGGTAGCAGTCCTCGCGGCTTGGACGGCCGCTACCAGCTTCCTTGTCGCGCGCCGCGCGAAACTCTCAAAGTGCGGGAGCCCATCGATCTCCGGCGCACGCGGCGGTTTGGCCGCCGGGCCTCGGACCCGCAAGATCACGCTGCCCCGCTCGGTTCCGGCGAGGACGGCCCCACGAACGAATGACTCCACTTCGGATGGCAATCTCCCCGAAGCGTAGTGCGCTCGCGGTGCGATCTCCGCACGTGCAGCTGCCTGGATCGCCTCTAGCGCGCCCCGAGTAAGCTCAGGCGCCGCATTCAGGGGGATTTCTCCATTGGAGAGCGAGTCCGCAATCAGGCGGAACTCGACGAGATCGTAGGCCGCCTCCCTCAGATCGCGGGCGATGGTATCGGGGCTACGTTGCTCCACTTCGGAGAGCGTCTGGAGCGCGGCCGCGAGCATACGCCACTGATCCTCCGTGTCGATGCCGGGAAGCGGGACGGCGACGTTCCGCGTCCTCGTATCTCTCTTGAGGCGCCAGCGATTGCCCAACTCGCCCTGATGAATCAGCTCCCAGCCATGAGCGCGCAGGTAGGGCTCCGCTGACTCGGCCTCAATCTGGGTTGCAATGTCGAACAGACCGGTCATGACGGATACGAACACATGTTCGCACGAAGTGCGGCTGGGCTGAAGCGCTGCGCTACCGGAATGCGCACGGTCGTAGTTTGCTGGCCGTCCTCGAGCGGTGCATTGCCGGCAAGCGTGACGTACCAAGCAGACGCGTTGATCAGTAGTTTCTCGTCAAGCGCCTCGACCCATCGGTCCGGGCTGGGGGACTTCCACGACGACGAGAAGTCTCGGCGGATGGGTCGGCGTCTTGCGGAGCGCATTGTAGGCGCCGCGATCCAATCGAAACGCCAACTCGGCACCGTCCGCGACGGGCTTGAGTCCATCCACCGTGCACTTGAGCTGCACCGAAAGCTGTGCCGCATCGGCCGTGTCGGTATCTCGGCCGCGAAAGAGGGCATCGCAGCCGTTGATGTCCCGCTTCGGTGTTTCGCACGACACGCCGATGGCTGTAGCGATCGCGTGAGAGTAGGCCACGGAAAGATCCTCCTTCGACCATGAGTCGGGCAGATGTCCCTCGGCGAGCGCTGAGCCCTCATGCGTCGCATCGAACCCCGTCTCAGGCATGACGCGGGAGCATAAACGCAACCGCCGTCGCCCAGTCCGATGGCCCGAACCCCAGCCCAGCCTACCCGTCCGGATGCCCGAGCGGACACGCAATCTCGAACTGAGGCACTACCAAGCGTAGACGCTGGGCACGGAGGCCCAGCGGCCGCAGGCGTTGTCCCTGCACGTGGACGCGCGGACGATCCCCTCCTCCCTACGCCCACCTCTGCCGGCGCCCCCCGAGCCACGTCTCCAAGACGCGAATCTCCCCCAACCGTTCCGGCGCCGTCGCGCGCGGGTCGCGGTCGAGTACGACCAGGTCGGCGAGCATCCCGGGACGCAGCGCCCCCACGCGCCCCTCCAGCCCCACGTGCGCCGCGGGCGTCACGGTGACCGTGCGCAGCGCCTGCGCGAGCGTCAGCTGCTGGAAGGGGCCCAGCACGTCTTCGCTGCCGTGCATCAGGCGGGTCGTCGCGGTGCGCAGCGTCAGGCAGGGGTCCACCGGGGAGAGGGGGGAGTCGGAGTGGCAGGCGCACAGCACGCCGTGCTCGAGCTCGCGGCGCAGCGCGTGCGCGTGCGCGGCGCGTTCGGGGCCGAGCAGCTCGTCGCGCAGCCGCGCGCCGCAGAAGTAGAGCTGGTTGATCGCGTGGCTCACCCCGAGCCCGAGCTGCGCGACTCTGGCGACGTGGTCCTCGCGCGCGAGCGTGAAGTGCTCGATGCGGTGGCGCGCCGGCGTCGGGGACTCCTCGGCGAGGATCGCCTCGTAGCAGCTCAGCACCTGCTCGATCGCACGGTCGCCGCAGGCGTGCGCGACCACCTGCCACCCCGCGCAGTGGCGAGCCCGCATCGCCTCGCGCAGCTCCTGCTCCCCGTGCGCGAGCGCGCCCCGCCCGCCCTCCAGGTACGGCTCGGACACAGCGGCGGCGCGATCCCGGAAGGACCCGTCCGCCCAGTACGCCACGCCGACCACGTCGTAGCGCTCGTCCCCCTCCCCCGGCGCCACGCCGAGCTCGTCCACGAGCTCCGGGACGAGCGCCCCGCGCACGCGCACGGGCGCGTCGGGGGCGCGGGCGAGCGCGCCCAGCAGCTCGTGCTCGGCCGCCCCGGCCCGCAGGCCGATCGCGGTGTCGTACACCGTCGTGCAGCCGCGCCGCGCGAACGCCTCCAGGGTGGCGCCGATCGCTTCCACCAGCGCGTCCGCATCCGCGCGGGGCTCGCCGGCCGAAGCCGGAAGACGCTCGCCTTCGGCGAGCGGGCGGGTGGGGCCCAAATCATCGGCGAGCGCGGTGCCCAACACGTGCGCGTGGGGCTCCACGAACCCCGGCAGCACCGCGCACCCCTCGAGGTCGACGATCTCGGTGCTCGTGGTGTAGTGGCGTTTCATCTCCGTGAGGGAGCCCACCTCGAGGATCGTCGAGCCGCGGATCGCGAGCGCCTCGACGACCGGGGCGCTCTCGTCCATCGTGAGGATCGGCGCACCACGTAAGATCACCGCGCGCTCGGGCACGGGCGGGCGTCCCACGCCGCCGGCGGAGGCTGCCGGGGGGGCGAACACCCGAGTTGTCAGAGAGCCCAGGGCGCTCTGCGCGAGCGCAGCCACGCCTGGGTACGCAACGTGCATCTTGGAGCACCTTCCGCGAAGCTGTGCCAGGGTTGTCAGACGATATCGCACAGTTGGTTACACAACCTCGCGGCCGCGCGGAGCGCTCCGTCCCCTACGCTCGGGGGCGCCCATGCGCTCACGCCCCCACCTCGCCCTGGCCCTGGCGCTCGCCGCACTGGCTGGCTGCTCCTCGGGATCGGCGCCGGGCGGCACCGCGGCCGGGGACGGCGTCGCCGGCACCGCCGGGGCGGGCGGGTCCCCATCCGGCTTTGACGGCGCGCTGCTGCCCGCGGACCTGCCCGTCCACCCCTTCACGCTCACCGACCAGGACGGCCGGCGCGTGTCGCTGCGCGACGAGCTGGGGCGGGTGACGATCCTCGCCTTCCTGTACACGACCTCGCGCACCACGGCGCCGCTGATCGCCCAGCAGGTGCGCGGTGCGCTGGATGAACTGGCCTCGGGATGGGGACCCGCCCCCCCCGCGCGGCGCCTCCCCCCCGCGCTCGCGGTCAGCGTCGACCCTGCCGGGGACACCCCCGCGCGTGTGCGAGCGTTCCTACGGGCGAACGGGCTGGCGGGGCGCCTGGAGTACCTCACCGGTACCCCTGCGCAGCTGCTCGCCGTGTGGCACGCCTACGGGGTGACGCCGGCGAGCGACGGCGCCCGCGCCTACGAAAGCGCGGCGTTCGTGGTGCTGCTCGACGGGCGCGGGGCGCCGCGGGTGGAGGAGCCGCTGGAAGAGCTCACCCCGGAAGCGCTCGCGCACGACGTGCGGCGGCTGGAGGGCGAAGGCCAGGGCGACTGATATCCTACTAGCGAGGTAGGATATCTACGATGATGTTCTCCACCAAGGCCGAGTACGGCGTCCGCGTGATGGTCGACCTCGCGCGCGCCGCGGCGGCGAGGAGCCGGTTGCCGCTCGCCGAGATCGCCGACGCGCGAGGGGCTGCCGCTCGCCTACCTCGAGCACCTCGTCGCGCGCCTGCGCCGGGCGGGGCTGATCGAGAGCCGCCGCGGCGCGCGCGGCGGCTACCTGCTCGCGCGCGACCCCGCGCGAGATCACGATGGCCGAGGTCGTCGAGGCGCTCGAGGGCGCGATCGCGCCGATCGAGTGCATCTCCGAGCGCGCCCGACGGCACGTCGCGCTGCTCGCGCGAGTCCGACCCCGACCACGTCTGCACGACCAAGCTGCTGTGGACGCGCGTGCGCGTCGCGATCGTCAGCACGCTGCGAGAGACCACGCTCGCCGACCTGATCCCCGCGCCCGACCGAGCAGAAGGCGGTAGCCGACCCTCATGACCGGAGGAGACCAGTGGCCGACCTCGAGATCCGCAACCTGCACGTGCGCACCGAGGAGCGCGAGATCCTCCGCGGCGTCGACCTGATCGTGCGCCGCGGCGAGCTGCACGCGCTGATGGGCCCCAACGGCTCCGGCAAGTCGACGCTCGCCAACACGCTCATGGGCCACCCCGGCTACGAGGTGACCGAGGGCGAGATCCTCTTCAACGGCGAGAACATCACCGAGGCCGGCGCCGCACGAGCGCGCGAAGGCGGGCCTGTTCCTCGCCTTCCAGTACCCGGTCGCGATCCCCGGCGTGTCGGTCGCCAACTTCCTGCGCATGGCGATCAACGCCAAGCGCGAGGAGCCGATCAAGGTCAAGGAGTTCCGCGACGCAGCTGCAGCACGCGTCGAGCTGCTCGACGTCGACCGCTCGTTCACCTCGCGCCACCTCAACGACGGCTTCTCCGGCGGCGAGAAGAAGCGCGCCGAGATCCTGCAGATGGCGATGCTGCAGCCCGCAGATCGCGATCCTCGACGAGACCGACTCGGGCCTCGACATCGACGCGCTGCGCACGGTCGCCGAGGGCGTCGCAGAAGCTGCACGACGAGCAGGGCCTCGGGCGCGCTGATCATCACCCACTACCAGCGCATCCTCCACTACGTCAAGCCCGAGTTCGTGCACGTCCTGATGGACGGCCGGATCGTGCTCGAGGGCGGCGTCGAGCTGGTCGAGCGCCTCGAGCGCGAGGGCTACGACCAGATCCGCGAGGAGGTCGGCCGGCGCGTGCCTGAGGTCCGACGCGCGCGCAAGCCCGGGAGCCGCCACCGCGAGGCGACGCTCTACCACGCGCTCGCACGGCGCGCGGCGCGCGGCGACGGCCGCACGCTGGCAGCAGCTGCGCGAGCGGCGCGCGCGGCCTACGAGTCCGCTCGAGCTGCCGCGTCTGGCGGCGCTCGGGCTTCTGGCGACCTCCTTCGAGGACCTCGACCTCGACGCGCTCGAGCCGCGCGACGCACGCGCCCGACCGCGGACGCTGCCCGCGATCGTCCGCGCACGCTGCCGAGCGCCCGCGCGCGGGCGGATCGTGCAGCGCGACGGCTCGGTCGTGCACGTCGAGCTCGACCCGGCGCTGGCCGAGCGCGGCGTGATCCTCTGCTCGCTCGAGGAGGCCGCGCGCGAGCACACGGAGCTCGTTCGACGCGCTACTACTCGCGGCGCCTGACGATCGACCGCCACAAGCTCGAGGCCGCCAACGCCGCGCTTCTGGAGCGGCGGCGCGTTCCTGCTACGTCCCGCCGGGCTGCGTCGTCGAGGACCCGTTCCAGATCGTCTACGAGATCGGCGGCCGCCGGCATGCGCGCAGTACGCGCCGCACGCTCGTCGATCGGCGACCGCGGCAGCGAGTTCCGCCTGCACGAGTACGACCTCGCCGACGCGGCGAGATCGCCGGGCCGACGGCGCTGCACGCCGGCGCAGTTCGAGCTCTACCTCGAGGACGGCGCCCGCTGCCGCCTGGCGCAGCTGCACGACTGGGGCGCGGGCGAGGTCTACGACGTCTCGACCGCGCTTCGTCGAGGTCGGCCGCGACGCCTACTGCCACTGGCTGCCGGCGCTGCTCGGCGGCCACCTGTCCGCCACCACCTCGAGCTCGCCGTCGCCGAGCCGGGCGGCGACATGGCCTTCCGCGGGCTGTTCTTCAGCCGAGGAGCAGGAGCACCTCGACGTGTTCGCCGTGGACCTGCACGAGACCGGCCCCTCCGGCGGCGACGTGCACTGGCGCGGCGCCGCGACCGGCGAGAGCCGCGCGAGCTTCGAGGGCCTGATCCAGATCGACCCGGGCGCGCAGCAGACCCACACCTACCTGCAGTTCCACTCGATGATGCTCTCGCCGACGGCGCGCACTCGACGCGATCCCCTCGGTGCTGGTGTCGCGCCGACGACGTCTCGGCCTCGCACGGCGGCACCGTCGGCGAGCTCGACGAGGACGCTGATCTTCTACATGCAGACGCGCGGGCCTGACCGCGCCGCCGGCCGTGCGGGTGATCGTCGAGGGCTTCTTCGAGCCGCTGATCGCCGAGCTCGCAGGACGAGCCGCTCGAGGAGCTGGTGCGCGAGCGGATCGCCGCCAAGCTCGCGCGCGGCGCGCGAGGACATCGAGGCGCTACGCGCTAGCGCGATGACGCTGACGAGCGCAGCGCTCGGCGCGCTCGACGTGCGCGCCGACTTCCCGATCCTCGCGCGCGAGCTCGGCGGCCGCCCGCTGGTCTACCTCGACTCGGCCGCCACCTCGCAGAAGCCGGCAGGTCGTGATCGACGGCGCTCGACGACCACTACGCGAGCACAACGCCAACGTCCACCGCGGCGTCTACGCGCTGGCCCAGGAGGCCGACGCGGCCTTCGAGGGCGCGCGCGAGCGGATCGCCGCGTTCACCGGACTGGCCGACCGCGACGACGATCTTCACCAAGAACGTGACCGAGGCGATCAACCTCGTCGCCTACTCGTGGGGCGCGCACCAACGTCGGCCCGGGCGACGCGGTGCTGATCACGCAGATGGAGCACCACGCCAACATCGTCCCCTGGCAGCTGCTGCTGCGCGCGACGCGGCGCCGCAGCTGCGCTACCTCGAGGTCGGACGAGCACGGCGAGCTCTCGCTCGAGCAGCTCGACGCGGAGCTCGCCCGCGGCGACGTGCGGCTCGTCGCCTTCGCCCACGTCTCCAACGTGCTCGGCACGATCAACCCGGTCGCCGAGATCGTCGCGCCGCGCGCGCGCCGCCGGCGCGGTCGTCGCTGATCGACGGCGCCCAGGCCGTGCCGCAGATGCCCGTCGACGTCGCGCGCGATCGGCGCCGACTTCTACGCCTGGACCGGCCACAAGGCGCTCGGCCCGACCGGCATCGGCGTGCTGCACGGCCGCCGCGAGCTGCTCGAGCAGATGCCGCCGTTCCTCGACCGGCGGCGACATGATCGCCTCCGTCGACGTCGCAGCAGCGCGACCTGGAACGAGCTGCCGTGGAAGTTCGAGGCCGGCACCCCGATGATCGCCGAGGCGGTCGGCCTCGGCGCCGCGGTCGACTACCTCGCGGCGCTCGGCATGGAGCGCGTGCGCGCGCACGAGCAGGCGCTGACCGCGCACGCTGCTCGAGCGGCCTCGCCGAGGTCGCCGGGCTGCGCGTCGTCGGGCCCCGCCGACGGCCGACGCGCGCGGCGGCGCTGGCCTCGTTCACGATCGAGGGCATCCACCCCCACGACGTCGCCGAGCTGCTCGGCCGCGAGGGCGTCTGCATCCGCGCCGGCCACCACTGCGCGCAGCCGCTGATGCGCTGCCTCGGCGTCGGCGCCACCGCGCGCGCGAGCGTCGGGCGTCTACAACGCGCCCGCCGACGTCGACGCGCTGATCGACGCGCTCTGGCCGAGGCGCGCGAGGTCTTCGGGCTGCGAGTGGCTGATGGACGACCTCTACCGCGACTACATCCTCGAGCACTACAAGCGCCCGCGCAACTTCGGCGAGCTCGAGCCCCACGACCTCGAGGCGCATCGAGCACAACCCGCTGTGCGGCGACGAGCTCGGCGTGCACATCCGCGTCGCAGGACGGCCGCATCGAGGACCTGCGCTTCCACGGCCACGGCTGCGCGATCTCGCAGGCCGCCGCCTCGATCGCCTCGGAGGAGCTGAAGGGCATGGACGCTCGAGGAGGTCGGCGCAGCTGGACGCCGACTGGATGCTCGACCTGCTCGGCATCCCCGTCTCGGCGACCCGGCGCAAGTGCGCGCTGCTGAACCTGAAGGTCGTGCGCGGCGCGGTGACCGGGCGATCGCGAGCTGGCCCGACCTGACCGCGAGCCGCGATACAATTCCTACCTCAGAGCACAGGATTCGCGAAACCCGCCAGCCTGAGGAGCCCATGGCCACCGACGACCGCCAGGATCACCAAGCCGAGCCCGATCGTCGAGGACGAGCAGGGCGCAGCTGCGTCGCGCGCCAGGGCATCTCGCGCGAGGTCGATCGCAGGAGCTCTCGAAGATCAAGGGCGAGCCCGACTGGATGGCCGAGAAACGCGCTCAAGTCGCTGCGAGATCTTCGAACGCAAGCCGATGCCGACGTGGGGCCCGACCTGTCCGGGCTGAACCTCGACGACCTCGTGCTCTACTCGCCCCCGACGGCCGGGCGCTTCGACTCCTGGGACGACGTCCCGGCGGAGATGAAGCAGACCTACGAGGACCTCGGCATCCCGCAGGCCGAGCGCGAGCACCTCGCCGGCGTCGTCGGCGTCTGGCGCCAGGAGCCGGTCTACGAGGGCCTCAAGGAGGAGTACGCCAAGCAGGGGATCCTGTTCTGCTCGATGGACACCGCCGTCACCGAGTACCCCGAGCTGGTGCAGAAGTACTTCATGAACAAGTGCGTGCCGCCGCAGGACAACAAGTTCTCGGCGCTGCACGGCGCGGTCTGGTCGGGCGGCGCGTTCGTCTACATCCCCAAGGGCGTCAAGTGCGACCTGCCGCTGCAGTCCTACTTCCGCATGGAGGGCGCCGGCGAGGGCACCTTCGAGCACACGCTGATCATCGCCGACGAGGGCTCGGAGGTGAACTACATCGAGGGCTGCACCGCGCAGACCTACAGCGTCAACTCGATGCACTCCGCGGTCGTCGAGATCTTCGTCCACGAGGGCGCCAAGGCCCGCTACACGACCGTCCAGAACTGGTCCAAGGACGTCTACAACCTCAACACCAAGCGCGCCGTCGTCGACGCCCACGGCACGGTCGAGTGGGTCGGCGGCTCGATGGGCGCCAAGTACGTGATGCTCTACCCGGGCTCGTTCCTGATGGGCGAGGGCGCGCGCGCCGACCACCTCAACGTCGGCGTCGCCGGCAAGGGCGTGCACAAGGACACCGGCGCGAAGGTCGTGCACCTCGCGCCCAACACGACCTCCAACATCCTCGCCAAGTCGATCTCCAAGGACGGCGGCATCATGGGCTACCGCGGCCTCGTGCGGATGGGCCACAACTCGCACGGCTCGAAAGCCCGCGTGCAGTGCGACGGCCTGATGATGGACGGCGAATCGCGCTCGGACACCTGGCCGGACATCCAGATCCAGAACCCCAACGTCACGGTCGCCCACGAGGCCACCGTCGGGCGGATCTCCGACGACCAGCTCTTCTACATGGGCTCGCGCGGCTTCACCGAGGACGAGGCCGCGGCGATGATCGTCAACGGCTTCATCGAGCCGGTCACCAAGGAGCTGCCGATGGAGTACGCGGTCGAGCTCAACCGGCTGATCCAGCTCGAGATGGTCGGGATGCATCGGGTAGCGCGTAGTTGCGTGCGCCCGTAGACACAATCCCGGCGCCGCCGTTCCTCACGCACCTGCGGTGGGTGAACGTTCCCTCGCCTGCGCATGGACGCCAGCTGGGGCGGCCGGTGCTGATCGAGTTCTGGGACTTCTGCCGGCCCAACTCGCTGCGCACGCTGCCCTACCTGAAGGCCTGGCACGAGCGCTACTCGGGCGGCGAGGGCGGGCTGCGTGGTGTCGGCTGCACTCCCCCGGCTTCGCGCCAGCGCGACGAGCGCACTGTGGCGCGAGCGGCGGTCGCGCGGCTCGGGATCGAGCACCCGGTGCTGCTCGACACGGACTTCGCGCTGTGGCAGGAGTACGAGAACGCGGGCTGGCCGGCGCGCTACCTCTTCGATGGGCGGGGGCGTGCTCTTCGACTACCACTACGGCGAGGGCGCCTACGCGGAGACCGAGCTCGCCATCCAGGAGCTGCTGGGGGTGCGGCGCGAGCCGCTCGCGCCGCTGCGACCCGAGGATGCGCCCGGCGCGCAGCTGGCGCCGCAGAGCGCCGACTGCGCGGGCGCCTACTCGGGGCCCTACGAGGCCGGCGGCGTGTGGGCGGTGTTCGATGGGCGCGGCACGGTGCGCGTCGGCGGGCCGGACGGCGCCGGCCGCGAGCTCGAGGTAGCCCACCCCGGGGCGTACCCGCTGCTCGAGCACGAGCGCCACATCGGCGGGGGAGCTGACCCTGGAGCTCGGCGCGGGGGTGCGCTGCCTGGCCACGTGCTTCACGCCCGGGGCTCGCCCCAAGCGACTGACTCTGCCCACAGCGTACGCCTGACGCCGGCGGGAGCAGACCCGCGTGCCCTCACCCGCCGGCCGCCGCATGGGCGGGGGCGAGCTCCGCGTGATCGCGCGCCGCCAGCAGCCGCCGCACGACAGGCGGGCCGTCGTCGTCGACCACCACGCAGCCTCCGGGCCAGTAGGGGTTCGCGGAGGACCGGCCGTCCAGAAAATCGGCGTCGTAGGTCCAGCAGCCGCAGTTGAGCAGGTGCGTGCCGTGGGGTAGGCGCCACTCCGATCGATCGTCCCCGGGCAGCGGACCGCTGCGGTGAGTGTGGCCGAAGATCGTGTACGAGGCGTGGTCCGACGTGCAGGCGCCTGACGACCTCACCCATCGCGGCAGACCGGCTCGCCGCAGCGCCGGAGCCGAGATCTCTGCGCTGAAGGGCCCGAGACCCGCACGATTCAGCGCCGCGACCGCGAGTGGGAAGCCGCGCGCGAGCCCCCAGTTGCGCAGCGCGGTACGTCGATCTGGCGGCCGGTGGTTGCGATCGCCGCCGAACGCCCGCCACGCGCGCACCGAGGAGGGGTCGAGCAGGGCGTGGGTGCGAGTCGGCTGCGCCATCGCGTCGACCCACGCGTAGACCGGGCCATGACCGCCTCGTAGTCGTCCGCGCCGTCGATCGCGGTCAGCGGGCGGCGCTGCAGCCGTCCGATGACGCCGACCCCCAGACGCTCGACGGTCGGGACCGCATGTGGCAGTCGAGGTAGTGGCCGTGGGTGGCGTAGACGTCCGGGCGCACCCACACGCCCGGGTAGGCGACCGACGACGTTGGCCGGCGAGGCCCATTCGGCGAGCGCTGCCAGCATCGGCGAGCCCTCGGCGGCGGCGAACCGCTGCTCGGAGCCCAGCGGCGGGGGAGCGGCGGGGAGCTGCGGCGCTGCAGCCACGTCTCGATGAGCGCGTGGTCGTGGTTGCCGGGCGAGCACGAGGACCTCCCGCCCGGCGAGCACGCCGCCGAGCTCTTCGAAGAACGGGCGCGCCGCCGCCAGCGCCTCGTGGCGGCGGGCCGTGACGGAGCTCCAGCATGTCACCCAGCAGCACGAGGCGGTCGACGTCCTCCTGCAGCGCATCAAGCAGGGCCACTCGCGACGCCGGCTGCCGCAGGAGGTCAATGCCCGTCGCGCGCCCGAGGTGCAGGTCTGAGACGACAGCGTACGCACGTCTCAGCGGCTGCCCACCCCGCCCGCCGCGACCGCCTCGCGGATCGGCTTGGGCAGCATGAAGCGCACGTCCTCGCTGACGACGTGGTACTCGGAGATGCCCGCCTCGGGCACCCCGCGGGCGCGGAACAGGTCGAGCAGCTCGCGCACGAGCTCGTCGGGCGCGCTCGCGCCGGAGGAGACGCCGACCACGCGCCGGCCGGCAAGCCACTCCTCGCGCACTTCGCCGGCGTTGTCCATCAGGTGCGCCTCGCACGCCGCACTCGCGCGCGACCTCCACGAGGCGCAACGAGTTGGAGGAGTTGCGCGAGCCGATCACGAGCACGAGGTCGCACAGGGGCGCCATCTGCTTGACGGCCGCCTGGCGGTTGGTGGTGGCGTAGCAGATGTCCTCGGTGCGCGGGCTGACGATCTGCGGAAAGCGCTCCCGCAGCCGCGCCGACGAGCGTCGCGGTTTCGTCGACCGATAGCGTCGTCTGCGTGATGTAGGCGACGCGCTCGGGGTCGGGCACCTCCAGGCGCGCGATGTCCTCCTCGTTCTGCACGAGCACGATCCGCCCGGGCGCCTCCCCCATCGTGCCTTCGACCTCCTCGTGGCCGGCGTGGCCGACGAGCACCACGGTGTAGCCCTGTTCGACGAATCTGCGGGCCTCGACGTGCACCTTGGTCACGAGCGGGCACGTCGCGTCGATCGTCTGCAGGCCGCGCTCCTGCGCGGCAGCGCGCACCGCCGGCGCCACCCCGTGCGCGGAGAACACCGTCACGGCCCCCTCCGGCACGTCGGTCGCCTCCTCGACGAACACCGCCCCGCGGGCGCGCAGCTGGGCGACGACGTGCTTGTTGTGCACGATCTCGCGGCGCACGTACACCGGCGGCCCGTGCAGCTCCAGGGCCCGTTCCACCGTCTGCACCGCGCGGTCCACGCCCGCGCAGTACCCGCGCGGCGCGGCGAGCAGGATCTTCTCGACCGTGTTGGGGGCCACGGCGGCCGTCTCGGACACTGGTGGGATTGTAGGCGCCGGGCGGCCCCACCCCTGCGCCGCTCACCCCTTTGTATAACCGACATCTCCGAGTACGCTTGCGCGATGCCCCAGCGCCACCTCGACCGCCTCACCGCCGTGGACGCCTCCTTCCTGCACCAGGAGGGACCGAGCTCGCACATGCACGTGGGCGGGCTCACGCTGCTGGAGGGCCCGGCGCCCACGCACGAGGAGTTCGCCGAACAGATCCGCCGGCGGCTGCACCTCGTGCCCCGCTACCGCCAGAAGCTCGCCCACACGCACACGGCGCTCGACAGCGGCCGCCCGCTGTGGGTGGACGACCCCTCATTCAACCTCGAGTACCACGTGCGCCACACGGCGCTGCCGGCCCCCGGCAGCTGGGAGCAGCTGTGCAATCTGACGGCACGGATCTTCTCCCAGCAGCTCGACCGCTCCAAGCCGCTGTGGGAGATGTGGCTGATCGAGGGGCTCGCACCGGGCGTCGAGGCGCCCGGCCACCGGACCGCCAACCCCAACGGCGCGAGCGCGGAGGGCTTCGCGCTGATCTCCAAGACCCACCACTCGCTGATCGACGGGATCGCGGGGATCGACCTGGCCACGGTGCTGTTCGACCTCTCCCCCACCCCGCCGCCGGTCCGCCACTCCGGGCGGCCGTGGCAGCCCCACCGGGAGCCCTCCCTCGCGGAGCTGCTGGCCGTGGGCGCGCGCGGGGCGCTGCGCGCGGCGGCCGAGCTCGCCGCCGGCGCCGCGGACGCGCTGGCGCATCCCGAGCACGCGCTCACCCGGGCGAGAGAGGTGGCGGAGGGGCTCGGCGAGTTCGTGTGGGCGGTGATGAACCCCGCGCCGCCCACGCCGCTGAACGTGGACATCGGCCCGCACCGCCGCTTCGCCGGGGTGGCCGCGCCGCTGGAGGACTTCAAGCTCGTGAAGCGGACGTTCGGGTGCACCGTCAACGACGTGGTGCTCGCCGTGGTGGCGGGCGCGCTGCGCACGTTCCTGCAGGTGCGAGGCGTGCGCACAGAGGGCCTGGAGCTGCGCGCGCTCGTGCCCGTGTCGGTGCGCGCCGAAGACGAGCACCACCAGGGGGGCAACCGCATCGTGGTGATGCGCGGCCCGCTGCCGGTGTACATGGCCGACCCGCTGCAGCGCCTGCGCTTCGTCAAACGGGAAATGGACGGCCTCAAGGAGTCCAAACAGGCGCTCGGCGCGGAGGTGATCGCCTCCGCCCAGAACTTCGCCCCACCCACCATCCTCGCGCAGGCCTCGCGGCTGAACTTCTCCACGCGCCTCTTCAACCTGATCGTCACCAACGTCCCCGGCCCCCAGTTCCCGCTCTACGTGCTGGGCCGCCGGATGCTCGAGGCGTACCCCGTCGCCTTCCTGCCCGAGCACCACGCGCTGGCGATCGCGATCATGTCCTACGACGGCCACATGAACTTCGGCCTGCTCGGCGACCTCGACGCGATGTACGACCTCGACGTCTTCGGAGAATCGATCGCCGCGGAACTGGCCACGCTCGTCTCGCTCGCGCGCGAAGCTACGGTGGCTCAGGCGACGTCGTAGGCACCAGCCCGGAATAGCCGTCGCGTCGATCGACAGCAGCTAGAGCCACACTTGTGGGATGATGCTAGTTCCTGAACTCTCAGGACAGGTTACCCACGACAACGAGGAGTTGGGAATGAAGACGTTCACCGCGAACAGAGCCTATACCATCGCGTTGCTCACAGCCGCGACCACGCTGTGCGTGGCCGCCGTGAGCACCGCCGCACCGACGGGACACACTCGTGCACACGCGCGAGGCGCCAACGATGCTCGCCATCACAAAACAAGGACACCGCGCGGTCCGAGGGGACCGCAGGGATCGCAGGGTCCGCAGGGTCCGCAGGGTCCATCCGGGCCTGCCGGCCCCCAGGGACCCACGGGAGCAGCAGGGGCCAACGGCCGTGGCAACATCTTCAACGCGTCGCTGCGGATCAACCAGGCCAATACCACGGTCTTCGACCAGAACGGCGTCAGGATCGAAGCGAGTTGTCCAAGCGGTTTCCTCGCATTGCTCGTGACACCGGAAACCACCAGCGACCACAACATTGTCGAGAACACGGTGTTCGACGATCTCGCCCAGAAGACCCTGTACTACGACAACTTCGTGGTCGAAGGCAACACGCAGGTCGACATGCTCGACGGCGACTCCGGCGGGGACGACTACAACGGCCTGTTGACCGTCCGCCTAGACCCAGGAGGACAGCTCACCTTCATCCAGTGGTGGGCCAGCGGCGGCAACAATCACCCGCAGGGCAGCTGCCTAGTCGGCGGCACCGCATCCTACTGAGCGACTGTGTCTGAGGCGGACGTGGCCTCGCGGCTGCGGCCGCCTCAGATCAAAAGCCCAGCGCGAACTTGGCGTCCTCACTCATCCGCTCCGGCGACCACGGCGGCACGAACACCATCTCGCACTCGACCGCGCGCACCCCTTCCAACTCCCCCACGAACTCTTCCATCTGTTCGGTCACCTGCGGCCCGATCGGGCACGCGGGGGTGGTGAGCGTGAAGGTGATGTGCACGTTGCCGCCGTCCACCTCCACCCCGTACACGAGCCCCAGCTCGACGAAGTCGAGGCCAAGCTCGGGGTCGATCACGTTGGAGAGCGCGTCGAAGACGTCGTCGACCTCGACGGGGGACGCGGGGGCCTGCGGGGCCGGATCGGACATGGACCGAGTGTAATACGAACGCCCACCCGCGTGGCGTGCTACGCACGCGAGCGACCGAGGACGCCGCAGCGCGCTGGCCGAAACGGGGATGCGAGCCGAAGGCGAGTGTCTCCCGGCTTCGGTCAGCGGCGTCCTAGTTCTCCGCGCCCAGGCGATCCCACATATAGAGCTGGATGCACTCGTGGGCAAGCTCGTTGGCGCGCCCACGCGAGAGGCGCGGCAGGACCGTGTCGAGCACGTGGTCCTCGGCGATGCCATCCTGAAAGGCCACCTCGCCGCGGAAGCCAGCGGCGATCTTCAGCGCCTCGCGGCGGTTCTCGCCGAGGCTGTGGAAGACGCCCTGCAGGAACTGGGCGTTGGCGATCGGCTGGCCGACCTCCAGCGAAGCGTGCCACGCGGCGAGCAGCTGCAGGTCGTCGTCGTCGAGGTCGGCGACCGCTTTGGCGTAGTGCACCGAGAGCTCCTGGTCGGGGATGTCGTCGACCCACGCCCGCACCACCTCGCCCACCAGCTGTCTGCGCGCCTCCCGGCCGATCGAGTCGGCAACCACCCGAATCGCGTCCTGAGGCTCGATGAAGCAGAGCGGCACGCGCAGAGAGTAAGCGTCGCGGTGGACGGACCTTTGCGGCGGCGGCGGCGCCGCGGCGGTGTCTCAGAGTTTTGCGCGGGGCCGCGCCGGCGCCTCAGAGCTCGAGCGCCGCCCGCGCGCGCTCCAGCGCGTGGGGGTCGAGCACCTCCGGCGGGACGCCGAGCGTCGCCCGCTCCCCCGCCTCCCAGTTGGCGAGCGCGAGGTCGAGCGCTTCGATCGGGACCGCCGCCGCGGCCGCCAGCGCCTGCGCGCGGGGCTCGAGGTGCAGCGGGTCGCCGATCCCGAAGACGCGCTTGGCGCCGACGATGGCGAGGTCGCCCAGCTCGGCGCCCGCGGCACCCGCGAGGTGCAGCGAGTCGGCGCGTAGCTCGCAGAGCCCGATGCGGCCCACGGTGACCAGCAGCTCGTAGCGGCCCGCGCGCCCGAAGCCGGGGAGCGTGAGGCGCTCGAAGACCCGCGCGAAGCGCCGCGCGGGCGTCCACGTGGGGTCCCCGGCGAACGCGAGCTGCTGAGAGCCGGCGCGCGCCGCCCACTGCAGGTAGGCGCGCAGCGTCGCATCGCCGCGGGCGGGGTCGTGGGAGGTCCGGGGGCCGAGCGCCACCCCGCCGAGGTCGGGCAGCTCGCCGGCACGCCAGTCGGCCGCCAGCGCGAGGCGCACGTTCGCAAAGTGGTCCTCGTCCTCCAGCGGACACAGGTAGGCGCTCAGGAAGCACGCCCACAGCGCCTGCTCGACGTCCTCGAGCTCGCGCACCTCCCCGTACAGGTCCGGCGGCGCGGTGGTGAGCGCGAGCAGGCGGCCGTCCGCGAACGCGAGCTCCTCGGCCAGGCGTGCCGCGTCATCGGAGGAGCGCAGGCCGGGTACAAGCGACGAGCGGTAGCCGTCGTCCTCGGCGCGGCGCTCGTGGCTGACGTGCAGTCCGCCCCGCCGGCGCCCGCGCGAGGCGTGGCCGCGGCGCGTACCGCCGCCGGGCGCGGCCCGGCCGGTGCGCGCGGCGCCGTCGCCGTCGCGCCCCCGCGCCCGGCGCCCGGTGTCCTCGGGCGGGGCGAGGCCGGGCACCGTCTCGCGGCAGATCGGGCACCGCTCGACGAAGCGGTTGTGGCGGCAGAACCTCGACACCAGCTCAGTTTAAGGGCTGGGCCGTCAAGCCACCGGCACGGGCGCCTCCGCGGCGCGCGGGGGCAGCGGCAGCGCGAAGCCCCCCTCGCGCGCCCGGGCGGCGCCGGCGCGGCGCTCGTCGTCGAGCTCGACCACGTAGTTGGAGAAGTCCACCTGGATCGTGTGCCGCTTGGAGGCGCGGTAGCGGCGGGCCTGGCGGCGCAGCATCGCGCGCATGTCGCGCTCCATCTCCGCCCGCGAGGGCAGCGCGTACTCGCCCGTCAGATGGGCGGCGACGAGGCGCGCCTGCACCTCGGCGATCGGCATGATCGCGCCCCACGGCTGCACGAAGCCGACGAAGCACAGCCCCGCCAGGGCGGGGTGGAAGAGACGCCGGTACAGCACGAGGCGGTTGTCGGGCGCCGCGACCAGGTCCTCGTCGAAGAAGGGGAACGTGATCCGGTAGCCGGTGCAGTACACGATCAAATCCGCCTGCTCCTCAGAGCCGTCCGCGTAGCGCACACGCTCGCCGTCCAGCTCGGCGATCTCCGGCCGGACGGCGATCGCGCCGTGGGCGAGGCGGTCGAGGATGCGCGAGGAGACCGTCGGGTGGGCCTGCCCGAGGCGGTGGTCGGGGAGCGGCAGACCGTAGCGGTCCATCGGGCCGACCGTCAGGCGCGTGACGAGCTGCATCCCGCGCAGCAGCCACGGGAAGGGTAGGCGGCTCGGCCGCACCCCGGCGTCGAGCGGGCGGCCGAGGATGTACTTGGGCACGACGTGCACGCCGCGGCGGGCGACGAGCGTGGTGGAGCGGGCGTGGTAGGAGGCGTCGACGGCGATGTCCATCGCGGAGTTCCCCATCCCCACCACGACCACCCGCCGGCCCGCGAGCTGGGCGGGGTCCTTGTAGTCGTGGGCATGCATCTGCTCGCCCCCGAAGGCCCCCGGGATCGGCGGTTCCGGCCACCGCGGGTCCCAGTGGTGGCCGTTGGCGACGAGCACCGCGTCGTAGCAGCGGGTCTCACCGCCCCCGGCGGCGCCCGCGCCGGAGATCGTCACCTCCCACACCCCGTCCGCGCGGCGCGCGACGTGCTCGACGCTGGTGTCGAACGTGATCCGCTCGTGCAGGCCGAAGTGCTCGACGTACGCCTCGAAGTACCGCGCGATGTGATCGTGGCGGGGGAAGTCCGGGTAAGAGGGCGGCATCGGGTAGTCGGCGTACTCCATGCGCTCACGAGAGGTGTTGATGTGCAGCGTCGAGTACGACGAGGACATACCGTTGCGGTTTCCGAACACCCAGTTGCCGCCGACCCGGTCAGAGCGCTCGAAGCAGTCGAAGGGGACGTCGCGGTCGGCGAGCGCCTTGGCGGCCGTGATCCCCGAGGAGCCGGCGCCGATCACGCACGCGCGCGGGAGCGCGCCGGGGCCGGGCGGCTCGGGGCGGGGTGGCGCGCTTACGGGCGGCCCGGGGTAGGGCTGCTCGCTCACGGGCGGCTCGCCGGGGCGCCGTGGCGGATGAGGTCGGCGGCGCGCTCGGCGAGCGCGATGGTGGGCGCGTTGGTGTTGCCGCGCGGCACGGTCGGCATCACCGAGGCGTCGACCACGCGCAGCCCCTCGACGCCGCGCACGCGCAGCTCGAGGTCCACCACCGCGGCGTCGTCCGCACCCATACGGCAGGTGCCGACGGGGTGGTAGAGCGTGAACACCTGCTGGCGGACGTGCGCGCGCACGTCCGCCTCCGCGTCGGAGGCGGGGAGGTAGTAGGGGCGGGTGGTGTACGGCGCGAGCGCCGGCTGGCGGCAGATCTCCATCGTCACGCGCATGCCCTCCACCAGTCGCGCCATGTCGGACTCCTCGGCGAGGTAGTTGTGCAGGATGTACGGCTTGGCGGTGGGGTCGGGCGAGAGCGGCGCCACGTAGCCGCGGCTCGCGGGCGTGAGCACGCACGGCGCCACACCGAAGCCGTGCTCCAGCACGGGCTCGTCGACGTACAGCGCGGGCGCGGCGTGGAACTGGATGTCGGGCGCGGGCAGCGAGGCGTGCGAGCGCAGGAAGCCGCCGGCCTCGGCGATGTTGGAGGTGAGCGGGCCGCGGCCTTCGCCGACGAACGCCGCGAGGTTGGCCTCGGTGAGCGGGTTCAGCAGCGACACCGGCTCGTCGTGCGCGAAGGAGACCCCGCAGGCGGCGTGGTCCTGGAGGTTCTGCCCGACGCCCGGCAGGTCCACGACGACGGGGAGCTGCAGCAGCCCCAGCAGCTCGGCGGAGCCGACGCCGGAGAGCGTCAGCAGGTGCGGGGAGTTGTAGGCGCCCGCGCAGAGGATCGTCTCGCGGGCGGCGCGCAGCTCGTGCAGCTCCCCGAGCCGCGCCGCCTGCACGCCGACGGCGCGCCCGCCCTCGAAGAGGATGCGGTGCGCCTGCAGATAGGTCTCCACTGTCAGGTTGGGGCGCGAGGCCGCCGGGTGCAGGTAGGCGACCGCGGCGGAGCAGCGGCGGCCGTCGCGCTGGGTGCGCTGGTAGCGCCCGAAGCCCTCCTGGGAGGGGCCGTTGAAGTCCTCGTTGGCGGGCAGCCCCGCCTGCGCGCACGCCTGCAGGAACGCGTCGGTGATCGGGTTGGGCGCGCGGTCGTCGCCCACGTCCAGCGGCCCGTCGGCGCCGTGCAGCGGCGAGGCGCCGCGCTCGTTGCGCTCGGCGCGCAGGAAGTAGGGCAGCAGGTCCTCCCACCCCCACCCCTCGCAGCCGGCCGCGCGCCAGCCGTCGTAGTCGGCGGGGTTGCCGCGGATGTACACCATCGCGTTGGTGGAGGAGGACCCGCCGAGCGTCCGGCCGCGCGGCAGGTAGATGCGGCGCCGGTCGGCGTGCGGCTCGGCCGCGGTCGAGTAGTCCCAGTCGACCTCCGTGCGAAACAGCGCGGGGAAGGCGATCGGGACGTGGATGTTCTCGAGCGTGTCAGGTGGCCCGGCCTCCACGAGCGCCACGCGCACGTCGGCATCCTCGCTGAGGCGCGCGGCCAACACGCACCCGGCCGACCCGGCGCCGACGATCACGTAGTCGTACTCGGCCATACCGCCTCCTCTCGCATCGCGCAAGCTGCGCTCGTGCGATGTTACACGGGCGTGGCGCGCGTGGGGGGAGCAGCAGCGCGTCAGGCGCCGGCCGGGGCCGCGAGGCGCTCGTGCACGAACTGCACCACCGTCGCGCCCTCCCCCACCGCGGTCGCGCACCGCTTGATCGAGCCGGCGCGCACGTCGCCGGCCGCGTAGACGCCCGGCACGCTGGTCTCCAGCAGGCCCTCGGCGCCCGCGTCGGGGCCGGTGAGCACGAAGCCGTGGGGGTCGCGCGCCACCACCTCGCCCAGCCACCCGGTACAGGGCGAGGCGCCGAGGAAGAGGAAGAGGTACGACAGCGCCACCTGCGCGCCGTCGGCAAGCGTGACGGCCTGCAGCTGGCCTTCCGCTCCGTTCTCGCCGCCGTGCAGGTGGCGCACTTCGGAGCGGTCGCGCACCGCCACCCCGTAGCGCTCCAGCTCGTCGAGCAGGTACCGCGACATCGTCTCGCTCAGGTCGGCGCGGCGGTGCAGCAGCGTGACGAGCGCGCCGCCGCGCGCCAGCCACACGGCCGCCTGCCCGGCTGAGTTGCCGCCGCCCACCACACCCACGCGCCGCCCGCCGCACAGCTGGCCCTCCAGCGGGCCGGCGGCGTAGAAGACGCTCACGCCCTCGTAGCGCTCCAGCTCGGCGACCGGCAGGCGGCGGTATTCGGCGCCGGTCGCCAGCAGCACCGCGCGGGCGGCGATCTCGACGCCGTCGTCCAGCCGCACCGTGTGCCGCTCGACGCCGGGCTGCAGCTCGTGGGCGCGGTACGGCGTGGCCGCGCGGGCGCCGAACTTGCGCGCCTGCGTGATCGCGCGGCTGGTGAGCTGGGCGCCGGTGATGCCGGCGGGGAAGCCGAGGTAGTTCTCGATGCGCCGCGAGGAGCCGGCCTGGCCGCCCAGCACCGTGCCCTCCACCACCAGCGTGTCGAGCCCCTCCGAGGCGCCGTACACCGCGGCGCCGAGGCCGGCGGGGCCGCCGCCGAGGATCAGCAGGTCCACCTCCTCGCGCGGCGCCAGCTCCAGCCCGATCCCCAGCGCGCGGGAGAGCTGGCCGTTGGTGGGGTTCTCCAGGGTCGCGCCGCCGGGCAGGCGCACGAGCGGCGCCGGCGGCGCGCCGGCCTCGCTCCACCTGTACGGGATCCGCTGCACGCGCACGAACTCGAGCAGCCGCCGCGTGTCGGGCGACTCGCGCGCGCCGAGGACCTCCACCCCCACCCCCTGCTGCTGCTGGAGCAGCTCGCGGCGCTCCACGAACGCGCTCAGCAGCAGGTCCGCCAGCGCCTCGTCGTCGAACAGCAGCTGCCTGAGCGCCTCGCGCTCGACCGCGAGGTACCGCATCGGCGCGGTCACGACCGCCGTGAGGAACACGGTCTGTCCGGAGAGCAGGTTCAGCTCGCCGAGGAACCCCGAGGCGCCGTGGCGGACAATCTCACGCCCGTCGCCGTCCAGCACCGCCGCCTCCCCCTCGAGGATCGCGATGAAGGGGTACGTGGCGTCGCCGATCTCGAACAGCGTCTCTCCCACCGCCGCCGTGCGCTCCTCACCGTGGCCGGCGAGCACCGCCAGCTGGGAGCTCGACAGCACTCGGCTCACGGGTCCCGCCACGGAGGCAAGGGTAGCCGAGCGGAGGTGCGATCGCCCGCTGCGCCCGGCCACACTTCAGCCCTTCCGACGCGGACGGCGGGATCGGCCGCCGTCCGCGAGTGGGCGACGCCTCAGCGCGCGCGGCTCAGGGAACCGTGTAGCCGGACAGCAGGGCTGTGAATTCGTGGAAGGCCTGTTCGGCTTCCGGCCCGAGATACGGGCCCACGTCGTCGCTCCCGAGAATGCCGGACTGCACGCTGACAACCTCGTTCTTACTGTCGAGCCACGGTGCCCCGCTGCCCGGATACGTGTTGTCCGCGATCGTGCACGGTTCGACGTTCCAGTCGTATCCAGCGGAGGTCAGCTGTGTGAAGAGCTGTACGCCATTCTTGGTGGTGCAGGACGCGGGTGTGGTGA
Organism: uncultured Solirubrobacterales bacterium; assembly: GCA_963821775.1. Classification (GTDB taxonomy): domain Bacteria; phylum Actinomycetota; class Thermoleophilia; order Solirubrobacterales; family Solirubrobacteraceae; genus Palsa-744. The sequence goes on along the minus strand of CAWGFB010000002.1, from coordinate 217,246 downwards.
AGGGGGCATCAATGGTCCACGGTTTATTCAGCGGCTTGGGGGGGCGGCCCGCTTGCGCGGGATACCAGTGGACCGTCAGGCCCCCGCCCAGCACGGCGGCGCTGGGGTCCTTGGGGCACTGGCCCAGCACGTCGCTTTCGGTGCAGGCCAGGTTGAGGCCGATGAAGCCAAAGTCGTAGTTTCGTTCATAGCCCGAGGACGCAAAGTTTCCGTTGGCGTAGGCCACGTTGCCGTTCCAGTGGCCAAACGGCGCGCTTGCTCCTGACTGTGCCTTGCCGCCCGGGATGAAAGCGTATCCTCCCGGGCCGGGAGGGTACCCGATACCCAGCAAACAGTGAGTGGCGAGCAACACGACGGGGACGGTCCCCGGCGAGGATACGACGGTACCGGTACACCCAGCCAGCCCTCCGATGTCACAGCCGTCGACACCCTTGGCCGCCGCGTTCACGTCCACGGTACCCGACGTGACGGCGCTCTCCAGATCGCCAGCCTCGACGACGGTCACCGTGAAGGTGTGTGTCCCGGCGTAGCAGAACATGTGCGGCAGCTTGGGCGTTACCGCGAAACCGGTTTTGGTGGCCACGACCGTCGCTTCGGTCGAGTAGAAGTACGGGTCCCCCCATTCGATCCGAGCCGTGAAGTTGCCGGCTGGCAGGCCCCGTCCGTCCGGATCCTTGAAGGTCGCCAGTCGTTCGGTCATCGGCACGACCTTCCCCACTTTCGCAGTTACAGTCGTTTTGGCCTGCGCCGTGAGGTCACCTGGCTGAGCGACGAACGTGATCGACGCCTGCGGCCTGGGTGCGGAGCCGGCTTCCGCTTCGACGACGTCCGTGCCCGCGGTATCGCCCGGTAGCACGATCGTGGCGTCGCCGGTCGAGGTGGTCGTCTGGATCGGCGGGCTGAAGCCGGCTTCGGCGTCGGGGCCGGAGAGCACCCGGAAGGCGACGCTCGTCTGCTCGACAGGCTGCCCGGAGGAGTCCGTGACGTGGGCCGTGAGGGCGACTCCACCGGCGGGGCGGGGCGGCTGGATCGGCGCCTGGGCGGAGGACGGTGTCAGGGAGATCGCCGCGGGCACCGGGGGCGGGGTCGCCTGCAGGTTCACCCGCCCGATGCGGTCGCCGCCAAACTCGGTGAACCACAGGTTGCCGTCGGAACCGGCTGTGATGCCATCGGGTTCGCTGCCGGGGGTGAACCCGTTCGAGAACTCCGTGACCTCTCCGCTCGGAGTGATCCGCCCGATCCCGTTGAGCTCGGTGAACCACAGGTTGCCGTCGGGGCCCGTGGTGATGCTCGCCGGGTCACTGCCGGCGGTGATGCCGTTCGAGAACTCCGTGACTTCTCCGCTCGGAGTGATCCGCCCGATCCGGCTGCCGACGGGCTCGGTGAACCACAGGTTGCCGTCGGGGCCCGCGGTGATCGCGGACGGATAACTGCCGGCGGTGATGCCGTTCGAGAACTGGGCGACTTCTCCGTTCGGAGTGATCCGCCCAATCCGGTTGGTGCTGGGCTCGGTGAACCACAGGTTGCCGTCGGGGCCCGCTGCGATGCCGCGTGGGCGGTCTTCGGGGCCGATCCCGTTCGAGAACTCTGCGACTTCTCCGCTCGTGGTGATCCGCCCGATTCGGTTGGTACTGGGTATGGCGAACCACAGGTTGCCTTCGAGACCCGCCGCGATGCCCTCCGGTTCGTTGCCGAGGCCGATCCCATTCGAGAACTCCGTGACAGCTCCGCTCGGAGTGATCCGTCCGATCTGGGAGCCGACGCCCTCGGTGAACCACAGGTTGCCGTCGGCGCCCGCCGCGATCCCGGGCACCAGGAAGCCCAGGGAGGTGAGCCCGGTCGAGAACTCGGTGACTTCCCCGGTAGGGGTGATCCGCCCGATCCGGTGGCCGCTGTACTCGGTGAACCACAGGTTGCCTTCGAAGCCAGCCACGATTTCGGCCGGCTCGCTGCCGGCGGTGATCCCGGTCGAGAACTCGGTGATCGTCGGTTCGGCCGAGGCAACCCCGGCACCGAGGTTGACACCGAGAAGCGTGAGCAGGCACAGGATGACGCATCCGCGCATGCGTCGTCTCTGTCGACTGGCTGCCACGACCGCGAGAACCTGCTTGCCCTGAGGGCAGGAGCCTGTCGGGGCGCATACGACGATCACGCGAGCGGCTCCCACGGGGCCACCCTATACCATCCGACAGGAGGGGCCGCACGCTGGTCTCAGGGAGTCTGCTCCTCGTCGGCGAGGAGCTCCATCAGCAGGCCATCGTGCCAGCCGCGGCCGTCGAGGTCGCGCTCGTAGCGTCGCATGACCCCCACGGGCCTGAAACCGACCTTCCCGTACGTCCGGATGGCCGCCGCGTTGGCGGCGGCCGGGTCGATCGTGACACGGTGGTGGCCGCGCGCGTCGATCAGGTAGCGCACGAGGAGCCCGACCGCCAGGGTGCCCACGCCCCGTCCGTGGTGCGCGGGATCGACGAACAGGTCGATGCTCGCGTGACGGTAGGCGGGCTCTGGCTCCTCGGCGAACTGGATCATGCCCGCCACGGCGTCCTCGACCTCGATCGCCAGGCGCGTGCAGTCGGGCTCGTCGGTCCACGGGAAGCCCTCCGCTGGCGGGCCCCACCAGCGCACGACCTCGGGAGCGCGGTGGATGCGCAGGAGCTGTGCCTCGTCGCTCTCGACGAGTTGGCGCAGGCTCACGGCCGGCTGCGCTGCGGCTGCCTGCAGGCGGAGGGGCTCGTGTGGGCCGGGGCGCGGACGGCGGGTGCGGTTGGGGGGATACGCGTCGCTCACGTGACCTATGCAATCAGCACCCGCTGACGCACGCCGGCGGAGGACCCAGCCGCGGAATGAAGCGTGGCGTGAGCCCGAGCTTGCTCTTTGCGCCCTACGCGTGCTTCCGAGCTGGCGCTGTAGGTCTCGCTGTAGGAGAGGCAGCCTTTGCTCTTCAGGCTGGGGATCACCACCGTGCCGGTGACCGTGTCACCGGAGAACCTGCCGGTCACCTCGCCCTTCTTGGAGGGGATGCTCGGCACCTCGCCCTTGAACGTGACGGCGACGGAGAAGCGCCCGTGCTTGATCGCCGCTCTGGTGATCCTTGGTTCAAAGCCAGGCCCGCCCCCCTGCCCGCACTTGCCGTCGTAGCCGATCGCGGTCTTGAAGCCCACCACGGCGACGCCCCTCTTGGCCACCGTGAGCGTGACCGGCCCTTTCTCGGAGCTGGTCCCTTCGTAGGTGCCGGCCTTGGGCGCCTTGCCCACCGCCAGTGCCACGGTCGCGAACGCGAGCGAGAGGAGCAGCGCGATCGCGGCTGCGCTACGTGCCCACCGGTTGCGCCCGCGACGCCAGACTGCATGCAAGCTGGACTGCGACATCCGCTCGACCCTTTCGTTCGCGGCCTCCTCGCCCTCGTCATCAAGCCTGACGGAGGGATGTTGCCTGACAGACTAGAGCCCGGATGGCGGACTGTCAACCAGGTAGCATGTTTTGTGCTGCGCTGCCATGCGTAAGCCGCTCCAGCGATCACTCTCGACGGTACCGAGACGCGCCGAGTCCCTTCCTCTGGAGGACAAGAGCGTTGACGCGACGATGGGCGCCTTCACGATGCAGCACTGGGATGACGTCGACCGCGGCCTCGCCGAGGTGCTCCGGGTCACTCGCGAGCGGATCGTCTTCCTCACCCTCGACCTGGACGTGACAGGGGAGATGTGGCTCTGCTGCGACTACCTGCCGGAGATCGTCGAGCACGACCGCGAGACGTTCCCGACGATCGCCCACCTGCAAGACGTCCTTCCCGGTCTTCAGGTCGACACGGTCCTCGTGCCCGCCGACTGCACGGACGGCTTCTGTGTCGCCCTCTGGAGCCGGCCCGAGGCTCACCTCGACCCAGCCATGCGCCGGGCCTCATCGATCTGGCACCTGCTGCCACCCTCGGTTGTGGACAGCGGACTTGGACCGGCTCCGCCGGGACCTCGAGAACGGCGAGTGGGATCGTCGCTATGGACAGCTGCGGACGCAGGCCGCGCTTGACGTGGGGGTACGTCTCGTCAAGGCCGAGCTTCGCTGAGGCGCGCCCCGAGCGACCGTCTCTGACGGCCCTCGTCGTCCATGTTCTCCGGCGCGAGCCATGCCTCGAACCCGCGTCGGATCGCCGGCCACGCATCGTCGGTGATCGCATACCACGCGGTGTCGCGGTTGCGGCCCTTGACCACCATGTGCTTGCGGAAGACGCCCTCGAAGGCGAACCCGAAGCGCTCGGCGGCACGCCGCGAGGCCGCGTTGAGCGCGTTGCACTTCCACTCGAGCGCGGCGATAGCCGAGGTCGTCGAAGGCGTGGCGGATCAGCAGGTAGATCGCCTCGGTGGCAGCGTCGTGCGCCTGCAGCGGCACCCCGAACCAGATGTGGCCGATCTCGATGACGCCGAACTCCGGGGTGATACGCAGGTAGGAGGCCAGGCCGAGGGGCCGCTCATCGGCGAGACGCACGAGCGTGAAATAGAGCGGGTCCTCGGATGTCTCAGCCCACGCCAGCGTCTGGCGCAGGTGGCCAGGGCTCTCATATGGGCCGTCGAACAGATAGGTCCAGATCGCCGGGTCGCCGTCGGGCGGGTGGGAGATGGAGAACAGCGGCACGGCGTCGCTCTCGGCGTTGACCGGGCGAACCAGGATGTGGGAGCCGTGCAGCGATACGGAGGTTGGCCGTGGGACCGGCTTCCAGTTCAGCTCCTCGCCAAGCGGAAGGTCGACGGGCACATTCATCGACACGCTTGCTGGTGGCGTTGCCGCGCGGCCTTCAGCCGACGCTCCAGGTTCTCACGAACGGCCGGCCACTCATCGTCGATCACGCTGTAGTAGGCGGAATCCCGCACGCCGACGTCCTCGATGATCATGTGCCGGCGAAAGATTCCCTCGAAGCGAGCCGGCAGCGCGGCAAGCGCGGCGCGGGAACGCTCGTTGCGGCTGTCGGTCTTGAACTCCACGCGCATACAGCCGAGACGCTCGAAGGCGTGCTCCAGCATCAACAGCTTCGTTTCGATGTTCACCCCGGTGCACCAAGCCGTCGGCTCCAGCCATGTGCCACCGATCTCAAGACCCCTGTGGCTTTGGCGCAACTCGTGGTAGCCCGTGCTGCCGATCGGCCGTCCGCTCGCGCGATCCAGGGTTGCGAACACGCACTCACTCCCAGCCTCACACGCCGCGAGAGTGGCCTCAAACCAACGCTGGAAGTGCTCCGGGCTCTTGCCTCTCGGGATCGTCCAAGTCCAGATCTCCGGGTGTTGTGACGCGGCGAACATACCCTCCCGGTGACGGGGGTGTAGCGGCTCCAGCACGACCAACTGCCCCTCAAGACGCGCTGTCAGCCCGTTCCACATCCAGCCTGTACAGCGTACGTGGCGAACACATGATGGGCTCGCGTTTGGGTGGGTAGATCGTAGGTCACGCTCGATACGCTACTTCAGAGTTGGCCCGCCACACGGGCCAAGTAGACATCAAAATCTGGGGCCAATGGACCTCCACCTCGATCTTCCTGACGCCGCCGGGCGGTCGCTGCGGGCCCGCCTGGAGGATGCGCTGCGTGAGGCCATCCGCAGTGGACGCCTCCTCTCGGGCACGAAGCTCCCCCCCACGCGCTCGCTTTGCGTCGAGCTCGGCGTGTCGCGGGGCGTGGTCGTAGACGCATACGCCCAACTGGCGGCCGAAGGCTACCTGCACACCCGGCGCGGCGGGGGAACGACAGTCGCCGCGGCGGTTGCACTGGACCGCCCAATGCTGGCCAACGCCAGGCCAACTCCGCCGGTTCGCCACGACATGAGCCCGTTCCGCCCGGCGCTGAGCCGCTTCCCGCGAACGGCGTGGTCCTCCGCTTTGGCACGGGTGCTCCGCACGGTGCCGGACGAGCGCCTTGCCTACCCAGACCCCGCCGGTACCCCCGAGACTGCGTTCCACGCTCGCCGCCTACCTCGGGCGAGTCCGCGGCGTGCGCGCCGACCCCGAGCAGATCGTGGTTACAAACGGTCTGCGCCAGGGCATCGATCTCCTGTGGTCGGCCCTCGTCGCAGAAGGAGCTCGACGTGTCGCCGCAGAGGACCCCGGCTGGCGAGGGTTCGGCGAGACCGCGAGCGCCGCTGGACTGGAGGTCGTCTTACTCCCAGTCGACCGGGATGGGCTGATCGTCGAGTATCTGGAGTATGAGGACGTCGACGCAGTAGCCGTCGCACCTGCCCATCAGTACCCCACCGGCGCGGTTCTCTCCTCGCCCCGTCGGGCAGCGCTGCTCGCATGGGCGCAACAGCGAGGTGCGCTGATCGTCGAGGATGACTACGACGCCGAGTACCGCTACGACCGCCAGCCGATCGGCTCGCTCCAGGGTCTCGCGCCCGAGCGCGTCGTGTACGGCGGCTCGACGAGCAAGACACTGGCCCCAGCGGTTCGCCTTGGCTGGCTGGCCCTCCCACCGCACCTTGTGAAACCCGTCGCCGACCGCCAGCGAGTGCGCGGCGGAATGCCAGCACCACTCGGACAGCTCGCGCTGGCCGATCTGATCGAGCGCGGAGAACTCGACCGTCACCTGCGCCGCCAGCGGCGACGGTACCGACGCCAGCGCGACGAACTGCTGGCCGCGCTCGCCGCCAAGCTCCCCGACGTCACCATCCACGGCGCCGCCGCCGGTCTGTACGTCGTGCTGCACCTCCCCGACGGCCTCACCGAGCAGGCGGTGCTCGATGCGGCGCGCTCGCGGGGCATCGCCCTGGAGGGACTCGGCACCAGCACCCCCGCAGTCGTCGTTGGCTACGCCAACCTCACACACGCCACCATCAAGCCGGCAGTCGCCGCACTTGCCGCAAGCATCAAGCAGGCCAAGGCAGAGTGACCGATCTCAACCAGCGCGAGCGGAAAGCGCCCACGGTCAGGCACGACGCGCCACGCCGAGCACATGCGGATCGGACGGGAGGAACGGGGCGGGGCTGTAGCGAAAGCGCTCGAACGTCTCGATCCGAAACCCCGCGCGCTCGATCGCGGCCGTCGTGTCGCGCGCCAGGTGACAACCGCCCGCGAGGCGGGGCCAGAAGGTCGCATCGGAGAACCGCTGAAAGCGAGCCTCCCATCTTGAGTGGGCGAGCACATGCTCGTAGAAGCGCAGCTCGCCACCGGGACGGATCACGCGGTAGAGCTCCGCGAGCGCCGACCGCTGATCGGGCACCGTGCAGAGCACGAGCGCAACCACCCCGGCATCGTAGGATTCCGCCTCCCCCGGAAGACGATCGGCGCCACCGTGCGTCACAGAGACCAAGACGGGCGCCCCCGATGCGGCGCGCTCGGCCCGTACACGCAGGTAGGGCTCGGGCTCGACGGCAACGACCTCGCTGACCGAGGTCGGGTAGTGCCGGAAGTTCGCGCCGCTGCCGGCACCCACCTCAACCACTCGGCCCTGCAAGCCGGTGAGCAGCTTGCGTCGATGCTCGGCGCCGCCGCGACGCTCGCTGATCTCCGCAACCCTCGCATAGATGCGGGCGAACATCGGATGCGAGGCATGTTCGGCCATTACTCGCCGGTCAGCGTAGCCGACAGCGCACTGCTTGGCGGGCGGCGCGACAGCGCGATAATGCAAGCGTGCCGCCCAACGAGTGGACCATCCCCGAGCGTGTCCTTTGCTACCTCGACCGGGCGGACGGGTTCCCGCACCGCGCCGAGGGCGAGAGCGTCCTGCTCGAGCACATCCCCGAGGACGCTCGTCGTGTCCTCGACCTCGGGACGGGCGACGGCCGCCTGCTCGCGCTTCTCAAACGCGATCGTCCCGAGATCGTTGGCGTCGGCGTCGACTTCTCCGAGGTCATGCTCGCCGCCGCACGCAAGCGGTTCGCCGGCGATCAGCGAGTCGAGCTCATCCAACACGACCTGGCCGAGTCGCTCCCCGCACTCGGATGCTTCGACGCCGTCATCTCGTCGTTCGCGATCCACCATCTCAAACACGACCGCAAGCGCTCACTCTACGGCGAGGTCTTCGACTTGCTGGTGCCCGGTGGCGTGTTCGCGAACTTCGAGCACGTGGCGTCGGCAACCCACCGCCTGCACGTGGCGTTCTTTGCGGCGATCGGCGAGCCGAGCGCGGACGAGGACCCATCCGACCGCCTACTCGACGTACAGACCCAACTCCAATGGCTGCGCGCACTCGGCTTCGACGACGTGGACTGCTACTGGAAGTGGCTTGAGATGGCCCTGCTCATCGGCGTCAAGCCGCCACGAGACGCGCTGCACTGAGCGAGTGCCGCAATTTCGGTCCCGCTCGCTATCTGCGAGCGAAAACAGTGAAGAGCGTGAGAGCCGCAACGGTTCGACTCGCACGTGTCGTCCTCCTCGGCTGCGAGCAGATCCTCGACACCGTCGTGCCCCTGGGCGCGCAGATCGGACGATCCCGCCGAAGCAGAATCGATCCGACTCCTGGTGACTTGAGCGATACGGCAGGAATTTTGCAGGTCGGCTCAACCATCAGGGATCACGATGGCGCCCAACCCTGGCTCCAGCTGTGTTCAGCGATGCCGAAGGCCCGTCCTGTAGCCAGGGCACACTTCGCTCGTGAACATCGACTCGCAGATAGCCGCCGTCAAGGCAACCCAGGGCGCTCTTGCGATCGAGCAGCGCTCATGCCACCCCCGGCGGCGCGGCGGTCGGCAAGGATGGCCCTGACCCGCTCGCGGCCGCTCAGCATCGCCAGATAGCGCTCGTAAGAGAGGACGACAACCTCCGGGCGTCGGTGCGCGCCGATCACCACCGGATCGGCCTCCGCGCCACGAGCACGGAAGCCCGCCAGCAGCGACGGCAGCTTCGCTCGCGCCTCCCGCGTCGGCAGCACCTCATCGACCCCGTGGACTCATGTGATCCATCGTAGCAAAGGTGTACATCTATGGATACACCTGGTTTCCCCGATCTTGGCCGCACCGCTCTTCAGGTATGCGGCACAGCGGCGACTACTCTGAGACCTACTACTCCGCTCGCCCTTTACAGTGGCCACGAGCCTCCGCTTCAAGACAAGATCGACTCACGGATCTGCAGGTCCAGAATGATCGTCGGGTCCGCCACCGAGGGCGCGTGCGAGTGCACCCAGCAGACATGAGCGGGTCTGCTCGTCAAGAAATGCCGCGTGCAGGGCGTTCGCGGTGATTCCGCGGAGGTCGGCCCTGCTCCAATCAAATACCAGCGCTGCATTCTCATACTCATCCGTGAGGCTTGTCGAGAAGAACGCGGGGTCGTCGGAGTTCAGCGTCACCAGCACGCCGGCGTCACGCAGCGCCCGAGCTGGATGGCTTTGCATATCGCGGTAGATCCCGAGAGCAATATTGCTCCCCGGGCAGCACTCAAGTGTTATCCGCCGAGCAACGAGCTCCTCGACGAGCCGTGAGTCCTCGATGGCACGGGCGCCGTGACCGATGCGATCGATCGGCAAGGAGAGAGCGTCCCACACGCTCGCGGGCCCAGCGATCTCTCCGGCGTGAACGCTGATTCCGAGACCCGCCGCACGGGCAATCTCTATCGCCCTCGCGAAGCGAGAGGCGGCTACCTGCTCGTCGCCGGCCAGGCCGAAGCCGGTAACGAGGTTGCTCATGTTGCGGTCCACCTCCCGCGCGAGCAGCTCGGCGTCTCTGGGAGGCCTATGACGGATCGCGGTCACTAGGATCCTTGCCTCGATACCTTGCGCGTCACGCGCACGGCGGATGCTGCGTTCGACGGCTCGAAGGAGATCTCGCAGGGCGACCCCGTTATCGGCGGCAAGCTGGGGTGCAAGTGTCAACTCGACGTACAGTGCACCCGCTCGTGCAAGCGCCTCGAGATAGCTGGTGGCGACCGTTTCGTAATCCCGGGGTGTACGGAAAGCCCCTGCGGCGGCGTCGTAAGCGTCGAGAAAGGAGTGGAAATCGCTCCAGCACAAAGCTGGGCCGCGGGTGAACACAGCGTGGTCGGCGGGAACGTTGTGCCGACCCGCGAGGAGCCGTAGCGTCGGCAGGGTTGCTGTGCCTTCGAGGTGTACGTGCAGCTCAGCCAGCGGAACGGGGCGCTGCGTCATGCTGCGGCGCGACTCAGGCTGCTCACGGCGACGTGCAGGCTGTGGACCGCGCGCTCCACGGACTCCACGTAATCGCCCAGCTCATGGTGCAGAACCGCATACAGCACCTGCAGGTTGATGTTGATGCCGACGCTGTCTCCACATCGGCGTCTGTCGGTGCGGAGACCAATGACCGGTTTGCCCTTCGCCAGCGCGTAGCCGACCTCGCACGCCACGCCGCTATCGACGTCGGCGCCATCGAGCACGGCGAGCACCGCGTCCGCTTGGTCGGCGAGCCCGACATTGCGCATTCCGATCGCGGAGCAAACCTCGAGTGGGATCGTCCCCCCGGCCAGCTCGGCGTAGAGCTGCCATTCTTTCGTCGATTCGCCGCTCTCGAAGGCCCAAGGGTCGAGAACATGAAAGCCCTCGTTGCGGAGCCGGTCGACGAGGCCCGCGTAGTACTGCGTGCCGGCCTCCGTGAAGCCGAGCGCGCTCGAGATATAGACGGCCTTACCCATAGGAGACCTCGAGCGCCGGCGCAGGGAAGATCTCGGCGACGTCCTCCAGCGCCTCACGAACTCGCGGACCAAGGGCGTCGTCGTAGGCGACTCCCAGTCCCGCCGCGCCGACGGCAGTCCTCCGCTGGTGGTATCTGGCTCCGCGATGAAGCACACGTGAGCGGCCCAGACTGCCGCCAGCGGATAGGTCTCCCTGAGATAGTGCTGAAGCACCAGACGCTTGACCCAGTCCGGGTATTTAGCGTCGGCTATGGGGATATCGGTCGTTGATACTTGAAGCGCCGCGAATGTCTTGTCGACGGCTATGCGTGCTCGCTTCACATGCGCCGTAGAGGCAAGCGTCGTCGTCCGGCCGAACGCGGCCGGACGCTGCGGAGCGTCTAGAAGGACGAGGGCAAGCTCGCCGGCTCGGCCTCTCACTGCGCCAACCGCATCAAGACGTGGGGGCGCGGCCGGCCAGAACCGGGTAAACCCGGTCCGCAGCTCTCCGGGCGTTGTGTCCACCGCCGCAGCGAGCAGCTCCCAGATCGCACTGTTCGTATTGCGGAGCGTCGCGAACTTGATCGGCCCAGCTGGAGAAAATTCGCCAAATGGCGCCCAGGTGCGCAGCTCTCGAGCAACCGCCTCCCGGCCGTCGTGGTCGTTGAGCGCCGAGCGCAGCATCTCTGGCGCCGCGGGGAGCTTCGCATCGCCCGCAAAGTGCGGCCGGGACCGCTCATGCTGACGGACATACCGGGCGAGCAGGCCTCTGGGCACCACGAATTCCGGGTTCAGCTTGCGCCTCTCTACGTGTCGCCGTGCCGTCTCGCGCAGAGCCGCCTCTCCCCACGGCGTCACGCGCCAGAACTTGCTTTTGCCCGCTCGCGTCTTTGTGACGAGCCCGAGTTCGATGAGACGCCCTCCCGTCCGGCTGATCTCAGTCAGATCCTTGCCCAGTTGCGCGGCCAGGGCGCTGTTGTTGAGCTCGCCCTCGTTGCTGAGAGCCTCAATGAACCGCTCAGCGATCGAGCCGACCGCGACAGCGTCGACCGTGTCCGGCGCGGGGTGCTGTTCGTTCGCGGCGGACGCGACGAGCGACAGCGCGCGCACGAAGCTGGCGAGTCCCATTCGGTCTTCTCGCTCGGCTGCTGCCAACAGCCACGCTACGAGCAGAGCGCGCAGCTCCCCCTCGACTTCGCGAAGGCGATCGGATTCGCGTCGGACGATCAGGCGGGTTAGCCGCCGCGCCGCGGCATCGAGCTCGTGCGGCTGTGGTTCGGGCCGCTCGGGGCCAAGGACGGCCAGCCAAGCGATCACAGACCTATGCGTTTCGCGCTCGGGGTCAGATGATGCCGATTTTCGGGATTTCTCGATCTTGCTCATGGGGATCCGTGTAGAATAGATGGCGTCAAGTATATGTCAAGTATAGATGAGATCCTGCCAGACCCGGCGGACGCATTTTGCGCGCTTTACGACCGCGTTGACCAAGCGGAGCTGCTGCGCGGGATCGAGGCGTGGCGCTCCGAGCCCGGGTTCAGCCGCCTTGTCGAGACGGTCGCGCGGGAGGCGGGGAGTGGCGAGGCGCGGATCGCCTGGCCGCCCGCGGGCGGCCTCGGCTGCGACTGGCCGGTGACGAAGCTGGCCGCCGCGTATCTGTACGGTCTCGACGCCGCGCTCGTCGAGGTCCATCCCAGCCGAGGCGATCCGCTATCGCTCTGCGACGGCCTGCTCGATGTCGCCGAGCGCTACCGGGCCACCGGCTCGCTCTGCAGCGCCGATGTGCCAGGAGCCCTGCTGCCTCGATTCACGGAGGCGCAGAGCGGTCCGCCCGATCGTCTCGTCGACCTCTTCGCCACGGTCTTGCGGGTCTCCGAGCAGACCAGCCGAGCCGTCCGGCTCCTACGGCCACCGGATCCCGCGGCGCCGTCGGCGTTTCGCTCATGGGATCAGGGGCGAGCCATCCTCGTCGCCTGCCCCAGCCTGATATCCGACGGCGGCGAGCTCTGCTGGAAGGTCTCGCGTCGCCGCGGCCACGAACGCTTCGCTGCGGAGGCGCAGAACGGCGCGGCGCTTCACGACCGAGTGCCCCGCGTTCTCGAACGCATCGATCGGACAGGGGCGCAAATAGCGGTGTTGCCAGAGAGCACCCTGACCCCCGCACTTCTCGAGACGTGGCTGAAGGCGATCAGGGAACGCCGGACGCCGAGCGAATTACGGCTCCTGCTGCCCGGGACTGGCAACCTCGCCAAGACCGACCCGCCCAGCAACATCGCGGTCCTGCTGGACGGTCAAACCGGAGAGGAGATCATGCGGGTGCGAAAGCGCAACCGGTTCCGGCTGGAGGCGCCCCAACGCGCCGCCTACGGGTTGGGGGACGAGTCCGCTGGCGCGATCACTGAGGATCTCGACCGCGTTCCGGAGGAACCCATGCCGGTACTCGACCTCCCAATCGGCCGACTCGCGATCCTCATCTGCGAGGATCTGGCGGCCACTGAGCAGTACCTGGGTCCCCTCGTGGAGGTCGGTACCTCGCTCATCCTCTCCCCCGTGCTGTCCCGTCCCCCCGGCGGCGATTACCGTTGGGAACAGCGACGAGCCGAGAACTACGCGACGCGCCCAGGTGGAACGGTCGTCATCTCGAACAGCCTGGCAGTCGCGCTCCGTGTCGGCAGCCAACTTCCCGCCGTCACGTCGCTCGTGGTAAATCGCCACGGGGCCGCGCAGGGCAAAACTGGGACGGGGCAGGAGCTGGCTCTCTTCGAGCTATCACCGGGGTCGGCGCCGAGGCGCATTGTCCCTCCATAGCCACGCGAGTGAGAACTGGAGCGTCCCACACTGGCCGTGGCGATCAGTCTTGCCGGGCCGAGGTCGTGTCGGTAGAAGTGGTGTAACGAGCGGCGGGTAGGCGGGGAGCTTCCTGGAGCCCCGCCGCCGGTCTGAGCAGGCGATCGTCGCGGTTTGTCCTGGAGGCATACGTCAACGGTGTGAGCACCCGCAAGGTCGACCGGCTGGTCGAGCAGCTCGGGGTCGCGGGGATGACCACGGACCGCGTCTCGGCGCTCTGCCGGGCACTCGATGAGCAGGTCAGGGTCTTCCGGGAGCGCCCTTTGGAAGGCGCCTACCCGTACCTGTGGCTCGACGCCAAGCACGTCAAGGTGCGCTCTGGTGGGCACGTGCGCTCCAAGGCGCTCGTGATCGCCTACGCCGTGCACGAGTCCGGTATCCGGGAGGTGATCGGCCTGGACCTCGGTGAGATCGAGTCCGAGGCGTTCTGGGTCGAGTTCCTGCGCTCCCTGCGGGCCCGTGGCCTTCAAGGCGTGCGCCTAGCCGTCTCCGATCACCACGAAGGCCTCAAGCACGCGATCGAGCGTGTCCTTGGGTGCCCGTGGCAGCGCTGCACCGTGCACTTCGTGCGCAACATCCACCAGCACTGCCGCCCATCGCAGCGCGGGCTCGTCTCCGCGGCCCTGCGGGAGCTATTCACCGCCGAAGACGGCACTCAGGCGCGTGAGCGCATGGGCCAAGTCATCGAGCGCCTAGAGCCCGCCGTCCCGAAGGTCTGCCGGCTGCTCGAGGACGCCGAAGAGGACCTGCTCGCGCTCTACGCGTTCCCCGAGGCCCACTGGTCGAAGCTCAGAAGCACCAACCCCCTGGAGCGCGTCAACCGCGAGATCGGCCGCCGCTCAGACGTCGTCGGGATCTTCCCCAACGACCTCTCCGCGATCCGCCTCGCCGGCGCCCCTGCTGATCGAGCAGAACGACGAGTGGCTCATCAGCCGACGCTACCTCTCAGCCGAGAGCATGACGCTCCTCCACGCCACGCAAGACGAGAACGACCACACCCACACAGCGAGAGAGGAGGTAGCCGAGCTCAACACCGCCTGAGCCCCACCAGCATCACCGACGAGCAGGCGTTACACCACTACATCCGACTTGACTCGGGCCCCGATGCGGCGCTCGACTTTAGGCTGTAGAACGCTCGTACGTCAAGGGCCAGCACCACTACATCTGGCCTATCGCGCCAGCAATGAACCGCCGAACGGCCCACCGCGACCGCCTCCGACTCGCAATCGGAAGCAACTTGTAGTACCACCGGAGTACCACGAGCGCCGAGCCAAAAGCACCCTGCAAATTGGCACCTTTTGGCGATGGGCGATACTGGGCTCGAACCAGTGACCTCCGCCTTGTCGAGACGGCGCTCTCCCAGCTGAGCTAATCGCCCTGGGACAGGGAGCAAGCGTAGCAACGGACGGCCGCAAGACGACGGCGGCCACGGCCCCGCCGCTCCGGCGAACCCGCGGCCGCCGTCCGCGCCTCACGGCACGATCACCAGCTCCCGCCCCCGCCGCCAGCCGCTTCGGAGCCGCGTGAGGACGCTTCGCCGGAGCCTTCGACTCCGCCTGCGCCGGACCCGGCCGCTTCGCCGCCCGTGGCGCCCTGGGCTTCGGCTTCGCCATACGGGCGCTGCTCGCCGTACGGCGAGCGCGCTTCGTAGGGGGACGTGCCATAGCCGCCGGTGGTGCCGCTCGACCCCGTCGCCGCGGCGTAGGTGACTCCGTGGCCGGCCTCGATCGTGCGGATTGCCGCAACGGCCGTGTCGGAGGCGATCGCGAAGCCGACGCCGGTGCTCCCCGGCTGCGAGCCGGCGACGCTCGCCGCCTCGGAGGCGATCTGCGAGTTGACGCCGACCACTTCGCCCTGTTCGTTGAGCAGCGGCCCGCCCGAGTTGCCGGGGTTCAGCGCCGCGTCGGTCTGGATCGCGCCGGTGATCTGCGCGCCGTCGGGCGCCTTGATGGTGCGCCCGAGCGCGGAGACGATGCCGCGGGTGAGGGTCTCGTCGAGACCGTACGGGTTGCCGATCGCGTACACCGCGTCGCCGACCTGGACGGAGCCCGAGTTGGCGATCCGCAGCGGCCGCAGACCGAGCCCCGACGGGTCGACGTGGACCAGGGCGAGATCGTGGTTGGCTTCTTCGCCGACGACCGTCGCCGTGCGCGTGTCGCTCGGGGAGTTGCCCGGGCTGACGGTGAGGCTGGTCGCGTCCTTGACCACGTGGTCGTTGGTGAGGATCAGGCCCCGGTCGTTGAGCACGATGCCGGTGCCGCTGTCCTCGCCTTCGGGCGTGAGCACCTTGATCGACACCACGCCGGGGGAGTCCTGACGGTAGACCTGCGTCGCGCTCAGCGAGGTGGACGCGATCTCGCGGCGGGTCCCGCCGGCGGCCTGGCCCTGGACCGAAGCCGTACTGGCGCTCGCGCCGGTGGGTGCGCGCGCGGCTCCCCCGCCGGCCACGAGCACCGCCGCGCTCGCGACCACCGCGCCGGTGAGCGCGGCAAGCAGCATGGGTAGGAACAGTCGCTTCATGGTCACCTCCGGTTCGTGGGATGAGACGATGATCGGAGGGGCTGCTGCACGGCCGCTAACCGGACGCGAAAGGGCGGCTAACGGCAGCGGAAGAAGTTGCTAAGCCCCCAGGCCGCTCCGCCGTGCAGCCTCGGGCCATCGCGGCGGGCGTGCGCACCGCGCGGCGAGCGTGCGCAGCCCCGCCCTGGCGGCCCCGCTCGGCCGGCTCCACCCGATACGCTGGGGGCGACTCTCGGCGACGTGGCGGAGTGGCTACGCGACGGCCTGCAAAGCCGTTTACACCGGTTCGATTCCGGTCGTCGCCTCTGGGGCTAGCCGCCCAAGCGCTTGTCCACCAGCTCATCGACGCGCCCCAACAGCTCACTGGGGCGGACGTGCAGCCCCCGACATAGCTTCAGGACCGTCATGTACGTCGGGTTGCCCTGACCTCGCACCAGATCCCCGACCTGTTTGACGGTCAGGCCGCTATCCGTCGCGACGGTTTCGTAGGTCATGTGCCCGTTCTCAGCGATGACAAGCTCGATCGCTTGCCCGAACGCCGCAAGGTCTGGGCTGCGCGGTTTGGATTTCCTCTGAGGTGGCATCGGCAGCTGGCTACGCGTTTCGGGGGAGCACCGTTGAGTCAAAGATGGGTTATAGTCTCGCTGACACTTGTCTTCTACCCAGTATCTCATCCTCCTCGGCAGAGCGATTCGAGAGGTGCGCGAGCAGCACGGCCTCAGCGCCGACGATCTGGCCGCCGCCTCGGGCGTGGCCCCGGCACGCGTCGCGGCTCTGGAAGAGGGGCAGCTCGACCCGGACTTCGAACTGCTGCGCGCCCTCGCGACGAGCATGGGTATCACCCAGACCGCCTTCTACGTGCGGGCCGAAGAGCTAGGTGGTAGCCAAGACGCCGCAGGGAGGGCCGGAGACGAATAGAGGTCTCCAGGATGGTCGAGGAGCTCAGGCCCGTCCTCGTCCGCTGCGCCTGCGCTTCACCGATCGGGGTGCCCGCGTCGCCCGCACGCGGGCGTCAACACCCCCACGCGCGATGCGCCCGTCTGGTGGGGGCTGTTCCCGGTGGCGCATGCGCCACCGGCGACGCCGCGCATGCGCGGCGTCGGGGACGGCCACATGTGGCCGTCCCGGCAGGGCCGCATGCGGCCCTGCCCCGTGCCGTGCATGCACGGCACGGCCACCCGGCGCATGCGCCGGGTGGTTCTGAGTTCGACCAACCGGCATACTCCAGTGATGCGGCTCATCACGCTGCCGATCAGCCACTACTGCGAGAAGGCGCGGTGGGCGCTCGAGCGGGCGGGGATCCCGTATCGCGAGGAGCGTCACGTGCAGGGCATCCACCAGTTCGTCGCCCGGCGCGCCGGTGGCGGGAGAACCGTCCCGGTGCTCGTGACCCCCGACGGCGCGCTCGGAGACTCGGCGCTGATCCTCGCGTGGGTGGATGAGCGCACGCCACCCGAGCACCGGCTGTTCCCCGCAGAGCCCGCCGCGCGCGAGGAGGTCGAGCGCCTGTGCCGGCGTCTGGACGAGAGGTTGGGACCGGACGGCCGGCGGCTGATGTACCTCCACATGCTCGCCCAGCCCGAGCTCGCGCTGCGCTTCAACAACCAGGGCGTGCCGCGCTGGGAGGACCGCACGATCCGTCTCGGCTGGCCGCTCGCGCGGGGGTACGTCAAGCGCGAGTTGGGGATCCATCCGGGGAGCGAGGCCGCCGACGAGGCAGCGGTCTTCAGCGAGCTCGACTTCGTGGCGGGACTACTCGCCGACGGCCGTCCGTACCTGTGCGGCGAGCGTTTCGGCGCAGCCGACCTGACGTTCGCGGCGCTCTCCGCCTCGGTCCTGGTGCCACCGGTCTACGGCGTTCCGCTCCCGCAGCCCGAGGTCCTGCCACCCCGCATGGCGGCGCTCGTCGAACGCGCACGCGCGCACCCCGCGGGTCGCTACGCGCTCACGTTGTTCGCCGAGCGCCGGCGCGAGGCGGTGACCCGGTAGGCGCCGGTCAAGGCCCCAGCCGAAACGGCGGGTACGCGTCGGTCACGAGGATCAGCGCGTAGCCGACCACGCGGTTGTGCCAGCGGATCACACCCTCCACGTAATCGAAGATGCCCGGCGGGTAGCGCCCGGTGAAGAGGACTGCGAACCACGCGCCGACGAGGGCCACGAGCGCACCGAGGTAGAGGAAGAAGAGCACCACGTAGTGCGGCACGGCCAGCAGCCACTTCACGAGCGGCAGCCACCGGTTCAGCCCCTCCCGGGCATCCGGGTAGGGGAAGTCCAGGTGCACCGCCTGCTGCTCGTCGGTCGAGGGGTAGCGGTCGTCCATCAGCGCCAGGTACACGCCCACGCGGTTGGCGAACCGCAGCAGCGCGAGGTTCCAGTCGAACCACCACCGCGGGTACTTCTGGCGAAAGACGATCATCAGCAGCGGCGGCAGGAACAGCAGGCCGGCGCCTCCCACGGCGATCGTGCGCGCGCCGGAGGAGCCACCGCTCCACTCTGTGGAGTACCCGCCGATCGACCCCAGCACCACCGCGATCGGGATGACCGTGAAGATGCGCAGGGCGCTGGTGAGACGGTCGAGCACGCGGTCGGGGTACTCCACCGCGAAGCGCACGGGGTGGGCCCCCGCTCCCGCCGGCTCGGGCTCGCCTCCCGGGGGAGGGGTCGGGCTATCGGCCGGGCCGTCCACGGGCGGTGGTGGTGGATCCTGCACGCGTCCCACACTCTCACACCCGCGCCCGGCGAGCCAGCGTGGAAACCCACCGGCGCGACGCGTGGTTAACCCCGGCGCCCGCACGGGCGCCGGGCGTAGCGTGAAGCCACGATGCGCACGACGCCCCCGAGCAGCCACCCGGACACACCCTTGACGGGTGCCGTCACCTCCGTCGAGGACCCGCCGACGCTCGTGCCCAGCGCGGCTCGCTTCCGTGACCGCCGCGACGCCGGGCGCCGGCTCGCCGCGCTGTTGGCGCCCCTGCGCGAGGAGCGGCCGGTGGTGGTCGGCATCCCGCGCGGCGGGGTGCCCGTCGCCGCGGAGATCGCGCTCGCGCTCGGCGCGCCGCTCGACGTGACGGTGGTGCGCAAGATCGGCGCCCCGCAGAACCCGGAGTTTGCGATCGGCGCACTCGCCGAGGGGGGCGTGCACGTGCTCAGCGAGCAGCTCGTGCGCGCGCTCGGCCTCTCCGACGCACAGCTCGCGCAGCTCACCGCGCGGGTCGAACGCGAGCTGCAGGACCGGCTGGCGCGCTACCGCGACGGGCGCCCGCCCACCCCGCTCAGCGGGCGTACCGCGGTACTCGTCGACGACGGCCTCGCCACCGGCCGCTCCGCCCTCGCCGCCGTGCGGTCGCTGCGCCGGCGCGGCGCCGCCCGCGTGGTGCTCGCCGTACCGGTCGCGGCTACCCAGTCCGCACAGGAGCTGCGCCGCCACGCGGACGCGGTCGTGTGCGTGGAGGAGCCCGCCGACCTGTGGGCCGTCGGCTTCTGGTACGAGGACTTTACGCCCACCTCCGACGGCGAGGTCGCAGCGCTGCTCGCCGCCTACGGCGAGCCGGCCCCGCCGGCGCCCTGACCTGGCGCGGTGTGCGCGCCGCGGAGGCGCCGGGCGCCGCACCCGCGTAGGCTCGGATCGATGGTCCCCCCTTCCCCCCGCCGCGGAACGCGAGCCCCGCGGTGATCGACCTGCACTGTCACGTCCTCCCCGCGCTCGACGACGGCGCGCTGGACCTCGCCGACAGCGTGGCGATGGCGCGCACGGCCGAGCACGACGGGATCGAGGTCGTGTGCGCGACCCCACACATCCGCGACGACCACGACGTGCGCCTGGAGGAGCTGCCCGGGCGCCGCGCGGCGCTCCAGGCCGAACTCGACCGCCGCGGCGTGCGCGTGCGGATCGCCCGGGGCGGCGAGGTCGCGCAGAGTGCGGCCTCGGGCCTCACCGCCCGCCAACTGCGCGAGGTCTCCCTCGACGGCGGCGGCTGGATCCTGCTGGAGCCTGGCCCCGGCCCGATGGCCGACGAGCTGCCGGCGCTCGTCGAGCGTCTCACCGCGCGGAGGGTGCGGGTCGTCGTGGCCCACCCCGAGCGTCACGCGGGCGCCGACTTCGTGCCGCGCCTGCGCGAGCTCGTGGCGCGCGGGTGCCTGCTGCAGTGGACCGCGGACTTCCTCGCCCGTGAGGCGGGCGACCCCGACGCGTACGTCTCGCGCCTGGCGCGCGAGGGGCTCGTGCACCTGCTCGGCTCCGACTCGCACTCCTCCCACGGCGGCCGGCCGGTGCGCCTCAGCGAGGGCGTCGCCAGCCTGCGCGCGGTGTGCTCGCCCGAGCAGGTCGCATGGATCGTCGAGCGGGCCCCTGTCGCCGTGCTCCGCGGCGAGCCCCTCGCCCCGCCCTGGTAGGCGCCGCCACGCCCTGGTAGGTCACGCCGCGCCCACGCCGGCGTCACCGGCGACCGGCGGAGGGGCACCCAGCCGTCACGGCTCCCCGCCCGCCCACGGCTCGAGCGCGACCTGCCCGGCGAGCTGCTCGACGACCTCGCGCGAGGCGTGACCCAGCCCGTGGCGCAGGAAGTTCGCGGCGCCCGCCGCGGCGCCCAGCACGAGCGCCCGTGCGAAGGGCTCCCCGCGCGCCCACGCGCCGGCGAGCGCGCCCGCCATCGCGTCGCCGCACCCCTCGCGGTAGCCGTGCGCAAAGCGCGGCGGGGTGAGCCGCCACGCCTCCTCGCCGTGCAGCACGAGCGCCGGGCGCTCCCCACGGGTCACGACCACGGTGCCCGCCCCGCGCTCGCGCAGGCGCCCCGCGGCGGCGAGCAGCAGCTCCGAGGTGTCCACGGGGCCGCGCACGAACTCCGCGAGCTCCCAGTCGTTGAGCTTCACGAGGTCCGGCGCGCCGCGCAGCGCCGACTCCAGCCGCGGCGAGGAGAGGTCGACCAGCACGCGGCAGCCGCCGGCGCGGGCGTTGGCGACGAGGTCCCCGTACACCTCCTCCGGCAGCGCCTCGGCGGGCAGCGGGTTGGTCACGACCAGCCACCCACACGCGAGCGCGTGCGCGCACGTCAGCGACACGAGCTCGTCCAGCTCGTGGCGGGAGGGCGGGTCGGAGAGTTGCATGGCGAGCACCTCGCGCCGGCCGGAGCGGCGGTCGGTGACGTAGCAGCCGGTCGGGCTCGCCGTCGGCACGAGGTGCACGTCCTCCCCCACCGCCTGCGCGAGCAGCGGGCGCAGCAGCTCGCCGGGCTCGCCGCCGGCCAGGCCGCACAGCACCGGGGCGGCGCCCTGGCAGCGGACCTGGCCGGCGACCCACACCCCCTGCCCGCCGGCGTGAAAGTGGATGCTCTGGCCCTCCCCCTCCGCCTCGAGCGTGACCGTCAGCAGCGGGTTGGGCGCGAACACCGCGACGGAGGGCTCCACGCGGTTCTTGTAGCAGCCTCACGCTTGCGCCGCGCGCCGCCGCGGCACCGGGTCTCCCTGGCGCATGCGCCAGGGCCGCCGAGGCCGCATGCGGCGAGTCATCCCGCACGCCCCTTACACGAGCACGCGCCGGCGGAAGTTGCGCAGGCCGAGCACCAGGAAGCCCACGCAGAACGCGAGCAGCACGGGGTAGACCGCGTACAGCGGCATGTGCGACGCGTCGGTGAGGCCGGCGCGCATGCCCTCGGCGACATAGATGAGGGGGTTGACCAGCACCAGCGTCTGCAGCCACGAGAAGCCCGCGACCTTCACGGGAGCCAGGCGCGTCCACTGGTAGTACGTGCCGCCGAGGAACGTCAGGGGCAGCACGACGAAGCCGAACATCAGCCCGATGTTGCGCGGCTCGAAGGTCGTGCCGAGCACCAGGCCGAGGGAGCTCATCGCCACCGCCGCGAGCGGGATCAGCGTGAGCACGATGGCCCAGTGCACGGTGAGGTGAGCGTGCACGCCGGGGGCGTGCACGACGGCGGCGATCGGGAACACGATCACGGCGGCGATCACACCCTGCACGGCGCCGGAGAGCACCTTCGCCACGGCGACCAGCCAGATCGGGCAGGGCGCCTGCACACGGTCCTCGATCTCGCGGGTGTAGCCGAACTCGGTGGACATCTGCAGCGCCACGGCCTGGATGCCCTGGAACATGATCGAGATCGCCACGACGCCCGGCACGAGCACGGTGGCGAAGTGTGACTCCGCCACGGGGCCGTGGCCGGCGCCGACGCCCTGGCCGATCGAGGGGAACACGTACAGGAACACGAACACCAGCAGGAAGGGCTGGATCAGGGTGCGAGCGACAAACTCCCCAGCGTTCTTGCGCAGCACCACGAGGTCGCGCAGGATCAGCGCGCCGAGTGCCGTGCGGCTCGCCGCCAGCGTGGAGCGCGTCGGGGCGTGCGGGATCGCCGCGGCGGGCGGGCCGGTCGCGTCGGCGGTGGCGGCGTTCATTCCCGCAGCTCCTTGCCGGTGAGGTTGATGAACACCGTCTCGAGCGTGGGCTCGGTCACCGACAGGTCTGCGAGCTGCACGCCGCCGGCGTCGGCGGCGGCCACGACCTGCGGCACGATCCGCTCGGCGCCCTGGACGTGCAGCTCGACGCCGCCGTCGACCACGCGCGTGCGGGTGACGCCCTTGACCCCGGCCTGGAGACTCGCGGCGAGCGCCGCGCCGTCACCGGGCGCCCGGACCGTCACGATCGTGTCGGCGCCGACCGACTGCTTGAGCGCCGCGGGGGTGTCGAGCGCAAGGATGCGGCCGTGGTCCATGATCGCCACGCGGTCGCACAGGCGGTCGGCCTCCTCCATGTAGTGGGTCAGCAGCATGATCGTCTGGCCGGCGGCGTGCAGCTCGCCGAGGATCTCCCACAGCGCGAGGCGGCTCTGCGGGTCCAGGCCCGAGGTCGGCTCGTCCATGAACAGCACCGCCGGCCGGTGGGCGATCGCGCGCGCGACCATCAGCCGCTGGGCCATGCCGCCGGAGAGCGCGAACACCGACGCCCGCGCCCACCGCGCGAGCTGGAATTGCTCGAGCAGCTCGTCGGCGACGCGCCGCGACTGCGCCGCGCCCATCCCGAAGAGGCGGCCGTGGAAGTACAGGTTCTCCCACACCGTCAGCTGCCGGTCGAGCGTGTTCTGTTGGGAGACGACCCCGATCAGCTGCTTGGCGAGCGCGGGGTGGGCGACCACGTCGACGGCGCCCACCTGCGCCGTGCCCGCGGTGGGCACCACGCGCGTGGTGAGCATCCCCGCGGTGGTCGTCTTGCCGGCGCCGTTGGGGCCGAGCAGGCCGAAGATCTCCCCCGCGCGAACCTCGAGGTCGAGGCCGTCCACGGCCGCGCGGTCGGCGCCGGGGTACACCTTCGTGAGGCCGGCGGTGCGGATGATCGCCTCCTCCCCCCCGGCGCCCCCGGCGCCGTGGGCGGCCGCGCGCGCGGGGGCGGGGTGCGTGTCGGAGGCCACGCGCTCAGCCTACCGGGGCCACCTCCGCACCCGCGCGACCTACGCCGAGGCGCGCGCCCGAGCGGCCTGCGCCGCGTGCATCGCGCGGTCTGCCTCCCGCAGCACCGCTTCGCCGCCGGGGGCGTCGGCGTCGATCGCGGCGATCCCCGCCGAGGCGGTGACCGACACGCGCGTGCCGTCGACCTCCACGCCGGTGGCCGCGATCGCCTCCGCGAGCGTCGCGGCAACCTTGCGGGCGGCCTCGGCGGAGGTGCCGGGGAGCAGCACCGCGAACTCGTCGGCGCCGTGGCGGGCGACAGTGTCGGTGCCGCGCAGGCGGTGCTGCAGCTCGGCGGCGACCGCCTTGAGCAGGTCGTCCCCCACGCGGGGGCCGTAGGTGTCGTTGAGCAGCCGGAAGCCGTCGAGGTCGAGCACGAGCAGCGCCGCCTGCTCGTCGTAGCGGCGACAGCGGGCGACCTGCATCGCCAGCTGTCGCTCCAGCAGACGGCGGTTGTGCAGGCCCGTGAGCGGGTCGTGCTCGGCGAGGTCGCGCAGGCGCTCCTCGGCCAACCGGCGCTCGGTGACGTCCTGGATCTGGACGACGAAGTGCTGGGACCGGCCCTGGCGGTCGCGCATCGCCGCGACCGAGAGCGTCGTGAAGATCACGTGCCCGCGCGCGTGGAAGTAGCGGCGCTCCATCTCGTAGTGGCTGATCTCCCCCGCCAGCAGGCGCCGCACGTACTCGAGGTCGGCCGAGAGGTCGTCGGGGTGAGTGATCTCCTCCAGGCTCTTGGCCAGCAGCTCCTCGGAGGTGTACCCGGTGATCGTGAGCAGCGCCTGGTTGAAGCGCACCCACCGGCCCTCGGGGGTGAGCAGCGCCATGCCGATCGGCGACTGCTCGAAGAGCAGCTCGAAGCGCTCCTGGGCGTGGCGGCGCGCCTCCTCGGCGTGCTTGCGGGGGGTGACGTCGCGCGCGACCGCCACGCCGCCCACGACCTCGCCCTCCGCGCCGCGCAGCGGGCCGACGTCCACCTGGTAGCAGCGGGTGTCGTCGGCCGACCAGATCTTCGAGCGACCGCGTGTCTCCCGACAGGGCCGAGCGGTACAGCGGCTCGAACGTCGCCCACCGCTCGCCGACGAGCACCTCCTCCGCGGGCATCCCCTCCAGCTCGCGCGCGGAGAGCCCCTCGTGCTCGAGCGCGTGCCCTGCCGCGAGCACGTAGCGCAGGTCGCGGTCGAACACCAGCGCGGAGGCCGTCGGCATGGTGCGCAGCACCGTGAGGGCGATCTCGCCCGCGTCGAGGCCGTCCAGCGGGAGGCGCGGTGAGGCGGAGGCCATACGCGAACTATCGGCACGCGCGGGGGCCACCTGAAGGCGGCTGGTCGGCCGTGCCCCACCCCGTAGGCCCGGCCCGCCTGCGAGCCGCCGCGGAGCCCGGGAGCCCGCCCGGGGACAGGGCTGCGTCGCACGCCGCCGCCAGCCCGCCTCCCCTCAGGAGCCACCCCCCGCGGGGGCGCACACGCCTCGTGCGGCCGCCCCGGCGAAGGCCTGCACGCGGTTGTTGGCGGTGTCGGCGACGAGCACCGCCCCGCGGCAGTCCACGGCCAGACCCGAGGGGTCGCTGAGCTCCCCCGGGCCCCCGCCGGGCAGGCCCCACGCGGCGAGCAGCCTCCCGCGGGGCGAGAGCTCGCTCACGCGCGCCGCGCGGCGGTCGAGCACGAAGACGTGGCCTGCCGCGTCCACCGCGACCCCGGCCGGCTCCACGAAGCGGGCGGCGGGGTTGGGATCCCCGCCCGCCCGACCCCCGCCCGCCCCGCCCCACGAGGCAAGCAGCGCCCCGCCGGGCGAGAGCGCCAGCACGCGGTCCAAGCCGGCGTCGGCGACGTACACCGTCCCGTCGGGCGCGACCGCGACGGCCACCGGCCGCCGCAGCGCGACCGTGCCCAGCAGCCCCAGCGGCCGACCGGAGGAGGCGACGAAGCGCAGCACGCGCCCGGCGCCGGTGTCGGCGACGTACACGACCCCGCCGGCCGGCGAGAGCGCCACCCCGTCCGGCTCGAGGAGTGTGGTCGCAGCCCCGCCCCCCCCCGCTTCGCTCCCGGCCGCGCCGCTCGCCGACGGGGCGGCGGTGGGCGCATCAGAGGGCGTGCCGGCGGGTGGGCCCGCCGGCGGCGGCGCGGGGTCCCCGAGCGCGCCGAGGTAGGTCCCTTCCGTGGAGAGGTGACGGACGATGTCGTTGCGGGGGTCGGTGACCCACACCGACCCGTCGGGCGCGACGGCGGCGGCGGTCGGCCCAAACCAGTGACTGCCGACGATGGCCCCGCCACCGCGCAGCCACGCGCCGCGGTAGCGCAGCGCGGGGTCGAAGCGGTAGAGGGGACTGCGCGAGCCGTACGTCTCGACCACGTACACCCGGCCCGCGGCGGCGGCGACCCCCAGCGGCGCGATCAGTTGCCCCGGCGTGATGCCGGGTGTGCCGAACGCGAACAAGCCGCTGCCGGTGGGCGCGAAGGCCACGACCCGTTCGTGGCCGGTGTCGGCGACGTAGACGCGGCCCGCCGGGGAGGCGGCGGCGGCGCGGATGTAGGAGAGGTGGTAGGCGCCCGCCCCGCTCCACTCTTCCACGTACCGCAGCGCGCGCGTCAGCACCACGATGCGGTTGTTGTTGTCGTCCACCACGTACACCCTCCCGCCGTGCACGGTGACGTCGAAGGGGTTGACGAACTGCCCCGGCCCTGTGCCGAAGGAGCCCTCCGCGTACAGCGCCCGCCCGGCCGTCGTGAGCGCCTGCACGCGGTGGTTGCCCTCGTCGGCGACGTACACGACGCCGCCGGCCACGGCCAGGCCGCGCGGCGAGGAGAAGCGCCCCGGCGCCGCGCCCGGCCACCCCCACAGCAGCGGGTGCGAGCCGTCGAGGTCGTAGCGCACGATGCGGTTGTTGGCGGAGTCGGCCACGTACGCGTACCCCCCGCCGACCGCGATTCCACCGCCCGGCGGCTTGTCCGGGCCGAAGCCGGGGCCGAGGTCGAGCTCCCCGAGCGCGTGGCCGGGGTGGCCCCACGTGTCCAGCAGACGCCCGGACGCGGTGAAGCGCTCCACGCGCGCGTGGGTGGAGTCGAGCACGTACACGTCCCCGTGCGCGTCCACCGCGAGCCCGTCCACTGCCCCGAACTGCCCGGGCCCGGAGCCGTAGGAGCCCCACTGGCCCAGGAAGCGCCCGGTGGGCGAGAAGCGCTGCACCACGTGCGAGAACTGGTCGGCCACGTACAGGTCTCCGTCGGGCGCCCACGCGAGCGCCTCCGGGCAGCGCAGCACCCCTTCCCCGCGGCGGCCGATGCTGGCCACGCTCGTGTACGGGCACCCCGAGCGCCCGACCCCCGCCCGGTCGGCGAGCATCCCCCCGGGGCAGCCGGGCACGAGCGCCGCCCGCGGCGCGGCGCCGGGCGTCGTGCCGCCGCCCCCGCACCCGGCGCCGATGAGGGCTGCCGCCGCGAGCAGGAGGCCGAGGGCGGCGCGCAGGGCCGGGGCAGTGTGAAGGGCCGGAGCAGGGCGGAGGAGGAAGAGCGCCACGGGGAGACGATACGCTGGGGCGCGTGCCGAGCGAGCACCCCTCCAGGTGGACGGTCCCGACGGACGCCCGCGGCCGATGCTGAACCCGCTGCGCTCGGAGGCGGAGATGTTCCGCCTGCTGCTCTACGTGCTGGTCGTCTTCGCGGTCATCATCGCGGTCGTGCTGATCGTGCGCGCGATCTTCTGAGCGTGCTCCCGCGGCCCCAGAGCCGCCCCGCGTGGGAGCTACTTGACCGTCAGCGTCCCGGACATCCCCGCGGCGCGGTGGCCGGGGACCTGGCAGAAGAAGGTGTAGGTACCGGGCTTCAGGTTCACGGTGAACGACGAGGTCCCCCGGGACTGGAGTTCGCTGCGCCCGAGCACGGCGCCGGAGGTGCCCGACTGCACGGCGAGGTTGTGAGTCACGCCCGACATGTTCTTCATCGTGATCGTCACCGGGCCCGCGGCGGCGACCGCCTTGGTGGTGGTGTAGGCGAGCAGTCCCTGGGGGTTGGCTTCCAGTTCGAGCTTGCCGGCCTTCTCGACCGCGGGCTTGCCGGCGGTGGGGGACGGCACGGCAGAGGCCAGCAGGCCCGTGTCGCCGCCGGGCCGGTCGGAGGCGTAGGCGACGTAGGCGGCGATGTCGTCCAGCACCGTGCCCTGCGCGAGGCCCTTGGGCATCACGTTCTGGGGGTTGGGGTATTCGACCTGGTAGCGCACGACCCCGGGAATCGTGCTGCGCCCCTCGCCTTCGGCGAGGCTCTGCTGGAAGGCGACGTCGAGGTTCGGGCCAACCGTCCCCTTCGTGTCGGCGCGCGCGAGCATGTGGCAGGCGCCGCACTTGGCGACGAACTCCTGCTTGCCGAGCACCAGGTTGGCGCTTTCGCCGTGTTTGACGGAGCCGCACCCGGCAGCCGCGAGCGCCAGCGCGCCGCACGCCGCCAGCAGCGCTCCCCGGCCGACCGCCGCGCCGGCCCTCTTATGGGGTCCTACCCTCCTCACCCTGCGGGCACTCTACCCCACCGGGCGGGCGGCGTCCCACGCGAGGCTCCGACGGCTGCGGTAGAGTCCGCGCCGTGACCGTCTCCCAGCGGTACCGTATGCGCAACCCGGCGAGCGGCCGGGAGGTCATCGTCGAGGCCCAGCCGGGGGAGGTCTACCGCGACCGCGAGACGGACGAGCCGCTGGAGGTCGTCGGCAAGGTGCTGCCGCTTGCGCCCTCCACCTCGCGGCTGCCGTGGGCGGTGGAGACCCTGCGCTTCTGCCCGTGGTGTGAGCAGCTCGCCCAACGGGACCTCAACGACTGCCCGACCTGCGGGCGACGGATGGGGCCGCTGGGGTCGTGAGCCCCGCGCCGCGGCCGGCCACTGAGACCCCGACGGTCGCCGACCGCCGCCACGGAGGGCGCGTCACACGCCGCCGCGCCGGCGCCACCGGCCTCGCGGCGATCGCTGCGCTGACGGCAGGCTTGACGCTCGGCGCGTGCGGCGGCGGCGGCAACACCGCCGACGTGGTGCCGCGCAGCACGCCGGAACTCACGCCGCCGACCTCCACCCAGGCTGAAAGCGAAGCGACCCGCACGACCTCGACCACGACCGTCGGGACCACCTCGACCGCCACCACGAGCTCCGCGGCCGGGACCCCCACAGAAAGCTCGAGCTCGAGCGCCGGCACGGGTAGCGCCACGGGCGGTGAAAGCACAAGCACCACCGGCGGCAGCACGGCGGGCAGCGGGGCCTCCTCGCCCCCCTCGGAAGCGACCTCCGGCGCGGGCGGCGGCACCGGGCAGAGCGGCGCCGGTGGCGGCTCGGAAGCGTCGGGCGGCGGGTCCTCCTCGGCGGGCGGCTCCTCCAGCCCCACCGGCGGCGCCACGGCGCCTTGAGGTCGAGGACGCAGCAGCGCGCCGCCCACCGGTGGCCCTACGGCGTGGAGATCAGGATGGCGCTGTACGTGAGCCGCGCCTGGCGGTACAGGCAGTAGTACTGCACGTTCGTGCCCACCTGCGTCTGGGCGGACTGGGTGCTGGTGCTCGAGCACTGGCTGCGCAGGCGGCTGGCCCGCCAGGAGGTTTCGTTGGTGAAGCCGAGCGCGAGCGCCGGCGCCCATGTGGGCACAGTCAGCGCGATCAGGTCGCCCTTCTTGACCTGCAGCGTGGTGGCGAGCGGGAACTGGACGGTCTTGCCAAAGTACTTTTCGAGCTGCACCACGGGGCTCTGCGCGATCAGCTTGTACGTGAGGTTCGGCTTGCGCTGGGGACGCAGGATGGCAAGCGCCGCCGCCGGGGGGCCACCCTCGTTGGAGTTGAAGAACTTGAGCTGGGTGGCGTTGGGCTTGCCGAGCGAGATCGTCCACGCGACGACCGTCCCTTCGCGGGGGGCGCTCACCAGTTCGCGGGCCGTGCCCACCTTCACCTGGAAGCCGGTCGTGCGGGTCACCGCCAGGCACGAGCTGGGGCAGCTGGGGGTGGAAGGCGGCGTCGTTTCGGGGATCACCCCCACTTCGGAGAGCTTCGCCGGCGCGGCGGCCGGCAGCGCGAGGGCCAGGCCGGCGGCCGCGAGGAGCGCGAGAAGCGGTGTGCGTCGCGTGGTGGGTGGACGTCGCATGGGGGTTGGAACACGTTGCAACCGGGTATGTAGCGGTTCGCTACGCGCCCCCGAGTTCCTGCGCCGCCGCCGCGATCTCCTGCGGATCGCCCGGAGCCGGGACCCACGGCAGCGTCAGGGGGTCCTCCGGGTAGCGGGGCACCACGTGCAGGTGGAAGTGCCACACGGTCTGCCACGCCGCGGCGCCGCAGGAGTTGAGCACGTTGACCCCCGCAGCCCCCAGCCGCTCGCGCATCCGCACCGCCAGGCGCTGGGCTGCGCGCCCGCACGCGTCGAGGTCCTCCGGCTCCACGCTCCACAGGTCGGCCGCGTGGTTGCGGGGCACGACCAGCGCGTGGCCGCGCGTGGCGGGGTTGATGTCCATGAAGGCCACGGTGCGCTCGTCCACGGCGACGACGGTCGCGGGCAGCTCGCGGGCGACGATCTTGCAGAACGGGCACTCAGGGTCGCGCATCGTCGGTGAATGCTAGCTGCCGCCGGCTGCAAGCCACGCACGCGCATGCGCGAGGGCCTCGTCCTTCGTGGAGAGCACCCCCGCGTACCGGGCCGCCGCCAGCTCCTCCAGCAGCTCGCCCACGCGCGGGCCCAGCGGGAGCTCGAGCGCGCGCGCCAGCTCGTCCCCCCGCCACAGCGGCCGCGGCGGGCCGGCTGCGCGCCACCGCAGGGCGTCCTTGAGCATCTCCCCCGCGAGGCGCACGTGAGCGTCGATCGCCTCACGCGCACGGTCGCCGCGGGTGGCGAGGCGGTCGGCGACCGACAGCAGGGTCACGTCCACCTCCACGGGCTCGCACGCGCGCAGGTACGCGTACACCGTGCGCCGCGCGAGCGGCTGGGGCTCGTGCACGAGGAAGCCGAGCCGCAGGTGGTGGCGCACGAGCGCCGCGACGTGGGCGCGCAGCCGCCCGGAGGCGCGCAGCCTCGTGAGCACCTCCTGCGCCAGCTCGGCGCCGCGCGTGTCGTGCCCGACGAACGTGACGCGCCGACCGCCGAGCGAGCGGGGGTCCGCGGCCTCCCCGCGCGTCAGCGGCTTGGCGGCGTCGTGCAGCAGCGCCCCCCACCGCAGCGCCACGCCGCGCGTCAGCCCGTCGGCGAGCGGCTCGGCGAGCAGCGCGGCGAGCGCGGCGGCGTGCCGGCCGGTGCCGGCCTCCCCCTCGGCGAAGTCGCCCCGCCCGCGCGTGGCCGGGCCGGTCTCACCGTCCTCCGCCAGCAGCGCGGCGAGGGCGGCCCCCCCCTGCGCGCACGCGGCGTCGAGCGCGACGGTCCGCTCAAGCACCTCCAGCGTGTGCCCGTACACGTCGCGGTGGTGGTAGCGACTCTGCGCGACCCCGCGCAGCGCCTGCACCTCGGGCAGCACGACGGCCGTGGCGCCCACCTCCCCCATCAGCTCCACGCCCGCCACGGCGCGCGGCGCGGCGAGGATGCGGCTCACCTCCGCCCCCACCCGCTCGCCGGCGACGGCGCGCAGCCGCGGCGCGTGCGCGCGCGCCTGCGTGCACGTGGCGGTGTCGGGCTCGAGCTCGAGCTCCACCGCGAGCCGCGCGAGCCGCAGCACGCGCAGCGGGTCGGCGGCGAACGCCTCCGGGGAGACCGCACGCAGGCGCCTGTGGGCGAGGTCCTCGGCGCCGCCGAGGGGGTCGAGGATCGTCCCGGCTGCCGGGGGGTCGAGGCTCCCCGCGTCCCCGCCGGCGCCGAGTGCGTCGAGCGGCGCGGCGATCGCGTTGACGGTGAAGTCCCGCGCCGCCAGGTCCTCCTCCAGCGAGGCGCCGCGCAGCCGCTCGAGGTCGACCTGCCACGTGCCGTCGCGGGCGACCACGCGCCAGCCGCCGTGCTCCTCCGAGAGCGCGAACGCAGTGGCCGGGCCGGCGGCGGCGCGGCCGGCAGCGCGCGCGAGCGCCCGGGCGGCCTCGCCGGGGTCGCCGTCGAGCACCACGTCGTAGTCCTGCGTGCGCCGGCGCAGCAGCCGGTCGCGCACGGCGCCGCCCACCAGCCACGCTCGCCGGCCGGCGAGCGTGGCGCGGATCAGCGCGAGCGGGTTCTCACTCGGCTTCGGCAACCCGCCCCGCCACGCCGTCGCTGTGGTGCAGGCGGCTGACCCGCGCGGTGAGCCCGCAGGCGATCTCGTAGTTGATCGTGCCCAGGCGGCGGGCCACCTCCTCGGCCGTGATGCGCTCCTCGCCCTGAGCGCCGATCAACACCGCGCGCTCGTAGAGCAGCTCACGTGCGCCCGGGTCGGGACCGAGGTCGACGGCGACGGTGTCCATGGAGACCGTGCCCACCAGGGGGTACCGGCGGCCGGCGACGAGCGCCTCGCCGTTGTTCGAGAGCCCCCGCCGCCACCCGTCGCCGTAGCCGATCGGCAGCAGGCCGACGTGGGTGTCGGAGGCCGGGCGGAAGCGCCGGCCGTACCCGGTGCTCTCGCCGGGGGCGCACCGCTTGACGGCGGCCACGTAGGACTCGAGCTCCAGCGCCGGCTCGAGGCCGCGCGCGCCCGGATCCTCGCCGAAGGGATCGAGACCGTAGAGCGCCACGCCGCAGCGCACCATGTCGAAGTGGGCGGCGGGGTCGCGCAGCACGGCCGCGGAGTTGGCGGCGTGCACGAGCACCTCGGGGTGCTCGCGCTTGACCGCCTGCGCCCACGCGGTGAAGCGGGCGAGCTGCTCGCCGAAGAACGCATCGCCGCGCTCGTCGGCGGTGGCGAAGTGGGTCATCGCCCCGACGAGCTCCACGTGCGGGTGAGCCGCGGCGGCGGCCACGACCTCCGAGGCGCGCGCGGGGTCGCGCACGCCGTAGCGGCCCATGCCCGTGTCGAGCTTGACGTGCACGCGCGCCGTCCTGCCGATGTCCCGCCCCAGCTCCCCGGCGAGCGCGACGATGCCCTTGTCCCACGCCACGACGTCCATGCCGAGGAACACGGCCTCCTCGACCTCGACGGAGCGCAGCGGGCCGAGCACGAGCACGCGGGCCGAGATTTCTGCGCCCAGCTCGCGCGCCTCGGGGACGCTCGCGACCGCCAGCCACGTGGCGCCTCCCGCGAGCGCCGCCCGGGCGCTGGCGAGCATGCCGTGGCCGTACCCGTCGGCCTTGACGACGGCGCACATCTGCACCCCCTCGCCCAGCTCCCCCCGCAGGCGCCGGCAGTTGCGCTCAATCGCCGCGGCGTTGACGCGCGCGAACGCGCGGTACACACTCACGGCCGCCCCCCGCCGGCGGGGGGCGGCGTGCTCCGGCCGGCGCACGCCGACCCTGCCCCGGCGCGCGCGGCGGGCAGCGCGGCGATCACGTCGGAGGCGACCACCCCCTCGGCGGCGCCCACAGCGCGCGCGGCCACGCGCCCGGCGCCTGCGTGCAGCCATACGCCCGCGGCGGCTGCCGCGAACGGCGCCAAACCCTGAGCGAGCAGCGCGGCGACCACGCCCGTGAGCACGTCCCCCGTGCCGGCCGTGGCGAGCGCCGGGCTCGCGCCGCGGCTGACGGCGACGACGCCATCGGGGTCGGCGATCAACGTGTCGTCGCCCTTGAGCACGACGACGGCGCGCGCCGCCTCGGCCGCCGCGCGCACGTGCCGCAGCCGCTCGCGCTCGACCTCCTCGGAGGACACCTCCAGCAGCCGCCCCAGCTCGCCCGCGTGGGGCGTGAGCACCGTCGGCGCCTCGCGCTGCGCGAGCTCGCCCAGCCGCCCGGCGTGCGCGTTCAGCCCATCCGCGTCGATGACCGTGGGCAGCGGCGCGCGACGCGCCAGCTCACGTGCGAACGCGACCGCGCCGGGCGCGCGCCCGAGGCCCGGCCCGAGCGCGAGCGCCATGCCCTCCCCCGTGCGCCCCGTCCCCGTCCGCCGTGCCACCATGCCGAGCACCTCCTCCACCCCCGCGGGGTCGAGCGTGCCGTCGGCGTCGGGCAGGCCGCGGGTCATGAGCTCCGGCAGCCCCCCGCTCGCGAGGACGCCCTGCACAGACGCTGGCACGCACGCGATGAGGTACCCGGCGCCCGCCCGCATCGCGGCGTGCGCGGCCATCCGCGGCGCGCCGGTGAGCCCGCGGCAGCCGCCGGCGACGAGCACGTGCCCACTGGAGAACTTCGTCGAGCGTGCCCCCCGCCGCGGCAGCAGCTCCAGCACGGCGTCCTCGATCAACCCCACGTCCGCCGCCGCCGGCGCGCCCCGCGGAATGCCGATGTCGAGCGTGCGCACCTCGCCGGCGTGGGCCTTGCCGGGGTGGACCCACAGCCCCGGCTTGGCCGCGTGGAACGTGACGGTGAGCGTCGCCCGCACGGCCCGCGCCGCGACGACCCCCGTCGAGGCATCCACGCCGGAGGGCACGTCCACCGCGACGACCGGCACGCCCGCCCCGTGTACACCGTCGCTCGCAGCCGCCCCCGCCCCGCTCGCACCGTCGCTCGCGGCCGCCCCAGCTCCACACACAGCGTCGATCGCCGCCGCGACCGCCCCGCGGGGCTCGCCCGCGAAGCCGGTGCCGAGCAGCGCATCGACCACCACAGCCGCCCTCGCGAGCGCGCCGCCGCCCTCGAGCAGCACCGGCGGCGCCCCCGGCAGCCGCGCCAGGTTCTCCCGCGCGTCCCCCTGCAGCTCCTCCACCGGCCCGGCCATGAGCACCGCGACCTCGCGGCCGGCCTCCCGCAGCACCCGCGCCGCCACGAGCCCGTCCCCCCCGTTGTTGCCCTTGCCGCACACCACCGCCACCGGCCCGTCCGGCGCGAGCTCCTCGACCGCCCGTGCCACCCCGATCCCGGCGCGCTCCATCAGCTCCAGCGAAGGCACCCCCTGCTCATCGATCGCCCACCGATCGATCGCGCGCATGGTCGCGGCGTCGGGTAGCGGCGTGCACCACACGGGGACGCTCATGAGGAGCGATCCTAACGGCGCGTGCGGCTACTCGACCGTGACCGTCTTCGCCAGGTTCCGCGGCTGGTCGACGTTCAGCCCACGCCGCCGCGCGATCTCGTACGCGAGCAGCTGCAAAGGCACCACCGCAAGAATCGGCTGCAACATCCAGTCCACCGCGGGCACCGGGATCGCCGCATCCACGTGCTCCAGGATCTCCGGCGAGCCCTCGGTCGACGACCGCGATCACGTGCGCGCCGCGCGCGCGGACCTCCTGGATGTTGGAGGCGACCTTCTCGAGCACGGGCGAGTCGGTGGCGACGCACACGACCGGGGTGGACTCGTCCAGCAGCGCGATCGGGCCGTGCTTCATCTCGCCGGCGGCGTACGCGTCGGTGGCGATGTAGGAGATCTCCTTGAGCTTCAGCGCGCCCTCCAGGGCGGCGGGCAGGCCGACGTGGCGGCCGATGTAGAGGAAGAACTCCGCTGGTAGTGCTCCGCGGCGATCCGCCGCACGAGCGGCACGACGCCGCCGGATCCGTCGGCGGGGCCGGTGAGCTCAGAGAGGCAGTGGGGCAGGCGCTTGACGTCGGCGAGCAGTGCGGCCAGGCGCTCCGGGGCCAGCGTGCCGCGCAGCTCGGCGAGGCGCAGGCCGAGCAGGTACAGCACGGCGACCTGGCACACGAACGTCTTGGTGGCGGCGACGCCGATCTCCAGGCCCGCGCGGGTGAAGAGCACGGCGTCGGCGTCGCGCGTGGCCTGCGAGCCCATCACGTTGGTGACGGCGAGCACGGTGGCGCCGCGTTCGCGCGCGAGGCGCATCGCGGCGAGCGTGTCAGCCGTCTCGCCGGACTGGGAGATGCCGATCACGAGGTCGCCGGGGCCGAGCACGGGGTTGCGGTAGCGGTACTCGGAGGCGACCTCGACCTCGACGGGCACGCGCGCCCACTCCTCGATCGCGTAGCGGCCGATCAACCCCGCGTGGAAGGAGGTCCCGCAGGCGACGACCACGACGCGGCCGACGTCCGCGAGCGCGCCTCTCCAGCTCCCCGAGCTCCTGCAGGTCCACGCCGTCGGCGCGGGCGGTGCGATCGGCGATCGTCTCGGCGACGGCGTCGGCCTGTTCGTGGATCTCCTTGAGCATGAACGTCTCGAAGCCGCCCTTCTCGGCGGTCTCCTCGTCCCAGTCGACGGTCTCGACGGCCCGCTCCACGACCGCGCCGTCGGGCGTGGTGACGGTCACGCCGTCGGGGCGTGAGCACGACCAGCTCGCCGTTCTCGAGGTACTGCACGGCGCGGGTGTGCGCGAGGAACGCGGGCACGGCCGAGGCGACGCACTGCTCGCCCTCGCCGCGGCCGACGACCAGCGGGCACTCGCGGCGCGCGCCGACGAGCGTCTCGGGCTCGTCGAGGCTCATCGCCACGAACGCGAAGTGGCCGCGCAGCTCGCCGTACGCGGCGCGCACGGCCTCCGCGAGGTCGCCCGCGTAGTGGTGGGCGATCAGGTGGGCGATCACCTCGGCGTCGGTCTCGGAGGTGAAGTCCCCGCCCGCGGCGCGCAGGCACTCGCGCAGCGGCAGGTAGTTCTCGACGATCCCGTTGACGACCACGTGCACGCGGTCGCCGCTGTCGTAGTGGGGGTGGGCGTTGGCCTCGTTGACGCGCCCGTGCGTCGCCCAGCGGGTGTGCGCGATGCCGGTGGTGGCGGGCCGCGCGAGCGTCGCCACGGCCGGGCCGCCCGCCGCACCGGGCGCGTCCGCGGCGCCGCCGAGGCCGGCGGCGCGCAGCTTGGCCTCCAGCGCGCTGAGGTTGCCGACGGCGCGCACGGCCTCGATACGGTCCTCGACGATCACCGAGATGCCGGCGGAGTCGTAGCCGCGGTACTCGAGCCGGCGCAGCCCCTCGAGCAGCAGCTCCCTGACTGTAGGACGGCCCTCCTGGCCCTCCCGCCTGCCGACGTAGCCGACGATGCCGCACACGGTCCCAGTCCTTTCGCGTGGGGAGGTCGGGGTTCCTGGCACGCCGACTCCCGTCTCCTGATGGAGGCTGCTGTCGAAGATACCACCGGCCCGCGGGGGCCTCGAACAGATGTCCGCCGCAGGGCTCCGAGAGAGCGAGAGGATCCACTTAGTCCCACGAGCCCTTTCGCAGAAAGCCATCAGAAATGATGTGTTATCTACGTTTAACGCGATAATGCATCATAAATGACTTACAGTACTTCCCTTACTCGTGCTATAGTCAACATCAGTTCCGATGCACTATCCCAGAAAATCGGCCTAACACATCAGAATCGATGCTCATAGACGACAACATCCCCACCTCTGTCGCGCTCGCCGAGCTCGGCCGCCGTCTGGCCGGCCACCGCCTCGCGCGCAACTGGACGCAGGCCGAGCTGGCCGCGGAGGCCGGCGTCGGCCAGGCGACCGTGCAACGCGCGGAGCGGGGCCACTCCGTGCAGGCGACCTCGCTGGTCAAGCTGCTGCGCGCACTGAGCCTGCTCGGGAACCTCGATGCGGCCGTGCCCGAGCCGGGCGTGCACCCGATCGTGCAGCTGGAGCGCGAGCAGCGCCCCGCACGCGAGCGGCCACGGCGACGCGCGCGGCGGCGGCCCTCCGCCGAGCCCCCCGCGCAGCCGTGGCGGTGGGGCGAGGAGCCGGGTGCGCCGCCATGACCGTCGCGGCCGTGACGTTGTGGGGAGCGCGCATCGCGGCGGTCTCGATCGACGCGGGCGCGCGGTACGCGACGTTCCAGTACGACCCGGCGTTCGTGCGCTCCGGCATCGAGGTCGCCCCCGCGCGGATGCCGTTGCGCGCCCAGCCCTACGC
This sequence comes from uncultured Solirubrobacterales bacterium, assembly GCA_963821775.1. Lineage (GTDB taxonomy): Bacteria > Actinomycetota > Thermoleophilia > Solirubrobacterales > Solirubrobacteraceae > Palsa-744. Next base: position 180,137 of record CAWGFB010000002.1, on the reverse strand, counting down.
CTTCCCGGGCCTGCCCGAGGACGCGTTCCGGGGCGTGCCCGGGTTGCTGGCCGACTCGCTGCCGGACCGGTGGGGCACGGCGCTCGTCAACGCGTGGTTGGCCGCGCAGGGGCGCGAGGAGTCGAGCTTCGACGTCGTGCAGCGGCTTTGCTACGTGGGCACGCGCGGCGTCGGCGCGCTCGAGTTCCAGCCCGCGCACGAGCCCACCGCCCCCCCGGCGAGGCCGACCTGCAGGTCTCAGAGCTCGTGCGGCTCGCCGGCGAGGTGCTGGCCCGGCGCACAGAGTTCGTGACCGAGCTGAGTGAAGACCCCGACGAGGAGGCGATGAAGGCGATCCTCGCCATCGGCAGCTCCGCCGGCGGAGCGCGCCCGAAGGCGTTCATCGCCTACAACGAGGCCACCGGCCAGGTCCGCTCCGGGCAGGTGCAGGTCGGCGAGGGCTTCCGCCACTGGCTACTGAAGTTCGACGGGGTCGCGCACGCCGGCGACCACGGCCTCGCCGACCCCCGGGGGTGGGGCGCCATCGAGTACGCGTACGCGCGCATGGCCCGCGCAGCCGGCGTCGAGATGAGCGAGTGCCGCCTGCTGGAGGAGCACGGCCGCCGCCACTTCATGACGCGCCGCTTCGACCGGCCCGGCGGCGGCGGCAAGCTGCACATGCAGACCGTCGGCGCGCTCGAGCACATCAGCTACAACGAGCCCGGCACCTACAGCTACGAGCAGCTGCTGCTGCTGACCCGCCGTCTGGGCCTCGGCACGCCGGCGGCCGAACAGCAGTACCGGCGCATGGTCTTCAACGTCGTCGCGCGCAACCAGGACGACCACGTCAAGAACGCCGCCTTCCTGATGGACCGCGACGGGCGCGTGGTCGCTCGCCCCCGCGTACGACGTGACTGGGCGTGGCGGCCCGGCAACCCGTGGCTCGGCAGCCACCAGATGTCGCTCAACGGCCGCCGCGACGGGTTCACCGTCGCCGACCTGCGCGCGGTCGCGCGCGTGGCCGGCCTGCCGCGCGGTCGCGCCGAGCGCGTCCTCGCGGAGGTCGTCGAGGTCGTCGCGGGCTGGCCGGAGCTCGCCGCGCAGGTCGGCGTCGAGGAGCGCATGGCCGCGCAGATCGCCCGCTCGCACCGTCTGGCTCTGCCGTCGAGGTGAGGGTCCGCGAGTGCCCGGCCGCTCAAATCCAGACAAGCCCTCCTGACGAGTGGCTCGTCGTGGCTGGCAAGGACGCAGTGAGCGAAGTGTGCTCTGCACACGAGCGATCGAGGACGCCGCCAGGCGCGACGAGACGCCGTCAGGCCAGCTCCCGCTCCACGAGCGCCACCAGCTCCGCGCAGACCGTGTCGGCCTCGTCGTCCGTCGGCGCCTCGACCATCACGCGCACGAGCGGCTCGGTGCCGCAGGGGCGCACGAGCACGCGCCCGCGACCGGCGAGCGCCGCGTCGGCGGCGCGCACCGCGTCGGTGACGACGGCGGCGTGCTCCAGCGCCCCGCGGTCGCGCACCGTCACGTTGACCAACCGCTGGGGGAGCTTGTGCATCGCGTCGCGCGCACTGAGCGGGGCGCCGGCGAGCGCCTCCAGCGCGAGCAGCGCGGAGGCGATGCCGTCGCCGGAGCGGTTGAAGCCCACGTCGATGATGTGCCCGGACTGCTCGCCGCCGAGCACCCAGCCCCGCGCGCGCAGCTCCTCCAGCACGTAGCGATCGCCGACGCGCGTGGAGGCGACGTCGATCTCGGCGGCGCGCATCGCGGCGTGGAAGCCGTAGTTGGTCATCACGGTCACCACCACCCCGCCGCCGGCGAGGCGCCCGGAGCGCTTGAGGTGCAGCGCCGCGAGCGCCATCAGCTCGTCGCCGTCGACCACCTGACCCGCGCCGTCCACGGCGAGCACGCGGTCGCCGTCGCCGTCGAACGCGAAGCCGACGGCGTGGCCCCCGGCGAGCACCTGCCGCGCGAGCTCCTCCACATGGGTCGAGCCGCAGCCGTCGTTGATGTTGCGCCCGTCGGGGGCGTCCGCGACCACGGTCACGTCCGCGCCGAGGCGCCTGAAGATCTCCGGCGCGACGCGGTAGGTGGCGCCGTGGGCGCAGTCCAGCAGCACGTCCACGCCGCTCAGGTCCAGCGCGGCGAAGCGAGTGTGCAGCTCGCGCAGGTAGTCCTCGCCGGTGCCGTGCAGCTCGCGCACGTGGCCGATCGCCGGGCGTCCGGTGGGGACCGCGCCCTCGAGCTCCCGCTCGATCTGCAGCTCGGCCTCGTCGGAGAGCTTGAAGCCGTCGGCGCCGAAGAACTTGATGCCGTTGTCGCGGTAGGGGTTGTGCGAGGCGGAGATGACCGCGGCGAGGTCGAAGCCGTAGCGGGCGATCAGCAGCGGCGCGGCGGGCGTCGGCAGCACCCCGCCGAGCAGCGCGTCGCCGCCGGCCGCGGCGACGCCGGCGGCCAGGGCCGCCTGCAGCATCTCCCCCGACTCGCGGGTGTCGCGGACGATCAGCACCTGCGGGACGCTCGGCCTGCGCGAGCACGGTCGCGGCGCGGCCGAGGCGCGAGCGCGAGCTCGGCGCTCAACAGCTCGCCGGCGACCCCCCGGACGCCGTCGGTACCGAACAGCTTGCGTGCCATGAGGGGGTGTCGGCAGCGAGGCGGGTCGGTCTTGAGGCCCGCGAACCCTAGCGCTTGGAGAACTGCGGCCGCTTGCGCGCCTTCTTCAGCCCCGCCTTCTTGCGCTCCTTGGCGCGCGCGTCGCGCGTGAGGAAGCCGCGGCGCTTGAGCTCGCCGCGGAGGTTCGGGTCGGCCTCCAGCAGCGCGCGGGAGACGCCGTGGCGCAGCGCGCCGGCCTGCGCGGAGATGCCGCCGCCGTGCAGCCGCGCGACCACGTCCATGCGCTCCTCGTAGCCCACCGTCTCCAGCGGCTGGCGGATGTTGCGCTGCAGCGTGATCCGCGGGAAGTGCTCCTCCAGCGTGCGCCCGTTGACGAGTACGTGCCACTGCCCGGACGCAGGGTCACGCGCGCGATCGCGGTCTTGCGCTTGCCGGTCGCGCGGTAGCGGGCGCCTGACGCAAGGTCGATCGCGGCCGTGGAGATCGGCTGCGGCAGCGCCGGCTCCTCCTCGGCCTCCTCAGCCGCGACCGCCTCCTCCTCGTACTCCTCGATCGCGTAGGGGTCCGCGGGGGCCTCGCCGCGCCGAGCGGGTCCACGCCCTCGGGACGATGTCCACTTCCAGGTGGGCGCCCGGCACCGCGGGCTTCACCGCGCGGCGCAGGCTCCTCCTCCTCGTCCTCCTCCTCGGCAGCCTCGGCCGCGGCACCCTCCTCGGCGACGGGCTCGGGCGCCGGCTGCTCGGCCACCGGCTCCTCAACAGCCGCCGTCTCCTCGGCGACGGGCTCGGGCGCCGGCTGCTCGGCGGCGACCGGCTCCGCACGGCTGGCTCCTCCACGGCCACGGGCTCCTCCACGGCCACGGGCTCCTCCGCGACCGGCTCGGCGGCCGCAGGCGTCTCCGCGGCGACGGGCTCCTCGACCTCCTCCGGCGTGGGCTCGTCGGCCATCAGGTCTTGATCTCCAGCGGCGCGGGCTTCTGCGCGACGTGCGGGTGCTCGGGGCCGGCGTAGATCTTGAGCTTCGTGAGCTGCTTGCGGGCGAGGCGGTTGCGGGGCATCATCCCTTGCACGGCGATGCCGGATGATCTCCTCGGGCCGGCGCGCGAGCATCTCCTCGAAGGAGCGCGAGCGCAGGCCGCCCGGGTAGCCGGAGTGGCGGTAGTAGCGCTTGTCGGTGCGCTTGTTGCCGGTCACGCGCGATCTTCTCGGCGTTGATGACCACGACGAAGTCGCCGGTGTCGATGTGCGGCGTGTACTCGGGCTTGCGCTTGCCGCGCAGCACGTCGGCGATCTGCGTCGCCAGCCGGCCGAGGGTCTGGCCGTTGGCGTCGACGAGCAGCCAGTTGCGCTCGCGGTCGGTGGGCTTGGCGACGTAGGTCTTCAGTGCACGTGAAAAAGGCCGCACGCAGACGTCGCGCGGCGCGGCGACATAGGCGAAGTCGCGCCCGATGCAGGCGTGAGCTACTCCCACTCGATCGTGCCGGGCGGCTTGCGACGTGATGTCCAAGCACCACCCGGTTGACCTCGCGCAGCTCGCCCGATCATGCGCGAGGCGATCGTCTCCAGCAGGTCGTAGGGCAGGCGCGCCCAGTCGGCCGTCATCGCGTCGTCGCTGGTCACCGCGCGGATCACGACCACGTACCCGTAGGTGCGCTCGTCGCCCTGCACGCCGACGGTGCGGACGTCGGGCAGCACGCAGAAGGACTGCCACAGCTCGCGGTAGAGGCCGGCGCGGCGGATCTCCTCCTGCAGGATGTGGTCGGCCTCGCGCAGCACGTCCAGGCGCTCCTTGCGTCGCTTCGCCGCCGACGATCCGGATCGCGAGGCCCGGGCCCGGGGAACGGCTGGCGCCAGACCAGGCGCTCGGGCAGGCCGAGCTCGGCGCCGACCGCGCGCACCTCGTCCTTGAAGAGCGCGCGCAGCGGCTCCACCAGCTCGAAGCGCAGGTCCTCGGGGAGCCCGCCGACGTTGTGGTGGGACTTGATCGTCGCGGCCCCCGCGCCGCCGCCGGACTCGATCACGTCGGAGTAGAGCGTGCCCTGCACGAGGAAGCGCGCGCCGCTCGCCGCCGTCCCCGGCGAGCTTGGCGGCCTCCTCCTCGAAGACGCGGATGAACTCGGCGCCGATCGCCTTGCGCTTGGCCTCCGGGCTCGGTGACGCCGCGCAGCCGCTCCAGGAAGCGCTGCTCGGCGTCGACCGCGACGAGCGGCACCTTGAAAGTGTCGCGGAAGGTCGCCATGACCTGCTCGCCCTCGTCCTTGCGCATCAGGCCGTGGTCGACGAACACGCACGTCAGCTGGTCGCCCACCGCGCGGTGCACGAGCAGCGCCGCCACCGAGGAGTCCACGCCCCCGGAGAGGCCGCAGATCACCCGGCCGCTCGCCCACCTGCTCGCGGATGCGGCGCGACCTGCTCCTCGACGATCGAGGCCGCGCGACCACGTCGGCTCGCAGCCGCACACCTCCGTGAGGAAGCGGCGTCAGGATCTCCTGGCCGTAGGGGGTGTGCACGACCTCGGGGTGGAACTGGATGCCGTAGATGCCCCGCTCGGCGCTCTCGACCGCCGCCACCGGCGAGGCGGTGCGAGGAGGCCAGCGCCGTGAAGCCCGGCGGCGGCTCGAAGACGGTGTCGCGGTGGGACATCCAGCAGGTCTGCTCGCGCGGCAGTCCCGCGCAGCAGCACGCCGGGCTCGGTGACGTGCAGCTCGGAGCGGCCGAACTCCCCGACCTCCGCCTCCTCGACGCGGCCGCCGAGCTCGTGCACGAGCAGCTGCATGCCGTAACAGATGCCCAGCACCGGCACCCCGAGCTCCAGCAGCCCCCGCTCCAGCGGCGGCGCGCCCGGCGCGTACACCGACGCCGGGCCCGCCGGAGAGGATGATCCCGCGCGGCTTGCGCGCGCGCGATCTCCGCCAGCGGCGCGTGGTGGGGGAGCAGCTCGGAGAACACCCCGCAGTCGCGCACCCGGCGCGCGATCAGCTGCGAGTACTGGCCGCCGTAGTCGAGCACGACGACCTACCGTCTCGGTAGCCGTGCGGCGTCGAGCTCGCGCGCTGCGTCCCGCTCCGCCCTCTGCGACTGCCGGCGGCCCCTTCGGTCGCAGCGGGAGCGGAGGCCGCGGCCTCACTCATTGACGAGCGCAGCGGCCTTCCCGTTGGTCGCGCCCATGCCGACGCCCTGCTCGCGCTGCAGCGCCTTGCCCTCGGTCTGCAGCGACGGGCGCGACGACGACCTCGGCGCGGTTGAACTCGGCGAGGTCCTTGTGGCCGCAGGTCGCCATCGAGGTGCGCAGGCCGCCGAACAGGTTGAACGTGCCGTCGTTCTCGCGCGCGGGCCCGACGAGGATCTCCTCCAGCGTCCCGTTCTGCGCGGTGGCCACGCGCGCGCCGCGCGGCAGCGTCGGGTGGAAGGTCGCCATCCCCCAGTGGAAGCCGCGGCCCGGGCGCCTCGTAGGCGCGCGCGAGCGGCGAGCCGATCATGACCGCGTCGGCGCCGAGCGCGATCGCCTTGGAGACGTCGCCGCCGTTGCGCATCCCGCCGTCGGCGATCACCTGGCAGTACTCGCCGGTCTCGAGCATGTGCGTGGAGCGGGCGTGCGCGACGTCGGCGATCGCCGTGGCCTGCGGGCACGCCGATGCCGAGCACGCCGCGCGTCGTGCAGGCCGCGCCCGGGCCCGACGCCGACGAGCACGCCGGCGGCGCCGGTGCGCATCAGGTGCAGGCCCGTGTGGTAGGAGGCGCAGCCGCCGACGACGACGGGCACGTCGAGCGTGGGGATGAACTCCTTGAGGTTGAGCGGCTCGGAGACGGTCGAGACGTGCTCGCCGGAGACGACCGTGCCCTGGATCACGAGCACGTCGAGGCCCGCCTCGATCGCGACCTCGTGGTAGCGGAGCACGCGCTGCGGCGTGAGCGAGGCGGCGACGACCACCTTCTGCTCCTTGATCTCCGCGATGCGCTGCGCGATCAGCTCCGCCTTGACGGGCTCGCGGTAGATCTCCTGCATCTCGCGCGTGGCCTCCTCCTTGCGGCAGCGCGGCGATCCGCTCGAGCTGCTCCTCGGCGTCCTCGTAGCGGGTGAAGATGCCCTCGAGGTTGAGCACCGCGAGGCCGCCGAGCCGGCCGATGATGCCCGCGGTCTCGGGCGAGACGACGCCGTCCATCGCGGAGGCCAGCATCGGCAGCTCGAACTGGTAGGGCCCGAGCTTCCAGGAGATGTCGATGTCGTCGGGGTCGCGCGTGCGCCGCGAGGGCACGATCGCGATGTCGTCGAAGCCGTATGCCCGGCGGGCCTTCTTGCCGCGTCCGATCTCGATCTCCATCAGTGCATCCTCGCAGCGCACGCGGACGAGAAGACGCCGCGCTCGGCGGGGCGAGGAGGAGGGTGCGGGCGTTCGCGCCGCGACGCCGGTTGGCAGACCGCGGCCAAGTGAGGGAGCATAGCAATCGTCGCCTGCGTGGGAGATCGGCCCTCGGCTATCCTCGGTCGGCATGAGCGACCGCGAGCCGACGCCGCTACGAGCCGCACGCGAGTCGAGGCGCCGCCGCCAGGACGGCGCTGGCGCAGGCCGGCGCGTTCCGCACGCCCGCCCGTCGCGGAGGGCAGCCACACCTCTACATCAAGCCCTCGGCGCCATTCACCTCGGGCAACGTCCACATCGGCCACGTGCGCAGCTACTCGATCGGCGACGCCTACGCGCGCTTCCGGCGCGCGCGCGGGGAGACGTGCTGTTCGCGTTCGGCTTCGACGCGTTCGGCCTGCCGGCCGAGCTGGGGGCGATCGCCGGCGGGATGCCGCCGAGCGAGTGGGTCGCGCGCTGCGCGCGAGCACATGACAGGGCAGCTCGACGGCTCGGCTTCTCCTTCGACTGGGAGCGCACGTTCATGAGCTCCGACGCGGTCATGTACCGCTGGTCGCAGTGGCTGTTCCTGACGCTGCTCGAGGCGGGGCTGATCTACCACGGCACGCGGCACCGTCGACTGGTGCGACACGTGCCAGACGACGCTCGCGATCGATCCAGGTCGAGCCCGGCGGCACGTGCTGGCGCTGCCACAACCCCGTGCGGCTCGTGCAGCTGCCGCAGTGGTACCTGCGCATCAGCGCGTACCTGGAGGAGAACGACGCCGCCGGCCAGCGCGAGTGAGCGGCACTGGGACGAGATCTCGCTCGCCAGCCAGCAGACGTGCTCGGCCGCGTCGACGGCGTCGAGCTCGACCTGCCAGCGCGCCGGACGGGGCCGAGCTCGACCGTCTTCACGCCCCACGCCGACGCCCTCGGCGGCGCCCGCTTCGTGCTGATCTCCCCCCGGCACCCCGAGGTCGACGGTGGGCGGCCGACCCCGCGGTCGGCGCGCCAGCTGGAGAAGACTGCGCCTCGGCGGGTGGGAGCGCAGCGCGCGCGAGGCGGAGACGATCCCTCGTGTCGACACCGGCCGCACCGTGGCCCGTGCCGGGCGGCCCGCAGCTGCCGGTGTACGTCTCGCCGGTCGTGGACTCGCGCTACGGCGCCACCGCGGTGCTGGGCGTCCCCGAGCACGACCGCACCGACGAGATGATCGCGCAGAGGCTGGGCCTCGCGCCCGAGCCCGGCGGCGCGGGCGGCACCGACGCCAACGCGGCACCCGACGCGCCGGCCGCAGCATCCGATGCGCCGGCTCCCGGCACCGACCCCGCCGCCCCCGCCCACCCGACGCGCGCCCGGCCGTGCGCTACCGGGCGTTCGACTTCGCGATCTCCCGCCAGCGCTCGTGGGGCACGCCGATCCCGATCGTCTACTGCGAGCAGTGCGGCACCGTGCCCGTGCCCAAGGAGCAGCTGCCGGTGGTGCTGCCGCGCGACCTGCAACCCACGGGCGCCGGCAACCCCCTGGCCGAGCTGCGCGGAGTTCGTGAACACGACGTGCCCCGCCTGCGGCGGCCCCGCCAAGCGGGAGACCGACACGCTCGACTGCCACTTCGACGCGCTGTGGCTGTGGGTGCCCGCGTGCGTGCCCGCCGGACGAGCGCGAGCGCCCGCTGGAGGAGATCCTCGCGCTGGCGGACCTGCGCGACTGGCTGCCCTCCGAGCGGCTGGTGGCGGGCTCGGACAGCGGCAACTTCGTGTTCGACCAGCGGATCATCGACGAAGGCGCTGCGCGACATCGGCCCGCTCGCGTTCCTCGCCGACGGCGAGCCCTTCGCGGGCGCCTGATGCACGAGATGGTCATGCGCGACGGGCGCAAGATGAGCAAGCACCTCGGCAACGTCGTGGACCCCGACGAGCTCGTGGAGCGCTTCGGCGCGGACACCGTGCGCCTGGCGGTGCTGTAGGCGGCGCGCCCGCAGAAGTCGCTGAACTGGAGCGACTCGGCGGTGCAGTACTGCCACCGGTTCCTGCACCACCGTGTGGTCCTACGCACACGCCCGCTTCGCCCACGACGCCCAGGCGCGCAGAGCGCGCAGAGCGGTCCAGACGCCCAAGGCGCGCCGGACGCCGCCGAGCACGACCCACGGCGCACCGAGCACCTGAGGCAGCGTCTGCAGAAATGGTGCGACACGGCTGTGGAGAAGATCACCGAGGAGCTGGCCGAGCTGGAGATGCACAGCGCAGTGCGGAACACGATCCGCCTGCTGGACCGCATCAAGGACTACGAGAAGCGGGTGGTGCAGCACAGCGGCGCGCTCGGCCCCGAGGACCTCGAGGCGCTGCGGGCGGCGCTGGGGGTGCTCGCGCGGCTGCTGATCCCCTTCGCCCCGCACACCGGCGAGGAGCTGTGGGAGGCCTCGGGCCTCGGCGAGCCGGGCGTCGCGCCGCCGTGGCCGGCGCCGGGCGAGGGCGCCCGGGAGGCCGCAGAGGGAGACAGAGCGGTGGCCGCCGCGGCGGGCGGTGAGCCGAAGTCTGCGGGGATTCACTGAATATGAGCATCTTGACGACCCGCCGCTCTGCGATGATGTGCCCAGGACGCTGATGAGCCCTCCCCAAGACCACGTCGAGGACCCGCGGCGGACGCGCTCCTGCGCGACCGAGCTGACGTGTCGCAAATGTGAGGTGCACGTGCCCCTCGCCGAGGGCGGCGCGTACTGCCCCCGCTGCGGCAAGAGCCTCGACGTCGACTACGACTACGAGCTCGCCGCCAAGCGGATCGCCGAACGACCGCTGGCGGAGCGTCCGCTGAACATCTGGTTCCTGGAGGAGCTCCTGCCGATCCACGACGCCATCGGCCCCGAACGCGTCGGCGAGTGGGCCGGCTTCACGCCGCTGATCCACGCCGACCGGCTGGGCGCCGCCGTGGGCCTGCGCAACCTGTACATCAAGGACGACTCGACCTCCCGCCCGAGCCTCTCCTACAAGGACCGCGTCGTCAGCATGGCCGTCGCCCGCCTCATGGAGCTGGGCCGCCGCGAGATCGGCTGCGTGTCCACAGGCAACGTCGGCACCGCCGTGGCGGCGCTCGCCGCGAAGGCGGGCGCGGCGGCGTACGTCTTCTACCCCAACCGCCTGGAGTCGACCAAGGCACACGCCTGCCGCGCGCTGGGCGCGCGCGTGTGCCAGGTGGAGGGCAACTACGACGAAGCCAACAAAGCGTGCCGCGCGCTGGCCGAAGCGACCGGCCTGGAGTTCGCGAACATCACTCTACGTCCCTTCTACGCCGAGGGCGCCAAGACCGAGGCGTACGAGATCGTGCAGCAGCTCGGATGGCGCGCGCCGGACCGCATCCTCAGCCCCGCCGCCGGCGGCACGCTGAGCTCGCGCATCCACAAGGGCCTGCAGGAGCTCGAAACGGTCGGCCTCGCCAGGACGGCCGACACGAAGATCGACATCGCCCAGCCCGAGGGGTGCAACCCGATCGCCCGGGCGATCCTCTCCGGCGCCTCGGAGATCGATCCGATGAAGCCCACGACGAAGGCCCACTCGCTGGGCATCGGCTCGCCCGGCGACGGCGTGTTCGTGATCGAGGCCGTCCGCAGCCGCGGCGGCACCGCGGCGTGGGTGAGCGACAAGGAGATCTTCGCCGGCATCGACCTGCTGGCCGCCACCGAGGGCATCCTCACCGAGCCCGCCGGCGGCACGACCATCGCGGTGCTGAAGAAGCTCGCCGCCGAGGGCCGCCTCGACCCCGACGAAACGATCGTGGCGCTCATCACCGGCAACGGCCTGAAGACCCTCTACGAGCACCCCTCCAAGCCGTGGCCCTCGAAGGTCGAGTGCGACCCCGAGACGATGCGCGGCGTGCTGGAGGGCTTCCAGCGCGAAGCGGGACTCGCGCCGGCGAGCGCGTAGCCTTCTCGGGGTGGGACGCCTCGACGAAGTCGACCTCACCCTGAGCCTCACGCGCGCGGAGTCCGAAAAGCGCCTGCTCGCGCAGCAGCGGCGCCTGCTCGCGCTGCGCCTGGCGCTCGCCGGCCTGCGCGACGACGGCCACGTGGGCCCGCCGGTGTGCGTGCTCTTCGAGGGGTGGGATGCGGCCGGCAAGGGCGGCGCGATCCGGCGGCTGGTGTCGATGCTCGACCCCCGCCACGTGCGCGTCGCGCAGTTCGCGGCGCCCGACGAGACCGCCAAGCGCCACCACTTCCTGTGGCGCTTCTGGCCGGCGCTGCCGGGGTGGGGGGGCTTTACCGTGTGCGACCGCTCGTGGTACGGGCGCGTGCTGGTCGAGCGCGTCGAGGGCTTCGCGACCGAGGAGGAGTGGCAGCGGGCGTACGAGGAGATCGCGCAGTTCGAGCAGATGCTGACCGCGGAGGGCATGGTGCTCGTCAAGCTGTGGCTGCACATCTCCAGCGACGAGCAGCTGCGCCGCTTCGAAGCGCGCGCAAACGACCCGCTGAAGAGCTGGAAGCTGGCCCCCGATGACTGGCGCAACCGCGGCGAGCGCGAGCGGTACGTGCAGGCGCTGGAGGAGGCGTTCGAGCGCACCGACGCCAAGCACGCCCGCTGGCACCTCGTCCCCGCCGAGTCCAAGCACTACGCCCGCGTGCACGTGCTCGAGACCGTCAACGGCGAGATCGAACGGGCGCTGCGCCGGCGCGGGATGCAGGTGCCGGTGCAGTGACGCTGCGGGCCGCGACAGGAGCAGCGCCCTCCCCGCGCCGGCGGGCCGCCCCCCTTACTTGACCGTGAGCGTCCCTTCCATGCCCGCCATGCGGTGGCCGGGCACCGTGCAGAAGAACTTGTAGACGCCGGGCTTCAGGTCGAGCGTCAGCGTCTTCGTCCCACCCTGGAAGGTGGGGGTCGCCCCCAGCGTCGCGCCGGAGGAGGATTCCACCGTGACGTTGTGGGAAAGCGACGCCATGTTGGTGAAGTCGATCGAGACCTCGCCCGCCTTGGCCGTCAGTGAGGTCTTGTTGTATTTGAGTTGCCCTTCGCCGTTGGCTTCCAGGCTGAGGTGTTCTCCTGCGCCAGCCGGCGCCGTGGCCGTGCCAGCGCTCGTCGCGGCGGTGGTGGCAGCGGTGGTGCCGGTGGTCGAGGAGGAGCCGCCGCAGCCGGCGAGTGCGAGCAGCACGCCGGCGAGAGCCACGAGCGACGTTCTGGGAGCCATGTCTGTCCTTCCTGTCGGTTCCGGGGGCAAGGCGCGGGGCGAGAGCCGCTGCGAGCGACCGCCTCAGACGAGCGGGGACCTCGTCCTGCAGACTCTACGCCGAGGACCGGCGCAACCGCGCTGCCCCCACGGACTCCAGCGAGCCCCCGTTCCTTCCGAGCGCCCTCCGCCGACCCCCGAGCGGCCATAGAAAAACCCCGCCGGAGCGTCGGAGCGGGGCTTTCCTTAGCAGGTCGATAAGCCGAGCTTGGGCTCAGGCTCGGCGCGCTGTTCCAGCGCTCCCATCCAGACCCCCAACATCCAGCGACTCGTGCTGTTGGAGGCCGCCACTACACTTTTGAGGCATGGCTACCAAGGAGCATGTGCACCAGCTGGTCGACTCTCTGCCGGATACACCGGAGACCGAACTGCGGCTCGACGCCATCAAGGACCAGCTTGAGCCGAACGGTATGGGCGAGGACGGTCCCATCCCCACACTCGAGGAAGTATTTGAGATCTTCGCCAGCGTTGACTTTCCGCCGCGCGAGGATGCATGGCGCTGACGCACCTCCTGGAGACCAGTGTCCTTACCCGCTTGGGCGACCCGGTCATCCAGCAGGCCATCCTCGAGCTCCAGGCTGACCCCGACCCAGCGGAGCTCGGCCGTACTCCGATCAGCGACCTCGAGGTCGGCTTTGCCGCCCGCAACGCACGCGAGTGGGATCGTCTGGCAAGCGGCGCCCGGCGCTTCCAGCTCGTGGACACCACGTCCGAGCACATCCGCCGAGCCAAGGAGGTGCAGCGGCTGCTCGCCGTCAAACACCAGCGCGGTCGCAAGGTGCCTGACCTCTTGATCGCCGCTACCGCCGAGGCGGCCAACCTGACAATCCTCCATTACGACACCGACTTTGACCTGATCGCCGAAGTCACCGGTCAGTCTTGTCAGTGGATAGCGCCCGCCGGCTCCGTCGACTGAATGCTTGCGGGTGGAGACCATGCCCGAACGTGACTTGTGCCTGCGCCATGCCACAGGCGACACGGCTCGTCGCCGAGTGCCTCGGGCACGCCGACCTCTCGACCGTCAGCCGCTACGCCCACGTCGCCGGCCAGGAGATGCACACCGCCGTGCAGGCGCTCGCCGACCAGGCCGGCCTGCCTCCCACCCCACCGCTCCCGCCGGCCCGCACAGGCAACAAGAGCGAATGATCCCCGGGCGCGCGGCCTGATCAACCTCGGCGCCGAGGAGCTGGCCGACCGGATCGACTGGCCGCGCTGAGCTGACCGGGGCCGGTCTGGAGTTGCTTGACGCCGAGTGGCCCGCTATGCTGCCTCGCGCGGCATGGAGCGCTGCCGGGGTGTTCCCGGGCGCCCGCGCCGAGCGATTCCATAGAGATCGCCCCAGGCCCCCTCTGCTCTTAGCGTGACGAGAACCCAGCGACTCGGCCCATAGAAAAACCCCGCCGGAGCGGGGCTTTTCCTTAGCAGGTCGATAAGCCGGATTCTGTCGTGAGCAGCCATCCATCTGAGCGGCCTACCTGGACCTTGGCGGGCAACCTGCGAACGGTCCGCTTCGGCCTTGCATCGGGTGGGGTTTGCCCAGCCGCCGCGTCACCGCGGCGCTGGTGCGCTCTTACCGCACCATTTCACCCTTGCCCGCCTGCCGTTCACGTGGGACGGCCGGCGTCGGCGGTTTGTTTCTGTGGCACTTTCCCGCGGGTTTCCCCGGGTCGAGACTCGACCACCCTGCCCTGTGATGTCCGGACTTTCCTCGAAGGCCGACGGCCTCCGCGGCTGCTTGACCTGCACGCCCAACCTAGCAGCGTCCGGCACCGGGGCGCCAGACCGGCACCGGGCGCCAAACCGGCCTGAGCCCCAGGCCGGCCCTCAGAGGCTCCTGAGCAACCCGACCACGCGTCCGAGCACCCTGACCTCCTTGCTGCGGATTGGCTCCATCGTCTCGTTCTCCGGCTGCAGGCGGATGTGGTCCGGCTCGCGGAAGAAGCGCTTCACGGTCGCCTCCTCCCCCAGCAGCGCCACGACGATCTCCCCGTCCCCGGCCGTCTCCTGCGGCTGCACGACCACCAAGTCACCTTCGAGGATGCCGGCGTCCTTCATCGAGTCCCCGCGGATCCGCAGCAGGTAGCGGCCCTCCTCGCCCCCCGCGACCTCCGGCACGGCGACATACTCCTCGACGTTCTCCTCCGCCAGCACCGGCTGGCCGGCGGCAACGGACCCCACGAGTGGCAGCCCCTCGGGCCGCACTATCGAGCGCATGCTGTCCACCGCGCTGCCGACCGCCCGGTCGAGCAGCTCGATCGCCCGCGGCTTGGCGGGATCACGCCGCAGCAGGCCGATCTTCTCCAGGTTGGCCAGGTGCGCGTGCACCGTCGAAGAGGACGCCAGCCCCACGGCCTTGCCGATGTCGCGCACGGTCGGCGGGTAGCCGTACCGCGCCGAGTACTTGCGGATGAAGTCGAAGATCTCCTGCTGACGCTTGGTCAGATCCATGGCCCGTGGCCCCTCCGATCGGCTGGCTGCAAGGACGGAACGAACACCTGTTCGTACAGTAGCGCCCCCCGCGGACGGATGCAAGGGCAAGCCGCACAGCACTTCCCGAGCCCTCCCGACCGCCCCGGTCGCAGCCCCCGCGTCAGCGCGCCTGCGCGAGAGGCCGGACGACCTGCGGCTATACTCGCCTTCTCTGCGCCCGTGGCGGAATTGGTAGACGCGCAAGGTTGAGGGCCTTGTGGAGATTGTTCTCCGTGGTGGTTCGAGTCCACTCGGGCGCATAGACAAAGCCCTGCAAATTAGGGCTTTTTCTATGTCGCCGTCGCTTCCTGTCACGGCGAGCGCTATCGTTCGGATCGGTGTCACTGGCACATCCGAACACTTTTCCGAACATTCTGGGTGCCGATGTTCGGACGCGGGAGGCATCATGAGCTGCAGCTACGCCAAGGGCGCCTGGGAAGTGCGATGGCGCGACTCGAACGGCCGTCAGCGCTCGCGTCGCTTCGATGATGAGGCGCCGGCGAAGGCGTTCGACGAAGCGATCCACGACCAGAAGGTCAAAGAGCGCCGGCGGCTCGACTACGGACAGGGCGGCGGCGTCTACCCGTACCCGACGGCGGACGGGACGAGGTGGCGGTGCAAGGTCAAGCGCTCGGACGGCACGTGGACGAACAAGCGGGGCTTCACGAGTCAGGCGGCGGCCGCGAACTACCGCCGGCGGCAGACCGAGAAGGTGGAGCGGCGCGAGGTCATCCACACGAAGGAGACGTTCGGAGAGTTCTGGCCGCGCTGGCTCGAGCGGCGCAGGCCCTACCTCGAGGAAGGCACGTGGGCGGCGTACGAGCGCGACGGCCGCCTGCGGCTCATGCCTGCGCTGGAGTCGGTCCAGCTTGAACGCATGCAGGTCGAACACGTCCACGAGCTGATGGGTCAGATGGTCGAGTCGATGGAAGCCGGTGAGCTGGCGCCGAAGACGATCAACAACACGCTCGGCACGCTCGTCGTCGCCCTCAACGCGGCGGTCAAGGAAAAGCGGATCGTGGCGAACCCGGCGCTCGAGGTTCCGAAGCTGCCGGCGGCTCACACCGAGCGCGACTACCTGCGCCTGCACGAGATACCGCTCTACCTCGACTCCTGCTCAGAGGTCTACCGGCCGCTGGCCGAGACGCTGGTCGGCAGCGGCCTGCGCATCTCCGAGGCGATCGGGCTGCAGCTCGGAGATCTCGAGCTCGAAGAAGCAGGCGGCATGATCGTCGTCTACCGCTCCCGCAAGAAGGGGAACAAGATCGGCTCGACGAAGTCCGACCGCTTCGATCCCGTCGAGATCGGACCCGGCCTGTCGAGAACGTTGCGGGAGCAGGTCGCACGACGGAGGCGGATGGACGGCGGGGATCGAATCGACGCGCCGCTGTTCGTCATGCCCGCGAGGACGCACAAGCACGACCGTGGACGTTGGGAGGGCGGTGGCGCCGGCGAGGCGCTCGACCGCAACACCGTCTCCAGCGCGTGGCACAAGGCGGCGCTGCAGGACGCGAGCCTGCGCGACATGCCCCTACACGCCCTGCGCCACACCGCGGCGGCGGCGTGGCTCGCCGGCGGCAACTCGTTGAAGTACGTGCAGCAGCAGCTCCGCCACGCGGACATCAGCACGACCGAGCACTACTACGGCCACCTCGAGTGGAACGTGCTGGCCGAGGGCGCGAAGGCAACCGAGGAAGCGATCGCGCGCGCCAACAGAGCGCACAGCGGCAGGAGACGCAGCGGCTACACGCTACGTCAGCCTCGCGCTACGACCTGAGCAGCGATTGCCGGGAGCTGGCGCCGGTTGACCACTTCAGATCGTGTCCTCAAAGAACGCGTCCACCGAGGAGTCCTTTTCAACGCATGACGCACCTTCACGCATACTGTTCAGCAGACAAGAGGCTGCGGCCACAACCCAAGCACCTCAAAAGACGCCCAAGAACCAGGATCGCCCCTCTCGGTCGATCCGAGCAACTGGGAGCGCGCCGAAACCGTGGGCGGCGCCCAGCCCGAGGAGTAGACTGCGTCTGTAGATCAGGCCAAGTCAAGACGGGAGGACACTTGAGCACTACAAGCCAGGATCAGACGCCGCTTGACGAGCTGGGCGTCGCTGACCGCGCCCACTTCCAGCAGGGGCCGCCGCTGGAGTTGTTCAGGCGGTTGCGCGCTGAGTGTCCGGTTCACTGGTCGAGCGGCATCGCCGAGTTTCCCGACGAACCCGGCTTCTGGTCGGTGACGACCGCCGAGGACGTGTTCGAGGTCAGCCGTGACTGGCAGACCTACTCCTCCGAAGTCGGCGGCTTCACCGCATCCAATGCAGGCTTGTCGTTGGAGATGCAGCAGGCGATGTTCATCGGGATGGACCCGCCCAAGCACGACCGGCTAAAGGCGCTGTTCCAGCGTGGCTTCACGCCGAAGCGGATCGCCGAGCACGAGGACGCGATCCGCGCGATCACGATCGAGGTACTCGAGCGTTTGGAGGGCCCGCCCGCCCGGGAGACCTGCGATCTGGTCAGCGACGTCGCCCAGCCGGTGGTGGCGCGGGTGATCGGCAGCTTCATGGGCCTCTCGCCCGAGGACGATGAGGCGTGGGCGAACCTGATGAACGCGATCGTCGGCGCGGGCGACCCGGACGCGACGCCGGAGGGTGCGCAGAGCGTGATGGAGCGCGAGGTGCCCGAGGTGTTCGCGCGCTGCGGCAAGCTGATCGCCGAACGACGCGCGGCGCCGACCGATGACCTGACGAGCGTGCTCGTGCACGCGGAGCTCGACGGCGAGCGGCTCGAGGACCACGAGATCGTGATGGGGTTCCTGCTGCTGATGGCCGCCGGCAACGACAGCACCAAGGCCACCTACTGCTCGGGGATGCGCGCGCTGATGGAAAACCCCAAGCAACGACGGATGGTGCTCGAGGACCCCTCGCTGGTGCCGGCGGCGGTCGAGGAGTCACTGCGCATGTTCCCGGCGTTCGCGCACTTCGCCCGCACGGCCACACGCGACACCGAGCTGCACGGGCAGCGCATCCGTGAGGGCGAGAAGCTGGTCATGTGGTATCCATCGTCCAACCGCGATGAGACGCGCTTCCAGGACCCCGACCGCTTCGACCTGACGCGCGAAGCCGAGCACCAGGCGTTCGGTGCCGGTGGCCGGCACTTCTGCCTGGGCACCGCGCTCGCGCGACTGGAGTTGCGGATCCTGATCGAGGAGACGCTCAAACGCTACCCCGAGATCCAGATCGCCGGCGAGTGCACACACGTCGAGTCAGCGTTCGCCAACCAGCACAAGACGCTGCCCGTGCGACTGGAGCCCTGACGATGGAGCTCGAGCTCTCCCACGAACACGACAACGTAAGAGGCGGCCCGTAGCACCCCGGCCCACATCCGGACCGGACGGCTAAGACGTTCTCAGGGAGCCCATTCGGGGAGCGCGTGGGTCCCCTTTACGCCGGCCGGTGTGACTCGGCGCCGACGATCGCAGTCCGGGTCGACTCAGGCCATCAGAACCGCAGCGGCCGAGCGCACGGCGGCTTGATGATGACCGTGGCCGACATCGCCCGTGCTGTGCGACGCGGAGCCGCGATCTCGATCGCGCCGCTCTGCACCAGCTCACACCATGCGGCGACCTCTTCTTCGGTGGCCCTCCGCCCGCTCAGAGAACCATCACGACGCCGAGACGCTGCTCGCCGCGATCACGCCCGGCGACAAGCGCGCCGCCAGCCAGCTGCGCCAGCTGATCGAGATCAAGGACACCGCCCACTACGGGTTCATCACCGTCACCGCCGCCACGCTCAAAACGATCACTGCGCCAGGCACGACAGATCGCCGCCTGATTCCAGACCGCCGACTCCAAGAAACCCAGGTCAGATCAAGTCTCCGTCAAACACAGGATGGCTCACCCAGCCCGGACGGCGAGGCCGTAGCCGTCGGCTCGTGATGGCCCGTGGCTGGGCATCGCTCGCCCTGAGACCCGCCAGCTTCTTCGCCAGCGTTGTCGATCTCGATGCGCCACGATCCCGCCGCGACTTCCTTCGCAAGGACTACGCCTACCTGTTCGAGCGCTACTACTTCCTCGAAGACCAGGATGCCCTCGGCCTTGTCGTCTTCGACGAGCTGGAGCGCACCCGGAGCCATCTCCTCGTGGACCAGATGGCCCGCTACTTCGGCCACGAGGGGCGAGGCGAGGTTCGCGCCGGCAGAGTCGTCCCAGAGCCCTTCTTCGTGCAACGCCGGGTGATCGTGCGCTCAATGGCCTGCGGTTGGTGTGCGAAGCCTCCCACTCGGGCGCGATGTCGGCTTCTTGCGCGAACCGGCCTCTGCTCGCCGATGGTTCACACGGCCCCTCGGCTCGCTCGTCTACGCCGCCCGCCTGACGGCCCTCCGGACATCGTCGCCGCTGCCGAGCGCCCTGTTGACCTTGTCCAGATCGCAGCGAGCCGGGTCGAACTCCGCCGCCGTCTGAAGGCCAAGCCACTCCAGCATCTCCCCGTGCTCCTCGTCAGCTGGATCGGCAAGCACCTCGCGTAGATGCTCATACCCCCACACTCCCCCGCAATCCTCGGGTGGGCAGGCGCCCTTGCCGGCGACGCAGATCGGATAGCGAACACCCGGCTCAGCGGCGAGCACCTTCTCAACAACGATCTCGTGCTCCCAGTCATCGCCGAAGTCATAGGTGTAGCGAATCCGCTCGCCCTCTCGCTTGAGCAGCTGGCCGAGTGTCGCCTTGCGCTCGTCCCGGTGTCCCAACTCCGGATCCGCCAGCCCGTACTCGCAAGAGCCGTCCGAGAACACGTGCATGTGGTAGTCCTCCCAGCCCATTGCCGCCTGGATCATCCCGTGCAGCCGGTCCAGCCGGATGTCGGTCGGGATCAGCAGCCGCCGCCAGACCGGCGGCTTCGAGGACCCGAGGAGACTGACCTTCACCTGCAGGATGGAATCCACCGGTCCACTCATGTCACCCTCCGATCGCAGGTTCTCAGCCCGAACACCGTCTTCGCGCACGGTACACGCCACCCCAGATGGACAGCTCGACCCGGCTGTCACCCTCGCCCGCCGCGCGTGGGATGCTGGCCGAGACTGCCTCGATTCCGTGTCTGCCCCAGGTTTCGTGGAGTCGGTGGTCTGCCATCTCCGTCAAACACAGGATGGCTCACTGCAGAGGCGAAGCGCCCTCAAGGACCTGTCCTGCGTCCCCGATGCTCTCAGGGTGGAGCTACACGACACTCCGGAGGGCACACCTGCCGACGCATCCGACGCGGAGGCGGCTCGCAACCTCTGGCGGAGCACCGTTCGGCGGACTCATCCCCTGAGGCTGGGCGTGTTGCTCGCCTGCCTGCTGGCAGCGCTGCTCGCGCTGCTGGACATCAGGGGCGCCTGGCTCGGGCTCGGAGGCGGAGCCGAGGCCGCTTTCGCGTGCCCTAGCGAAACAGCGCCGGCAGTGCGGAACATCCCAACTCGGGACCTCGCCGTGCTGGGTGTCCCCCTGTCGCGGATCATGCCGACACGCGTCGGGCGCATCTACGAACGCGGCGCCATCGCCACCTCCAACCTGTGGTCCGACGACGAACCTCAGGAGCCGCCGGCCGGCCGCTCGCTCGCGCCGGCCGGCTACGAGATCCGCTGGTGGGCGCTCGACCGCGACGGCGACGAAGACGACGTGGCCGCCGACGTGCTCGAGTTCGCCACAGCGCAGGAGGCCAAGAGCGCCCTGGCGCTCGCCGCCGGCCCGCGCTGCCGCCGCTTCGGTGTGGCGCGCGCGGTGGGCTACCCCGCGGGCGCCCGCGAGGTCTTTTGGGTCAACCCGGACCACGCCATGGAGTGGGACTTGATGTTCGTCCGCGGTCGGCGCCTCTACCGGGTTGGGGACGTCCCGCCGGAATACCTGCTCACCACTACCGAACCGTGGCAGCGCAGGCTCGAGCGCTCGTGGGACGCCGGGACCGCGCGGGCGCTGGCCTGCGCGCTGCCCGCAGCCGGCTGTCCTCCGGAGGCGGGTTCCCTGCACGAAACCAGCCTGGCACCGCTCCCTGACGGCCCCCCGCGCGCCGTCACGGCGATACCCACCGCGGCCCGGGCAGCCCTGTATGCGCACGCGGTCAACCTGCGTCCCTACCACCTGCCGGGTATGACCCAGGTGGGACGGGAAGGCCCCCTCGACGACCGCAACTACTGGGAAGCGTTCGTCCGCTGCACCGGTCGCCTGCACTCGGTGGGAGCCATCGCGGCGATCCACTCGCCGGTATTCAGGTCCACCGGCCGCCACCGCTACGAAGCGGTGTACTCGGTGGTGGCGGTACTGCCCAGCAGCACGCTCGCAGCTCGCTACGTGGGGGTGCTCGCGGGCGCACACGCTCGTGCCTGCATCGCCGGCGGCTACAGGCAGCGGCTCGCCCACGCGGCGAGCGCAACGATTGTGGCGCGCGCGCTGCCAACGCCCGTGCCGAGAAGCTACCGGGGCCCTGGGGCTTACCGTGCGGCAGCGCTCAGGCTGACGCTGCACGCCTCCCCCGCGAGAGGCGGGCGCGCAGGAGCCACGCTCTACGTTCAGGGCTTCACGTTCGCCGACGGCCGCGCGCTGGTCGAGCTCGTCTCACTCACCTCGGCGCATCCCTTCCCGCGAGCCGACGAGCGCTTCCTCGAAACGGTGCTCGTCGGACGGGTCGAGGCGAACGAAGCCCTGCTCCGCTACCCGCCCTGCACGACGAGCCTTCGCCGCGCGCCGCCGCACCGTGGCGCCGTGGCGTAGCCTCACGGGGCATGGACTGGCGCGCGTGGCACACGGACTACGAGGATCCCGACTCGGCGCTCGGGCGGCGACTGGCGCTGGTCCGGGCCCACGTGCGGGCCGCGGTGGACCGCGCGCCGCCGGGGCCGGTGCGCGCGATCAGCGTGTGCGCGGGGCAGGGGCAGGACCTCATCGGGGCGCTCGCCGCGCACCCACGCCGGGGGGACGTTGCGGCGCGCCTCGTCGAGCTCGACGCGCACAACGCGCAGCTCGCGCGGGGAGCCGCGCGCGCCACGGGGCTCGACGGCGTGCAGGTCCTCACGGCCGACGCTTCGACGACGGACGCCTACGCCGGCGCGGTCCCCGCCGAGGTGGTGCTGGTGTGCGGGGTGTTCGGCAACATCACCGACGCCGACGCCGCCACCCTGATCGGCCACCTCCGGCGGCTGTGCGCTGCCGGGGCGACGGTGCTCTGGACGCGCCACCGCCACCCGCCCGACGTCACCCCCTACATCCGCGAGACGTTCGCGGGCGCCGGGTTCGAGGAGCTCGCGTTCGAGGCGTGCCCGCCGTTCGGCGTCGGCGTCCACCGCCTACGCGCCGCCCCCCTCCCCTTCGCGGCGGGCGTGCGCCTGTTCGAGTTCGTCGGCTACGACGTCCTGCGCCCCGACTTCCACGCCAGCCAGAGCGGCGCGCCAGGCGCGACCCATGGGTAGCCACCCGCCGGCCCCCGCGCTGGAGCGCGCTCTGAAGCTGCTGAGCCCCGCCCTGCGCACGCCGCGCCCACCGCTGCGCGACGGCTACCTCGACGTGCTGGGCGCGCAGGACGCGACGGGCCCGCACCCTGGCCAGCGGCTGATGGCCAGCCGCGGGCTCCCGCTGGTGTACGAGCGGCTGTGGCGTCCGGTGAACAGCCGTCTGCTGATGGGCCTCCGGGGGCCCGACACGCGGGAGGAACAGCACCTCGCGCTGGAGATGCTCGGCCTCGCCGGCGGCGAGCGCGTGCTCGACGTGGGGTGCGGCCCCGGCAACCTCACACGCACGCTCGCCGCCCACGTCGGCGACGGGCTGATCGTCGGCCTGGACGCTTCCGCGACGATGCTCGCCCGCGCGGCACCGGACACCGACGCCGCGCGCGTGGCCTACGTGCGCGCGGACGCCTGCGCGCTGCCCTTCCCTGACGCGAGCTTCGACGCGGTCAGCTGCTTCGCCGCGCTGTACCTGATCAAGCGGCCGTGGCGCGCCCTCGGCGAGCTCGTGCGCGTACTCGCCCCGGGTGGGCACGTGGCGCTGCTCGCCAGCTGCAGCCGCGGGCCCCTGCCGGCGGCCGTGACCAGCCCGCTGACGTGGGCGCTGTCGGGCGTGCGCATGTTCGGCCGCGACGAGCTGACGGCCGCGCTGCGCGCCCGCGGCCTGGTCGACGTCGAGCAGCGCGTGGCTGGGCTCGCGCAGTTCGTCGGGGCGCGCCAGCCGGCGTAGCGAGGCGCTCGGGCGGCCTCAGGCCGGCAGCCGCCCGCCGTCCGCGACGAGCTGGCTGCCGGTCACGTGGGAGGCGAGCTCGCCGGCGAGGAACACCGCGGCGCGGCCGATGTCGTCGGGGTCACCCTTGCGCCCCGCCGGCGGACGGCGCGCCGAGCGCCCGCACGCCGCTGCGCCAGGCTACGCCCCCAGCCGCAGGTCCAGCAGCGCCACGAGGTCGGCCACCACCGCCTCCACGGGGCGGTCGCTGCGCACCGTCACGTGCGCCGCGGCCGGCGTCTCCTCCAGCGGCTCCCACACGACGCTCTCGCGCACGACGACCGGCAGCGAGGCGTCCGAGACGCGCGCGGCCGCGCGCTCGCGCGCGGCGGCGCGGGCGGCGAGCACCGCCGCGGGGGCGCGGCACTCCACGAACACCGCCGGGGCGACGCCGCCGAGGCCGCGGGCCAGTGCATCGCGGTCGGCGCGGTGGCGGCAGGTGGCGTCCACCACCGCGCCGCCGTGGGCGCCCGCCTGGAGCGCAGCGCGGCGGCCGAGCTCCTCGTACGTGCGGGCGTTCCACTGCGCGGTGTAGCACTCGGCCGGAGCCCGGCTGGCGGGGTCGAGGCCGGCGAGCTGCTTGCGGGTGACGTCCGAGCTCAGGTGCGCGAGGCCGGAGGCGGCGGCGAGCGCCTGGGCCAGATGCGACTTGCCCGCCGCCGGCGGCCCGCACACGACGAGCACCAGTGGCCCTCGCGCGCGCCACGCCAGGCGCTCGGCGAGCGCGAGCAGGTCCCGGGCCACGGCGGAGTGGTGGCCGTGGGCGGCGCCGCGGCGCGGCAGCTGGGCCGCCCGCACGAGCTCGACCTTCGCGCGCACGAGTGCCCGCAGGGCGGCGTAGAAGGCGAGCAGCCACTCCGGGCCGGGGTCCCCGCCGGCGGCGCGGTAGGCGCGCACAAGCGCGTGTGCGTGGTACTCGCCGCCGTGGGCTGTGAGGTCCATCGCCAGGAACGCGAGGTCGTCGGCGACGTCGAGCTCCCGCAGGCGCCGGTCGAACTCGACGCAGTCCACGACCTCCGGCGGGCCGTCGCCGAGCAGCACGTGCTCGGCGCGCAGGTCGCCGTGGACCTCGCGCACCAGGCCGCCGCGGGCGCGCGCGTCGAGCGCCCGCGTGTGGGCCGCGAGGAAGGCGTGCGCGAAGCGCTCCAGCGCGAGTACCCGCTCGACCTCGGCGCGCTGCTCGAGCAGCGCGAGCAGCTCTTGGCACTCCTCGGTCACGTGCCGCTCCAGGGCCCGCGTGCGGGTGGTGGCCGCGGCCCGCCGCGCTCGCGCGCTGTCGGCGACCAGTCGCGCCCGCGCGCTGTCGGCGATCCGCGCGGCCGGCGCGGGGTCTGCCGCCCGCGGGGCCCGCGCGTCGTCTGCCGCCCGCGGGGCCCGCACGTCGTCTGCCGCCCGCGGGTGCGCGTGGTCCGTCGCCCGCGGCGCCCGCGCGTGAAAGCGCGCGAGCACGCGCGCCACCGCCTCCACCTCCGCGGGGCCGAGCTCGCCGCGGGCGAGCGTCGCGGCGAGCGTGCGGCGCTCGTCGTAGCGGCGCATCTCCACCACGTACTCGACCGCGCGGGGGTCGTCCTCCGCCGCCAGCACGAGGCCCTCGGGGGTGGCCGCGAGGGAGCGCACGCCGAGGTACACGGCAGGCGCCAGGCGGCGGTTGAGGCGCACCTCCGCGCGGCACGCCTCCCGCCGGCGACGGGGGGTGCTGTAGTCCAGGAAGGGCAGCGTGAGCGGCTTCTTCAGCTTGTACGCGCGCTCGCCGGCGAGGTACACCCACGAGATGTGCGTCTCGCGCACCTGCACGCGGCGGGGGCGCTCGGGGTAGAGGTCCGGGCGGGCGAGCGCGGCGCGGACCGCCTCGGAGTCCACGCTCCGACCGCGGGGCGCACTGGCGGCCGGAGCGCTCACGGCTGCACGATCGACCCCGGCGGCAGCGGCCCCCGGCGCCCCTCCCCTTCGCACCCACGCCCGCACCGCCGGTACACGGTGCGCAAGCCGAGCAGCTGCGGCACCGTCTCGAAGCGGTAGCCGCGGCGGCGCAGCGCGCGGATGATGTCGGGGTAGGCGGCGAGCGTCTGCCCGCGCAAGCCGCCGCCGTCGTGGGAGAGGATGATCGAGCCGGGCTGCGTCTGGACGAGCACCCGCTGCTCGATCGCGCGCACCCCCGGCTGCGTGTAGTCGGCGGGGTCCACGTTCCACAGGATCGTCGCGAGGCCGAGCGCGGCGGCGGTGGCCACCACCGAGCCGTTGTAGTCGCCGTAGGGCGGGCGGAACACGCAGGGGGTGTAGCCGGTCAGCCCGCGGACGGCGCGCACCGTGCCGCTCAGCTGGCTGCGCACTTCGCCGGCGTTGAGGGTCTCGAGGTCGAGGTGGGTGTAGGTGTGGTCGCCGAGCGCGTCCCCTGCGCGCAGCTCGCGCCGCAGCGCCGCGCGGTAGACAGGCGTGATCTGCCGGCCGATCATGAAGAACGTGGCGGGCACGTGCTGGGACGCGAGCAGGCTCACGAACGCGGGGGTGTCTGGCGCCGGCCCGTCGTCGAAGGTGAGCGCCACCACGCGGCGGGGCGGGCCGCTGCGGTAGGCGACGGCGGGGCCGCGGCGGACGCACCCGACGGGGCGGTACAGGGTGCCGGTCCAGGCGGGCGGGGTCCGCCGGGAGCCTTTGGTGGGGGTGCGCGCGGTGGGGGTGCCTTCGGCGGACGTGCCCCCGGCGGAGGCCGGCGCGACAGGGCGCACCGCCGTGCCCGCCGCCCGGCCCGCGGGCGCCTGCGCAGCCGTGCCTACGGCCACTCTCGCCTGCGCCCGGCTCCCGAGTGTCGGAAGCGCCGCGGCGGCGGCCGTTGCCAGGCCGCCCACGAGCGCCGCGGCGGCGAGCGCGGCGCGCAGCCGTATGTGCCGCGTCCGGCCCGGACCGGTCCTCGGTACGCTCGGCATCGTTGGATCTTGACGGCCGGCCTGTCCTCCGGCATCCCCGAGAAACCGCCGGCTCGCTCCGGGATTGGTACGTACCGCCCAGCCGGGAGCGGGTGGGCTGGGGCGCCCGGAGGCCGGCGCGCGGGGTGCCACCATAGGAGCTCGCGTAGCGCCGGCCCCGTGCCTGCGCACGCCCACCGCGCCGCCGAGAGAACGCCCTCCCCTTCCCCTTCCCCCTTCCCACGCCCTATGAACCTCGAGCTCCTGCAGGACACGCTTGCCGCCCACGGTCAGCCGCCCTTTCGCGCCCGCCAGGTGTGGGAGTGGACCGCGCGCGGCGTCGCGGGGTACGGGGGCATGACCAACCTGCCCGCCGAGCTGCGGGAGGCGCTCGCGCGCGAGGTGCCGTTCTCGTGCCTCGAGGTGGGGCGCGAGGCGCGGGCGCGCGACGGCACGGTCAAGGCGCTGTTCGCCACCGCCGATGGCCGGCCGGTGGAGGCGGTGCTGATGCGGTATCGGGTCGCGACGGGCGGCGCTCGCTGTGCCTCTCCTCGCAGTCGGGGTGCCCGCTGACGTGCACGTTCTGCGCGACGGGGGCGATGCGGTTTGGGCGCAACCTCACGACGTCAGAGATTCTCGATCAGGCGCTGCACTTCCGGCGGGTCGAACGGGTCGACCACTGCGTGTTCATGGGGATGGGGGAGCCGCTGCTGAACCTCGACGCGGTGCTCGGCGCGTGCGCGCGGCTGCCGGACCTCGGCGTCACGCACCGGCGCACCGCGATCTCCACAGTGGGCTGGATCCCGGGGATCGAACGGCTCGCGGAGTGCGAGTGGCCGCTGCGCCTGGCGCTCTCGGTGCACGCCGCCGACGACGCGCTGCGCACGGAGCTGATGCCGGTCAACGCGCGCTTTCCGCTGCGCGACGTCCTGGAGGCGTGCCGCGCGCACTACGCGCGCAAGCGGCGGCGGATCTTCGTCGAGTACGTGATGCTCGCTGGCGTCAACGACCGCTACGAGCAGGCGGTCGCGCTCGCGCGGCTGCTGCGCTCGCAGGACGGGGGGCCGCAGATGTTCAAGGTCAACCTGATCCCCTTCAACCCCACGGGCGGGAGCCTCCGGGCGGGGAGGCCGGGGACGTCTACCGCGGCTCGGGTCGCGAGGCGATCGCGGCCTTCCGGGCGGCGCTGGAGGAGCACGGCGTGCCGGCCACCGTGCGCCTCACGCGCGGGCGCGACATCGACGCCGCCTGCGGGCAGTTGGCGGCGCGGGCGGCCTGAGGGGGCTCACGCGGAACGGACCGCGGCAGGGAGTCACGGGCTACCAGCCGGCGCGGGCGGCCTGAGGGGGCTCACGCGGAGCGGGCCGCGTAGGCCTCACAGCTCGATCGGAGGCGCGCCGGCGCCCTCGCCGCGCGCCTCGCCGGCGCGCAGCAGCCGCTCGCGCAGCTCGGCCTGCTCCTCGGGGCTCGGGTCCCACTGCGCGACGTCGGGCAGCTCGCTCGAGCGCGCGCAGCCCGAACAGCTTCAGGAAGAGCGTCGTCGGTGCGGTAGAGCACGGCGCCGAACTGCGAGCGCCCGGCCTCCTCGATCAGGCCGCGGTCGAGCAGCGTGGCGACCGGCGAGTCGGCGTTGACGCCGCGGATCCGGGCGATCTCGGGGCGCGAGATCGGGCTGCAGGTAGGCGACGATCGCGAGCGTCTCGAGCTGCGCGGGCGTCAGCGTCGCGAGGCGCGGGCGGCCGAGCAGCGCCGCGCGGCGTCCTCGGCGATCGGGTCGCTGGCGAGCGTGTAGCCGCCGGCGAGCTCGCGCAGCGCGATGCCGCGCTCGCCCGGGCGCGTACGCCTCCGCGAGCTCGTCGAGCGCGCCGCGCGACCCGCAGCCTCGTCGGCCCCGGTGGCCTCGGCCAGCTCGGCTGGCGCTGAGCGGGTCGCTGCGAGAGGAACAGCAGCGCCTCGACGATGCGCGCGAGCCGGTCGCCCGTCACGCGCAGCGTGCCCGGTCTCCTGCGCCGCCTCCGCCGCTCGGCTGGCTCCTCCACCGCTGCGCGGGCCCTCGCTCCGGCCACCTCGGCGTCGCTCAGCCGCCCCGCCGCCGCGGCGGGCCGGCGCGGCGAGCGCGCGGACGGTGATCTCGCCGAACGGCTCGTCCTGCTCCCAGCTCGCCTCGCCGCGCTTGTACAGCTCGAGCAGCGCGAACAGCGTGACCGCGACGGTCATGCGGTCCGCGCCGCGCACGGCCTCGTCGAAGCTGAAGCGCCCGCGGCGCAGCAGCGTGCGCAGGTGCGCCAGGCGCTCGGTGACCGCTGACGCGCGGGACGCGCGATGTGGCGGAGGTCGAGCGCGGGCGGCATCGCGAGCAGGCCGCCCGAGCGCCGCGCCGAGCACCGCTGGGTCCAGCGCGCCCTCCGCCGGAGCGAGCAGAGCGCGCCGCAGGTGCGCGGGCAGCGGCGCCTCGCGGAAGCGCACGCCGCTGCTCGCGCGCGAGCAGCTCGCGCAGGTGCGCGGCGGCGGCGCGGTAGCGGCGCGCGTCGAGCATCCGCGCGAGCAGCTCCTCGGCGGCCTCGCGCGGGCTCCAGGTCGAGCAGCTGCTCCTCCTCATCGCCGGCGAGCAGCAGCCGCGACTTCAGCTCCAGCAGCGCCGCGAGCAGCACGATGAACTCCGTCGTCGCCTCGAGGTCGAGCTCGCCGCGCGCTTCGAGGTGGTCGAGGTAGGCGAGCACGACCTCGGCGAGCTGCAGCTCGCGCAGGTCGACCTCCTCGCGCAGGACGAGCGTCAGCAGCAGGTCGAAGGGGCCGCTGAAGACGTCGAGGTCGAGGTCGAGCTCGGCGATGCTCACCGGCCGTACGCTACCGCGCTGCCGACGCGCCCGATGCCGGCGGCGGCGGCCCGACGCCCATCGCGCTCGCGCACGTCGGCGAGCGTGGCGGCGGCGATCGCGTGCGCGCGCGCGGCGCCGTCGCGCGAGCACCGCCTCGAGCGCCGCCCTCGTCGGCGCGCAGCTGCGCGTAGCGCTCGCGCACCGGCGCGAGGTACGTCGACCACGGCCGCGGCGACCGCCGCCTTGAAGTCGCCGTACCCGCGGGCGTCGGCGAAGTCGCGCTTCGATCGCCGCCGGCGTCGCGCCGCGCACGACCGCGAGGATCTCGATCAGGTTCGTGATCCCGGGCTTCTCGGGCGCGCGGCGGATCGCCGCTGCCGGAGTCGGTCACGGCGCGCTTGACTTGCGCTCGATCGCGCGCGGCTCGTCGAGCACGTACACCGTCCCCTCCTCGCTCGCCGCCGTGGTCGACATCTTGCTCGTCGGGTCCTGCAGGTCCATGATCCGCGCGCCGACCGCCGGGATCCGGTGCTCGGGCACGACCAGCACCTCCCCGCCGAAGCGCGCGTTGAAGCGGCATCGCGATGTCGCGCATCAGCTCGACGTGCTGGCGCTGGTCGTCGCCGACCGGCACCTCGTGCGCGCGGTAGGCGAGCACGTCGGCGGCCATCAGCACCGGGTAGAAGAACAGGCCGGCCGAGACCAGCTCGCGCTGCGCGGCCGACTTGTCCTTGAACTGGTGCATGCGCTGCAGGTCGCCGTAGGCGGTGACCGATCGTCAGCAGCCACGTCAGCTCGGCGTGCTCGAGCACGTCGCTCTGGCGGAAGAGGATGCAGCGCTCGGGGTCGAGGCCCGCCGCGAGCAGGATCGCCGCGGTGTCGTAGGTGCGCTCGCGCAGCTCGCGCCGGGTCGAAGGCGACGGTGATCGCGTGCAGGTCGACGATGCAGTAGACGCGCCTCGCCGCGGTCCTGGCCGGCGACGTACTGGCGTGATCGCGCCGATGTAGTTGCCGAGGTGCTTGCGGCCGGTCGGCTGGATGCCGGAGAAGATGCGCATCGCGCCGCAGGCCCTACACCCGAGTCTGCGGCAGGGCTAGAGCGCCTGGCGCAGCACCGGGCCGCTGGCGGCGCCGGCCTCGTCGAGGCGGCGCACCGGCGTCGTGTAGGGCGCGGCGCGCGCGATCTCGGGGTCCTCGCGCGCCTCGCGCAGGATCTCGGCGATCGCCTGCGGCGAAGCGCGTCGAGGGTCTCCCGCGTCTCGGTCTCGGTCGGCTCGATCAGCAGCGCCTCGTCGACGAGCAGCGGGAAGTAGACGGTCGGCGGGTGGTAGCCGTGGTCGAGCAGGCGCTTGGCGAGGTCGAGCGTGCGGATCCCGAGCTCGCGCTTCATCGGCGCGCCGCGGAGCACGAACTCGTGCATGCAGAGCCGCTCGTAGGCGGGCGGCAGGAGCTCGGCACGACGCCGAGCTGCGCGCAGCCGCGCGAGCAGGTAGTTGGCGTTCAGCACCGCCGTCTCGGAGGCGTCGCGCAGGCCCGTCGGCGCCGAGCGAGCAGATGTAGGCGTAGGCGCGCACGAAGCAGCCGTAGTTGCCCTGGAAGCCGCGCAGGCGACCGATCGACTGCGGGCGCTCGTAGTCGAGGTCGAACTCGACGGTCGAGCCGTTGCCCTCGGCGCCGCCGCGGCGCACGATCACCGGGCGCGGCAGGAAGGGCGCGAGCCGCTCGGAGACCGCGATCGGCCCCGAGCCCGGCCCGCCGCCGCCGTGGGGCTGGGTGAAGGACTTGTGCAGGTTGAAGTGGACGATGTCGAAGCCCATGTCGCCGGGCCGCGAGATGCCCATCACCGCGTTGAGGTTGGCGCCGTCGTAGTAGAGCGATCGGCGCCGACGCTCGTGGACGATCCGGGCGATCTCCTCGATGTTGGGGTCGAACAGGCCGAGCGTGTTCGGGTTGGTCAGCATCAGGCAGGCGACGTCGGCGTCGGCCTTCGCGCGCAGGTCGTCGAGGTCGACGCCGCCGTCGGCGTCGGTGCCGACCTTGACGACCTCGTAGCCGGCCATCGTCACGGTCGCGGGGTTGGTGCCGTGGGCGGTGTCGGGCGTCAGCACGGTGCGCGCGGCGCTCGCCGCGGTCGGCGTGGTAGGCGCGCGTCAGCAGCACGCCGGCCAGCTCGCCGTGGGAGCCGGCGGAGGGCTGCAGCGAGACGTGCGGCAGCCCCGCGATCTCGCCGAGCGCGCGCTCGAGGCGCCACATCAACTCGAGCGCGCCCTGCGCGCGCGCGGGGTCCTGCAGCGGATGCAGGCGCGCGTGGCCGGGCAGCGCCGCGACGCGCTCGTGCAGCCGCGGGTTGTGCTTCATCGTGCACGAGCCGAGCGGGTAGAAGCCGGAGTCCAGGTCGAAGTTGCGCTGCGAGAGGCGCACGTAGTGGCGCACGAGCTCGGGCTCGGAGACCTCGGGCAGCCGCGGCGGCTCGCGGCGGCGCAGGCGCGCGGGGAGCAGCTCATCGAGCGGGTCGCTCGGGCACGTCGAGCGCCGGCGGCGCGAACGCCCGCCGGCCAGGCGCGCCCTGCTCGAAGATCGTCGCCGCGGCGTCGCGCTGCATCGGCGCCTCGCGTCGCTCATGCCGGCCGCTCCCGCCGCGGCGCCGGCCGCCGGCGCGCTCGGCGGCGAGCGCGCGCGCCGAGCACGTCGGCGAGCCGGTCGATGTCCGCGCGCGAGCGCCGCTCGGTGATCGCGACCAGCAGCCCGCCGCGATCCTCCTCGCGGCCGGTCGAGCGCGAGCAGGTCCACGCCGGGATTCACGCGCGCGGCGGCGCAGCGGCGGCGCACGCGCGCGCGACGTCGGCGTGCAGAGCGAGCGCAAACTCGCGCACCACCGGCTGGGCGTGCAGCAGCTCGACGCCGTCGAGCGCCCGGAGCAGCTCGCGCGCGTAGGCGGTGCGCGCCAGCAGCAGCTCGCCGAGCTCGACGAAGCCCGCGCCGCCCGAGCCAGGCGAGGTAGACGACGCCGGCGAGCGCGTTGAGCGCCTGCGCGGTGCAGATGTTCGAGGTCGCCCGCTCGCGGCGGATGTGCTGCTCGCGCGTCTGCAGCGTGAGCACGAAGCCGCGGCGGCCGTCGACGTCCACGGTCTCGCCGGCGATCCGCCCCGGCATCCGGCGCAGGTAGGCCTCGCGCGCGGCGAAGAAGCCGAACGAGGGCCCGCCGAAGTCGAGGCGGTTGCCGAGCGACTGCCCCTCGCCGACGCAGACGTCGACGCCGAGCTCCCCCGGCGGCTCGAGGAGGCCGAGCGTGATCGGGTCCGACCTGGGCCACCACCACGAGCGCTCCCCGCCCGGCGGCCTTGCGGCGGCGGCGAGCGCGGCGGCGTCCTCGACGGCGCCGAGGAAGTTGGGCTGGGCGACGAACGCGGCGCCGACGTCGGCGTCGATCGCGGCGGCCCACGCGTCGGGGTCGGTGCGCGCCGTCGCGCAGCGGCACCTCGACGACCTCCATCCCGTAGCCGTGCGCGTAGGTGCGCAGCGTCTCGCGCGCGTGCGGGATGCACCCCGCGCGAGCACGAAGCCGCCCGCGGCCGTTGTGCAGCTTGGCGAGGTACCCGGCCGCGGCGACGCGCCGACGGCCCCTCGTACACCGAGGCGTTGGCGACGTCCAGCCCGGTCAGCTCGCAGATCGCGGTCTGGTACTCGAACATCACCTGCAGCCCGCCCTGGGAGATCTCGGGCTGGTAGGGCGTGTAGGGGGTGAGGAACTCCGAGCGCGCGATCAGCATGTCGACCAGCGCGGGCACGTAGTGGTCGTACATGCCGGCCGCCGAGGAAGCAGAGCTCCTCCTCGGCGCTGACGTTGCGCGCGGCCAGCGCGCGCAGGTGCTCGTAGACCTCCGCCTCGCCGCAGGCCCGGCGGGCAGATCGAGCGCGCGGCCCAGCCGCACGGCCGCGGGATCTCGCGCGAACAGCTCCTCGACGCGCGCCGACGCCGATCGCCTCGAGCATCGCGGCGCGGTCGGCGTCGGTGACGGCGGTGTAGCGGCTCACTCGGCGCCCCAGCAGAGCAGCCGACGTACGCGTCGCGCGTCCAGCAGCGCGTCGCCTCGGCGGGGTCGGAGAGACGAACCCTGACCAGCCAGCCCTCGCCGTAGGGGTCGTCGTTGACTCGCTCCGGGTTCCTCGGCGAGCGCCTCGTTGACCTCGATCACCTCGCCCGAGAGCGGCGCGACCACGTCCGAGACCGCCTTCACCGACTCGACCTCGGTGTAGGGCTCGTCCTGCGCGAGCTGCGTCCCGACCGCGGGCGGCTCGACAGAAGACGACCTCGCCGAGCGCGTCCTGCGCGTGCCAGGTGATGCCGAACGTGCGCTCGACGTGCGCGATCATCGA
This sequence comes from uncultured Solirubrobacterales bacterium, assembly GCA_963821775.1. GTDB lineage: Bacteria > Actinomycetota > Thermoleophilia > Solirubrobacterales > Solirubrobacteraceae > Palsa-744. Next base: position 147,187 of record CAWGFB010000002.1, on the reverse strand, counting down.
CGCGCGCCCAGTCGTGCTCGGGGTGGTAGAGCAGGTCCGGGGGGTAGGACGCTTCGGCCATCTGCAAGCCGAATAACCGACGCCCCCGTGGCGCGAACCCGTGGCGCGGACCCCAGGCCCGCTCCGCAACCCTACGAGCCCCTGCGGTAGAGCGGCCTCTCCCGCACGACGGCCGGCCGGCCTTGCCGCGCACGTCGATCTCGAGCTCGGTGCCCGCGGCGGCCCGCGCGGCGGGCACGTATGCGAGGCCGATGCCCACCTCGAGGCACGGCGAGAGCGTGCCGCTCGTGACGACGCCACCGCCGACCACCGCGTCGCCCGGGCGGGCGATGCCGCGGCCTCGACCATGAACGGCACGAGCCGCTCGGCGGGGCCGGCAGCGCGCACCGCGCGCACGGCCTCCGCGCCGATGAAGCCCGTCTCCTCCCGGCAGCACCAGCCGAGCCCGGCCTCGATCGGCCCGCGCTCGGTCGAGAGCTCGTTGCCGTAGAGCGGCAGGCACGCCTCGATGCGCAGCGTGTCGCGCGCCGCCAGGCCCGCCGGCGCGCGCCCCGCGGCGCAGCGAGCTCGTCCCAGACCCGCGGCGCGTCCGCGGGCGCGAGCAGCAGCTCGACGCCGTCCTCGCCGGTGTAGCCGGTGCCGCCGACGAGCGCCTCGGCGCCCGCCAGCGTGCCGCTCGGCGACGGTCATCCGCTCGGGCAGCGGCGCGTCGGCGATCGCCTGCGACGATCTCGCGCGCGCAGCGGGCCCTGCACGGCGAGCATCGCGTAGTCGGCGCGCGCGGTCGACGCACCTCGCACGTCGTGCCCGCCGGCGTGCGCGCGCAACCACTCCAGCGTCGCGCTCGTGGTTGGCGGCGTTGGTGACCGTCAGGTACCGCTCGGCCTCCAGCCGGTAGGTGATGAGGTCGTCGAGCACGCCGCCGTCCTCGCGGCACAGCACGCGTACTGCGCGCCGCCGACGGGCAGCGCGCGCGACGTCGTTGGAGAGCAGCCGCTGCAGCAGCGCCGAGGCGCCCGGGCCCGGCGGTCTCGATCTGGCCCATGTGCGAGACGTCGAAGACGCCGGCAGTCGCCGCGCACCGCGAGGTGCTCGGCGCGCACGCCCGCGGTACTGCACCGGCATCTCCCAGCCCGGCGAACTCCACGATCCGCGCCCCGGCGGCCACGTGCCGGTCGTACAGGGGAGTGCGTCGCATCCCCGCAGGCTACCGGTCTCGGGGTGTGCGCCCCCGCGCATGCGCGGGGGCGACGACGTGACTCATTTATAGGTGTAGCCGTCACCGCTGCTGGTGGGACTGGTGCCCCCCGAGTCGATGACGTACAGCTGCCAGGGGCCAGCTTTGGCCCCGCCGCCGGTGACAGCGGTGATTTCCGTCGGAGAGACCACGACCACTTTGGAAGCCGGGATCGCCGTCGGCCCGGCGCCACTGCCCTGGCCGATCTCCACAGTCGCGCCGGGCACGAAGCCCGTGCCGGTGATCGTGATCGGGGTCCCTCCTTTCACCGTTCCCGACGCCGGGCTGACCGCAGAGACCGTGGGGTGGGTGAAGTAGGTGAAGCCGTCACCCGGTACACCCATGTTGGCGGCGCTGGTTCCCCCCGCGTCGATGACGAACACGCTCCAGGAGCCCGCTTTGGCTGGGCCGCCGGTCGTCGCGGTGATTTCCGTCGAGGAGACCACGACCACTTTGGAAGCCGGGATCGCCGTCGGCCCGGCGCCACTGCCCTGACCGATCTCCACAGTCGCGCCGGGCACGAACCCGCTGCCCTTGATCGTGATCGGAGTCCCCCCTTCCACCGTCCCCGACGCCGGACTGACCGCAGAGACCGCGGGGTGGGTGTAGTAGGTGAAGCCGTCACCGGCGCTGGCGGGGCTGGTCCTTCCCGAATCGATCACGTACAGCTTCCAGGAGCCGGCTTTGGCGCCACCGCCGGTGACAGCGGTGATTTCCGTCGGAGAGACCACGACCACTTTGGAAGCCGGGATCGCCGTCGGCCCGGCACCACTGCCCTGACCGATCTCCACGGTCGCGCCGGGGACGAACCCGGTGCCCTTGATCGTGATCGGGGTCCCCCCTGCCAACGTCCCCGACGCCGGACTGACCGAGGAGACCGTGGGCACGGTCGAGACCGGCGCCGACGCTTTGACCATCGGCGAGGATTCCAGTTCGAGGTGCCCCCCGATGACCGTGCTGAGCGCATACCACAGCGCTTCGGTCGAGCTCGCCGGCACGTACGCTTCGGTGGCGCTCGCCGGCAGCACCGTCACCCCCGTTTTGGAGAGTTGCTCGGCAGCACGCTCAGGGGCGTGTTCGTGAACAGCGTTTCGAGCGTCTTGGTCGAGAACACCTCATACCCTTCGGCGCCCGGCACCGGCGTCCATTTCAGGTGCACGTACCCGGGGATGCTCGCCGGCGCTTCCAGGGGGTACATCGTCGGCGGTTTGATCTTTTCGATGTTTTCGCCGGGGTGTTCCTTTTCGCCGACGAACGTCGCGCTCGACAGCGCCGGGTTGAACACCGACACGCTTTCGGCGTCGGGGATCAGGATGTAGGGGCGTTTGACGAAGAACGTTTCGCCGGGCTTCAGTTCGCCGACCAGTTCGCTGAACTGCTGTTCGGGCTGGAAGATGAAGCTCACGTGCGGATTTTCTTCGATCGTCAGGGCGACGTTGTACAGCGGCACGTTGGATTTGTTTTCGACGCCGACGTACACGTGGTAGGGCACGCCTTCGTGGAGCTTGCCTTCGTCGGCCTTGACCTTCAAGGTCATCGCTTCCTTGCCCCACACCTTCAGCGGGTTGGCGAGCGCCGCCTGCACCGACACGGGGGCGTTGAAGGGTTCGAGCGTCGACTTGTAGGCGGCGGAGAGGTTGTATTCGCCGGGCGTATCGCCGCGAATGATCCAGTTCGTCGTCGTGCTGCCGCCGCCGGGCACCGCCGGCACTTCGTTGGTCAGCGACTGCTGCTGGGCGGTCGGCGCGAGGCTGAGGCCTTCGGGCAGGTTCAGCGTCGCCGTGCCCTTGGCCAGCGTGAACGGTTCGGGAGAGAGGTTCTGGACGATCATGCTCACTTCAAAGAACTGCTTGAGCACAGCCGCCTTGCCGTGCAGGATCAGCCACTGGATCAGCGGATGGCCTTCGACGACCTCGGGCTGGGCGATGATCCGTTCGCCGCCGCCGCCACCGCCGCCACCGCCGCCTTCACAGCCGCCGGACCCGCACGACCAGCCACCCCCGCCGCCACTGGCGCCGGTGCCGCCCACGAACTGGCCGCCGCCGTTGACGTAGCCGTGCACTTCGATGGGCGGCGATTCGATGAACGCGAGCTTGATCACGAATTTGTAGACGTTCTGGTTCGCCGGTTCGCTCGGGTTGATCCCGGCGGCGACGATTTCTTCGTAGTTGAGTTCCTTCGATTTCACTTCCGCCGCTGCGACTTCGCCGGCCGAGAGCGTCACGCTGGTCGAGCCGTCGCCTTCGCCGTTGACCGCCACCTGGGCGACGGCCGGGCGCAGACCGCTCTTGTACACATACACGGTGTCTGTCCCTTTCGGCAGACCCTTGAGCACCGCTTCCCCGTTGGAGGCGCTCGCTGCTTCGATGCGCGTGCTGCTCGAGCCTACGTACAACACGGTCGCACCGCCGATCGGTTCGGCGCCCTCACCCTTGACCGTGACGTACACCCCTTCGGCAGGATGCCCCCCGCCGGCAGGTTTCGGTGTGGTGGTGACCGTGATCGCGACGGACGCGCTCGATTCTTCGCCGCCGCGGAAGACCGTCAGCTGCGCGGTATAGGTGCCGGCGGTCGCGTACACGTGATGCAGGATCGCGTCGCCCGCGCCTTCTGCTTCGGCGCCATCGCCGAACTGCCAGCGGTACTTGGCGATTTCAGCGGCAGGCGTGCTGCCCGAGCCGTCGAGCGTCACCGACGCGCCTTCCACCGCCGAGATGCTTTCCCCAGCGGCCGCGTGCAGCGCCAGCGCCGAGATCACCGGGCTGGGAGAGCTCGGTTCGGCCGGAGCGCTTTCGCCGGCCCCGTTGTAGGCGATCACCTGCACCGAGATCCGGTGGTGCGCGTCGGCGGCGCTCAGCAGGTAGCTCTGCCCCGTCGCCCCCGCGATCGCGGTGCAGTTCGCGCCCGATTCTTCGCAGCGCAACCACTGGTAGGAGTATTCGCCGGGCGCCTGCGCCCAGGTGCCGGGAGAGTCGAGCACGATCGTCTGACCCTGCTGCGTGCCCCCGGAGATCGTGGGCTTGGTTTCGTTCGTGGGAACCTTTTCGGGCGATTCGCCTTCGAGCACCACGAGGTTCGTCCCGGTGGCCGTGTTGACGGGCGCGTAGTACAGGGTCGGGCTGATCGTGGCGCCCGAGGTGTGCGCGAACGAGCCTGAGCGCGAGGCGGCGGTGAGGATCGCGAATTTCTGGCCGCTTTCGCCTTTGAACGGGGCGACCTGGCGCGCGAGCACGGTTCCGGCGAGCGTCGCCGAGCCGGTCGCCGACAGCGCGCCGAAGTCCGAGGTCCCGCCGAGCATCGTCTCGAGCGTTCCGGCTTTGGCTTCGGTGTAGGAGCCGGTCAGCTTCAGGGTCGTCCCCGCCCCGAGCGAAAGGAGGCGATTGTTGGTGAGGCTGCTTTCGAGTTTGCGTTCGCCACCGGTGCCCGGTTCGGTCGAGATCGTGCCGTTGTTGGTGAGCATCCCGCTCGCGAGCGTGAGCCTGGACGTATCGTTCCCGCCGCAATCGACGCCGCTGTGCTTGGCGCTCGTGAGCGTGATCGTGCCTTCATTGGTGAAGCCGCTCGCAGCTTCGACGTAGGCCGGGTATCCGCTGCCGGCACAGCCTTCGATCGCGAGCGTCTGGCCGGAGGAGAGGTTGCCGCTCAGCGCGACTGTGTAGCTGCGCGCGTGGATCACGCTCGCGCCGGCGCCCGTGTAGTTCAGCGTCCCCGATTCGACGATCACCGGTTGGGAGCCGCTGGTGGTACCTGCGCCCTGGTTGAACGTGGAGCTGCTGGGAATCAACACGTTCGCGCCGCCGGGCGCCGAGATCGAGCCGCCCGTGCCGTTCGTGAACGCGCCACCCCCTCCGACGGAAAGCTCGACACCTTCGCCGAGAGCGACCGGGCCTTCGTTCGTCAGCGTCGCTTTGGACCCGCCAAACAACGTGCTCGCACCAACGGTGAGCGTGCCTTTGTTCGTGAGACTCCCGTTCAGCTGACGTTCCCCACCGGTGCCCGGTTCCACGTCGATCGTACCCGTGTTCGTCAGCGTTCCACTCGCGAGCGTCAGCCTGGAAGCGTCGTTTCCGCCGCAGTCGCTGCCGCTGTGCTTGGCGCTCGTGACCGTGATCGTGCCCGCGTTGCTGAAGCCGCTTGCGGCTTCGACATACCCCGGGTATCCGCTGCCGACACAGCCTTCGATCGCGAGCGACTGGCCCGAGGAGAGGTTGCCGCTCAGCGCGACTGTGTAGCTGCGCGCCCGGATCAGGCTCGCACCCGACCCGGTGTAGTTCAGCGTCCCCGATTCGACAATCACAGGCTGCGTGCCACTCGTCGTACCGGCACCCTCGTTGAACGTAGAGCTGCTGGGAATCAACACGTTCGCGCCGCCGGGCGCCGAGATCGAGCCACCGCCGCCGTTCGTGAAGGTGCCACCGCCCCCGACGGAGACCTCGACGCCTTCGCCGAGTTCCACACCGCCTTCGTTCGTCAGAGTCGCTTTGGACCCATCGAACGACGTATTCGTGTTGATCGTCAGCGTGCCTTTGTTCGTGAGGCTTCCGTTCAGCTTGGCGTTCGCCGCCGGCGCCCGGTTCCACGTCGATCGTGCCCGTGTTCGTCAGCGTCCCACTCGCGAGCGTGAGCCTCGAAGCGTCGTTTCCGCCGCAATCCACGCCGCTGTGCTTGGCGCTCGTCACCGTGATCGTGCCCGCGTTGCCGAAGCCAGTCGCGGCTTCGACGTAGGCCGGGTAGCCGCTGCCGACACAGCCTTCGATCGCGAGCGACTGGCCCGAGGAGAGGTTGCCGCTCAGCGCGACTGTGTAGCTGCGCGTCCGGATCAGGCTCGCACCCGACCCGGTGTAGTTCAGCGTCCCCGATTCGACGATCACAGGCTGCGTGCCACTCGTCGTACCGGCACCCTCGTTGAACGTGGAGCCGCTGGGAATCAGGACGTTCGCGACGCCGGTCGCCGAGATCGAGCCGCCCGTGCCGTTCGTGAACGTGCCACTGCCTCCGACGGAAAGCTCGACACCTTCGCCGAGAGCGACCGCGCCTTCGTTCGTCAGGGTCGCTTTGGACCCATTGAACGACGTATTCGTGTTGATCGCCAGCGTGCCCTCGTTCGTGAGGCTCCCGCTCAGCTGGCGTTCGCCGCCGGCGCCCGGTTCCACGTCGATCGTGCCCGTGCTGGTCAGCGTCCCACTCGCGAGTGTCAGCCTGGAAGCGTCGTTTCCGCTGCAATCGACGCCGCTGTGCTTGGCGCTCGTCACCGTGATCGTGCCCGCGTTGCTGAAACCGCTCGCGGCTTCGACGTAGGCCGGGTAGCCGCTGCCGACACAGCCTTCGATCAACAGCGACTGCCCCGCGGAGATGTTCCCGCTCAACTGGCTCGTATAGCTGCGCGCCCGAATCGTGCTCGCGCCCGACCCCGTGTAGTTGAGCGTCGCCTGTTCAACGATCACCGGCTGCGAGCCACTCGTCGTACCCGCCCCCTCGTTGAACGTGGCGCCATTGGGAACAAACACGTTCGCGCTGCCCGTCGCCGCGATCGAGCCGCCCACGCCGTTCGTGAACGAGTCCCCGCTCGCGACGTACAGCTCGAGGCCTTCGGCGAGATCGACCGCACCTTCGTTGGTCAACGTCGCTTTGGATCCGTTGAAGGACGTATTCGCATCCACCGCCAGCGCGCCGGTGTTCGTGAGGTTCCCCTGCAGGTTGCGCGCACCACCGCCGGTGCCCGGTTCGGCCGTGATCGTGCCGGCGTTGGTGATGGGCCCGCCGAGCGTGACGCCGTTGGCGCAGATCCCGCCGTTGGTGAGCGTGACGGCGCCCTGAGCGCCGACGGCCAGCCCCGCGGTGCTGGCCAGCGAGGCGCTCCCCGAGCAGGTGCTTTCGACCGCAAGCGTCTGGGTGCCGGAGCTCCCGCCGTCCGTCAGCGACTTGACGCTGACGCTGCTCGCGCTCAGCGTGACGGTGTAGGTCCCGCTTTCGGTGATGCAGGCTTCGTCGGTCGAAGTCGGGACTTTGCCTGTGCTCCAGTTGGAGCCCACGCTCCAGCTGCCGCCCGCAGTGTTCGTGAACGTGTCGGTGCACCCGCTGGCGTGCGCCGCCGAGGGCGCCCACATCGCCAGGGCGAGAACCGCGGCGAGCGCGAGACCCGCGCAGCGCGCGATCGAGATCCGCAAAGAACCGGCTGTTCTGGCCAACATCTATTCCCCCGTTCGGCGCATCCCTGGGCTGTGACGCGCATCGACATCTGTTGGACTGGGCAGGCGCCAGCAGGCGCCATGCTCCAGGCACGGACCCCTTACGGGCCGGGATGCTAGCGTGGGGCGGGGCCGTCAAAGGTGGAGATTTGGATGAAATGCCGGCGGCGCCCAGCATGTAGAAGAAGCCGGGCAGCGACCCCGCACGCACGTGCTACGCTGTCGCACATGAACGTGGGCGTGCGGGAGCTACGCAACCAGACCAGCCACGTGATCGACGCGGTGCGTGCGGGCGAGCGCGTGACACTCACCGTGCATGGCGAGCCGATCGCGGACATTGTCCCGCACCAGCATCGAGCACGGTGGCTCTCGGGGCCCACTCTCAAGCGGGCACTGCAGACTCGCGCCGCGGACCCTGCGCTCAGCCGGGAGACTCGACACCCTCGCCGGCCACACACTGGACGAGCTTTGAGCGCCCCGGCCGCCGGGCTACTCGACACCTCGGTATTCATCGCCCGCGAGAGCGGGCGACCGCTGGGGGACCTCCCAGACCAAGTCGCCATGTCCGTGGTGAGCATTGGAGAGCTTCAGCTCGGCGTACTCGCGGCGGTCGACGACCGAGCGAAGGCACGCCGCGCCGATACGCTCGCTCTCGCCCGTGCGGCCGATCCGATCCCCATCAGCGAGGCCGTGATGACCACCTGGGCGAGACTCGTCGCCGACTGCCGCGCCGCCGGGATCCAGAAGGCGGTCAAGCTCACGGACGCACTGATCGCCGCAACCGCGATTGAGCATGGACTACCTGTCATCACCCAAGACGACGACTACAACCGGATGGCGAAAGCCCACGCGGAGCTCTCCGTGGTCATCGTGTGATCGTCAGGCGGCCAACCTAGTCCGCCGAGGTGTCGAGAAGGTAAACAGGCTGGCGACCAAACGCCACGCGATCGTGCCGGTCTGCTCGGAGGCAAAGCTCATGCAGAAGCGCTCGGGGCTGTGTCGCCCTGGCTCAGGAGCGCCTTCTCGTCGAAGCCTGGCCAGGTGGGGTCGATGCCCTCGCTACGCAGTAGGTCAGCTTGGACTGCGAGCACATCCGCGGCTCGGCGACCCTCGCCAAGCACATATCCGACGGGGGTCAATCGCTCCATCCCGTCGCTCTCCTCACCAGGGCGTAGATCTCGTCGTTCAACCATTGTGGCTTGCCAACTTACTTGCGGTGACGCCGAGCCATCAGCAGCGCGCAGGTCTCGGCGACCAGCTCGTGTGTGTATTCGTTGACACGATAGCCGCCCAGGCGGATGCCTTCGCGTACACCCTCGGGGGCCAGGACCAGCAGGCGGGCTCCAGCAGCCACGTCCTCCTGCGAGCAGCGCGTCATTCCGAGCGCATGACCCCACTCGTGCCATGCCGTGCGCGATACGAACTCCTCGTATGCCGGCTGGCCCAAGCCGGCAAGAGCCTCGTGGCTCGTGTTGAGAAGGACGATACGCAGATCCTGAATCCAGACCGCAACTGCACTTTCCAGCCCGACACGACTCGCACGCGGAAGCGCACAATTCCCTGCGGAGCCCAGGAAACCTTCAACGGATACTCCAAGCGGCTCATCGACCGCCCGCCATTGCGACGCGCCGATTGACTCGAGCAGCCGTCGATGACCCGTGGGCAGGCTGAGCCACGCGAGCCGCATCACCCGCTCTGCACGCTCGAGCTCAGAATCTCTCGACGGACCTCGGCGTTGTGAAGACTCGCGACCGGTCATCGGCCAGTCACCTTCTCACCGACAGCGGACATGGTCGTGCGGACGCCCAGGTCTTCGCCGCTTCCCGCGCGCAGCTCTCAAGAGCGAGTCGATCCACCCCCTGCTTGGCTCAACCGAGCCAAGAACCGGACACCACGCCGCCCGGCGGCCCGAGCCCTCACAAGCAACTCGCCGTGTCGAGAAGGTAAACAGGCTGACGACCAAATGTTAGATAGAAGTTCGTCCATACGTTACGCAGGTGCCATCACCGAAGGCTCAGCCACCCTGCGGAGCGGCCGGGCATCGTCTGCATCCGATGTACCATCTGAATCATGGCTGAGCGTAGGACCACCGTGGTAGCGCGAGACGAGGATCTCGCGCTGCTCGCCCATGAGGCCCGCAGCCGAGGACTCTCGCTTGGGAGGATCCTCGGCGAGGTCTCCGTCCTGATCGGCCCTCGCGGCTCGCCGCCTGATCGGGTCTTACTAGAGCGAGCGCATAACGGTCGTGCCCGCCCTAACGCGGGACACGCCCGTGTTCCGGTCTAGCCGATGCCGGTTACCTGCACAGGTGTCGAGCTGGAGTTGGTAGTTCCGTTTCCTAGCTGCCCACCTTCGTTATCACCCCAGCAGTCGATCCCTCCGCTGGCCAGCAATGCGCAGGTTATGCCATCACCGGTAGAAACGTTGTTCGCAGTGGCAAGACCTTCCACCGGACCAGGAGTCGGATAAGCAGTCTGCGAAGAAACACCGTTCCCGAGCTGTCCGAATTCGGCGCTGCCCCAGCAGTAGACTGTACCTGTTTCTCGCACTGCGCAGGCATGGGTCGTACCACTGCTGATTACTTTAGCATTGGCTATTTCTATAACTTCGGTTAGGGGGTATGCAAGTGAACCTTCGCCTACCGTCCCGTTCCCTAGCTCGCCAAAGCCGTTCCCCCCCAGCAGCCTAGGCTTTTGTTCGTTAGAAGGACACACGCATCGTTGTTACCAACCCCGGTCACGCTTATCGCCGTGGCATTGGTGATGCCACTGATTTCCCCTGGCAGAGGATGTACCAGTTCTTAAAATAATAAGGAACCCTTCCCCAGCAGTCCACCTTTCCGGTCGAGAGCACGGCACATGAAGCCGTGGCGCCGGCACTCACCGCCACCGCGTTGGTGAGTTCCGATACTTTTGTAGGGCCGACATCTTCTTCTCCTTCCGCTTTACCGCTCCCCAATTGCCCCCATTGATTACTCCCCCAACAATCGACACTACCTTCAGCCAGCAGAGCGCACGCATGATACTGGCCTACAGAGACGGCTGTGGCGTTGCTGATTTCACCGATCTGCACAGGTTCAAATGATGCGTGACCACCTGGCATCATCTGGCCGGAGCCCCAGCAATCTACGTGTCCTTCAGAAAGCACCGCACAGACCGCTTCACCACCTACCGAGACTCCTATAGCTTTTGTAATGTTGAGGACACCTACCGGATACCGGCTACAGGGTGATGATTCTTCGCACGCCAGGCCGGTTTCTGGCCCGGTGTCATTACCGATCCCAAGCTGACCGAGGGCGTTGCCACCCCAGCAGTCTACGTGTCCGTTGGTAAGCACAGCGCAGGTCGGTCCACCAGTCGAAACGGCCGTAGCTTTGCAAGACGTGGTGAATATCTTGTCTCCGCCAAAGCTCGGCTTGCCTTCGTTTACTTCGTTTTCCGCTTCGGCTTGATAGTGGTAGGTAGTACACGATTCTAGCCCGCTGAGGACTACGGCCTCGCTCTGTTCCCCGATGGCGTTGGCCGTGGTCGCCACCGAGGTGGTGTGACCGTAGCTTGAGGTGGTGCCATACGCAATCCTATATTTCGTTACAGCTCCCGCCGGGTTCACCGTGAGCGTTACTGTACTGCCGGTCGATGTGACCGACCCCGCTACTGGAGCTTGCGTTGTCGCGCTGGGTGGGCAGACTCCGTTGTACGCCAGCGCTATTACGCAGTACGCCGGCCGCTCGTCTTCAGGCATCTTGCCTTCGGCGGAAAGAAGTGCGCTGTCGAACTGATTGCTGAGGTTGTGCGCCGCGTCTTTGGCTTCCTGTTGTTGGTTTGTAAACAAGTTTTTGTATTCGTAGTAGTTGTTGGTTTCGATGTGTCCGGTAGATTGCTTTCCGAGTTCGAGGAAATCTTCCGCAGCGATACGCTGCCCTTCGGGGTTGTGGTACAGCGAGGTATGACCACTCCTCACCCATAGCTCCACGCCGTTCTCGGTGATCCAGTCCTGGGGATGACCCAGGCCGGCTTTGTGTGTTCCCTGCACAAAGGCTTGCGCTTCTGCGCTCCCGGCGCCGCTTCCGCGGACGAGTTTCCCGCCGGCCAGCGTCGCGGTTTCCGCGGTTTCTTTGAGGTCTTTGTAGTCATGTAGACCCCAGATTTCCGGCTTGCCGGCGTCCCATTTCTTCTTACGTGCGTCTTCGATGATCGCCCTCTCGTAGCTGTTGACATAATTGAGCTCGTTGCGGCCAGGGAACTTGCGATAACCGGCAAATTCGCCAGCTATCACCTTACAATAGACGTGGCAACCCGCCTTGTGCAGTGCTCGCGCGGCAGCGCCCCATACTTCCGCTGCCTGCGCTGCTTTGAGGCTGCTGAGCTCGGGCTCGTTCCAAGCACCCCAGATCCGTACGGCCGGCATATGTTCTTTGGCGTTGCCCTTGGTACGAGCTTTCATTATTCGCAGCACATCGCGATAGTAGATTTCCGGAAAATTGCGCTTTTTTTCTTCCTTCAAACAGGTTTCTTGGTGTGCTTCTTCTTCTTCGATGACCGGTGTGCACTTCCCAAAGGTGATCTCTGGCACCAGGTGCGCACCACCCGGGAGTTCGGCTTCCTCGACCTTCTTCAGCCAGTTCTTGAGTCCTTTCCCTTCGGGCTTGTTGTTGTAGGGGATGATGAGCCGGGCATACTTGATCTTGACATTTTTGCCTTCGGTGAGGTGCTTGTCCATGTGTTCAGCTTTTTGCCATTTGCCTTCGACTTCTTCTTCGGCTTCGTGGAAGGGCGCGGATCTCTGGCTAGAGAACCCGTAGGTCGGGGCCGGTGTGCGTTTCGCGCTCGCGGCGTTGGTCGGCGCATCGGCGGACACCGCCGCCGTGATCGGGTATTTGGCGCTGCCGGGTGTGACACTCAGCTTGATGGTGTTGCCTTCCACGCTCAGGGCCGCGGATACCGTGTGCCCTTCGGCGTCCACAACCGTGGGTGCTGGCAAGACCATGAGGGCCGTGTTTTCGGTGTGCGATTCCGCGTAGGAACTCGCATTGACGGCGGCTTCGTACTGCACTTTGGTTTCTTGGGGCTGAAGTTCTCCGGTTTTGGGTTTGGTTTCGCCGGTGCTGCTCGTCTGGGAGTTGGAGAGCTTGCTGAGTTTGCTTTCTTCCGGTGTCGCTTCCTGCAGCGCTTCGGCTGCCGCTTCGGCGCTGTAGCCTTCTTCGCCTTTGGTTTCGGCGGGGGCTTCGTTGCTCGGTTTTTCTTCGGTTTCTTCGGCTTCGCCTTCGAGACCCGACCCGGCACCCGATTCGGTCACCGCGACGCTGCCGTTCGGGAGCACCTGGAGCTTCTGGTTGGCGCCCAGCCCGACCTGCCAGCTGAACGACGTGGGGGCTCCCGAGGAGCGCATCTGAAGCATCGTGATCGCGCCGAGCGGCTCGGGCCGCACGATCGTGTCGGTCGCCGGTTGGGTGTTGGCGTAGACCGCGGAGGCGCCGTTGACGATCAGCGGCGTAATAGTCGCGTTCGCGGCGGTGGAGATGGGTTTCAGGCTGATTTCGCCGATCGGAGTGTTGACCGCGAATTCTCCGCTCGTTTCCTTCGAGAGCCACGAGCTTGTCAGGGTGCTCGTGGCCGCGAGCCCTTCGCCAGCGTCTTCGGCGTTGGGCTTGATGCTCTGCCCTTCGAGGGTAGCGCTCGCTGAGGAGGCTATCACCGAGGGATCGGTTTTTTCGGCGATTTCCATTGCTTCTTTCGCGCTGGCTTCTTTGCCCGCCACCACGCTCGTCTGTGACGAGAGGGAGCTGGCGCCGCCGTGCGAGTTGGTGACGGTCACACTCACACGCAGGGTCGAGCCGACGTCGCTGCTCGTCGCCTTGTAGCCGGGTTTCGTCGCGCCGCTGATCACCGAACATGCTTCGCCTGCGGTGTTGCAGCGCTCCCAGCGGTAGAAGTAGCGCAGAGGCTGGGAGCCGGTCCACGTGCCGTTTTCGGCGAAGAGTTCGTTGCCTTCCTGGGCTGTCCCTTTCACGGCGGGGCGTTCGCTGACAGATGGCGGCGCCGCGGATTCGATCACTTCGCTCACGGGCGAGGTCGCACCTGCGCTGCCCTGGCCGTTTTTCGCAGTGACGCTCACGCGGATCGTTGAGCCGATTTCGCCGCTGCCCAGCACATGGGTCTGGCTGGTAGCGCCGCTGATGCCCGCGCAGCTTTCGCCCGAGGCGTTGCACTCTTCCCACTGGTAGCCGTAGCTCAAGGGTTCTTCGCCAAACCAGAGCCCCGGTTGTGCTGTCAGCGTGCTCCCTGAACTCATGAAGCCTTCGATCGATGGCGCCACGCTGTTTTCGGGTGCGCCGGAGCCGGCGGCAACGACGCCGGTGGCCGCTGAGGCTGCGCTTGCTTTGCCCGAGCTGCCTGTCGCAGTGACCGTCACGCGGTCGGTGCCACCCACGTCGGCTGCGACTATCGTGTAGGCCGGTTCGGTCGCGCCCGCGATGGCCGCGCAGCTTTCGCCTTTCGAGTTGCAGCGTTCCCACTTATAGGTGTAGGTGATTCCGACCGCATCGGTCCAGATCCCCGTCGTCGTCGCCAGCTGGTGTGCGACCTGCGGATTACCGGAAACCATCGGCAGGGACACATCGCCGACCGCCACGGCCCTCACCGTGATCGGTGGGCTCAGAGCTTCAGTCGAAACGCCGGACACCGTAGCAATCACGAGCACACGTACGGTGGAGCCCGCCACGCTCGTCGGCAGTTTGTAGGTCCGGCTGGTCGCGCCCGAGATCGCGGCGCACGCTTCGCCAGCTTCGTTGCACTTCTGCCATTTATAGGTGTATTTGATCCCCGTGCCGGCCCACTCGCCGGTCGTTGCTGTAAGCGTATATTCCGGCAGTCCCGTCCCAGAGGCGCCGGGCGCCGCTTCCAGTACCGGACCTTTTTCGCCAGCGATGAGCTCGCCAGCCGAAACCACCGTCGCGGCATTGGCTCCTCCTTCGCTGGCCGTGACGAGCACCCTGACCGTTTTGCCCGCATCTTCGGCCACAAGCACATGCGTGGAGGAGGTCCCCCCACTGATGTTGGCACACCCCCCGCCTTCCCGATTGCAGCGCTGCCACTGATAGGCATAGGGCAGGCTCGCCGCCCCAACCCAGCTTCCAGGATTCGCCGTCAACGTCTGCCCAACCTTCGCTGTCCCAGAGAGGCTGGGAAGCCAGGTGTTCCTCAGCGACGATTTCGCGGCGACCGCCAATGACGGAGCCGAGAGCGCGACGAGCGACCCGGCCGAACCACCCGCGCCGACACGCACCCGCAGCGTATGGCCCACATCAGCGCTTGAAAGGGTGTATTCCCGTTCGGTGGCGCCGGCAATGTCCGAGCATTCCGCGCCAGAGGAGTTGCAGCGTCGCCACTGATAGCTCGCCGTCACATTGCTGCCCGCCCAGCCTTCGCCGCTCGCCGAAAGAGTTTCACCTTCCCACGCACCGCCGGAGATCACCGGGGCTTCCACCGCCACCGGAGGCCCATAAGCCACTTCGGCCGTCACAACAGACGCCGCCGAAGCGGAACCATACGAGTTCGTCGCCGTCACCACCGCCCGTACGGTCCCTTCGACATCAGCCGACGTCACGCGATAACTCGATTCGGTAGCCGAAGGGAGATTTTCACATTCCTTGCCCTGGCGGTTGCACGACTGCCACTGGTACGTGTACGTGATCGGCGTCGAACCCGACCATGTGCCGTTCGTCGTTTCCAGCAGCTGGCCGTCCACCGCTTTCCCGCTCACTACCGGCAACGCCGTATTCGACGGAGGACTGCCACTCGCCGTAGCTCCGCCCACAAGCCAGATCAACACGCAGAGAACCACGAGCACGAGCGCCCCGGCGCCCACGCGTCCCGCTCCCGCACCAGCACGTCCAGCTGCCCCACGCCATGCCCCCACCAGATGCTCCAATCCTCGGGAATCGACAGATGGGCGACTTCTACCAGACCCGCCCATCCGATGTCGGCTCCCCTACGGAAAGCGCTCCGCCCGGGCCTGCTCGACAGATCCGGCCCGACCGTCGGCCGTTCCGCCCCGCATAATCGAGCAGTCCGAAAGGTCTCGCGCGCGTCAGGATCGCAGCACGACCACGCTGCTGGCGGCCACATGGGCACCCGACCACAACGTCAGCCGCAGCCGCAGCCGCTTGTGCCGACGCAACAGAGTGCGCACCACGGGACGCAGCGACACGCTCAATCGCCCCGGTTCGAGGAGCGCTCTTCCGAGAAAGCGCCCGGCGCCGACCACGTGGCTGGATGCATCCGCAAGCGTGACCGTGGCCCGGTAGTCGCAGGTGTTCGATACGTCCAGGCTCTCGCACGCCACCGTGGCACGCAGCGCCCGTGGCGTGGCTTTCGCACCGCATATCCGAACCTGCGTCCGCTCCCGTTCCAGTTCGCTCGTCAGTCTGCAGGAGGTCGAGTCGGCCAAAGTCTTTCCCGGTGCGCGCGCCAAACCAGAGAGCACCTTCCGGGCCGACCGCCATCCCTTCCGGCGTTTCGTTGGAGCTGCAGAACACCAGTTCCCCGAACTCGCCCGCGCTCGTGACGCGCTTGAGGACTTTGACGGTTTTATAGGCTTCGCCCGCTTCGTCCTCGCTCACCCACAACACTCCGTCCGGGGTCGTGACGAGCGAGCGCACAAAACCCGCGGGTTCGTTTTCGCGTCGGACCCGACTCAGAACCACTCCAGCGGGGCTCACGAGCGTGAAGCCGGTGGTTTCGCGAAACCACAGCCCGCCATCGGCGGTCCCGATCATCGGATCCCCTGCTGAGGTAACGACGCCCTGGCCGGGTTCGGCGACACGGAACTGTCGCACGACCCCACCGGGGCCGACCAAGCCGATCGTGCCTTCTTCAAACTCCTCGCCCATCCACAGGTTCCCGTCGGCAGCCTTGGCGAGCGCTTGCGGCACTTCATCATGTTTAGATTCGATTTCGCCTCTGCCGTTGCGGACCAGCGGCGCCGGGAACTGGCTCAACGCCCCCGTGGGCGTGATCCGTGCCAGCACGTTCGCGCCCGACCCGTTCGCGATGAACCAGAGATCGTTTTCCGGTCCCGCGATGATCTGTTCGGGCTGCTCGGGAAGCGTAAACGAAAGGCCGGGCTGCACGGGAGCCGGAAACTGCGTGAGCTGCCCGGCAGCGGTCAGCCGGCCGATCTCAGGCACTTCGTCCTCGGCGGCATTGCTGCCCGTATCCTCGGTGAACCACAGGTCGCCTTCTGGGCCGACCGTCAAATCGGTCGGCACCAGGGTCTTGAGGCGTCGAACGACCTGCGGCTTTGGGTCGTTGATGGGCAGCCGCCCTATCCCTGTCACTTGGCAGTTCAGCAGGAACCAGATGCTGTCGCCCGGCCCAAACACGAGCTGTCGGTGTGCGCCACAGTCTTCCGGGAATGTCGAGGGGAACAGCTTCAGCGGAAGCGCAGACACTGGAACGGCACTGCTGAGGAGCGCCGCGCAGGCCACGACGCCCGCTATGACCAGCCGCCTGGTTCGTAGCCGTCGCGCTCGCACTGAGTCAGGGCATCGACATTCCGTTGGACTACTTTAGCCAAGATCCCGAATCCCGACTTATTGAAGCCTAGCTCGGCCTCCCGGACGGGTCAAGGCGATGCCGCCCAGCCGTCAACGCCTCAATCAGTCGCCGGACCCGCTCCGCCCTGCCCTGCAACGCCGAAGCCCCGGCTCCCCTACCGGGGACCGGGGCGTTTCGACCTTCGTCAAGATGATGGAGACGGCGGGAGTCGAACCCGCGTCCGCAGTCGCGTGAAAGGGCGGCTTCTACGAGCGTAGCCGGCGCTCTGATCTCATCCCCGCCTCGCCTCGCCGGCGGGGTTGGAGGGGACCAGCCCCCTAAGGTGGTCCCCGGATCAGCGGGAGCATGCCTCACCGGGTGAGCCTGCTATCTGATCCCGGTGCTCCCCGCCGCAGGCGAACGGGGGCCGAGACCTCAGGCCTGGTGTTTAATCAGGCCGCGAGGGCGTACTCGTGTGAGTCCGCACTTATGGTTTTCCGGGTGATTTACGAGGCCTCCCGGAACCTCGGCTCGCCACCACCCCCACGAACCGACCGCGTCGAAGCCTGTCGTCCCCGGGGATGTTCTTGCCCCTCCAGTGTAGCGCGGCGGGGCGATGGGAGGTACGAGACGAAACGACGCGGTCCCGGGCCGCTTGAGGACCCTGCCCCGGCTGACCTTGCGGCCCTCCGGTTCGGGTGGCGCGGCCTCACACCTCTTGGCCTCGCTCTTTGGCGGCTCGGTTCCGCGTCTGGATCCAACGTACCCCGCCACGGTGGGGAGCGCAAGACCCTCAGGCACGCTCTCGCCGCATTCTCCGGGAAAAACCTCGCTGGCGACGGACGCCGCGAGCCTGGTCACGCTGAGCAGGGCTTATGGAAGCGCTTATCGCACGTGCCACAATGGAGGTGCTATGGACGAGACCGCTGCCGCGGCGACCTACCCACCGGGGGCCACCTACCCGACGCACGCTGTCAGCACGCTGAACGGCGTGCCTCTCTCCCCGCCCGGCCCCGCGGGCGGCGCGACCGCCGCGGAGGACCAGCCCTTCGGCCGTCAGCGCCACGGGCTGCGCAAGCGGATCGGCAGCGCCTTCGCGGGGCTGGCGGCGTTGCTGGCGAAGTTCGGCGCCGCGCTCAAGGCACTGCTCGTGGCGCTGCCCAACCTGAAGCTGTTCGCCACCGCGGGCACCGCGCTGGTGTCCATCGCCGCCTACTCGCTCTTCTGGGGGTGGGAGTTCGCGGCGGGCATCGTGGCGCTGATCTTCATCCACGAGATGGGCCACGTGATCGCGCTGCGCCGCGAGGGGATCAGGGCGAGCGCGCCGATGTTCGTGCCCTTCATGGGCGCCGCCATCTTCTCCAAGTCGCTCGGCGACAACGCGCTCGCAGAGGCACGCGTGGGGCTCGCCGGCCCGATCCTCGGCAGCCTCGGGGCGCTCGCCGTGGCCGTCGTCGCCAAGCTCACCCACAGCGACATGCTGCTGGCGCTCGCCTACTTCGGCTTCTTCATCAACCTCTTCAACCTGCTCCCCGTCGTGCCGCTCGACGGCGGCCGCGCGATGGCCGCGATGGCGCCGTGGATGTGGTTCCTCGGCTTCGGGGCGCTGGTGGCGATGGTGTTCGTGTTCCCCAACCCGATCCTCTTCATCATCATCCTTTTCGGCGGCCTGGAGACGTGGCGGCGCTGGAAGCTGCGCGGCACGCGCTCGCTCGAGCAGGCCGCCTACTACCGCGTCGCTCCCCGCCACCGGCTGCTGGTGGGCGCCGTCTACCTCGGCCTGATCGTCGCGCTGCTCGTCGGGATGTCTCAGACGCACATCCTTTACAGCGGCGGGCACTACTTCGGGCATCTGTAGGCGCAGGCGCACCTCACCGCCGCCCCCTGGCGACCCGTTCCATCTCCCGCTTCATCTCCCGCTCCTTGATCGCCTCGCGTTTGTCGTACAGGTCCTTGCCCTTCGCCAGCGCGATCTCCACCTTCGCGCGGCCGTCCTTGAAGTAGATCCTGGTCGGCACGAGCGTGAGGCCGCGCTCGCTCACGCGGGCCGCCAGCCGCTCGATCTCGGCCCGGTGGGCAAGCAGCCGACGGTCGCGCTCGAGCTCGTGGTTCTCCCGAGCGGCGGGGCCGTAGGGGGGGATGTGCACGCTGTGCAGCCACAGCTGCCCGTCGTTGACCGCGACGTAGCCCTCTTTCAGCTGGGCGCCGGAGGCGCGCAGCGCCTTCACCTCGGTGCCGCGCAGCGCGATCCCGCACTCCAGCCGTTCGAGCAGGTGGTAGCGGTGCGCGGCGTAGCGGTTGCTCGCCACGTCCCCCGCGCCCACCTTGCGCTTGCCGCTTCGCGTCTTGGCCATCCTTCGAGCTTAGGTGCTCGTGGCGCGCCCCCGCCCTCGCGCGCCCGGCCGCTCCTCACCCTCCGGCGGCACGAGGTCCAGGTCCACTCTGCCCCGCTGTGTGTCCACGCGCCCCACGCGCACGGCGACCGGGTCGCCGAGGCGCAGGGTCGTGCCCGAGCGCTCGCCCCTCAGCACCGTGCCCTGCTCGTTGAGCTCCCACCACTCGCGGCGCGCGCCGTCTTGGTGTGCGGCAGCCAGGCGCCGCACCGGGAGCATGCCCTCGTAGCGGTAGCCGCCCTCGCGCAGCTCCTCCTCGACGGAGCGGCCGAACGCGACGAACGCGCCCGCGCCGATCAACCCCACCACCTCCCCCGGGAAGACGCGCTCCCACCCCTCGGCCAGCAGCTCGCGCTCCAGCGCGAAGCACCGCGCCACGTCGTCGGCGTCGCGCTCGATCTCCATCGCCGCGCGCTCCCGCGCGAGGTCCACTCCGCCAGCTCTGCAGCTCCTCCGCGCGCGGGGCGCGCTCGGGGCCGCCGAGCGTGGAGAGCAGCGCGCGGTGGCACACCAGGTCGGGGTAACGGCGGATCGGCGAGGTGAAGTGGCAGTAGCACGCGGACCCCAGCCCGGCGTGGCCGAGGTTGCGGGGCGAGTAGTACGCCTGGCGCAGCGTCCGCAGCAGCAGCGCGCTCAGCGCCGGGCGCCCACCCGTGGGGGCCGTAGTCGGGTCGCCCGTCTGGGCGCGGGCGACGGCGCGCTGCACGTGCGCCTCCACCAGGCGCGAGGCCTCGCCGAGCACGTCCGCCGCCTGCGCGGGGGACATGCGCTCCGGCACGGCCGGCGTGGCGACCCCCAGCGAGGCGAGCTGCTCGACGAGCCGTTCGACGGCCGCCGGCTGCGGGCGCTCGTGCACGCGGTACAGGCACGGCACGTTCCGGAGCGCCAGCTCCTGCGCGACGGCCTCGTTGGCGGCGATCATGAGGTGCTCGATCAGCGCATGAGACTCTGTGGACACGCGGCTTTTGATGTCGCTCACTTCGCCGTCGGCGTCGAAGGCGAACTCCGGCTCCTCGGACTCGAGCGTCAGCGCACTGCCGTGTCGCGCCCGCGCCCGGCCGAGCGCCGCCGAGGCCTCCCGCGCCGCCGCCAGCGGCTGCGCCCACGGCTCGCGCGCGGCCTCGCGACCGGCGAAGATCGCGTCCACGCGGTCGTAGTCCAGGCGCTCGTCGGAACGGATCGTCGAGCGGTGGAAGCTGGCGCGGCGCACGCGTCCCTCCGCGATCTCCATCTCCACCGTGACCGCCACCCGGTCCCGGCCGGGCACCAGCGAGCACGCGTCCGCGGAGAGCGCGTCGGGCAGCATCGGCTCCACCGCGCCCGGCACGTACGTCGAGGTCGCGCGCTCGCGGGCCTCCGTGTCCACGGGCGAGCCCTCCGGCACGTAGGCGGCCACGTCGGCGATGTGCACCCACACCCGCGTCGCCCCGTCCGCGAGGCGCTCGGCGGAGATCGCGTCGTCGAAGTCACGGGCAGTGACGGGGTCGATCGTGAACGTCGTCAGCTCCCGCAGGTCGCGCCGCTCCGGGGCGAGAACCGCCACCCGCGGGCGCTCCCGGGCGGCGCGCGCGGCGCGCTCCACGGCCTGCTCGAAGCGCCGCGCGAGGCCCCGCTCGCGCAGCAGCTCCTCGATCGCCTCGCGCGCGCTCTCGCGCTGCTGGGGCGGCCACACCGTGCGGGCGTCGCGCGTGCCGCGGCCCTGGCCCCCGCGCGCCGGCTCGCGGGCCGCCGAACGGGTGGGTGGGGGGCGACGGCCACCACGGCCGCCCTGCGGGCCCCCGCGGGGTTGGCCGGGGGTCACTTGACTTTGGCGGCAAGCGTCCGCAGCGCCACCGCCAGCCCTTCGGGGCCGTCGACGTGGGCGACCCGCACTTCGGGGGTGATCCCCGCACCCTCGCGCACGCCGCCGCCGCCGAGGTTGCGGCCGTTGGGGGGGTAGTACTCGCCCACGGTGATGTCGAGTGCGCCGCCGTTGGACAGCGACGACTCCTCCTGGAAGACGCCCTTGCCGAAGGTGTGAGTGCCCACCACGGTCGCGCGGTGGTGGTCCTGCAGGGCGGCCGTCACGATCTCCGCGGCCGAGGCCGTGTTCCGATCCACGAGCACCACCACGGGCACCGACGCCGGGATCGCGCCGCCCTCCGCGCGCAGCACCTGCGTCGGCTGCACGCGCCCGCGCGTGGTGACCACCACCGCCCCCTGGGGGAGGAACATGCTGGCGACCAGTTGCGCCTCTTCGACCAGCCCGCCGGGGTTGTAGCGCAGGTCGAGCACGAGCCCGTGCACGTGTTCGCTCTCCAGCTCGTGCTTGACCGCTTCGTACACTTCGCCGTGAGCCCCCGCGCTGAACTCGGCGAGCGCCACCACGCCCACCTTGACGCCGTCGACGGTGCGGGTGAGCGAGGCGACCACCGGCTGGGCGATCGTGGCGCGGGCGACGGTCACGGTGAACATCGTGGCGCGGGCGTGCGGCGCCCGGGACGCGCCCCCGCCTCCTCGCGCGATGCGCAGCGCGACGCTCGTGCCCGGGGGGCCGCTGACGAGGTTCGTCGCCTGGAGCTCAGGCAGGCCCGCGAGGGAGCGGCCGTTGACGGCCGTGATCATGTCTCCGGGGCGCAGCCCCGCGTGCGCGGCGGGGGAGCCGTTGAAGACCTGCACGATCCGCAGCCCCCGCGGGTCGGGACTCACCTCCACGCCGATGCCGCTGAAGGAGCCGGGCTGGTCGAATTCACGCAGCTCGGCGGGTGTGAGGTAGTGGGCGAAGCGGTCGCCGAGGCTCGTCACGGCGCCGCCGATCGAGTCGCCGGCGAGCAGCCCTTCGCTCACCGGCCGGTAGTAGTCGTGCTGGATCCGCGCGAGCGCCTCGTCGATCACGCGCGTGCCGCGGTTGGCGACGAACACACGCTGCATGAACCCCGGCAGGTCTTCGGGGTGGCCGCCCCACCACATCCCCGCCGCCACCAGCGCGAGCAGCGCCACCACCGCCACTACGAGCGCAACGGCAAGCGCGGCGAGCGAGGGGCCTCGGCGTGTCACCCCCTCAGCCTACGAGGTCGCCTCCGCCCACGCGGCGTCCAGCGGCAGGGACGCCGGCCGGTAACGCCGACGAGCACAGCTGGCGGCGGCACCCCGGACGCCTGTCGGCGTGGCGACGTGGATAAGGTGGGGCCGTGGCCGACGTCACCTCCACCACCGTTCCCGGCAACGGCCTGCCGGTGCACCGCGTCGCCGTGCCCGGCACGCGCGCGCTGACCGTGCTGGTCGCGTTCGACGCCGGCGCGCGCACCGAGCGCCCCGAGGAGAACGGGATGGCGCACTTCCTCGAGCACCTCGTGTTCAAGGGCGGCGAGCGCTACCCGACATACAGCGACGTCAACGAGACGGCGGAGCGCATGGGGGCGTGCTCAACGCGTACACCAGCCACGACCTCGTCGCCTTCCACATCACGGTGCGCGCGGAGTCCGCGGCGGCGGCGATCGACCTGCTGAGCGACATCGTCGGGCCGGCCCCGCATCGATTCGGAGGAGCTCGACCGCGAGCGCGGCGTGGTGATCCAGGAGATCGACCGCGCCTACGACCAGCCCTCGACGGTCGCCGAGTACCTGATCGACCGCGCCGCGTTCGGCGAGCACCCGCTCGGGCGTACCGTGCTGGGCCCGGAGGAGAACCTGCGCACCTTCACGCGCGAGGCGATCGTCGCCTTCCGCGAGCGCCGCTGGGCGCGGGCACGCGGAGGCGCCTTCCTCGTCGGCAACACCGACCACCTGCCGCCCGAGGCGGAGTTGCACGACGGCTTTGCGCGCTTCCCGGCGCTCGGCGAGCCCGAGCCGTACGAGCCGGCGCCCGCGTTCGCGCCGCAGACGCTGGTCGAGCAGCGCGACACCAACCAGTCGCACCTGCGCATGATCTACCGCCCCGACGTCGACGTGCGCGACCGCCGCCAGCGCGCGGCGCTCGCGATCTACTCCACCCTGCTGGGCGGCTCGATGGGCTCGCGGCTGTTCGACGAGATCCGCGAGAAGCGCGGCCTCTGCTACTCGGTGTGGGCGCTCGACCACTCCTTCGCCGACGTGCCGATGCTGCAGCTGGGGTCGGGCCTCGACTCGGCCAAGTGCATCGAGGCTTACGCGCGCATGCGCGAGATCGTCGAGGAGCTGCGCGCGGACGGACCCCGCGAGGAGGAGGTCGACCGCGCGCGCGCCTACGCCGCCGGCCGGCTGGTGCTCGCCTTCGAGAACACCAACGCCGTCGCGCGCTACGCCGCCAGCCAGTCGATCGTCTTCGGCGAGCCTATCGACCCCGACGCCGCGATCGCCGCCCTCGACGCCGTCACCTTCGACGAGGTGCGCGAGGTGGCCGCCGGCATCAGCGAGGAGCTCGCGGTGGCCTGCGTCGGGCCGCACAGCGCTGAGGAGTTTTAGTAGCTCGGAGCGTCCACGCCGCCATCCGGCCGGGGACGCAAGGGTCGAGGCTCGCCCTGTGAACGACGTCTGGACTGTGCTGCGGCCAGCTGATCGATACGCCGATCGTCCCCCACCATCTCCCGGATCCAGTGACTTGCCTCGTCGGGGTCGAACGACTGAGCCTCGACCATCGCCTCGATGTCGGCCCAATCCTGGGTTCGGTCGAACATCGCCTTGAAGACAACCAGCGCGGTGCAGCTGAGGATGGGGATGGTGCGTCCTTCGAAAGGCACCTGCCGAACGTGTTCCTCAACGTGATCGTGGAAGGGAAGGACGTTGAGGAACAGGTCGACCGGCGTGATCCCCGACCTGAGCCTCACCTGACCATCACGTTCGAGCTGTTCCAGCCGCTCGCCGCTGACCTCGATCCCCTCCGGCAGGGCCGCGAACACTTCGCGGGCTCGCTCAGGTCCCACAAACACATTGACGTCGATGTCTCTCGTGCCGCGAGGGTCGAGCGTGCAGTAGGCCAGCGCGATGGCACCGCCAACCGCGTGCGGGATGCCCGCTCGGTCCAGCGCGTCGTGAACGGCGAACAGGAGCTCGCTGAGATCGCTCATGCTCGGAGCTGGATCAGTGGCGGATAGGCCAGCTCGTCGCGTGGCCGGTACGGCAGGGCCTCAGCCAACTCGAGCACCTGAGCCAGGACTCGACCCGAGTGTTCGTCGCCCGCCACACCCGGTGAAGCCGCCAGGTCCAACTGCATGCCGGCCGCCGCGACGATGCGGGCCAGCGCTGCCACCGATGGCTGACGCCGCCCGTTCTCGTAGGCACTCAGTACAGAACGGTCAAGCCCGCTGCGCCGCGCAAGCTCGGTCTGGCTGAAGCCGCTGTTCTCGCGAATGCGAGCGATCAGCTCGGCTGCAACATCGTCGGCTCGAATAGACATCCCAACAAGGGTAGCACATCCGCCACTATTTTCGTAAAAACTGTTGCTGATCCGCCACGTTACCCGATCGCGACCATCCGCTCGATCGGCACCCGCGCCCGCTCGGCCATCTCCGGTGGCACGCGCACCTCGTACTCCTGTCGCGCAGCGCATCGCGCAGCTTCGGCAGCGTGATCATCTTCATGTACCGGCAGCTGGCCTCGGCGTTGGCGGGGATGAACTCGACGTCCGGCGCGGCCATGCGCAGCGGGTAGAGCATCCCGATCTCGGTCGCGACCACCACCTCTGGCCGCTCGCCCACGCCGCTCTCGCCGGCGGCGCCATCGCCATCCGGCATCGCAGCGCCACCCTCGCCGTCCACCCACCGCTCAACGCCCGCGCCCTCGACCGCCCCGGCCGCCGCCCGGTGCTCGGCCTGCTCGGCGTAGCTTGAGCATGCCGCCGGTGGAGAGCATGTGCACGCCCTCGGCGGTCGATGTCGCCGGCGGCGACGTACTCCATCACGCTGGTCGATGCAGCCGCACTCGGGGTGGATCAGGAACTCCGCGCCGCGGGTGCGCGGCGCGGGTCGCGGCGATGTCCGCCGGGCGGATGCCGGCGTGGACGTGGCACTCGCCGTCCCACACGTGCATCCGCCGGCCGAGCTCGCGCTCGACGTAGGCGCCGAGGAACATGTCGGGGCCGAACAGGATCTCGGTGTCCGGCGCCGTGGGTCTCGTAGATGTGGCGGACGACGGCGACCGCGTTGGAGGAGGTGCAGCAGTAGTCGGTCAGCGCCTTGACCTCGGCGGTGGTGTTGACGTACATCACGACCACGCCCTCGGGGTGCTCGGCCTTCCACTCCGCGAGCTGCTCGGCGGTGATCGAGTCCGCCAGCGAGCAGCCGGCGTCCGGGTCGGGGATCAGCACGGTCTTCTCGGGGCGAGAGGATCGAGGCCGTCTCGGCCATGAAGTGCACGCCGCAGAAGGCGATCGCGCCGCCCTCGGCGCCGCGGCCGCCTTGCGCGAGAGCGCCGAGCGAGTCGCCGACGAAGTCGGCGACGTCCTGGACCTCGGGCAGCTGGTAGTTGTGGGCGAGGATCACCGCGTCGCGCTCGGCGGCGAGCTCGCGGACCTCCGCCTGGAGCTCGGCGACTCTCGACGGAGAGCGACGGCGGGAGCGTCGCGGGGCCATCGGCAGCGCGTGGGCCGTGGCGTCGAGACTTGAGGAGATGGGGAGGCCATGGGCAGGTTCACGGCGGCGCCTCCAGGATCAGCGAGAGGTCGAGCGCCGGCGCCGAATGCGTCAGTGCACCCATCGAGACGAAGTCTACGCCGGTGCTCGCGACTGCTCCGAAGCGTCTCGAGCGTGACGCCGCCGCTCGCCTCGAGCTCCGCGCGCCCGGCGACCTGCGCGACCGCGGCGCGCAGCTCGGCGACGTCCATGTTGTCGAGCAGCAGCCGCGGCGCGCCCGCCGCGAGCGCCTCGTCGATCTCCGCGCGGGTCGCGCACCTCGACCTCGAGCGGCGCCAGCCCGGGCGCCGCGCGCGCGCACACGCGCGACCGCCGCGCGATCCCGCCGGCGATGGCGATGTGGTTCTCCTTGATCAGCACCGCGTCGTAGAGCCCGAGGCGGTGGTTGTGCGCCGCCGCCGGCCGCGACCGCCGCCTTCTCCAGCACGCGCAGCCCCGGCGTCGTCTTGCGCGTGTCCAGCACCCGCGCGCCGGTCCCCTCGCAGCGCGCGCGCCGCGCGCGCGGCCATCGTCGCGACGCCCGAGAGGTGCGCGAGGAAGTTCAGCGCCGTGCGCTCGCCGCCGAGCAGCGCCCGCGCGCGTCGCCGACGACCGACCAGCACGGCCGCTCCCTGCCTCGCGCCACTCGCCCTCGGCCGCGAGCCGCTCGACGCCGGCGTCGGGGTCGAGCAGCGCGAAGGCCAGCCGCGCCGGCTCGAGCCCGAAGATCACGCCGGCCTCCTTCTGGCGATCAGCGCGCGCAGCCCGCGCGCTCGGCGGCGCACCGTCGCCTGCGCTCGTCACGTCCCCGTCGCCGACGTCCTCGGCGAGCGCACGCGCGACGAGCGCCGCGAGCTCGACGTCCACCGTGGCGCTCACCGCCTTCAGCTGACCGGCGACGCCCAGCAGCAGGTACGCGCGCACGAACGCGTCGAGGTCGCCGTCGAGCACGCGCTGCACGTCGCCGGTCTCGTAGCTCGTGCGCAGGTCCTTGACGAGCGTGTAGGGGTGCAGGACGTAGGAGCGGATCTGCGAGCCGAAGTTGACGTCCTGCGCCTCGCCCTTCTCGCGCGCGATCTCCGCCTGGCGCTCGCGCTCCTCGCGCTCGAGCGAGCTTCGCGCGCAGCATCGCCATCGCGGTCGCCCTGTTGGAGGACTGCGAGCGCTCGTTCTGGCACTGCACGACGATCCCGCTCGGGCGGTGGGTGATGCGCACCGCGGAGTCGGTCTTGTTGACGTGCTGGCCGCCGGCGCCGCTGGCGCGGTAGGTGTCGACCTGGAGGTCGTCGTCGGCGATCTCGATCTCGCCGTCGCCCTCGACGACCGGCGCGACCTCGACGCCGGCGAAGCTCGTCTGGCGGCGGTTCGCGGAGTCGAACGGCGAGATCCGCACCAGCCGGTGGACGCCCTTCTCGGCGCCGTAGAGGCCGTAGGCGTTCTCGCCGGTGACGCGGAAGGTGGCGGACTTGATGCCCGCCTCCTCGCCCGGCGCTCGACCTCGAGCAGCTCGACCTCGAAGCCGCGCTTCTCGCGCCCAGCGCATCTCCATCCGCAGCACCATCTCGGCCCAGTCCTGCGCGTCGGTGCCGCCGGCGCCGGCGTTGACGCGTGACGAGCGCGTCGCCCGCGTCGTAGGGCCCGGAGAACAGCCGCTCCTCCTCGAGCGCGAGCAGCCGCGCCTCGACCGAGGCGAGCTGCTCCTCGAGCTCGCCCGCGAGCTCCTCGTCCTCCTCGGCCAGCTCGGCGAGCGCCTCGAGGTCCTCGACGTCGGCGTCGACGCCGCGGAAGCGCTCCAGGCGGCGCGTCACGCGCGCGTGCTCGGCGCCGACCTTCGCCGCGCGCTCGGCGTCGTCCCAGAAGCCCGGGCTCGCCCATCTGCGTCTCGAGCGCGCGCGACGCGCTCGGCGAGCGCAGCCGGGTCAAAGATAGTCCGCGAGCAGCTTCAGCTGGTCGCGGATCGCCGCAAGCCGCTGCCGGCGTCGGCTCCTCGGATCGCGGCGGCGCCGTCATGCGCCGTGGCAGCGCTTGAACTTCTTGCCCGAGCCGCACCAGCACGGGTCGTTGCGGCCGAGCTGCTCGTCGGCGTCGAGACGCGGCGCTGCTCGACCGTGCGCCGGCGCTCCTCGCGCCGCCTCGCCGGCGTCGCCTGCGGCCGGCGTCGGCGGCGGCTGCCGCGATCGCGCCGGCGCCCGTCGAGCGCACCGCCCGAGGAGTAGCTGACGCGCGCGGCGCCGCCGGTCGAGCTGCCGGCCGCGGCTGGTAGCGTGCGCGGCGCGGCGGCGGCGGCGCCGCCGCCGTCGCCGTCGGCCGCTCGGCTGCACCTGGACGTGGAAGATCAGCCGCGCGAAGTCGGTCCAGATCGCTGTTCATCAGGTCCTCGAAGAGCGTGAAGGCCTCGTTCTTGTAGGCGACGAGCGGCTCGATCTGGGCGAAGCCGCGCAGGCCGATGCCCTCGCGCAGGTAGTCCATGTCGTGGAGGTGCTCGCGCCAGCGCTCGTCGATGATCTGCAGCAGCAGGAAGCGCTCGAGCGCGCGCATCAGCTCCTCGCCGAGCTCGCGCCTCGCGCGCGTCGTACTGCGCGCATCGCGTCCTCGGTGACCAGCTCGACGAGCTGCGTGCTGGTCGCACGGCGCTCGCGGGTCGAGCTGCTCGGGCGTCGAGCGTCGACCGGGTAGATCTGCGACGAGCGCCGCGAGCAGCGCCGCCGAGGTCCCAGTCCTCGACGTAGTCGCCGGCGGTGTACTCGCTCGATCGTGCGCTCGATCACGTGCGCGACCTCGCTCGCGCGCCTGCGCCAGGTTCGCGCCCTCGAGCACCTGGTCGCGCAGCGCGTAGATCACGCGCCGCTGCTCGTTCATCACGTCGTCGTACTCGAGCGTGTGCTTGCGCGTCGAGGAAGTGCTGCTCCTCGACCTTGCGCTGGGCGTTCTCGATCTGCTTGGAGAGCATCCCCGCCTCGATCGGCTCCTCGTTGCCCTCGACGTCGACGCCGCCGAGGCGGTCGAGGATGCGGTAGATGCGGTCGCCGGCGAACAGCCGGATCAGGTCGTCCTCGGCGGAGAGGAAGAAGCGGCTCTCGCCGGGGTCGCCCTGGCGTCCGGAGCGCCCGCGCAGCTGGTTGTCGATGCGCCGCGACTCGTGGCGCTCGGTGCCGACGATGTAGAGGCCGCCGGCGTCGAGCACGCGCTGGCGGTCCGCCTCGATCGCGCGCCGTCGATCGGCGGGCAGCAGCTCGGCGAAGTGCTCCTCGTAGCCCTCGTCGCCGGCGCGCAGGCCGAGCTTGGCGAGCTCCAGGCGCGCGAGGTGCTCGGGGTTGCCGCCGAGCTTGATGTCGACGCCGCGGCCGGCCATGTTGGTCGCGATCGTGACCGCGCCCGGGCGCCCGGCCTCGGCGATCGTCTCGCCCTCGCGCTCGGCGTGCTCGGGCTTGGCGTTGAGCACCGCGTGCTCGATGCCGCGCTTGGCGCAGGCGCTCGGAGAGCAGCTCGGAGACCTCGACGGAGATCGTGCCCGACGAGCACCGGCTGGCCGGCCGCGTGGCGGGCGGCGATCTCGCGCTCGACCGCGCGACCACTTGCCCTCCTTGGTCTTGTAGACCTGATCGTTGCGGTCCTCGCGGACCATCGGCCGGTTGGTCGGGATCTGCACGACCGGCAGCTCGTAGATCTTCATGAACTCGGTCGCCTCGGTCAGCGCGGTGCCGGTCATCCCGGAGAGCTTGTCGTAGAGGCGGAAGTAGTTCTGCAGGTGATCGTCGCGAGCGTCTGGTTCTCCTCCTGGATGCGCACGCCCTCCTTGGCCTCGATCGCCTGGTGCAGGCCCTCCGACCAGCGCCGGCCCTCGAGCGTGCGCCCGGTGAACTCGTCGATGATCTTCACCTCGCCGTCGACGACCTGGTAGTCGACGTCGCGCTTGTAGAGCGACTCGGCCTTGCAGCGCCTGGATCAGGTGGTTGACGAGGTGGCCGTTCTCGGCGCGGTAGAGGTGGTCGATGCCGAGGAAGCGCTCGGCCTTGGCGACGCCGAGCTCGGTGACGGCGACCGTCTTGTACTTCTCGTCGAACTCGTAGTCGAAGTCGGCGACGAACTCCTTGCGCGTGCGCGGGTCGAGCCCCTCCGGGGTCTTGCCCGGCACCATCGTGCGGCGCCAGGCGCGCGAACTGGACGTAGAGGTCGGCGGCCTGCTCGGGGGCGCCGCTGATGATCAGCGGCGTGCGCGCCTCGTCGATCAGGATGTTGTCGACCTCGTCGACGATCGCGAAGGTGTGGGCGGTGACGGCCGCCGTCGGCGTCGCGGCGGCCGCCGTTCTGGACCTTGTCCTCGAGGTCTGGCGGCCATGTTGTCGCGCAGGTAGTCGAAGCCGAACTCGGAGTTGGTGCCGTAGGTGACGTCGCAGGCGTAGGCGTGGATCTTCTCCTCGTACGGGCTGCCTGGACTGGAGCACGCCGACGGTGACGCCGAGCGCCTCGTAGATCGGGTCATCCACTCGGCGTCGCGGCGGGCGAGGTAGTCGTTGACGGTGACCACGTGCACGCCGCTCGCCGCGCGAGCGTGTTGAGGACGACCGCGAGCGTCGCCGTCAGCGTCTTGCCCTCGCCGGTGCGCATCTCGGCGATCGAGCCGCCGTGCAGCACCATGCCGCCGATCAGCTGGACGTCGAAGTGGCGCATCCCCATGCGTGCGCTTGCCGGCCTCGCGCACGATCGCGAAGCACTCGGGCAGCAGGTCGTCGAGCGACTCGCCCGTCGCGCGGCGCGCGCGCGCAGCTCGTCCATGCGCTCGCGCAGCTCCTCGTCGGAGTCGAGCTCGAGCTCGGGCTCGAAGGCGTTGATCAGCGCGACGCGCTGCTCGTAGCGCTGAACTGCTTGCCCTCGCCGATGTTGAGGGCGCGATCGAGAATCCCCATGTACTCAGGGTAGCGGCTACGGTCTGATGGGACTCACGGTCTGAGCCTGCGCCTGGGCCGCTCGCGTCTCCCGCCGGCGCAGGCGGCCGACGCGGTAGCGCTTGACCTGCCGCGCCAGCTCGTCGACGACGAGGTTGAGCGAGTGGAGCATCTGCGGCGAGGCCTCCTTGGCGCGCAGCGTGGCGCCCTTCAGGTAGAGCGTGGCCTCGGCCACCTCGTGGTCGGCCACACGCGGGTTGGGCTCGTGCGCCAGCTCGATCTCCAGCTGCGCGAACTCCGAGACCTGCCGCGCCACCTTCTGCAGTCGGCGCTCCGCATGCCTGCGCAAATCCTCTGGCGACGGCCACCCCCCGGCCCCTGATCTCGATCTGCATGGCTGCCCCCTTTCGGTCGTGGAGACTATGACTAGCAAGTTCGATGCTACGCCTCTCGGCTACGGCTGTCCATCGGCTTTCTACGGATGTTCTATGAGCCCCGCGGCCGCAGGCTCTCGGCGATCCCGGCGTGCCCGGCGATCGCCCCGATCAGGATCGCTCGCGGGGCCACCTCGGTGCCCGGGAAGACGATCGTGTCGCGCAGCGGCGCCCCGTCGCCGATGCGCGCGCCGTCGCCGATCACGACCGGGCCCATCAGCCGCACGCCGGCGCCGAGCTGCACGTCGCGGCCGACCCACACCGGCCCGGCGACCTCGACGCCCTCGGCAGGGGCGCCCCTCCCCGACGACCACGCCCGGCGCCGACCTCCTCGCCCTCGACCTGCATGCGCAGCTCCCCGGCGAGCGCGTCGAAGGTGCCCTGGCGCAGCTCCGCGAGCGAGCCGATGTCGTTCCAGTACTCCGCGGATCTCGTGGATGTAGAAGGGCACGTCGTTGGCGAGCAGCGCCGGGAACACGTCCTGCGCCCAGTCCACGAACGGGCGGTCGGGGAAGTAGTCGAAGATCGCGCGGCTCGAGGCAGTAGATGCCGCAGTTGCCGAGGTCCGAGCGCGCCTCGTCGGGCTCGGGCTTCTCCTGGAAGCCGCTGATCCGCCCCGCGCGGTCGTGCAGCACGACGCCGTACTCGCGCGTGTCGGCGACCTGCTTGGCGGCGAGCGTCGCGACGCCTCCGGCGCTCGCGGTGGCGCGCCACCAGCGCGGCGAGGTCGATGTCGGTCAGCGCGTCGCCGGAGATCACGAGGAAGGTCTCGTCGCCGAGCAGCTCCGCGCAGTCCCGCACGCCGCCCGCGGTGCCGAGCAGCTCCGGCTCGTAGCGGTAGCTCAGACGCTCGCCGAAGTACTCCCGGATCGGGTCGGGGAAGTGGTGCAGGTTGGCGATCGTCTCGCTCGACGCCGTGGCGCTCGAGCAGGTCGACGATGTGCGCCATCACGGGCCGGTCGAGCACCGGCACCATCGGCTTGGCGATCTCGTACGTCATCGGGCGCAGCCGGGTACCGAGCCCGGCCGCCAGGACCATCGCTCGCATCGCGGCGGCAGGCTACCTGATCGGGCTTGGATCAGTAGCGGTAGTGGTCGGGCTTGTAGGGGCCCTCGACCGGCACGCCGATGTAGGCGGCCTGCTCGGCGCTGAGCTCGTCAGCCTCACGCCGAGCGCGTCGAGGTGCAGCCGGGCGACCTTCTCGTCGAGGTGCTTGGGCAGCACGTAGACGCGCTTGCTCGTAGCTCGTCGTTCTTGCGTGAACAGCTCGATCTGGGCGATCATCTGGTTGGTGAACGAGTTGCGACATCACGAAGCTCGGATGGCCGGTGGCGTTGCCGAGGTTCAGCAGGCGCCCCTCGGAGAGCACGATGATCGCGTGCCCGTCGGGGAAGACCCACTCGTCGACCTGCGGCTTGATGTTGATGCGCTCGATGCCCGGCGACGCTTGGCGAGGCCGGCCATGTCGATCTCGTTGTCGAAGTGGCCGATGTTGCCGACGATCGCCTGGTGCTTCATCCGCGCCATGTGCTCGGCGCGTGATGATGTCCTTGTTGCCGGTGGCGGTGACGAAGATGTCGGCCGTCCCGACCACGTCCTCGAGGCGTGCGCGACCTGGTAGCCCTCCATCGCCGCCTGCAGCGCGCAGATCGGGTCGATCTCGGTGACGACCACCCGCGCGCCCTGGCCGCGCAGCGACTCCGCGCAGCCCTTGCCGACGTCGCCGAAGCCGCACACCACGGCCACCTTGCCGGCGATCATCACGTCGGTGGCGCGGTTGATGCCGTCGACCAGCGAGTGGCGGCAGCCGTAGAGGTTGTCGAACTTCGACTTGGTCACCGAGTCGTTGACGTTGATCGCCGGGAACAGCAGCTGGCCCTGCCTCGGCGATCTGGTAGAGGCGGTGCACGCCGGTGGTGGTCTCCTCGGTGACGCCCTTGATCTCGGCGGCCGATCCGTGGTCCAGCGCTGCGGGTCCTCGGCCGAGCGAGCGCCGCAGCAGCGCGAGCACCACCTGGAACTCCTCGGATCTCGGCCGTCGACGGGTCTCGGGCACCGCGCCGGCGGCCTCGTACTCGACGCCCTTGTGCACGAGCAGCGTCGCGTCGCCGCCGTCGTCGAGGATCATGTTCGGGCCGTCGGCGCCGTCCGCGGGCCAGCCGCAGCGCCTGCTCGGTGCACCACCAGTACTCCTCGAGCGTCTCGCCCTTCCACGCGAACACCGGGACGCCGCGCGGGCTCCTCCGGCGTGCCGTCGGGACCGACGACGACCGCCGCGGCGGCGTGGTCCTGGGTCGAGAAGATGTTGCAGCTGCACCAGCGCACCTCGGCGCCGAGCGCGACCAGCGTCTCGATCAGCACGGCCGTCTGGATCGTCATGTGCAGCGAGCCGGTGATCCGCGCGCCGTTCAGCGGCTGGGCGTCGGCGTACTCGCGCGCGATCGCCATCAGGCCGGGCATCTCGTGCTCGGCGAGCGGATCTCCTTGCGGCCGAACTCGGCCAGGGAGAGGTCGGCGACCTTGAAGTCCTCTGGCGGCTGTCGCGACGTGGGGTCATGGTGAGCCCTCCGTCGGTCGGGGGCCGCCCAGTCTCCCTCCACCGTGCGGCGCAGGTTTGCCCTCCTTGAGCTGCTCGAGCACCTTCGACCGGTCCTGGGTCGACGCCGCGCAGCACCGCCAGGTAGACGGACACGAGGTCGCCCAGCAGCACCAGCGAGAACGACCCGCTCGATCGTCGTCTCGCCACCGTCTCCACGTCGGAGCACGCCGTGGCGGCGTCGGCGATCAGCCGCTCGGTCAGCTCGATCCGCTCCCGCACCCGCGGATGAGCGTCGCAGTCGTCGAGGAACACGGCGCTGAAGCGGCCCACTTCGGGCGCGCCCTCCCAGCCGGACGATCTCGTTGTGGTCGAGCTCGGGCAGCTCGTGCGCGAAGCACGGCAGCTTGGCGTTCTCGTTGATCTGCGTCTTCCAGCGGTAGGCGATCGGGCGCGGTCAGCCCGGCGCCGGCGATCACCGGGGATCGTGCCGTGCAGCCCGCGGGCGAGCGTCCTTGGCCAGCGAGTCCTCGGGCGCGTCGGGGCCCCACTCGCGCGACCAGCTGCTCGGCGTGGGCGGCGGCGACGTCGATCTCGGTGGTGCAGCGCGCGGGCCGGCCCCGCACAGCGCCGCCACCTCGAGCGCGACGACCAGCATGTAGGCGACCGCGGCGCGCGGCTGGAAGCCGCCGGGAGCGGGATCACCGGCACGCCGTCGGCGCGCGCCAGCTCGGCCAGCGCGCCGCCCGTCGTGACCACGATCCGCCGGGCGCCGAGCGCGCCCGGCCGCCTCGAAGCAGGCGAGCGTCTCCTCGGTGTCGCCCGAGTAGCTGGCGCACAGCACGGTCGTGTCGGGCGTCGTCCACGGCGGCAGCCCGTAGCCGCGCGTGCACGAGGATCGGCCGCGAGGCCTGGTCGCCGAGCGCCGCGCGCGCCAGCGCGCCGCCGATCGCCGAGCCGCCCATGCCGGCGACCACCAGCCCGCCGGGCGTGTCCGTCGGCATGATCGGCCGACTCCACCCGCCACAGCGCGTCGCGCAGGTGCTCGGGCAGGGCGAGCATGTCGCTCAGCTGTCCCGCTGGAGTCGACCGCGGCGATCGCCTCGCGGGTCAGAGCGCGGGACATCAGGCTCATCGGCGGTGCATCAGAACGTCTATCAGCGCTCCGCTCGGGCAGGTAGCTCACACCCGGGAAGATACGCATGCCCGCGGGTCAGGACGTTGTCCGCCCCGACGGTGACGCCCTCGCCGAGCACCACGCCGCCGTCGATCTGGCGTGCGTCGCCGATCTTCGCAGCCGGCCGCGACGATGCAGTCGCGCAGCGTGCACCCGCGCCGATCTCGGTGCCGCCGCAGGACCACCGCGCGCTCGACGTGGGTGCCGGCGCCGACGCGTCACCCCGGCGCCGAGCACCACGAGCTGCCCACCTGCGCGCCCGGCGCCACCTGCACGCCGGGCCCGAGCACCGCGGGCGGGACGGCGCGTCCTCGCACGAGCGCGTCGGCGGGCGATCGCCAGGTACTCCTCCCCGAGCAGCTCGCTCGACCGCCGTGCGGACGTCGCCCTCGATGATGTCGAAGGTGCCCTGCAGGTAGCGCTCGGGCGTGCCGATGTCCAGCCAGTAGCTCTCGGACGGGGTGGCCGTAGAGCCCGTTGCCGACCAGCTCGCGGCCAGATCTCGCGCTCGATCGAGACCTTGCGCGCCGGCGGGCACCAGCTCGAGCACCTCGCGCTCGAGCACGTAGGCGCCGGCGCTGATCAGGTTGGCGTGCTCGGCCTCGTCCGGCGCTCGGCTTCTCGACGAACTCGCGTCGACCGGCGCCGTCGGCTCGGCAGCCGCACCAGGCCGTAGGCGGTCGGGTCCTCGACGGCGACCAGCGCCAGCGTCGCGCGGCGCCGGTGCGCTCGTGCTGGCGCGAGCTGCGCGGTGAGGTCGATGTCGGTGAGGATGTCGCCGTTGAGCACCAGGAAGCGCTCGTCGAGCAGCCCTCGGCGAACTTCAGCGCGCCGCGCGGTGCCGCAGCGGCTCGGGCTCCTCGACGTAGCGCAGGCGCACCCCGAGCCGCGAGCCGTCGCCCAGCACGGCGCGCACGCCGTCGGCCAGGAAGCCGCAGGACAGGATGACGTCGTCGACGCCGTGGCCGCGCAGCCACTCGAGCATGTAGGCGATGAACGGCCGGTCGACGAGCGGCACGACCGGCTTGGGCACGGTCGAGGTCAGCGGGCGCAGCCGGGTGCCCTCGCCGCCGGCGAGGATCACGCGCCTGCATCGCGCGTCACCGCCTGCCCGATCCCCTCGTAGACCAGCCCGGCGGCGCGTACGGCGGCGGCGTCGAGCGCGTTGCGCCCGTCGATCACCACGTCGGCCGCCATCGCTCGCGGCGACCTCGTCCCAGTCGAGCTCGGCGAACTCCGGCCACTCGGTGACGAGCACGAGCGCGTCGGCCCCGTCGACGGCCTCCAGCGCGCGAGTCGGCGAACTGCAGCCGCCGGGCATCAGCGTGCGCGCCTCGCTCCTCGGCGATCGGGTCGTAGGCGCGCACGCTGCGCCCCGTCGGCCTCCAGGCGCGCGGCGAGCACCAGCGAGGAGGCCTCGCGCATGTCGTCGGTGTTGGGCTTGAACGCGAGGCCGAGCAGCGCGACGTGCTTGCCGACCAGCGTGCCGAGGTGCTTGCTGCGAGCTTGCCGACCACGCGCCGCTTCTGCAGCTCGTTGACCTCGATCACGGCGGTCAGCAGCTGGAAGTGGTAGCCGGAGTTGCCGGCGAGCTGCTTCAGCGCGCTCGACATCCTTGGGAAAGCACGAGCCGCCGAAGCCGATCCCCGGCCTGCAGGAACTTCGGGCCGATGCGCGGGTCGAGGCCCATGCCGCGCGCGACCTCGAGCACGTCGGCGCCGGTCTCCTCGCAGACGTTGGCGATCTCGTTGATGAACGAGATCTTGGTGGCCAGGAACGCGTTGGCGGCGAGCTTGATCATCTCGGCGCTGGCGACGTCGGTGCGCACCAGCGTGGCGCCGCCGAGGCGGCCGCGTAGAGCTCGACCACGGCGTCGCCGGCCCAGTCGCCGTCGTCGCCGATCACGACCCGGTCGGGCTGCAGGAAGTCCTCGAGCGCCGAGCCCTCCTTGAGGAACTCCGGGCAGGAGACGTAGCGCGAGCCCGCCCTTGCCCTGCTCGCCGCAGACGCGCTGGATCGCCGCGCCGGTGCCGCACGGCACGGTCGACTTCATCACCAGCGCGTGGCGGTCGGAGGGCGGGATCGCGTCGACGACGGCGTGCACCGCCGAGAGGTCGGCGTCGCCGGAGTAGGTGGGCGGCGTGCCGACGGCGACGAACAGCAGGCGCGCGTGCTCGAGCGCGGGTGCGAGCTCGGTCGAGAAGTGCAGGCGCTCGGCATTGCGCGGCGACCAGCTCCTCGAGGCCCGGCTCGTAGATCGGCACCTCGCCCCGGCGCAGGCGCTCGATCTTCTCGGCGTCGATGTCGACGCACCACACCTCGCTGCCGAGCTCGGCGAAGCCGGCGGCGGTGACGAGCCCGACGTAGCCGGTGCCGATGACGCCGACGGTCTCGCGCTCAGGAGCCATCGACCGGCGTGGCCTCCTCGACCAGCACCAGCGCGCGGTTGCCCTCGAACTGCAGGTAGCCCGCCGACTGCCGGAAGCGCAGGATCTCCGACTCCGAGCGGTACAGGCGCAGCTCGGTGGGCTCCAGCCGCGCGAGCACCGGCTCGTGGTTGGCGAGGATGCCGATCGAGCCGACCTCTGTGACGGTCGAGACCATCTCGACCTCCTCGGTGAACACCTGGCCCTCGGGCGTGAGCACCTCGACGGGGAACGGGGTGTGGGCCATTTACTGTTTCGCCGCCGCCTCGACCACCTCATCGATGGTGCCCTTGAGGAAGAACGCGCTCTCCGGGACCTCGTCGTGCTTGCCCTCGATGATCTCGTCGAAGCCGCGGATCGTCTCCTCGATCTTCACGTATGCGCCCGGCGTGCCGGTGAACTGCTTCGGCGACGAAGAACGGCTGCGAGAGGAACCGCTCGATCCGCCGCGCGCGCTGGACGGTGAGCTTGTCCTCGTCGGAGAGCTCGTCGATGCCGAGGATGGCGATGATGTCCTGCAGCTCCTTGTAGCGCTGCAGGATCTCCTTGACGCGCGTTGGCGACGCGGAAGTGCTCCTCGCCGAGGATGTCGGGCTTGAGGATCGTGCGAGGTCGAGTCCAGCGGGTCGACCGCCGGGTAGATGCCCTTCTCGGCGATCGCCCGCGAGAGCACCGTCGTGGCGTCGAGGTGCGCGAACACCGACGCCGGCGCCGGGTCGGTGAGGTCGTCGGCGGGGACGTAGATCGCCTGCACGGAGGTGACCGAGCCCGCGCGTGTCGAGGTGATGCGCTCCTGCAGCTCGCCCATCTCGGTCTCGAGCGTCGGCTGGTAGCCGACCTGCGACGGCATGCGGCCGAGCAGCGCGCGACACCTCGGAGCCGGCCTGCACGAAGCGGAAGATGTTGTCGATGAAGAGCAGCACGTCCTGGCCCTGGTCGCGGAAGTACTCGGCCATCGTCAGGCCGCGAGAGCGCGACGCGCATGCGCGCGCCGGGCGGCTCGTTCATCTGGCCGAAGACGAGCATCGTCTTGTCGATGACGCCCGACTCCTTCATCTCCAGCCACAGGTCGTTGCCCTCGCGGGAGCGCTCGCCGACGCCGCAGAAGGCCGAGAGGCCGCCGTGCTCCTTGGCGAGGTTGTGGATCAGCTCCTGGATGAGCACGGTCTTGCCGACGCCGGCGCCGCCGAACAGGCCCACCTTGCCGCCCTTGGCGTAGGGCGCGAGCAGGTCGACGACCTTGATGCCGGTCTCGAACATCTCGGTGGTCGGCGTCAGGTCCTCGACGCGCGGCGCGTCCTGGTGGATCGCCGCGGCGCTCGACGTCCGCGGGCAGCTCGCTCGCCGAGGTCGATCGGCTCGCCGAGCAGGTTGAAGATCCGCCCAGCGTCGCCTGGCCCGACCGGCACGGTGATCGGGCCGCCGGTGTCGACCACCTCCGCGCCGCGCGCGAGGCCGTCGGTGGTGTCCATCGCGACCGCGCGCACGCGGTCGTCGCCGAGGTGCTGCTGCACCTCGCACACGAGCACGGCCTCGCCGCGCCGCGGCGATGTCCTGCGCCTCCTCGGCAGCCGCCGCAGCAGGGCGCGCGACCGTGATCGCGTGGTTGATCTCGGGCAAGCGGTCGGGGAAGACGGCCTCGATCACGACGCCCTGGATCTCCTCGATGCGCCCGACGTTGCGCTTGGCGCCGTTGCCGCCGCGCGGTCGGGCCGTGGGTGTTGGCTCGGTGGCGATGCTGGCCATGGTATTTCGGTCTCCTGTCTCCGTCTAAGTCTTTGTGGTCGTGTGGTCGCGCCTCAGCTGAGCCCCTCGGCGCCGGCGACGACCTCCATGATCTCCTGGGTGATCTCCGCCTGGCGGGCGCGGTTCATCTGCAGCGTGAGGTCGGTGATCAGCTCGCCGGCGTTCTCCGAGGCGCTGCGCATCGCGGTCATCTGCGCGCCGAGCTCGGCCGGCGGTCGACTCGAGCAGCGCGCGGTAGATCGAGATCTCGACGTAGTCGGGCACCAGCCGCCCGAGGATCTCCTCCGGCCTCGGGCTCGTACTCGACGAGCGCCGCGCGGCCCTCCGTCGGCGACTTCCGGTGCGTCCTCGGCCGCCGCCTCCGCCCGGCGATGGTGGCCTGCGCGAGCGGCAGCAGCGTCTCGCGGGTGACCGCTGGGTGAGCGGCGAGACGTAGGCGTTGTAGATGATCTCGACGCGGTCGACGCTGCCGTCGACGTAGGCGCTCGATCAGGTCGTCGGCGATCGCGCGCGCGTCGGCGTAGGCGGGGCGGTCGGTGAAGCCCGTGTAGGCGCCGCGCGAGCTCGTCGCCGCGGAAGGCCAGCGAGGAGACGCCGCGGCGGCCGGCCGCGTACCAGACGCGTGCGGCCGTCGCTCGCCAGCTCGCGCGCCGCAGGCGCAGGCCGGCGCGGATGATCTGCGAGTTGAAGGCGCCCGCCAGGCCGCGGTCGCCGGTGACGAGCAGCAACGCCGACGCGCTCGCGTGGCCTCGTGCTCGCGCAGCAGCGGCAGCGCGCGC
Source organism: uncultured Solirubrobacterales bacterium (assembly GCA_963821775.1). Taxonomy (GTDB): domain Bacteria; phylum Actinomycetota; class Thermoleophilia; order Solirubrobacterales; family Solirubrobacteraceae; genus Palsa-744. The sequence goes on along the minus strand of CAWGFB010000002.1, from coordinate 107,283 downwards.
CTCCGCGCCGCCGGCGGCGCGGGCGGCCTGGCGCGTCATCCGCCGCGATCGCGTCGGCATAGGGGCGCAGCGCCGCGATCCGCTGCTCGGCGCGGCGCAGGCGCGCGGCCGCGACCATCTCCATCGCACGCGTGATCTTCTGGATGTTCTTGCACCGAGGCGATCCGGTTGCTTGACTTCGCGCTGGGAGGCCATGGCCGTGCTCGCCAGCCGGCGCTGGCCGGCTGCGGCCTCCAGGTCCGGGGCGCTCTCGTCGGCGCGGAGCGGCGCCTCCTCGAGCGGCTGGCCCTCCTCGTCGAGGTCGTAGCCGAAGTCGCCGGCGAACGCCGTCGACGGCGTCGTGGACGGCCTCCTGGGTCTCCTCCGACCAGTCGCCGGCGGCGATCTTCGCGCGCACGTCGCCGTGCTGGGCGTGCATCCGCTCGGTCAGCTCGGCCAGGAACTCCGGCACCCGCTCGACGTGGATCCGGTCGAGGAAGCCGTTCGGTGGCGGCGTAGATCTGCACCACCTGGTCCTCCACCGGCCAGCGGCTGGCGCTCGCCCTGGTTGAGCGTCGCCACCAGCCGCTCGCCGCGCGCGAGCGTGCGCTGGGTGTCGGCGTCGAGGTCGGAGCCGAACTGGGCGAACGCCTCGAGGTCGCGGTACTGGGAGAGCTCGAGCTTGAGGCGCCCGGCGACCTGCTTCATCGGCGCCGATCTGGGCGTTGCCGCCGACGCGCGAGACCGAGATGCCGACGTTGATCGCCGGGCGCACGCCGGAGTTGAAGAGCTTCGGCTCGAGGAAGATCTGCCCGTCGGTGATCGAGATCACGTTCGTCGGGATGTAGGCGGAGACGTCGCCGGCCTGCGTCTCGATGATCGGCAGCGCGGTCAGCGAGCCGCCGCCGAGCTCGTCGTTGAGCTTGCACCGCGCGCTCGAGCAGGCGCGAGTGCAGGTAGAAGACGTCGCCGGGGTAGGCCTCGCGGCCCGGCGGGCGGCGCAGCAGCAGCGACATCTGGCGGTAGGCGTAGGCGTGCTTGGTCAGGTCGTCGTAGACGCACAGCGCGTGGCGGCCGTTGTAGAGGAAGTGCTCGGCCATCGCGCAGCCGGCGTAGGGCGCCATGAACTTGATCGGCGCGGCCTCGTCGGCGGAGGCGGCGACGATGATCGTGTTGCTCCAGCGCGCCGTGTTCGTCGAGCGTCTGGGCGAGCGCCACGACCGTGGACATGCGCTGGCCGATCGCGACGTAGACGCGACACGACGCCGGTGTCCTTGTTGTTGATGATCGTGTCGATCGCGATCGCGGTCTTGCCGGTCTGGCGGTCGCCGATGATCAGCTCGCGCTGGCCGCGGCCGATCGGGATCATCGCGTCGATCGCCTTGAGGCCGGTCTGCATCGGCTCCTTGACCGGCTGGCGCTGGACGACGCCGGGCGCCTTGAACTCGGCCGGGCGGGTCTCGGTCGTGTGCGATCTCGCCCTTGCCGTCGAGCGGACGGCCGAGCGGGTCGACGATCCGCCCGAGCAGCGCGTCGCCGACCGGGATCTCGAGCAGCCGGCCGGTGCGCTTGACGGTGTCGCCCTCGAAGATCGTGCTCCCACTCGCCGAACAGCACGGCGCCGACGTTGTCGGACTCGAGGTTGAGCGCGAGGCCGATGACGCCGTGCGGCAGCTCGAGCATCTCGAAGGACATGCAGTTCTCCAGGCCGTGCACGCGCGCGATACCGTCGGCCACCGACAGCACCGTGCCCACCTCGGTCAGCTCGGCGCGCGCCGGCGTCGAGCCCCTCGATGCGGCTCTTCAGGATGCTGGTGATCTCGTCGGGATTGATCTGCATGTGTCTTTTCCTTAGGCTCCTTGCGGGAGGGGGCAGGCTCACCTCACCCACCACCTTCAGCTGCTCCAGGCGGCTGCGGATCGAGGCGTCGAGGATCGAGTTGCCGACGCGGATGATGATGCCGCCGAGGATGTCCGGGTCGACGCGCGCGGCGAGCTGCACCTTGCGCCCGGTGCGCTCGCCGATCGTCTTGCCGAGGCTCTCGGTGGTCGCGGAGTCGAGCTCGATCGCGCTGGTGACCTCCACCGGCAGGGTCTTGTTCTCCTCGTCCCACAGGCGCTCGTACTGGCGGCGGATGCGGAAGATCACCGGCATCCGGTGGTTTTCGATCAGTAGGTTCGAGGAAGTTCAGCAGCACCTCATCGGCGCCGTCCAGCAGCTTGCCGAGCCCCTCCTGCTTCTCCTTGGTGGAGAAGTAGGGGGAGAAGAAGAACACTTGCCAGTTCCCTGTTCTCGCGCAGCGCGTCGGCCAGCTGCGCGAGCTGTTCGCGCAGCACGTCGAGCTTGCCCTGTTCGCGGGCCACCTCGAACAGCGCGCGTGCATATACCTGGGCCAGCTCCTCCATCTAATTCTGGCTCCCGGAGATGGCGGAGAAGTCCAGTTCGCCGAGCGCCTCCTCGACGAGCCGCCGCTGGTCGGCGTCGGTGAGCGACTTGCGCGTGACCTTCTCGGTGGCCAGGATCGTCAGGTCGGCGACCTCGCGACGGATCTCCTCGAGCGCCCGCTTCGTGGCCGCCTCGATTTCGCGCTCGGCCTGCTCGGCCGCCTCGGCGACGAGCTCCTGCCCGCGCTCCTTGCCCTCGCCCTCGTGCGACTTCGCGGTCTGGCGCGCGCGCTGGACGATCTCCTCGGACTGGGTGCGAGCCTCCTTGAGGCGCTCGCGGTATTCGACGAGGATCTGATCGGCCTCGGTCCGCAGCTGCTCGGCGGCGTCGATGTCGCCTTCGATCTTCTGCGCGCGCGCGTCGAGAGCTTTGCCGATCAGCGGGAAAGACGAACCTGCGCAGGATCGCCAGCGAGATGGCGAACACCACGAGCGTCCAGATCATCAGCCCCACGTTGGGGCTGATCAGGAACGAGCCGCTTGCGAGCGGGATGTTGGCGGTGAGGGGCATCGTGGCCTACAGGAAGAAGGCGATGAAGCCGCCGACGAGACCGTAGAAGAAGCACGCCTCGGTGAGCGCGAAGCCGAGCCACTGGTCGCGCTCGACCTCGGCGCGCAGCTCCGGCTGACGTGTCTTGGCCTGGATCGAGGCGTTGCCAACACCGCGCCGATGCCCGCCCCGGCGCCGGCCGCGCCGCCACCGGCGCCGACGCCGAGCGCGATCGCGCGACCGGCGTCCTGGCTCTGCTTGATGATCGGTTCCACGGTCAGGATCAGCGGGTGGAACACACTGAAAAGGTGGAGAAACCCCATTGCTCGATAGCTCCCTTGTTTGTTAGTGACTCGAGACCGCGCTACCGAGATAGATGGCGGTCAGGATGGCAAAGATAAAGGCCTGCAGGCCGGCGATCAGCACGGCCTCGAACAGGAAGATCGCGATCCCGAAGGGCAGCAGAGAACCAGGACACGACCTGCAGCCCGACGAGCACTCCCAGCTCCCCCGCCCATGAACGCGATCAACATGTGGCCCGCGAGCAGGTTCGCCCACAGGCGCACCGTCAGCGAGATCAGACGCAGGAAGTTCGAGAGGATCTCGATCACGAAGATGAGCGGGACGATCGCGCCGTTGACGCCGCCCGGCATCAGGCTTTTCAGATAGCCGACCGGCCCGTGGTGCTTGACTCCCTCGTAGGTGAAGAGGACGAACACGCTCAGCGCGAGGATCAGCGGGAAGGCGACGTTGGTGTCGGCCGCGTAGATCTGCAGCGACGGGATGTGCGCTCCGAACACGCTGAAGCTCTCGCCCGAGTCGACCGGCAGCGGGATGTAGCCGATCAGGTTCGAGACGAGGATGAACACGAAGATCGTGGCGATCAGCGGGAAGTACTTCCCCTCCATCTCCGGATTCAGGTTTTCCTGGGAGATGCGGCGCATGAAGTCGTAGTACATCTCCACCGCGACCTGCAGGCGCCCCGGGCGCTGCTGCAGACGCCGGGCGACGTAGAACATCACCCCAAGGGTGATCCCGACCGTGAGCAGCAGGTAGAGGACGGCCTTGTTGAACGCGATCGGCCCAACCTGGAACCAGGTGTCAAGTTTGAACTCGTTCGTCGGCGAGAAGGCGCCGCTGGCGACGTCCGGGGCCTTGTGCGCCGTGACGCCGAACAGGACCGCGAACAGGACGATCCCGCCGAGCCAGACGCCGAGGAGCCCGTAGAGGACCTTCCGCCCCTGGCTCATCCCCTGCTTCTCTGGCTTGGTGGTGGGCGGGGATCCCATCCCGGGGGCTAGGGGCGGTGCCCCTGCGACCGCGCTCATCGCTCGAAGCCCCGTGGTCCGCTGAACATGCGCACGGCGAAGACCATCGAGTAGGCCGCGAAGATGGTCAGGGCCGCCGCGAGCCCGTCGGCGCGGCCGCCGAGAACACCCGCGAGGACGATCGCCCCCGCGAGCAGCCAGATACGCCCGAACGACTCGGCGACGTCGAGCCCGAGCCGGGACCCCGGCTCGCGCGCGCGGGCGATCCACCGCCGATCGACATGAGCGAGCGCACGCTGCACGAACCACACCCCCACGCCGAGGAGCAGTCCGAGCGCAGGCGCCCCGAGCGCAAGCGCCACGGGGACCGCGAGCGCGAGCACCACGAGGTCGAGGTACCCCGCCGAGCTTCCGCGGGGGAGCGGGGCACCACCGCGCTCGCGCCGGCGCGCAGGGCGGCAGGGGCCATCGATGGGGGCTCGCGGTCGGGCATGGAGATGGGCTGGCACCCTATAGACGCAAGAGCCGGCGCGTCCGCTGGTGCAGCGGACCATCGCCCCGGCTCCCCTCTGGGCGTCTGCGGCAGCCACCGCGCAGTCTACAGGATCGGGGACTTCGTAACAACTTTGTGACACCCGGCGCGAACTACGCGGGGGCCCGCAGCGGTCGCAGCACCGTACGGGCGCGCCAGCCCGCTTCGAGGGCGTGGACGAGGGCGACGGCCAGGGCCGCGGTGGCCACGCCCGCGAGCACGTCGAGGATGTAGTGGTTGCCGGTGGCGAGCACCGCCACGCACGTGACGCAGGGGTAGAGCACGGCCACGCAGCGAACCCACGCACGCTCCGAGACCCGCCACAGCGCGAGCGAGCACCACACGGCCCAGGCCATGTGCAGGGAGGGCATCGCCGCATATTGGTTGGCGACCGCGGAGAGCGAGCCGGTGTGCCAGCCGCCGAACGCGTGCGTGGCCGCGACCACGTCGCTGAAGCCGCCGCTGCCCAGGAGGCGCGGCGGGGCAGTCGGGTAGAGCCAGAAGACGAGCAGGCCGAGCGCGTTGATCGCGAGGAGCGTGTTGCGCAGCGGCCGGTAGATGTCCGCGCGGCGCCACCACAGCCAGCCGAGCAGGCCGAGCGTGACGATGAAGTGGGCGTTGTCGTAGTAGTCCGACAGCAGCAGGCCAAGCGTGTGGTGGTGGGTCAGCCAGCGGTTGAGGCCGACCTCGGGGTCGAGGCCGAGCGCCTGCTCGAAGTGCAGCACTTCCCAGCCGTGCGCGAGCGCGTCGTGCAGGCGCACGGGGGCGAGGTTGTTGACCGCGTCGTACACCCAGCACAGCCACACGATCACGAGCGCCTCGACCCATAGGCGGGTGCGCTGCGTTGCCAGTCAAGGGAGCTTATGCCGCCCCTCGAGGGCGCCGACCGGCGCCAAGCCCTGCGCAGCGAGGGTGTCCAGCACGCGCGGCAGCGCGGCGGCCGTGCGCCGCCAGGAGCCCGGTGCGGAGTAGTCGTCGGCGTCGTGCAGCAGCAGCACCGCGCCGGGGCGGACGCCCCCAGTGAGCAGCGCGGCGATCGACTCCGCCGTGGCGCGCGCCTCCCAGTCGCGGCCCCAGTGGCTCCACAGCAGCGTGCGCCAGCCGCGCGCGCGGGCGAGGCCGAGGGCCGCGGCGTTCGCCACGCCGTAGGGCGGGCGGTAGAGCCCCGGAGAGCGGCCCGTCGCCTCCTCGATGACCGCCTGCGCGCGCGCGATGTCCTCGCGCGTCTGCCCGGGGGTGAGGCGCAGGAGGTTGCGGTGGCGGTGGCAGTGCAGGCCGACGCCATGCCCTGCCGCGACGATCTCGGCGGCGAGCGTGGGGTTGCGCAGCACCTGCTCGCCGACGAGGAAGAACGTCGCGTGCACGCCCTCGCGGGCGAGGATCTCCAGGACCGCCGGGGTGCCCTCGCGGTGGGGGCCGTCGTCGAAGGTGAGCGCGTACCCGGCGCCGCCGGCTATGCGGTCCTCGATCCCGAGGCGCCCCCGCAGAGCGCCGGCCCGGCCTGCGGCGCCGCGTGGGATGCGGCCGGCCGCGCCCCGCGCGGTCGCTCACGTAGCGCGCGCGGGCGCCCGCGAGGGCCGGCAGGCCGTAGGCAAGGTAGCTCAGGGCGGCCGCGCCCACCAAAGAGGCGACGAGGCTGCGATCATCGGGGGCGGGCATGGTCGAACTGATCCTCGGCATCCTCGCGGCGGTGGCGGCGGCGACGCTCTACAGCCTAGGGTTTTCCTTCCAGGCACTGGAGGCCCGCGAGGCTCCGCGCGACGAGCAGCTGCGCCCGGCGCTCGCGCTGCGCCTGCTCGAACGCGTGCGGTGGCTGGGCGGCACGGGGCTCTCGATGCTGGGGTGGCCGCTGCAGCTGCTGGCGCTCAGCTTGGCGCCCCTGGTGGTGGTGCAGCCCCGGCGCTCGCGCTGGGGCTGCCGGTGCTGATGGTGATGGGCCGAGCGGATGCTCGGCGAGCGCGCCGGTCGGCGTGAGTACCTGGCCGTCGGCGCGATCATGGTGGGGGTCGCCGGCGCCGGGCTCTGCGCGCCCGCGCGCTCGATCACGCACGCGCCGTGGCCCACGCTCGCGGTGTCGCTGGGCGCGCTGGGGGTGGCGAGCATGCTGCCGTACCTGATGCTGCGCGTCGGCCGGCCGCTGCCGTTCGTGACGATGCTCGGCGCGGGGCTCGCGTTCGGGGGGAGCGGGGTGGCGACCAAGCTGGCCTCCGATGCTCTGGCAAACGGCTACGTGGGCGCAGCGGTCGGCTGGGGCCTGCTCACCGCAGGAGCGTCGGCGGTGGCGACGCTCAGCGAGATGAGCTGCGCTGCAGGGGCGCCCGGCGATCCAGGTCGCCCCCGTCGTGTTCACGATCCAGACGGCGGTGCCGGTCGCGCTCGCGCCGGTGCTCTTCCACGAGAGCTTCGCCGCCACCCCCGGCGGCGGGGTGCCGCTGGGGCTCGCGCTCGCGCTGGTCCTCGCCGGCGCCGCGGTGCTGGTCCGTTCGCCGCTGCTGACCAACCTCTACGCGTCCGGCACGCCGGCGATGGCGCCGGAGCCGTTCCACCCACGTGTCGCGGCGCCCGAGCAGGCGCAGGCGACGCCGCCGGCGGCGGGAGCCGTGCCCGACGCGGGGCGCGAGACCGCGTCGGCCGTCCCCGCCAAGGCCGCGTCGGCCACGCCCGCCGAGGATCAGCGCGCGCGCGTGAGCGCGGAGAGCGACTCCGCCGAGAGCCCGTCGGCGCCGAGCCACGCGACGACGCCCGCCGCGCCGCGCAGCGACGTGGCCGAGCCGGAGACGCCCACGACGAGTACGTCGCCGGCGCGCGCGCGGCGCTGAGGCAGCGGGCCGGTGGCGCTGAGGCGCAGCGCGCCCTTCACGGGCAGGCCGCCCGCCGCGCCCGTGAGCAGCAGCTGGCCGACGCCCAGGCCCCCCCGGGTTCCAGGAAGTAGAAGCGGCGGCGCAGGCCGAGCGCGCGCGCCTGGGCGCGCAGCGCGCCGCCGGCGCCCATCCAATGCAGCGGGCTCGAGCCGGGCGGCAGCTCGGGCAGCAGCTGGTCTCCGTCGGCGCGCAGCGCAGCGATCGTCGCGGGCGCGTGCGCGCCTTCGTCGGCGAAGGAGGGGTGGATGCCCTGCGCGGCCAGCGCGTCGGCGACGCGCACGACCGCGCCCGCGGGGGTGCGCACGATCAGCCCCACCTCCGGGCGGTCGGTGGACACGCGCGCGAGGTGGTGCACGTGCAGGAACACGTTCGCCACGGCGCTCACCTCGTCGGTGGACAGCGTCCACATGCCGACGCTCAGCAGCACGACCGCCTGCGCGCAGAACGCCGCCAGCCGCAGTCGCCACGCGGGGATCGTGCGTACACGCCGGGGGACTTTCAACAGGACGTCGACGGCGTGCGGGTGCTCCCCCGCTCCGGCCGACTGCCCCTGCGGCTCGGGCTCCTCCCCGAAGCTCGCCTGCACGTGCTCGCGCAGCTCGCGCGTGTCGTTGGCGAGGCGCAACAGCGCGAGGTCCGCCATCGCACGCGTGTTCAGGCGCGCGTGGCCGACGGGCAGGCCGTAGGAGACGACGGGCGTGCCGGTCGCCTGCGCCTCCAGGCACGTGACCCCGCCGGTGGAGTGCACGAGCGCGTCCGCGGCCGCCAGCAGCAGCGGCATCGCGTCGGTGAAGCCATACACGTGCACGCGCGGCTCGCGCGCGAAGGTGTCCTGGAGGTGGCGCTGCAACTGCTCGTTGCGCCCGGCGAGGCACACGATGCTCGACAGGTCGGGGATGCGGCACAGCTCGCGCACGGCGCCCTCGATGTCGCCGACGCCCCAGCCGCCGCCGGAGACGACGACCATGCGGCCCTCCTCGGGGAGGCCGAGCGCGCGCCGGGACTCCGTGGGGCAGCGCGGGCGCAGGAACTCGGCGGAGATCAGCGGCGCCACCAGGCGCGCGGAGCCCTCCCCGGCGATGCGCTCCACGGAGGGCAGCGACTCGTCGTACTGCACGAGGTGCATGTCGATCCCGGGCTGCGCCCAGAAGAAGAGGCCCGTCAGGTCGGTGATCGTCGCGACGGTGGGGCACGTGACGGCGCCCGTGCGGCGCAGGCGCGCGAGCACGACGGTGACGGCCGGGTAGGTGGAGACGACCACGTCGGGGTCGTGGGCGGCGATCGCGCGCGCGAGCGGGCGCGCGCCGAAGAGGCGCAGCTGCCAGCGCGTCAGCCACCGCACGGGGGCGACGTGCTCGAGCAGCCAGTAGAACACGTCGTAGCTCCACGGCAGGAAGCGCAGCTGCACGCGGTAGCCGTCCTGCACGACCTGCCGCAGCACGCGGCCCATCGCGGCGAGGCCGTCGATCACGGTGACCTCGGCCCCGTCGGGCGCGGCCTGCAGCTGCTGCGCGAGAGCGCGCGCAGCCGCCGCGTGGCCCTCACCGACGTCGGCCGAGAGGATCAGCACCCGGCGGTTCACTCCGTGCAGCTTACCGGCCGAGGCGGTCCGACGCCCGCAAGAGCGCTTGCGCGGCCGGCGTGGCGGGCAGCTGCCCGAGCGCGTGCAGCGCCTGCACCACCACCCAGAACGCCGGCCGCGGGGTGCCGTGCGGGCCGATCAGGCCGGAGTCCCACGGCGTGCGTCGGCGCGGGGAGGCGTTCCACTGGTAGACGTACACGCGCGTGACGCGCGGGGAGAGGCGCACGAGGCGGTCGAAGATGAAGCGCGTGACCGCGGCGGCGTGCGCGGGGGATTCGGGGAAGTCGTGCGCGGAGTGGTTGTGGCGGGCGACGACCCCGCCCGTCTCGGTGAACCACACCTGCCCGCGGGTGGCGCGCAGCAGCGCCCGGGTCGAGGCGGTCTGGAAGCGGTTGGCGCCGATGTAGTTGTGCAGCCCCCAGATCCCCGGTTCGTAGCCGAGCGCGCGCCGCTCCGCCGCGGCCCACCCGGCCATGCCGGGCACGTCGAGCAGCTCGGCGGCGAGCACGTTGCAGGTGGGGCAGGCGCGGCGCATCTGCGCGTAGTAGGCCGCCACCAGCGCCGGCGAGTGGCAGGTCGGCTGCCCGCAGTAGTTGGCCTCGTTCCATGCGGCGTAGTCGGTGACCCACGGGTAGCGGGCGTGCAGGCGCCGGAACTGGGCGCCGAACTGGGCGGGGCTCGGCAGCCGGTGGTGGCGGCCGGCGGTCCACGAGTGTTCGAAGCCGATCAGCGGGTGCACCCCGTCGGCACGTGCATCCCGCAGCCACTGGGAGAGTGCTGCTGCCTGGGAGCGGCTTTCCAGTGCGTTCCAGCCGATCGAGACGCGGGCGTAGCGGATGCCGAGCGCCTGGAAGCGGGGGTCTTCGAACATCGTACGTCTGCTGCTCGGCGATGCCGACGAGCGGAGGGTGCGCGCCGGCCGAAGTCGCGCCCGCGGCGGCGGCGAGGCGGACGGCCGGGAGGGCGAGCGCGGCCAGCGCGAGCACGAGCACAGCGGCGAGCGGCGCGAGCGCGCCCGGGGTGAGTCGCAGGCGTCTCATGAGCCGACGGTCTGGTACTCGCCGGTCTCGAAGTCTTCGGTGACGTCGCGCTCGATCTCCGCGTGCGTGGCCTCGGGCCGCAGGCGGCGCAGGCGGATCGCGTCCAGGCGGCGGAACTTGAGGATCTCCAGCACGTACACGAGGTACACCGAGGCGGCGGCCACCACCAGCGCAACCGCACCCATCACGAGCGTCCACCCCGGGTAGTAGTGCCCCCGGTGGTCGGAGTAGGGGATGAAGCGCAGCGCGAGCGCGAACCCGGCGAGCAGCAGCGTCCACGCGTACAAGTACGCGATCGTGCGCCGGCGGGAGAAGCCGATGCGGGCCATGCGGTGGTGGAAGTGCTCGGAGTCGGAGGCATATATGGGCCGTCGGTACTTCAGACGCTTGAGCACCACGAAAGTCGTGTCGAGAAACGGCACGGCGAGCAGGATCAGCGGCAGCGCGAAGGAGAGCACGACCTCGGTCTTGACGGCGCCCTCGACCGTGAGGCAGCCCATCAGCAGGCCGAGCAGGTTGGCGCCGCAGTCGCCCATGAACGACGAGGCCGGCGGGAAGTTGTAGAGCAGAAAGCCCACCGAGGCGCCGGCGATGATCGCCGCAAGCACGCCGGGCGCCCACCTCTGCAGGTCGAACGCGATCACCGCGAGCGCCAGCGCGATGATCGCGCACACGCCCGCGGCGAGGCCGTCGACGCCGTCGGAGAAGTTGACGACGTTCATCAGCGCCACGAGGCCCACCACGGTGATCGCGGCGCCGGCGTTGGGGAAGTGCAGCAGACCCACGAAGGGCAGGGCGATCTCCTGCACTTCGATGCCGTAGTGCACGACGATCAGCGCAGCAGCCACCTGCCCGGCGAGCTTCACCGCAGGCGGCAACTCGAAGCGGTCGTCGAGCGCGCCCACCAGCGTGATGAACGCGGCGCCGAGCAGCACCCCGTGCCACAGCCGTTCGTCGGGGAGCCAGATCAGCCCCGCGACGAGCGTCCCCGCGAAGATCGCCAGGCCCCCCAGCAGCGGGGTGGGCCGATCGGAGAGCCCCCGCTCGCGCGGCTGGTCGACCGCGCCGACGGCGCGCGCGAAGCGCATCGTCAGCGGCGTCAGGAGCGCCGTGACGACGGCGGCGGCAAGGAGGGCGTACAGCGCGTCGAGCTCAGTGGGGTGCATCATCGGCAGCATCGCATGCGCAGACGTTGTCAGCCGCGGCAGGGGCGAGGTCAGCCCGGGGAAGGCGTACAGCGCTTCGAGCTCGTGGCTGCGCATCAGCTCGCGGACAGCATCGCAGGCGCAGACGTCGTTCGCTAGCGGTCGTAAGCTCTGCCGCGCGGCAGAATGCGATGGACGATGACCTGTCTGCGCTCCCGGTCTGTCTCGAAGATCACACGCCAGTCGCCCACACGAATCCGAGAGTCGGGTCGGCCGGTGAGCCTGCGAACGCCGGTATGTTCGCCGGGACTGCTTGCAAGACGATCGAGCGCGCTCACCACACGCTGCTTGATCTTGGGATCGAGACGTTGCAGATCCTTCTCACCACGCCTGGTGAAACCAATGAACCAAGGCCCCTCGCTCACGCGAGGTCGTACTTGCGCTTGATGCTCTCGAGCGGGATCAGCGGAGCTCCAGCGGCGAGCTCATCGCGTGACTCCTGAACCGCGGCCTCGTCCTCCTCGGTCCAGGGCTCGTCATCCTCCGGCGCATTGGCGATTGCCTGCAGCAGCGGGTCCGCGTGTCGCGAGACGATGAAATCCAGCACGGGCTCCACCTCGGCCTCGGACAGCTCGTCCAACAGCTTGTGGGCCCTCTCACGGGTGGTCATAACCAGATTCTAGCCTGCTCCCAGGCCACCAAAGCTCAGCGTCGCCGGCCACGGAGGGCCGGCGCTCAGGTGCCGATGGACCCCGCGCTACGACGCGCGGACGATCCCCTCCCCCACCCCTTCATGCGAGCGCGGCGGCCGACAGCTCCTCGTAGAGGGGGTACCGCTCCACCAGCGCCCGCACGCGCTCGGCGAGCTCCCCCGCGCGGGCCTCGAAACCGGGGGTGAGCGCGGCGGCAAGCACCGCCCCGACCTCCTCGAAGTCCTCCCGCTGCAGCCCCCGCGTGGCGAGCGCGGGCGTGCCGATGCGCAGGCCCGAGGCCTCCATGGGGGGGCGGGGGTCGAAGGGGACCGCGTTGCGGTTGACGGTGATCCCGAGGTCGTGCAGGCGGTCCTCGGCCGCGCGGCCGGTGAGCTCGGGGCGCACGTCGCGCAGGTCGGTGAGCACCAGGTGCACGTCGGTCCCCCCTGTGAGCACCGAGACGCCGTGGCCGGCCGCGAGCAGCTGCTGGGCGAGCGCGCGGGCGCCCTCCACCGTGCGGTGCTGGCGCTCGCGGAAGACCTCCGAGCCCGCGATCCGCAGCGCGACGGCCTTGGCCGCGATCACGTGCTCCAGCGGCCCGCCCTGCTGGCCGGGGAAGACGGCCGAGTCGATCTTCTTCGCCAGCCCCTCCCGGCACAGAATCAGCCCCGCCCGCGGCCCGCAGAGCGTCTTGTGCGTAGTCGTCGTGACCACGTCGGCGTACGGCACGGGGCTCGGGTGCAGGTCCGCCGCGACGAGGCCGGCGAAGTGCGCCATGTCCACCATCAGGTACGCGCCAACCTCGTCGGCGATGGCGCGGAAGGCGGCGAAGTCGAGCTGCCGCGGGTACGCCGACCACCCGGCCAGCAGCAGTCGCGGCCGGCGCTCGCGGGCGATACGCGCGACCTCCTCCATGTCGATCAGCCCCGTCTCGCGCGAGACCTCGTACGCGGCGACGTCGTACAGCCGCCCCGACACGTTGAGGCGCATCCCGTGCGTGAGGTGCCCCCCGTGCGCGAGCGAGAGCCCCATGATCGTTTCGCCGGGCTCCAGCAGCGCGTGGTACACGGCCGCGTTGGCCTGCGCGCCGGAGTGGGGCTGCACGTTGGCGTGCTCGGCGCCGAACAGCACCTTGGCCCGGTCGATCGCGAGCTGCTCGGAGACGTCGACCCACTCGCAGCCGCCGTAGTAGCGCCGGCCGGGGTACCCCTCGGCGTACTTGTTGGTCAGCACGGAGCCCTGGCATTCGAGCACCGCGCGGGGCACGAAGTTCTCGGAGGCGATCATCTCGAGCGTGCCCTGCTGGCGGGCGAGCTCGCCGCGCAGCGCCTCGGCCACCTCCGGGTCGACCTCGGCGAGCGGGCGGTTGAAGTGGTCTGCGGCGATCTCGGCCATGGGCGCTCCTCGGGTCGTGGAAGGTGCCCAGGCGCGCGGCTCTCACGGCGCCCCGCTCCCCGGTGGTGCTCCACCTCCAGGCGCCAGTCGCGGGGCCGTCCCCGAGGCTAGCACGTGGCGGACGTCACTTGCGCGCGGATTGGTGGGTTATTTGGTGCGCATCCGCGCGTCCGGGCGCACGTCCCACGCCCTCACCCGCGGGGCGTCCGTGCCCCACGTCAGCGGCAGGCGCGGGCTACGCGGCGGCCCCGCCCAGCGCCTGCGCGAGCTCGGCTTCGCCGAGGGGCCCCGCGCGCACGACGCGCCAGCGCCCGTGCTCCTCGTACTCCCGCAGGTCGAGCACCGTGGAGGCGACGCCCGGCAGCTCGCCCCCGTCGAGCACGAGGTCAGCGCCCTCCCGCAGCGCGCGCGGCACGTCGGCCAGCCGTCGCGCCTCGGGGTCGCCGGAGAGGTTGGCGCTCGACTGCATCACCGGACCCGACACCGCGACGAGCGCCGCGAGGGGCGCGGTGAGCGCCGGCACGCGCAGGCCGAGCGTCTCCCCCACCCGTCAGCGGGTAACGCCCCGCGCGGTTGGGCAGCAGCACCGTCAGCGGGCCCGGCAGCAGCGCCTGAAGCGCAGCGCGCTCGCGCTCGCCGAGCTCCGGCAGCGCGTCGAGGGCGGCGGCGAGCGTGAAGAACATCACCGCCGCGGGACGGTCGGGGGGGCGGCCCTTCAGTTCGTATAGCCTCTCGACCGCCGCGGGCCGCTCCGGGTCGCAGGCGAGGCCGTAGACGGTGTCGGCCGGAAAGACCGCCACGCCGCCGCTTGCCAGGCAGCGCTCGAAGCGCTCCGTGTCCTGCTCGGTGAGCATCACCCGCCCCGCTCCCCCACCACCACGCGCTCGATGCCCGCGAGGTCGCGTGCGGCGCACACCGCAGGGAAGCCGGCGGCGCGCAGCAGCTCGCTCACCGCCTCAGCCTGGCCGGCGCCGACCTCGATCGCGGCGAGGCGCACACGCTCGCGCGCGGCCAACTGGGCCACGAGGCGCCGGATCGTCGCGAGGCCGTCGGGGCCGGCGAACAGGGCGCCCGGGGGCTCGTGGCGGAGGATCTCCGGCGCCAGCGTCGCGCGCTCGGCCTCCGCGACGTACGGCGGGTTGCGCGACCACCGCGTCGTACTCGTCGGGGACGTCCTCCAGCAGGTCGGCCCGCAGCCATGCGACCTCGAGCCCCAGCTGCGCCCCGTTCTCGCCGCGCCAGCCCGAGCGCCTGCTGCGCTCACGTCGCTGCCGGCCACGCGCAGGTCCGGGCGCTCGTCCTTGAGCGCGAGCGCGACCGCGCCGCTGCCGGTGCCCACGTCGAGCACGCGCACGCCCTCGGGCAGCGCCAGGGCCAGCTCGACCAGCAGCTCCGTCTCCGGTCGCGGGATCAGCGCGCGGCGGTCCACGCACAGCTCCAGGCGGCGGAAGCCGCGCCGGCCGATGATGTATGCGACCGGCTCGCGCGCGACCGCGCGGCGGCGCACAGCATCCTGGAAGGGCCGCACGGCGGGGCCCGTCCACGGTCAGCGCGCGGTCGCGTGTAGAGCCGCTCGCGCGGTCCACGCCCAGCACGTGCGCGAGCAGCAGCTTCGGCGTCCAGGCGCGGCGTTTCCGCGCGCCGCCGGCCGCGAATCGCGGTGACCGCGCCGTCGAGCGCGCTCGCGCGCCGACCGACGCCCGCTCACGCCGCCGGTCTGCGCCTGCAGCAGCCGGCGCTTCTCATCTGCCTGCAGCGCGTCGGTGAACTCCTCCAGCTCGCCTTCCAGCACCTGCGTCGAGGTTGTGCGCGGTCAGCTTGACGCGGTGGTCGGTGACGCGGCGCTCGCCGTAGTTGTAGGTGCGGATCTTCTCCGCCCGCTCGCCCGTGCCGACCTGCGAGCGGCGGTCGGCGGCGAGCGCTCGCCTGCTGCTCGGCCAGCGCGCGCTCGTAGAGGCGCGCGCGCAGCACGCGCAGCGCCTTCTCGCGGTTCTGCAGCTGGGACTTCTCGTCCTGCATCGAGACCACGATCCCCGACGGCCTGTGCGTGACGCGCACCGCGGAGTCCGTCGTGTTGACCGACTGGCCCGCCCGGGCCGGTCGAGCGGTACACGTCGATCTGCAGGTCGGCGGGGTCGATCTGGACGTCGACCTCCTCGGCCTCCGGCAGCACCGCGACGGTCGCCGTCGAGGTGTGGATGCGGCCCTGGGACTCGGTCGCGGGGACGCGCTGCACCCGGTGCGTGCCGCCCTCGAACTTGAACACCGAGTACGCGCCGTCGCCCTTGATCGCGAACGTGTACTTGCCGTCGCCGGCCTCCAGCGGCTCGACCTGAAAGCCCGAGCGCTCGGCGTAGCGGCTCAGCATCCGGTAGACGTCGCCGGCCCACAGCCCCGCCTCCTCGCCGCCCGCGCCGCCCTGGATCTCGACGATCACGTCCTTCTCGTCGTTGGGGTCCCGCTCCACCATCGCCATGCGGATCTCCTCCTCGAGCTGCTCGATCCGCGCGCGCGCGCCGCTGCAGCAGCTCGCGCAGCTCCGCGTCCTCGCCGTCCTCGGCTGAGCAGCTCCTCCGCGCCCGCGGCGTCGTCCTGCGCACGGCGCCACTGCGCGGCGAGCTTCGCCGCGGGCTCCAGCTGGCGGTAGGCGCGGCCGACCTGCGCGTAGCGCACACGGTCGCCGATCACTGCGGGGTCGGTGATCTGCGCGCCGAGCTCCGCGAAGCGCGCTTCGATCTGCTCGACCAGGTCTTCGATCATCGAGACCCAGTCTATGGGCCCCTCTCACGCCACGACCTCCACGCCCACCAGGTCGGCGGCGGTGAGCTGGCCCGGCGTCTCGAGCGCCAGCACCGCGCGCAGCGCCGCGATCGCGACGGCGAGCTGGTGCAGGTCCGGCTCGCGCGTGGTCGAGCAGCTGCAGCTTCAGGCCCGGCCACATCACCGCCCGCACCCAGCGCGCGGCGGCGGTTGCGCCCGGCGAACTTGATGAGCTCGAAGGAGATCCCCGCGATCACCGGCACGCCGAGGATGCGCGTCGCCACGAGCCAGTACCAGGGCAGCAGGCCGATCGGGGCGAACACGAAGATCGCCACGATCATCACGACCAGCAGGAAGCTCGTGCCGCAGCGCGGGTGCAGGCGCGAGAAGCGCTGCGCGTTCGCGGGCGTCAGCTCGAGCTCGCGCCTCGTAGCAGGAGATCGTCTTGTGCTCGGCGCCGTGGTACTCGAACACGCGGCGCAGGTCGCGCACGCGCGAGAGCAGCGAGCATGTAGCCGAGGAAGATCGCCGTGCGCACCACCCCCTCGATCGCCCAGAAGAGCCACCGAGGAGCCGCCGAGGTCGCTGCGGATCAGGCTCGTCAGGCCCACGGGGAGCAGGAAGAACAGGCCGACCGCGAGCACGATCGCGAGCACCGCGGTGCCCACCCACAGCGCCCGGGGGATCTCCTGGGGGGAGGCCTCCTCCTCCGCGCCCGCGCCGTTCGTGGGCTCCGCGGGCTCCTCCGCGGGGAGCTGCGCGTTGGCGGAGATGCTCGAGCGCGCGGAAACCGATCGCCAGCGACTCGCCGAGCGCGACCACGCCGCGCACGATCGGCAGCCGCAGCGCGCGGTGGCGGCGCAGGGCGGAGTCCAGGGGGAAGCTCGTGACCTCGATCTCGCCGAGCGTGGGGTCGGCGGCAGCAGGGTCGGCGGCGGGGCCGTCTCCGTTGGTGGCGCCGGGGCGGCCGTCCCCGTTGGCGGAGCCCGGGGGCGGCTTGCGCACCGCGACCGCCCAGTGGGCTACGCCGCGCATCATCACGCCCTCCAGCACCGCCTGGCCGCCGAGCGGTGCGTCGCGCTGGGCGACCAGCTGGCCGTTGGGGCCCGTGCCCTCCGGGCCCACCGTCGGGGAGCCCTGCAACCCGACGGCCGGCGCCTGCTCTCGCGCAACGGCCGTGGCCACAGCTACTCCGGCTGTTTCGCGCCCGGCGCGGCGGCGGCCGCCTGCGCCTGGCGCACGCGGCCCTTGGCGACCCGGCGCTGGAAGCGCTCGACGCGCCCGCCGGTGTCCACCAGCTTCTGGCGGCCGGTGTAGAAGGGGTGGCAGTTGGAGCACACCTCGACGTGCAGCTCCGTGCGGGTCGCGCGCGTGGTGAACTCGTTGCCGCACGTGCATCTCACGTGCGCCAGCACGTACTCAGGGTGGATCGCGGTCTTCATGCTGAGGGCATTCTAGCGGCAGGTTCCGGCTTGGGCCATTCCTGCGGCTCCCGGCACACGGTGGTGCGCCGTATGTCGTGGCGGATGACCTGGCCCCGTTCGTTCATCCACCTGTACGCCACGACCGCGCGGAAGGCGGCCGGCGCGGGCAGCGCGGTCACCTGGCGCACGTACTTGTAGACCCGCACACCCGCTTCCGAGCGCTCCCACGCAGGGGGGCCGGCAGCGATGAGCGTGTGGAAGCCCGCTTCGCCCGAGGCGCGCTCCTGCACCGTGATCTCCATCGCCATGCGGTGGGCGCCCGGCACTGTTTCCATCTGCCCCGTGAACGTCACTGAGCGGCCGGTCTGCGCGGCAGCGGTCACGCACTGTTCGACGGTGGCGCTCAGCGTCGGCGCAGGGCTTGTCGTGCCTGTCCCCGGGAGCGCCATCAGCGCCACCGTGCTCAGGGCCATGGAAAACATCGATCTCGACATCGCCTCACCCCTAACACCGCCGAAGGCCGCTGGTTGCGCAGTCGGGGCGTCCTGAGTGCTCTCGACCAAGCAGAGCAAGGACGCAAGGAGCGAAGTGTGCTGCGCACACGAGCGACTGAGGACGCCGCTATGCGCCGGTCGAGGGCACTCAGAGGATTTGGTAGAGCGGCCCGTCGCCCCCCTCCGGTGTGGTGAGGCGCCCGCCCTTGGCGGTGATCGCACCGCACTGCACGCAGTTGGTGTAGTTGACGATCACGTCCACCATCCCGGATTCGTTCCCACCCTCCCCGTCCTCGGGGATCTCGTACACGCCCGCCGGGCACATCCACCGCCACGTTTCGGCGACCTCGCGGGGCACGTGCTTCTGCACGCGGATGTGGTTCGGGGCGTCGTCGCGCGTGGCGTTGCCGGTGATGAACACCGAGGAGAGCTTGTCGAAGGTGTACTTGCCGTCGGGCTTGGGGTAGGAGTCCGCGGTGTCGCCGATGAACATCGGCTTGGCGTCGTTGCGGTGCAGCGACCAGCCGCCCGCCGGGGAAGCGGCCCTTGGTGGCGATCATCAGGTTGACGAGCGGCCCGCCGCGGATCAGGCCTTTCTGGAAGGGCTGGCGCGTGTTGCGCTGCTCCCACAGGTCTTTGCCGATGAAGGAGTCCTCCACCACGCTGCTCGTAGTCCTCGAAGGAGGACTCCCCGCGCTTGAGCGCGGCGTAGATCGACTCGGCCGCGAGCATCCCCGACTTGATCGCGTAGTGGACGCCCTTCAGCGAGGCGAGGTTCGATCATCCCGGCCGCGTCGCCGACGAGCACCGCGCCGGGCATCGAGAGCTTCGGCATCGCCCAGTAGCCGCCGGCCGGCAGCGCCTTGGCGCCCCACGCGACGCGTTCGCCGCCCTCCAGCACGCCTCGGAAGAGCGGGTGGGTCTTGATCTCCTGCAGCAGGTCGTGCGCGGAGGTGGTGGCGTCGGCGTAGTCGAGGTCGACGATGAAGCCGATCGACACCATGTCCTCGCCGGTCTTCTCGTTCTTCATCGGGTACATCCACGAGCCGCCGATCTGCCCGTACTTGGCGTTGATCTTCAGCGGCCACCCGGCGAGCGTGTGGATCACGCGGTCGAGCGGCCGGGCGACCTTCCACACCTCCTTGACGCCCAGCTCCCACACCTGCGGCTCGCGCCCGGCGGCGAGGTCGAACTCCTTGATCGCGGCGCCGGTGACGTGCCCCCAGCACCCCTCGGCGAGCACCGTCGCCTGCGCCTTGATGTCGGTGCCGGGCTCGAAGTTGCCGAGCTCCTCGCCCTCCTTGCCGCGGCCCTTGTCGCCGGAGCGCACGCCCACCACACGGCCGTCCTCCACGATCAGCTGCGTGGCGGCGGTCTCGGTGAGGATGTAGGCGCCGGCCTCCTCGGCGACGCGCTGCTGGTAGCGCGCGAGCGCCGAGACGGAGATCACCTCGTTGCCGTGGTTGTGCTGCGGCGGCGGCGGCGGGATGCGGACCTTGGTTTTGCTGTTGGGCAGGACGTAGACGGACTCCTTGGTGACCTCGCCGAACGCGAAGCCCTCCTGGCGCCACTGCTCCCGCGTCAGCTCCGGGAAGAGCTCCTGCAGCGGCCCGGGTCGCATCACCGCGCCCGAGAGGTTGTGCCCGCCGCACGTCTTGGCCTTCTCGATCACCGCCACCGGCACTTCGCCGAGGCGCTCCATCGTCTCCGGATCGTCGCCCAGTAGCTGCAGCAGGCGGTTGGCGCACGCCAGGCCGGCGGTGCCGCCGCCGACGATCGCCACGCCCACCTCGATCAGCTCGTCCTCGGGGTCGAGGCTGCGCTTGACGAACTCCTTCTGGGAGTCCACCGGCGGCGGGTAGGCCGCGGGGATCGCCTTGCCGTTGTGGCTGGACATCAGATGCTCCTTTCGGCGTCCGCGTAACGCATCCCTCGGCTCCTTCGCGTCCTTCGCCTAGCCAGCCTTCTTCGCTTTGACCGCCTCGGTGAGCTTCGGCAAGATCTTGTTGAGGTCGCCCACGACGCCAAGATCTGAGAACTCGAAGATCGGCGCGTTGGAGTCCTTGTTGATCGCGACGATGTTCTCCGAGGCCTGCATCCCGACCTTGTGCTGGATCGCCCCGGAGATGCCGGCGGCGAGGTACAGCTTCGGCGTGACCGTCTTGCCGGTCTGGCCGATCTGGGCGGCGTAGGGGTACCAGCCGGCGTCGACCACCGCGCGCGTGGCGGCCACGGCGGTGTTGCCGCCGAACGCGGCGGCGAGGTCCTCGCAGAGCTTGAAGCCCTCGGCCTTGCCGAGTCCGCGCCCGCCGGCGACCAGGATCGAGGCGCCCTCGATGTCGACGTCGGCGCCGCGCTGTTCGCCGCGCATGAGCATCTTCGCCTGCTGGGCCTGCGGGCTCGAGCTCGAAGGAGAGCTGCTCCACGGGCGCGTCGCCAGCGCCGGACTCCCGCACCTCGAACGCGTTGAGGCGGCTGATGACGATGCCGACCGGCGAGCGGTAGCGAATCTCGGAGATGGCGGAGTCGCCGAGGATCGGCCGCTCGGCGACCAGCTCGCCGCCCTCCACGCGCACGCCCGTGACCTCCATCGCCACGCCCGCGCCGAGCCGCGCGGCGAGGCCGGCGCCGATCTCGAAGCCGAGCAGGCCGCCGCCGAACAGCGCGTACTTGTAGCCGCCTGCCGTGATCGCCGCGGCCATCGCATCCACGAGCGGCTGCGCGAGCCCCTCGGGGCCCTCGGCGACGAGCACCTTCTTGGCGCCGTAGCGCCCGAGCGAGGCGGCGAGGTCCTGCGGGACCCCCTCGCCGAGCAGCGAGCGCGTGCGCCTCGCCGCCCAGCTCCGCGGCGAGCTTCGCGCCCTCGGAGACGGCGCCGAGCGAGTTCTTGTTGATCGCGCCTTCGTAGTGCAGCGCGTAAACGAGGATGTTTGCCATTTTAGTTCAGTCCCTTTCCGCGCTTAGAGAAGCTTCCGCTCGTCGAGCCAGGCGACGATTTTTTCCACGGTTTCGCCCGTGTCTTCGTCCTCGATGATCTCGCCGGCGGCCTTCGCGGGCGGCGCCTTCGCGGCGACCCACTGCGCGGCCGAGTGCTCCCCGCCGACTTTCGAGGCATCGACGCCGACGTCGCCGACGCCGGACCGTGTCGAGTTGCTTCTTCTTGGCGCCCATGATCGCCTTCAGCGAGGGGTAGCGCGGCTCGTTGATCGCGTCGCCGACGGAGATCACCGCCGGCAGCGAGACCTGCACGGTGTCGTAGCCGTACTCGGCCTGGCGCTCGCACCGAGAGCCCCGTCCGCGACGTCCATCTTGATGACCTGGGTGAGCGAGGGCATCCCCAGATGCTCGGCGACGACCGCGCCGATCGTGTAGCACTCGCCGTCGTCGGACTGCTGGCCGAGCAGCACGAGATCGGGCGACTCCCGCTTCAGTGTCTGCGCGAGCGCGTACCCCGTGGCGGCCACGTCCGAGCCGGCGAGCGCCGGGTCGGTGAGGTGCACCGAGCGGTCGGCGCCGAGCGAGACGGCCTTGTGCAGGGCGCGCACCGCGCGACTCGGGGCCCATCGTCACTGCGACGATCTCCTCCACGGGCGCGACGCCGCCCTCGCGGACCTGCATCGCGGCCTCGATGGCGTGGGTGTCGTAGGGGTTGAGGTTCTTCTCGCCGCTGCGGTCCATGCGCCCCGTCGAGGGGTCGATGCGCTTCTCGACGGCGGCGTCCGGGACCTCCTTGACAAGGACGCAAATCTTCATCAGACCTGCCCCCGATTCGAGGGGAGGGGGTACTGGGGGAGGGCCTGCCCTCCCCCAGATCCGTCGGGGACCTCCTTGACAAGGACGCAAATCTTCATGCTCTGCCTATCTCCTTGGTGTCTGGGACGCGTACATCCTACAGCCTTGCGCGGTTGACTGACGAGTCAATCAATCGTCGGCGACGTGGGCGCGGATGAAGTCGACGATCGCCTGCGTCGGGGCGCCGGGCGTGAAGACCTCGGCGACGCCGAGGCGCTTGAGCTCGGGGATGTCTTCGGCGGGGATCGTGCCGCCGACAGTGACGAGCACATCGTCGACGCCCTGCTCGCGCAGCAGCGCGACGACGCGCGGGACGAGCGTCATGTGGGCGCCGGAGAGGATCGAGAGGCCGACGGCGTCGGCGTCCTCCTGGATCACCGTCTCCACGATCTGCTCGGGGGTCTGGTGCAGGCCGGTGTAGATGACCTCCATGCCGGCGTCGCGCAGCGCGCGCGCGATGATCTTCGCGCCGCGGTCGTGGCCGTCCAGGCCCGGCTTGGCGACGACGACGCGGATCTTGCCTGCGGGATTCAGGGGCGGAGGAGCACGGGCGGGTGATGCTATGCCCGCGCGGCGGCTGCGGGCAGCCGGGCGGCGCCGTCGCCGGCGTCCGCAGCGACCGCCGCCGACGACGCGGCCGCGAGCGCCACGAGGCTCCGCGGAGACGGCCGCCACGGCGAGCTCCTTCAGCCGCCGCCCGAGGCGGTCCGAGGCGTCAGGACCTCCCACCCCTCCGCGGCGGCGGTCCGCTCCAGCGCGGCGTCGGGGTTGACGACCACGGGGTGGCCGACGGCGCGCAGCATCGGCAGGTCGGACTCCGAGTCCGAGTAGGCGTAGGAGGCGGCGAGGTCGAGGCCCTCGCGGGCGGCGAGCTCGCGCAGCGCGAGGACCTTGCCCTCGCGGTAGTTGAACGGCCCGGCGGCGCGCCCGGTGTAGCGACCGTCGCCGACCTCCAGGCGCGAGCCGAGGCCGCCGTCGAAGACGAGCACGTGCGCGAGCAGGTCGGCCATCTCCTGCGAGGCGGCCGTGACGATGTACACCGGCCGCCCGGCGTCCTGGTGGGCGTAGGCGCGCGCGAGCATCTGCGGGTACAGCCGCGGCAGCACGCCAGCGAGCACCCGCGGGGACATGCGCTGCAGGTCGCGCACGGCGCACGTCCGCGAGCATCTCGCCGACGCGCACGCGCACGGCATCGGCCCAGTCGTCGGTGGAGCCGCGCAGGCGAAAGCGCAGGTTCTGCCACAGGTCGCCCAGCGAGCCGCCCGCGCGTGATCATCCCGGCTTCGTACGCAGCGCGCGCGAAGTAGATGCCGGAGGAGCCGGCCATCAACGTCCTGTCGAGGTCGAAGAACGCGGCGCACGCGCGCGTCGCGACAGCCGTTGCGCCTGCCGCCACCAGACCTTGATGATCACCGCGTCGCCCTGGCCGCCGCCCGAGCAGATCGCCGCGCAGCCGAGCCCGCCGCCGCGGCGGCGCAGCTCGAGCACGAGCGAGCCGAGGATGCGCGCGCCGGAGGCGCCGATCGGGTGGCCGAGCGCGACCGCGCCGCCGTTGACGTTGACGCGGTCCTCGTCGATGCCGAGCATGCGGATCGAGTTCAGCGTGACCGACGCGAACGCCTCGTTGATCTCCCACAGGTCGATGTCGCTGCGCCTGCAGGCCGGCCTTCTCGCAGCGCCTTCGTGGCGGCGCAGGCGGGCGTGCGTGCGAGGTAGGCGAAGTCGTCGGCGCTCTGCGCGTGCGCGACGATCTCGGCCAGCGGCTCCCTGCCGTTGCGCGGCGGCCCACTCGTCGGAGGCGACGCACGAGCGCGCCGCCGCCGTCGTTGACGCCGGGCGAGTTGCCGGCCGTGTGCGAGCCCTCCTTGCCGACCAGGCCCGGGCAGCTTGGCGAGCGCCTCGAGCGTCGTGTCGCGGCGCGGCCCCTCGTCCATCTCGACGACGGTGTCGCCCTTGCGTGCCCTTGACCGTGACCGGCACGATCTCCTCGGGCAGGCGCCCCTCGTCGATCGCGGCGAGCGCCCGCTCGTGCGAGCGCAGCGCCCAGCGGTCCAGGTCGGCGCGCGTCATCTCGAGCTCGTCGGCGACCTCGGTCGCCTCGACGAACATCTGCTTGCCGGAGAACGGGTTCGTGAGGCCGTCGTGGACCATCGCGTCGAGCGCCTTGACGTCGCCCATGCGAAAGCCGAAGCGCGCCCGCGGCAGCAGGTAGGGCGCGCTGCGACATCGACTCCATGCCGCCGCCGACGCCGACCTCGATGTCGCCGGCGCGGATCGCCTGGTCGAGCATCACCGTGGCGCGCATCCCCGAGGCGCAGACCTTGTTGATCGTCTCCGAGGAGACCTCCTTCGGGATGCCGGCCTTGATCTGCGCCTGGCGCGAGGGGATCTGCCCCTGGCCCGGCCTGCAGCACCTGCCCCATCACCACGTGCTCGACCTGCTCGGGCTCGACCCCCGCGCGCTCGAGCGCCGCCTCGATCGCCAGCGCCGCCGAGCTCGGTCGCGTCGAGCGTCGACGAGGCCGCCGCCCAGCTTGCCGATCGGCGTGCGGGCTGTGCCGAGGATCACTGTCTTGGGCATGGGGCGAGCGTCTCCTGAGTCGTCGGGTGACGGACCGCGAATGGTAGTGATGCCGGCGCCATGCTCGGCGAGACGACCGCGGCCACGGTAGGGTTCGCGCGGCCCATGAACGTCTCGGCCACCACCGCACGCCCCCGCCGGCACCGACGCCGACACGTCGCCGTCGGCGTCTTCGAGGGCGAGGACCCCGCCGCCAGCCTGCCCGCCGAGGCGGCCGCAGCTCGCTGGCTCCGGGGAGGCGCGGCCCACGCCGAAGGCGCTCGCGCTGACCCACGCCGAAGGCAGGCGCTGGCTGCTCGTCGGGCTCGGGCGGGCGCGCCGAGCTTCACGCCCGAGCGCGCCCGCGCATGCGCCGCGCGGCGCGCACGGCCGCGCCCGGAGCTGGCGACCCGGACGCTCTGCTGGCTGGCGCCGCGGCCGATCGCGCGGCGACGATCGCCGCCGCGCTCGTGGAGGGCACGCTGCTCGCCGACTACCGCTTCGACCGCTACCACGCGCGCGGCGGACGCGGAGCGAGGACGCGCGCGCCGAAGCACCTCGAGCGCCTGCTCGTCTCAGCGCGCCCGACGCCGACGCGCAGGCCTCGAGCGGCGGTCGCCGAGGCGGCGATCGTGGCCGCGGCGTCAACGCGGCACGCGACCTGCAGAACCGCCCCGGCAACGACCTCACCCCCACCGCGCTCGCGAGCACGCCCGCGCGCTCGCGCGGCGAGGTCGAGGGCCTCACCGTCGAGGTCGAGGGCCGCGCGGGCATCGCTCGCGCGCGGCATGGGCGCGTTCGCGGCGGTCGCGCAGGGCTCAGAGCAGGAGCCGGCGCTGATCACGCTGCGCTACGACGGGCCCGGCGCGAGCGGCCGGCGGCCCCGTGCTCGGCCTCGTCGGCAAGGCGGTGACGTTCGACAGCGGCGGCATCTCGCTGAAGCCAGGCGCGAAGATGGCGGAGATGAAGTTCGACATGTCCGGCGGCGCCGCCGTGATCGAGGCGGTCGGCGCGATCGCGCGCCTGCGGCTGCCGGTCGCGTCCTCGCCGTCGTCGGCGCCACCGAGAACCTCCCGAGCGGCCGCGCGGTGAAGCCCGGCGACATCGTCACGGCCGCCAACGGCAAGACGATCGAGATCAACAACACCGACGCCGAGGGCCGCCTCGTGCTCGCCGACTGCCTGCACCACGCCATCGCCGAGCGGCGCCGAGCGAATCGTCGACCTCGCCACGCTCACCGGAGCGGTGATCGTCGCGCTCGGCTCCACGTACGCGGGCGTGATGTGCAACGACGACGAGCTCGCGCAGCGGATCGTGGCCGCCGGCGAGCGCACCGGCGAGCTCATGTGGCGGCTGCCGCTGCACGAGGAGTACGACGAGCTCGTCAAGGGCAAGCTACGGCGACCTCGACAACGCCCCCGAAGCGCGCAAGGCGGGCACGATCGTGGGCGGCGCGTTCCTGGCGAACTTCGTCGGCGAGACCCCGTGGGCGCACCTCGACATCGCGGGCACGGCGTGGGAACTCGACCGCGCATACGTCGGCAAGGGCGCCTCGGGGTTCGGGGTGCGGCTGCTGGTCGAGCTCGCGCGGTCGTACGCGTAGGGTCGCCAGGCGAGCGGCTGAGGGGCGCCCGGACGCGTGGGCGCTGCCGGGGTGCGGGTGCCCGCCTGCGCCTTTCCGCATCCCCGCGGTCGAGGCTGAGGCCCTCGGGGAGACCGGCGCGGGGCTGGAGACAAATTTGCCCAACTGCGCGATCGGGCCGGAACCGGCATGAAACCTGGGGTTTCGGCGCGTCGTGCGCCATGCGCGAGAACAATCGAGTTTCGTCTACCCCAATCGGTGGTAAGGGTTTAGTAGCATGCTCGTTGTCGGCACCTCGAACCGAACCAACGATTGCGATGCTGTCGCGCGTACGACGAGGAGCTGGTGCACGGAGGCATGCCGCACGACAGAACCGGGCGCGGCGCCGGAGGCAGAGCGCCCGGACCTTGGTCAATCATTCTACCACTATGGAGGATCACGAAAAATGAAAAAGTCCCTGAAAATCGCGGGGCTCTGCCTTGCGTCGATGCTCGTGATGGGCATGGCGCTGGCGGGCAATGCCTCGGCGGCGTTATTATGGTTAGTGTGTTTAAAAGGTGAAGGCCTCACCAAATACACAAGCAGCAATTGCCTTACAGCCGGATCGGGTTCATGGCAGTCGTTAGGGGTTCCGTCCGGAACGTCGATTACTGTCAAGATCTTAATCCTTACTCTCTTACTGAAAGACACGAAAACTGCCGCAGGAGCATCGGAAGTTCAGTGCTTTGACAACGCAGGCTCTGTCGGCGAAGGAGTAATCGAAGCGAACGGCAAAGGCAAAGTCGTAAAAGCCGAAGTCAAAGAACCAGAAAAAAATTGCGTAGGCAAGAAAGTCTGCGAATCAAAAGGTGTCACCGAAGTAACAGGCATCAATCTTCCGTGGACTACGGAACTTTTTGTTGGAGCCAATGGTGAACCATTAACCAAGCTCGTAGGAAGCGGCGAAAAAAAAGAACCCGGATGGAAACTCAAATGCAAAGTCGCCGGGCTACCAACAGAAGATGTTTGTGAATCCTCGGTGGGAGAACCGGAAGAAGTTGAATTATCATTTGGCGAAGTGACCAAAAACCCTGCCGGTGCACTGGAATTATTAGTGAAAGGGAGATTCCAGGACGCAAGATTGGGGACATGCTCGCAGAAAAAAGAAAAGTCAGGAGAAGTGACAGGCAAGATTGCCATCTTATTACCTGGTGGTGCACTATCGATATTCAAGAGCTAGCAACGACGATACCTGAGTCTTGCTGAGCAAGTCGGGTGGGGTCGGCCCAAGCCGACCCCACCCGATGATTGTTTGAGCGCGATCGAGGTTTGCAATCGGGTTTGGGGCGGAGGTCGATCGAATCCGGTGAGCGTATTACTGGTGTTTGGTTATGTGGCTGAGAGGATGGGAGGACCATGGGATGAGTCGGGCGGGATGCCTTCGATTGGCGCTGGCAGTCGGATGGGCGGGCGTAGCGTGCAATGGGCTCGCTGTGAGCACGGCGGCCGCCGCGCAGTGCCCGAACGAACAGTTTCGCGCCGGTCGTTCCGCAAGCCTGCCTGATTGCCGCGCGTATGAGCTCGTGACTCCAGCAGAACTGGGGCGCACGGAGGACATTCTCTTTCGAAACGAACCTGGATTTTGCCGTTGCTTCAAGCGATGGCGAACACATCGCGCTGGAAGCGCACGGATCGTTCGTGGAACCCGACGCCAGCAACACAGGCACGCAGGCTGTCCTCTCGCGGACTCCCGCGGGCTGGACGATGCAGTCAATCACGGCGCCGGGCATGGCGGGGAACCGCTTCGACTTGGAACTGCTGAGCCCCGAGCTCTCCCGCGTCGCGTTCAAATCGACGCCCGCGCTCGATATCTTCACCGCGAACCGCGCGCTCGAGGTGGGTCCTGTCGGTGGTCCGTACACAACGCTTGGGAGCATCCCCTCACAGGAAGCCGGAGCGACGCATTTCCTCGCCGCAAACGCCGGCACCAAGAGCGTTCCGGCGTTCAGTGATGTCGTCTTCTATTCACCCGATCACACGCTTCTTCCGCCGGGGCCGGAACGTGAGCTCGCCGAAGAGACAGAGCCGGAAGCCAGGGATCTTTATCAGTGGGCCGGCGGGCAGCTGCATCTGCTCAACGTGGACAGCGAAGAGAAATTGCTCAACACATGCGGTGCCCAGATCGGCTCACAGGAAGAAGACGGGACCGCTATCAACGCGGTCTCCGCGGATGGCTCGAGGGTCTTCTTCGTCAGCCCCGAACCTGAGACACCCCCTCCCTGTCCCCAGCCGCAGCTGTATATGCGGGTGGAAGGTAGAGAAACGGTGGAAATCTCCAAACCGGAGGGTGTGAGCATCGCACTCTCCGAACGCGGGCGGGTGTTCTATGACGGCGCGAGCCTCGATGGTTCCACGGTCTTTTTCACCGCGGAAAGCGCACTGACCAGGGACGCGGGGGAACACGGCTTCTATCTCTATGAGTATGATACCGAAGCCCCCGAAGGACAGAGGCTGACACTGATCGCAAACGAGGTAGAAGCATACGATAAGGTCAATCCGGTTGTCGTCGTTTCGGAAGATGGATCGACCGTCTACTACGAGCGTGGGTCGGATATCTTTCGCTACGAAACCGCGACAGGCGCGCAGACCTTTGTCGCCGTCATCTCGGAACCGTCCTCGACGAAAGAGCAGGCGTACACCACACCGAACGGCGCATTCCTCGTGTTCGCTTCCGGCAAAACCGGCGCACCCGGGGTAATGTTCGCCGGCCCTCGCGGCGAACTGATCGAAGAAACCCGTGGTGCGGGTCACACCGAGACTCTACCGCTACGACGCTGCCGACCGAAGTGTGATGTGCGTGTCGTGCGGGGAAGGCGTCGCGCCTGCGAAAGGGGAAGTGGTCGTGCCAAATCCATTCTCCGGCCTATTGAGCACCGTGGACAGCCCGAGGGAGGCGGTCGAGATCTCTGAAGATGGGCGGCGCGTGTTCTTTCAGACATCCGCGCGGCTCGTGGCGCAAGATGCGAATGAAACCAAGGCCGCGGAAGAAAGGTCGGGCGAACTTGGTGTGGGTGCTGATGTCTATGAGTGGGAGCAGGATGGCGCCGAAGAAGGACCGGATGTCTTCTGTCACGTGGTGAACGGCTGCACACATCTGATCTCGGCCGGCGAAGACGTAGGGCCTGAGCGTCTTCTGGGGGCGAGCAGTAGTGGCAGGGACGTGTTCTTCACGAGCGCGGCGCAACTGGTGCCACACGCCGACCCCGAATTCACGAACATCTACGATGCACGCGTGGGCGGTGGTTTTCCGCCACCGCCACCGAGGGCCGAATGCACGAGCTGTCAGGGTGTCGGCAGCCCGCCACCGCTGTTCGGCCCGGGAGCAAGCGGTACGTTCGCGGGCGCCAGTAATCCCGCTGGTACCCCCTCTGGCAACCAGTCATCTTCATCCAAACCCAAGAAATCGACGGCGGCTCAAAAGCGTGCCAAGGCACTCCGTGCCTGTAGGAAAGAGCGAAAGCGAGCTCGCGCCTCGTGCGAAAAGAAAGCGCGTCGCGCCTATGGGAGGCGCAAGTGATGCGATCCCATATCTGGGGCACCCCGGCTCGTGCCTCCCGGTATCAGCACCTCTTGCTTGGCGCCCTCACCGTCTGTATCGCCCTCTGCACTGTTGCGCCGGCCCTCGCGCAGGCGGCGCTCGTGGTGAAGCCGGGCAGCTTCACACTCGTCCCCACGAGCGATCAGGCGGGCGCGCACCCGGATCTGACGACGAGCTTTGCGTTCGCGGCTGACGAAGCCGGGGCCGTGAATGGGTTGTTGCGTAACGTGGAAGTCGTGTTGCCGCTCGGGTTCGCGGGTTACCCTGCAGCGGTGAAGACGTGTGATCCAGTGCAGCTACAGCTCGGCACGTGCCCTGTGGGTTCCCAGATCGGGACGCTCGAATTCGTGCTCAGGTTTCCCCCGGGTTTTTCTGGCCCTTCGAGTTACTATGGCGTTTATCTCGTGCCGCTGTTCAACATGGCACCGCCTCCGAACCTGACGGCCGTATACGGCTTTGCGATCCTGCCGGACGCGTCGGGCGAGATCGTCGTATCGGTCGGCGATGACTATAGGGTCCATGCGCGCGCAACGAACATCTACAGCCTCGTCGAATTCGTGCGCGAGTCATTGACTGTATGGGGTGTTCCGGCCGACTCGAGCCACGACGCGCAGCGGGGCAGTGAATTCGAGTGCGAACAGTTCGGGCTCAACGAACATTTCGTGCCGGGAGAAGAGTTTTGCAACGAAAAGGGCGGCTTCGCCGCAAACGAAAACCCAGTCGCATACCTGGTCAACCCAACCCAGTGCACCGAAAAACCGCTGACCGCAGAGCTCGTGGGCGTAGAATCGTGGGAAGGCGAACATGTGCAGCCGGCGACGACAAGCGTCGGCCCGTTCACCGGCTGCGAATCGCTGAAGTTCTCCCCGACGATCGCGGTCGCCCCCGAACAGACGCAAGCCACCACCCCGACGGGCTACGAAGTCGACGTGAAAGTCCCGCAGACCGAAGGCGCGGAAGGTCTCGCGACGGCCGACCTGAAGGACGCGGTCGTGAAGATGCCTCCGGGCGTGGTGCTCTCCCCCTCCGCGGCGAACGGGCTCGAATCGTGCACCGAAGCGCAGGTCGGCCTCGGCAGCGAACAGCCCGTGGAATGCCCCAACGCGTCGCGGCTCGGCACGGTGTCGCTCATCACCCCCGCGCTGTCGGGCGAACTGAAGGGCGCTCTGTACCTCGGCGGCCCGCCGTCCGGGCCGATCACCGGCCCGCCGTTCACGGTGTACCTGACGTTCGCCGGCCACGGCGTGCTCGTGAAGATCCGGGGCACCGCCACACCGGACCCCGCGACGGACCAGATCACGACCGTCTTCGACGAAAACCCGGAGCTGCCGTTCAGCGAACTGAAACTGCATCTGACGGGCGGCTCGCGCGCGACGCTCGCGAACCCGAGCGTGTGCGGCTCCTACGCCGCCGAAGGCGTTCTGACGCCGTGGAGCGCCCCGTTCACCCCTGACGCGATCACCTCGAGCGCGCCGTTTGAAATCACCGGCTGCCAGGCGCCGCGCTTCGACCCGTCGTTCGCTGCCAGCACGCTCTCGAACCAGGCCGGCGGCTACAGCCCGCTGCGCGTCACGTTCGGGCGCGAAGACGCCGACGAGGACCTGGGTGGGCTGTCGGTCACGACGCCGCCGGGCCTCTCGGGGAACCTCTCGAAGCTCCCGCTCTGCGGGGAACCGCAGGCGGCGCAGGGCACGTGCCCCGCGGCGAGCCAGATCGGCGAAGTGACGGCCGGCGCCGGCCCGGGCCCGGAACCGTACTTCATCAAAGGTGGCCGGGTGTTCCTCACAGGCCCCTACGGCGGCGCGCCCTTCGGGCTCTCGATCGACGTCTCCGAGCGGGCCGGGCCGCTGGACCTCGGCAGCGGCCCCTGCGACTGCGAAGTCGTGCGGGCGACCGTCAGCGTGGACCCGCACACCGCCCAGCTGACGGTCACCAACGCGGCGCTGCCGACGGGCAAGTACGGCATCCCCTTCCAGGTCAAGAGCGTCGACGTGGAGATCAACCGGCCCGAATTCGTCTTCAACCCGACCAGTTGCAACCCCACGAGCGTGGATGCCACGCTCTCCAGCACCCAGGGCATGACCTCCCAGCAGGCCTACCACTTCCAGGACACCAACTGCGCCGCGCTCACCTTCGCCCCTCAGTTCAAGGTCTCGACCTCGGGCCGCACGACCCGCGAAGAGGGCGCGAGCCTCGACGCGCGGCTCTCCTACCCGCAGGCGCCCTTCGACCGATCACAGATCGGCCAGCAGGCGAACATCGCACTCGTCAAAGTGCAGCTGCCCAAACCGCTGCCCTCGCGCCTGACGACGCTGCAGAAGGCCTGCCCGGCCGCGGTCTTCGAAGCCAACCCGGCCAGGTGCCCCGCGGCCTCGCGGGTCGGCGTCGCGCGGGCGACCACGCCGATCATCCCGGTGCCGCTCACGGGGCCCGCGTACTTCGTCTCCCACGGCGGCGAAGCGTTCCCGAGCCTGATCATCGTGCTGCAGGGCTACGGCGTGACGGTCGATCTGGTCGGCTCGACGTTCATCAACGAAAAGACCAGCATCACCACCTCGACGTTCAAGACCGTGCCAGACGTGCCCGTCGGCACGTTCGAGCTCTACCTGCCGCAGGGCCCCTACTCCGCGCTCGCCGCACACGGGAACCTCTGCAAGAGCAAGCTCGTCATGCCGACGGAATTCGTCGCCCAGGACGGCGCGGTGATCCACCGGAGCACTCCGATCGCGGTCACGGGCTGCCCGCGGGCCAAGAGGGCCCACACGGCCCGCAAGGCGCGTAGGTAAGGCAAGGCTGCGATGATCCCGGCGTGGACTTCGACCTCTCCGCCGAGCACGAGCTGATCCGCCGCACCGTGCGGGAGTTCGCCGAGGGCGAGGTCGCGCCGGTGGCCGAGGAGCTCGACCGCACGAAGGCCTTCCCCTACGAGATCGTCGCGCAAGCTGGGCGAGCTCGGACTGATGGGCATCCCCTTCCCGGAGGAGTACGGCGGCGGCGGGCGGCGACACGCTCGCGTACGCGCTCGCCGTCGAGGAGCTCGCGCGCGTGGACTCCTCGGTCGCGATCACGCTGTGCGCGCACACCTCGCTCGGCACGCAGCCGATCTACCTGTTCGGCACCGAGGAGCAGAAGCAGGAGTGGCTGCCGCGGCTGTGCTCCGGCGAGCGGCTCGGGGCGTTCGGCCTGACCGAGCCGGAGGCCGGCTCGGACGCCGGCAACACGCGCACCCGCGCGCGTCTGGAGGACGGGGAGTGGGTGATCGACGGCGCCAAGCAGTTCATCACCAACGCCGGCACCGAGATCTCGGGCGTGGTCGTGCATCACCGCCCTCACCGGCGAGCGCGACAGCGCGGCTCGGCCACACGCCACCGCGAGATCTCGAACCTGATCGTCCCCAACGGCACGCCCGGGCTACGAGCAGGGCGAGCCCTACCGCAAGATGGGCTGGAACGCCTCGGACACGCGCCCGCTGACGCTTCAGCGCCTGCCGCGTCCCCGAGGCGAACCTGCTCGGCCCCCGCGGGCACGGGCCTCAAGCAGTTCCTGCGCGTTCTCGACATCGGCCGCATCGGCGTGGCGGCGATGGGCGTCGGCCTCGCGCAGGGAGCGCTCGACCAGGCGCTCGCCTACGCGCAGGGAGCGCCACGCGTTCGGCCAGCCGATCTCCCGGTTCCAGGCGATCCAGGGCAAGCTCGCCGACATGGCGACCGAGATCGAGGCGGCCCGGCTGCTCGTCTACAAGGCGGCGCGGGAGAAGGACGCAGGGAGCGACTTCACGCTCACCGCCGCGCAGGCGAAGCTCAAGACGGGCCGCCTGGCGGTCCGCTGCGCGGAGGAGGCGGTGCAGATCCACGGCGGCTACGGCTACATCGAGGAGTACCCGGTCTGCCGCTTCTACCGCGACGCGAAGATCCTCACGATCGGCGAGGGCACCGACGAGATCCAGCAGATGGTGATCGCCCGGGCGCTCGGGGCGTAGGCGAGTCGGCCCGCGGCGCCCGCTGCTCCCGCGCTGCCCCGGCGAGGGTGGCGGCCAGCGGGCAGGCGCGCTGCAACGGGCGCAGGCAGGGGATCGTCCGGCGGGCGAGTTCGCCGGCGACCGGATGCCAGCGCGCCTCGCGCAGTCGGGGGGCTCTCAGGTGACGGGGGGGCAGCGGGGACACCCTGGAGCGCCTCACTCCAGCTCAGCGCCGATGCGCTGAGCGGTGGCGGTCACCTTCGGGCCGAGGTCCTTCAACAGCTGCTCACGCGTGTAGGCACTCGCGGGCACCGCGAGCTCGACCGCCGCGACTGCGGCGCCCTCCCGGTCCACGATGGCCGCGGCGAGGGCGCGGCGTCCGGCGAGCAGCTCCTCGTCCTCGACCGCCAGCCCATCCTCGGCGAGGACACGCTTGAGCTCGGCGCGCAGGGCGGTCTTGGCTGCGATCGTCTTGGGGCCGCGCTTGACCAGGCGCAGCTTGGCCATCGTCTCCCGCTGCTCCGCCTCGGGCAGGTGCGCCAGGAGCACCTTGCCCGCGGCGGTGCAGTGGGCGGGTAGGCGTGTGCCCAACCCGACGCCCGCGTCGACCGCGTACTGCCCCTTGCGGGAGCCCTGCCAGCGATCGATGTAGGCAACCTCGGTCTCCCCCAGCACCCCCAGGCTCACGGTTCGTCCGGTCCGCGCGCGCAGCTCCCGCAAGTGGTCGCGGGCCACGCGGCGGACGACCATCGAGTCCAGCAGCGAGAGTCCGAAGTCAGAGACGCGCGAAGCGAGCCGGTACTTGCGCGAGGGCCCCTGCTCGAGGTAGCCGAGCGTGACCAGCGTGGTCGCGTAGCGGTGCGTGGTCGAACGGCCGAGCTCCAGCTCGTCGGCCATGTCGGCGATTCCGCGCACGGGGTGCTCGGCGGAGAAGCAGGTGAGCATCGCCAGACCCGCACACAGCG
This sequence comes from uncultured Solirubrobacterales bacterium, assembly GCA_963821775.1. GTDB lineage: Bacteria > Actinomycetota > Thermoleophilia > Solirubrobacterales > Solirubrobacteraceae > Palsa-744. Next base: position 72,742 of record CAWGFB010000002.1, on the reverse strand, counting down.
AGGAGGAGAAACGGCCGGGGTGCTCGGGATCGAGGGGCTTGGGCATTTCGCTGGCTATCTGGTGCGACTGACGAATGGAGGAGACATTTCTACCAACCCGCGGCGATGACAATCGTTGCGGAGCTGGGGTTGCGGAACTAGGGTTGCGGAGCTAGGTGACGGAAAAACTCGTGCTATGCGGATTGTTCCCCGGAGTGCACAAACCTAATCAACCGCCCTCCTGCCAGGGCGCTCGGTCAAACCACTGAGGACTCCGGAAGTGCACACCCGCCCACCTCGGAAAGCCAGGGCCAGAAGGACGTGAGCACACAATCGTCTGTCGCGTGAGTCAATCATGCCGATCGGCGGCGCGCGATGAAAGTCCCAAGAAGAATGCTCGCAACGCGACTATTCTTCCCGGGAGCGCGCTCCCGACCCGCGGCTCGCCGCGCGGTCATCACGAGCATCGTGGGTGCCGCGAGCCCACCGATCGCGTTCAGCACGGTGCGCGCAGCGGGTCGCGCATACGGGTGCGCGGCGGCGGGCATCGAGAGGTAGTGGGCGGTCATCCCCGCGAGCATCAGCACGTGCCGGCGAGCGCCCGGAAGCGCCTGCACGCGGCTCAGCGACTCCGACGCGAGCAGCCCGAGGCGGGCGGCGGCCTCCTGCGGGGAGGCGTAGTAGTCCAGCAGGCTGCGTTGGCCCGACTCGGCGTCCTCCCGGCGGTCGACGAGACTGTCGAGCAGCAGGTGCAGAGAGCCGATCCAGGGGAAGTACGCCGCTTCGATGGCCGCCGTCTCCTCGGCGCTCACGGCGCTGGCCGCCGCGGCCGCGATCAGCACGTAGACACCCAGGGAGGAGCCGGCGGAGGCCGCCGTCTCCCACCACCGCAGGCCGGTGCCGGCGGGAGTCTGCGCTCGCGCCCAGCACGCCAGGGCCGCGTGGTCCCCCTGGGACTCGCTGAGGTTCATGCTCTGGTAGGACGCCATCCGCGCCGTCGCTCGCCGCGTGCACGCGAGGACCGAGGGGTACGCCGGCAGTTGGCGCAGGGCGGAGCGGCAGACCTCGACGATGCCCTGCAGGTAGCCGCTGTCCTCGCAGCGGGGGTGGTGGGCGTAGTAGTCGAGCCGCGGGTGGGTGGGATCGAGCGCTGCCCCCAGCGCCCGGTGCAACCGGGCGCCGTTGCGCACCGGGTCGCAGCACGGCTGCTCGGAGAGCGTGTCCACGTAGTCGTAGGCGACTTGCAGGGCGACCTGGGCGCGAACCACCGCCGCGCGGCGCGCCACGGGCACGAACGCAGCGAAGGCGGCCGCGCCCTCCAGGTGCTGCCGGCCCTCGTTCAGGTTGGCAAGCGCGGTCCGCCGGAGCACCGGATCGGCGATCTCCGTGGCCCGCCGGCGCCACTGCGCCGCCTCACGGCGGACGTGGGGAAAGACTCCAAGCCAGTAGCGCCGGGCAGCCCCGGCGAACGCGACTCCCAGCGACGGGCGCTTTTCAGGATGTGCGAGCATTCCAAAAGTTTTGCGCGCACCAGGGACGTCATAATTGCGCAGAAGCCAACTGCCTGCGGGAGACGGTGGACGGATGTCACGCCAGGCCCCGGTGGGGCTTGTGCAAGCGCTCTCGTTTTGTTTCCGACTTAGGGCCTATCCCGATAGGGGCGTGCGTCTGGGGCGGTCGAGGGTCGAGCGAGGCGCGGACGCAAGGGCGAAGGCGTGGTGGGCCCACGTCGAGCCCGAGGACAAAGCCTCGCGAAGACCATCGGCCGTATCCAGGCGTGCGACCCTACAGGGATAGGCCCTAAGGACCCACGGACCCTTCGTGCGGGCGCACCCGCAGGGCACTACTCCTGTAGGCCCACCTGCACAGGCACCCGCGCCGCCCGCAGCCCCGGCACCGCGATCACGGCCGTCACCATCGCCGCGACCACCAGCAGGGTGCCGAGCACCTGCACTCCCGCGAGCGAGAACGGCGCGGGAAAGCCCGTGGTGATCTCCAGCCAGCGGCTCGCCAGTGCGTGGCCATACACACCCAGGAGCACCCCGTCACTGGCGCCGACCCCCAGCAGCACAAGACTCTCCAGCAGCAGCGCCCGCCACAGTTGCAGGTAGTCAAAGCCCTGGATGCGCAGGGACGCGAGCCGGGGGCGTCGCTGCCAGATGACGGCGGTGAGCGCAGACGCGACCGAGAGGGCGGCGGCGATCAGCAGTAGCGTCGAGATCTCGCCGAGCGTGCGCAGCCCCTGCTGGGCGCTCGCCTCGCTTTCGGCCGCCCGTTCGGCGGCGGTGCGCGCCAGCAGCGCGCCGCCGCCGAGCGTCCCTGCGATCCGCTGCCTGACGGTCGCCGCATCGGCACCCGGCGCGAGCGCGACCTCGAGCGCCGTCGGGTCGGACGTGCGCCAGTAGCGGCTGTAGTCGCGGGCGTTGAGCGTGATCGCGCCCGGCGGCCACCCCGAGTTGGTCATGACCGCGGCGACTCCGAAGCGCACCGGTCCCGACGGGGTGGGCAGCGACACCGCGTCGCCCACCCGCAGGTGGTGTTCGGTGGCCGGGCCACTGGAGATCGCAAGCCAGCCCCCGCGGCGGATCAACGCCGTCGCCCGCGCGAGGCCGCCGCTCACCACCTGGCCCGCTTCGAGCATCGCCGGGTCGCTCGGCGGGCGGGCACGCACCCACAACCGGCGCGCGCCGAGGTCGAGGAGCCCACCCTGGTAGGCGCGCACGGCCGCCACGCCCGGCACGTGCGCGACGCGGGCGGCTATACCGTCGCCGGCGAAGGCGTTGGTGTTGAAGATTTCCCCGTCCTCCACCACCCACACGGAGGCGGTGGCGAAGTAGTGCACGATCGCGCCGTCGATGCCGCGCAGCAGGTCCGCGCGCGCCCCCCCGATTGCGACGGAGCCATAGATCGCCAGCGCGGCGACCCCCGCCAGCGCGATCGAGCGGGTGGCAGTCGAGCGCAGTTCGCTCACGGCGACGGCGAGCATGCTGCCGGGCAGGCGCTCTGCCAGGCGCCCCAGCAGCTCCCCGAGGAGCCCGAAGGTAGCCGGGATCAGGCAGATGGCCGCCAACGCCAGCGCCATCCCGCCGGCGATCGTCAGGCGCGGGCTCACGAGCACGAGCACGGTCACAGCCGCGATCAACACGAGACCGGCCCCGCACGCCCACAGCGCGGCGCGCCAGCCCACCCCGGCCTCGTTGCGCGTCGCGCGAAAGACCGCGTCGGCCGGCCGACCCGGGCGCAGGTCGAGCAGCGGCGGGACCGCGGCCACGAGCGTGGCGCCCACGCCGGCCGCGAGCGCCAGCAACACGGTGCCCACGTGGACGATCTCCGCGCCGCTGAGCGGGAAGGCCACCGCCAGGTAGAGCGGCACGCGGTGCAGCAGCGTGCGCGAAAGGACGACGCCGAGCGCGATTCCCGCAAGCGACGCCGCCACTCCGAGAGCCAGCGCCTGAAAGCCGAGGATCAGCAGCACCTGGCGGGGGTCGAAGCCCTGCATGCGCAGGTCGGCGATGAAGCGCCGGCGCTCGGGGACGGTCAGCAGCATCGCGTTGAGCGCGAGCAGGAAGCCCACCATGCCGCCGATCGCGGCGAACAACGTGGTCGACTGGTCGGTCGGCTGCGCCGCGGTGCGCAACAGCCGCAGTTCTTCGCCGGCCGGCTCGACGGCCAGCCTCCCCGCGGCAACCCGTGCGAGCTCCTGCGCGACGACCCGTTCGTCCCCGGGGCGCGGCTCGACCAGCAGCTGTGTGATCCGCCCCGCTTCGCCCGTGAGCGTCTGGGCGAGCGGCAGCAGGGTCAACGCGACCGTCCCGCCCCTGGTCGCCGTCGCGAGCTGGCCGGAGAGCACGCCTCTGACGTGCACCGTGCGCGCGCGCCCGTCGGCGAGCAGCGTCACCACGCTCCCCTGCCCGACGCCGAGCGCGCCGGCGACTTCCGCCGGCACCCCCAGCCCGGTGAACAGCTGGAGCTCCTCCGGCGTCGGTTCCCGCTGCCCCAGGATCCCGAGCTGGATGACGTTCGGGGCCAGGCCGATCAGCTGCAGGGACTCGCGACCCCGCGGCCCGACGATCGTCACCTGTCTGCGCAGGAGCCCGGCGGCGGCCTGCACGTCCGGCAGCGCACGGACCCGGACGGCGAGCCGCTCGTCGAAGCCCGCGCCGGAGCGCACCACCAGCTGCAGGCGCGCCGAGCCGGTCAACCCGTGCAACAGCGCGCCCGCTGAGCCGATCAGGCTCGTGGAGGCGAGGAGCACCCCGAACACCAGCGCCACCCCCACCGCGATCCCACCACCGGCGAGCAGCTCCGCCATCGTCTGACGGCGCAGCCGCCAGAGGTAGAAGCGCAGCAGCATGCTGAGACGCACGCCGCAGATCATCGGGTCGAGCGGACGCCGGCTCATGACCCGGGCCTATCCCGGTAGGTCTGCACCCCTGGCTGGGTCCACCGGCCGGCGCGTGACACGAGGCGCCGCCAGGGCATCACGACGCGGTCATCGCCAGCTCCGCGTCCAGACCCTCGTGCAGGTGGCCGTCGCGCAGCGTGTGCACACGATCCGCGAACGCGCGCGCCTGGGGGTCGTGCGTGACGAGCAGCCCGGGGATCCCCCGTTCGTGACAGATGTCGCGCAGCAACCCAAGCACGTCGCGGCTGCGCTTGGAGTCAAGGCTGCCCGTGGGCTCGTCGGCGAGCAGCAGGCGCGGTTCGGCGACCAGCGCCCGCGCGATCGCAACCCGCTGGCGCTCACCCATCGAGAGCTGCGCCGGGGTGTGGTCCTCGCGCTCCCCGAGACCCACGCGCTCGAGCCACGGCCGGGCCGCGCGGCGCGCCTCACGCAGCGTCCACCCGTCCCCGAGCAGCTTCAGCGCGGCGTTGTCGAGCGCGCTCGCGCCGGCCATGAGGTGAAAGGACTGAAACACGAAGCCGACCTCGCGGCGCCGGTAGCGGGCGCCCTCACCCGCCGGTAGGGCCGTGACCTCGCGCCCCCCGAACCACACGCTCCCTCGATCCGGGGTCAGCAGTCCGGCGGTCAGCAGCAGCAGCGAGGTCTTGCCCGAGCCGGAGGGCCCGTACAGCGCAAGCAGCTCGCCGGGGGCGACCGTCAGCGAGACCCCATCCACCGCCCTGACGACCTCCGAGCCGCTGACGTAGTGCCTGACGAGCTCGCGCAGCTCGAGCGAGCTCACGAGTAGGAGCGCTCCAACCCGCCCCCCTGCCGCGTGGGAAACGGCACGACGACGCCGGGCTCGCCGCCGGTGCGCAGCAGCTCGCCGTCCCCGATCGACATCAGCAGGTCGGTCTCACGCGTGGCCTCCGAGTCCTCGGAGGCCACCACCAGCGCGGCCCGCAGCTCGCACGCACACGCGCGCATCAGCTCGTAGAACTCGCTGCGCTCGAGCGGGCTGGGCACCACCGCGGGCTCGTCTACGAGCAGCAGCTCCGGCTCACGCACGAGCGCCCTGGCGAGCATCGCCCGCATGCGCTCCCCCACCGCAAGTGAGGCGGCGGGGTCGTCCGCGTACTCGGTGGCGCCCACCCGGTTCAGAGTGCGCCGCGCGCGGCGGTGCGCTTCGTGCATCGTGGCGCCGTCGCTCACCAGCGGCAACGCGACGAGGTCGACCACCCGCTCGCCCCGCGCCGGCCACCAGTGGTCGCTCAGCAGCAGCCCGATCCGGCGGCGCAGCAGCTGATCGCGCCGGCGCGTGCGCATCCGCGCCACGTCGGCGCCGTCGATGAAGACCGACCCCTCGTCGGGCGTCTCGACGCCGGCCGCCAGGCGCAGCAGCGTCGACTTGCCGCTGCGCCGCGCGCCGAGGACGCCGACGCGTTCGCCGCGATGCACCTCGAAGCAGGCGTGCTCCAGGACCACGGTGCGCCGCCGCCCGTCGGGGTAAGCCTTGCCGACCCGCTCGAAGCGGAGCAGCGGCCCGCCGCTACCGTCGCTGCCCGGCATGCTCCTCGATTCGCCTGCGCGCGCGTTTGGCCCACTCGACCTCGGCGCGCAGCTGCACGTCGGAGGCGTTGCGCACGATCTCCATCACCAACCCCATCCACGAGCGGACCGGCAGCGGCGGGCCGGCGCTGCGACGCAGCAGCTCCAGGCACTCGGTCTCGTAGCAGCGCAGCGCGAGCAGCAGCTGGGGCGCGTCCTGCTCGCGCGCCGCCGCGACCTTCGCCTGGATCTCGGCGCGGGTCGGCTCGCGGGGAGCAAGCGTTTCGAGCCACAGCCGCAGCGCCTCGGGCGCGAGGTCGGTGGCGCGGTAGACGGTGCGGTGCTGGCGCGGGTTCTCCGGGTCGCGCTCGACCGTGCCCGCGATCAGACCCGCCCGCTCGAGCTGGTCGAGCATCCGGTAGAGGCGCTTGGGGTCGATCGCCCACGTCGGCCCCAGACGCGCACCGAGACGGGCGCCCAGGTCGTAGCCGTGGCCGGGGCGCTCGAGCACGAGGCCGAGGATCGCCCCCTTCAGGGGAGATGAGCCGCGCATCCACGCGCGGTCGGCGGCAGCCGAGCTCGCCACGGTCCCCTCGGCAGCGGAACTTGCGTCCTGTGCGAACTCCGCTACGACAGCTGTCACGTTGTGTGTGGACATCGTCACCCCGCATCCCCTCGATGACCGTCCGGCCACCGCCCGCCAACTGTACACCAACTCTCTCCCAAGTGCGGCTCCCTTAAGAACCTTTCAAATAAACAGCGAGCTACCTGAAGCCGCCGAAAACACCCCTGAGCGCGGCTCGGCGGCGCACCGGGAACAGACGCTGCCAGCGCTCAGCCTGGCTCAGACACTCGGCGAATCCCTTAACCCCCAGCCTCGGCCACCACCCCGGCCCGCTCCAGCAGCGCCGTCGCGGCGCTCGCGGGGTCCAGGCGGCGCTCGGCCACCTCCACCAGCAGCCGCTCGAGCTCGGGGTCGTCCTGCACCTGCAGCTCCAGCCGGCGGCGCACGCGGGCGCTCGCCAGCGCGAGCACCTCGCTGCGCAGGTGACGCCTGCGGCGCGCCGCCAGCTGACCGGCAGCGAGGATGTGCGCGCGATGCTCCGCCAGACGCTCGACCAGCTCCTCCACGCCACGGCCCTGCGCGGCCTCGGTCCTGACGATCGGCACGCGCCAGCGCCGCGCTGCGTCCTCGCCGTCGCGGTCGAGGTTTGCGAGCGACAGCACCCCGCGGATCTCGCGCACCATCGTGTCGGTGAGCGGATGGTCGGCCTTGTTGATCACGATCACGTCGGGGATCTCCATCACGCCTGCCTTCAGCGCCTGGATCGAGTCGCCCGAGCCGGGCATCAGCACGAGCACCACGGTGTCGGCGTGGTCGATGATGTCCACCTCCGCCTGCCCGACCCCCACGGTCTCCACGAACACGTCCTCGCGGCCGGCGGCGTCGAGCAGCAGCGCGGCCTGCAGCGCCGCCTCCGAGAGCCCGCCCAGCGCGCCGCGGTTGGCCATCGAGCGGATGAACACGCCCGGGTCCAGGAAGTGCTCGCCGAGGCGGATGCGGTCCCCGAGCAGCGCGCCGTGGGTGAAGGGCGAAGAGGGGTCGATCGAGAGCACCCCCACCGTGCGGCCCGCCTCGCGGCGTACGCGGGTGAGCGCGCCGATCAGCGTCGACTTGCCCACGCCGGGAGGCCCGGTGAAGCCGACCACGGCGGCGCGGCCGGTGTGAGGGTAGATCTCCCGCACCAGCTGCCACCCCTCGGCGCGGTCGTCCTCCACCAGCGAAATCCCTCGCGCGAGCGCGCGGCGGTCGCCGGCGAGCAGGCGTTGGGCGAGGGCGGAGGGCATCAACGAAGTATCTAGGATGCCCGCTCGTGACCCGGACTCGGAGCTGCCTGCGCACGTGGCGGTGGATGCGCGCGAACAACATGGTCAACCGCCACTACGCGCTGCTCGGCGCGCGGTGGCTGTGGCTGAAGCTGCGCTGGCGCGGGCGCCTGCAGACCGACGGCATCTGTTTCATCTGCCCCCGTGTGAAGCTCGAGATCGGCCCCCACGCCCGCCTGCACATCGGCCGCTGGGCGTGGGTGGGACACGGCACCAAGCTGCGCGTGCACGAGGGCGAGGTGCGGATCGGCGCCAAGACCGTGATGGGCCAGGAGTGCACGATCTCCGCCTACCAGCACGTCTCGATCGGGCGCGAGTGCATCGTCGCCGACCGCGTGATGCTGATCGACTTCGACCACGGCGTGGTCGAGGCGGAGCGACCCATCCGTCTGCAGGGCATCTACAAGCGCGACGTGCGCGTCGGCCACAACGTGTGGATCGGCTATGGCGCCTGCCTGCTGCGCGGGGTGACGGTCGGCGAGAACAGCGTGATCGGCACCAGCTCCGTGGTCACTCGCGACGTGCCCGCGAACGCGGTCGTCGGCGGCGTGCCCGCCCGTGTCATCCGCATGCGCGAGACGCCGCGCACACTGCGGTGGGAGTGAGGGCTCACCTCACGCACGCCGGCGCAGACGACCCGCCCGGTGCTGACGAGCACGACCTCGGCGCAAGACCGGCCACCAGAAGCTACCGGCGCGAGGCGGCCCGCCTGGCCTCCCTAAGGGTTCACGACAAAATAAAATGGCGGGATCGGGGTGGTCGATCCGTGGATGAGATGCGACGCACGTGAGCGCAGCCGTGCTGGTGGCACGGCGAGCATCACGGGTGGCGCAGATCGCCGCGGAGCGACCGCACCGGACCGTCAGTTATTTTGTCGTGGGCCCTTAAGCACCACCAACCTCTGCGCGGTCGTCCCGCCGACGACGGCCAGGCTGAGAGTCACCCGCAGCCGGTGGTGCCTGGCGCCGGCGAGCGCCCTGCGCCCCGCCGGCGCCAGGTGGACAACGACCGTTGCGCTCGCGCCCGCCGCCAGCGAGTAGACCGCCATGCCGAGCAGAAGCGTCCGGCGCGAGGACGTGGCTCGCCCGTGCCGGTGGTGCGTCGTGACCCTCACCCGCTCGGTCAGCTCGATCGTGCCCGTGCAACTCGAGTCCGCGCAGGCGAGAGGGACGCGCACGAGGCCCCCGGACGCGCCGAGCACGGAGGCCGCCACCTTGACCGACGGCGGCGGTGGTGGGGGGACCGGCACGATCAGCGTGTTGCTCACCGCCGCGGTGGAGCCGCTCCTGTTGGCTGCGGTGACCTTGCAGGTCAGGCCGTTGCCCACGTCGGCCGCCTGGACGACGTAGGCGCTGGCGGTGGCGGCGGGGATCGGGACACCGTCGCGCAGCCACGCGTAGGCGTAGCTCGGCGCCGGGCTGCCCGTCCACGAGCCACTCGAGCACGACACCGTCTGGCCCGCGGCGGGCGTCCCCGACGCCACCGGCGCGGCGGTGTTCACCGGCGCCCGGGGGACGAGCGCGGCGTCGATCCCCGTCGTCGCGCTCCGCGCGCGCACCGACACCGGTTCGGCGCTCCCCGGGGAGGGCTTGTCGTCGAAGTACTGGACGACGTAGCGCGCCGCGGCGAACTCGACCACGTGCGCGCCGGCCGCCAGGCCGGTGAGCGTGTAGTGGCCGTTCGCTTCGGTGGAGATCTCCCCTTCCACGGCGCCGCTCGTGCTGAGCGCCCCGACGATCGCGCCCGCCACCGGCGCGTGGGTGTAGGCGTCGGTCACGGTGCCTTCGATCGTGCCGCCGTCCTGGAGGGCGGCGTCGATGCCCGTCGTCGCCGCTTCCTGGACCACGGGGACCGGGGTGGCGGCGGCGAGCGAGGGCTCCCCCTCGTAGAACTGGGCCACGTAGTCGGGGTGGCTTTCGTACCCCGGCGAGAACTCGACCCTGTAGGAGCCCGTGGCCAGGCCGTCGACCACGTAGTGGCCACTCGCGTCGGTCATCGCGAAGCTCACCAGCCCTTCGCCGGCCGCTTCGTAGACGGCGACTTCGACCTGGGCGAGCAGCGCGTGGTCTTCGGCGTCGGTCACCGTGCCTTCCAGCGTGCCGCCTTCCTGGAAGCTCGGCGTCGATCCCTTCCCGCGACCCGCCTACGGGGACTTCGACAGGGGTGGCGCCGGCGAACGTGAGGCTGGACGTGTAGAACTGGGGCACGTAGTTGAGGTTGCGCCCCTCTTCCGGCACGAACTGGATCTTGTAGGCGCCCGGCGCCAGGTCTTCCAGGACGTACCCGCCGCCCGGGCCGGTGACCGTGGCGCTCACGGGGAGTTCGGCCCCGCCCGCTTCGTACGCGTAAACTTCGACGTGCGCCAGCCCCTCCCCGGGAGGCTTGGCCGAGGTCACGGTCCCCGAGATCTCGCTGCTCACGGCGGCCGGGGCGGCGGGGGCGAGAGCCAGCCACGTGGCACAGCCCGCTATGGCCGCGCAGCTCAGCGCGGCGAAGCGCGCCCGCCAACGCCCTCCGGCGGGCCGCCGGCGCCCTCCGCGAGCATCCATAGAAGCGCACCTTAACACAGGCGTACCGGGCGATCGGCGAGCTCCACGCGGGGTGGTTGGGGGAAGGCAGTGTGGTCGCTCAGAACCTGACAGGTCCTCAGACACTCACCAGCGCGGGGTCGGCGTGGCAGGCGAGGTTGCGCAGGCCCCCCACCTCGGCGGCGGGACCGGCGGCCAGCGCACCCGCGAGCGCCCGGCGGTGGCCCACGAAGCGTTCGTGCGCGTAGGGGACCGCGAGACCGCGCGAGACCATGAAGGCCCAGTCGCTCGCCTGCAGCGCCAGCAGCTCCCGCACCGCCGCGGCCCCGGCGCGAGGGCCCGCGCGCAGCACCTCGAGCTCCGCGGCGCGGGTGGCGAAGGCGATCTCCGCGACCGCCGGGGCCGACCACGTGGAGAGGTCGCCGCCCGCGCCCCACGTGCTCACCCCCCCCGGCAGCTCCCGCACCGGCGCCGGCTCCAGGCGCTCCAGGGCGTCGTCGAGACGCACGAGGGGCAGACCCTGGCGCGCACACTCCTCCACGACCGCGCCCAGCCACACCGTGCCCTCGTACCACCAGTGGCCGAGCAGCTCGGTGTCCAGGGCGCACACCGCCAGCCCCCCGCCGGGCAGGCCGGCGCCGTCACCGCGCAGGCGCTCGGCGGTGCGGGCCACGAAGTCAGCGGCGTGCCGCCGCGCCAGCGCGCACGCGCGCTCGTGGTTGTAGGCGCCGCCGTCGTTGGCCCACGGCTGGTGGTGGTGGACCGTGTGCCGGTGGTAGTCGCGGTAGCAGCCGTGCGCGGGGTAGCCCTCCTCGCTCCACACCAGCGCGATCGTGGCGCGGTCGATCGGCACGAGCACCACGCCGCACTCGCTCACGAGCGGACGCAGGTGGGCGCGCGCGCCGAGGCCGAGACGGGACGTCAGCTCGACGCAGGTGGCGCGCGCGCCCGCGTCGAGGAGCGCCGGCTCCAGCCAGGGCGCGTGGGCGCACTCGGGCAGCCACCACCCGCCGCGCCACCCCGGCCCGAAGCGCGCGCGGTGCGCAGCGACGCCCGTCTGCACCTGCAGGCGCAGCCCCGCCTCGGTGGCCAGCAGCGGGAGCACCGCGTGGGTGGCCGCGGAGGTCCACTGCGCGTGCGGCGCGAACGCGCCGAGGAGGGCGCCGTCGCGGCGCGCGAAGTCCTCCAGTGCGCGCTCGTAGTCCCCCCACGCGCGCTCCACCTCGCGCGCCAGCTCCCCGTGCCCCCCCGCGCGCAGCCCGCGGGCGTCCTCCGCGTGGGTGTAGCGGCGGGTGTCCTCCACGAACCGCCGGAACCGCTCCGCGACACCCGCGCCCTCCAGCTGGTCGCACAGCACCGGGGTCAGCGACACCGTCAGCGGCGCCCCCCGCTCCAGGAGCTCCAGCAGCGGCAGGTAGCAGCAGGCGATCGCCTCCCACAGCCACTCCTCCCCGAAGGGCCACGTCCCGAAGCCCTCCACGTAGGGCATGTGCGTGTGCAGGAGGATCGCGAGCTGCCCCCGCGGCGCGGGCGGGCGGGGCGGGCGGGGCGGGCGGGGACCCCATCCCATGCTCACGCCCGGCACACCGCCACGAAGTCGAGCGCCCGGTCGAGGTCGGCCTGGCCGCGGGGGCGCAACGCGAAGTCAGCGGCGCGGATCGCCGGGGTGAACCACCCGTAGAAGCGCGCGGTGAGGCCCAGCCGAGGGTGCACGCTGTCCCAACCCGCCGCGAGCGCGAGCTCGTGCGCGCGCAGCCGGCGGGCGTGGAAGAGGCCGTACAGCCCCACCGAGCCGTAGTGCTCGCGGCAGAGCTGCTCGAACTCCGCGGCGTGGTACTCGTACACGTGCCAGGGGTTGTCCGAGCGGGGCGCCCCCCGGGGGGCGAGGGTGAGCACGTTCGGCGTGGACACGTACACCACCCCCCCCTCCCCCACCACCTCGCGGAAGTGGTCCAGCGCCGCTCCCGGGTCCTGCAGGTGCTCGATCGTCTGCAGGAACACCACGGCGTCGGCGGGCTCCGCGAAGCTTTCGACGAGGTCGCGCTCGAAGCGCAGGTTGGGCCGCCGGTAGCGCGCGCGCGCGTGCTCGTGCGCCTGCGGGTTGGCGTCCACGCCGACGACAGCGGCCGCGGAGCGGGCGAGCACCGCGGCGCCGTACCCCTCACCGCAGGCCATGTCGATCACCCGCAGGCCGCCGACGCGCGCGGCGATCCAGTCGTAGACCACCAGGTGCCGGCGGTACCAGTAGTTCTCCTCCGGCACGTCGGGGAGGGTGCGCTCCCCAGTCAGCGCCAGCGGCGGCACACCGTCGGGTTGGTCGCGCTGCACGTACAGAGGGGGCACGGCCACGGCGCGCGAGTATATGGTCCCGTGTCCATGTCCGCCCCCGCCCTCAGCCACGAGGAGATCCGCGAGGTCAACACGCGCTACCACGACGTGGCCGCCGAGCACTACGACGCGAAGTGGGGGATCGACTTCGGCGAGATCGGCAGCCGGCAGGTCACCGCCAAGGTGCGCAAGGCGCTCGGCGGGCCGCCGGGACGGTACGCGCGCGCGCTCGAGGTCGGCGCCGGCACCGGGTACTTCACGCTGAACCTGATGCGCGCGGGGGTGATCGAGCGCGCCACCTGCACCGACATCTCCCCCGGGATGCTCGCAACGCTGAGCGCCAACGCCGAGCGCCTCGGGCTCGCGGTCGAGACCGTGGGCGCCGACGCGGAGCGCCTGCCCTTCCCCGACGGGAGCTTCGACCTCGTGTTCGGCCACGCCGTCCTGCACCACATCCCCAACCTCGCCACCGCGTTCGGCGAGTTCGCGCGCGTGCTGGCCCCCGGGGGCACGGTGCTGTTCGCGGGCGAGCCCTCGCACACCGGCGACCGCCTCGCGCGCGTGCCCAAGCGCGCGGCCGGCGCGCTCGCGCCGCTGTGGCGGGCGGCGCTGCGGGCGCGGCCCGCCGGGTGGGCGGGGACCGGATCCGAGGGGGCGTCGGACGCAGCGCTCGAGAGCGTCGTCGACGTGCACGCCTTCACCCCCGGCGAGTTGCGCACGTTCGCCCGCGGCGCCGACCTCGAACGGGTGCGCGTCAGCGGCGAGGAGCTGCTGGCCAACTGGTTCGGGTGGACCAACCGCACGCTGGAGGCCACCGCGGAGCCCGCCGACGTGCCGTGGGCGTGGCGCCAGTACGCCTACCGCGGCTACCTGGCGCTGCAGGCGCTCGACGGCCGCCTGCTGGAGCCGCGGCTGCCGGCCGGGCTCTTCTACAACCTGCTGCTCTCCGCGCGCCGGGGCTGAGGCCGGGACCGGGGGCGGGCGGGAGCCGGCGGGCCTGCCGGAAGCCGGTACGGGGCCTACCGGGGGAAGCCGCCGCGACGGGGCCCCGCCGGGGGTCGCGACCGCTGCCGCGCGCGGCGGTACCGTGCGTTACACACTCGTCGAGGTTGGCTACCTGTGATAGTTCATTCCCTTTAGACTCTGCCCATGTCCAACCGCCTGCGCGGCTTCCCGCTGTTTCCGCTGGGCATCGTGGCGTTGCCCACCGAGAACGTGCCGCTGCACATCTTCGAGGACCGCTACCGCACGATGATCGAGGAGTGCCTCGCGGGCGACCGGGAGTTCGGAATCGTGTGGATGGCCGACGACGAGCTCAAGCCGATCGGCTGCGCGTGCACCGTCGAGCGGGTGCTCGAGCGCCTGGAGGACGGGCGCATGAACATCCTCGCACGCGGCACCCGGCCGTTTCGCCTGCTCGAGCGCCAGGACGACCTGCCCTACCCCGCGGGGGTCGTGGAGTTCCTCGACGAGCCCGAGGAGCCGACCGATCTCGAGGCGGTGCACGCGACCCGCGCGCTGTACGCGGAGCTGGTCGAGCAGGCCACCGACAGCGCCCTCACGGCCGAGGAGATCGAGGCGCTCGACGCCTACCGGATGGCCGCCACGGTGGAGTTCGGCGCCGACGCCAAGCAGGAGCTGCTGGAGCTGCGCTCCGAGAACGCCCGCCTGCGCCTGCTGACGATGCTGTTCCGCGCAGCGATCAAGCGCCTGGAGCTGGTCGAGCGCGCCCGCGCGCACGCGCAGTCCAACGGCAAGGTGCGCTTCGGCTGAGGGGCGGCGCGCGGCGCGCGCGGACGGGCCTCACCCCACGGGCAGGTGGCAGACCTGCTGGCGCACTTCCAGCACCAGCAGCGCAAGGTGGTGCAGCACAGAGGGCTGACCGGCGGAGTTGTCGGCGAAGCGCACCGCACCCTTCGGCGTCGCGCACGTAGTAGCTGGAACACCGACCCCGGGCGCGGGCGCAGCGAGAGGTGGTGGGTGGCGGGCGACTGCAGTTCTTCCTGTGATCGCCCCGCGCCTGGATCAGCTGCGGGTCGCTGAGCTGCCGGGCCCGCCCGCCGTTGCAGTGGACCGCGCCGCCTTCGTTGACGAGCACCGTCAGCCGTTCCCCGGGGGCGCCCCCCGTGCGCGTAACGAGGAAGAGGTCGGGCAGCGTGACGCTCTCGCCGCAGCCGGCGAGGGCGGCGGCGAGCGTGAGCGTCACGGCCAGCGCGCCCCACGCGCCCGCGTGCCTGCGACGGCTCCCCGCGGCGCGGGAGCGGGGCCTCACGCCGCCACCGCCACCCCACCGCGGCGGGGGTCGCCGGCGCCCAGCAGCTCCCCGTCGCGGAGTTGTACCGCCTGCACGCCGCCGAAGAAGAGGTTGAGCGCGTCGAAGCGCCACGACCTCGCCGGTCTGGGGCCTCCATAGCGCGCGCGTCGATCCCCGGCTCCGCGTACAGCACCCCGTCCTCGAAGTGCACGCGCGGGGCGCGTACGGCCGCCTGCGCGCTCAGGCCGCGGTCGACGACGCCCACGATCGTCTGCAGCAGCGCAGAGCGGATGCGGTTGGAGCCGGCGCTGCCCAGCACCAGCTCGACCTCCCCATCGCGCATCACCACCGACGGGGCCATCATGCTCGGCATGCGCAGACCGGCGGGGTGGCGGTGGAAGCCGAACGGGTTGAGGTCCTGCTCGCCCATCATGTTGTTGAGGTGGATGCCCAGTGCCCGGCACCACCACCCCGGAGCCCTCGCCGTTGGTGGCGGTGACGCTGCACGCGCAGCCCGTCGCCGTCGAGCACGGAGATGTGGGTGGTGGCCGATGCCGCGCAGCGCCGGGGCCGCCGCGCCGGCGTCCCTACCCCCGGCGCCGGTCCTGCTCGAGCGGGCGCACCCCCGGCGCCGCGGTCGCGCCCAGGCGCTCGGCGAGGAAGCGCTCGAGGAAGCCCTCGGCGGCGAGCCCTCCAGGAACTCGGGCGTGCGCTCCCTGCGCGGCTGCCATCGCGGCCACGACCTGCGCGAGCGTCGGCGGCGCCGGGCCGCGGTCGAGCAGCGCCAGCGCGTAGGCGAGCAGCGTGCCGCCCGCCGAGGGCGGCGGGTTGGTGAGGATCTCGCGGTCGCGGTAGCGGCATCCGCACCGGCGCGCGCGCGATCGCCCGATAGCCGGCGAGGTCCGCGCGCGTGAGCGAGCCCCCGCGCGTCCGCGAGCCAGTCACACACCGCGTCCGCGACGTCTCCGCGGTAGAACGGGCTCCGCGCCCTCGCGCGCCGAGGCGCTCGAGCGCCTCCGCCAGCTCGGGGTTGCGCAGCACCTCGCCCTCGCGCAGCACGTGCCCCGCGGGCGCCCACAGCGCCGCGCACTCGGGCGTCGAGGTGAGCAGCTCGGCGAGGATCTCCGCGACGTACGCCTGCCCGGCGTTGAGCACGACGCCCTCGCGCGCGAGCCGCGCCGCCGGCGCCGCCAGATCCGCGAGCGGCGACCGTGCCCCAGCGGCGCGAGCGCCTCGCACACGCCCGCCGGCGTCCCGTACACGCCGCAGGAGGCCGGGCCGATGTGGAAGACCTGCGCGGCGTCCCCGAAGGACACGTCGATCGCCTGCAGCTCGCCTCGGAGCCGTCGCCGTGCGCGCGTGGGCGCCTGCACGAAGAAGTCCAGCAGCGCCGGCTCCGCACGCCGCGGCGCCCGCGACCAGCATGTAGCCGCCCGGCGCCGAGCCCGGTCAGCAGCGGCTCGGCGACGAACGAGGTGAGCATCGCCGCGACGGCCGCGTCGACCGCGTTGCCGCCCTCGCGCAGCACGCGCGCGCCCGCCTCGGCGGTCAGCGGGTGCCCGGCGGCGACGACCCCTTGCTCAGCTTGCTCATCGCAGAGCGATAGCGCACAGGGCGCCGCGCGAGCGCAGCACGCCGCCGCGCTAGCGCTCAGACGCTGGGCATGAACTCCGGCACGTCCAGTTCGTCCACGCCGAGACCGCCCGCGCGCGGCTCGCGCCGCGGGCCGCGCCGGCGCGCTGGACGCGCGACCTCGCCCGCGGCGGCTCCGTCAGGCGGCTGCGGGCGCTTGCGCGCGGCCCTCGTCGCCGTAGCCGGTCGCGACGACCGTGACCCAGACCTGGTCGGCGAGCTTCTCGTCGACCATCGCGCCGAAGATGATGTTGGCGTCGGGGTGGGCGGCCTCGCTGACCGCCTTGGCGGCCTCGTTGACCTCCCACAGCGAGAGGTCGCGGCCGCCGGTGATCGACAGCAGGATCGAGCGCGCGCCGTCCATCGAGGTCTCCAGCAGCGGCGAGGAGACGGCCGCCATCGCGGCGTCGATCGCGCGGTGCTCGCCGTGGCCCATGCCGATCCCGAGCAGCGCCGTGCCGGCGCCCGACATGATCGTGCGCACGTCGGCGAAGTCGAGGTTGATCAGGCCCGGCAGCGTGACGAGGTCGGAGATGCCCTGCACGCCCTGGCGCAGCACGTCGTCGGCGACGCGGAACGCGTCGACCATCGAGGTCTGCTTGTCGAGCACCGAGAGCAGGCGGTTGTTGGGCACGACGATCAGCGTGTCGACCTCGTCGGCGAGCGCCTCGATGCCCGGCCTCGGCCTGGTGCGGCGCGCTTGGTCCCCTCGAAGCCGAACGGCTTGGTCACGATGCCGACGGTCAGCGCGCCGACCTCGCGGGCGATCCGCGCGACGACCGGCGCGGCGCCGGTGCCGGTGCCGCCGCCCTCGCCGGCGGTGATGAAGACCATGTCCGAGCCCTTCAGCAGCGACTTGACGCTTGTCGTACTCCTCCATCGCGGCCAGCCGGCCGAGCTCGGCGTCGGCGCCCGAGCCGAGACCGCGCGTGACCTCGCGCGCCGATGTGGACGGTGACGTCGGCGGTGCACTGCTGCAGCGACTGCAGGTCGGTGTTGACGGCGAGGAACTCGACGCCGGCGACCCGGCCTCGACCATGCGGTTGACCGCGTTGACGCCGCCGCCGCCGACGCCGACCACGCGCAGCAGCGGGCTGGCCGACGGGCGCGCTGCGCGGCGCGGCTCGGCTGTAGTCGGCGCGGGCGTAGACGTCCATCGGCGCGGGCGCGTCGGCGGCGCTCGAGCATGTCCGTCGCGGCAGCTCCGAGCTGAACGCGGCGCGCAGGCGCTCCTGCGGCGTGGGCACGTTCGGCTGGCGCTCGGCGGCTCGGCTCGGCGCCGAGCGGCCTGCGGCGCCGGCGGCGCGCCTCGCGGCGCGGCGTGCGGCCGCGGTCGCGGCGCGGCGGCGGCCGCTCGGCTGCCGGCCTCGCGCGGTCGGCTCGCGCGGCTGCGGCGCCTCCTGCGGTCTCGGCGGAGCGCGCCGTCGGCGGGCGTCGCCTGCTCGGTCTTGCGGAACAGCGCCGCCAGCGGTCCCTCGCGCATGCTCGCGCGCTTACGTGGCCGCGGCCATGGAGCACCTCCTTGGCGAGATCGCGGTAGGACTGCGCGGCGACGCCGTCGGGCTCGTACTTGAGCACCGACATGCCCTTCACCGGCGCCTCGGCGAAGCGGACCGTCTTGCGGATGCGCGACGCGAACACGCGGTCGCCGAAGTTCTCCTCGAGGATCTCGATCGCCTCCTTCGCGTGGATCGTGCGCGAGTCGACGAGCGTCGGCAGGATGCCCTCGATGTCGACGTCCGGATTGAGGTTCTCGCGGATCATCGCAAGCGTGTTCTGCAGCTGGATCAGCCCGCGCATCGACAGATACTCGCACTGCACGGGGACGATCACCTTGTCGGCCGCCGTCAGCGCGTTGATCGTCAGCAGCCCGAGGCTGGGCGGCGTGTCGATGCAGATGAAGTCGTAGTCCTCGAGGATCGGCTCGAACGCCCGCTGCAGCGCGCGCTCGCGGCCGATCATCGGCGCCATCGCGATCTCCGCGCCCGGCCAGGTCGATCGAGGCGCAGGCGACGTCGATCTCGCGCTTGCGGATCACCTCGCGGATCGAGATGCTTGTGGACGAGCACGTCGTACATCGACTGCTCGAGCGAGTCGGGGTCGATCCCCTGCGACATCGTCAGGTTGCCCTGCGGGTCCATGTCGACGCAGAGCACGCGGTGGCCCTCCTCGGCGAACGCCGCGGCGAGGTTGAGCGTCGTCGTCGTCTTGGCGACGCCGCCCTTCTGGTTGGCGAACGCGATGACCTTCGCCTTGCCTTGCACTGGGGGCTCCTGGGTTCGGGGGCGGGGTTGCGTCGGTATTCGCACGCGGCGGGCGGATTCCTGCATGCAGGGCCCGCGAAGCAATAGATGGCAGATGAAGACCCACCCGCCCGCTCGGCTGGTGGATGCCAGGCGCCGCACACGGGCGCAGGCGTACCGGTAGTACGTCGAGCATCGTGGGTGGCGGCTGGCGCCGCTGGCCGATTCGGGGATGCGAGCGAAGCGAGTGTCCCCCTAATCGGTCGAGTGCACCGGACCGTCAGATATTGATTCGCGGGCCCTTACTACGATCCTCGCGTGTCACCGGACCTGGCGCAGCGGTTGGAGGGCAGGCGCGTGTGCGTGTGCGTGGGCCCCGGCGGGGTCGGCAAGACCACCGTGGCCGCCGCGCTCGCGCTGGGGCTCGCGCAGCGCGGGCAGCGGGTCGCGGTCGTGACGATCGACCCCGCCCGGCGCCTGGCGACCGCGCTCGGCGTGCACGTCGGCGACGAGCCGCAGCTGATCGACCCGGAGCTGCTGGCCGCGCACGGGATCGCGCCGTGGGCGCAGGGCGAGGAGGCCTCAGGCCGGCCGACGCGCACCCGAGGCGTGCCCGCGGAGCCCGGCGAGCTGTGGGCGACCATGCTCGATGCGAAGGGCACCTTCGACGCGCTGATTGCGAAGCTCGCCCCCACCGAGCGCGCCCGCGAGGAGGTGTACGCCAACCGCATCTACCGCGAGCTCTCCTCCGCCGTCGCCGGCACCCACGAGTTCACCGCGATCGTCAAGCTGCACGAACTGCACACCGAGGGCGGGTTCGACACGATCGTGCTCGACACCCCGCCCTCGCGCTCGGCGCTCGACTTCCTCGAGGCGCCGGGGCGCCTGTCGCGCTTCATGGAGGGGCGCGCGCTGCGCATGTTCCTGGCGCCCAGCGGCCTGGCCGCGCGCGTGGTGGGCCGCGGCGGCGGCGTCGTGTTCTCGCTGCTCTCGCGCTTCACGGGGGTGGACCTGCTGGGCGAGCTCGCGAGCTTCTTCGGCGCGCTCGGCGGCGTGCTCGACGGCTTCCGCGAGCGCACGCGCGCCGTCGAGGAGCTGCTGCGCGACCCCGCCACCGCGTTCGTGCTCGTCACCTCGCCCGAGCGCGAGCCCGTGCGCGAGACGATGCGCTTCGCCGAGCACCTCGCCGCTGCGGGATGAGCCGCGCGGCGGTGGTCGTCAACCGCGTGCACCGCGACGGCCTGGAGGGCCACTCCCCCGCACAGGTGCAGGCGCTGCTCGCCGGGGAGCTCGGGGAGCGGCTGGCGGCGCGCGTGGCGGCCAACCTCGCGGACTTCGACGTGCTCGCGCGGCGCGACCGCGAGAGCGTCGCAGAGCTCTCACGGACGCTCGGGGACCCCCACCCGCTGGAGGTGCCCCACCTAGACGGGGACGTGCAGGATCTCCTCGGCGTCGCCCGTGTCGCCAAGGTCCTCTTCTCCTGAGAGCGACGGCGCCCTCGCCGCGGCGGCCGGCGCGGGCGCCGCCAGCAGCTCGTCCGCGAGCGCGGCGAGCTCGGGGCGCAGGTGGCCGCAGATCACGTCGCGCAGCAGCGCGCCGAGGTGGCCCGCGACCTCCCGCACGAGGGCGGTGGAGCGGGCGTCGGGGACCGCGGTGCCCGCAATCGCCGCGCGCTCCAGCGCGAGCGCCCGTGCAATCCGTCGGGTCAGGGCAGCGCGCTCGGAGGGCGTCGCGCACAGCGCGGCCAGGCGGCCGGGGAGCCTGGCCTCCCCGGGGCCCTCGGGCTCCAGCAGCGCGCGCAGCGCCAGCAGGTAGTCGCTCAGCGCCTGCAGCTCGGTGGGCCGCTCGCAGCCGGCCTCGTAACGGGCGAGCGCCCACGCGAGCTCGCCCTCGCGGGGGGCGCGGCGGGAGGCCAGCGAGCAGAAGGCACGCAGCTCGTCCTCCTGGGCGGCGCTCACCAGCAGCATCCCGTGCGGGCGGCCCCCCCACGGCAGCGCCAGCGCGCTCCACGCGCCCGCGCCGACGCGCGTCCACGCGAGCCGGTCGAGCGTGAGGCGGCCGTCGCCGAAGAGGCGCAGCGCGCGCAGCAGCCGGCCGAGCACCTCGCGGCCGTGCGCGACGGCGGCGTGCGGGTCGGTGTCCTCGGTGGTGTAGACGACGAGCAGGTGGTCGGCGGTTGAATCGGGGGCCCGCCCACCCGCCCGCCCGCCCGGGGCGGTGGGGTCGGGATCGGGCGTCCGCCCACCCGGGGCGGCGGGGTCCGTCGCGGCGCCGGCGAACAGAGCGAGCGGCGTCTCGGGCGCCTCACCGTCGGGCACGTCGGGTAGCGCGTCGGGACGCGTCAGCGTGAGGCCGCGAGCGAGCGGCAGCTCCTCGGAGGCAATCGCCAGGCCGTGCAGCACCGCCACCACCGTGACCTCGGTGGCGCCCGGGTGCGCGAGGGAGTCCAGGCGCGCGAGCGCCGCGGCGAGCCGCTCCTCGCGCAGCGAGAAGTCGGTGTGCTCGGCGAACACGTCGCCCACCACCAGGCGCAGCGCTGCTTCCGCACGGGTCTTGGGACGACCCTCCCACGCGGCGGTGCGCGGGATGGCCCGGGCGGGCGCGCCGCTCCCGAGCGGGGCGTCGCGCGCGAGCAGGTACCGCTCCAGGCCCTCGTACCCCTCCAGCAGTCGCGCGGCGCGCGCGTAGCTCTCCAGGCCGCGCACCGCCGGCCAGCGCTCGCGCAGGAAGGCGTCGGTGAGCGGGCGGTAGCTGTAGAGCTGGGGGCCGCGTCCGCGCGCGGAGCAGGCCAGCTCGAAGGGAACCTCCGCCCCGGCGTCGAGGTCGGCCTGCAGGCGCAGCGCCGCCTCCTCCACGAACGTTCGCAGGGCCGTCTCGAGCTCGTGGTTGCGCATGGCGCCCCTTTCGCCGGCGCCCGGGGTGCTCCTGCCGGCGCAGCGGGGGTTGCAGGCGACCGAGGGTGCTTACGCGGAGACCGACGGCGCTACGCAGGGACCCGGGAGCGAGGGCGCTTACACGGGGACCGCGGCAGCCACCCTCGGGCGCGTCCGCCGGCCGGGCTGCTCGCCCGACGCGAGGGCCTCCCGGCCCTGAGCACAGCCCTGCACGATCCACCGCTCGCCGTAGGTGCGCATGTCCTCGATCAGCGGCAACAGCGCCTCGCCCTTCTCGGTGAGCGCGTACTCGACGCGCGGGGGCACCTCGGGGAAGGTCTGGCGCGCGAGCACCCCCTCCTCCTCCAGCGCGCGCAGACGCAGCGAGAGCGTGCGCGGACTGATGCCCTCCAGGGAGCGCTCCAGCTCGCAGAAGCGCGAGCGACCCTCGGCGAGGTCGCGGATCAACAACAGCGTCCACTTCGCGCACACGATCTCCGCCGTGCGGCACACGGGACATGTCTCGTCGATCGCCACGCCTTTACTTTACCGAATGAAGTAGAGGTCTCAATCCTGCGGCTC
Organism: uncultured Solirubrobacterales bacterium; assembly: GCA_963821775.1. Taxonomy (GTDB): domain Bacteria; phylum Actinomycetota; class Thermoleophilia; order Solirubrobacterales; family Solirubrobacteraceae; genus Palsa-744. The sequence continues at coordinate 50,504 of CAWGFB010000002.1, read as the reverse complement.
GTAGGGCTCCAGGGTAAAGCTCGGAGTACGTTGGTCGAACGTAACCCGGTAGCCCTCGAAGAAGTCTTCTCTACCGAGCAGAGGCACCTTCAGGCCTTCGCAGAACGAGGCCTTCAGGTGGTGCGTCGTGTCGGCGGCGAACACCGTGAGACCACGCTTGTAGATCCAACAGGCGACCTTGCCCCCAGCCGTTTCGGCGACCGACAGCGTGCAGTCCGCGTGCAACTCGATACCCAATCCGCGAGCCATCTTCGAGCGGGAACGCCGACGCATTCGCGCCGCTGTCGACGACGGCGAGCACCGAAGGCGACGGGACACCGTTGGCACCCAGCAGCACAATCGGCAAGGCTGGCACCAACTCGTCACCGAGCGCCCTATAGGGATAGGTCATCGCGGAGATCGGCCTGCCTCAGCCGCGTGCGTAACCGACGGGGCGATGGTCTTCAGTAGAGGTGCAGCGCGCCCGGTGGGTCAGAGACGTAGAAGAGCTCTGCCTGCTCCCGCTGGTGAATAGTGAGTTGTTCGACGAGCTCATCCCACGCAATCGCATTCTGGACGACGTCGTGGTCAATGACCGCCACCCACCGCCCAGCATATTGGGAAAGCTTGCGGTTGAGCTCTTCCTCCGCGTGCACTTGTTCGGATACCGTCATGACATTTCCTGCCTGGCCGGCGTAGCACACGGATGTCGCGCTGTCAAGAGACACTTCCCCGCCAACACTATCCTGATTGGCGGCGGGGCATCCCGTCGCGCCGCGAGCCCGTGCTGCCGCCATCGATGGAACCCTGGTATTTGCAGGCACATCTTCGCCTCCATCCTCCCCTTTCCGACGTAGAGAGCGTTTCTCTCGCCTGGAGTTGCGGTCCCTGTGCAACCGCCGAGCGACAGGTGGATGCCCCTACGACGAGACGCTCACCACCGCTGCAGGCCGTTGGCGGCGACCGGCGGCGGGGCCCCGGACGGGCCGTGGTCGGGCACGACGGCGGGCGTCGGGTCCGCGCCCGCTGGGCCCGGGTCCTCCGGCTGGCGTTCGCCGCGCTGCGCCGCCATCGAGGCGACGTCCTCCATCGTCGTGCCGCGCCGGCCGTCGGCCTGCACGAGCAGCTTGAAGTCGTGGGGACTGGAGGCGACACGGACCGCGTCCTCGTAGGTGACGCGGCCGGCCTTCAGGTGACCGTAGAGGGCCTGGTCGAAGGTCTGCATGCCGTAGTACCCGCCGGAGGCGATCACCTCGCCCAGCTTGCCCGTCTGGGCGGGGTCGATGATCATGTCGCGCACGCGGCCGGTCATGCGCAGGATCTCGCACACCGCCACGCGGCCGCCGGCGGCGCCCGGCACCAGGCGCTGGGAGATCACGCCCTTGATCGTGCCGGCGATCATCGAGCGCGCCTGGGCGTGCTGGTGGGGCGGGAAGAAGTCCAGCATGCGGTTGATCGACTCCCCCGCGTCGACGGTGTGGATCGTGGAGAGCACGAGGTGGCCGGTCTCGGCGGCCGAGAGCGCGGTCTGGACGGTCTCCTCGTCGCGCATCTCCCCCACGAGGATCACGTCGGGGTCCTGGCGCAGCACGCGGCGCAGGGCGCGCTTGAAGGAGGCGGTGTCCATCCCCACCTCGCGCTGGTTGATGACCGAGCGCTTGTCGCGGTGCACGAACTCGATCGGGTCCTCGATCGTGACGATGTGCTTGGAGAACGTCTCGTTCATGTGGTCGATCATCGCCGCCAACGTCGTGGACTTGCCCGACCCCGTGGTGCCCGTGAGCAGCACGATGCCGCGCTCCTCCTCGGCCAGTTCGCGCACCACCGGCGGCAGCGTCAGCTCCTCGATCGTCGAGATCTTGTGCGGGATCGCGCGGCACGCCAGCGAGATCACCCCGCGCTGGCGGAAGGCGTTGATGCGGTAGCGCGCCACGCCGGAGATCTCGAAGGAGAAGTCGACCTCGTGCTCCTCGGAGAACTCGTGCAGCTTGGCGGGGTCGTGCAGCAGGTCGTGCAGCGCCCGCTCGGTGTCCTCGCCGGTGAGCGGCTCGCCGCCCTCCTCGTGCGTGAGCTCGCCGAGCACGCGGTACAGCGGCGGCGAGTCCACCTTCAGGTGCAGGTCCGAGCCCTGGCGGCTGACCAGCTCGCGCAGCGCTGCCTGCACGTCGAACATGCCTCTCGCATCGGCAGCCCGCGCGGTGGCCTTGAGCGTGGTAAGCCCCCGTGGACGCGTCCCGCGCTGGGACGAAGGTGTGGCGACTTGCGCGAGGCAACTGGACAACCACCACCCGCCGCCCGCATGTTCCATATTTCAGGAGTTCAGTTTGCTACGGTCTGGGCTTGCTCTTCTTTGTCGATGAGACATGGCAGAAGATCGGCGACAGAGACGTCGGCGCACTTGCCGCCGTCGGCATACCTCGCCGCCGTTACAACGCTTTCTGCCGCGAGATTTGGCAGATCAAGAAGAACGTGCTCGGCGCGAGCGAGCTGAACGAGTGCGAGATCAAGGGGACGAACTGCTTTGCCAAGTCCGCGTTCCACAAGCGCCGCGGGACCGGGCATTCGACATTGCTCCAGGCCGCAGAGGAGACCCTCGCAGCCGTCCCGAAGTACCACGGATACGCATTCGCGATCTGGACCACCCACGAGGAATGGCTGCTGCTGCGCAACCCTAATCCCCAGGCCCTCTCGCAGGTCTACCAGGAACTCCTCAAGGACTTCAGGCGCTGCATCCGTGCGAGCCCCGCATCCCAGGGGCAGCTCTTCTTCGACAATCGAGGTAAGAGCGAGGATTTAAGCGCAGCTTGTGCGATTCAGAACTTTATTGTCCGCGTAAGCCCAGACTGGCGTCGACACTTCATGCAGACTCCACACTTCACGCTCAGCGCCGTCAGCCCAGGTCTCCAATGCGCCGATCTCGTCGCGTATCTGGCCGCGCATCGCCACAATCCAAACGTCCGACCTGAGCTCGCCGACTACTGGACCAAGATCGAGCAGATCGCCGTTCCGCACCAAGCGCTCGGGCCTGGCGCTCCGGGCGATGGACGAGACATCGGCAAGGCGTGAGACGGCATCAAAAAAGGGCCGGGGGAGGCAGAACCTCCTAAGCGTCGTTGAAAGCGACGAACCGACCCTTCTACGGCCCACTATACAGGCCCGAAACCGCTGACACAAGCAGTGCTCGGGCTCTTTCCGGCCTCCTCCCCCGGGGAACGCTGCCGGCTCAGGCCACGTCCTTGAGCTTCTGGGCCTCCGCCAAGGACTGGAGCTTCTTCAAGGACTGGTTCTCGATCTGGCGGATGCGCTCGCGCGTGACGTTGAACGTGCGCCCCACCTCGTCGAGGGTGCGGGGGTGCTCGCCGCCGAGGCCGTAGCGCAACTCGAGCACGCGCCGTTCGCGGTAGGAGAGGTTCTCGAGGGCCTCGCGCAGGGCCTCCTTGGTGAGGATTTCGGCGGCGCGCTCGTAGGGGGACTCGGCCCGCTCGTCGGCGATGAACTGGCCGAACTCCGACTCCTCCTCGTCGCCGACCGGCTTCTCCAGGGAGACGGGCGCCTGGGCGGAGCGCTTGATCGAGTCGACCTCTTCGGGGTCGATGCCGGTGACCTCGGCGATCTCGTCGGCGGTCGGTTCGCGGCCGAGCTCGGTGACGAGCTTGCGCTCGGCGCGGCCGATCTTGTTGAGCTTCTCCACGACGTGCACGGGGATACGGATCGTGCGGGCCTTGTCGGCCAGCGCGCGGGCGATCGCCTGGCGGATCCACCACGTGGCGTACGTGGAGAACTTGAAGCCCTTGCGGTAGTCGAACTTCTCCGCCGCGCGCACGAGGCCGAGCGTGCCCTCCTGGATCAGGTCGAGGAAGGGCAGACCCTGGTTGCGGTAGTTCTTGGCGATCGACACCACCAGGCGGAGGTTGGACTCGACCATCTTCTGCTTGGCGTCGAGGTCGCCGCGCTCGATGCGCTTGGCAAGATCGACCTCCTCCTGGGCGGTCAGCAGGCGCACCTTGCCGATGTCCTTGAGGAACAGCTGCAGCGAGTCGGTCGTCATGTCCGGCTTGAGGTCCAGCGCAGCTTTCGCTTTGCGCCGGCCGCGTTTGTCCGGGGCGCGCTCGACCTGCGACGCCGCGGCGGTCGCCGGGTCGATGTCCTCGACGATCTCGATCTCGGATTTCTCGAAGAAGCCGTGCAGCTCCTCGACGTCGGACTCGTCCAGGTCCAGCTCGGACGTCGCCACGGAGATCTCCGCGAAAGTCAACACCCCCACCTGCTGGCCCTTGGCCAGCAGGCCCTTGATCTCGTCAAGCTCCTGCAGTTCGACTACCGACATCGGCTCCGTTTCCCTTGAGTGCCCCGGGCCGCCCCCGGGAGGCCCTACGTGGATCGGTCGATCCCCAACCTACCTCAAACCACCGGCTGCTCCGTGGACTGCCTCTCGACCGCGGCCGGCGCACCCCCACGGCACAGCCGTACGTGGACCCTATGCTAACGCGTCACCGCCACCTTTCCTTGTGGAGCGCCCATGCGCGATGATGCCCTGCATGAGTCCTCCCAACCCCCCCGAGCGGCCCGCGGAACGCCGTCAGGCCGGCGGCGCGGCGCGCTCCGGCCGGCCCGAGACGGCCGCTCCGGGCGTGCTCGAACGTCTCCCGCGCACGCGCCCCCAGCGCCCCTCCGCCCGCCGGGCGGCGGCGCGGCGGGCCGCCGCCGTGTCGGCCGAGCCGGCCGCGAGCGCTGCACCGCAGCGGGACTCGAAGACACCGAGCCCACGCCGGGGGCGGACCGACAAAACCCCACCGACCCGCACGCCACGAGCCGCCAAGGCCCCCAAGGCCCCGCCGAACGCGCCGCGGGCCGCCAAAACCCCCAAGACTCCGCCGAAGTTCGCGGAACCGCCGGCGCCCCCGCAGGGCTTCGAGGCCGAGGAGCAGATCGAGCCCGGCCGGCCCGTGCAGCCGCCGAGCGGCTCCGAGGTGGCCGCCGCGGTGGTCGAGCTCCTCGGCGAGACGGCCCAGGCCGGCCTCTCCGCCGGGGGTCGTTTAGTCAAGGACACGCTCCGGCGGCTTGCGGGGAGCTGACCGAGCCGCCGACGCCACTCAGCCGTCCGGGCGGAATATGTATACTGCCCGCACGCCGAACCTCTGCCGCCCCGGTGGCGGAGGGCGGGGGACCCATTGCGGACCGTGCGCGGTCCGCGGGGGCGAATCGGCCCTTGAGGCCGTAGCGCCGTGAGGCGCGAGCCCGTCAGCTCACCCCGTAGGCGACGACACCATGCGTTTCGCGTTCTTCAAGCATGCCCTGCTTGCAGGGTTACTGGCCACGTCGCTCGGCGTGTTCGCTCCGCTTGCGGGTCCTGTGGCGGCCGCGTTCGCCGACACCCCGACGGCCGGCGAAGTTGCGGGCTCCGGCGCCGCGAGCGGTGCCGCCGCGAGCGCCCCCTCCTCCAGCGCCTCCTCCACGACTGCCGCCCCCGCTACCACCGCTCCCAGCGAACCGGCCACGGGCGGCGCGACCTCAGGCACACCGGCGGCGAGCGGCGTCTCCGGCGGGGCGGCGCCCGGGCCGGCTCCCCTGAGCAGATCGCTGGCGACGTGGTTCGGCCCCGGCTTCTACGGCCACACGACGGCGTGCGGGCAACGGCTGACGCCCGTGCTCGTGGGCGTCGCCTCCCGTACGCTCCCCTGCGGGACGCTCGTGCGGGTCGGCTACCGCGGCCACCACTTGACTGTGCCGGTGCTCGACCGTGGGCCCTACGCCAACAACGGCGCCGCGTGGGACCTGACGAACGGGGCGGCGCGCGCGCTCGGGCTCGCCGACACGGCGCACATCGCCACGCAGGTCGTGGGCCACGTCGCCAACACCCCCACGCTCGGCGAACCCTCTCCAGGCACGGTCTCGGGGCCGGCATCGCCCTCCCCGGGCACAGCCTCAGGGCCGGCGCCCTCCTCGGCCACAGTCGCGGCGGCCGGCGGGGCGAGCGCGGGCTGAGCCGCACAGAGCTCGCCACACGCGACCGCGGGTCGAGCCCGAGGGCTCTCCACACGAAGGCGTACACGCAGCGAGACGGGGGCGCCCTGGGTCGACGGGTAGCCTGAGGACGAGGTCACCGAGCATGGCGCACGCCCTGATCACCAACCTGCACGACCACACCACCGTGGACGAGCGCGGCGCGACGCACTCGGTGCAGGCCGCCGACCTGCTGCTGAGCGAGGACGCGCTGCGAGACCTGTGGTCGCCCGAGAACCTGGAGCGGCTGGCGCGCACCTACTGGCGCTTTCTGACGCGCGTGACGCTGGGGCTCGTGCGCGTCCGCTACACCGCGCAGGGGCGCTTCGTCGTGCTGCTCTGCCGCCCGCTGACGCTACTCGTGTTCCGAGCGCCCGAGTACGAGCTCCAGCCCGACCGGGGGCTTGTGCGGTGGCGCATCGAGCGGGGGCTGCTGGTCGCCAGCGCGGGGCGCGGCTCCAAGGGCTACCTGCAGATCGACGTGCGCCGGCTGCCGGGGGAGGGACCGGGGCGCGCGTGCCTGCACGTGGAGGTGGAGGTCGCCAACTTCCACCCGGCGATCGCCGCGGGGCTCGGCCGCCGGCTGTACAACGCGACGCAGTCGCGTATCCACGTGTTCGTGACCCACGGGTTCCTGCGCTCGCTCGCCCGCCTGGACCTCGCCCGCTCGCGCGTGGGGCGCCTGGCACAGGACGGCGGGGGGGCGGGTCCCCCACCCGCAGCGGACGGGGCGGCGACACCGGGGGCGGGCGCGCGGGGCGCCTAACCGAACCGCGCGTCCCCGTACAGCGCCCTGAGCTTCGCGCGGTCGTGGCGTGCGAACACCCGCCGCACGGTGCCCGAGCGGGTGCGCATCACCAGCGATTCCGTGGAGGCGCCGCCGGCGGAGGGGTAGCGCACGCCCTGCAGCACGTCGCCGTCGGTGATGCCGGTGGCGGAGAAGAACACGTCCTCGCCGGCCACCAGGTCGTCGCGGTCGAGCACGCGCCGCAGGTCGTAGCCGGCGTCTTGCGCGGCGGAGCGCTCGTGTTCGGTGCGGGGCCACAGGCGGCCGAGCAGCTGGCCGCCGAGGCACTTGATGGCCGCGGCGGAGATGACGCCCTCGGGGGTGCCGCCGATCCCCCACAGCAGGTCCACGGGGGAGCGCTCGGTGACGGCCAGCAGCGCGGCGGAGACGTCGCCGTGGGGGATCAGGCGCACGCGCGCGCCAGCCGCGCGGATCTCGCGGATGCCGTGCTCGTGGCGGGGGCGGTCGAGCACCACGACCATCACGTCGCCGACCTCGCACCCCTTGCGCTGGGCGACGAGCGCGACGGTCTCGGCGAGGGGGCGGTCGAGGTCGAGCAGGTCGGCGATCTCCGGGGAGCCGGCCATCTTCTCCATGTACACGCACGGGCCGGGGTCGAACATCGTGCCGCGCGCGGACAGCGCGATCACCGCCAGCGCGCTCGGCATCCCATGGGCGGCGAGCGTGGTGCCCTCCAGAGGATCGACGGCGATGTCCACTTCGGGCGGGGTGCCGTCGCCGATGCGCTCGCCGTTGTACAGCATCGGCGCCTCGTCCTTCTCGCCCTCGCCGATCACGACGACGCCGTCCATCGGCACCGAGTGCAGCATCGAGCGCATGCCGTCCACGGCCGCTTGGTCGGCGGCCTCCTTGTCGCCCTTGCCGACCTCCCGCGCCGCGGCGAGCGCCGCCGCCTCGGTGACGCGCACGAGCTCCAGGGCGAGGTTGCGGTCGGGGCGCTGGGGGGCGGGGTCGGGATTCACGGGGAGTGGGGATCGAGGGGGTTGGGGATCGTCCGCGTGGGTGGGTGCGCCAACCCGGGCGTGTGAGCGCGGAGCCTCCGTGCTCCGCGTCGACGCCCCGTGCTCCGATCCGGGGCAACGGATACCTTGTGTGCGACGGTGGCCGCGCACCCTACACCAGAGGAGGTTCCATGAGCCAGATCGGGTTTGTCGGGCTGGGACGGATGGGCGGCAACATGGTGCACCGCATCCGCCGCGACTCCGCCCACGAGGTGGCCGCCTTCGACTTCGACGCCGCCGCCGTCGCGCAGGCCGAGGGGCACGGGGCCGGCGGCGCGCACTCGCTCGCGGAGCTCGTGCAGCAGCTGCAGGCGCCGCGGATCGTGTGGATCATGGTCCCCGCCGGCGACCCCACCCAGCAGACGGTGGAGGAGCTCGCGGGGCTGCTGGAGCGCGGCGACACGATCGTCGACGGGGGCAACTCGCGGTGGACCGACGACAAGCGCCGCGCCGGGGAACTGGAGCCGCACGGCATCCACTACGTGGACGTCGGCACCTCCGGCGGCGTGTGGGGGCTGGAGGTGGGCTACTGCATGATGGTCGGCGGGCCCGCGGAGGCGGTGGAGCGCCTCGCGCCCTTCCTGGACGTGCTCGCGCCGCCGACCGCGCAGGAGAGCGTCCCGGCGATCGGGCCGCGCGGGTGGCTGCACTTCGGGCCGGCCGGCGCGGGGCACTTCGTGAAGATGGTGCACAACGGCGTGGAGTACGGCCTCATGCAGGCGTACGCGGAGGGGTTCGACCTCTTCGACAAGTGCGAGTACGAGTTGAACCCCGCCCACATCGCCCACCTGTGGGGGCAGGGGTCGGTGGTGCGCTCGTGGCTCTGCGAACTGGCCGCGCGCGCGTTCGAAGCCGACGGCGCCGACCTGCACGCGCTCACCGGCTACACCGAGGACTCCGGCGAGGGGCGGTGGACGGTCGCGGAGGCCACCGCGCGCGACGTGCCGACGCCGGTGATCACCGCCTCGCTGTACGCGCGCCTGGCCTCGCGCGGCAACGGCGACTACGCCAACCGCGTGCTCGCGGCGCTGCGCAACCAGTTCGGCGGGCACGCGGTGCACGAGAGCGGGGGGTCATGAGCACCCGACGAAGACGCGAGGCGTCGACGCCGGGCAGGAGGCCCGGCGGGTGGGGGCCTGTGGGCGAACCGACCCGCGTGGACGATCCCCCCCTATGACCACCGTCGAGGACCTGGCCGAGAACCCCCTCGTTGCGGGCCTGGAGCGCCTGCCCGTGGCGCCGACGGCGCTCGTGATCTTCGGGGCGACCGGCGACCTGGCGCGGCGCAAACTGCTGCCCGCGCTGTACAACCTCGCGCACGAGGGGGCGCTGCCCGAGCGCTTTCACCTCATCGGGGTCTCCCGCCGGGAGCAGGAGCACGAGGACTACCGCGCCGAGTGCGAGGCCGCGATCCGCGCGTTCTCGCGCCGCACGCCCGACGAGCAGGTGCTCGCGGAGCTGCTGGAGGAGGTGTGCTACGTGCCGGGGGTGTTCGACGACCCGGCCGTCTACGCCGAGCTCGGCACGGCGCTCGACGCGTTCGACGAGCGCGTCGGCGAGCGCTGCAACCGCGCCTTCTACCTCTCCACCGCGCCGGACTTCTTCCCGGTGATCGTCGGGCAGCTCGGCGGCTCGGGGCTCTCCCGCCGCTCCGGCGTGGACGTGCGGGCGATCATCGAGAAGCCGTTCGGCACCTCGCTCGCCGAGGCGCAGGAGCTGAACGCGCGCGTGCTGAGCGTGTTCGACGAGACGCAGGTGTTTCGCATCGACCACTACCTCGGCAAGGAGACGGTGCAGAACATGCTGGCGTTTCGGTTTGCCAATGGTTTGTTCGAGCCCCTGTGGAACCGCAACTACATCGAGCACGTGCAGATCACCGCCGCGGAGGACATCGGCATCGGCTCGCGCGCCGGCTACTACGACCACTCCGGGGCGCTGCGCGACCTGATCCAGAACCACATGCTGCAGCTGCTCTGCCACGTCGCGATGGAGCCGCCCGTGTCCTTCACCGCGGAAGAGGTCCGCAACGAGAAGGTCAAGGTGCTCCACTCCATCCGCGCCCCCACGGCCGTGGAGGTGGCGGAGATGGCGGTGCGCGCCCAGTACGCCGCGGGGCACGCGGGCGGCGAGGACGTGCCCGGGTATCTGCAGGAGGAGGGGGTGCGGGAGGGCTCGATCACCGAGACGTACGCGGCGCTGCGGCTCGAAGTGGACAACTGGCGGTGGGCCGGCGTGCCGTTCTACCTGCGCGCCGGCAAGCGCCTCGCGCGCAAGATCACCGAGATCGCGGTCACGCTGCGGCCCGTGCCGCACCTTGCGTTCTCGGCGGAGGGGTCGCTGGGGATCCGGCCCAACCAACTCGTCCTCACCCTCCAGCCCAACGAGGGCGTGTCGCTGCAGCTCGGCGCGAAGATCCCCGGCACGCGCATGATGATCCGGCCGGTCAACATGGAGTTCCTCTACGGCACCTCCTTCCTCTCGCAGTCCCCGGAGGCGTACGAGCGGCTGATCATGGACGCGATGCGCGGCGACCCGACGCTCTTCACCCGCAACGACGAGGTCGAGGCGCAGTGGCGCATCTGCGACCCGGTCGTGCGCACGTGGGGCGAGACCCCGGGGCCGCTGGCGCAGTACGCCGCCGGCTCGCAGGGGCCCGCGGAGGCCGCGGGCCTGCTGCGCGAGGGCCACACCTGGCGCGCGGTGTGATGGTCCCCCGGCGCGCCCTCCCCACGCCCCGGCGCGCCGTCCGGCGCACGGGGGGCGCGCCGCGCCGCGGGGGCGGCCGGCGCTGATGCCCACCGTCTCGGACGCGGTGTGGAGCGCGGAGGGCACGACGCCCGACGCCGTCGAGGCGGCGCTGCGCGAGATGCTCGCCGCCCGCCACGCCGAGCACGGCGGCTACGTGCCCGCGCGGGCACTCAACATGATCGCGTTCGTGGACCGCGCCTGGAGCGGGGAGATCGCCAACCGCCTGCGCGGCGTCGGGCGCTACCACGCCTCCCGCCTGGTCGTGCTCTCCTACGAGCCGGGGCGCACGCGCCTGGACGCGCACGCGACCGTCGCGGCCGAAGGCGACCCGCGGCCGGGCGAGCTCACGCTGCTGCGCGAGACGGTGGTGGTGGAGCTCGGCGACCGCCACCTCGACGACCTCTTCACGATCGCCGACCCCCTGGTGGTCTCCGACCTGCCCACGCTGCTGTGGTCCCCCCACGACCACCCCGAGGTGATGGACGAGCTGCTCGCGCTTGCGCAGGCGGTGCTGGTGGACTCCGTGGACGACCCTGAGTGGAGCGCTGCCGCCGCACGAGCCCAGGAGCTCGCCGCGCGCGCCTACGTCGTGGACCTCGCCTGGCTGCGCTCGACGCCGTGGCGGGAGCGGCTGGCCACGGTCTTCGACCCGCCGCCCCGGCGCCAGGAGCTGCGCACGTTGGCGGCGCTCACGGTCCGCCACCACCCCGACTCCACGTTCGCCGCGCTGCTATTCGTCGGGTGGCTCGCCTCGCGGCTGGGGTGGACGCTCGGCGCGCTGGCGGAGGGCGAGGGCGCGCTCGTGGGCACGGCGCACGGCGGGTCGGCGGGGGGGTCGAACGGCACGCACTGCGGCGAGACCCCGGCCGGCCGGAAGACCGGCGCCCATGCCAACGACGCCCCCGCCGGCCAGACCATCGCGCTGCGCCTGGAGGTGGACCCCGAGCTGCAGGTGCGCGGCCTCGCCGGCCTGGAGGTGCGGACCGCCGCGGGCCTGCTGCGCCTGGACCGCGGCCGCGGCGGCCTGCACGCCCGTCGGCGCGAGGCCGACGGGACCGAGCGGGGGTGGACGCTCCTCGGCGCCTCCCGCGGCGAGAGCGGCATCCTCGGCGAGGGCATCCGCCAGGCGTTCCTGCGCGACCCCACCTACGCGCCGGCGCTCGCCGCCGCCGCGGTGCTGGCGCCGTGACCCGCGTCGAGGTCCTCCCCGACCCCGAGGCCACGGCGCGGTACGCCGCGCAGGAGATCGCGCGCGCGCTGCGGGAGGCGGTGGCCCTGCGCGGGGTCGCGCACCTCGCGCTCGCCGGCGGCTCCACGCCGCGTCCGGCGTACGAGCTGCTCGCCAGGCTGCTCGAGCTGGGGTCCCGTCGAGCTGTGGTACGGCGACGAGCGCTGCGTCGGGCCCGAGGACCCCGAGAGCAACCACCGGCTGGTGGCCGAGTCCCTGCTGGCTCGCGTGCCCGGCGCGCCGCCGCGGGAGCACCGCATCGCCGGCGAGCTCGGCCCCGACGCCGCCGCGCGCGCGTACGCCGCGCTGCTGCGCGAGCGCGTGGCCCCGGCGGCGGACGGAGAGGCCGGCGGGGGCGACGAGGCCGGCGGGAGCGATACGGAGGGCGGGCTACCCGCGCTCGACCTCGCGCTGCTCGGCCTGGGCGAGGACGGCCACACCGCCTCGCTCTTCCCCGGCCACCCCGAGGTGCAGGACGCCGGCGGCGCGCTCTGCCTGCCCGTGCGCGACGCCCCGAAGCCGCCGCCCGAGAGGGTGACGCTCTCGCTGCCCGTGTTGCGCGCCGCGCGCCGCTCCCTGCTGCTCGTCACCGGAGCGGGCAAGGCGCCCGCGCTCGCGGCGGTGCTCGCCGGGCCCGACCCGCGTGTGCCCGCCTCGCTGCTGGCGTCCGAGCGGTTGCTGGTCGTGGCCGACGCTGCGGCCGCGCCGGCCGGGGCGGCCGGGGCGCACCCGCCCGCCGCCTGAGCCTGTTGCCCCGCCCGGCGCCTGAGCCCATCGCACCGCCCGGTGGCCGGGTGCCGCCCAACACCTGAGTCCAACCTTCTGACGGTTGCGACGCCCACGGGCGAGTCGCGCTAAGGTCTGCCTGCGCTCGGTCCATGGCCAGCCCCGCACCCCACACCGCCGCGCCCATCTCCCTCCCCGCCGCTGAGGCGCTCGCGTCTCTGGAGGAGGCTCGCCGCGGCACGCTGGCGCTCGTCGCGCACCTGGACGACGGGGCCCTGGAGCGCGTGCACTCCCCGATCATGAGCCCGCTCGTGTGGGACCTCGCGCACATCGCCGCGTACGAGGACCTGTGGCTCGCACACCGCTGTGCCGGCCTGCCGCTGCTGCGGCCCGACCTCGCCGAGGTGTACGACGCGTTCGAGACGCCGCGCGCGGTGCGCGGCGAGGTGGAGCTGCTCGACGCGCCCGCCGCGCGCGAGTACATGCACGACGTCCGCGCTCGCGTCGTCGCGGCCACGGAGCGGACGGGCGTCGGTGACGGCCTCCTGCACGAGCTGGTGGTGCGCCACGAGCTGCAGCACTCGGAGACCATGCGCCAGACCCTGGCGCTCGCCGGGCTGCTGCCACTTGGAGAGCCGGCGCTGCGGCCGCTCGACGGCAAGGAGGGGTGGGTCGAGCTCCCCGCGGGCGCGTTTTGGATGGGGTCCCCGCCCGCCGCCGGCGCCGAGGGCTTCGCCTACGACAACGAGCGCCCCCGCCACGTGGCGCGCACGGACGCCTTCCGCATCGCGCGGCGCCCCGTCACCCGTGCGAGCTGGCTGCGCTTCGCCGCGGACGGCGGGTACGAGCGGCGCGAGTGGTGGTCGCCCGAGGGGTGGGCGTGGCGGGAAGAGCACGACGTCACGTGCCCTGCGTCGGTGGCGGCGGGCGTGGCGAGCGGGGCGGGCGGGGTCGAGTCGGCAGATGGGATCGAGCGGGCGGGCGGTGAGGGCGGCGTTCGGGCGGGTGGGGTTCGGGCGGGTGGGGCGGGCGGGGTTCCCATCTCCCACGTCAGCTGGTTCGAGGCCGACGCCTTCGCCCGCGCACACGGCGCGCGGCTGCCCACGGAGGCCGAGTGGGAGCGGGCGGCGGCGGGTCCGGGGCTGGAGGGCATCGGGCAGGTGTGGGAGTGGACCTCCTCCCCCTTCTACGGCTACCCCGGCTTCGTCGCCCACCCCTACCGCGAGTACTCCGAAGTCTTCTTCGGCGGCGACTACCGCGTGCTGCGCGGCGGCTCGTGGGCGACGCACCCGCGCGTGGCCACGCGCACCTTCCGCAACTGGGACCGCCCGCTGCGCCGCCAACTCTTCGCGGGCGTGCGGCTGGCGAGGGACGCGGCGTGAGGGCGTCGGCGCGACCCGGCGGGGGGAACGGTGTCGGCGGCGGTCGCGGTGCCAACGGCGTCGGCAGCGACCACGGTGCCAGCGGCGGCACCGCCGCCAACGGGGATGGCGCAGGCCACGCCATCCACATCGACGCCCACCTCGGCGGCCCCGAGCAGCGGACGCTGGCCGAGGACGTGCTGGACGGGCTCACGCGGCCCTTCAAGGAGCTGCCCCCCAAGCACTTCTACGACGCCCGCGGCGCGGCGCTCTTCGACCTCATCTGCGAGCTGCCCGAGTACTACCCCACCCGCACGGAGCGCGGGATCCTCCACGACGCCGCCGTGGAGCTCGCCGCGCTGACGGGCGCCGTCGAGCTGGTCGAGCTCGGCTCCGGCACCGCCGCCAAGACACGCGTCCTACTCGACGCGCTTCAAGACGCCGGAACGCTGGAGCGCTACGTGCCCGTGGACGTCACCGAGAGCATGGTGCGCGAGTGCGCGCACCAGCTGACCCGCGAGTACCCCGGCCTGCACGTGCACGGCGTCGTCGGCGACTTCGAGCGCCACCTCGACCGCGTCCCCCCCGCGACCGGCCCGCGGTTGGTGGTGTTCCTCGGCGGCACGATCGGCAACTTCCCACCCGGCTCCCGCCGGCGCTTCCTGCGCCAGATCGCCGGCCTGCTCGGGCCGGAGGACCACCTGCTGATGGGCACGGACCTCGTCAAGGACGCCGGCGTGCTGGAGGCCGCCTACGACGACGCGCAGGGCGTCACCGCCGAGTTCAACCGCAACCTCCTGCATGTACTGAACCGGGAGCTGGACGCCGACTTCGACCCCGCCGACTTCGAGCACGTCGCGCGCTTCGACGTGCGCCACGAGTGGGTGGAGATGAGACTGCGCGCGCGGCGCTCGCACACCGTCACCGTCTCCGCCCTGGACCTCGACGTGCACTTCGACGCGGGCGAGGAGATGCGCACGGAGATCTCCGCCAAGTTCACGCGCGAGCGCTTGGAGGGCGACCTCGACGCCGCGGGCCTGGAGCTCGTGCGCTGGCTGACGGACCCGGAGGACCTGTTCGCGCTGACGTTGTCGCGGCCGGGGGGGTGAGGGGGTGTGAGTTGGGCGAGTGAGGGACGCATGCGCTGCGCCACCAACGCATCCGACGCAGACATTAGGCTGTGCCAAGTAACCCAGACGCGATAGAATCATGGTATGAGCACCAGCTCCCGCACCTTGCTCGAGCCCGGTCACGAGGCCGAGTGGGCCGAGCTCAATCGTGAAAAGCGCGAATACCACCAACGCACTGCGCGAGCGTTGACTCCGTCTGAACGCATCGCCCGGGGCCAGAAGCTCTCCCAGCAAGCCGTGAAACTGCTGGCTTCGTCGATACGCGCTGGCCATGTCCCACGAAGAGCCTTCTGGTCCTGACCTCGACGGTGTCGTAGCCGACGCCAACGCCGTCGGGTTGCGGTACGTCGTGATCGGCGGCTTCAGCGTCATTGCCAACGGATTCATCCGAGCAACCAAGGACTCCGATCTGCTGGTGCCGGACAGCGAGGAGACCGATGAGGCGATCCTGCGCTTCCTCGAGCGAATCGAAGCTCATCGTCTGCCTGAGCCGCGGGCTGCCCAGGCCCAACCTTGAGATCGGGACGGCAGGCTGGGCCCGCATGCCCTCCCGTCGTCTCAACCGAGCAGCCTGAGCAGCTCCTCGCGGTCAGGGCCCGGCATCTGCAGGCGCTCGTGCTCGGCCGCCAGCTCGCGGATGCGCTCGGGCACGCCGGTTCGCGCGAAGGTCTCGCGCAGCGGGGTGTAGCAGCCGCGGGATTCCAGGAACGCCCTGAAGAGATCGGGATCGTGCATCATCGCCGCGAGCAGCGCTCCCCGCAGGGCCGATGAGGGATCGCTGGGCTGCGGGGGCTCCAGCCCGTTGCGCAGCGCGTCGATCTCGTGCAGACGGTGGCGGTCCTCTGCGACCGTCTCCCGATACCAGGGAGTCAGCTTCGCCTCGGTGGCGGCATCCCACGCCTGTGCGAACTCCAGGGGCCCCTCCAGGTGCGAGCTGACGACCTCGCGCAGGCACTGCGCGTGCAGCAGCCCGAGCGTGATCCCGCGACCGAGCGAGGGGTTCGTGCACGCCCAGGCGTCGCCCAGCAGCGCAATGCCGGTGAGCAGGGGTCGCCCGTCGCGCAGCGGACGGCGGTAGCGGTCGATCACACCGCCCATCGCCATGAGCTCGCTGACCGGCTCGCCCTCCAGCCAGTGCGCGTGCGCCGGGCACGCCTTCACGACAGAGGTCCACGCGTCGAGATCGCGCATCCGCTTCAGCGGCTGGTCCCCGGCGGAGACGTAGGTGGTCACCGCCCACGTGCCGTTGTCCGAAGGGAGCGTCAGGACCGAGAAGGTGCCCATCGGCGCGAGCAGAGGGCCGTAGGGCTGCGGCGTCGTACCGTCCGCCGAGCGGAAGAACCGGCCGTAGTAGATGAACCCCGAATCCTCGGACTCCTCGTGCAGGGGCCCGACGTGCGCGTCGCTGCACCACTGCGGCAGCTGCGAGCTCCGGCCCATCGCGTCCACCACGAGGTCGGCGTGCAGAGCCTCGCCCGAGTGCAGACGGACGCCGGTCACGTGCGGCGTGCCGTTGGCGACCTGCAGGGTCAGCTCCTTCACAGCCGCACCTCGACGCACCTGCACGCCCGGCTCGTCCTCCGCCGCCCTGCCCAGGACCTGCTCGAAGACCGGACGACGAGCGGTGTACGTCACGAACCGCTCATCGCCGGGCCGCGGGCCGGCCTCGGCCAAGGTGGGGGGCATCAGCCCGAGCACATCCATGCGCATGGCGCCCGCCGAGATGAGCGCCGCCAGGACGTCGGGGAGCGCCTCCTCCAGCACCGCGCGACCCGCGGGCTGCAGGAAGTGGGCCATGCGGAACTGGGTCACGCCATCGCGCGACCACTGCTCCCACGCCTCCTCGGTGGACTCGGGCACGGGCGCCGCGTCACGCTCGAGCACCGTGACCTCGTGCCCGTCGCGCGCCAGCAGCAGGCCGGACGCCAGCCCGCACACCCCACCGCCCACCACGACGATCCTGGCCATCCGCCGCTCAGCCTCCCCTCACCGCACCACGCTGGGCTCGACCCTCGACCGCCCCAGCCGCACCCTCATCGAGGCCCTCTTGGGGCGCCACCGCACAGCTCGACCGCAGCAGCTCATGCGGGCAGGAAGTCCACCAGCAGCCGGTTCACCGCATCCGGCGCCTCCAGTTGCATCCAGTGTCCCGGCCCGTCGAGGCGCTCGTAGCGCCACGGACCCGCCACGGACCTTGCCGAGTTGGTCATCTGCGCCTCGGTGAGCGCGATATCCCCCGAGCTCCACACTCCCATCGTCGGGCACTGGACCGGCGGCAGCTCCCGGCCCGCCTGCAGGTAGGACTCCGGCGGCATGTTCGCGCGGTAGTAGTTCAGCCCGGGCGTGAGCGATCCGTTCGCCTCGAGCTCCGCGATCGCCGCGTCGGCGTCGGGATGATGCGCCCACGCCCGGAAGTTGGCCCAGTCGTCGTCCGACAGCCACCGCTCGGCGACCCCGGCGAACTGGAACAGGAGCATGTACCACGACTTCTCGTGCTGCTCGAAGCCGTTCGCCCTGAACGTCGCCGGATGCCCGACCGACAGCACGACGAGATGGTCGACCCGATCGCCGGCCAGCGTCCCCAGCCCCCACGCGAGCGCCGCGCCCCAATCGTGCCCCACCACGTGAGCCCTCTCCACGCCGGCGTCGCCCATCACCGCCAGCACGTCGCCGGCCAGCGCGGGCATCGCATAGGCCTCGACCTCCGCCGGCTTGTCCGAGCGGCCGTAGCCGCGCAGATCGGGGACGATGACCTTGAACCCAGCCTCCGCCAGCGCCGGCACCTGATGGCGCCACAGCCGCCCCGAGTCCGGGAACCCGTGCAGCAACACCACCGGGCGACCCTCGCCGGTCACCTCGTACTCGATACCCACACCACCGACGTCGACGCGCACCGCGACCCTCCTGAACGACGGCAAGGAAAGGTGCCTCGCGGAGGAAGGGGGCCCAGCTTTGCGCTGCCATGCACCCTGGTCCGCTTGGCCTGCCGATCGTACCCTACCGCGTGGGCGGCGGCGGGCGCCGCGGGGTGTGTCCGCCCACGCTACCCTCACAGTGAGGAGGTCCCCTCGTGGCGTCCGTGCTCCCCTCGGGAGTAACGGACCCGGCTTCGAAGCTGGAGGGCTGGGCGGCATTGCCGAGGCGGTAGCCGACCGACCGCACCGTAAAGATCGGGGCGGGATTGTCAGGGAGGTTCAGCTTGCGCCTGAGATAGCCGATGTAGACATCCACGATGTTGGTGGTGGGGTCGTGCTCGTAGCCCCATACCGCGCTGAGGATCTGCATAGACTCATGAAACGGGTGCTTTTCGGTCATCGCGCAGAAACGCACCGGCCCCGGCACGACGATGGTCTCGGGTGTCCTCGAACTCCTCGACGGCACCCCACTCACCGGTGCGCCCGTCCTGATTCAAGTGCGGACCGTGAGCCGCAGGGGAGAAATCGTAAGCGAGCGCACGCTCGCCCTACAGAGGCGTAAGCCAGTGAGACGCGTGAGGCGCCGGCGGCGAGCCACACCGCAGCGATGGCCTCGATCGCATGAGCGAAGAGCAGCGCAGTCCACGTCGGTACAGCAAGCTCGGCGGGCTTGAACCTGCGAGCATAGGTTATATTGGCCAGGTGGGCGATCGGGTCCAGCGCTTCACTGTCTCTGAGAGAGCCGTCCACTGGCTCACGGCGCTTGCGTTCTTAAGCCAGCCGTATGACCACGAGCGCTGACGCTGTCCAGCCGGCCGCGAGCTCGGACGCAGACGATCGCCGCGCTCGGCGCGAGCGAGCGCGACGCCGTGTGCTCCGACAGCGTCGCGTTACGGGCCTCGCGCTGGTGGCGACAATCGCGGTGGTGGCGCTGTGGATCGACGGCGTCAACGGCGGGTCTCGCACGGCACGGCCGAGCCCCGTAGCCAGCGCTCTGAGGACCGTAGCGGCACGAACGAGGACCCCGCGGCGCGCGGCCCCGCACGCTCGCCCGTCAGCAGCCTCGCCGGGGTCGCTTCCCCAAACGCATGCCTATCCCTCCGGGAGCAGCGCGCAGTTCAAGTCGCTCATGGCCTCGCTGTGGGCCGGCATCGTGCGCGACTCCCTCACCCCGGCGTTGGCCGCGTTCTTCCCAAAAGACGCCTACGTCCAGTTGAAGGCGATCGACTCGGCGGGCTCTGACTGGACCGACCGTCTCGTGCACGACTATCGCCTCGACATCGTCGCCGCGCACGCGCTACTCGGCCGCGATGCCCCACGCGCGCGACTCGTCAGGGTCGATGTCCCTTCCAGCTATGGGCACTGGATTCAGCCAGGTGTCTGTTACAACGGCATCGGCTACTACGAGATGCCGGGCGCGCGCGTCGTCTACCGAGAGGATGGCCAGATCCGCTCGTTCGGCATCGCTTCGATGATCTCCTGGCGAGGCGTCTGGTACGTCGTTCACCTCGGAGCGATCCTGCGATCCACCGATTCGGGCGTGGTCGATGACCCATCATCGGGGCCGGGCACCTCGGCCTATTCGGGTACCTGCTAGAAGCGCAGCAGCGTCACACCGGATCGCTGGGCGATCCAGGCGGCGGGCTGCCCGCCAATGCGCTTCGACCAGCGACTGGTGCACCTCCATCTGCACGCCGGGTCGGTGGAACCTCGCGGTCATGGCTGGAAGTACGGGGATCGCATCGGCCCAACCGAGATTCACCGGTGCTCGTCGCCTTCAACGGTGGCTTCAAACTCGGCTATGGCCCGTCGGGTTCCTCGCAGGTCGCCGGATACCTCTACATACACCACCGCGGCGGGCCAACCGCCGTGCCGGTCGTGCCAGGCCAGTTGGGAATCCCCAATCGGCTGCTCGCACCCTACACCCGAGACTTCTTCACGATCATCGCGAACTCAGCCTCCGGTGATGGCCCGACCGGTCGGTCCGGGTGAGCAAGTTCTCACGACTGCGACAGCGGGCGTTTAGGATACTCCGCTTTCCTGCACGTAGGAGAACCCTGGATGCGCTACAAGAGATCTCGAGGTTAGGATGGCGGCACTCCCCCAGGGGGGCGAGGCGCTCGCGGGCGACGGAGCCCCGCTGGCGCGCGCCCGGGAGCGGCGGCTGAGGCCGCATGAGGCGCGCAGGGCGGCGAGCGCCGCCGCGCTGACGCTGATCGTCGTTGGGAACGGTGCCGCGATCGTGTGGATGTGGCTGCACGGCGGAGGCATCTCCGGCGTGCACGGACGCCCTGAAGCGTTTACCAGCCTCGGGCAGGATCACCGGCCTGCTCGGCGTCTACCTCGCATTGCTCCAGGTGCTCATGCTCTCGCGGCTCGCGCCGTTGGAGCGGCTCGTCGGCTTCGACAGGCTGACGGCTTGGCACAGGGTGAACGGCAAGGTGTGCGTGTCGCTGATCGTCGCGCATGCGCTTCTGATCACCGCGGGCTATTCGCTCGCCGACAGGCTCACGTTCGGGCACGAGTTCTCACGCCTGCTTGGCGTCTACCCGGGAATGGTCACGGCGACGATCGGCACGGCCATCATGGTGCTCGTCGTGCTCACCTCGATCGTGATCGTTCGACGGCGGATGAGGTACGAGAGCTGGTACTTCGTGCACTTCACCGTCTATGCGGGCATTGCGCTCGGCTACCTGCACCAGCTGCCGACCGGCAACGAATTCGTCGTCCACCCCGTGCAGGCGGACTACTGGATATCGCTGTACGTCGCAACGCTCGCGATCCTGCTCGCTTACCGCGTCGTCCGCCCGATGCGAAGCGCGTTCAGGCACAGACTGCGGGTGAGGCGCGTCACGGTCGAGGCGCCGGGCGTGACGAGCATCGAGGTTACCGGGCGCGACCTTCACGCGCTCAGGGCGCAGGCCGGCCAGTTCATGCTGTGGCGGTTCATCACGAAGGGGCGCTGGTGGCAGTCACATCCGTTCTCGCTCTCCGCGATCCCCACCGGCGACTCGCTGCGGCTCACCGTCAAGGCCGTCGGCGACTTCTCCGGGGCGATCGGCAAGCTCGAGCCGGGAACGCGCGTGTTCGCCGAGGGACCGTTCGGCGTGTTCACATCGGCGGCGAGGCGACGGCCGAGGTCGTCCTGATCGCGGGGGGCATCGGCATCACCCCATTGCGGACGCTTTTCGAGGAGCTCTCCGAGTCGGCCGACGTCACGCTCCTCTACAGGGTCATCTCCAGGAGCGAAATCGTCTTCGAGGAGGAGCTGAGGGAGGTGGAGCGACGCAGCCGGCGCGACGCTTCACCTGTTGGTCGGCGATCACCGCGCGCGCAAGGGCGCCGCGCTGCTGGGCGCGCAGAACCTCGCCAAGCTCGCCCCGAGGATCGCGGATAGCGACGTGTACGTCTGTGGGCCCGCCGCGATGATGGATGCCACGCGGCAGGCGCTCGATCAGCTCGGGGTGCCCGAGGAGCAGATCCACAACGAGCGCTTCGCGCTCGCAGCCTGAGGGGCAGCGGTGGCACTATCGGCATCCAGATCCCGCGCACCGGACGCCAGTGGCGCTCCGCCCGCTGCGTGTCCCTCCCGCGATCCAGCGGGTCGAGCACGTCATGGGGATGCCCGTGATCGTCGAGGTGTGCGACATGGGCTTCGACGAGACGGTTCTCGATCGCCTGTTCGCGTGGCTGCGCTTCGTCGACGAGACGTTCAGCACCTACCGGCACGACAGCGACATCAGCAGGCTCAACCGCGGCGAGATCGCGCTTGCGGACGCGCACGTGAGCGTGCAGTCGGTGCTCAGGCGCTGTGAGTCGCTGCGCCGGAGCACGCGCGGCTACTTCGATGTGGCCGCACCGATGGCGAGCCTGGGTGGCGGCGTCGACCCGTCGGGGTTCGTGAAGGGCTGGGCAGTAGAGGGCGCGGGGCGGCTGCTCAGCAGAGCGGGGGCGAAGCGCTGGTGCGTCAACGCGGGCGGGGACATCTGCCTGAGCGGCGCCCCCCAGGGGTGCGATTGCTGGCGGGTTGGCATCCAGCACCCCGTCGAGCGGCTCGCAGTCGCCGCGGTGCTTGGTCTTCGGGCGGGGGCGGTCGCGACCTCGGGCACCTACGAGCGGGGCAAGCACATTCTCGATCCGCACACCGGCCTCGCCCCGGAGGGGGTGCTGTCGGTCACGATCGTCGGCCACGACCTCGCCGTCGCGGACGCCTATGCCACCGCTGCATTCGCGATGGGCCGAGCTGGCGCGGAGTGGGCGGCGACGCTCCCGGGCTACGGCGCGATCGTCATCTTCGACGACGACACGATCTCCTACTCCGCGGGCGTCGAGAGCATCTGCAGGATGCGAAGGAGTCGTCGGCACCGAGCGGCCCGCGGGCCTCGCCTCCGTGGGTGGGCGCGGGAGCTGCCGGACGCCGCGCCGACGGGCTGCTCGCACGGAAGCAAGAGGATGACGATCGGAGGCACACCGTGATCACGGCCAAGACATTGCAGGCTGATTCGCCGCATTGCCGGCACGGCGGCGGTCGTCGCGGTCGTCGCGGTGCTCGTGGTGATCTATCTGCGCAGCGAGGGCAAGCACTGGCGCCCTGGCCCCCGTGCCGCGGGCGAGCGCGAGCCGCAGCACAGGCGGCGAACAGGGGTCGAGCAGCACGGGCAGCAGCGGCACGGGCGGATCGGCCAGCTCCGGGTCGGGCCCCTGCGAACCTCCGCGCGTTTGCGGTTCGCAAGCCAGCGGTGCGAGCGGGTCGAGCCCCTCAGGCGGCTCGCCCACGAAGGGGACCTACACGGGCCCGGTGGCCGAAACCCCCTACGGGCCGGTGCAGGTCGAGGTCGCCGAGCAAGGCGGCAAGATCGTCGACGTCAAGGCACTCCAGATGCCCACCGAACATGCGCTCTCGCAGGAAATAAGCGAACAGGTCGCTCCGATGCTCCGCAGCCGAGGCGCTCCAGGCGCAGAGCGCCGAAATCAACGTCGTCTCAGGGGCCACGTTCACCAGCGAAAGCTTCGCCACCTCGCTCCAGGCGGCCCTGCGGCAGGTCGGTTAGGGTGCGTACATAGTCAGTAGACGAGAAGATCGCGCTAGCCCGCCGCCGAGACTGCGCCACGATGTATCCCGGCTAGTTGAGCGGGATTCTCGCCAAGCCCCCGGCAGGACTCGAACCTGCGACCCTCGGATTAGAAATCCCAGGAGGCCGGAAGAGCTATGACGTTGATGCTCTGTTTCCAAGCCATCTGCGCGCGGTAGCTTGGGCTGCGACAAGCTGTTTGGGGAGGAAGTTCGGGAGGAAGTTGTCCACCGGGCTCGCTATGGTTCGGCCGATGGCATCCCGAACCCTCGATCCACGCGCCGCGATCAGCGGCCATGTGTGGCTGTACGAAGGCAAGCGCCGCAACACGTGGTGCGCGAAGTGGCGCGACCAGAGCGGCCAGCACGAGAAGCGCCTTGGGCCGGCGTGGACCGGCAAGGGGCCGCCCCCGAGCGGCTTCCTGCGCGAACGCGAGGCGCAGGAGTTGCTCGACGCGCTCCTGGTCGATGCCCGCCGCGGACAGCTGCAGCAGGTGCGCACGGGCGTGACGTTCAAGGAGGTCGCCGAGGAGTGGTTTGAGCGCGGACGCTTCGAGCGCGACTGGTCGGCCAGTACCCAGGCCGACTACCGCTCTGTGCTCGATGCCCACCTGCTGCCCGAGTTCGGGTCGGCACGCTGCGAGGCGATCGACACCCATTGGATCGAACACTGGCGCGACCGTCTCGCCAAGGAGGAGCTCCCAGGCCCGCACACCGCCGGCGACACGAGCGCCGACTCCGACAAGCCACCAAAGCAGCGGCGCGTACGCTCACGGCGGACCGTCAACAAGATCGTCACCCAGCTGCACATGGTGCTGCAGCACGCCGTCGAACACCACGGTCTCGTCGCCAACCCCGCCGCGAGAGTCAAGCCGCTGCGTGGCTCCTACGACGCCGCGCGCTTCGACTTCTACTCGCCGGAGGAGATCCGCACGCTGACCGCCGCCGCCGAGCGCGGGGCGCATCGCGATCCCACCCGTCCGGCCGCCACCGACTCCGGGCGCGCCGCGCGGGCCACGGAGGACCGTCAAGACGCCGCGATCTACCTCACCGCTGCGTTCAGCGGCCTGCGCCGCAGCGAGCTGCTCGCGCTGCGCTGGGATGATGTGGACTTCGAGCAATCCTCGATCCGGGTCTTCGAGGGCTACAGCGCCAAACAGGCCGGCAAGCCGAAGTCGCGCAAGTCACGCACCGTGCCGATGGTCGAGGACGTCGCCGACGCGCTGCGCGACCTGCGGGGCCGCAGCACGCACACGGCCAAGAACAACCTCGTGTTCGTCAGCCGCACGGACGACCACGTCGACGGGTCCGCCCTGCGCCGGCGCTACATCGCCACGCTTGAGGCGGCGGGCCTGCCGCGACTGCGCTTCCACGACCTGCGCCATACCTTCGGCTCGCTCGCCATCAACGTCGCCAGCATCGTCCAGGTCCAGGCGTGGATGGGTCACTCCGACATCAAGACCACGATGCGCTACCTGCACCACAAGAGCCGGGCAGACGACGCGAGGCTGCTGGCGGGCGCCTTCCGATCCGTGGAGCCCCACAGCACATCCGACAAGGCCGCCGATGCCTCCGTGCAGCAAACGGGTGGGCTCCCGCCAGCCCAGCCACCCCTAAGTTCCAGCTTTCCCGACCGCCAATCCACACCCTCATAAACCCTGAGGTTTTCTGCGATCTCGCCACCGAGCAATATCCGACTTGTTCGGGAGAACCTTCCCCTGAGTTTGTCGCACTTCCTACGCGATTCGTGCAGCAACAAAACTAGCTGCAGCAACCAGTACGACGCCTATCACCATCGCTGACCGCCATCCACGTCTGCGTCTTATCCTCACGAGAGCAAGGGCCAACACTAGCGTAGATGACACTGCTAGGGCTTGTTCGTGGTCACTAGTTTCGTTGGCAACCGCAACCAACGTATATACAACCGCCAAAGCCGTTACACAGAAGATCACAACCTCTACCGGCCCGTGCAGATCCAGGACCCTCCGCAGTCGTGGCCACCAACCATCGCGCTGAGTGCTTTCTGATTGCATTATCGTGTAACGCGCCCCACCGCATATCCAGCACAGAATGCGCCAGCTATAGCTCCAGGTGGCGTCGCCGCAACACCGGGGACGAGATCCGCGACGCCGACGACAGCACAGTCTGCCTCAAGATTGATGCTGCCTCCGCCACGATTATGCACTCCTACACACACATAGTTTTTAGCACCGGGTCCACCCCTTCCTTTTGCATACTGCCAGTGTCCGCCGTATTGTTCGCAGCGGGAGCCGTACGCGGCAAAGATGCGGGACCATTCTCCGGCGAAGAAGCTGTTGGCTTCGCTGGCTTCGCCTAGCGGTTGGTAGAGCACCGCGGGTTCCGTGTGGGATTCCTCCTTGCCGTCTTCGCCCTGGTGGTTTGCGACGTTTTCATAGCCGCCTTCTTCTTCTCCCCATCTTCCCATTCTTCGAAATATTCTTCTTCGCCACCCGCATACTGCGGGCCAGCTGCGGCAGCTGCTGCGGCCGCTTCGCGCGCGGCTTGTTCGGCGGCTGCGCATGCGGCGGCTTCGCGGGCGGCTATGCGAGCGTTTTCGGCTTCGACGGCGAGTCTGTGTTCGGTGCTGGTGTAGCCGCTGAAGATATCGCCTTCGACGTATGCGCCGGTGGGGTCGGTGCTGTTGACGGGGTCTCCGAAGGTGTAGCTGTAGGCGTTGGCGGAGCCGCCTGGGATGGGGTCGGGCTGTAGGAAGCGGCCGATCTGGGGTACGTAGGAGCGGGCGCCCATGCTGATGACGCCGGAGGGGAGTTCGGTCGGGAGCTCGATTGCGCCAAGCCAAGCGTATTTGGCTGGGGCGCTGACGGTCGGGACGCCGAACTCGCTGATGTCGGCCTTGGCGATCAGTTCGGTCGCGGTTTCGGACGCGGAGGCTTTGGCGATGAGGTCGCCGTGGAGGTTGGTGAGTTGGAGCACTGGGGCTTCGCTGTTGGCTTGGATGGCTACAAGGCTACCATTGATGTCGGTGATGTTGCGGCTCCATTCGTGGGCGAGCCCGTTTTCGGTCCAGGCGGGGTTGTTGCCGGGGCCGGCGTAGTGGCTGACGATGGTCGAGTTGATCGGTTCGCCGGTGGAGACGGTTTCGAGCGTCCTGCCGGCGGGGTCGAGGTTGTAGCCGATGGTTTGTTTGTTTTGTTTCTGACTGGCGACCTGGCCGTCGACGTAGTAGGTGCTCGTGAGTTCGTGTTCGCCGGAGGCTTCAGCGTCTTTGGCGGGCGGAGTGGTGATATCGCCGAATTCGCTGTATTTCACGCCTGTGTCGATGAGGCGGTTGGCGGTGTCGTAGGAGTGTTTTTCTTCTGTCCCTTTTTCGGTTGAGCATTCACCTTTGGAGTTCGGTTCGAACGTCGTGAGGCCTGTGCGGTTGGTGTCCGCTTCATATGCGTAAATGCGGGTTGTGCACCCTTTGCCAGCGGGCGTGTTCTGGACCTGGGTCAGCCGGCCCGCGGCGTCATAGGCATAGCCTGGTGGGACAGCGTGCTGGCCTGCCGATCCACTGGCCGTGGATCGAGGGAGTGATGCTGTCGCTGAACCAGACTTCGGGGCACGTTTTCGCGCAGTCGGCTTTCTTTGTGTATTCGAGGTTGATGGGCTTGCCGACCAGGCTGTAGGTGTAGCCGGCAGTCATGTTGTTCGGGTAACCCTCGGTCAGCATGTTCCCTTCAACGTCATAGGTAGCGGTGAAGGCCAGTTTGGTGGTCCCGTTTTCGTACATCTCTTCAGTGGGAAGCCCGGATGTTTCGCTGTAGGTATAGGCTTCGCTGCCCTTGGTTTCTGCGCCTTTGCTGTCGCTGATTTTTTTCATGCGGCCATCGATGTCATATTCGTAGGTGGTGGTGCCTTCGGCAGCGTCGGTGTAGCTCGTCATCTGGCCGAGTCTGTTATAGATGCTGGTGATCGTCTTTGGGTTGCCTTCGGTGCACGGTTTGCCTTCGTTTGTGCACTGCTTTTCCAGCACGCCGGTTTCCGTGTTGTATTCGTCTGTCACCGTTGGCAGCGGTTCGCCGACGGTCGAGCTGGTGGCCGTGGTTTTCAGCCGGCCAGCTTCATCGTAGATGTTGGTCGTTGTGCGTTTGGTGGAGCCTACAGTTTGAGTGACGGTTTCGGGCTCGTTCCAGACGTTGTATGTCATGGTCTTCACCGGCAGTTCCGGGAGGCCACTGGTCCCGGGCTGTGCGGCCGGAGCGGTCTCGCACGGCAGTCCTGCCCATTCTGGATGGTTACGGCAGGTCAATACGGACGCTTCTTCTTTGGCAGTGTAATAGATCGTCTTAGTACCATGAGCTTCGGCATTACCAACCCATGCGCTCAGGTTCACCTTCCCGATCTTGCTGGTTTCGGTGTCGATGTACCAAAGACTTCCGCCAGGGCCCGGTGCCGCACCGAGCGGTTCGTTTCCTTTGGGCAGCGCGTATTCGGTGATGACACCTGACGTTGTGATCCTGCCGACCTTGCTGGTCCCACGATCCGTGAACCACAGATTGCCATCCGGGCCAGCGGTGATGCCAGCCGGCTTGCTGTTTGCGGGCAGTTCGTATTCGGTGATCGAACCCGACGTGGTGATCTTCCCAATCTTGCTGGTGTCGACGTCGGTGTACCATATGTTCCCGTCGGGACCCTTCGTGATACCTACCGGGTAGCTCCCTTTCGGCAGTTCGTATTCAGTACGCACACCCGATGTCGTAATCTTCCCAATCTTGCTAGTGCCGCTGTCGGTGAACCACAAAGTATTTTCGGGGCCCGCCGCAATCTCAAGCGGGTAGCTTTCTTTCGGGAGTTCGTATTCAGTGAGGACGCCTGACGTCGTGATCTTCCCAATCTTGCTGGTCTCACCCTCCGTGAACCACAGGTTCCCATCGGAACCAGTCTGCGATCCCCACAGGCTCACTTCCTTTCGGCAGCGTGTATTCGGCAGTGACCGAACCGGACGTCGTGATCTTCCCGACTTTCCCGGGATAATCAACGAACCACAAATTTCCATCAGGGCCAGGAGCGATTCCCATAGGATAGCTTCCTTTTGGGAGTTCATATTCGGTCAAACTGCCTGACGCCGTGATCTTCCCGATCTTGCTTGTAGAGAACGCTGTGAACCACATGTTCCCTTCGGGGCCCTCCGTGACCTCTTGTGGATAGCTCCCTTTGGGCAGAGCGTATTCTTCCATTTGCTCGCCGGTAGCCGCGGGCGTTGTGGTTTCCTTGACTTCACCCGTGGATGGTTCATATACGGTCGTGTGCACGAGGTTCACGCCGCCGGGGTCCGTCGTGACCGATGTTGGCTTACGCAGCTTCCAGCCCAAGCCTTCCTGACCACTGTAGGACGTTTCAGTAGTGCGCTTGTCGAATTCTTCTTTGCTTGCCGTTTCCGCGCCATCCACAGTCTTGGTCGCCAGATGGTATGGGCCGCCTTCTGAAGGGGCGCCTTCGTTGTAGAAGTAGCTCGTATGCTCACGCGCGAGCACTTCTTCGTTCGTTTTTCCTTCTTTGCCGACGGCCAGCTTGACTTTGTGCTGCGGGCCGAGCGTGCTGAGCAGCTCGACTCCCGGTTCTACGGCTGGTTTGTGTTTTTCGCTTACTTCTTTTTCTTCTTTTTCCTGTTCTTCTTTGGTTTCACCGTTATAACGGCTTTCAGTACTCAGCGATTTTGCTGCTTCTACCGATTTGCTGCCTTCCTTGAGGGCTGCTTCGCGGTTGTCTGGGCTGAGAGTCCGCACAACGTCGTTGTAGTAGTTGTATTCGCGCGTCGAGATGCCGCCTATGGGACTGGCGACGTTGACAGTGCGATCCTTGCCGTCCAGATAGTAGACTGTCTCGCGTTTGTATTCCTTGGCAGGCCAGCCCATCACCTTGTCCGGCGGGAAAACCGCCATCGCTTCGCTGGGATCATCGCTCTGTCCCCATTCGGCCACCTTGGAGGAGCCGAGTTCGTACGGCGCACCACTGCCGGACACCGGCACCTGATACTCAAGCGTCGTCACCGCATCAGATCCAACTTCCGGCGGTTCCGGCAAAGGCGTGTTCGACGTACCCGACGCCACGGTCGAGGTCGCGGCACTGGATGCCGTGGTCGCCCCGAGGCGTTCAGCGCGATGACCTCCGCTACAAGCTCATGGCCTTCGTCGCCGGCGACCGGGTAGTAAGCCTGGTTGACCGCACCGGCGATCGGGCTGCATTCTTTGCCTGAGCTGTTGCAGTCCTCCCACTGGTAGGTGAAGGCCAGTGGGCCTGCGTTCCATTTCCCGGGTGTTTTTTCGCTCGTCAGGTTGACGCTGATCTTGACCCCGACTTTTGGCGTCGTACTCGACAACGTAGGGCTGCCCCCCGTTTCAATAGCAGGCGCTTCGCCACCGCCGAGCGCCGTACCAGCGGACGGTACTGCGACGGCCAGCAGCCGGCCTGGGTTTACGTCGCTTGGGATCGTGCCCTGCTGAGCAGCGAGGGCTCGTGTCCAGTCGTGCTGACCGCCGTGACATGTTCTTCGGTGTCGTATCCGTAGATCATCTTCACTGGGTTGGGTTTGATTTCCGGGTTCCACTCAGCCCGCAACCGACCTTTCTTGTCGTATTCGTATTTCGCGACGACAGGTTCCTCTTTGGTTTTACTGCCGTTCCACGCGATGTACTTGACTTTCGAGAGATGCCCCGCGAATTCGCCCCATTCGCTTTGCTTTTCGCCTTTGGCCGTCGTTTCGCCTTCGTCGTATTCCAACCTTAGTGCGCGGCAGCCTTCTTTTAGTTCGCTGACTTCTTTGCCGCACGAGACCCCCGCCGGGACGGGCGCGAGCTCCTCGGTCGGCTCAATCACCCCGTTCGCCAGCTTGAATTTGTACAGCGTCGTGCTCGTGCCGTTCGGACCTTCGCTACTCGATGGCATCCATACGCTGCCGCTGCTGCCAACGGGCAGTTCGAACGTCGTGACGGACCCGTTATCGCTCAGCGTGAAGATCGTTTTGCCTTCTTTCGATTTTTCAAGCAGAGTCAGACCCGCGTCGCCTGTAGGCGAGTTGAATTCGCCGTTCCCCTTGCTCACGAACGCCACCTGGCCGCCGCTGCCGCCCGTCAGGATCATTCCGCCAGGAACCCTGGAGAGGCTCTCCTCTGCGCCGAGCGCCAAGCTCCATTGCGGACCGAGCGGGCCTTCGGTGCCCTGCGCAATGTGCTGCGATCGGTAGTCGCGACTGACTGTCAGGGCACCATCCGGAACACTGACCGAGACATCCGTAGCGGATAGACTCAGCTCGCCCGTCACAGGATTCACCGACCCCGGAGCGACGGCAACGCCTTCCGGATGGTGAAACGTGACGTGGTATTCTTCGCTTTCAGCTGAATTGCCAGCATTGTCAGTCGCGACGACCTTCAAGGTGTGCTCACCGGCCGAATAACTCTCGCCACTCAAGGTCCATTCTGCGTTCGCAGTACACGGCCCGTGAGAACAGGACCCTCCGCTACCAAGCGACTGCCCGTCCAGATACAGAGTCAGCGATGCCACACCCGAGCTTGGGGTCGGTGATTTACCGTCCGTCGCACTTCCTTTCAGCACGACGCGCTGGCCGTCGCTGAGTTCGTGGTTGCCGGAAATCCCGTGAGAGTGATTTCGTGTGGGGGTTCGGCGTCGACTTTGATTTTTTCGGTGGTGATATGCGCTTCTGACCCCATCGCGTTCTTTACGTACGCTTCGAGCGTGTCTTCGCCATTGGGCATCTGGCTCTCGTAGCCGTACCCCTTGTTGACTTCCAGCGGGCACTGCACGCCGCCGGTACATTCATAGTTTTCGATGAGGCTGTCAGCTTCTGTGAAGAAGGTTTCACCGAGGCCGGCCTTGATGTTGAAGTAGCTAACTCCGATGCCGTGTTCCTTCGCGTGGAGTTCGAAGCCGCTGTTGGAGTTGGGACCCAGCCAGCCACCGGCGCCGTAGAAAACGTTGCGCTTACCGCCGTCAACGTTTTCATGCGTAGTGTCGACGCTAATTTCTGGACCTTTTTCCTGCGCGATCGTCACCGCCGCCTTGTTCACACGCACATAACTGTTCTCGGTTTCACCCGCATGCGTAGACACCATCGTATAATCAGCGCCATTACCAGACGACCCTTTAGCGGACACCTTTTTGCCAGTAAGCGAGCCTGTGGCCAACATCGTCTTTGGGGCTTCTTCTTGTTCTTGAGAATTGAGGATCACCATGTAGGCTTCAACATGTGCCCTTTCAAACATCTCGGCTTCGCCTTCCAGCGTCTTCAATTCAGTGATGTAGGATTCACCCTGGGTACGATACGCCAAGAGACCCCATTCTTCCGCTGAATGCTGATACTTAGCTTCGATGTAGATCCCGCCATAGTATTCTCCCCCTTTGAAGTACTGTGCTCCCGGAGAGGAGATGAAGTGCCAATTTGATGTGTGCCCGTTGACGCGTCGGACGTATTCGTCTTTGACTTCAGGATCAACCAGAACCGGGTACTCAAATTGCCCTGCTTCCTTTTCCACAGACAACACGAGCAGATCCCCCTGCACACTCATCGTCACAGGCACGCTCACACCCGCAGCATCCTCAACACGGGGAACAGTCAGACTCGCGACCACCGACCCCCCTTCAACGACCTCAACCGAGCCAGACCCCGCTTCTACCAAACTCGCGCCTTCAGGCAACCCCACCCGGTAGAACAAGCGCCCAGGACTCGCGGCCGAGCGCAACAGAGCATCCTCGCTAAATCCATCCGCCTGCGGCTTGACGATCTCATCCACATCACTACCTACACCCACCCCACCATAGAACACCACAGATCCGTCCAGCCTCCCTTCCCCACCAACAGGCAGACCACCTGTAGTTACCGGCGTAACCACACACCAGTCGCCCCAAGATCCACCCACCTTGCAACTCCTTGGGGATACGTACCCCCACCGACGGTGTCCTCGGTTCAAACACACCACCCGCTTCGACCAAACTCAGATCCATCGGCACCCGCTGGCCCGGCGCAGCTTCAACCGCCATAACCCCCAGTGATTCAATCACCCCATGCCCACCCCCAGGAAGATCAACCTGCGCAGCATTATCAGCCGGGAATCCCACGATGCTCTCCCCAGCCGGCAGCTCCGGTGGCCCACCCGCCGGTTCATCCACCACCCCCGGGAATGCTTCACCATCAACCCTTTCGGCTGCTTCCGAACTCAAACCCTCGTACTTCGTCTGAGACCCTTCCCGTGCAACCACAACTTCAGGACTCGACAAACTCACCCATTCCTGCGCGCTCGACTCTTCACTTTCCACGAGCGAACCAACCACCACCAACGGATCTCCAAACAGCGACCCGCCAGGCGAGGCGGGTACGCCCGTCGAGCCCAATCGAGACTTGACCTCCTGACGCCGGCTGAGATTTGATTTCCCTTTTTTGTGCGGCGGCCGCCTATGAAACCGAGTCGTAGGCAAGGCAGAGCCAGCCGCCGCCGGCACGACTGACGACGAAGAGAGTACAAGCCCAGCCAAAACACATACCAGACACATCACAGCCAACCTACGCACTGCGTTTATATGCACACCTCGATTCATGGTTGTGGTTGTCCAGAATCTTGCAGCTCGTTATCACGGCGATAACCCAGCCGGGCAGAGATACGGTCAGCCGTCGAGACCAGATGCGGTCCGAGGTGCTCGACGAGCTCCTCGAGGGAGATCATCGAGGAGTGCGCCGCGATGTTCACGGCCGCGACGACCTCCCTCGTCTCGTTGCGCACGGGCGCCGAGATCGAGTGCAGGCCGGGGGCGAGCTCCTCGTCGTTGACCGCGAAGCTCTCCTCACGCACGTGCTCAAGTTCCGAGCGCAGGTTTTTCTTGCTCGTGATCGTGTTCGGACCGCGCTTGGCGAGCTTCATGTCGCGAGCAGCTCCGCTGCTGGGGCTCCGGCAGGTACGCCAGCAGAGCTTGCCCATCGACGTGCAGTACGCCGGCAGCCGCGAACCGAGCGAGAGCCCGAGATCGATCTTGCTCTGCCCGCGACGGAAGGACCGCGCGCGGTCGACGTACAGGATCTCCGGCCCTCGAGCACCGCAAAGTTCACGGTGTAGGAGGTCCGCTGACGCACTCCTCCAGGTACGGCCGCGAATGCTGACGCAGGCCGGTGGAGTTGAGCGCGGACATCCCGAGGTCGGTGACCCGCAACCCCAGCCGGTACTTGCGCGAGGCCCCCTGCTCAAGGTAGCCGAGCGCGACGAGCGTGATCACTACCGGTGGGTCGTGCTGCGGCTCATGCCGAGCTCATCAGCAATCTCGGCGATTCCGAGCACGGGCTTCTCGGGCGTGAACACACGAGGATCGCGAGGCCGCGCTCCACGACTGGGGGTAGCGCGGTTCGCGCAACGTGGGTATCGACTCCCAGCCACTACGCGTGCGCGTGGGTGAGGCCGCGCGCGGCATCAGCACAGGGCCTCGGCCGTCGCTGCCACGTTGGCCAGCACCGGGGCCACGCGCCCCGGTGCTGGCTTGCCGACGCCTACTCCTGTGGGGATGAGGGCGTCGGAGCTTGATCGTCGTGGCCCCTCCTCGGCAGAGACGTAGAGAAGTGCGGAGCGCGTGCAAGCGCCTGTTCGATTACGTGCTCGTGGTCGGAGTAGCATCTCGTCCGCAGTTGGCCCGAGGGTGGGCCGGGCATCCGGCGCCAGGGACGCCTTGTGGACGTCCGACCCACCCTCTGGCCAGCGACCCAAAGGAGCGCGACGGCGCCCGGCTACCGTCGGCGGTCGCCTCTGTTCCCCCGTGGCCCTCAAGCTCGTAGAGGTTTGTACCGCATGTGGCTGACTGCTGGAGCACACGACAACATCTATACCAACCGTCGCCAATAGTCTGAGCGACGAATATTCAGGTGGGACGAAAAAGGCTGGCCCCGGCCTGAAGGCGCCGTTATGATTGGTGCCTCTGCTTTGAATATCGCGGCCGCGTGCTTTATGCGCCGTATGCGCATGGCCGCGAGGATCGGCCAGATCGTAGAACGCACAGCGTTCGTCGCCTTCTCTGTGATGGTGTAAGCGAATTCGCTGTTGGCCTCACGGGCGGACAGGTAGTAGCCAAGTACGCCTGCGAGGAGGATTTTATGCTGTCGTGCTTGTTGGAGTCTGCTGAGTTGCGCGTCGGCGTCGATTATGATCGCCGCATACCGTTCGGCCGCCTGGTCGCTTGAGGTGTAGTGCGCTGCGAAGCGGTGGTTGGTCGTATTGGCGTCGCGCTCAAGATCGATGAGGCTATCCAGCAGCGCGCTTATTGCACAGACGGCCGGGAAGTAGGCAGCACCAATGCGTTGTGCTTCGTGTGCGGTCGTGCTGGGCGTAGCGGCGGCGGCGAGAAGTGCATGGACTGCCAGCGACGAAACACCCGCAGCGGCGATCTCCCACCACAGGTATCCGCTGTCTGGAGCCTGTCGCTCGGACCAATCGATCAATGAACCCGTACCTTCTACAGCGCTGGCATGGTTATGAGCCTGCGCTTCGCTACATCGTTTGACGGCGGCAACGAGTGTCGGGGTGATGGCTGTTCTGCAAGGGAGAGTATTCAACGTGTCGCGACATGCGCCAACCAGAGCGTGTAGATATTCGCCATCGTCGTTTCCAGCGTGGCTCGCGTAGTAGTCGGTCTTGGTGTGACTACGCTGTACAGCGTTTAGGAGTGCGCGGTGCAGTTGCAGCCCGTCGTGCAGTGGCGAAAAGGCCGGCTCCTCATTCACGGCATCAAGATAGTCATACATCGCCTGATATGCGACAATCAGTCGGATCAGGGTCCGTCGGGTTGATCTAGGAACAAGGAGAGCGAAAATCGTTGCGCCCTCGGGTTCAGCCCCTCGCTTGAGAGCTTCTTCAGTGCCTGCGCCCTCAGCACTGGGTCGGGGCTGTATTGGGCGCGGTCCTGCCAGCGCTCCAGCTCACGGCGGGCTGCGGGAGCTATCGTCAGCCAGTAGTCAATGTTGGCGCCAACGAGCGCGAGCACCCCGCCCAGGCCGGCGCGCATATATCTCATGCCAACCATTTGCGGCCGGCATCGACTTGGCCTCGGGCGCTACCACTATGGGGCGTCGAGGGCCATCGCGGGCGAGGTCTTCGAGACCAGATATCCGGGGATCGTGAGTACCGCAAGCGCCGCGACCAAAACGAGCAGGAGGACATCGAATGCTCGTGGCGCTTGGGAGGAGAGAGATATGGGAAAGCCAGTCGCAAGTAGCAGGTAACGGTCAGCTAGCAGGTGACCGGAGATTCCCACGATCGCGCCCACGAGGCAGCTTACGCCGAGTACGAGCCCTGACTCCGTAGGAGCACCCAGTGCAGCTGGCCGGGCTGGAAGCTCTGGGATGCGAAGTGACGCGAGCGTGCGGCGACGTTGCCAGATCGCGGCGCCCATCGCGGCGGCCATCGAGAGTGCGGAGACGATCACGAGCAGTAGAGCGACCTGGCTCAGCCGGCTCAGGCCCTGTCTGGCGAGTTCGTCTGCGGCTGCGGCTCGCTGCGCGCTCGTCTGGACCTGCAGGCCCGTATTCGGGCCTAGCGCTCGCGTGATCTCCTCGCTCAACCAGCTGCGCATCGCTCCCTCGATGGACGGACGTCTACTTCCAGAGCGCTCGGATCGGCGCTCATCCACGCATGGCGATAGTCGGGGGTATTCAGCACGATCGCGCCGCCACTCCATCCCAGGTTGGTCGTGATCGCGGCGACTCCGTAGCTTCTTTGGCCGGCCGGGGTCGGCAGCGTGACTCGGCCCCCGAGCTTTGTGTGCAGCGCAGCGGCGAGTTGCTGAGAGACGGTGATCCAGCCTCCGGCTCGCAGCAGTGCTGTGGCGTTGGCCTGGTTGCCGTTGACGATCTGGCTTGGGGGGGATCATGTCTCCGACTGCTGGGGAGTGGGCGATGATCCAGACGCGCCGGCCACTGAGGTCCAGGTATCCTCCCTGGTAGATGCGGACTGCCGTAACGCTCGGCAGAGAAGCGATTCGTCCCCGGAGACCGTGCGCCGGGAAGTCCATCGTGGCCAAGTGGTTGTTGTGGTTTGACACCCACACATCTGCGGTGCCGATGTACTGTTCGTAGTCGCGGTACAGGCCATGTAGAGGCTCTTGATGACTGCCCTCGACGACTACGCTGCCGAAGATGGCGATCGCGCCGGTCGCCGCGAGCGCAAGCGACCTTACCGTCGTCGCTCAGCGCGCGAGCAGCAATAAGCAGTGTATTCAATCTTGCACTCGCGGCGATGGACTCTGCCACTTTGATCGTAGCCATAAACACCGCCGGGATCGCAAACAGCATCCCCACCCCCGTGCCAGTGGTGGCGACAAGCGCGGCGCCCGGCTCGATGAGCAACAGGCTGCTTGTCAGGGCAGCTAGTGGTCTGTCATTGAAATAAGTGGTGGTTGGTGGTATGATGAATCATGCGTGCTCCAACCCCTCCTCTGAAGGTCAGCGAGCCTCAACGCGAAGTGCTCGAAACGTTGTCTCGTTCCGAAACCGCGGCGCACCGCGATGTCCAACGAGCAAAAGCGCTGCTGATGGCCGGCGACGGCTTCGCGACGACACGCGTCGCGCACGAGATCGGGGTGTCTCCGGCAACGGTGACGAGGTGGCGTGAGTGCTTTGAACGGGACGGCCTGAAGGCATCGGTGAAGGTCCAGCCTGGCCGGGGGCGCAAGCCGTCTATCTCGCCGGCAAAGGTCCAGGAGATAGTTCACGCGACGCTGCACGAGAAGCCGCTCGGTGAGACGCATTGGAGCTGCCGGTCGATGGCTCGCGCGCACGGCGTTTCACACACAACGGTCCAGAAAGATGGCCGCTCGCGGTCTGAAGCCGCACCGGGTCGAGACGTTCAAGCTGTCGAAGGACCCGCGGTTCGAGGAGAAGCTCGCCGACGTCGTGGGCCTATACCTAACCCGCCCGAGCGCGCGATAGTGCTGAGCATGGACGAGAAGTCCCAGATCCAAGCGCTCGATCGCACCCAGCCGTCGTTGCCGATGAAGACCGGGCGGGCCGGGACGATGACCCACGACTACAAACGCAACGGGACCACCACCCTATTCGCCGCGCTGGACGTCCTGAGCGGTTCGGTGATCGGCCGATGCCTGCCCCGCCACCGCCACAGCGAGTTCCTCACGTTCCTGCGCACGATCGACCGGACCGTCCCCGAGGCGCTTGCAGATCCATCTGATCCTCGATAACTACGCGACCCACAAGCACCCCGCCGCCGAAGCGTGGCTCGCCAAGCACCCCCGCTTCCACCTGCACTTCACGCCAACGTCCTCAAGCTGGCTGAACATGGTCGAGGGGTTCTTCGCGCAGCTCACCAACAAAGCGCTCCGCCGCGGCGCCTTCGCCTCAGTCCCCGACCTGATCACAGCGATCGACGCCTACCTGACAGCGAACAACACCAACCCCACACCATTCACCTGGACCAAGACCGCCGACCAGATCGTTGAGAAAGTCCAGCGCGGACGCATGACACTCAACGCAATCACCAACTAAAACGCTGACAGACCACTAGCGCGACACCGCCTGCCAACATCCATACTCGTGTGCGTGTGCTGAGGGCGTGCCCGGGTTCCCCATCCTCGAAGTAGATGCCATCGACAACTCGGCTGCGACGCAGATCAAATAGTGGTAGTGCTGCCGCTAGACATGTCGCCAAGATTCCGCCGACGAAGGAGATCAACAAAGGCCGCAGACCGATCACCGTCTGAGAGCCCAGCGGAAACGCGACGTCCAGGTAGTTGGGCGTCGTGTGGAAGGCGCCGCGGGAGAGCAGCGCTCCGATCAACAGGCCGAGGAGGGAGGCGGCCACACCGAGGCACAGCGCCTGAAAGAGCAGCATCTGCACCAGTTGCCAGCGTCGGAAACCCTGGATACGTAGGTCTGCGATCGTGCGCCTGCGCTCGGGTGCCGTCAGCAGCATTGCGTTGAATGCGAACAACAGCCCCACGAGAGCGCTGATCAAGGCGAAGAACGCCGTCGCCTCCGCGTTCGGACCAAGCGCCTGCGAGAGCAGGGTGATTTCCTGGTCGGCCGGCGCGACCGTCAGCCGGCCTGCCGCCAGCCCGTAAAGCTCTCGACGCACACGCGCTTCTTGACCTGGGGCGCTCTGCACCAGGACGCGAGTCACCCGGCCGGGCAGGCCGGCCAGGCGCTGGATCACCGACAAGGGGGCGATGGCGGCGCTCGCGCCGGCGAGCGCTCCGATCGTTTCTTTCCCGAGGATCGCTGTAACCTTGACCGAGTTCGCCCGGCCACGGAAGTTCAGCGTGACGTGCAGCGGCGGACCTGCGATGGCGTGCCCAAGTGTGGAGGAGAGCCCGAGTGCGTGAGCGGTGGTACTTGGGAGTATGACGCCCGGTTCCACCGAGCCTGTCGAGGCACCTCACTCGAAGGGCCATCGAGCAGCCCGAGCGCCGGGGTTGCGCTGGCGAGCTGCACCGCGACGCGACGCGACTGAGGGCCAACGATCGTCGCTGGCAATTCCAGTAGCTCCGCTGCACGGGCAACCCCTGGAAGCAGCTGCACACGTTCAGCCAGCGCTTCGTTGAAACCGTTGTCGCTCCGCGCGCGGACCTGCAGCGTCGCTGTCCCCACGATCGTTCTAACGATTTCCTGCGAGGAGCCTGTGATGCTGTCGTTCGCCACCTGCACTGCGAACACCAGGGCGACGCCGAGGGCGATGCCCGCACCGGCGAGCAGCCCCCGCGCCGGGCGTGTTCGTAGCCGGCGGGCGTAGAAGTAGAGCAGCGCCGAGAGCCGCACCGCTGCTCACCCGCCCGCAGCCCTGGACAGGCGCGAGAAGGGCCGCAAAGCTCCCTCCGCGTCCGGCAGCAGCCTGCCGTCCCGCAGGGTGTAGAGACGGTCGGTGATTTCAGCGGCCTGCCGGTCATGGGTGGCTAGCAAGATCGCCTTCTCCTGCCGCGGCCGAGTTCCGCCAGCAGGCGCGAGCACCTCCCCGCCGCGTTGGGTATCGAGATTGCCAGTGGGCTCATCCGCGAGGATCAGGCGCGGCCCGTTGACCAGCGCGCGTGCAATCGCGACCCGCTGGCGCTCACCCCCGGAGAGCTGCTCGGGCGTGTGACGCAGCCGCCGACCCAAGCCAACACGCTCAAGCCACGGGACCGCCATTCGACACGCTCGCCGCAGCGGCACCCGATCCGCGAGCAGTCGATCGCCGCGTTCTCCACCGCCGGCACCCCGCTCATCAAATGCGAAGACTGGTAGATGAACCCGACATCGTGACGCTGGTAGCCCGTCAGCTCACCGTCAAGAAGCTCGCGATGTCCCTGTCCCCGAAGCGGATCGTCCCCGCATCGGGGGCCAACAGCCCCGCCGCGAGCATCAAGAGGGTGCTCTTACCCGAGCCGCTGGGACCGAACAGCGCGAGAATCTCCCCCGGCGCCACCTCGAGGCTCACACCGTCGATCGCACGCACCACCTCGCTCGGACCCGGGTAGTGCTTGACCACCTGCCGCAACTCAAGGGTGCTCACGCCGGTCTCATCCCCCTGGCGCGCCTGGACGTGGCTGGCATCTCGGAGGAGCGCCGGCGCAGCGGGCTCACCGACGCGAGCGGCCGCGTGCCGCCACCAAGCAGCTCGCCATGATCCAGCGCGAACGGGCGGTCAACGCCCGCCAGCGCAGCACCATCGCCTGTGGTCATCAGCACGGCCACGCCACGGTTGGCGATGCCGCGCAGCAACCGGAGGATCGGATCGCGATCCATCAGATCGACACCATTGGTCGGCTCATCGACGACCAGCAGCCTCGGACCACCAATCAGCGCGCGGGCGAGCGCTACACGCACCGCCTCACCCGCGTCGAGTTCGCGCGGACTGAACTCCGCGCACCCCTCGGCCCCAACCTCAGCAAGCACCTCCCGCGCCCGCCGCCTCGCCGCCGACAGAGAGCTTCTCCCCGCCAGCCAACCCTCCGCGACCTGATCGAGCACCGAACTCCCCTCCCCAAGCGAGAGGGGCAACGGACGCAGCCGACCTCCCTGCCCAAGACCTTGCTGACACCGCGCCAACTCCTCGCCGGCGAACAGCACGGTGCCATCGTCTGGGTGCTCCATGCCCGTGGCTATCCGAAGAAGCGTCGTGCGTCCCAGCGCCGCAAACCCCATACCGCGACCAACTCGCCCACCTCGATGCTCAGCGAGACATCCTTCAGCACCAGCCGCTCGATCCGCCCACCTCCGCGGCGCTTGGTCACGTGTTCGATCGACAGCAAGCTCATCCCTCGCCTCCTCCGGGGCCTCCGGCGCGCTCGAGAACCAGGCTCCGCGCATAGGCACCCCACTCAAGCTTCGCATCAGCCAGACGTCGACGCAACTCGATGAGCAGCACCCAAAGCAGACTATCGTCACCCCCTGGATCGGCGACTCGCAAGCCTCCTGCGCAGCCTGCTCCACGAAGCGCTCGATCAACCTCACCTTTGCGTCCGTCCCACGCAACCCGGTCGAGGTCAGCCGGCTCGAACCGCGGAGTACTGCGGATCGCAAAGACATACCGCAAGCCACGACAGATGTGCCTCCAGCCCCTCGTCCGTCGCTCGGAAGTTCACCCGCGGTCTGCCACGCGAACCACTGGCCGGCAACCGCGATAAACCCCTCATCTTCAGGCGCCGAAGCACTCCATAAACATTCGCACGGCTCGTCGAGAGGATCGCCGAACTGCCACGCGAAGCGCTCATATATCTCGTAGCCATAGCTCGGCTTCTCGATCACTAGCCCGAGAACGATGCCGTCGAGAAGCTGGAACAGGGCCTCACTCATCGCTTGCCACCGGCGATGCGGCGCACGGGCGCCGTTAGGGTCAACCCTGTGCTGCACATCAAGGAGTCCTTTGTTGCATAGTTGAAGACATCGAGCTTGGCCGTCGTGCCCAAAACTGTTTATATGTTGCCTATGTTTCGACCAGCGGCATATAGACTACTCGATCGGCTCCCCACTCACCGAGATCGTTCCCCGGGCAGGGATGGGATCAGCCAGAGCCCCGATGCTTCCGCATGCGCGAGCTGGGCTTCGGAGGCCGCTGAGAACCCCCAGCCTGACCATCCGCTACCTCGCGACATCACCGACGGCAACCGCCGATGGGCGCAAGCCCGCGGCCTGCCCGTCACGGCCGGGCACGAGGCCGGCGCGAACACCCTCAAGGATCGGCTGCGAGACGCCGCGGAGACTCGGCATCAAGCGTTCTCGTCTACGTGTTCTCGACCGAGAACTCGTCTGACCCACCAACGAGGTGCACGGCCTGATCTCGATGTTCGCCAACGCATCGCAAACGAAACGCCCGCGCTGCACCAGGCAGGCGTCCGAGTGCGCTTCATCGGCCGCCGCGACAGGCCCCAGAGCCGCTCGCAACACAGATGCGCGAGACCGAGGCCCTCACCGAGGGCAACGGCAGGATCACGCTGTTCGTGGCGTTCGACTATGGCGGGCGCCACGAGATCCTCCAGGCAGCCCAACGCTTTCAGGGCGACACCGAGGAGCAGTTCCGCAGCTACCTCTACGCACCCAGATGCACCACCCGACCTGATCATCCGCACCGGCGGCGAGCAGCGCCTCTCCAACTACCTCCTCTGGCAAGCCGCCTACTCCGAGCTGATCTTCCGCAAAGAGCTATGGCCCGACTTCACGCGCGACGCGCTCCAAGAATCCTCGCGCAGTACAGCGCACGACAGCGACGCTTCGGCGGGCGCTGAACACCCCGACTGACAGCCCAGCCCAATGTATACTGGCCCACTGAACAATTCCAGATGACGACCGCAAGACCCGCGACGGAATCGATGCTGAAGCGCAGGACACCGCCATGCGGCCGCGCATGACCATCAAGCTTACGGCCACCTCACGGTGCTTCCTCGTGGCCATGATCTTCGTTCGCTGGCCGTGCCCGCCTCCTCCGCCTCCCTGCGCTCCGCCGCCCACCGTTGGCTAGCTCACGCCGCACGCACACTGAACGCAACCGACACAGCCCACCTGCACTATCTCCGTGCCTCCGGCTCTCTGCTCTACGAGGAGGGCACAGCCACCGGCACGCTCCCCGGGACAATGCAAGCCCACGTCAACATCGGCCCGACGACCACCGGCACGTTCACGTTCTACGTCCGCGGCGGCGGAACCATCAACGGCCACGGGAAGCTCATGCACGGCTCCGGCGTCTACGAAAGCTTCAGCGGCACGTTCATCGTCACGGGCGGGACGGGCCGCTACACCCACGCCCACGGGCACGCGGGGCTCTACGGCACGTTCGACCGCAAGAACTACGCCCTGCTGGTGCAGACCGCCGGCCAACTCGCCTACTGACGATGAAGCCCCGAGGCGCAGTGCGCCGCGCGCTCCTCGCCACCGCCCTCTCCTGTGCCGCGCTGCCCGCCGCACGCACGCGGCGCCATCCGTGCGGCTCTACGCGACACTCACCCGAGGGCAGAGGGGCCACGGCACGACGATCGGCTTCGGCTTCCAGATCACTGCCCCACCGGCGACGTACCTCCACCGCTCTACCAAAGTCGAAGTGCGCTACCCGGCGGACCTCGGCATCGGCCTCAGCGGCCTCGGCTTCGCCACCTGCACCACACGAACGCTCCAAGCACTCGGACCAGAAGGCTGCCCGCCAGACTCGCCATGGGCTACGGCAGCGCACTCGCAGAGATTCCAGTCGGCCCACAGATCGTCCACGAGAACGCGCCCGTCGCACTCCTACGCGGCCCCACACACGACGGACACTTCACGCTGCTCACGTTCGTCAACGCTGAAGTCCCCGTCTTCGCGCCGACCACACTCCAAGCCTCCTGCTGCCAGCCTCGGCGCCATTCGGCGGACGCATCGACATCAACGTACCCCTCATCCCCACCTTCCCGGACGCCCCTGACGTGGCCCTCGTCCAGCTTAGCACCACCCTCGGACCGCAGCACCTCACCTACTACGAACGCCTTCACGGCCGTCGGAGGGCGTTTCGCCCCAGGGGGTTCCTCCTCCCCGACACCTGCCCCCGCGGCGGCTTCCCCTTCGCCGTCTCGCTCACCTTCGCCGGCGGTACACACGCCTCGGCAACGAC
The DNA here is from genome assembly GCA_963821775.1 of uncultured Solirubrobacterales bacterium. Taxonomy (GTDB): domain Bacteria; phylum Actinomycetota; class Thermoleophilia; order Solirubrobacterales; family Solirubrobacteraceae; genus Palsa-744. Next base: position 7,465 of record CAWGFB010000002.1, on the reverse strand, counting down.
CGCCGTGTCCTGCCGAGCCTGAGCAACGCCACGTTTCGACGGAGCCGCAACACGCCCCCTGCGTGTAGCGCGTCGGGTGACATGCTCCAAATCTAGCCGGCTGGCAGTCCGAGCCAAAGGCTCGCCACCGGCCCACCAAAACCTGCACAGACTAGATGCACTGTGCCAGAGCGTGACAGTTGGGCGTGGTACGATCTGGGGCCGTGATGACGGCTGCGAGCATCGGTGCGGGGCAGGCGGCGAGCTACAGCGCGTACTTGGAGTCGCGTACGGTCGCGCCCTCGCGCGGCGACTACTACCTCTCGGCGTCGGGTGAGCCGACGGAGGCGCAGGGCGTGTGGCATGTCCTGGATGAGACCCGTGAGCGGCTCGGCCTGGTGGTGGGCGAGCCCGTGCGCGCGGAGCAGCTCGTCGCATTGATGGAGGGCCGTCATCCCGTGACCGGGGAGTTCATTCGCCGGGCGGGCGCGGATGGCCGCCGGGCGGGCGGGATCGATTTGACGTTCAGCGCGCCGAAGTCGGTGTCGGCGGTGTGGGCGCTCGGCAGCGAGGAGCAGCGCGAGGGTGTGGAGCTGGCGCATGGTCGTGCGGTCGCGCGCGCTCTCGATCATCTCCGTGGCGAGGTCCCGGCGGTCCGTGAAGGCGCCGGCGGGAAGGTGCTCGGGCACGCGCGGGATGTGTTGGCGGCGGAGTTTCGTCATACGACCGCGCGGGGGGTCGCGGATGGTGCGCCTGACCCGCAGCTTCATAGCCATGTCGTCGTGACGGGCGTGGTGCGCCAGGACGGGCAGTTCGCGGCGGTAGCGAGCCGCCCGTTGTTCCGTGCAGCGCGGGAGTTGGGCGCCTTCTACCGTGGTGCGCTCGCGGAGGAGTTGCAGCACCGGGGGTATGAGGTCGCGGCGGGTACCGGCCGTGGTGGCCGGTACTTCGAAGTGGCTGGTGTCTCTGAGGGCGTGCGCGACGCGTTGAGTGGGCGCAGCCGCGAAGTGTGGCTCGCGGCGGAGCGTTTCCGCGCGCGGTACGGTCGTGCGCCGGAGCGCGATGAGCTTCGCAACGTCAAGCTCGAGAACCGCCGCGCGAAGATCCCGCAAAGCCGCCCCGAGCTGCAAGCGGCGTGGGAGCGCCGGGCCGCCCGCGAGGGCACGGGGCGCGCGGACATCGAGGCTTTGCGTCACCCCGGCGAGGCGGGTGGCGTGCGGCGGGTGGATGACTTGCCGTGGCAGGAGCGTGTCACGGGGTCGCTGACGGAGGAGCGTGCGACGTTCAGCGATCGTGAGTTGCGAGCGGCGGTGATCGAGCAGGGTGTCGGGGAAGTGGCACCCGAGCGCGCGGCGCAGCGCGCGCAGGCGCTGCTCGCGGCGGGTGAGGTCGTGGAGCTCGAGGACGGGCGGATGACGACACGTGAGGTGCGGGAGATGGAGCAGGCGATCACCGCGCGCGTCAGCCGGATGGCGGCCAGCGAGCACGCGGGCGTTGAGGAGCGCGCCCGGGAGCGTGCCGCGCGGGAGGTCGCCGAGCGGATCGGCGGGGAACTGAGCGCCGAGCAACAGGAGGCGGTGCGGGTCCTCGGCGGCCGGGGGCGTGTGGCAGTGCTCGTCGGGGACGCCGGCGCGGGCAAGGGCGTCGTGATCGACACCGTGGCGCGCGCCGAGCAGCACGCGGGCCGGGAGACGTTCGGTGTCGCGGTGTCGGGTTCCACCGCCGAGCGCCTGGGGCAGGACAGCCCCGCGCTTGAGGGGCACACGATGACGCTGGACTCGCTCGTGTCACGAGCGCGGAGCGGGAGCGTCGAGCTGGGGGAGCAGACCACGGTGTTTTTTGATGAGGCGGGGATGGGTGATACGCGCCGGCTGGATGCGCTGACGCGGACGGTCGATGAGTCGGGGGGCAAGCTCGTGTTGGTCGGTGACGCGCGGCAGCTTCCCGCGATCGGCGCCGGCGGCATGTTCGAGGAGATCGAGCGGAACGCGCCGACCGCACGGCTGCAGGAGGTCAGGCGCACGAGTGACCCCGGGGAGCGCCGGGCGTGGGCGGATCTGCGGGCGGGGCGGGCTGAGGAGGCGATGGCGCACTACCAGTCCCGCGGCCAGCTGCATTTCGCGGACACTCGCGATGAGACAGTCGAGGCAGCCGTCAAGCAGTGGTCGGAGCTGGCCGAGCGCGAGGGCGTGAAAGAGGTCGCGTTGATGTCGGACGCCTCCACCGGTGAGATCGACCGGATGAACGCTCGCGCGCAGCACCTCCGCGCTGAGCGCGGCGAGCTCGGCGAGCAGGAGGTGCAACTGCCGGACGTGGCTTACGGTGTCCGCGAGGGCGATCGTGTCGCGTTCATCGCCCAGCATCGCCCCGAGGGCGAGAGGCGCGTCGAGAACGGCACCCGCGGGGAAGTCCTCGCGGTCGACCCCGACGAGCAGCGAGTGCAGATCCTGACGGACGGGCAGCGGCAGGTCACGCTCTCAGGTGAGGAGGAGCTTTCCAGTGTGCGGCTCTCCTACGCGCAGCACCTCTACCGCCAGCAGGGCGCGACGGTGCAGCGCGCGGTCGTGGTCACTGGCGGATGGCAGACCAGCCAAGAGGGCGCATATGTCGAGGCGTCGCGCGCCAGGAAGGGCACTGACTGGCATGTCGCGCGCGAGGACCTTGGAACGGAGGGCATCGACGCCGAGCGGGTGGGGCGCCTCGCGCAACTGATGCGGGCATCCCGCGGACAGATCCCCTCCGTCGCGTTCGCCGCGCGGGCGGAGGATGATGTGGGGCAGGCGCTTGAGCGCTCCACCGCCCGTCAGCTCGCGCGCGACACGGGGCTTCAGCAGGATGCGGGGATGGCGTTGTGAGCCGTGTCGCGATCACGCTGGACGAGCACGCGCTCGCGGAGCTCACGCGCCGCGCGCAGGCAAACAGCGAGCCGGTCGCAAGGACAGCGGCACGGATGGTCCGCGACGGCCTCCTGAGCACCCACGCTACCGGGGAGCAGCCCACGCCCGAGGACTCCGGCCAGCGTGCCAAGGGTGGCGACGGGGGGTTGCCGGGGTGGCTTGAGCCGCCGGGGGAGCGCGAGCGCTGGCGCCGCGAGCTGTGGGCCACCGTATGCGCCTTGGCGGAGCGCTACCCCCGCGTCTTCTCGAAGCTCGTCGCGGATTGGTGGACTGACCGGCAGCTCGTCGAGGTTCTCGGTGCGCTGGGCGCCTGGCGCTCCCAGCTCGATGGGGGCGAGCACCCCGACCCCCGCGCGGAGCTCCTCTTCCACGACCGCCTGGAGCTCCTCGATCGCCAGCTCACCCAATCCGGTGACCCGACGGCCGCACGATTCAGCGGCGGGCCACCGCCGTCAGAGTGGCTTGCATAGCCGCTCGCGGCCGGCGCGCGCGAGCACGGTCCAGTCGCAGTCGGTGAACCCGGGGGCGCCGGGGAATAGGTCGAGGGTGATCGGTTCGCGGCCCTGGGGTAGCGCGAGCGCACGCCCGGCGGGCATCGCGCGGAGATCCGCGGGGTGGATCGCGCGCTCGCGCTGCTGCACGTAGGAGTGGCTGTCCCCGCCGGTGAAGGTCCGGCCGTAGTGCTCGGTCTGATGCGCGGTCGAGGTGTTCTCCCCGATCTGAGCGCGCCACACCAGCTGCTCGCCGCAGGCGTCGGAAACGAGCTGCGCGGTGTAGGGGTCGGCGACCCCGGCGAGCACGAGCCGCAGCGCCGGCGTTGACCACATCGTCGCGGTCTCGTGCTCCCCCCACCGCGCCCGCGCCTGACTCATGTCCTGCACCCCCAGCACCGGGACGATGCCCTGCTGGATACCCTCGCTCAACAGCCGCGGCAGCGAGCGGATCGGCGCGATGTTCGCGACCTCGTCCAGCGCGAGCAGCAACGGCCACTCAAGCCGCCCCTCGGGTGTGGTGATCGCGAGGTCGATCGCCTTCGCGCAGAGACCGTCCAGCACGGCCGCGATCAACGGCGCGAGCTCCTGCTGGATCCGCGACGGAGAGATCACATACAGCGTGCCCTGCTGCGCCAGCAGCTCCCCAAGATCGACCTGCGGCGTCACGGCAGGGTCCGCGCTCTCCCTGACCGCAGCACGGGAGGCCCACGCGAGCGCGACCTGCGCAGTCCCCAACACCGAGGTGCGGTAGTCCCCTACGGCCTGCGCCCCTACCCCCGAGAGCTCCTCCAACGCGATCTGCGCCCCCGCGTTGCGTAGGATCTCCGCCGGCGCGGAGAACTCCGAGCGGCCAAGCCACCCCCGCGCCATATCCATCCCGCCGCCCGAGAGCGCCGCAGCGTGAAACAACGGGGCGAGCAGCGCACGCGCCGCGACCGCGAAATGCTCACCATGACGGACCGTCTCATCCTCGCCGGCCGGGGACAGCATCGCCGCCGCGACCTCCACCGCGCCGTCCCACGTCCTGCACCGCGTCAACGGCGAGAAGCCGACGGTCGCCTCGGGGTGCCCGAGGGAGCCGGTGGGGTCATACACCGCGACCGGGCCACGCTGCGCGCGGTGCGGCGCGGTCGCGAGGATGTCGCCCTTCGTCGAGGTAACAAGCGCCGGCCCGTCCCAGCACGCCAGCGTCGGCGCGATCACCTTCCGCGTCTTCCCCGAGCGCGGCGGCCCCACGATGATCGCCGCGCAATCCGCCGGAGAGCGCAGCACACCATCCCCAGTGCGACCCGCCCACACATGCGTCCCCGCGATCGACCCCTCCGGCTGCGCGACCCACGGGTCATCAGGCACGCGCGTCGCTACTGGCGCCCTCCCCGCAGGGTCACCACGGTCGCCGAGTTTGCCGATCAGCCACAGGCCGCCGGCGACGCACCCCGCGAAGCTCACCAGCGCCAGCAGCAAGCTCACGACGCTCACTGCCAGCGCGAGGGGTTGGGCCACCGCCGCGGACTCTGCGGGCGCGGAGGACTGGACGGGCGCGGCGGGCGCGGCGCGAGGAGCGGGGAGCGCAGCGGTTCAGGGCCACCCGGTGGCGCCGGGTATTTCGGCTCCCGCCCCTTGATATGCGGCGCGAGGAGCATCCCCAGCCCCAGCAGCACGAACACGACCATACCCATCGCCAGCGGCGAAGCGCCGAGGATCGCGCCGAGCGGGTAGCGCGGCCCGAGCGGGCCAATCCCGCCATGCGCCCTCCTCCACGCCCCCGCCACCGGATCAGCCCACAACGGCCACACCAACCACAGCACGACCGTCAGCGCTCCCGCGAGACGCAAACGCTGACCCCAACGCAGCAGCTCGATCTCGACCGGGCGCAACACACGGTTGCACGCCGCCGACACGAACAGCCATCCGACCACCGGGACGAACACCGGCACAGCCCACCACCCAAACCGCAAGCCGACCACCGCGAATAGCGCGTTCAACCCCAAAGCCACCAGCCCCAGGAACGCGCTGACCACCAGCATTCCGCGCAACATTGCGTCCTGGTCGGCCTCTCGGTCTGCCCGCGAACGCCCAGCGAAAAACGAGTCAGCCCACCCCGGCGGACGATCCATCCGCCCACCCGAACCCCGCACACCACCCCACCGAGGATCACGAGCACCCATCACGACACCTCCCCCTTCGCCTTCGGTTGCTCAGCCAGGCTCGCCAACAGCGCCGCCTCGCTGCGCCGACGCAACACACCCCCGGCCGACCCACCGACAGCCCTTCCCGCCGGCCTCGCATACGCGCTCCGAGAGCGACCAGCCACCGGAGCGCCCGTGACCTGCTCGGCCAGCCATTCTTCGAGCATCGGCCGCGTGAACCGCAGATGACGCCCGACACGCAGACACGGCAACTGCCCCAGCCGCGTCGCGTCACGCACCCACGACACCCGCACGTTCAACAACGCCGCAGCAGCCGCGCAATCCAACAACGGCTCCGACAACGACACCCCGTCAGCCTCCACTCCCACCGTGCCCCTCAACCCGCCCCTGCTGCCGCCACTCGCGCCCATCTCACAGCCTCCTTCCGTGCAGAATCAAAGGACAACCCTCGACCGCTCTTGGCAGCGCCATGCCAGATAGACGCACCAGCCAAGCCCACACCCCCCGGCAAATCGCACCCCCAACACCAGGCCCACCAACCCTCCACATTTCAAGATCCAGTCTCATCAGCAATCCCCAGTCCATACCTATGTCGCAAGACGGGCCGCTTTGCCCCCGGACAAATCCAAGGAACTGCCCCTCGGTGTTATTGACCCTGAGCGGCCCGAAACGGCCAACGACTTTGCAGCGGACCCGCCCAACACCGATCCATGACCCCTGATCCGGGCGAGCGGCGGGAGCTGATCCGCCGCGCCACCATTCGCGTGCGCACGAAGGCCAGCATCGACTTCCTGCGTGACGTGCGCGGCCACTGACGCGCGGTGGCAGCCAGGCGAGGCTCGCCCGCTGCGCTGCGTGGAGTACTCGCCTTCGATCACCAGGATGGACGGCACCCACACGCGTGGTGGTCGATACGAGCATCGTGGTCGAGGCGATCGTGCCGAACACCCCGACGCACGACGCGTGCGTGGAGTTTCAGGCGCTCAGCGATGCGGGCACGACGATCGTCTACAACGGCCTGCTCACGACGGAGTTGGCCGAGACGCTGTTCCGCCTTGCGCTGCTCGACCGCTGGGGCCGCGCCGCGCCCGCCTCGCCGGGTCCGCGCGACTCCTCCCCCCGCGGCCGCGGCCTATCAGGAACGCCGCTCGCCGACTTCGCAGCTCGGGAGGAAATTTCGGGAGGAAGTTTCCCCAGCCCCCCGATCGCAACGGTGCTTAGTGGCTTAGGTACTTGGCTTTCCCATAAGCCCCCGGCAGGACTCGAACCTGCGACCCTCGGATTAGAAATCCGACGCTCTATCCAACTGAGCTACGGAGGCGTGTCTCCGACCCTGAGGATAGGGCTCTGCGCGGCCGCACCCCGCCACGGGGTGCGGCCCCTGCGTCCCGGCCCCCCGAGCACGCCCCGGTAGCAGCCCCACGACGGTCCTTAAGCAAACTTGATCCAAACCCGCTAAAAGTTGTCCCATGGCTCCCGTCTCGGGCACCGATCCAGACCTCACCCGCAAGGAGCGGCGCGAGCAGGCGCGCGCCGAGCGGCGGGCGTTCGAGGCCGCCGCCTCGCAGCAGGCGCAGCGCAGACGGCTGTACCAGCTCGGCGGCGTGATCGGCGCAGTGGTGGTGGTCATCCTCGTGATCGTGCTCGCCACGAGCGGCGGCAAAAAAGAAGGCATCCCGCAGACCAAGCACGAAAAGAACGCCACCGTCGCCCTCGTGCAGTCGATCATCGGCGGCGTCCCGCAGTCGGGCAACGTGCTCGGCAACCCCCAGGCGCCGGTGACGATGCAGTACTTCGGCGACCTGGAGTGCCCCATCTGCAAGGCGTTCACGCTCGGCGCGCTGCCCACGATCATCAAAAAGTACGTGCGCGCCGGGAAGCTGAAGATCGAATACCACTCGATGCAGACCGCGACGCACGAAAAGGAAACGTTCCACCTGCAACA
>CAWGFB010000001.1:0-531202 GCA_963821775.1 uncultured Solirubrobacterales bacterium | reverse complement strand
CTTCCTTAAACCGAAAGGAGTCCCCATGAACGCATTTCGCCAAGCCCGACCCTCCATCGCGTTGCTCGCCGGCGCCGCGCTCGCCTGCTGCGCATGCCTGCTGCTCGCGCCCGCGGCCGCTCGCGCCGCGGTGAGCTCCTCCGTGCCCGCCTCTCCGCAGGCGAGCTCCGGCGCCAGCGGCTCCGGAGAAGGCGGCGGCTCGCTGGAAGCCGCTGCCTCGAAGGCCGGCTCCACCGGCCGCAAGGTCGCGATGAGCCTGATCGGCCTCGCCTTCGCGGTCGCGGGCATCGTGCTCGCCTTCCGCCGCGACTTCAAGGAGGCCGCGGGCGTCTTCGCGGTCGGCATCGTCGCGGTGCTGCTCGCCACGCCCGCGGGCGTCTCGCTGCTGCAGGACACGGTCCACTCCCTCTTCGGCTCCTGATGTCCGGCGATGGAGATCCGCTCCTACCGCGCCGTCTTCGACCTCGAGCGGCGCATCTACCGCATCGACCGCCTGCGCCTCAACCCCGGCGGCGTCCCGTTGCGCGGTGTCATCTACGGCCTGGCGCTGCTCGCGGCGGTGGCGCTGCTCGGCGCGCTGCCGCTGCTCGGCGCGGTTGTGCACATCCTGCCGTGGTACCTGCGCGACCTCGCGCTCCCCGGTGGCGGCGCTGCGCTGCTGACGATGATCCGCCTGGAGGGTCGCCCCTTCCACATGGCCGCCGCCGCCCTTCTGCGCCACGCGCTCGGCCCCCACCACCTCGCCGGCCTGCGCCCGTGCGCGCCGCCGGGGCGGCGCTGGCTCCCGGGGGAGTTGCTTGTGCTTCCCGACGGCTCCGGCTCCCGCCCGCGCCGCCTGCGCTACACCGGCCCGGGCGCGGTGCGTGTGGCTGCCACCCGGGAGGTGTTCGTGCTGGAGCGCGGAGCCGAGCTGCGGACGGGGTGAGGCATGCGCATGCGGGTCGGAGACATTCTCGACCAGTTGGCGTCCGATGGCCACTGGAATTGGCTGCGCTGCCTTGACGGCGCTGAGGCGGATGCGTAAGAAGTGCCCTGACCGAAACGACCGACCCCTCTGGGTCAAGGAGATGAAGAAGATGCGATGGAAGGACGACATGAAGCATGTGCGGATCGCTGGTCTCTGTCTTGCGTCCATGCTTGTGTTGAGCATGGCGCTGGCGGGGAGCGCTACGGCGGCCCCGTTATGGTTACTGTGTCTAGAAGGCGCGAACTCGAGCAACACCAAATATGAAGACAATCAGTGCAGCAAAGCCGCAGCTGGTGGAAAATGGGAACAGGTTGGGCTCGCGTCCGGCAAATCGGCCACTGTGAGGTTCAGCGTCTTTTCGTTGAGATTCGTGGACGAGGCCAAAGAAGGCGAAGCATTAGCCGTGAAATGCGACGGCGGGAGCAAGGGGTCGGCAGTGATCGAAGGCCCGAACAAAGGCGTGATCAGAGAAGCGTTTATCGAAAAACCAAAAGAAAACTGCGTAAGACAGGAAGGGGTTTGCAAAGCGGGAGAAGTAGAAGCCGTGCAGGGGGCTGACCTGCCTTGGAAGGTCGAACTTTTTGAAACTGAAAGCAAAGCCCGGACCAAGCTCGCGGCTGATGGCAGCGGCGAACCCGGGTGGACGTTGAAGTGCAACACCTCGCTCGGCAAAATAGAAGATACGTGTAAGGGTGAAGGTGGCAAAGAAGAACAGGCAAACCTTGAAACGCGGGACACTTCCGACATCCGGTTAGCTGCAATCATAACCCTCAGGGTTGGTTTGTATGCATGCTTGCTGGGCCACATCGGAGCAGTTGGAGCATGGATCGAGGGAGTGATCTTAGCAGTGGGTGGGGCTGGATTTTATATAAATAACAAATGAGTCGAGGGGGTGATGACGATGCGGTCGAGGATATACATGCAGCATTGGCGAATCGCGGGTCTTTGCCTCGCGTCCATGCTCGTGTTGGGCATGGGGCTGGGGGGGAGCGCTACTGCGGCCCCGTTATGGTTACTGTGTTTAGAAGGTTCGAGCTCGAGCAACACCAAATATGAAGACAATCAGTGCAGCAAAGCCGCAGCTGGTGGAAAATGGGAACAGATTGGGTTGGCGTCGGGCAAATCTGCCACCATCAGGTTCAACGTCTTCTCGTTGAGATTGGCGGACAACAAGATCAAAGGCGAACCGTCGTCCGTCAAATGCGATGGCGGAAGCAAGGGGTCGGCAGTGATGGAAGGCCCGAACAAAGGCGTGATCAGAGAAGTATTCATTGAAAACGCAAAAGCAAACTGCGAAAGACAGGAAGGGGGCTGCAAAGCGGGAGAAGTAGAAGCGATGGAAGGGGCCGACCTACCGTGGAAGGTCGAACTCTTTGAAACTGAAAACAAAGACCGCACAAAGGTTGCGGCCGATGGCAAAGGCGAACCTGGGTGGACGGTGAAGTGCAACACCCTGCTCGGCAAAACGACGGATACGTGTACGAGCGAAGCGGGTAAAGAAGAACAGGCAGGTCTTGAAAATCAGAGAACCACCAGCATCACATTAGCCGCCATAATCGCTCTCAGGACTGCGATCTATACGTGCATTCTAGGCGGACCGGGAGCAGTTGGGGCAGTGTATGAGGGTGCTGCCTTACTGTTGACTGGAGCGGGGCTTTTTATAAATAACAAATGAGCCTTCGAGTCTGGGGGCCGGCTTTGTCCGGCCCCCAGACTCGCAGCATGATCTGGCTCACGGTTGCACTGTGGCTCCGTCCCCCTGCGGGTTGGGCGTCGGAGTAGGGAGGTAGGGACCTCCCGTGAACGCGCGCCCCCCGCTCAGCATGGTCTACGGCAACCTCGTGTTTGGCGGGGGATATGACGACGCGTGGGCCGCGTTCGCGGTGCCGACGGCATCGTACGCGTGGCTCTCGGAGGACGGAAAGCGCGGGCGCTTCCTCGCGCTGCTCGGCGCGATCGAGGCGGCTGGCGCCAACGTGCAGATCCTGCGCGTGAGCCGCCGGTGGGAGGTCGGCGCGTATGTGCAGGAGATGGCCGGGGAGTCAGACGCGGGTCGCAAATACGTCGCCGAGCACGCCCGCCGCCTGGAGGAGCTGGAGGCGCAGCAGACGGCACTCTTCGTCCTCGTGAGCCTGCGGGACCCCGAGCGCGACGTGGCCACCTACGTGTCGCGCGCGGCGGAGCGCCATCCGCGCGAGTGGGTGGCGGCGCTCAGGCGCGGCCTGCACCCCCACGACCGGCGGCTGCTGCGCGCAGCCGACCTGGAGCGCGCACGGGTGCGCGCCGACCAGGCTCACGCGCGTCTCGCCGACTACCTCGCGGCCCGCGCCGCGAGCACCGCGGAGCTGCAGTGGCTCGTGCGCCGCGCGTTCTGCCGCGACCTCGGCGAGCCCGCCGTGGACGGCCTGCACGAGCCCCAGGCGCTGGTGTTCGAGCGCAACGGCGAGGCGGTGCTCGCGCCGCTGGAGGGCGACGTGGTGCGCTGGATGGAGAGCTTCGTCGAGCAGCGCGCCGCGGGCGCTGCGAGTCGAGTCTGAGCTCGGGGTCACGCTGGCAGGCGCACCTCGTGGTGGGCGCGCTGCCGGAGGCGGTGGAGTTCCCCGGAGCGCGGGCGGAGCTGATGTTCGCGCCGCCCGAGAGCCTGCCGTTCGGGATCGACCTCACGCTGTGCGCGCGCCACCTGCCGAACGAGCTCGCGCTGCGGATCGTGCGGCGGCGCATCCAGGACGCCGACCAGATCCTGCGCGCGGAGGCCGACGGCGAGCAGGGCGCTACCGACCGCGGCTACGAGCGCACGCAGGAGGCGCGCGACCTGCTCTCGCACCTGCAGTCCTCCAGCCATCCGCCGCTGCTGCGGGCAACGCTGGCGATCGCGGTGGCGGCGCGGGACCCGGAGGAGCTCGAGCAGCGGGTGGAGGCGTGCCGGCGGGCGTACGGCGAGATCCGCCTGCACCGCCCGCTCGGCGACCAGCTGCGGCTCTTCTGCCAGCACCTGCCGGGGCAGCGCACGCGCGTGGCGGGATACGACGACGTGCTTACCACCGAGCAGGTCGCGGCGATGATGCCGACCGCCACGCACGAGGCGGGCAGCGCGCGGGGCTTTTACCTCGGCCACACCCTCTCGGGCGTCGGCGCGGCCGGTCCGCTTCAACCTGCGGGAGGGCTCCGACGCGACCGCAACGCGGCGATCCTCAGCGATCGGGGCGCTCGGGTCGGGCAAGACGACGCTCGACCAGAAGCTCGCGTACGAGGCCTTCCTGCTCGGCGCGCGCGTGATCGACTGCGACCCGAAGGGCGACCACCGCTTCCACCAGCTGGCGGAGGTCGCCCCGCACGTCGAGTGCGTCGCGCTGCGCGGCGGACCCGGCGCTGCGCGGGATGCTCGACCCGCTGCGCATCGCGCCGGAGCACCTGCGCCACGACGCGGCCGTGTCGTTCCTGCGCGACCTGCTGCCGGCGCGCTCGGAGCCCGCGTGGGAGACGGCGGTGGTGGGCGCCGTCGACGCGGGTGGCGCGCCGCGCGCGGGAGCCGACGTGCCTGGAGGTGGTGCGGGCGCTGCGCGAGGGCGACGAGACGGATACCGCAGGTCGCCAAGACGCTCGCGGTCTACGCGCGCGCGGGCCTCACCCAGCTCGGCTTCGCCGACCCCGACGTGCGCCTGCCGCCCGTCGGGCACCGCCAGGTCACCTACCTGCCGATCCGCGACCTGCCGGGCCCCGAGCCCGCGGTGCCGCGCTCGGAGCTACTCGCAGCTCGAGCGCGTCGGGGAGCAGATCGTGCGGCTGATCGCGATGTTCGCGATGGAGCTGCATGGCGGCCGAGCGCTCGCGTCTGAAGGTGTTCGCGCTTCGACGAGGGCTGGCGCCTGCTCGGCGACCCGATCGGCCGCATGCTGCTGGCCTCGCTGCAGCGCATGGGCCGCAGCGAGCTGGCGGTGCCGATCATCTCCACGCAGCTGGTCAGCGACACGCTGCTCGACGGGCGCGCGTCGCTCGAGAACCTGGTCGGCGCGACGTTCGTCTTCGGGCTGCGCTCCGAGCGCGAGGCCGCGCGTGCCCTCGCAGCTGCTCGACCTCGACCCCGAGGACCGGCGTGCGCGCCACGCGCTGCTGGAGTTCGACGCCGGCCGCTGCCTGATGCGCGACCACCGCGGCCGCGTCGAGGCGGTGCAGGTCGAGGTGCTCGTGCCGCGCGCTGCTGCGCGCCCTCTCGACGACGCCCGCGGCCGCGCGGTGAGGGCGGCTGCTGTTGCCCTCGCCGCGCTCGCCGTGGCGGCTCCCACGCCGCGAGCCCCGAGCGCACCTCCGCTCGCCACGGGCGCGGGCGCCACCGCGACCCCCGCCGAAGAAGCCGCCGCCTCCTCGCCCACCAGCGGCGGCGAACCGCTCGCGGGCAACGGCCTGCGCAGCCCCCTCTGCCGCAACGCCGCCGCCGCCGACCTGCCGCCCGGCGCGGCGCGCGACTGCCTCACCTCCGGCTTTACGGCCGCAGCGGCCCCGGGCGGCGACTACGCGTTCGACGTGCACATCGACACGGGGCTGGACCCGACCAACTACTTTGCGGCGCAGACCCAGGATCTCGTGCAGTTCGGGTGGACCGCGCTGGTCGCGGCCGTCCACGGCCTGATCGTGGTGCTCGACTGGTGCTTCACGCTCGACCTGCTCGACAGCCCGGCGATGAGCGGCGTGGGGCAGGGGCTGCGCGCGACGCAGGCGACGTTCACGCAGCCGTGGCTGGCGGCCGTGCTCGCGGTCGCCGCGGTGCTCGCGCTCCACCACGGCCTCGTGCGCCGTCGTGTGGCCGAGACGGTGGGGGAGGCCCTGCTGACGGTCGCGATGATGGCCGCCGGCCTGTGGGTGATCCTCGATCCGATCGGCACCGTCGGCGTGCTCGGCGCGTGGGCCAACGAAGCGAGCCTCGGCACGCTCGGCGCGGTGCTCGTCGGGACCCCGGCGCACCCCACGCGCACGCTCGCCGAAAGCGACCGGGCGGTGTTCGCCGCCGCGATCGACGGCCCCTGGTGCTACCTGGAGTTCGGCGACGTCGCGTGGTGCGAGGACGCCGGGCGTCTGGACGCGCAGCTGCGCGCCGCGGCCCTGCGGATCGCGGCGGCCGGCGGCGCGGAGGCGCCCGGCCCGAGCGCGGCGCTGCTGCGCGAAGCGCGCACGAACGGCGCGCTGTTCCTCGCGCTGCCCGCCAACGGCCCGGCGCGCAACTCGATCAACGACGCCGGCTCGCTGTACAACGTGCTGTGCGGCGGCTCCGCCCAGCCCTGTCGTGGCCCGACCGCCGCCCAGGCGCGGTGGCGCACGCAGAGCGGCACCGGCGCGCGCGTCGTTGGGGCGGCGTTCATCGCCGCGGGCCTGCTGGGGATGATGCTGACGCTCGGCTTCCTCGCGCTGCGCCTGCTGCACGCAGCGGTCGTGAGCCTCATCTGCCTGCTGCTTACACCGGCCGCGGTGCTCGCCCCCGCGCTCGGCGAAGGGGGCCGCGCGCTCTTCCGCGCGTGGGCGTCGCGCCTGCTGGGCGCGGTCACCTCGAAGCTGATCTTCTCGCTGCTGCTCGGCGCCGTGCTGGAGAGCGAGCGGGCGCTGTCGAGCGTGCCCGTGGGGTGGCTGACGCAGTGGGCGCTCGTCTCGGCGGCGTGGTGGATCGGCTTCCTCAACCGCCACCGGCTGCTTCGAGCTCGCCCCCACCGGCGGCGGGGGCGTCCGCAATCGGGGGGCCCTCGCCTCAGGCGGCCACCGCCGCTCGCTCGCCGCCCGGGCGCGCGAGGCGTTCGACACGCCCCGCACCGCGCTGCGTCACGCCAACACGGCCCGCCGCAAGCTGACGCGGCCCGCGCCCGCCGCGGAGCGCCGTGAGCGGCTGCGGCGGGCCGGCGCGGCGCGCGCCACGGAGATGGCCGACGCGCAGGTCGCCCGTACGCTTGAGCGCGAACACGCCCGGGCACGCGAGCGGGTCGCCCCCGGCTCCCCGGCCCAGGCACGGCTCGGGGCCATGCGCGCGCAACTGGCCCGCGTACAGGCGGCGCGGGCGCAGGCCACGGCCGCCGGCGAGACCCGCCACGCGGCGCGGCTCGGCGACCGCGAGCGGCGGCTGACGGGGGAGCTCGCGCGCCAGGAGACCGCCCAGCGCCGGGCGCGCGAGACGCTCGCCACGGGCGAGCGCGCGGAGCGCGCGACGGGCCGCCCCCACACCCGCGAGCAGCGCGAGGAGCGCGCCCGCCTGCTCGACGCCCAGGCGGCGCTGCCACGCGCCGGCCGCCCCGACGCGCAGGGCCGCCGCCGGGATTACGCGGCGCACGCGGAGCTCGCCGGGTACAGCCGCGCGGCGTACGAGCAGCTCGACCCCCGCCGCCGGCGGGAAGCGCGCCTGGCGATCGACCGGGAGCTCGCGCTGCGCCGCGAGCTGGGCGGCGCCGCCGAGGATGTGGCGGCCACCGCCGCCGGTCCGATCCGTCGCCGCGAGCGCCGGCAGGCGGGACGGGAGCTCGACCGCGCGCTCGGCGAGCGCCTCCGTGCGGAAGGCCACAGCCCGCCGGAGGCAGGCGCGGGAGCGGCGATCGAGCGGTGGCAGCGCGAGGGCGCCGCCGCGGCGAGGACGCAGGAGCGGCGCGAGACCTCGCCGGTGCTCGACGACGCGCGCGAGGTCGCAGCCCGGCGCAAACGCCAGCTGGGGTGGGACGGGCGGTGAGAGCAGCGCGATGGCGGGGCGCGTGGCCCGCCAGACTCCGAGCGACCGCGCGGCGGACACACCCGTGGTGAGGTCGCGGCGGACACACCCGTGGTGAGGCCCGTGGGCATGCTCGCCGCGGCGCTCGCCGGCGTGGGGGCGGTGGTGGCGCTGATGGTGACCACGACGATCGCGGGAGGCTGGGCCTCGCCGTGGGAGGGCGCCGGCGCGTCGGGCGACGGCCCCTCGGCGCCGGCGCTCGCGGAAATCCCGCCCGCCTACCTGCGCCTCTACGAGGCGGCCGGCGCCCGCTACGGCCTCGACTGGGCGGTGCTCGCGGGGATCGGCAGAGTCGAGTGCGACCACGGCCGCGACCCCGCCCCCTCGTGCACGCGGGAGGGCGCGGTCAACGCGGCGGGCGCCGGCGGCCCGATGCAGTTCCTCGCCGCGACGTGGGCGCGGTACGGCGTGTCCGCGGAAGGCGCGGGGCCGCCCGACCGGTGGAACCCGGCGGACGCGATCTACGGCGCCGCCAACTACCTCCGCGCCTCGGGCGCCCCCGGGAACTATGCGGCGGCGATCTACGCCTACAACCACGCGCAGTGGTACGTGGCCGAGGTGCAGGCGTGGGCAGCGCGGTACCGCGCCCCGGATGGCGCGAGCGTGAGCGGGTTGGGGCGGCCCGCGCCGGGCGGCGAAGGGGATGGAGCGGGCGGTGGTGGGGGCGCCGGCGGGGGCGCCGGCGGGGGCGACGTGGAAGGCGGGGGCCTCGAAGGCG
Organism: uncultured Solirubrobacterales bacterium; assembly: GCA_963821775.1. GTDB lineage: Bacteria > Actinomycetota > Thermoleophilia > Solirubrobacterales > Solirubrobacteraceae > Palsa-744. The sequence goes on along the minus strand of CAWGFB010000001.1, from coordinate 522,781 downwards.
CGGGCCTCGCGGGCGCCGACACGCGCCTGGCGAGCGAAACCGACACCCCCGTGCGGTTCATCGCAGGCGACCGCGCGACGCTGGAGCCCGGCGACGGCCACGTCGCGCTCGTGCCCGCGGGCGTCCCGGCGACGGTGCAAGCCATGGTGGTCGCCGGCAACGAGCTGCAGGACCTCCCCTACGGCCCGGCCGGCCACCCCGACCCGCTCGGCGCGAGCGAGGAGGACTGCTCCAGCACCCTCAACTACGTGCTCTACCGCGCGGGCGTGCGGCGGCTCGCGGAAATCGTGGCCGCCAACCCGCTCGCCCAGGGCTACGTGCGCTGGGGCGCTCCCGGTCCCGGCCGGTGGGTGACGATCTACGCCACCGACGCCCCAATCCCGCACGTCTTCGTCACGATCGCCGGCCTGCGCCTGGACACGAGCCACAACGGCACCGACGTCGGCCCCAACCGCGGCGAAGACGGCCCGCGGTGGCGGATCCTCCCGTACATCCCCACGTGGGCGCGCTGGTCGGTGCGCCACCCGCCGGGGTTGTAGTGTTTCGCGCGTGGCTGCGCGCAAGGTCGACCACCTGCTGATCGGCGGCGGGCTCGCCTCCGCGAACTGCGCGCGGTGGCTGCGCGAGGAGGGCGCCGAGGGCGCGGTCCTCGTCGTCGGCCGCGAGCCCGACCCGCCATACAACCGCCCGAACTGCTCGAAGGGGTACCTGCGCGGGGAGGAGGAGCGCAGCGAGGCGTACTTCCGCCCGCAGGAGTGGTGGGGCGAGCAGGACGTCGAGGTGCTGACGCGCACGAGCGTGACCGCGCTCGACCCCGCCGCGCGCACCGCGAAGCTCTCCAGCGGCGAGGAGCTCGCCTGGGGCCAGGCGCTGCTCGCCACCGGCGCGAACGTGCGCCGCCTGACCGTCCCCGGCTGCGAGCTGGAGGGCATCCACTACCTGCGCACGCTCGGCAACGCGGACGCGATCCGCGCCGACGCCGCCGAGGCCGAGCACGTGGTGCTGATCGGCGGCTCCTACATCGGCTGCGAGGTCGCCGCCTCGCTGACGATGCTCGGCAAGCGCTGCACGATCGTGATGCAGGAGCGTACCACCCTCGAACGAGGCTTCGGCGCCGCCGCGGGGCGCTTCTTCCAGGACCTCCTGGAGAGCCACGGCGTCACCATCCACGGCGAGGACGAGCTGGAGGGCTTCGCGGGCGAGGGCCGCGTCGCGCGGGTCCGCACCAAGCGCGGCCTGGAGCTCCCCGCCGAGCTCGTCGTGATCGGCGCCGGCGTGACCCCCGACGTGCAGCTAGCGCGCGCCGCGGGGCTGGAGATGGGGGCCGGCGGGGGGGTGCGGTGCTCTTCGCGGCTGGAGACCTCGGTGCCCGGCGTGTATGCGGCCGGCGACATCTGCGAGTACGACTCGCCGCTGCACGGCGGGCCGCTGCGGATCGAGCACTGGGACGTCGCCTTCAACCACGGCCGGACGGTCGCGCTGAACATGCTCGGCCGCGACGTGCCGCACGAGGTCGTGCCCTACTTCTTCTCTGTGCTCGGAGATTGGGGCGAGCTCGAGTACGTCGGCCCCGCGCGGGCGTGGGAGGAGGAGATCGTGCGGGGCTCGCCGTCCGACGGGAGCTTCACGACCTGGTATCTGCAGGGGGGCCGCCTCGTCGCCGCGCTGACGTTCGGGCGCTCCGAGGACCTCGACCACGCGCGCCGGCTCCTGGCCGCGCGCACCGAGCTCGACGCCGCTGCGCGGGGGGCGCTGGCGGACGTGGAGAGCGAGCTCGGGGCGGTCGGGGGCCGGTAGGAAGCAGGGCCAGCGACCCAACTTTGGCAGCGAGCCGCGCGGGGCAGGCCGAATGGGGAACAATTCTCTACTTGAGTCAGAGACACTTCTAGCGGACTCAGGCCCATAAACGCTAGGCTCTTTGAACGATTAGGTTGATCTGCTCACTGTTGGGGGTAGTGTGGGATTCGAGTCGTTGGTCGCGGTTTGAGGGCTTACGACTCGGAAAGGAAGCCAGGAGCTTGTGCGGATAAACACGAGCGATCGGCGAGCAGGACCAATCGGCTCGGAGGGTCGCAAGACGGGCGCTCCGGGCATACCAAGCAAAGACAGGAGACGAACAGCAATGTCACGTTTTATCAAGATCGCGGGGACTCTGCCTTGCGTCGATGCTCTTGGTGGGCACGGCGCTGGCGGGGACCGCCTCAGCCGCGGAATTATTATGGTTAGTGTGTTTAGAAGGTAGTGGCCTGACCAAATACGAAAGTAGTACTTGCCTCAAAGCCTCAGCGGGCGGAAAATGGCAGTCAGTAGGGGTGCCGTCTGGTAAAACGATCACCGTCAAGCTCTTAGCTCTGACGATCTTACTGAAGGACACCAAAACGGCCGTAGGAGAATCTGAAGTTCAGTGCTTTAACAAAGGTAGCATAGGCATGGGGGTAATTAAGCCCTCAGGCAAAGGCGAAGTAGTGACCGCAAGCTATGAAAAAGCCAAAGAAAATTGCAGAGGCGTGAAAGCTTGCGAAAAAGAAGGTGTGGAATCAGTGGCAGGAGTCAACCTTCCGTGGGGTACGGAACTCGTCGAAGGTCCAGGTGGGGTGCATTTAATCAACATAGTGCCCGGACCCAGTGGGAGACCAGGATGGAAGGTCGTATGCAAAGTTGCTGGGTTGAAAGTGGAAGACATATGTGAAGAAGTCACCGGCAAACATGAATCACTCGAAGGATTCAACGAAGTGACCAAAAACCCCTCTGGTGTGTCAGAATTATTAGTGAGGGCTAGATTCGCAGGGGCAAACCCAGCCTTGTGCTCCCAGAGCAAAGAAGAAACGGGACACGTGACGGGCACGCTCGCCATATTATTACCGGGAGGTGCATTGTCGATAAATAACTTCTAGTCTTAGGTATACTGGTGGGGCGGACTCTGCTGTCCGCCCCACCAGGGATTGGCTTTTGAGGGAGGTGGAGGTACGTGGAGGTGGGGCGAGCGCAACGCATGCGGGTGGCGGCGGCAGTCGTGGGGGTTTATGTGGCGTGCATTGCCGGGGGTACGGCGGTGGCTGCCGGCCGGTGCCCGAACGAAGCCCTGCGGATCGGTCCCTCCGTGAAGCTGCCGGACTGTCGTGCATATGAGACTCGTGACGCCGCCGGAGCTGGGCCGCACGGCCGACATGGTCTTCGAAGGGGGCAATGATCTTGCGGTCGTGTCGAGCGACGGCGAACATTTCGCTCTCAGAGCACTGACGGCGTTCGTCGAACCCGGTGTCAGCGACACCGGTACGGATGCCGTCTTCTCGCGCGCTCCCGCAGGCTGGACGATGCAGTCGGCCGCGACGCCCGGGATGGCGGCGGAAACGCTCGAAATGCGACTGCTCAGCCCCGAATTCGCGCAGGTTGCGCTCTTCTCCAGGGGCACCCTGCATCCCACGAATGAATTGTTCAGGACAGGCCCCGTAGGTGGCCCGTATGCGACGTTGAGCGTCCCAGAAATCGGAAGGACGACACTCCTCGGGGCGAATGACGGGACACCAGGCGTTGCGCCGTTCAGCGACGTGGTCTTCGAATCGCAGGATCATGCGTTGCTGCCACCGGGCCCCGAACGCGACGTTGCGGAAGAAACAGAGCCGGAAAGCCACAATCTGTACGAGTGGACGAGCGGCCGACTGCAGTTGGTGAACGTCGAAGGCGAAGGCTCGCACGTGCGACTGATCAATCTGTGCGGCGCCACGCTCGGGTCGGGTTATATCCCTGGGAACGCTATCAACGCGGTTTCGGCGGACGGCTCGAGAGTCTTCTTCACGAGCCCCGAAGACCCTCAGCTTTCTGGGTGTCCGGAACCGCAGCTGTACATGCGGATAAATGGACGAGAAACGGTCGACGTATCTGAACCGCAGGGTCTCAGCGTGCCCCTCCTCGAGCGCGGGAAGGTGAGCTATGATGGTGCGAGCCCCGACGGGTCGAGGGTTTTCTTCACCGCGGAAGATCCCCTCACCCCTGGCGGTGGGAGCGGGCCTTTTCTATATGAATACGACGCCGAAGCAGAAGTGGGGCAGAGGCAGAGGCTGAGGCTGATTGCCAACGAAGCTGGAACGGTCAAACCCGAGTACACCAACCCGGAGTTTGGTGTTGTCTCGGAGGACGGCTCGGCTGTCTACTACAGAGGGACACACGACGGGATAGTGGGTATCTGGCGCTATGACACGGCGACGGGAAAGGACAGCTTCGTGGCTGAGCCCTCGGAAACAACCGTCGTGGACGAACCTTGGTACACGACGCCTGACGGGGGTTTCCTCGTGTTCCCGTCCGGTGTCAAAGGTGTTCGTGTTGCTGGCCCTCATGGTCTGCCTGAACTCGGACCACCGGAACCGCGTGGTCTGCATCACAATGAGCTTTACCGTTATGACGCCGCCAGTGGCGGTGTGGTGTGTGTCTCGTGCGGCGAAGGCGTAGTTCCCACAAAGGGGCAAATGCTCGAGCCAGATCACAGCGAAGGTATTTTGGAAACGCCGGACAGCTCGCGGAGCCCGATCTCGATTTCTGAAGATGGGCGGCGCGTGTTCTTTCAGACCTCGGCGCAGCTCGTGCCGCAGGACAAGAACGAAGATACCCCGAAGGAAGAAGCAGAACCGGTCATCACGGGTCTTGGCGGGGCCGCGGATGTGTATGAGTGGGAGCAGGAGGCCACGGAAGAAGCCCCAGGCGTGTTCTGCGGTGTGACGAATGGCTGCACGCACCTGATCTCCGCTGGTGAAGAGGTGGGGCCGGAGCACTTTCTCGGCGCGAGCGCGAATGGCGATAACGTATTCTTCTCGAGCACGGCACAGTTGGTGTCGCAGGCGACTCCTGAATTCACGAATATCTACGACGCACGTGTGGAAGGCGGGTTCCCGCCGCCGCCGCCGCGCGTTGAATGCACGAGCTGCCAGGGAGTGGGCGGTCCCCCGTTGCAGCTCACTACTCCGGCGAGCGAAACGCTTGCCGGAGCGGAAAACCCGGCTGGGCCGATCATCGTCGAACCGAAACTTGGCGGTAACAAACCGAAGCCTGCGCCGAAGTGCAAGCATGGGTTCAAGCGGAACAAGCACGGCAGATGCGTTCGAAGCGTGTCTCGCCGGAGAGGCAGGCGGTCATGAGGCGGTTCGTGGGAGCGTTTGCTACAAGCGCGTTGGCTTGTGTACTTGGGTGTGTGGCGCCAATTGGCGTGGAGGCGGCGGCGTTCGAAGTGAAGCCGGGAAGCTTTGCGGTGGTTCCGTCGAGCGACCAGGCGGGCGCACATCCGGATCTGACGACGAGCTTTGCGATCGCGCAGGATGAAGGCGGTGCCGTAGGGGGGCTGTTGCGTAATGCGGAAGTGGTGTTGCCGGTGGGGTTCGCGGGCTATCCGGCGCTGGCAAAGACGTGTGATCCCGTGCAGTTGCAGCGCGGGACGTGCCCGGTGGATTCACAGATCGGCACGCTGGAATTCGTGCTGCAACTTGGGCCGGGCTACTATGGCGTTTATCTTGTGCCCGTGTTCAACATGTTGCCATCTGCCAACCAAACGGCGGTGTATGGCTTTGCGTTGCTACCTGACTTTTCCGGTGAGATCGTCGTTTCGGTTGGCTCTGATTATCGGGTGCACGCGCGCGCGACCAACCTATATGAGCTGTTCCCTTTCGTGCGGCAGTTGTTGACGGTGTGGGGTGTGCCTGCCGATTCGAGTCACGATGCGCAACGCGGCAGCACGTTCGACTGTGAGCAGTTTGGAGAACTCCAGCAGTTTGTGCGAGGGAAAGAGAGTTGCGGACGCGGAGGTTTCGCGGCGAATGAAAATGCGGTCGCGTACCTGGTCAACCCGACACAGTGCACCGGCGAACCGCTCGGGGCGAATCTGAGCGTGGAATCGTGGGAAGGCGAACGGCCACCGGAATTGGCTGCGAGCATCGGCCCGTTCACGGGCTGTGAATCGCTGAAGTTCGCGCCGACGATCTCGGTCGCCCCCGAAGTCTCGCAGGCGACGACCCCCACGGGTTACGAAGTCGACCTTAAAGTCCCCCAGACGGAAGGTGCCGAAGGCCTCGCCACGGCCGACCTGAAGGACGCAACCGTGAAGATGCCTGCCGGCGTCGTGCTCTCGCCCTCAGCGGCGACGGGTCTGGAATCCTGCAGCGAAGCCGAGGTCGGACTCGGCAGCGAACAGCCCGTGAAATGCCCCAGCGGCTCCAAACTCGCCAACGTCTCCGTCATCACCCCCGCGCTGACGGGCGAACTGAAGGGCTCGCTCTACCTGGGCGGCCCGGCCTCCGGCCCGATCACGAGCCCGCCCTTCACGGTCTACCTCACGTTCGAAGGCCACGGCGTGACCGTGAAGATCCGCGGTACGGTCACGCCGGACCCCACGACGGGCCAGGTAACGACCACGTTCGATGAAAACCCGGAGCTCCCGTTCAGCGAACTGAAACTCCATCTGAACGGCGGCTCGCGCGCGACGCTCGCGAACCCGAGCGCCTGCGGCTCCTACAGCGCCGAAGCGGACTTCACGCCGTGGAGCTCGCCCTTCACGCCGAACGCGACGCCGACGAGCCCGCCCTTCACGATCACCGGCTGCGGCGCGCCGCAGTTCGCGCCCGTCTTCAAAGTCGGCACGACGAGCACGCAGGCGGGCGGCTACAGTCCGCTGAGCGTCTCGTTCGCGCGCGAAGACACAGACGAGGACCTGAGCGGCCTCTCGGTGACGACGCCCCCCGGCCTCTCGGGCAACCTCACGGGGATCCCGCTGTGCGGCGAACCGCAGGCCGCCGAGGGGATGTGCCCGGCGGCGAGCCAGATCGGCGAACTGGCGGCGGCCGCGGGGCCGGGGCCCGAACCGGTCGTGATCGGCGGCGGCAAGGTCTTCCTCACGGGCCCCTACGACGGCGCCCCCTTCGGCCTCTCGATCGACGTCTCCGAGCGCGCGGGGCCGCTGGACCTGGGGACCGGGCCGTGCGACTGCGAAGTGGTGCGGGCGACCGTGAGCGTGAACCCGCAGACGGCGCAGCTGACGGTTACGAACGGGGCGCTGCCGACGGGCAAGTACGGCATCCCCTTCCAGGTCAAGAAGGTCGTCGTGAACATCAATCGCCCCAACTTCGTCTTCAACCCGACGAGCTGCAACGCGATGAGCGTCGCGGGGACCATGTCGAGCACCGGCGGGCTGCGCGCGCAGGAGGCGAGCCGCTTCCAGGTGACCAACTGCGCCGCCCTGTCCTTCAAGCCGCAGTTCAAGGTCTCGACCTCGGGCCGCACGACCCGCGAAGATGGCGCGAGCCTCGACGCGAAGCTCTCCTACCCGCAGGCCCCCTTCGGCTCGCAGACGAACATCGCGCTCGCCAAAGTACAGCTGCCCAAACAGCTCCCCTCGCGGCTGACGACGCTGCAGAAGGCCTGTCCGGCGGCGACGTTCGAAGCCAACCCGGCGGCCTGCCCCGCGGGGTCGCGCGTGGGGGTCGCGCGGGCGACGACGCCGATCATCCCGGTGCCGCTGAGCGGCCCGGCTTACTTCGTCTCGCACGGGGGCGAAGCGTTCCCGAGCCTGATTGTCGTGCTGCAGGGCTACGGCGTGACCGTGGACCTGGTCGGCTCGACCTTCATCAATGAAAAGACGAGCATCACGACCTCGACGTTCAAGACGGTGCCGGACGTCCCGGTCGGCACGTTCGAGCTCTACCTGCCGCAGGGCCGCTACTCCGCTCTCGCCGCGCACGGGAACCTCTGCAAAGCCAAGCTCACGATGCCGACGGAATTCGTCTCCCAGGATGGGACCGTGCTCCGCCGCAGCACGCCGATCGCCGTCACCGGCTGCCCGAAGGCGAAGGCCAGGGCGGCACGTGCAGCACGGCGGGCACACCGCGGCCGCCGCTGAGCCGCGGGGAGCGCGGGATGACGGCGGCGGACAGAGCTGCAGCGGCTCGTGCGTAGTCACTGCTCGCGAGGCATGGACGCACAGGCCCTGACGACGGTGCCCCCTTCGGCTTCTCGATCGACGTCTCCGAGCGCGCGGGGCCGCTCGACCTGGGGACGGGGCTGTGCGACTGCGAAGTGGTGCGGGCGACCGTGAGCGTGAACCCGCAGACGGCGCAGCTGACGGTCACGAACGGGGCGCTGCCGACGGGCAAGTACGGCATCCCTTTCCAGGTCAAGAAGGTCGTCGTGCTGATCAACCGCCCCGACTTCGTCTTCAACCCGACGAGCTGCAACGCGCTGAGCGTCGCGGGGACCATGTCGAGCACCGGGGGGATGCGCGCGCAGGAGTCGAGCCACTTCCAGGTGACCAACTGCGCCGCGCTCACCTTCGCGCCACAGTTCAAGGTCTCGACCTCGGGCCGCACGACCCGCGAAGATGGCGCGAGCCTCGACGCGCGGCTCTCCTACCCGAAGGCGCCCTTCGGCTCGCAGACGAACATCGCGCTGGCGAAAGTGCAGCTGCCCAAACAGCTCCCCTCGCGGCTGACGACGCTGCAGAAGGCGCGACGAGCGTCACGACCTCGACGTTCAAGACGGTCCCGGACGTGCCTGTCGGCACGTTCGAGCTCTACCTGCCGCAGGGGCGGTACTCCGCCCTCGCCGCGCACGGGAACCTCTGTAAGTCCAAGCTCGCGATGCCGCCGGAATTCGTCTCCCAGGACGGGACCGTGATCCGCCGCAGTATGCCGATCGCCGTCACGGGCTGCCCGAAGGCGAAGGCCAGGGCGGCCCGCGCGGCGCGGCGGACACACCGCGGGCGCTGAGCCCGAGGGAGTATGCCTGAAGCAGCCGCCTTGCGCTATACTATTTCCATGAGAAGGACCACATTGGACATCGATGAGGATATGCTCTCAAAAGCCCGGAAGATACTGGGGACGAGGGGCGTGAAGGACACAGTGGATGAGGCCCTGCGTGAGATCGTACGCATTGAGGCGGGCAGGCGCTTGATCGCTTGGTACAAGGAAAACGAGGACTTCAGCAACCCCGAGATCATGCGGCACGCGTGGCCAACGCCACCCACCTCATAGACAACAGCGCGCTCGTCCGTCTGCGAACCAAGCCGCCGGTCGCGGCGCGGCTTGAGCCGATGATCGTGGGCGGCCTGCTGGCGATTTGCTCGGTGACCGACCTCGAGCAGCTCTTCAGCGCACGCTCCGGTGCTGAGCACCGTGAGCGTCGCGATGAGATCGCTTTGCGTTATACCCGCGTCGCGATCAGCCAGAAGGTGCTCGACCGCGCCGTCGAGGTCCAGGGCCTGCTCGCCGACCGCGGCCAGCATCGCGGCGCGAACATCCCCGACCTGATCGTCGCCGCGGCCGCCGAGCAGGCGGGGCTGACCGTGCTGCACTACGACGCCGACTTCGAGTTGATCGCCGCGGTGACTGGGCAGGAGGCGGAATGGGTGGTGCCGCGGGGATCGGTGGATTAAGAACGTCTTTCAAAATAGACGGTGCGTCCAGGACGTTCCTGGACCAAGCTGGGCGACGCGGGCCGTCGCAGCCCGTGCTGTAGCACGGGCAAGGCGGACCGTGGCGATCCAGCGCAGCGTCCAGGGGCGTCCTGGACGTGCCGGTCTTTTTGAAAGCCGTTCTAAGCGCCGGCCCGCCGCTGGCGCTCCGTCCCCGTGGGCGGTAGACTCCGCGGTTCATAGGTCGGTGGCGAAGGGAAGCCGGTGCGAGTCCGGCGCGGACCCGCCACTGTGACCGGGGATGCCCCCTGCGGCGCCGTCTCCTCCGAGGCGGCGCAGCCACTGGTCGGCCGTCGAGGCCGGCCGGGAAGGCGCGGGGGGTGGGCCCGGGAGCCAGGAGACCTGCCTCCGACCGCAAGCCCACAAGGCCCTCGTGGAAAGGGGTTGGCTCATGCACTGCTCTCGCCGCCGTTCTCTCTGGACGTACCCGCTCGCACCGCTCTGCGCGGCCACGTTGCTCCTCGCGCTCGCGGGGGGGCTCTGCGCTGTCCCCGGCGCCAGCGCCGAAGAAGCGCCCACGGTCACCGCCAGGGTCGAGGGGCTCAACGCTACGTTGATCCCGCCGACGCAGGTCACGCTCACCGGGTCGCCGGTCGTCAAGGACGGCCACCCGGAAGACTCCTGCCCCATCACGAGCGCGCTCGGCGCGCTGCAGCTCGCCAGCGGCGGCAACTGGGCGGGGCCGTGGAACACAAAGTTCAATCAGTACGAAATCTACACGATCGCTGGCGAGACCCACGAATTCGAAGCCTCCTCCAAGGCCAACTACTACTGGTCGTTCTGGCTCAACGACAAGGAATCGATGGAAGCTGGCGCCTGCGAAGCCCAGCTCCATCAGGGAGACCGGGTGCTGTTCTTCCCCAGCTGCTACGGCGAACAGTGCCCGAGCCCCGCGCCGCTGCCGCTGGAGGCCGAAGCGCCGGCGAGCGCCGACGTCGGCGAACCGATCCAGGTCACGGTTCGGCGGTACACGACTGCGGGCGTCAGCTCGGAAGTCGCCGGCGCCAGCGTCGTGGGCGGCGGTGCGGGCGCCCTCACGGAAGCCCACGGGCGGGCGACGGTGACGTTCGCGCACGCCGGCGAGACGACGGTGTACGTGAACGCGCCCGACTCGATCCGCACCGAGGCCACCGTCTGCGTCCACAACGGCAACGACGGCACCTGCGGGACCACGGCCCCGGTTACCTGCCAGGCGGCCTCCAGCTGCGGGCCGCCGGTGGCCTGTGCGACGGCCTCCAGCTGCCCGATCGTGTGCGCCACGCAGGTGAGCTACCCCTGTAAAGCCCCGCCGCCCGCACCGCAGCCTGAGGTTGCCCGCGTGGCCGGAGTCCTCGTCGGCCACGCCTACTCCCGCCACGCCGCCCCCCGCATCCTGGAAGGCAGCGTCGAAGTCCCCGCCGGGGACACGCTGCGCGAGGTGCAGATCGCGCTCGTGCGCCGCGTGCGGCACCGCTGCTACGCGTTCTCCGGCCGCCGCGCGGCCTTCGTGCGCGCGAGCTGCCGCGCCGCGCCGCGCTTCTTCGCGGTGGCCTCGACCTCGTCGTTCACGTACCTGCTCCCCGCGCGGCTGCGCGCGGGCCGCTACGTCTACGACGTCGAGGCGGTCAACGACGCCGGCCAGACCACGCCACTCACGAACGGGGTGAGCCACGTCGCCTTCTCCGTCAGGTAGGGGCTGCCGCGGGGGGCGGGTTGCGCGGGCCCGCCCCCCGCGGCCGGCGCTGCGCCGCGGCCGGCGGCTCGCGCTTGCGGCGCTGGCCGCCCTGCCGCTTGCCGGCTGCGGCCTCGGCGCCGGGCCGACGGCCTCGGGTGTGCGCCTGGACGTCACCCGCGGCTTCGGCGCCGAGCCGCTGCTCTCCCTGCGGGCGCCCCGGGGGCATGGGGAAGAGACGGTGATGAGCCTGCTGGAGCGCAACGCCGCAGGTCGCGACCGCTACGGCGGCGGCTTCGTGCAGAGCATCGACGGGCACTCCGGCGGCGAAGCGATGGGCGGCAGCCGCTCGACTGGTTCTACTACGTCAACGGCGTCGAGCGCCGCGAGGGGGCGGCGGCGACGAACGTGCACCCGGGCGATCACGTCTGGTGGGACCTGCACGACTGGAGCGCAGACCGACGGACGTGCCCGCCGTCGTCGGCTCCTTCCCCGAGCCGTTCCTGCAACGGCATCGGCGGCAAGCGGCTGCCGCGTGCGCGTGGAATGCGCCGCGGCCGACAGGCACCGCCTGCCGCACGGTCGACCGCGCGCCTGCGCGCGCTCGGCGTGCCCGCCGGCGATCGCGGCGCTCGGGCCGGCGGCGGAGGAGCCCGAAACGCTGCGCGTGCTCGTCGGCACGTGGACCGCGGTGCGCGGCGACCCGGGCGCGGCGAGCCTCGAGCGGGGGCCGCGCGGCGAGCGGCGTGTACGCGCGGCCGGCCCCTCGGCGGGGGCACGCTCACGCTGCTCGACGCCGCACGGCGCGACGGTGCGCACGCTCGCCGCCGGCGCGGGGCTGCTCGCCGCCACCCGCACCGCGGCGCAGAGGCGCCGGTGTGGCTCGTGACCGGCACCGACGCCGCCGGCGTGCAGCTCGCCGCGCGACGCGCTCGGCGCGCGCGACGCTCGCGACCGCTTCGCCGTGGCGCTCGCGGCGGGCGGCGCGCTGGCGCTGCCGCAGGCGACGCCCGGCGGGGTGGCGTGACGGTGACTCGGCGGCCGCGCCGCCTTCTTCTACCGCCGCCTGGCGAGCCCGCTGCACGCCACGCGCGCCGGGCGTCGGCGCGGTGTGGGCGCTCGCGCTCGCCGTGGCCGCGCTGCTGCTCTTCCACCCGCTGGTGCTGCTGCGCTCGCTGCTCGGCGGTGCTCGCCGCGCGGCCGTGCGGCGCGGGGTCGGGCCGGCTGCTCGCGCGCGCGCTGCGCATCGGCGCGATCGTGGCGGTGCCGATCGTGGCCGTCAACGTGCTCGTCTCCCGCCAGGGGCTGACGGTGTTCGCGCGCCTCGGCGACCTCGGCCCCTTCGGCCAGGGCGACCTCACGGTCGAGGCGCTCGTGTACGGGGCGGTGATCGCGCTGAAGGTCGACGCTGCTGGTGCTGATCACGACGCTCGCCAGCCTCGCCGATCGACCCCGACGAGCTGCTGCGGCTCGTGCCGCGGCTGTCCTTCCGCTCGGCCCTCACCGCGTCGCTGGCGACGCGCATGGTCGCCGCTGCTCGCCGCCGACGCGCGGCGCCTCGCCGAGGCGCAGCGCACCCGTCCCGACGGCGGCGCCCAGCGGCGCGCGCGGGCGCGTCGCGCTGCTCGGCGCCGTGCGTCGCCGGCTCGCTCGACCGCGCGATGGACGTCGCCGCCACGCTCGAGGTGCGCGGCTTCGCCACGCGCCCGCCGCGCGCCGCGCCTGCGGCGGCCGTGGTCGCGCCACGACCTCGCCTTCGCACCTGCGTCGCGTGCCGTGCTCGCGCTGCTCGCGGTCGTGCGCCGCCCTCGCCGCGCGCGCTCGGCGGCGCGGCGACGCTTCTGCGGCGCCTACCCGCAGCTGCACCATGCGCGCCGTGCGGCGCCGGACGACGCTGTCGCGCTGTGCGCGGCGCTCTGCTCGCGGCGCCGTGCGCGCTCGCGTTCGTGGCGGACCGGCCGGGGGATCGAGCCATGAGCGCGCGCCCTGCTGTCGTCTTCGAGCGACGTCACCTACCGCTACCCCGGCGCCGGCAGCGCCGGCGCTCGAGCGACGTCAGCTTCGCGCTCGAGCCGGGCGAGTTCTGCCTGCTCGCCGGGCTCTCCGGGCACGGCAAGTCGACCGCTGCTGCGCGCCGCCTGCGGGCTCGTGCCGCACTTCCACGGCGGGCGCTTCGCCGGCGCGCGTCGAGCTCGCCGGCCTCGACACGCGCGAGCACGGCCCCGCGCGGCTCGGGAGCGTTCGCCGGGGCGCTCTTCCAGGACCCCGAGACGCAGCTCGTGATGAGCTCCGTGCGCGCCGAGCTCGCGCTCGCGCTCGAGAGCCGCGGGCACGGCGCGGCGGCGGTCGCGCGCGGCGTCGAGGAGGTCGCGCTCGCGCTCGGCATCGACGCGCTGCTCGACCGCTCGACGCACGACGCTCTCGGGCGGCGAGCAGCAGCGCGTCGCGCTCGGCGCTGCGCTCGCCGGGCGCCCGCGCGTGCGTGCTGCTCGACGAGCCGACCTCGCAGCTGGACCCCGTCGCGGGCGACGAGCTGCTCGGGCTGCTGCGGCGCCTCAACCAGGAGTGGGAGACGACGTGCTGCTCGCCGAGCACCGCCTGGAGCGCTGCCTGGCGGCCGCCGACCGCGTGATCGCGCTGCACGCGCGGCGCCATCGCCCGCGACGGCGACGCCGGCGCGTTCCTGGAGTGGGCGGCGCGCGCCGCGCCGGCGCTGCAGACCCCCGGCGCGCGGCTGTTCGCGCTGGCCGGCCTGCGGCCCGCCGCCGGTCGGCGTCAAGCAGGCCCGCGCCACGCTGCGCGCGCAGCGTGCCGGGCTGCTCGCCGGCGCCCGCCGCCGCCACGGCAGGACGACCGCTGGCGTACCTGCAGAGCCGCCGCCCGGCGGGCCCGGTCGGCGGGCCTTCAAGCCCGCCCGGAAATACCCTCGCCGGCGGCGCGGCGCGGCGCCCCCGCGCTGCACGTGCGCGGCGTGTGGCACGAGCTGCCGCGACGGCCCGGCGATCCTGCGCGGGGTCGAGTTGCGGCTGCAGCCGGGGGAGGCGGTCGCGCTGATGGGCCGCAACGGCGCCGGCAAGTCGACGCTGCTGCGCCACGCCGCGGGCCTGCTGGAGCCCACGCGCGGGCGGATCGAGCGCGCGGGGCGGGTGGCGCTGCTGCTGCAGAATCCCGGCGACTACTTCCTCCATGAGCGCGTCGCGCGAGGAGGCCGCCGCGGCCGCGCTCGCGCCGCGTGGGCCTGGCGGACCTCGCCGAGCGCAACCCCCGCGACCTCTCCGGCGGCGAGCGCCAGCGCCTCGCGCTCGCGATCGTCGCCGACGGCTCCGAGGAGCCCGGGCGTGCTCGCGCTGGACGAGCCCACGCGCGGCATGGACCGCCTCGCCAAGGCGCGAGCTGGCCGCGAGCCTGCGCGCCGCGTGCCGCGGACGGCCAGGCGGTGATCGTCGCGACGCACGACCCCGAGTTCGCGGCCGCGTGCGCCGACGCGCGCCGTGCTGCTCGCCGACGGGCGCGTGATCGCGGACGGCCCGATCGCGGAGCTGCTCGCCGGCGGCTGGTACTTCGCGACCGAGACCGCGCGCATCCTCGGCGGCGCCGGCGGAGCGTTGCCCCCGGAGCAGGGCGCGGCGGCTGCTGGCCGCGCGAGGCGGGCGCTGCGCGGACGCGAGGCTCGCCGGCAGCTGGCAGCCCCGTTCGCGCGGCTGGTGCTCGCGTCGTCGCTGGGCGTGGGGTCGGCTGGTCGCTACGAGCGCGCGCGGCCCTCGGCGCGGATGGTCGGCCGTGGTCGCCACGCTCGCGGCGGTCGCGGCGCTCGGCCGCGACGCGTTCGTGGCGCTGCCGGACGTCAAGCCGATCACCGCGATGACGCTCGTCGTCGGCTACGCGCTCGGCCCGCTGCCCGGCTTCACCGTGGGCGCGCTGGGGATGCTCGCCTCGAACGTCCTGCTCGGCCAGGGCCCCTACACCCCCTGGCAGATGGCCGCGTGGGGCCTCGTCGGCCTGCTCGGCGGCGCGGCTCGGCGCGGCTCTCAGCGGCAGGCGCCTGGGGCGGCTGCCGCTGGCGCTCGCGTGCGCGCTCGCCGCGCGGGTCGCGAAGGAGGTCATGAACCTGTACACGTGGATCGCTCGGCGCAGCCACACCCCCGCCGCGTTCCTGGTGGTTGCGGGCGCGGCGCTGCCCTTCGACCTCACCGACGTCGTCGCGAGCCTCCTCTTCGGCCTCGCCTTCGCCCCCGAGCTCGCCCGCGTGCTCGCGCGCATGCGCGCGCGCATGGACGTCAGCTGGGAGCCCGCGGGCGGTGCAGGCCGGTGGGCGGCTGCCGGCCGTGCTCGCTCGCGCTCGGCCTCGCCGGCGCGCTCCTGCTGGGCGGCGGCACGGCCGCCGCGCGGCGTCGACGGCCGGCGGCCGCGCGCCGCCGCGGTCGTCGCCCGGCGCCAGGCTCGTCGCCCGCGAGGTCGCCTACCTCGCCTCTGCGCAGAACGCCGACGGCGGCTTCGGCGCGGCGCCCGGGCAGTCCAGCAGCGAGCTCTACTCGGCGTGGGCGGCGCATCGGCCTCGCGGCGCCGGGCGGCGACCCGCTGAGCGTGCGCCGCGACGGTCACTCGCGTGCTCGACGCGCTGCGCGCGCAAGCCGGCACCCTGGCAGGGCGCCGGCGACCTCGAGCGCACGATCCTCGCGCTGCACGCCTGCGGCGCTCCCGTGCACGTTCGCTCGCCGGCAGCGATCCCGCTGCAGAGCTGCTGCGCCTGCGCGCACGAGCGACGGCTCCTTCGCCAGCCAGGTCAACCTCACGGCATTCGCGGTCTTCGCGCTGCGCGCCGCCGGGCTCTCGGCCGGCGACCCGCCGTGCGCGCCGCCGGGCGCTGGCTCGCGCGCCAGCAGAACGCCGACGGCGGCTTCGGCTTCGCGGCGCGGGGCGCCGGCAGCGACGTCGACGACACCGCGGCCGCGCTGCAGGCGCTGGTGGCTGCGGGCGCCCGGCCGCCGGCGGCGGCGGCGCGGCGGCGGCCGCGCGGTCGCGTTCCTGCTCCGCGCGCAGAACCTCGACGGCGGCTTCCCCCAGCAGCCCGGCGGCGAATCGAACGCCCAGTCCACCGCCTGGGCGATGCAGGGCCTCGCCGCGCGGGTCGCGACGCGGACGCAGTCACGCGCGCCGGGCAGCCGCTCTCCGCTCGGCTACCTGGAGAGCCTCGTGGCGCCCGAACGGAAGCGTGCGCTACTCGCGCACCAGCGCGCAGTCGCCGGTGTGGGTGACCGCTCAGGCGCTCACGGCGCTGGCGCTCGCGCCGTTTCCGATCGGGTGAGGGGCGGCCTGGGGTTCTCTACCCTTCAGACCATGTCCAGCGCCCCCCTCGCCGCACCGCCGCGCCCCGTACAGGTGGGTATGCAACCGGCCGGCGCTGCCGACCCCACGCGCGACTCCTCCCCGGGCCGCTCGGCCCCCGGCCGCGGGTGGGCGCTGCGCACGGCGGCGCTGTGCGCGCTGGCGATGGTCGCCACGTGGGCGCTCGCCGAGCTCGTCCCCGCGATCCACCTGCGCGACGCGGTGCTGCTCGACGACTTCACGCGGCTCGGGCACCCCCGCGTGGACAGGGTGTCCAACCACCTGCTGCGCCTGCTCGACCCCGCCCTCTACACCCTCTGGGCGCTGGCGCTGGTTGCCGTCGCGCTGCTGCGCCGCCGCCCCCGTGTGGCGCTCGCGGTCGCCGTGGTGCTGCCCGCCGCGCCCGGGCTCGCGGAGGTGCTCAAGCCGCTGCTCGCGCACCCCAACGACAGCGTGGGGTGGCAGTGGGTCGGCCCGGCGTCGTGGCCGAGCGGCCACGCGACCGCGGCGGGGACGCTCGTGCTGTGCGCGCTGCTGGTCGCCCCCCACCGCCTGCGCCCGCTCGTCGCGGCGCTCGGCGGCGCGTTCGCGGTGGCGGTCGGCTGCGCGCTCCTGATCCTCGCGTGGCACATGCCGAGCGACGTGCTCGGCGGCTACCTGCTCGCGGGGCTGTGCGCCTCGCTCGCGGTGGCGGCTATGGGGCCCGATTGGGATCGGCCGCGTGGGCGCCGGGAGCCCACAGCGGCTCCCCATCCGCCCCCCGCTCGCCCGCCGCGCGCGCGAGGATGAACAGCAGGTCCGAGAGCCGGTTCAGGTAGCGCACGGCCTCCGGGTTGGCGTCCTCCACCGCCAGCGTGCGCCGCTCGGCGCGACGGCACACGGTGCGGCACACGTGCAGGTGCGCCGCCGCAGGCGTGCCTCCCGGGTATCACGAAGGAGCGCAGCGGCTCAAGCTGGGCGTTGACCTCGTCGCAGGCCCCCTCGAGCCACTCGGTGTACGCCGGCGTGAGGCGCAGCCGCTCGCGGTCGCCGCCGGCCGGCACCGAGAGGTCCGCGCCGAGGTCGAGCAGGTCGTTCTGCACGCGGCGCAGCCACTGGGCGATCCCCTCCGGCAGCCCCGGCGCCAGCAGCGCCACGCCGAGCACGGAGTTGAGCTCGTCGACGGTCCCGTACGCCTCCACGCGGGGGTGCAGCTTAGAGACACGGCTCATGTCGCCGAGGTGCGTCTCGCCGGCGTCGCCGAGCTTCGTGTAGATGCGGGTCAGGTTCACGGTCATGGTCGGCTCTTGATGATAGGTTCCCGGACCTCAATGCGGGTGGGTGTACCGAAGGAGACCGCGGCGGGCGAGCGCAGGGTTGCGCTCGTGCCTGAGGTCGTCGCCAAGCTGAAGGCCAGAGGGCTCGAGGTGCTCGTGCAGCGTGGAGCGGGCGCTGGGGCGCTGCTGGGCGACGACGCCTTCGTGCAGGCGGGCGCGCAGCTGGCCGACGACACCGCCGAGGTGTGGCGTGCGGACGTGGTCGTGACGATCGCCCCGCCCACCCCCGAGCAGGTGGGCCTGCTCGGCTCTGGCTCGGTGCTGGTGGGCTTCCTCGCGCCGCTCTCCGCGCCCGCCACGACCCGCGCGCTGGCGGACGCCCGAGCGACCGCGCTGGCGATGGAGGCGATCCCGCGGATCTCCCGCGCGCAGTCGATGGACGCGCTCTCCTCGCAGTCGAACGTCGCCGGCTACCGCGCGGCGCTGCTGGGGGCCGATGAGATGGGGCGCTTCTACCCGATGTTGATGACCGCCGCGGGCACGATCCCCCCGGCGAAGGTGCTCGTGCTCGGCGCGGGCGTCGCCGGCCTGCAGGCGCTCGCCACCGCCAAACGCCTAGGCGCGCGCACCACCGGCTACGACGTGCGCCCGGAGGTGGCCGAGCAGGTGCGCTCGCTGGGCGCCCAGTGGCTGGACCTCGGCGTCGAGGCCGCCGGCGAGGGCGGCTACGCGCGCGAGCTCACCGAGGAGGAGCGCGCCCGCCAGCAGGCGGCGCTGACGGAGGCGATCAAGGGCTTCGACGTGGTCATCACGACCGCGCTCGTGCCCGGCCGGCCGGCCCCGAAGCTCGTCACCGAGGAGGCCGTGCGCGGCATGCGCCCCGGCTCGGTGATCGTCGACCTCGCGGGGGAGACGGGCGGCAACTGCGAGCTGTGCGAGCCGGGCGAGACCGTGGTGCGCCACGAGGTCACGATCGCCTCCCCGCTGAACCTCCCCGCGACGCTCCCCGAGCACGCCTCGGCGCTGTTCGCGCGCAACGTGCTCGCGCTGCTGGAGCTGCTCGTGGGGGAGGACGGGGAGCTGAAGCTGGACTTCGAGGACGAGATCGTGCGGGGCGCCTGCATCGTGCGCGAAGGTGAGATCGTGCACGCGGGGGCCCGGGCTGCGGTGGAGGCGGCGAGCGGCGCCGGTGGGGCACCCGCGCAGGGGCGCCCGAAGGGGGCGGCGGCGTGATCCTCGCCACCGTCCTCACCACCAACCTCGCGATCCTCGTGCTCGCCGGCTTCGTCGGCTTCGTGGTGATCTCGAAGGTGCCCAACACGCTGCACACGCCGCTGATGTCGGGCACCAACGCGATCCACGGGATCGTGCTGCTCGGCGGCCTCTTGCTGCTGGGGCTCCCCGGACTGGATGGGCTCTCCAAGGCGCTGCTGGTGGTGGCGGTCGCGTTCGGCACGATCAACGTCGTCGGCGGCTTCCTCGTCACCGACCGGATGCTGGAGATGTTCAAGTCCAAGCCGAAGTCGAAGCCGCCGCCCCCCGAGGGCGACCAGAGGACGAGGAGGCCGGCAAGTGAATCCCCTGCTTGCCACCTCGGTGCTGCAGAGCGAAGCGTTCATCTACGTCCTGTACATCGTCGCCTTCGCGCTCTTCATCCAGGGCCTGCGCGGCCTCTCCGGCCCGACGACCGCGGTGCGCGGCAACCGCATCGCGGCGGTCGGCATGGCGATCGCGGTCATCGCCACGCTGCTCAACCCCGGCGAGGGCAACTGGGGGCTGATCGCGCTCGGCGTCGCGCTCGGCACGGCCGTCGGGGTGCCGGCGGCGCGCAACGTGAAGATGACCGCGATGCCGCAGATGGTCGCGCTCTTCAACGGCGTCGGCGGCGGCGCGGTGGCGCTGATCTCGTGGGTCGAGTTCCGCCACTACGGCTCCACGTACGGCCCGCACTCGGTGCACCTGCTCGGCGAATCGGGGGCGCTGACGATCACCGCCGGCGGGCCGCCCACGTACGTGGCGATCTTCTCCGTGTTCGCCGCGATCGTCGGCTCGATCTCCTTCTGGGGCTCCAACATCGCCTTCGGCAAGCTCCAGGAAGTGATCCCCGGGCGGCCGATCTCCTTCGGCTCCGCCCAGCAGGCGGTCAACCTCGTGCTGCTGATCCTCGCGCTCGCCGCCGGCATCGACCTGATCCAGGGCGCGCACTCCGAAGCGCTGTTCATCGGCATGCTGCTCGTCGCGGCGCTGCTCGGCAACGCGGTCGTGCTGCCGATCGGCGGGGCCGACATGCCCGTGGTGATCTCGCTGCTGAACGCCTTCACCGGCCTCTCCGCGGCGGCGACCGGCATGGCGCTCAACAACCCGGCGCTGATCGTCGCGGGCATGATCGTCGGCGCCTCCGGCTCGATCCTGACGAAGCTGATGGCCGACGCGATGAACCGCTCGATCCCCGCGATCGTCGCCGGTGGCTTCGGCGGCGGCGGCGCGGTCGAGGGGGCCTCGGGGGCGGGCGAGCACGCGGGCACGGTGCGCTCCACGACCGCCGCCGACGCCGCGATCCAGCTCGCCTACGCCTCCCGCGTCGTGATCGTGCCCGGCTACGGCATGGCGGTCGCGCAGGCCCAGCACGCGGTGCGCGAGCTGGCCTCCGAGCTCGAGCACCGCGGGGTGGACGTCAAATACGCGATCCACCCGGTCGCGGGGCGCATGCCGGGCCACATGAACGTGCTGCTCGCGGAGGCCGACGTGCCGTATGACCAGCTCAAGGAGATGGACGACATCAACCCCGAGTTCACGCGCACGGACGTGTCGCTGGTGATCGGCGCCAACGACGTCACCAACCCCGCCGCCAAGAACACCCCCTCCTCGCCGATCTACGGAATGCCGATCC
The DNA here is from genome assembly GCA_963821775.1 of uncultured Solirubrobacterales bacterium. Lineage (GTDB taxonomy): Bacteria > Actinomycetota > Thermoleophilia > Solirubrobacterales > Solirubrobacteraceae > Palsa-744. The sequence continues at coordinate 502,214 of CAWGFB010000001.1, read as the reverse complement.
TCGAGGTGGCGGACTCCCGCTCGGTGATCGTCATCAAGCGCTCGATGAACCCCGGCTTCGCGGGCATCGAAAACGAGCTGTACTTCGACCCGAAGACCGCGATGCTGTTCGGCGACGCCAAGTCCGCCGTCAGCGAGATCACCGCCGAGCTGGCGCACCTGTAGGTCCTCAGGGCGCGGTGGCCGCGGCATCGCGCCGCGCGGCCGGCGGGCCACGGTGGGCCGCGGGGGGCAACTACGGGGCCGCGGGGGCGTCCTGCACGGATGCCGGCGGAGTCCGTACCGTCGAATCAACATGAGTGGAGGTCCCTCGACCGCGCAGCCGGCGCGCGACTCCCTTTGGGGTTGCGCGTAACGCCAATGTACTTTACTCTCAACTGAGAGGAATGAACGGTCATGGAGTCGCACTTCGGCGTGTCAACGCCGCGGTCGCGGCGACGACCGTGCTGTGGGTCTTGGGAGCGAGTGCGGCCGCCGCGACGCTCACGCGGGAGGGTCCTCCGCGCGCCGCACCCGCCGCCGCCGCGCAGGCGGCGCAGCCCGTGGCCCGCGCGAGCATCGTCGACGGGGAAGGAGCGTCGATCGCGGAATACCCCTTCCAGGTCGCGCTGTACGACCCGCGCAAGGGGCCGCCGGCGAAGAGCTTCTTCTGCGGCGGGGCGATCCTCGACGCCACACGCGTGGTCACCGCGGCGCACTGCCTGCTGGGCGAAGGGGGCCGGGACAGCGCGCCCGCGGAAGTCGCGGTGCTGGCGGGCTCCACCTACCTGCAGCCGCTCGACCCGGGGAGCGTCAGGGACCCCGTCGCGGCGGTCACCGTCGACCCGGCCTACAACCCCGCCACCAGCGACTACGACGTCGGCGTGCTGCGCCTGGAGCGGCCGCTGTGGAGCGGCCCCGCGCCGGCGCTCGACGGCCATGACACGATCGCCCCGGTGACGCTCGGCGCGGCGCCCACGCCGACGCTCGCAGCCGTCAGCGGCTGGGGGGACACGACCCCCGAGCCGGGCGGCGCACCCACCTACCCGCTGGGCCTGCGCGCGGCGCGCGTGCCGCTCGTGGGCACGGGGCTCTGCCAGGAAGCGTACGCCGCGGTCGAACAGCCGATCACCCCGCGGATGGTGTGCGCGGGCGGGACGCCGGCCGCAACGGGGACTCCAGCCGAAGGCGGGCGTCCCCGGGCTGCGTCTGAAGGCACGGGCCGCACGGACTCCTGCTACGGGGACTCCGGCGGGCCGCTGGTCCTCCCCGGCGCCGCCCCGCCGGCGGGGGACGTGCTCGTGGGGCTGGTCGACTTCGGCAACGGCTGCGCGCAGGCCGGCTACCCGGGGGTGTACGTGCGGGTCGCCGACGCGGCGGTGGCGAGCTTCCTCGGCGGAGGCGCGCAGGCCGCCGTCGCGGGCGGGGCGCGCCGGGGGCTGTGCCCCCGCGCGACGGGCGCCGGCCACCACCGTGGACACGGACCCGCCCGCCCCGCGCGCCGCGCCGGCCGATCTTCGATCGGTCGCTGCCGGGTCTGAGCACTGCGACCTGCTCCGGGCGCTCTGCCAGACTGGCGGGCGTGATCGAGCGCGGGCAGGCTCTCGCGGCGCTGCGGGGCGGCGAGTTCGACGTGGTCGTGGTCGGCGGTGGCATCACCGGCGCCGGGGTCGCGCTGGACGCCTCCGCGCGTGGCTACTCCGTGGCGCTGCTGGAGCGCGCCGACTACGCCGCGGGGACCTCCAGCCGCTCATCCAAGCTCGTGCACGGCGGCCTGCGCTACCTGCAGAGCTTCGACCTCGGCCTCGTGCGCGAGGCGCTGCTGGAGCGCCAGCTGCTGGTCGCGCTCGCGCCCCACCTCGTGCACCCGCTGCCGCTCGTGGTGGCCGCCTTCGACGGCGTCCGCCCGGAACGCCTCATGGGGGTGGGCCTCAACCTGTACGACGTGATGTCGGTCGACCGTGGCCGCCTGCGCAGCGAGGAGCGCGGGTGGAGCCCCGAGCGCCACCGCATGATCTCCGGCGCGGAGGTGCTGGAGCTGCTGCCCGCGCTCGCCGCGCGCGAGCCGACCGGCGGCTACCTCTTCTACGACTGCCAGACCGACGACGTGCGCCTCGTGCTGACCGTGCTCGGCGAGGCGGAGCGCTTCGGGGCGGTGTGCGCCAACCGCGTGGCGGCGACAGAGCTGCTGGACGGCGAGGGCGGCGTGCGCGGCGTGCGTGCGGTGGACGTGGAGGGGGAAGAGGAGTTCTTCGTGCGCGCCGCCGCCGTGGTCAACGCCACCGGCGTGTGGGCCGACGAGCTGGTGGGGCGTTCCCCCACGGCGCGGGAGCCTGGTGCAGAGCCCGCGCAGGGGGCCGGGGGCGCGTCCGCGCGCCGCGCCGCGGCCGAGCGCGACGGGGGCGTGCCCTCGATCCGCCCGAGCCGCGGCACCCACCTCACGCTCCGCCACGAGGACCTGCCGCTAGTCGGCGGCGCGATCGTGCCCGCCGGCGAGGGTCGCTCGATCTTCGCGCTGCCGTGGCTGGGGCGCACGCTCGTGGGCACGACCGACAACGACTACGAGGGCGCGCTCGAGCACGTGCGCCCGCCGGCGGAGGACGTCGCGTACCTACTGGAGGCGCTCAACACGTTCTTCGCCACTGCGCTCGGCCCCGAGGACCTGACCGGCGCGTACGCCGGGGTGCGGCCGCTGCTCTCCACCGGAGACCCCAAGAAGTCGGTGGACATCTCACGTAAGGCGGAGCTGTACGAGACCGCCGACGGCGTGCTCACCATCACGGGCGGCAAGCTCACCACGTGGCGGCGGATGGCCAAGCTCGCCGTCGACCGCCTGGTGGAGCGCGACAGCCGCGAGGCGCCCTGCCGCACACACGAGATCCCGCTCGGGCAGGCGGTCGCCGTGGAGGAGCTGCCGCGCGTGGCGGGCGTCCCCGCAGAGTCCTACCCCGCGCTCGCCGCCCGCTACGGGCACGCCGCCCACGACGTGCTCGCGCTCGCCGCCGAGCGCGCCGAGTGGGCGCAGCCGATCGTGCCCGGACAGCCCGACCTGCTCGCCGAGGCCGTGCTCGCCGCCCGCCGCGAGCAGGCGCGCGCCGTCGGGGACGTGCTGCTGCGCCGCACCCGCCTCGGGCTGCTGGCCGCGCGGGCGCTCGCGCCGGGAGACACGGGGGAGCCGCCGGAGCCGGTGGAGCGGGTCGCCGCCGTGCTCGCGGGGGAGCTCGGGTGGAGCGCCGAGCGCACGCGCGAGGAGGTCGCCGACTTCGCTGCGGAAGCGCACGCCGAGGGGCTCGTGGGCGCGTGAGCGGGGGCACGGTCATGAGGACCCATAGCCTGCACGTGCCCGGGGGCGTGCTGGAGCTCGGCCCGCGGCCGCTGCTGATGGGCGTCGTCAACGCCTCGCCGGACTCCTTCTCCGACGGAGGGCGCCACCGGACGGTGGGGGAGCGCGTCGCGCTTGCGCGCGAGCTCGTGGCGGCCGGCGCCGACGTGATCGACGTCGGCGGGGAGTCCGCCACGACGGGCCGTCCGCCGGTCGCGGTGGAGGAGGAGGTCGCGCGCGTCGTGCCGCTGGTCGAGCGGCTCCTCGCGGAGGTCGCGGTCGCCGGCGGCGCGGGGTCCCCGCGGCGTCCCGTGGTGTCGGTGGACACGTACAAGCCCGCCGTCGCGGCCGCGGCGCTCGCCGCCGGGGCGGGCATCGTCAACGACGTCTCCGGCCTGCGGGATCCGGCGCTTGCGCGGGTGTGCGCCGAGGCGGGGGCCGCGCTCGTGGTGATGCACACCGCCGCCGCGCCCCGCGTGCGCCGCCAGGACCCCGCCCTCTACGGCGACATCGTCGGCGAGGTGCTCGCGGGCCTGCGCGCACGTGTGGACGTGGCGCTCGCCCAGGGGCTCGCGCGCGAGCAGCTGCTGGTGGATCCGGGGCCGGACTTCGCCAAGACCCCCGCGCAGACCGTCGAGCTGCTCGCGCACGCAGAGCGCCTGCACGAGCTCGGCCTGCCCGTCGTGTGGGCGGTCTCGCGCAAGGACTTCGTCGGCGCGCTCACGGGTCGCGCGCCCCGCGCACGGGGCGCCGGCACGCTCGCCGCGCTCGCGCACGGGCTTGACGTCGGCGCGCACGTGTACCGCGTGCACGACGTCGCAGCCGCGGCCGACTTCATCGCCGTGCGCGCGGCGCTGCGCGGCGAGCGCCCCCCGGAGAGGGATCTCGTGCTCGCCGAGGAACTGAGACACGAGCGGGCGCACTGAGCCTGGGCTTGGCGCGTCCGTGGGAGGCCTTAGACTGGACCACACACGGGTGCCGGCCGCTGTCCAACGCGGCCGGGCGCCAGCCGCCCCACGAGAAGGAGACACCATGGCTGTGATGGAGCGTTCCGAGCTCGACGCGAGCTCACTGGCGGACCTGCACGCGATCGCCGACCAGATTGGTCTTGACAGCTTTCGCAGGCTGCGCAAGGCGGAGTTGATCGACGCGATCCTCGAGCGCACCGGCGCCGAGAGCGCGGGGGACGCCGGCGAGCCGCGGGAGGACGACGGGGAGGAGGGCGAGCGCGGCGGCGAGCCGCGCACAGCGCGGCGGCGCCGTCCCATGCGCCTGCGCCGGGCACGTACGGCCACCGAGGGCGCCGAGGCCGGCGAAGGCGCCGAGGTCGGCGAGGGCGAGACCGAGCAGGCGGAGGAGGAGACCGCGGCGGCTGGGCGCGAGCAGCCCGCCGCGGGCGAGGAGCGCCCGGAGCCCGCCGCGAGCGGGGAGCGCACGCGGCCCCCCGCGAGCCGGGCGCGCGGAGCACGGCGCAGCACGCCGCGGGAGGGGCGCGGCGCGGCGCGCGAGCGCAGCCGGGAGACACGCGACGCTGGCCGATTCGGGGATGCGAGCGGAGCGAGTGTCCCCCCAGTCGGTCCCCAGTCGGAGGAGCGCATCGTCGAAGGCGTCGTCGAGCTGCTGGGCAACGGCTCGGCCTTCCTGCGCGTCTCCCCGCCCGAGGCTTCCGACGAGGACCTCTACGTCTCCGCGGCCCAGGTGCGCCGCTGCGAACTGGTTTCCGGCGATCGCGTCAGCGGCCCGCAGCGCCCGCCCCGCCCCTCCGAGCGCTACCCCTCGCTGGCGCGCGTGGACACGATCAACGGCGTCGCCGCGGAGTCCGTCGCCGAGGGCACCCGCTACGAGGACCTCGCCGTGGCGTCCCCCACCGAGCGCCTGGAGCTCGACCCGCAGGACGTCACGCTCAGTGCGATCGAATGGCTCACGCCCATCGGCCGCGGCTCGCGCGTGGCGATCGTGGGGGCAGCCCGCGCCGGCAAGAGCGAGACCTTGCGGCGCCTGCTGGGCGCGCTCGCCGGGCGTGAGGGCCTGGAGGTGATGCTCGTGCTGAGCGGCGTGCGCCCCGAGGAGGTCGCCGCCTGGCGGGAGGGGCCGGTCGCGCCCGCCGCCGCCGTGGACCTCGCGGCCTCCGCGGACCTGCAGAGCCAGACCGTCGAGCACGTCGTGGACACCGCCAAGCGCGTCGCCGCGCGCGGCGCGGACGTGGCGGTGCTGATCGACTCGCTCGACGGCCTGCACCCCCACACGGCGCGGCGCGTGCTCGCGGCCGCGCGCAACCTCGCCGACGGGGGGTCGTTGACGATCCTCGCCACCGCCTCGCGTCCCTACGGCGGCGAGAGCACCGTGATCGCGCTCGACGTCGCGCTCACCTCGACCGGGCGGCTGCCGGCGCTCGACCTCATGAGCAGCGGCACCCTGCGCCCGGAGCTGCTCGTCGGCGAGGAGGGCGCCGCGGCGATTAGCAAGGCGCGCGCGGCGGCGCTCACGCACTGAGCCTCTAGGACGTCGCTGGGCAAGCGAGGCACGAACGCAGGGAGCGTGGCGTGCTAGGCACGCGAGCGACCGAGGACACAGCCTCGCGCCGCCCAGCGGCGTCCTAGCGAAGGTACGCGACCCGCGCCCACGAGGGCTCGGGCGAGAGCTCGATCGGCTCGCCGCCGCGCGGGGCGCCGCTCTCGGGCCTGCGGGTGGGTTGCACGTAGGCGAAGTCGCAGGTCTCCTCGATGAACGCGACCTCCAGCTCGCCCTCGCGCACGCGCTGGTCGAGCCACGCGCCGCGGAACACCAGACGGCGCAGCCAGTGCACGAGCGAGCGCTCGGCGGGGCCGACGAGCTCGGGCCAGCAGTCGTTGACGTGGTGGCCGAGCGCCGAGGCGGGGTCGTGGATCTCGCCGTTGACGGCGAGGTTGACGAGGTCTTCGCGCTCGTCCTCGCCGAGGCGGCCGCCGACGAAGCCGAGCTTCAGCCCCGCCTGCTCGCAGCGCTCGGCGAAGTCGCCCTCGTTGAAGGTGAACCTCAGTTCCCCGTATTCGAGGACGAAGTCCTCACCTGAGCTGTAGTTTCCGCGGCGTGTCTTGTCCATGACGTGTGTGCCTTGCGTGCCTCGGTCGTCGGCCTCCTGCCGGCGCGCCCCGTTGGGCTCCCGGGCCGTCGGAATCATAAGCGCGGTTCCTGCTTTGTGCAGGGGGTGAATGGGAAGTTGCATGTACGCTCACTCCATGGCACGCCTCACCGAGCACCGCCCGCGCCGGCCGGCTGGGCTCCCCGCCCCGCTGGCGGCGGCATGGGAGCGCCTGCGCGGCGGCACGCACGGCGCCGGCGCCGTGCACTACGTCGAGCGCCCGCCGGACTTCGAGGAGCTCGGGTACCGCACCGCGCTCGTGCCGATCTTTGGGGAGGACGTGTCAGCCGCGGCGATCGGCGCCGCGGCGCGGTTGATCGGCCGCGACGGCGTGGTGTACGCGATCTTCGTGCTGTCCGTCCCGCCCCACCTCCCGCTCGGGGAGGGCTTGGAGGCGGAGGAGGCCCACGGTCGCTCGGTGCTGGAGAGCGCGCGCATCCAGGCGCGGCGCGGGGGCGTCAAAGTCCACACCGGCCTGCTCCGCACTCGCCACCCCGGCGCGGCGCTCGTCGCGGAGGCGCAGCGGCTGCACGCGGACGTGATCTACTGGTCCACGCTCCACGCCCCCGCCGGGGAGCGGCGCATCGGCCCCACCGCGGGGTACCTGCTGGGTCGCCGCCCCTGCCGTGTGGTGATCGAGACCGAGGGTCCCGAGGGTCCGGCGAACGACGCTGAAGGCGCGTCGGCGTCGGGAGCTTCAGCCCCCGGCTTCGCCCGTTGACGCCGCGTCCCTCCGCAGACCCACCCCGGTCAGCCGCTCGCTTCGCCCGAAGACGTCGCGGTGCCCTGCAGGCTCACCACCAGGCGCGCCCGCCGCACGCCGTCGGCCAGCGACTCGCCGCCACCGACCGCGAGCGTGCCGAGCGGCGCGATCGCCGACGCAAAGCCCGAGATGCCCTGCGCCTGGTTGAGGCCGAGCGCTTCGAGCAGCCCCGAGAGCGTGTGGAATTCGACGATCGCGCTCGGCTGCAGGCCCTGGCCGAGGGCGCTGGCCGCGGCGGTGTAGGTCGGGGTGCCCGCCAGCGTGGAGGAGGGGCTGAGCGCTTCCTGCACCGACGAGGACCCGACGCCGATGACGAACCGGCCCTGCCCGTAGGCCATCGTCAGCGCGAGCGGGAAGCTCGGGAGCTTGATCGTGACGGCCGTGGCGGCCCCGGAGACGGAGGTGGGCGAGACCTGCCCGCCCGCCGCTCGGTACGCCTGTTCGAGCGCAGCGAACCCCGCGTGCGAGCGCGCGGGGTTCGTGGAGGTGATGACGAGCGCCGCCTGCAGGTTCAGCAGGCTGCTGCCGCTCGCGTAGATGCCGGCCGGCCCGGCCCAGCTGAGCAGGTTGCGCTGCACGTCGAGCGCGGGCGAGCTCAGCGGCGTGAACGCCGCGCCGAGGCTGATGCCGCCGAGGTTCAGGCCTGAGGTCAGCGAGCTAAGTGCGCTCATCCCCTGGGCGTTGCCGATCGCGTGGCCGAAGTTGCCGAAGCCGATCGCCAGCCACGAGCTGCCGGGCAGGCCGCTCACCACCTGCGCCCCGGTCGTGCCGCCCGACGGTGCCGGGGCGGCGGCGCCGGCGGCGGGGGGCAGCGTGTCGAAGTCGAACGCCGCCGAGCTCGCGCTCGGGTAGAGGAGCGAGGCGTACACCTGGCCGGGGCTGCCGAGCAGGCGCCCCACGAGCTGCAGCAGCCCCGCGGCGCCGCTGCCCCCCGCCGCCGCGCCGCCGCCCCCCGACGCGCCCGCGCGCCCGAGCGCTTCCACGTCGAGGTACGCGGAGGCGAGCGCCTGCGGCTCGGCCGTGGAGGCGAGCTTCGCGTAGCCGGCGGCCTGCGCGAGGGACGGGCCGCCGGCGGCGGTGTCGACCACGCCCTCGAGGCCGGCGACGGTGCCGATCACGGCGAAGCGGTGCACGATCCCCTCCGCCACGCCGTCGGGGGCCACCCAGTAGGTGACGCCGCGGTAGCTGCTCGTGTGCGCGCCTGCGGCGTGCGCCTGGCCTTCGAGGAACGTCTGCGCGGCGGAGACGCTGGTGGTGTCGAGCACCACCGCCCCCTGGACCGCGCCCGAGCCGAGCAGCGCCGGCAGGCCGCTCGAGCCGAGCACCGCGCCTTCCGCGCCCGCGAACCCTTCCGCGAAGATCTTGTGGAGCGCTTCGCCGAGGATGCCCTCGGTGTGGGCGAGCCCGGCGCCGGCGGCCAGGTACACGCCGCCGTGAGGCCCGAGCCACGGCTGCACTTCCTTGGCGTAGTCGGGCGGGTGGCCCGTGGGGCCGGCCAGCAGGCGCAGCACACCTTCGTAGGGGTGGGCGCGGCCGGTGAGCGCGTGCCCCACCGCGGTCGCGTTGGCCTGCAGGGCGCCTTCGGGCCGCACCACCGCGCCGATGTACAGCGGCGCCGTGGCCGGCGTCACGGTGGCGGGACTCGCGGAGGTGCCCGTCGAACTGGAGGAGCCGCACCCTGCCAGCGCCACGCCTCCTCCCAAGAGGGCGAGCGTGGCGGCGAGGGCGGCGCGGCGCATGAGTCGGCAAAGGATACGGCCACGTGGCGGCGGAACGCGCCAGACAGGAGCGCCGGTGCACCCCCGGGAGGACCTTGTGGGAAAAAATGTGCAGTTGGGGTTGCATTGTGGGAGAAAGTGGGGTACGGTGCCGGGAACGAGCCGGGGTGGAGAGGCTCCTCCCACCTCTCCACCCCGGCTCTCCCAACCCGCGCCGACGCGGGCCTCGGCACGAGGAGCACCGCAGTGGCCTTCCGTGGCACCTTCGACCACACACTCGACGCCAAGAACCGCCTCACGGTGCCGGCCCGCTACCGCGCGACGCTGGCGGAGGGCGTGGTGATGGCGATGCCCGTCGACCTCGAACCGTGCGTCGGCGTGTGGCGCCCGGAGGAGTACGAGCGCTACACCGAGCGCGCGCTCGCCCAACTGCCGCCGCTCTCCCCCCGCCTGGCCGAGCTCGAGCGCTTCTTCTACGGCTCCTCCCAGGACGCCGAGCTCGATGCCGCCGGGCGGATCATGCTCCCCAGCTTCCTGCTCGAGCACGCCGGGCTCGCCAAGGACGTCGTCGTCGTCGGCGCCGGCGACCGCCTGGAGCTGTGGGACCGCGACCGATGGAACGAGCACCGACCGACGCTGCTGGGCGGCGTCGCGGAGATCACCGCGCGTGTCGACCATCCTGCTTGACATGTCCGTCCACATCCCCGTGCTCGCCGGTGAGCTCGTGGGGGCGCTTGACCCCCAGCCGGGCCAGACCGCGATCGACTGCACGTTCGGCGGCGGCGGCCACGCCCGCCTCGTGGCCGAACGCCTCGGGGCGAGCGGCACGCTCGTGGCGATCGACCGCGACCCGGAGGCCGAGGAGCGCTTCGCGGAGCTCGCCGCCGAGGTGCCGTGCACCGTGCGCTTCATCCGCGACAGCTACGCCGAGGCGCTGCAGGGGCTCGCCGAGGAGGGCGTGCGCGCCGACCTCGCGTACTTCGACCTCGGCGTGTCCTCGCAGCAGGTGGACACCCGCGAGCGCGGCTTCGCGTACTCCTACGACGCGCCGCTGGACATGCGCATGGACACCGCACAGGAGCTCGACGCGCGCGAGGTGCTCGCCACGTGGGAGGAGCGCCACCTGGCGGCCGCGCTGCGCGACTACGGCGAGGAGCGCCACGCCCGCGCGATCGCCCGCGCGATCGTGCGCCGCCGCGAGTACGCCCCGATCGAGACCACGCAGGAGCTCGTCGAGGTCGTGGCCGCGGCGCTCCCCGCCCCCGCCCGCTTCGCCGGCGGCCACCCCGCCAAGCGCACCTTCCAGGCGCTGCGCATCGCCGTCAACGACGAGCTCGGCCAGCTGGAGCGCGGGCTGCCGCGCGCGTGGGAGTTGCTGCGCCCGGACGGCGTGCTCGCCGCGATCTCCTTCCACTCCCTGGAGGACCGCGCCGTGAAGCGCTTCCTCGTCGCGCGGGCCCGCGGCTGCACGTGCCCGCCCCAGCTGCCGGTGTGCGTCTGCGGGCACGAGCCCGAGGCGGCGCTGCTCACGCGCCGCGCCGTCACGCCCTCCGCGGGCGAGGTGGCGCACAACCCGCGCGCGACCTCGGCGCGGCTGCGCGCCGCGCGCAAGCTCACAGAGACTCAGGAGGACGTGGCGTGAGCCCGCCGCCCGCCGCGACTGCCGCGCCGGTGCCCGCCGTCCGCCCCCGTAGGGCGAGCGCCACGGCTCCCAGCCGCCGCACGTTGCCGTCGCGGGCGCCCCGCCCGCGCAGGATTTCAGGACCCGCTCGTCCCGCCCGCGTCGCGCCCGCCAAGAACACGCCCGCCAAGAACGCCCCCGCCCGTCGCGTACCCACCACCGCCGCGCAGGCCGGCACCGGCGCCCTCCTCGTCCATCGCGCCGAGCGCCTGCTCGACCGCCTGGTGCGCAGCCGCGCGTGGATCGCCCTCGTCGCGTTCGCGCTGATCGGGATCGTCGCCGCGCAGCTGTGGGTCGTCAAGGTCGGCGCGGGCATCGGCCGCGCGCTCCAGCACGAGGCGCTGCTGCAGCGGGAGAACGCGACGCTCGCCATCGAAGACTCGGCGCTGGCCTCCGGCGAACGGGTCGAACGGGCGGCGGCCGGCGCAGGCATGGAGCCGGCCCAGCCGGCGGCGCTGCACTTCGACACCGTCCGCGGCCCGCTCGACGCGCGGCTCGCGGCAGCGGCGCTCGCCCACCCGACGCAGTCGGCGGCGACGACCTCGGCCGCCACCGGCGCCGCCGCGCCCACGGAAACCGCCACCAGCGCCGGCGCTGGGACGGCGGCCGGCACGGCCGCGACCCCGGAACCGAGCGCGGCGGCCGGCGCCACCGCGAACACGGGCGCTGCGTCCACGGAAGCCACCACCGGCGCCACCACGCCCACGGAAGCCACGACGGGCACCGGCGCGCCCACGGGGCCCTCCACGAGCGCCACCGCGCCCACCGAAGTCGCCGCGAGCGCGAGCGCGGGCGCGGAAGCGAGCGCTCCCGCCGGCGGAACGGGCGGGGGCACCGCGACGTCGACCGCCGCGCCGCCAACCGCCGCACCGGCGACCGGCGCCACCGAAGCGGCCGCGGGGGGGTAGCGGCGCGTGGCGGTCGCACAGGGGCGTATCGGCGGACTCTTCGCGCTCTCGCTGGCGCTGCTCGCGCTCGCCGCCGCCCGCGCGGCGTACCTGGGCGTCGTGCACGGCCCGGCGCTGCGCAGCGTGGCACGCACCCAGCAGGTCACAGCGGTAGCGGTGCCGGCGCCGCGCGGCACGATCACCGACCGCAACGGGACGGTGCTCGCGATCTCCGAACCGGCCGACGACGTAGCGGCCGACCCGTACGTCCTCGCGTCCACCCCCGGCGCGAAAAGCCCGCTCGAAGCGGCGCAGCGCCTCGCGCCGCTGGTCGGGCGCTCCACGGCGCAGGTGCTGAGCGAGCTGAGCGAGCGCACCGGCTTCGTGTACCTCGCGCACGCCCTGCCGGCGGCTCGCGCGAAGGCCGTGGAAGCGCTGGGCATCCCTGGCGTGACGGCCACGCCGATGGAGCGCCGGGTGTACCCGCGGGGCGAGCTGGCCGCCCAGGTGGTGGGCGTGGCGGGGGGTGAGGGCGCAGGGCTCTCAGGCCTCGAATACGCCGACAACGCCCTGCTGCGCGGGCAGGCGGGCGTGCGGCGCGTGGTGAGCGACGGGGCGGGTCAACCGATCTCGATCGCGGACGTGCGCCGCGAGGCGCCGGGCGCGCAGCTGACGCTGACGCTCGACGCGAACGTCCAGCAGCGCACCGAAGCGGTGCTCGCCGCGGTCGGCAGCGTGTTCCACCCGCGCGACGCGACCGCGATCGTGGCGGACCCGAACACCGGCGCGGTGCTGGCGATGGCGAGCTGGCCGGCGCTGAACCCCGACAAAACGAAGGTGGGCAGCGAAGAAGAACTGCAGAACCGCGCCGTCAGCTTCAACTACGAACCGGGCTCGACGTTCAAGGCGGTGACCGTGTCCGGCGCCCTGCAGGAAGGGCTCATCACGCCCAGCACCGCCTTCAACGTCCCCGACCAGATCCAGGTCGCCAACCGCACGATCCACGACGCCGAGGAACACCCCGACGAGACGCTCACCACCGCGCAGATCCTCGCCCAGTCGAGCAACGTGGGCGCGATCGAGATCGGCGGCCTGGAGGGCGCCGGACGCTTCAACACGTGGGTGCGTCGCTTCGGGCTGGGCGCCCGCACCGGCGTCGACCTCCCCGGCGAGGAAGCGGGGGACGTGCTGGCGCCGAGCCGGTACTCGGGCTCCTCGATGGGCAACCTGCCGATCGGCCAGGGCGAGCTCGTGACGCCCGTGCAGATGGCGAGCGTGTACGCGGCGATCGCCAACGGCGGCATCGTGCGCCCCCTGCACGTGGTCGCGGCGGTCAACGGCCACCCGACCCCCCTGCCCGCAGGTCATCGCGTGATCTCCCGCGCGACCGCCGCCGCGGTGCGCGCGATGCTGCAGGGCGTGCTCGCGCCCGGCGGCACCGCCAGCGAGGTGTCGGTCCCCGGGTACCAGCTGGCCGGCAAGACGGGCACCGCGAGCAAGGTGAACCCGGCGACCGGGGAATACTCGGAAACCGCGTTTGTCGCCTCCTTCATGGGCTTCGCTCCTGCCACCGACCCGAAGCTCGAGTGCGCGGTGATCGTCGACGAACCGCAGTCGGGCTCGATCTACGGCGGCACCGTGGCTGCACCTGCTTTTGGCCAGATCATGGCCTTCGCGCTGCCGTACCTCGGGATCTCGCCGCAGTAGAGACCCTGGTCCGCCGGGGATGCAGGGGTGGGGCACGGGGATCGTCCGCGCGGGCGAGCACGGGTTAGACGCCCCTCACCCGCCGGGCCTCCGTGCCCGGCGACCGGGCGCCGTGCGGGGTCGGGCGCGCGTCCAACCGTGCCTCGCCGCCAGGTATCACATGTGATACAGTTCGGCCGATGGCGAGTGTAAGCATCCGGGAGCTGCGCAATCACGGTGGAGAGGTCATCGACCGTGCTGCTCGTGGAGAGCGAATTGTCGTCACCCGCTCGGGCAGAGCAGTTGCCGAGCTGCGGCCGGTCTCGCGTACGCCGCTGGCGGCGGACGCTCTGCTGAGCCGCCGGCACCGGCTGCCTCCTGTGGACCCGGTCGCCCTGCGAGCCGACATCGACCGGCTGCTCGACGCGAACATATGAGAGAAGAGTCGCCAACAGCCCAGCCGCCACGCCCAACCCAGGGGGTCCTCGACACCTCGACCGTGATCCTGCTTCAGCGTCTCACCGACGCCGCCGCGCTGCCCGAGGAGCCGCTGATCACGGCCGTGACGCTTGCCGAGCTCTCGGTGGGTCCGCTCGTTGCCGAAGAGGAGAGCGAGCGTGTTGCGCGCCAGGCCCACCTTCAGCAGGCGGAGACGGACTTCGACCCGCTTCCGTTCGACGCCGACGCGGCCCGAGCCTTTGGGCGTGTCGCGGCCTCGCTGCGCCGGTCCGGTCGCAAGGCAAGCGCGCGCGCCTACGATGCGATGATCGCCGCTACGGCCATCGCCAACGACCTACCGGTGTACACCTGCAACCCGGCCGACTTCAACGGCATCGAGGGACTCGACCTCGTCTCCGTGGCCGTGCCCGGAGCAACCTGACATGCGCGCGGTCGAGATCGCAAAGCACGGCGGCCCCGAGGTGCTGCGGGTCGTCGAGCGCCCCGACCCGCCGCTCGGGCCGGGGCAGGTGCGGATCGACGTGGCCGCCGCGGGGATCAACTTCGCGGACGTGATGGCGCGCATGGGCATCTACCCCGACGCTCCCAAGCCGCCGTGCGTGGTGGGCTACGAGGTGGCGGGCACAGTGCTCGAGACGGGGGAGGGGGTGGAGGGCATCACTCCCGGGCAGCGTGTGCTGGCGGGCACGCTGTTCGGCGGCTACGCCTCGCAGGTGGTGGTGCCGGTGGAAGACGCGGTGGCGCTGCCCGAGGAGCTGACGTTCGAGCAGGGGGCGGCGGTACCCGTCAACTACGCGACGGCGTGGGCGGGGCTGATCGGTTATGGCAACCTCCAGCCCGGCGAGCGCGTGCTGATCCACTCGGCCGGCGGTGGCGTGGGGGTCGCCGCGACGCAGATCGCCAAGCGCGGTGGGGCGGAGGTGTACGGCACCGCGTCCCCCGGCAAGCACGAGCGCATCCGCGAGCTTGGCGTGGATCATCCGCTCGACTACACCCGCGACGGGTGGGAGCGGGGACTGCCCAAGTTCGACGTGATCATGGACGCGATCGGTGGCCACAGCCTGCGGCGCGGCTACGGGCAGTTGCGCGCGGGTGGACGGTTGGTCGCGTTCGGCGTCTCCGCGGCGGTGTCGGGCGAGCGGCGCAACCTCGTAGCCGGGGCGAAAGCGCTGGTGCGGATGCCGCGCTTCAACATGGTCAAGCAGATCTCCGAATCGAAGGCGGTGATCGGCCTGAACATGCTGAGCCTGTGGAAGGACCGCGGGACGCTCGCCCCGTGGATCGCGCCCCTGCAGGAGCTGATGGCCGACGGCACGATCCAGCCGGTGGTGGCGGGCGCCTTCCCGTTCACGGAAGCCGGCGAGGCGCAGCGCATGATTACCGAGCGGCGCAACGTCGGCAAGGTAGTGCTGACGCCCTGACGGGCGCAGAGTGAGGTGCTACTCTCCCAGCAGCATGTCGTTCCAGCTGTCTCTTGAGCTTCTCCTCCTCCCCCCTCGGGGGGAATAGCGCGTGGCGGCCGCGTAGCCGCAAACCCACCTGGAGGAAGTGCCACAGAGACCGAGTAAAGGAGCGTGAGCGACATGGCTGGCGAGCCCGAAGGAGTCGAGGCACAGGCGGACGAGAGCCGCCGGGTGCTGATCTTTGACACGACCCTGCGCGACGGGGAGCAGTCGCCGGGGATCGCGCTCAACAAGCAGGAGAAGCTGGAGATCGCCCACCAGCTCGCGCGGCTGGGCGTGGACATCATCGAGGCGGGCTTCCCGATCACCTCGCCCGGGGATTTCGAGGCGGTGCAGGCGATCGCCCGCGAGGTCGAAGGGCCGGTGATCTGCGGGCTGGCGCGCACCTCCAAGCAGGACATCGAGGCCGCGTGGGAGGCCGTCCGCGACTCCGAGCGGCCGCGCATCCACACGTTCATCGCGACCTCCGACATCCACATCGAGCGCAAGCTGCAGACCACCCGCGAGGACGTCAAGGGCCAGGTGCGCGCGGCCGTCGCGCAGGCGCGCGAACACGTCGAGGACGTGGAGTTCTCCCCCGAGGACGGCTCGCGCTCGGACGTCGAGTACATGGCCGAGGTGATCGCGATCGCGCTGGAGGAGGGGGCGACCACGATCAACGTGCCCGACACCGTGGGGTACGCGCTGCCGGGCGAGTACGCGGCGATGTTCACGCGGCTGTACGAGCTGGTGCCGGGGCTGCGCGAGGTGGTGGTGTCGGTGCACTGCCACGACGACCTGGGGCTGGCGGTCGCCAACTCCCTCGCCGGTGTCCAGGCCGGCTGCCGCCAGGTCGAGTGCGCCGTCAACGGCATCGGCGAGCGCGCCGGCAACGCCTCGCTGGAGGAGATCGTGATGCTGCTGCGCACGCGCGCGCCCGCCCTGGGGCTGTGGAGCGGGATCGAAACCCGGGAGATCGCGCGCACCTCACGGCTGGTGTCGCGCCTGACCGGCTACCCGGTGCAGCCCAACAAGGCGATCGTGGGGCGCAACGCGTTCGCGCACGAGGCCGGCATCCACCAGGACGGGGTGCTGAAGGAGCGGCGCACGTACGAGATCATGGACGCCACCACCGTCGGCCTGCGCAGCAACGCGATCGTGCTGGGCAAGCACTCCGGCCGCCACGCGCTGCGCGAGGCGCTGGAGGAGCTCGGCTTCAGCCTCGACGGCCAGGCGCTGAACACCGCGTTCCGGCGCTTCAAGGAGATCGCCGACCGCAAGAAGGCGCTGACCGCGATGGACCTGGAGGCACTGGTCACCGACGAGCTGCGCGAGGAGATCCCCGGGTACACCGTGGAGTGGTTCGAGGTGCAGGCCTCCTCGCGTCGCCCCCCGCACGCCCAGGTCGCAGTGCGCCTGCCCGACGGCGCCGTGGTCGAGGGCTCCTTCACGGGAGACGGTCCGATCGACGCCGTGCTGGCCGCGATCAACGCCGCCGTCGGCGCCCACCCGCGCCTCAACGACTTCAAGATCGGCGCGGTCACCGAGGGCCAGGACGCGCTCGGCGAGGTCTCCGTGGTCGTCGAGGAGGGCGGCTTCACCGGCGCCGGCCAGGCGGTCTCCACGGACGTGATCGAGGCGGCCGCGCGCGCCTACGTACGCGCCCTGTCGGTCGCCCGGGCACGCGCCCAGGCGCCCGCGGGCGCGCTCGGGTTGCCGGAGCCGGCGGGGCCGTAGCCGGCGCGAGGGCGCCGGGCGCCGCTCCCGGGTGTCCTCCCGGGGCGGCTGGGCGCGCGGCGAGTCGGAGACATCTGCGGCGTTTTCCTTGAAAAGACGCGGTTTCGCGGTGCGCGTCGGCTATGCAGGGGGCGATGAGGAGTGTCCCGGTCACGCTCGCGGTGGGCCTCGGGCTGCTGACGGTCGTCGCCGCCGTGACGCTCACGCGCGCCCCGCCGCGTGTCGTGCGCGCGGTCGCGGTGAACGAAAGCGTGGGGCGCGAAGAACACGTGCCGCTCGCGCAGACCGACGGCGACACCACCGTGTGCCAATCCGAAGCGGTGCTGCCGGCCGGCGTGTCGGGCATCCGCGTGTGGCTGCGCTCGGTGTTGGGGGCGCCCGTGCGCCTGACGGTCTCCGGCGCCTCGGGGGTCCTTGCGCAGGGCAGCAGAGCGCCGACGTGGACGGGCCAGTCGGTCACGGTGCCGGTCCGGCCGCTGGCCCGGGCGAGCTCCGCCGTGCGCCTCTGCGCGGCGATCGGGCCCAACAGCGAGCCGGTGGTGCTGCTCGGAGACTTCGCCCCACTTGGCGCGGGGGCGACTGTTACGACCAGCCCACCCGCCGGCGCCACGCTCACGCCGGGGGCCGCGCGGCTCTCGGGCGGGCGGATGGGCGGCAAGGTGGGCGTCGAATACCTCGCCGCCGGCCGCGGCTCGTGGTGGTCTCGCGCCTCCACGGTGGCCCAGCACATGGGTCTCGGCCGCTCCTACGCCGGGACGTGGATCGCGCTGCTCGTGGCGGCGCTCGCGGCCGCCGTCGTGGTGCTCACGGTGCGGCTGGCCGCACGGGAGCTGCCGTGAGCAGAGCGCCACCCAGGCGGCCGCGGCCGGAGGGTGCGCCCGATGGCCGGCGCCCCCGCCGCACGGCAAGCGGCCCGACGGCGCGCGAGCCACGCAGCGCTCGGCGCACGTGGGGAGCGCCGACGCGCAGACCGCGTAGTGCCCCGCCCGGTCTGCGCGCGGTCCTCAGGCGCGTGCCGGCGGCCGCCTGGACGTGCGCCGCGATCGCGCTGCTGAACGCCGCCGCGTGGTCGGTGATCACGCCGCCCTTCCAGGGCAAGGACGAGGTCGACCACTTCTCCTACGTCGCGCAGCTCGCCGAACGCGGGACGCTGCCCCACGAAACCTCCGGGGGGGAATACCCGCCCCACGAGGCGCTGGCGATGCGGGCGCTCCACTACTACGGGGTCCGCTTCACACCGGCCGCGCACACGATCTCCACGGCGGCCGAACAGCGCGCCGTGAACGAAACGCTCCACGCCGCGGTCCCGCCCACCGCCTCGGGCAACGCGGGCGTGGCCACGCCCGAGCCGCCGTTGTACTACGCGCTGGCGAGCATCCCCTTCGCCCTGGGGGGCGGCAACGTGCTCACCCAGCTGCAGCTGATGCGGCTGCTCGGGGCGCTGCTGGCGGCGCTCACCGCGCTGCTGGTCTTCCTCTTCCTGCGCGAGGTTCTGCCGGCCGTGCCCCGGGCCGCGACCGCCGGCGCCCTGTGCGTCGCCGTGCAGCCGCTGTTCGGGTTCATCTCCGGGAGCGTCAACCCGGAAACGCTGCTGGTGACGCTCACCGCGGCGCTCCTGCTGTGCCTGGCGCGGGCGTTCCGCCGTGGGCTCACCCGGCGTCTCGCCGTCGCGCTCGGCCTGCTGCTCGCGGCCGGCTTCGCGACCAAGCTCAACTTCATCGGGCCCTCCTTCGGCGTGGGCGTCGGCCTGCTCGCGCTGGCCGTGCGCGAAGCCCGCGCCCGTGGCCGGCGGGCGCTCGCGCTGCCCGCGCTCGCCGTCGGCATCGGGCTGCTGCCCGTGGTGACGGTGTACGCGGCGCGGCCCGAGGGGGTCAGCTCGGGGATCACCGGCCAGCTGTTCTCGCCGGCGCTGCTGAAAGAGCTCAGCTACACCTGGCAGCTGTACCTGCCGCGGCTGCCCGGCATGCCGCACTACTTCGCGGGCATCGCCACGTGGCGGGACATCTGGTTCGACCGCGCGGTGGGGTTGTACGGGTGGATGGACACGGTGTTCCCCGGGTGGGTCGACGACCTCGCGCTGGTGATGGCGACGGCACTCGCGGGCCTGGCGGCGCGTGAGCTCTACGTGCGCCGCGCCGCGCTGCGGGCGCGCCTGGCGGAGCTCGCCACCTACGCCGCGGTCGTCCTCGGCGTGCTGGTGTTGATGGGGTTCGCCTCCTACGACACCGACGCGGTCGGGCATGAACTGGCATTCGGCGAGCCCCGCTACCTGCTGCCGCTGCTGCCGCTGCTGGGCGCGGTGATCGCCCTGGCGGTGCGTGGCGCGGGGCGAAGATGGGCGCCGGTGGCGGGAGCCGCGGTCGTCGTGCTCTTCCTGGGGCACGACCTCTTCAGCCAGCTGCAGGTAATCGCGCGTTATTACGGCTAGTCAGAAGCCAGTGGATACCCCGGATACGGGCGCCCGCCGTGGTAAGACGTGGGGCATGCCGCAGACGCTGTTCGAGAAGCTGTGGGAAGCCCACGAGGTGGCGCCTGGCCTGCTGTACATCGACCTGCACCTCGTGCACGAGGTGACGAGCCCGCAGGCCTTCGAGGCGCTGCGCCTCGCCGGCCGGCAGGTGCGCCGCCCCGACCGCACGTTGGCGACGGCCGACCACAACACGCCGACCGACGGCACGCCGAACGCCGCGGCGATCCGCGACGAGCTCTCGCGCGTGCAGGTGCAGACGTTGGAGCGCAACTGCGCGGAGTTCGGCGTGCCGGTGTACTCGCTCGGCTCCGACCGTCAGGGGATCGTGCACGTGATCGGCCCCGAGCTCGGCGTCACGCAGCCCGGCATGACGATCGTGTGCGGGGACTCGCACACCGCCACGCACGGGGCGTTCGGGGCGCTCGCGTTCGGGATCGGCACCAGCGAGGTGGAGCACGTGCTGGCGACACAGTGCCTGGTCGCGCCCCGCCCGCGCTCGATGCGGATCCGCTACGAGGGCGAGCTCGGGTACGGCGTCGGCGCGAAGGACCTGATCCTCGGCACGATCGGGCAGATGGGCGTCGGCGGCGCCACCGGCCACGTCGTCGAGTACACCGGCCCGGCGATCGAGCGCCTCTCGATGGAGGGGCGCATGACGGTCTGCAACATGACGATCGAGGGCGGCGGGCGCGCGGGGATGGTCGCCCCCGACGACACCACCTTCGCGTGGTACGAGCGCGCCGCGAGCGCGGCCGCCGGCTGGCCCGAGGGCCGCCCCGGGGCGCCGCGGGGCGCGGAGCTCGACGCCGCGATCGAGCGGTGGCGGGCGCTGCGCACCGACCCGGGCGCCGCGTTCGACCGCGAGCTCGTCGTTGACGCGGAGGCGCTCTCCCCGCAGGTGACGTGGGGCACGACGCCGGCGATGGTCACCCAGGTAAGCGGGCGGGTGCCGGCGCCCGAGGAGTTCCCCGGTGGCCCCGAGCGCGAGGCGGCCGAACGCGCGCTGCACTACATGGCGCTGGAGCCCGGCACGCCGATCGAGGAGATCGCCGTGGACCGCGTGTTCATCGGCTCGTGCACCAACTCGCGGATCGGCGACCTGCGCGCTGCCGCGGAGGTGGTCGCGGGCCGCCGCGTGGCGCCGAGCGTGCGCGCGATGGTCGTGCCGGGCTCCCAGCACGTCAAGGCGCAGGCCGAGGCGGAGGGCCTGGACAGGATCTTCCGCGACGCCGGCTTCGACTGGCGGGTGGCGGGGTGCTCGATGTGCCTCGGCATGAACCCCGACGTGCTCGCCCCCGGCGAGCGGTGCGCCTCGACCTCCAACCGCAACTTCGAGGGCCGCCAGGGCCGCGGCGGGCGCACGCACCTGGTCTCGCCGCGGATGGCGGCGGCGGCGGCGATCGAGGGGCGCTTCGTCGACATCCGGAGCTGGAGCTGATGGAGGCGGTCGAGACCATCTCAGGCCCGGTCAGCGTTCTCGACCGCGCCAACGTCGACACCGACCAGATCATGCCCAAGCAGTTCCTCAAGCGGGTGGAGCGCACGGGCTTCGGCGAGTTCCTCTTCTACGACTGGGCGCGCGAGCCGGGGTGGGAGCTGCCGCCCAACCCGATCCTCGTCGCGGGCGAGAACTTCGGCTGCGGCTCCTCGCGCGAGCACGCCCCGTGGGGCCTGCAGGACTACGGGTTCCACGCGCTGGTGGCGCCCTCCTTCGCGGACATCTTCTACTCCAACTGCACGAAGATCGGCCTGCTGCCCGTGGTCCTGCCCGCGGAGCACTGCCGGGCGCTCGCGGCGGCGGGGGAGGGCCAGGTCGACCTGCGCGCGCAGGAGGTGCGTTACCCCGGCCCTGACGGAGTGCTCGTCACGGTCCCGTTCGAGATCGACGCCGAGATCCGCCGGCGGCTGCTGGAGGGCCTCGACGACGTCGGCGTGACGCTCGCCGAGGAGGGTGCGATCGTCGCCTATGAGCAGGCCGCGGCGCGCGCCGGGGCCGATACGACGGCGCTGTAGGCGCTCGTCGGGCAGGCCCGCGCAACGACGCGCCCCTGCCGGGGTAGGGTAGGCCGATGCAGCCAGGACCGTCCAAGCACATAGTGACCCTCCCCGGCGACGGGATCGGGCCGGAGATCATGGACGCCGCGCGCGCGGTGCTCAACGCGGTCGGGGACTTCGAGCTGGAGGAACGGCCGATCGGGGGGGCCTCGATCGACGCCCACGGCGTCCCCCTCACCGAGGAGACGCTGGCGGCGTGCCGCCGCGCCGACGCGGTGCTGCTCGGCGCGGTGGGCGGACCGAAGTGGGAGAGCACCGACCCCGACGCCCCCCGCCCCGAGCGCGGCCTGCTCGACCTGCGCCGGGGGCTCGGGCTGTACGCGAACGTGCGCCCCGTGCGCCCGCTGCCGCAGCTCTACGACGCCTCGCCGCTGCGCCGCGAGCGGATCGAAGACGTCGACCTGCTGGTCGTGCGCGAGCTGACGGGCGGCATCTACTTCGGCGAGAAGACCCGTACGGCGGACACGGCGAGCGACCTCTGTGTCTACACCGCGCACGAGATCGAACGGGTCGCGCGCACCGCGTTCAACGCGGCCCACGCGAAGGTCACGAGCGTCGACAAGGCCAACGTGTTGGAGACCTCGCGCCTGTGGCGGGAGGTGGTGAGCCGCGTGCAGGACCGCGAATACCCGCACGTGCAGCTTGAGCACATGCTGGTCGACAACGCCGCGATGCAGCTGATCGCCAACCCCCGCCACTTCGACGTGCTGCTCACCGAGAACATGTTCGGAGACATCCTCTCCGACGAGGCGGCGATGCTGACCGGCTCGATCGGGATGCTGCCGAGCGCCTCGCTGGGCGACCGCGGCCGCTCGGAGATCGGCGAGCCCTCGCCGGGGCTGTATGAGCCGGTGCACGGCTCCGCCCCCGACATCGCCGGCGAGGGGATCGCCAACCCCATGGCGATGTTCCTCTCGGCGGCGTTGATGCTGCGCAACAGCCTCGACATGGAGGAGCAGGCGCTGGAGGTAGAATCCGCGGTGGAACGAGCGCTCGACGACGGCGTGCGCACCCCGGACCTTGGGGGCGGGGCGAGCACGGCGGACGCGACGCGCGCGGTGCTGTACTACCTCTGAGCCGAAGGAGCGAAACGTGGACCCGACCGACCTCATCTGGATGAACGGAGACTTTGTCCCCTGGGATGAGGCGAAGGTCCACGTCCTCACGCACGGCCTGCACTACGGCACGGCCGTGTTCGACTCGATGCGCTGCTACGAGACCGAGCTCGGCCCGGCGGTGTTCCGCAACGCCGACCACCTCGACCGGCTGCACAAATCCGCTGAGCTGTACTACATGCACGTCCCCTACACCGTGGAGCAGCTGCGCGCCGCGACACTCGAGCTGGTGGCCCGCAACGGCCTGCGCGAGTGCTACATCCGCCCGCTGGCGACGCGCGGCTACGGCACGATGGGCCTCAACCCGCTGGACGCGTCCGGCCACGAACCGATCGACGTGGTGCTCGCCTGCTGGGAGTGGGGCAAATACCACGGGGACGCCGGCGAGCGCCACGGTGTGCGCGCGATGGTCTCCTCGTGGCGGCGCATCTCCCCCGACTCGCTGATCCCGCACGCCAAGGCGTCCGGGCAGTACCTCAACAACGTGCTCGCCAAGGTCGAGTCGGTGAAGGCCGGCTACGAAGAGGCGATCCTGCTCGACGACCACGGCCACGTCTCCGAGGGCACGGGCGAGAACATCTACATCGTCCGCGACGGGCGCATCGTCACGCCCGCCCAGCACGACTCGATCCTCGACGGCATCACGCGCCGCTCGATCCTCCAGATCTGCCAGGACCTCGGCTACGAGGTGGCCGAGCGCAACGTGGCGCGCGCCGAGCTGTACCTCGCGGACGAGGTGTTCATGTCGGGCACCGCGGCGGAGATCGTGCCCGTGTGCGAGATCGACGGCCACCGCCTCGGCGCGGGCCAGCCGGGGGAGATCACGCGCGTGCTGCAGAAGGAGTTCGAGGACGCGGTGCGCGGGCGCTCGGAGCGCTACCGCGAGTGGCTGGACGTCGTGACGACCGACTGCAGACGCCGACGGGGGAGGCGGCGGCGCGGACGCGCAGACGACCGACCGCGGGCTAGACCCACCAACCCATGGCCGCCACACAGCTGTACGACGCCACCCTGCGCGACGGCATGGGCGGTGGCGGCATGAGCCTCACCGTGGACGAGAAGGTGCGCGTCGTGCACGCGCTCGACGACCTCGGCGTGCACCTGGTCGAGGCCGGCTTCCCCGCCTCCAACCCGAAGGAGCGCGAGCTGTTCGCGCTGCTGGAGCGCGAGACGCTCGCCACCGCGGAGGTCGTCGCGTTCGGCATGACCCGCCGCCGCGGCGTGCCCGCCGCGCAGGACGACGGGCTGCGCGTGCTCGCGGAGTGCTTCGCGCCGGTGTGCACGCTCGTCGGCAAGGCCTCGGCGCTGCACGTGGAGAAGGTGCTGCGCGTCTCGCACGCGGAGAACCTGGCGATGATCGCCGAGTCGGTCGCGTTCCTGACGGGCGCCGGCAAGCGGGTGCTGCTCGACGCCGAGCACTTCTTCGACGGCTACGTCCTTGACCCGGCGTATGCGCTCGAGTGCCTGCGGGCGGCCGCGGAGGCGGGGGCCGAGCGCGTCGTGCTGTGCGATACCAACGGCGGCTCGCTGCCGCCGCAGCGCCGCACCGCCGCCGCGGTCGCCACGCGACGCGCTCGCCGAAACGTGGCGCTCGGCATCCACACCCACGACGACTCCGGCTGCGCGGTCGCCAACACGCTCGCCGCCGTGGCGGCGGGGGCGACCCAGGTGCAGGGGACCGTCAACGGCGTCGGCGAGCGCACCGGCAACGCCAACCTCGTGACCGTGATCGCCGACCTGCAGCTGAAGATGGGCTGCGAGGTGCTGGCGCCGGAGCGTCTGCAGCGGCTGACCGAGACCGCGCACTTCGTCGACGAGCTGCTCAACCGCACACCCGACCCTGCGCAGCCGTACGTCGGCAAGCACGCCTTCGCGCACAAGGCCGGCATGCACGCGGCGGGCGTGCGCGCCGACGCGCAGACCTTCGAGCACATCGACCCGAGCCTCGTCGGCAACGACCGCGAGGTGCTCATCTCCGAGCTCTCCGGCAAGGGCACGATCGCGGAGAAGGCCGCTGAAGTAGGCTCGAGCTCCCGCCGGGAGAGGTGGGCGAGGCGTGGGCCCAGCGCGTGGTCGAGCACGTCAAGGAGCTTGAGCACGCGGGCTTTCAGTTCGAGGCGGCCGACGGCTCCTTCGAGCTGCTGATGCGCCGCGAGACGGGGGCCTACGAGCCGCTCTTCCGCCTGGAGTCCTGGCGGGTGATCGTCGAGCAGCGCGCGGACGGGGCGGTGGAGACCGAGGCGACGATCAAGATCTGGGTCCTCGACCCGGAGGGCGGCGAGGAGCGTCGTTACGTGCGCACCGCCGAAGGCAACGGCCCCGTGCACGCGCTCGACCGCGCGCTGCGCAACGCGATCGGCGAGACCCACCCTCACCTGCGCGACATCGAGCTCGTGAACTTCAAGGTGCGCATCCTCGACGAGGACAAGGGCACCGGCGCAGTCACGCGGGTGCTGATCGACGCCTCCGACGGCCAGCGCACGTGGGGCACGATCGGGGTCTCGGAGAACCTGATCGCGGCCTCGTGGGCGGCGCTCGTGGACTCGCTGGAGTGCGGCGTGCAACGTAGTCCCGAACGTGCGCCCTCCTCGCCGGTCACGGTCGGGGAGCCCTCGTAGTGGGCGGGCCGGCGTGAGCGGACAGGAGGCGGAGGCACGGTCTGAGGCCCGCCCCGCGGCGGCGGACGATGCGACGCAGGCAGCGAGTGCCGCCGGAGTTCGAAGCGACCAGCCGCACGAGGAAAAGATCCCGCTCGCCCGCCCCTCGCTCGGCGCGGCGGAGGAGCGGGCGGTGGTGGAGGTGCTGCGCTCGGGCCAGCTGTCGCTGGGGCCCAAGGTGGCGGAGTTCGAGCGGGCGTTCGCGCAGCGGCTCGGCGCCACGGCGGCGTGCGCCGTCTCCAGCGGCACCGCCGGCCTGCACCTGGCGCTGCGCGCCGCGGGCGTTGGCGCCGGGGACGAGGTCATCACGAGCCCGCTCTCGTTTGTCGCCTCGGCCAACGCGATCGTGTACGAGGGGGCGCTCCCGGTGTTCGCGGAGATCGATCCGGTCACGCTGAACCTCGACCCCGAGCAGGCGGGGGACGCGATCACCGAGCGCACGCGCGCGATCCTGCCGGTGCACCTCTTCGGCTACCCGGCGGAGATGAGCAGCTTCGAGGCGCTCGCGCGCCGGCACGGCCTGGCGCTCGTCGAGGACGCCTGCGAGGCGCTGGGGGCGCGCCATCCGGACGGACGCCCGGTGGGGGGGGGGGCAACCTCGCGGTGTTCGGGTTCTACGCCAACAAGCAGCTCACCACCGGGGAGGGCGGGATGGTGGTGGTCGGCGACCCTGCGCTGAAGGAGCGCATCGACTCCGAGCGCAACCAGGGGCGCTCGCCGCGGCGGGGCTGGCTCGAGCACGACCGCCTCGGCTTCAACTACCGCCTCTCGGACCTCGCATGCGCCCTCGGCCTCGCGCAGCTGGAGCGCTTGGACGAGCTCCTGGAGGCGCGCGCGCGGCTGGCGGCGCTCTACCGCGAGGCGCTCGGATGCGTCAGCGGCCTGGAGCTGCCCTGCCCGGACATGGAAGGCGCCCGGCGGGGGTGGTTCGTGTTCGTGGTGCTCCTGCCGCGCGAGGTCGACCGCGACGGCGTCGTGCAGGCGCTGGCGGCGGAGGGGATCGAGAGCAAGCCCTACCTGCCGGCGATCCACCTGATGCCCTTCTACCGCGAGCGCTTCGGCCACCGCCCCGGGGAGTTTCCGGTCTGCGAGGACGTGGCGGCGCGCTCGCTGGCGCTGCCGTTCTACCCGGACATGCTCGCGTGGCAGGTGCGTTGCGTGGCCGACGTGCTGCGCGAGACGCTCGCGCGATCGTAGCCCAGCGTCAGGCCCTCAACCCCCGCTCCACGGCGCCGTCGCGATCTTGCTCGCGGCCTCGGTGCCGATGAACGGGGTGAGCGCGAAGTATGTCGCGCGGGGGACCATCGTCGGGAGTTCGCGCATGCGGCCCTGCAGGGTGTGGTGCAGGCAGAGCTCGAACAGGCCCCCCGCGATCGCCTCGACCGTGACGCCCGGCGGGCGGTGCCCGTTGCGTTGGTAGTCGAGCCCCGGCAGCAGCATCTGCGAGTAGGAGCTCGCGCCTTTGATCGCGCGCTCGGCGGTCCGGTCGGTCGCTGCCAGCACGTCCATCATCGCGATGTGCGCGTACGTCGGCTCGGCCGCCATGAAGCGGAACAGCGCCGCGATGCCGGCGCGCACGCCCAGCCGCCAGTCCGACTGGGAGTTGTAGGCCTGCTCCACCAGCGCGAGCGATTTGTCGTGGCCGATCTCGTACGCCACCAGGAACGCGTCCTCCTTGCCGCTGAAGTGCTCGTAGAAGGCCTGCAGCGACACCGCCGCCTCCGTGGCGATCCCCTCCACCGTGAGAGCCGCATACCCTTTGGAGGCGGTGAGGTTCGCGACCGCGTCGAGGATCCGCTCGCGTTGGCTGTGCACCACGAAGCTGCGCGACATGCCGTTCTCGCCGCGCGGCAGCTTGCGCCGGCCGGAGGCGGCGGCGCCGAGCGAGAGCGAGCCGGGAGCCCGCCCGCCCGAGAGGTCCAGGTGCAGCTCCTCCGGGGTAGGGTCTTTGAGGCCCACGATCGCCGCCGGCGGCGGCCAGTAGGAGAACGCCCACTGTGCCAGCGACGGCACGAACTCGCGCACCTGCGCGCGCTGGCCGCGCCGCAGGTGCCCGTAGAGGACGTGCACCATCCCACCCACGACTCCGCGCAGTATGGGGTTGGGGATCGGGCCGGAACCCGCCGGCAGGCCCAGGATCCGGCGCAGGACGCCCTCGTAGTCGGCGGCCAGCCGTTCGCGGCGTTCGATCCCCGGCGGGCCCGTCGCGGCGATCTCGATCATCAACACCCGCAGCGCGGCCGGGCGCGAGATCGCCAGGTCGAAGAGGTCGCCCAGCGCCGTGTTCGCGCGGTCGGGCAGACCTTCGGCGCGGCGGAACGCCTTGGTCGTCGCGTGCTGCCCGACGGCCGCGATCGCGTCGTAGGTCGCCAGGAAGCACTCTTCCTTGTTGGCGAAGTGTTCGTAGAAGGCCTTCCGCGAGACGCCGGCTCGCTTGATCACGTCGGCGACCGTGCTCGCCGCGTAGCCCTTGGCTCCGACAGTGTCGATCATCCCGTCAATCAGGCGCCGGCGTTGGTTGTTGGCCACCTGCTCGCGGGTGAGCGAGTGCGGCCCTCGCGGCAGCGGGCTGACCGGGGTGGAGGTGACCGCGAGCTTCGGCGACGGTCTCTCGCGCAGCTTCGGCATTCGGTGGATTATGGCGTACGCCGCACCCATCCGTGCGCAGTGTTTCCCACTACCACGGCACCTCGGCGCCAGCGTCACCTCATGGATATGGGGATGGTCCCAGAATCCAGGATACACGTGGCGCGGGTCGCCAGCTGTCTCCTGCCCCGCTCCGCGCCACCACGGGTGGGGGTGGCGGGCGCACCCCGCGCGGCGGCTCTCCGCTACCGTCCCCCTCCGTGCCCATGTCCCCCTTCCGCGAGCCTCAACACCCCGACTTGGTTGGGACCCCGCCCACCCGGGCAGGCCCGGGTGGGCGGGCCTTCAAACCCCCTCCCGTTGGCAACCGGGCCTTCTCGTAACGACATGTCCCGCTTCCGCGAGCCTCAACACCCAGACTTCCATCGCCTCAACGCCTCGCTGGAGTTCGACCGGCGGCTGTGGCCCTACGACGTCGAGCAGTCCCGCGCTCACGCCGCGATGCTCGCCGCGCGCGACATCATCTCCGGGGAGGACCGCGACACCCTGCTCGGGGGCCTCAGTGCGGTCGAGGCCGAGCTCGCGGGCGGGACGTTCGCCTTCGCGGAGGGCGACGAAGACGTCCACATGGCGGTCGAGCGGCGCCTGACGGAGCTCGTCGGCGGCCGGCGCCAGGCTGCACACGGCCGCACCCGCAACGACCAGGTGGTCACCGACGTGGGGCTGTACCTGCGCCGCGCGATCGAACGCCAGGACGCGGCCCTCGGTGCTTTGCAGCGGCGCTGCTCGCGAGGGCCGAGGACCACGTGGACACCGTCTCCCGGCCTACACGCATCTGCAGCGCGCCCAGCCGTCACCTCTGGCCACCACCTGCTCGCGTACTTCTGGATGCTCGGCCGCGACCGCGCGCCGCTTCGCGTGCCGCCCGCGCGGCCGGTCGCGCTGCCGCTCGGCGCCGGCGCGCCCGCGGGCCTCAGCTACGACCCCGACCGCGCCGGGTCGCCGGGCGAGCTCGGCTTTGAGCGCCCGCCGACAACTCGCTCGATGCGGTGGCGAGCCGCGACTTCGCGGTCGACTACTTGCCGGCCGCCGCGCAGCTCGGCAGCCATGTCAGCCGCCTCGGCGCCGAGATGGTCCTCTGGGCCACCCCCGAGTTCGGCTTCTGCAGCTGCCGGACGCCTAGAGCGGCGGCTCTCGATCATGCCGCAGAAGCGCAACCCCGACGCGGCCGAGCTGATGCGCGCCGCGGCGCCGCGGCTCAGCCATCTGGGCGGCGTCCTCGGAGTCCTTCACGGCCTGCCGCTCGCCTACAACAACGACCTGCGCGAGGACAAGCGCTACCTCTTCGACGCCGTCGACTCGCTCGACGCTGTTCCCGGTTGTGCGCGGCTTCCTTGAGGAGGTGCTCTTCGCGAGGTGCGCATGGCCGCCGCCTGCGACGAGCTACTGGCGGCCACCGACGTCGCCGACTAGCTGGTCGCAAGGGCGTGCCCTTCCGCGAGGCGCACGGTGTCGTGGCGGGGCTGGTGCGCACGGCGTTGGAGAACGGGCGGCGCCTCTCCGAGCTGCAGCCCGCCGAGCTCGCGGCGCACCACCCCGCCCTGGGCGAGCACGCCGCGGAGTACCGGCAGGTGCTGACCCGCGAGGCGTGGCTGGAGAGCAAGGTCTCTGAGGGCGGCACCGCCTCCGTGCGCGTGCGCGAGCAGCTGCGGCTCGCGCACGAGGTGCTCGTGCACCCGCGCGCGGCAGGGGAGGCGGTCAGCTGCGGGCGGGGGGGGGGGGCGGGGGGGGGGGGGGGGCCACGCGGACCGAGGCGCGGAGGGGGGGGGTGAGTGCGCGGGGTGGCACGGTCGGTGAGACCGCCGCGCTCCCCTGCGCGGGGGGCGCGCGTCGGAGTTCTACGCCCGGCCGGTGGTCGAGGTCGCGCGCGCGTTGGTCGGCTGCGTCGTGGAACACCGGGCTGCCGCTGGCGTGATCGTCGAGACCGAGGCCTACCATGAGAGCGAGCCGGCGTGCCACGCGTACATCGGGCTCACCCCGCGCACCCGCACTCTCTTCGGCGCGCCGGGCCGCGCGTACGTGTACCGCTCCTACGGCATCCACGCGCTGCTCAACGCAGTGTGCGAGGAGCCCGACGTGGGCGCCGCCGTGCTGATCCGGGCGCTGGAGCCGCTGCGCGGGATCGTGCGCATGCGCGAGCGCCGTGCCGTCCACCGCCGCGAGGACCTCTGCTCCGGCCCGGGCAAGCTCACCGCGGCGCTCGGCGTCGAGCTGCTGCACAACGACTGCGACCTCACCCGCGGTCCGGTCGTCATCCGTCCGCCGCGCGAGTCGTGGCTGCGGCAGGACCACGAGGTGCTCGCCGCGCCCCGGGTCGGGATCACCAAGGCCGTGGATCTGCCGTGGCGCTTCTGCGTGGCCCGCTCGCCGCACGTCTCGCGGCCGCGGCCCTAGGGCTCAGGGGCTCGCGCCCGGGCTCGCGCCGCCCGTGGGGGCGCCCGTGCCGCCGCTGGTCGGCGCCGGTGCTTCGGTTGCTGGCGTCGGGGTCGCTGCTCCCGCGGGCGGGCTGGCGGCCGGCGGCGACGCCGGCGCCGCGGGCGCTGGGGCGGGCGTCTGCGTGCCCCCGCCCCCCGTCGTCGGCGCCGGGGCGCTGCTCTGCCCACTCCCCCCAGCCGCCGGCGTGCTCGTGTGGCCCGTGCCGCCGGAGGGCCGGGTTGCGGGAGCGTGGGCCGGTGTACGTTCGCGCGCGGGCGCCGGAGCGGGGCTTGCGGGCGCCGGCGCTGTTTCGCCGTGCCCCGTGGCGCCCGTGGACGCGTGGGTGCGCTGCGCGAGGGCGGCGGTGCGGTGGGCCGCTGCTTCTTCGGCGCGTTCCCGTTCCACGTGTCCTGCGGCGAGCATGAAGTTGTGCCAGATCAGCGCCGGGTACGTGCCCCCCAGCACCGGGCCGCCCTGGAACTCGGTGGTCATCGGCACGAGGCTGTTGGGGAAGCCGACCCACACAGCCACCGTGTACCGGTGGTCCCACCCGACGAACCACGCGTCGCCGTAGTTGGTGGTCGTGCCGGTCTTGCCGGCCGCGAACTGCCCGAGGGCCGCTGCGCGCGCCGTGCCGTACGCCAGCACCGTCTCGAGCATTTCCGTCTCGGTGCTCGCCACCGACGGGGGCAGCACGCGCCGCAGGAGGGTGTGGTCGACCTGTGTGTGCGACCCCGCCCCGACGCTTTCGATGCCCACCGGCGCTTCCGGTTCGGACAGGGTGCCGCTCACCCGCTGCCCGCCGTGGGCGATCGTCTCATATGCGTGCGCCATGTCCAGGGGCGTGACGCCGATTTTCAGGCCGCCGATGGTCATCGCGGGGTTGGTCGAGACGGGGGTGGTGATGCCCATGCGGCGCGCCAGCGCGGCGATCTTACGGGTACCGACGTCGAGGCCCACTTCGGCGTAGATCGAGTTGTCCGAGTACGCCGTGGCGCCGACCAGGGTGTCCGAGCCCGAGTACGCGTTTTCGTCGTTGTGCACGGTGAACACTTCCCCGCTGTGCGGCACCCGGAAGGTCTTCACACGCGAGCTCCACACCGAGTCGGGGGAGATGCCGTCCTGGAGCGCCGCCGCCAGGTCGAACGCCTTGAAGGAGGAGCCCGGCTGGCGCTCGCCCTCGGTGGCGAGGTTGAAGGGGCTTTCGTCGTAGTTGCGCCCGCCCACCATCGCGCGCACGTCACCGGTGGAGTTTTCGATCGCCACGAGCGCCGCCGTCGGGCCTTCCGGGCCGGGCAGGTAGCCGTCCACCGCTTCTTCGGCTGCGCGCTGCAGCGCGAGGTCGAGCGTCGTGTGGACCTGCAGGCCGCCGTAGTACGTGCGCGCGGGTCCGTACCGGGCGACCACCTGCTGGCCCACCCAGTCGTCGAAGTAGCCGGTGTCCACCCCGTCCACCAGCGGCTGCTGGGGAGGCTGTACCCCCTGCGGGGTGGGCAGCGGCTGGATCGTCGCTTCTTCGTACTGCGCGCGGTCCAGGTAGCCCTGCTCGTACATCTGCGCCAGCACCGTGTTGCGTCGCACCCGCGCCGCGGCGGGCTCTGTCACGGGGTTGTAGCCGGTCGGCGACTGGATGATGCCCGCCAGCAGCG
Organism: uncultured Solirubrobacterales bacterium; assembly: GCA_963821775.1. Classification (GTDB taxonomy): domain Bacteria; phylum Actinomycetota; class Thermoleophilia; order Solirubrobacterales; family Solirubrobacteraceae; genus Palsa-744. The sequence goes on along the minus strand of CAWGFB010000001.1, from coordinate 470,413 downwards.
CCGCCTCCCACGGGCGCAGCTCCTGCACGCACAGCGGCTGACGGGGCAGGCCGCAGCCGCGGTGGTCCGGTTCCTGGCCGAAGTACGTCTGCGCGGCCGCCTCGACGCCGTACGCGCCGTTGCCGAAGTAGATCGTGTTCAGGTACTCGGTGAGGATCTTCAGCTTCGGCCAGTGGTGGGCGAGGTGGAAGGCGAGCGCCGCCTCGCGGAGCTTCTCGAGGATCGTGCGGTGCTCCTGCGCTCCGGGCAGCGCGTTCTTGACGAACTGCTGCTCGATCGTCGAGGCGCCCTGCACGGCGCTGCCGTGTAGCACGTCGGCCACCGCCGCGCGCGCGATCGAGCGCAGGTCGATGCCTTCGTCGGTCATGAAGCGCTTGTCCTCGATCGCGATCACCGCGTGGCGTACGACCGACGGGATCTGCTGCGGGGTGAGCAGCACCTGGTTGCGCTCGCTCAGCATCCCGATCGGCGTGCCGCGGTCGTCCAGCAGCACGGAGTTGCGCGCGTTTTCCTGGCGGTAGCGCGCTTCCAGCTGGGGCAGGTCCGAGGCAACGGCCATGAACATGCCGAACACGAAGGACACGACGCCGAGCAGGCTCAGGGCGAGGAAGATCAGCAGGAAGCGGAGCTTCTTCAGGCGCGCGCGGCTGCGGGGCTCGCCGCGGGGAGGGCTTGGCCTGACAGCGTGGCGGACTCCAAAACGAGGAGGAGAGTCTATTAGCATGGGCCCGCCGATGCCCGACCCGACTGATGACGCGGCTGCCGAGCAGGCCGTAAGACTCGCCAGCAACGCCGTCGACAGCCTGCCGGCTGTCGCACTGCTGATGACGATCGAGCGCGTCCAGGAGGCACACAGGCCGCTGCGCGTCAAGCTGGGGATCGATCCAACGGCACCCGACATCCATCTCGGTCACGCCGTGGTACTGCGGAAGTTGCGCGAATTCCAGGACGAGGGTCACGTCGTGGTGTTGATCATCGGCGACTACACCGCTCGCGTTGGAGATCCATCGGGGCGCTCGACGCTGCGCCCGATGCTCTCGACGGAGGAAATCGAGGCGAACGCGGCAACCTTTCAGGAGCAGGCGCTACGGATTCTCGATCCGGAGCGGCTGGAGGTCCGGCGCAACAGCGAGTGGCTCGCGAAGATCGACCTGCTGGGGCTGACCCGTACGACCACTGTGGCCCAACTGCTGGAGCGCGACGACTTCGCCAAGCGCTGGGCGGCACGGCAGCCGATTTCGCTGCTCGAGCTTATGTACCCGTTGCTGCAGGGCTACGACTCGGTCGCCGTCAAGCGGACGTGGAGATCGGAGGCACCGATCAGAAGTTCAACCTGCTGCTCGGTCGAGACATCCAGCGAGCCTACGGCGAGCTCGGGCAGGCGATCCTGACGATGCCGCTGCTCGTGGGCCTCGATGGGCACCAGAAGATGTCCAAGTCGCTGGGCAACCAGATCGGGATCACCGATCCGCCGGCGGAGGTCTACGGCAAGACGATGTCGCTCCCCGACGAGGCGATGGGCGACTACTACCGGCTGCTGCTGCTGCGCGAGCCCCCGGACGACCTCGGGCCACGCGATGCGAAGCGGGCTCTGGCGAGGGGGCTGGTCGCGTGGCTGTACTCCGCGGAGGCGGCCGCGGAGGCCGAGCGCCGCTTCGACCGGGTGCACGTCGAGGGCGGGGTGCCCGAGGAGATCGGAGGAGGCGACAGTGACGGTGGGCGCGGACGGGACGCTGCAGGTGCCCGGGCCGGACGGGGTCGGGGTGTCCGTGGGCACGGACGGGGTGCTGCACCTGCCGCGGCTGCTCGCGGCGCGGTACGGCATGTCGAGCTCCGAGGCGCGGCGCCTGATCGACCAGGGCGGGGTGTCGTTGGACGAGGTGCCGGCGGGCGCGCGGGCGCTATGATGTGCAGACCGAGGTGGCGCGAGACGCTGTCCTGCGGGTCGGCCGGCGCCGCTTCTTGCGGTTGCTTGTCGAGTAGCGCTATACTTCTCCGCCGGCTTCGAGCGCCCTCGGGCGCCTGCCGGCTCCGGCCCTCTCTTCGAGTAGCCCTCGCGGCGAGGCTTGGCGGTCTTTGAAAACTCAACAGCATGCGCACTGACGACCGTTCGCGGTCGTGGTGTGCGTCCAGGTTCGACCCGCCGACGGGGCGCTTTGCGCGTGTCCGTGGGCGGACAAGAGTCAAGTAGGGCAGTTCCCGTCATGGTCTCGGAGCCACTGTGTACGGCTCCGGGCTGCCGGCCCGTGCGACCTAGGTCGCTGCGGAACCGGCCGCCATGACAGGCTTTTCGTGAAGTTCTTCACGGAGAGTTTGATCCTGGCTCAGGACGAACGCTGGCGGCGTGCTTAACACATGCAAGTGGAGCGACGAACCAGGGCTTGCCCTGGGGCAGAGCCGCGAACGGGTGAGTAACACGTGGGTTACCTGCCTCGATGACCGGGACAACCCGAGGAAACTCGGGCTAATACCGGATGTGCCCGCAAGGGGAAAGGAAGCTTCGGCCTCCGCATCGAGATGGGCCCGCGGCCCATTAGCTTGTTGGTGAGGTAACGGCTCACCAAGGCTTCGATGGGTAGCTGGTCTGAGAGGACGATCAGCCACACTGGGACTGAGACACGGCCCAGACTCCTACGGGAGGCAGCAGTGGGGAATCTTGCGCAATGCGCGAAAGCGTGACGCAGCAACGCCGCGTGGGGGAAGAAGGCTTTCGGGTTGTAAACCCCTTTCAGTTGGGACGAAGCCTCGGCGGTGAATAGCCGTCTGAGGTGACGGTACCTTCACAAGAAGCACCGGCTAACTACGTGCCAGCAGCCGCGGTAATACGTAGGGTGCAAGCGTTGTCCGGAATTATTGGGCGTAAAGAGCGTGTAGGCGGCTCGATAAGTCCGCTGTGAAAGTCCAGGGCTCAACCCTGGAAAGCCGGTGGATACTGTCGAGCTAGAGTCCGGAAGGGGCGAGTGGAATTCCTGGTGTAGCGGTGAAATGCGCAGATATCAGGAGGAACACCTATGGCGAAGGCAGCTCGCTGGGACGTGACTGACGCTGAGACGCGAAAGCGTGGGGAGCAAACAGGATTAGATACCCTGGTAGTCCACGCTGTAAACGATGGCAACTAGATGTGGGGGGTGTCGACTCCCCCCGTGTCGAAGCTAACGCATTAAGTTGCCCGCCTGGGGAGTACGGCCGCAAGGCTAAAACTCAAAGGAATTGACGGGGGCCCGCACAAGCAGCGGAGCATGTGGTTTAATTCGACGCGACGCGAAGAACCTTACCTGGGCTTGACATGTGAGTGACCGCTGTGGAAACACAGCTTCCCTTCGGGGCACTTTCACAGGTGGTGCATGGCTGTCGTCAGCTCGTGTCGTGAGATGTTGGGTTAAGTCCCGCAACGAGCGCAACCCCCGTCGCATGTTGCCAGCATTCAGTTGGGGACTCATGCGAGACTGCCGGTGACAAACCGGAGGAAGGTGGGGATGACGTCAAGTCATCATGCCCCTTATGTTCAGGGCTACACACGTGCTACATTGGCGCGTACAGAGGGTTGCGATACCGCGAGGTGGAGCGAATCCCTTAAAGCGCGTCTCGGTTCGGATTGCAGGCTGAAACTCGCCTGCATGAAGGCGGAGTTGCTAGTAATCGCGGATCAGCACTGCCGCGGTGAATACGTTCCCGGGCCTTGTACACACCGCCCGTCACACCACGGGAGTGAGCAACACCCGAAGCCGGTGGCCTAACCCGCAAGGGAGGGAGCCGTCGAAGGTGGGGCTCGTGACTGGGGTGAAGTCGTAACAAGGTAGCCGTAGCGGAAGCTGCGGCTGGATCACCTCCTTTCTAGGGAGCACTAACGTGCCCCGGTCCCAGCGGCCGGGCGACCGAGCGGGGCCTCGTTTGCGAGGTCTGGACCTTCGGGTCCTCCGCGGAGTCGCGCGGCGACAGAGCAGACCGGGCCTAGCATGTCGACCGAACCTGGCCGGCGCGCCGTCGTGGCCGTCCGCCCCGTCCCTACTGCGGGAGCTGGCGGTCCGGAGGCATCCAAACCCGCCGGACATGCTGTTGAGTTTTGAGAGACCGGCGCCCGCTCGCGCCCGGCGCAGTGGCGATCGCAGATCGCCTCCGCACATGCCGAACGCGAGCCGGCGTAAAGCCTCTCCACGGTCCTTGAAAACTGCACAGAAGCCACATCAGCCGCCATCGATAAGCGGCGGCTGAAACGGGTATCACCGGGCCGCTCGCGATCATTCTCATTCGTGCCTGCTTGTTCAGGGGTGCGGAGGATCACGATCGGTCCAGATCACCGTCAAGATAGTAAGGGCACACGGTGGATGCCTTGGCACCAAGAGTCGATGAAGGGCGTGAACGGCTGCGATAAGCCACGGTTAGGCGCTGAATAGCCTTTGACCCGTGGATTCCCGAATGGGGAAACCCAGCGCTGGTAATGCGGCGTTATCCCCGGCTGAACACATAGGCCGGTGGAAGACAAGCGGGGGAAGTGAAACATCTCAGTACCCCGAGGAAAGTAAATCAACAGAGACTCCCTGAGTAGTGGCGAGCGAAAGGGGATCAGCCCAAACCTGCTGCGTGTAAGCGGCCACGCGTTGCGTAGTCAGGGGTTGTAGGGCGCTTGTTCCGAGCCGTGGCCGGCTCGGCGGAAGTTACAAAATCGTGTGGTAGTCGAAGCGTGTGGAACCGCGCACCATAGAGGGCAATCGTCCCGTAGACGAAACTGCATGATCTTCCGTCAAGCGTTCCTGAGTAAGTCCGTGCCCGTGAAACGCGGACTGAACCTGGGGGGACCACCCTCCAAGGCTAAGTACTCCTTGGTGACCGATAGCGGACAAGTACCGTGAGGGAAAGGTGAAAAGTACCCCGGAAGGGGAGTGAAATAGTACCTGAAACCGCGTGCCTACAAGCGGTGGGAGCAGGCTTGTCCTGTGACCGCGTGCTTTTTGCATAACGAGCCGGCGAGTTACTCGTCTGCGGCAAGGTTAAGCGATGAGCGGAGCCGTAGCGAAAGCGAGTCCTAATAGGGCGACATAGTCGTAGGCGGTAGACCCGAAACTGAGCGAGCTACCCATGGGCAGGCTGAAGCGGGGGTAAGACCTCGTGGAGGGCCGAACCGACCTAGGTTGAAAACTGGGCGGATGACCTGTGGGTCGGAGTGAAAGGCTAATCAAGCTCAGTGATATCTGGTTCTCTCCGAAATATATTTAGGTATAGCCTCGGATAAATTGCGTGTTGGCCGTAGAGCACTGTTTGGACTAGGGGCCCTACCAGGTTACCGACTTCAGGCAAACTCCGAAGACCATCACGTTTACTCCGGGAGTCAGTTGCTGGGGGATAAACTTCAGCGTCGAAAGGGAAACAGCCCAGACCGCCAGCTAAGGTCCCTAAGTTCTAGCTAAGTGGGAAACGATGTCCGAATGCATAGACAACCAGGAGGTTGGCTTAGAGGCAGCCACCCTTGAAAGAGTGCGTAACAGCTCACTGGTCAAGTGTTCGGGCGCGGACAATGTAACGGGGCTCAAGCTAGACACCGAAGCTGCGGGTGCGTGAGCTTCGGACCGACGCGCGGTAGGAGAGCGTTCCCATGCCAGTGAAGCGGCGGCGTAAGCCAGCCGTGGAGGCATGGGAAGTGAGAATGCCGGCATGAGTAACGAAAGAGGGGTGAGAATCCCCTCCACCGATTGCCCAAGGATTCCTGGGTAAAGTTCGTCTGCCCAGGGTTAGTCGGGACCTAAGGCGAGGCCGAAAGGCGTAGTCGATGGCCAACAGGTTGATATTCCTGTACCACGTCGCTTCCGTTTGACCGATGGGGGGACGAGGAAGGCTAAGGGAACCCAGGCGATGGTCGTCCTGGGGCAAGCGTGTAGGGGTGGCCCTTGGCAAATCCGGGGCCGCATAACCTGAGGTGCGATGCCAGCTGGCTCTAAGCCGGCGAGTCCCCGACGCCATGCCTCCAAGAAAATCCTCTAGGGAGGTCGCGCGTGCCCGTACCAAAACCGACACAGGTGGGCAAGTAGAGAATACTAAGGTGATCGAGATAACCCTCGTTAAGGAACTCGGCAAAATTGCCCCGTAACTTCGGGATAAGGGGCGCCCCAGTAGGGTGAAGCTCTCCGCGGCGACTGGAGCCCGAGGGGGCCGCAGTGAATAGGCTGAAGCGACTGTTTACCAAAAACACAGGTCTCTGCTAAGTCGAAAGACGACGTATAGGGGCTGACGCCTGCCCGGTGCCGGAAGGTTACGTGGAGTTGTTAGGGCTTGACCCGAAGCAGCGAAGCTAAGCCCCGGTAAACGGCGGCCGTAACTATATTGACCGAGGTAGTTGTAAAACTTGGCTATATGCTGGAATATCCGTGTATCCCGCGCTACTCGTACGCATCGTTCTGTCCCAAGCGGTGCGGTACCGTGACAATGTGTCGGGTGCGGACAATCAGCAGGAAAGGCCATTCATCGAGGCCATATCGGTCTCGCTCGGTAGCTTCTTGTCCGGGTTCGCGCTGGGAGAGGGAAGCTTCATGATTGTCTGTCGCAAGCGCGGCGACTATCGACGAAGCTTCAAGCTCTCAGCCGCCTTCAACGTCTCACAGCACGATCGCGTTCCACTCGATCTCTTCCGAGAGACCGTGGGGTGCGGGACCATGCGTAAGGCGGGAAACGGAGGCTGGTATTGGGAGGTCAATCGACTTCCGGATCTCAGCGGTCGTATCGTTCCCTTCTTCGATCGGTTTCCGATCGTGGGAGAGAAGGCGGAGGACTACCGTCTGTGGAGAAGCGCAGTAGCGCTGCTCTCGGGCGGATGTCTGAGCGACCAGGACTACCACCAGGTTCTTGCTCTCCGGGAACGGATGAACCGAGGTGGGAAGAGACGCTATCGGATGGGTGGAATCCTCAGAGACTATACGCCAAGCCCACCGGCCTAGAGCGGCCGTGGGATGAGATAGTCCGCTCTCATGGGCGACCATGAGAGCCCACCAGAAATGAGTGGGCCGCTCAAGCAAAGTGCTTGAGTAGTAACAGTAGGAACGGTCCTAAGGTAGCGAAATTCCTTGTCGGGTAAGTTCCGACCTGCACGAATGGCGTAACGACTTCAGCGCTGTCTCAACGAGGGGCTCGGTGAAATTGCAGTCTCGGTGAAGATGCCGAGTACCCGCGGCTAGACGGAAAGACCCCGTGAACCTTTACTACAACCTGGTATTGGGATTCGGTGCATCTCGCTCAGGATAGGTGGGAGGCTTTGAAGCGCCGGTTGCGGCTGGCGTGGAGCCAACCTTGAGATACCACCCTTGGTGTATTGGGTTTCTAACAGCGTTCCGTGAATCCGGGCGCTGGACAGTGCCAGGCGGGTAGTTTGACTGGGGCGGTCGCCTCCCAAAATGTAACGGAGGCGCACAAAGGTTCCCTCAGCACGGTTGGAAATCGTGCGTAGAGCGCAAAGGTAGCAAGGGAGCTTGACTGCGAGACCGACAGGTCGAGCAGGTGCGAAAGCAGGTCTTAGTGATCCGGCGGTAGCAAGTGGAAGTGCCGTCGCTCAACGGATAAAAGGTACTCCGGGGATAACAGGCTTATCGGGCCCAAGAGTCCACATCGACGGCCCGGTTTGGCACCTCGATGTCGGCTCGTCGCATCCTGGGGGTGGAGTCGCTCCCAAGGGTTGGGCTGTTCGCCCATTAAAGCGGTACGCGAGCTGGGTTCAGAACGTCGTGAGACAGTTCGGTCCCTATCTGCCGTGGGCGTTGGAGAGTTGAGAGGAGTTGTCCCTAGTACGAGAGGACCGGGATGAACGCACCTCTGGTGTATCTGTTGTCCTGCCAAGGGCATTGCAGGCTAGCTACGTGTGGATCGGATAACCGCTGAAAGCATCTAAGCGGGAAGCCGACCTCAAGATGAGCTCTCCCATCCCCTAGAGGGAGTAAGACCCCTGGTAGACCACCAGGTTGATAGGCCGGATCTGGAAGGGCGGTAACGCCCGTAGGAGACCGGTACTAATGGTTCGAGGGCTTGACGGATTTTTTGATCAAGGTGGTACCCGTGTGGCGCTGTGCAGTTTTGAAGGACCGGGGAGGCTGGTCTCTCGCCTTTTTCCGGTGGCTTTGGCGAGGGGGAAACACCTCTTCCCATTCCGAACAGAGCAGTTAAGCCCCTCAGCGCCGATGGTACTTGGCTCGCAAGGGCCCGGGAGAGTAGGACGCCGCCGGTTCTTTTCACGAGCCGCCCCCGGGGCGGCTCGTGGTGTTTGTGGGTCGGTGCGCGGTGGCAGCGCCCAGTGATTCGTGTCCGGTGGGTGGCGCTTGGTAGGCTGCGGTGCCAATGCTGTCGGCGGCGGACCTCTTCGCTCGTATCTCTCCGTACCTGGCCCACCGCCCGGGCAGCGCTCGTGCCACACAGGCGCATGCCTGGCTCGTGCGGCGCACGGGAGGGCGGGTCGGTGGGCGCGCCCTCGGCGGGGACTTCCTCGTGCTGCGCACCGTCGGGCGGCGCTCGGGGCGCGAGCGCGATGCTCCGCTGTTCTTCGTGGCCCACGGCGAGGGCTTCGCGGTCGTCGCGTCAAACGCGGCGTCGGAGCGGCCGCCTGCGTGGTGGCTCAATCTGCAAGCCGACCCTGACGCCGAGGCGGTGGTGCGCGGACACACGTACCCTGTCCGTGCTCGCGCTGCCACCGAGGAGGAGGTGCAGAGAGCTCTGGCCGCGGCTCGTGCGGCTCTACCCCGGCTACGAGCACTACCGGTCGATCGCCACACGGACACTGCCCGTGGTGATACTCGACCGATCAGAGATCGGCCAGCGCTGAGCGTCACGCGCGGCGGCTCTGCGGTGTTCGGCGACCGGGCGGGCGCACGGCTCGCCGTGCTCGATCGGGCAGAGGCACGGCTGCGGCGGGGGCGCCGGTTGGCCCCCCCGCCGCCGTGCTGGCGTACCTCCCGTCGGCCGCCGGCGCAGCTGCTTGCGGTGCGCGTGAGCCCACGCGGGCTCGTGGTTGGCCGGTGCGTGCTTTTCCTGGCCGACCTCCCAGTCGACTGGATCGTCGTCGTCCTCGAGCAGGATGCACGCGCGCACCAGCCTGAGCGCTTCCCGGGTGCGCTGCGCGAGTGTCGTTGTCCGAGCAGAACAGAACACGTGTTCGTACGGTAGCCCTCCCCTCGGACGGAACCACCTCGAACATACGTGCGCCCCCGTGGATGCAAGCGGGAATGGCTTACCCAAGCCACATCCGGCCCTTGGGGCCTGCAACGGAAGTTGCACCTGCTGTCTTCGGGCTCTGGCGGGGTTGCCGCGGTCTGTGCGACGGGCCTCGCGCTGTACGTGCAGGTGCCCGGGGGTCGTGCTCGAACTCCTCCTCATGGCTGTTACCCTTGCGTCACGCCGCCGCCGCGGGCCGCTCGTGGGCCGCCCGACGCGCCCCAAGACCATGGAGAAGTTCGTCATCGAAGGCGGCGTCCCGCTCTCCGGCACGCTCACCCCCGCCGGCAACAAGAACGCCGCGCTGCCCGCGCTCGCCGCCTGCCTGCTCACCGAGGAGGAGGTGCTCGTGCAGGGCGTGCCGCGCATCCGCGACGTCGAGGCGATGGTGGCGATCCTCGAGCACCAGGGGGTGCGGGTGGAGTGGCAGGGTCCCCACGAGCTCTCGCTGTGCGCCGCGGGGGTCGATGGGGTCGAGGTTGCGCCCGAGCTGGCCGAGCTGATCCGCGCCTCCTTCCTGCTCGCCGGGCCGCTGCTCGCGCGCTTCGGGCGCGCCGTGCTGCCCCCGCCGGGGGGCGACGTCATCGGTCGGCGGCGCCTTGACCCGCACCTCGACGCGTTCCGCGCGATGGGGGCACACGTCGAGTGCGACCGGGACATCCTGCTCACGGCCCCTCGGGGTCTGCGGCCCTCCGACGTGTTCATGGACGAGCCCTCCGTGATGGCCACCGAGAACGCGCTGCTGGCCGCCGCGCTCACGCCCGGGCAGACGGTGATCGGCAACGCCGCCTGCGAGCCGCACGTGCAGGACCTCGCGCGGATGCTCGCGGCGATGGGGGCGGACGTGCAGGGGGTCGGCTCGAACCTTTTGACGGTCCGCGGCTGCGAGCGGTTGCACGGGTGCGTCCACACGATCGCGCCCGACCACATCGAGATCGGCTCCTTCATCGCGCTTGCCGGTGTCACCGGGGGGGAGCTGCTGATCCGCGACACGGTCCCCTCGGACCTGCGCATGATCCGGCTCGTGTTCGAACGGCTCGGGCTGCGCACGGAGGTGCGCGGCGCCGACGTGTTCGTGCCCGGCGGCCAGCGGCTCGTCATCCAGGCGGACGTGGGGGACCACAAGAGCAAGATCCAGGACGGTCCCTGGCCCGCCTTTCCGGCTGACCTCACCTCGATCGCGCTCGCTGTGGCGACTCAGGCGGAGGGGTCGATCCTCGTGCACGAGTGGATGTTCGAGAACCGCCTCGTGTTCACCGACAAGCTGATCCTGATGGGGGCCGACATCGTCCTCTGCGACCCCCACCGCGCGATTGTCACCGGGCCGCGGCGGCTGCGCGGGGAGCGGGTGGAGTCGCCCGACATCCGGGCGGGGATGGCGATGTTGTTGGCCGCCCTGTGCGCGGAGGGGCGCTCGGAAATCGGCAACATCCGCCAGATCGACCGCGGCTACGAGCGCATCGACGAGCGTCTGCGGGAGCTCGGCGCGAGCATCGAGCGGGTCGCCGTGGAGCCGCAGCCGGCGCTGCACGCCTAGAGGGTGGCGCAGGCGGCCAGCGGCCGCCGAGCCGGGCCCCTCTTTGTCAGACTCTTCACGCCCATGACCCTCCCGATCCCCTCCGGCACGCGCGACGTGCTGCCCGACGAGATGCGCGAGCTGCGCGCGCTCACCGAGGCGCTGCGCTCGGTCTTCGAGCGCCACGGCTACGGCGAGGTGTACACGCCGGCGCTGGAGTACGAGGCCGTGCTGGCGCGCGCCGACCGCTCCGGAGTCCCGCCCACCCCGCCCGCCTATCGCCTGTTCGACGAGACCGGCGCGCTGCTGGCGCTGCGCTCGGACATGACCGTGCCGATCGCGCGCGTCGCCGCCACCCGCTACGCGCACGCCGAGCCGCCGCTGCGCTTCTGCTACTTCGCGCACTGCTACCGCGGGGTGCGCGCGCAGCGGGGGCAGCCACGCGAGCTGCTGCAGGCGGGCATCGAGCTGCTCGGCTCGCCCGCGCCCGAGGGCACCGCGGAGGCGCTCACGGTGCTCTGCCACGCACTCGACGCCACCGGGCTGGCCGACTACCGTGTGGGGCTCGGCGACGCTTCGCTCTTCCCGGCGCTGGCGGCCGGGGTGGGCGTCACCGAGGCGGTGCGCCCCGCGCTGCTCGAGTCGCTCGAGCGCCGCGACTTCGTCGAGCTCGGCCGCCGGCTCGGCGCCGCCGGGCTGCCGGCCGCCGACGTGGAGCTGCTCTCCGACCTGCCGCAGCGGCGCGGCGGGCCGGAGGTGCTCGCCGACCTGCCCCCACCCGCCGCCGACGCGGTCGCCGGGCTGCGTCGGGTGCACGAGCTGCTGGAGCCCGCGGTCGCCGCGCGCGTGCTCTTCGACCTGGGCCTGGTGCGCTCGCTCGGCTACTACACCGGCGCGGTCTTCGAGGTGTACGACCCGGCGCTCGGCGCGCCGCTCGGCGGCGGCGGGCGCTACGACGAGCTGCTTGGCTGTTTTGGGCGCCCGCTGCCCGCCGTGGGCTTCGGCCTGGGCCTCGACCGCCTGCACATCGCGCTCGCCGGGGAGGAGCGCGGCCGGGGAGCGGGGTTGACGCGGTGAGCGCGCTCCACGGCCTCACGCTCGCCGTGCCGCGCGGGGCGCTGTTCGAGGACACCGTCGCGCTGCTCGCGCGGCTGGGGGTGGACGTCGAGGAGTTGCGCTCCCAGGCCCGCCGTCTGTGGTTCGAGGACATCGGCGTGATCACGATGCGCCCCTCCGACGTGCCCACGTACGTGGAGGCGGGCGCCGCCGACCTCGGCGTCACCGGCAAGGACGTGCTCGCCGAGCGCGCGGGGGGCGCGCAGGTGGCCGGCCGGGAGGTGTACGAGCTGCTCGACCTCGGGTACGGCCGCTGCACGATGGTGCTCGCCTCGCGCGCCGGCGAGCCCGACCCGGCGGCCGAGGCGCTGCGCCGTCTGGGGGTCGTGCGGGTTGCCACCAAGTACCCGCGCGTGGCGGCCCTCTACTTCGAGGAGACGGGGCGCCAGGCGGAGATCGTCGAGGTGCACGGCTCGGTGGAGCTTGCCCCGCTCACGGGGCTGGTGGAGGCGATCGTGGACCTCACCGCCACGGGCACGACGCTGCGCGAGAACGACCTCGTCGTGCGCGAGGAGCTGCTCGAGTGCACGGCGCGGTTGATCGCCAACCCGGTCGCGCACAAGCTGAAGGCGGGCGCGATCGATGCGCTGTTGGAGCGGTTGCGTGCGGGTTGAGCGGTGGAGCCGGCAGCGGATGCGGGCGGAGGGTGGACCCGAGGGTGTCGTACGTCGGTTGCGGCAGATCGTGCCCACTTCGGCTGAGCTTGTGCGTGATGTGAACGCGATCGTCTTGAAGGTGCAGGAACACGGCGACGAGGCTCTACACGAGCTCGTCCGTATGCACGACACCGGAGGCGTCGAGCCGCAACCGCTCCTCGTCGAACAGGAGCGCCTCGACGCGGCGCTCAAGCAGCTGCCGCTCGACGTGGTGGCCGGGCTGCAGGTGGCGATCGCCAACGTCGCGGAGGTCGCGCAGCTCGGCGTGGGCGCAGACGTCTCCCTGAGACTTCCTCAGGGGCAGTCCGTGACGCTGCGGGAGGTTCCGGTGCAGAGCGCCGCCGTGTACGTACCGGGCGGCAGGGCGCCCTATCCGAGCACGGCGGTGATGGGGGTCGTGACGGCCCGTGCGGCCGGCGTGCTCGACATCGCTGTCTGCTCGCCCCCGGGCGCGGATGGCGAGATCGATGCGGCGATCCTCGGCACGTGCCGGCTGCTGGGCGTGGAGCGCGTGTACCGGATGGGTGGTGCGCACGCGATTGCCGCGCTTGCGTTTGGTACGGCGACCATCAGGCGCGTTGACGTGATCGTCGGGCCGGGCAACCTCTGGGTTCAGGAAGCCAAGCGGGAGGTCGCCGGCATCGTCGGCACCGACGGGTTTGCGGGCCCCAGCGATCTCATGGTTGTGCTTGGCGATGACGTCGGCCTCGAAGCCGCGGCCTTGGATCTGTTGGCCCAGGCAGAGCATGGACCCGCAAGTCTGGTGGTGGCGGTATCCCCCTCACAGGAAGTTCTGGAGCGTCTTCTGGACCTGCTTGGGAGTCTCACGCGCGACGATGGCCGGGAAGATCTGGCGGTATGCGTGGTCATCGAGGTCGCCGACATGCACGAGGGCATCGAGTTGGCTAACGTTTTTGCTCCTGAGCATCTGCAGCTGATGGGGGTCGAGGCTGAGCAACTCGCGTCCCGGGTACGCTCCGCCGGCTGCCTGCTGGTGGGCGAGGCTTCGGCGACGGCTTTCAGCGACTACGTCGCGGGCTCCAACCACATCCTCCCGACGGCCGGCGCGGCGCGCTTTGCCTCCGGGCTCTCCCCGCGCCACTTTCGCCGGCGCATGTCCGAAGTCAGGATCGACCCCGCCGGCGCCGGCAAACTCGCCGCCGCCGGCGCTCCGATCGCCCGCGCGGAGGGCTTCGAGTGGCACGCGCGCTCGATGGAGGCGCGCGTCGTGGACATCGTGGAGAATCAGTCCCCATGAGCCGCACCGCCACCGTCGAGCGCCGCACCGGCGAGACCAAGGTGCGGCTGACGCTCGCCCTCGAAGGCACGGGCGCGGGCACGCGCGCGACCGGCGTCGGCTTCCTCGACCACATGCTCGATCTACTTGCCCGGCACGGGCGCCTGGACCTCGACGTGCGCGTGGAGGGCGACCTGCAGACGGGCGCTCACCACACCGTCGAGGACACGGCGCTGGTCCTCGGCCAGGCGCTCGACCGCGCGCTCGGCGACCGCGCCGGGATCGTCCGCTACGGCGCCGCGGAGGTGCCGATGGACGAGGCGCGGGCCGCCTGCGCGCTGGACATCTCCGGGCGCCCCTTCGCGCTCTTCGAGGCCGCCCTGCCGCCGGGCTCCACCGGGGGCTTCGAGCACGAGCTGGCCGAGGAGTTCTTCCGGGCGGTGGCGTCGGCCGCGAAGTTGACGGTGCACCTGCGTGTGGAGGCCGGCACCAACGCCCACCACATGATCGAGGCGGCCTTCAAGGCGTTCGCGCGCGCGCTGCGCGCGGCGGTCGCGCTCGACCCGACGGAGACAGGGGTGCCGTCGACGAAGGGGACGCTCACGGCATGAGCGGGGGGGATCGGGAGTGTCTGAGGCGTCAGATCCAAGCCTCGCAAGGACGCAGCGAGCGACGTGTGCTTCGCACACGAGCGAGCGAGGACGCCGCGAGGCGCCGGAGATGACGCCTCAGATCGCCGTCGTGGACTACGGGATGGGAAACCGCCGTTCGGTCGAGAAGGCGCTGGAGCGCGTCGGCGCGCGCGCGTTCGTGAGCCGCGACCACGCCGCCCTGCGCGCCGCCGACGGCCTGCTGCTGCCTGGGGTGGGGGCGTTCCCGGCGGCGGCAGCGACGATCCGCGAGCTGGGCCTGGACGAGGTGCTGCGCGCCTGCGCCGCCGCCGGCACGCCCGTGTTCGGCTCCTGCATGGGCATGCAGCTGCTCTTCGAGCGCTCCGAGGAGCACGGCGGCGCGGAGGGCCTGGGGCTGCTGCGCGGCGAGGTGCGCCGCCTGGAGGCCCCGGGGCTGAAGCTGCCGCACATCGGCTGGTCGGAGGTGCGCTGGCGGCGGCGCTCGCCGCTGATTAAGGGCCTGCCCGATCCGGCGTACCTTTACCACGTGCACTCCTTCGTCGCGCACCCGGCGGACCCGGAGGTGGTGGTGGGGACGGCGGAGTACGGGGAGGTGTTCCCGGCGGTGGTGGCGTCGGGCAGCGTGTACGGCGCGCAGTCGCACCCGGAGAAGTCCTCGGTCCACGGCCTGCGGCTGCTGGGCAACTTCGTCGGCCTCTGCGCCGCCGCGGCGGCCGCGCGGGTGCCGTTGGCGTCGTGAGCCGTCTGCCTCACGAGTCCCCGCGCGGTCGCACGGCGCATGCGTGGGGGGCGTCGTGATCCTGTACCCCGCGATCGACATCCTCGGCGGCCACGCCGTGCGCCTCACCCGGGGCGACTTCGACGCGAGCAAGGTGTACGACGAGGACCCCCTGACGGCGGCGCGCCGGTGGGTGGCGGAAGGGGCCGAGCGGCTGCACGTGGTGGACCTCGACGGCGCGCGTGTCGGCCACCCGGTGAACCTCGACCACGTGCGCCGGGTCACCGCCGAGCTGGACGTGCCGGTGCAGCTCGGCGGCGGGCTGCGCACGACGGAGGCGATCGACGAGGCGCTGGCCGCCGGCGTGGCCCGCGTGATCCTCGGCACCGCCGCCTTCACCGACCCCGACCTGTTGGAGCGGGCGCTGGCCCAGCACGGACCCGAGCGGGTGGTCGTGTCGGTGGACGTGCGCGCTGGTCGTGTCACCACGGAGGGGTGGACGAAGGCGGCCGAGGTGGGTGTCGGCGAGGTGTTCGCCGACCTGCTCGCCCGCGGAGCGCGGGAGTTGGCGTACACGAACGTCGACCGCGACGGCATGCTCGGCGGCGTGAACCGCGAAGACGTGGCCTGGGTGGCCCGGGCGGTGGGGGAGGCGGGTCGCGTGATCTACTCGGGCGGCATCGGCGCGCTGGATGACCTGCGGACCCTGGTGGCGCTCGGTGAGCCGAGCCTCGCCGGCGTGATCGTCGGCAAGGCGCTGTACGAGGGGCGGTTCACCGTCGCCGAGGCGCGCGCCGCGCTGGGCGAGGGGTAGGGGCCATCGCCGCATGCGGCGATGGCTGGCAGGGCCGCATGCGGCCCTGCCCGGGACGGCCGCATGCGGCCGTCCCTCGGGGCCGCGCATGCGCGGCCCCGCCGGGCCTCACATGTGAGGCCCGGAACAACACAGACGCTACGGTGAGCGCGTGCACCTCAAGCGCGTAATCCCCTGCCTGGACGTGGACGGCGGCCGTGTCGTGAAGGGCGTCCGCTTCGTCGACATCCGCGACGCCGGCGACCCGGTGGAGCTGGCCGCCCACTACGACCGCGAGGGCGCCGACGAGCTCGTGTTCCTCGACATCACCGCCACCCACGAGCGTCGCGAGACGATCGTGCAGCTCGCGCGGCGCACCGCGGACGAGGTGTTCGTGCCGTTCACGATCGGCGGCGGCCTGCGTTCGGTCGCCGACGCGCAGGCGGTGCTCGACGCGGGCGCCGACAAGGTGTCGGTCAACTCCGCCGCCCTGGCCCGTCCGGAGTTGATCGACGAGCTCGCGCGGGTGTTCGGCTCTCAGTGCGTGGTGCTTGCGATCGACGCGCGCGCGCGCGTCGGTGCGGGGGCCGCGGGCGACGGCGGCACCGGTGGCGCCGGGGCGGCGCTCGGCGGCGGTACCGGCGATGGGGGGGCCGCGCTCGGCGGCGGCTGGGAGGCGTACGTCGCCGGCGGGCGCACCCCCACGGGCCGCGACGTGCTCGGCTGGGCGCGCGAGGCGACGGAGCGGGGGGCGGGGGAGATCCTGCTGACGAGCATGGACCGCGACGGCACGGCCGACGGCTACGACCTGGCGCTGACGGCCGCTGTGAGCGAGGCGGTGGGGGTGCCGGTGATCGCCTCGGGCGGCGCCGGCGAGCTCTCGCACCTGGCGGACGCCCTGCGGGCGGGCGCCGACGCGGCGCTGTGCGCGTCGATCTTCCACTACGACCGTCACACGATCGCGGAGGCCAAGGCGTACCTGGCGGAGGCCGGAGTTGCGGTCCGACCTGCTTGACGCGCTGCGCTGCCACCCCGGCGGGGAGGCGCTGCTGGCGGTGGCCACGAACGACGTCCACCTGGTGGGGGGCGCCGTGCGCGACCTGTTGCGCGGCGCGGCGCCCCGCGAGCTGGACGTGGTCGTGGAGAGCGTGGACTCCCCACTCGGCGCCGCGGCTGCGCGGCTGGCGGACGCGCTCGCGGCGCGCCTCGGCGTCTCCGGCGGCGCCGTGGGCCACGAGCGCTTCGGCACCGTGCTCCTGGGGTGGCCCGGAGGGAGCATCGACATCGCCACCGCCCGCCGCGAGCGCTACTCCGCGCCCGGAGCGCTGCCCGAGGTGGAGCCTGCGTCGCTCGCGGAGGATCTGCGGCGCCGGGACTTCACCGTCAACGCGCTCGCCGTCGGGTTGGGGGGCACGCAGCGGGGGGAGATGACGGCGGTCGAGCACGCCCGTGAGGACCTCGCCGCCGGCCTGCTGCGCGTGCTGCACGAGCGCTCCTTCCGTGACGACCCCACGCGCCTGTGGCGCCTCGCGCGTTACCGCGCCCGCCTCGGCTTCGCCGTGGAGGAGGGCACGGCCGCTCTCGCGGCCGCCGCCGTCGCGCAGGGCGCTCTGGCGACCGTCTCCGGCGCACGCCTCGGCGCCGAGCTGCGCCTCGCTCTCGCCGAGTCCGACCCCCTCGCGGCGCTCGCCGAGGCCGACCGCCTGGGGCTGCTCGGTGCGCTCCATCCCCGCCTGCGCTTCGAGGCGCCGCTCGCACGTCGCGCCCTGGCCCTGGTGGGCGGCGGCGGGCCCGCAGATGGCGACTCCGGCGGCCTGCTGCTGCTCGCCGCGCTGGCTCTGCCGCTTGCGCTGAGGGCGGACGGCGGGGTGGGTGGGCATCCCAACTCTGAGATCGTCGCGCTGCTCGACCGCCTGGAGCTCACCGCCGGCGAGCGCGACCGTGTGGCGGCCGCGTGTGCCGCGGTGCCCTCCCTGATCGACGAGCTGCCCCGCGCCCACTCCGCTTCGCAGCTGCGCACCCTCGCGCTCTCCGTGCCGCCGGAGGGTGTCGCGCTGGCGGGCGCGGTCAGCGAGCCGGCCGCGCCCGGGGCGCGCCGCTGGCTGGCGGAGGTCCGTCACGTGCGGCTGTGCATCACTGGCGCCGACCTGCTCGCCGCGGGGGTGCCCGAGGGTCCCGAGGTTGGTCGCCGCCTGGAGGCGGCGCTGTGCGCGAAGCTCGACGGTGCGCTGCCCGGGCAGGCTGACGACCGCGCGGCGGAGCTGGCGGTGGCGCTGGAGGCCGGGGCGTGAGTGGGGAGAGGGTCGTGAGCGAGGAGGGGCTGCGGCTCCCACTCCTGCGCTTCGACCTCCCCGGCGGCGGCCGCGCGCTCTTTACCACCCGCGCCGCGGGCAACCTCTCCACGATGCGTGGTCCCGGGCACGAGCGCGGGCGCGAGCGGCGCGACAGCCTCTGCGCGGAGCTCGGCCTGGGGTGGCTGTGCGCCTCTCGCCAGGTCCACGGGACCGCGGTGCAGCGCGTGGTGGCGCTGGCCGAAACAGGGATTCGCGCCGAAGGCGCGTGTCTCCCGGCTTCGGTCGGCAGCGCCGGGGAAGCCGTGGCGATCGACGCCGACGGCCACGCCACCGCGCTGCGCGGCGTTGGCGTGATGGTGCTGGTAGCAGACTGTCTGCCCGTGGTTCTCGGGTCGGAGGGCGGCGCCGTCGCTGCGCTGCACGCCGGCTGGCGGGGGCTCGCCGCGGGGGTGCTGGAGGAGGGAGTGCGCGCGCTGCGCGAGGTGGGCGGCGAGGGCGAGATCGCGGCCGTGATCGGCCCCGGCGCCGGCCCCTGCTGCTACGAGGTCGGTCCGGAGGTCCACGCCGCGTTCGGCGCTTCGCTGAAGGTCCACGCCGCGCTGGGCGCTTCGCCGGAGGCCCACGCTGCGCCCGGCGCCTCACAGGGCCCCGCCCGGCGCCACGGGCGCACGCTCGACCTCCCCGGCCTCGCCCGCGCACGCCTGGAGGCGGCGGGTGTGGCGCGCGTCGAGGACGTCGGGGTGTGCACGGTGTGCAGCACCGACCTTTACTCCCACCGCCGCGAAGGCCTCGCAGCCGGGCGCCAGGCCGGGATCGCGTGGCTCGAGGGTCCTCTCTGATGGCGCGCCCCGAGCCGATCGCCGCGCCGGCCGTCGAGCGCGTGCGCGAGAACCTCGCCCGCGTACGCGCGGAGCTCGCCCCGGCCGCCGCGCGCGCCGGCCGCTCCCCGCGCGCCGACGGCGAGGAGCCGGTGCGGGTGCTGGCGGCCGTCAAGTACCTCGCGCCCGCCGCGCTGCCCGCGCTCGCCGAGGCCGGCGTGCGGCTGGTCGGCGAGAACCGCGCGCAGGACCTGCAGGCGAAGGTCGCCGCGCACGGCGCGCTCTTCGAGTGGCACTTCATCGGGCAGCTGCAGTCCCGCCGCGTGCCGCTGGTGGTGCCCCACGTGCGCCTCATCCACTCCGTCGCCTCAGAGTCGGCGCTGCGCGCGCTGGAGCGCCACCGCGCGCTCGCGCGGCCGGGCCTGGAGGTGCTGATCCAGGTCAACGTCGCCCGCGAGCCGGGGAAGGCCGGCGTGCTCCCCGAGGAGCTGCCCGCCCACCTCGAGCGCTCGCCGTTCCCCGTCGCGGGTCTGATGACGATGCCCCCGCTCGTCGCAGACCCCGAGGCCAGCCGCCGCTGGTTCGCCGCCCTGCGCGAGCTGGCCGCCGCCCACGGCCTGCGCGAGCTCTCGATGGGTACCTCGCAGGACTACGTCGTGGCGGTCGAGGAGGGCGCGACGATCGTGCGGCTGGGCGCGGCGCTGTACCGCTGAGGCAGGGGCGCCGAGCCGAGGCGAGGTGTGGCGTGCCGGGGCGAGCCGAAAACGCAAGCGCAGCAGTTGCGGATCAGCGTCCGGGCTGGTACTATTGGAATGCGGCTCGGCCTTTCGAATGCGACCAGGCGGAACCAGACGGAGGTCGCGACCGTCCTTGGGGCCAAAGAACATTGTAGTGACGAGGCTAAAGAGTGCACCAAAGTCGATAAATTCAAGGGATCAATCTCCCTTGGGTAACGGGCTCGATCGCTATCTTATTACCGGGGGGTGCATTGTCGATAACTCAGATATGACGCAGGTCGAGTTCTGAAATCGATCTGGGTGGGTTCGCGGAGGGCCCGGCGGATGCCGGCCGCGCGCCAGGGCGTAAGGAATGCAGTGAGGGCCGTGGGGCGCCCGTGCTCAGTCGACGACCCGGGGGGTGGGCAGCCCCCGAGCGATCCGCCGCCGCTCGGTCGTGGCGACCATGCGAAGCTCCGGGATGCACGAGCCGCGCACCATCCGGCGCGGCAGCAACGGCCGGGCGCTCCGTGAGGCGGCGAGCGCCGCCGCGCATGCGGCGTGGTGCGCGGGGGTGCAGCGCAGCCCGTAGAGCTCGCGCACGCGCGGGGGCAGCGAACACAGCATGATCGCGTCGTGGACGCGCTTGCCGAGCCGGCGGCTCGCGGGCATCGGGATCTCGAACGCGGACGCGTGGCCCATGTACCGCGCCTCCTCGGTGAGGTACAGGTCATCGCCGGCCAGCTGCTCCTCGTACCAGCGGCGGAGCTCCGCGTAGGTGGCGGGGACCTGCCGCGGCGGCAGGCCGAACAGCTCCGCGAAGCGCACGTAGTCCTGCCACAGCCCTTCGCGTTCGCGTTCGCTCAACCGCCGCACCATGCGCTCGTAGAACCACTCGGCGGAGTCGGCGATGACGGCCACCGTCCATAGCATCAGCTGCGGGTCGAAGGCCGAGTAGGGCGTGCCCGCGGGGTGGGGCCCCGCGTCCTCCTCGAGCACACCGGCGACCTGCTCGTGCATCCGCCGCACCGCGTCCAGCACCCGGTCCGCCTCGGCGCGGGTGCCGAAGAAGATCGCCTCGAACATCTCCCCGGTGTGCGCGAGGCGCTGGAAGGGGGTGCTCTTGTTGCGCGTGTGCCGGCTGGTCCCCACGTAGTTCAGCGGCTTCACCGCCCCGACGCACAGCGCGCGCTGACCGTAGAAGAGGCCGACGGCGCGCTCGCCGTGCACCCGCCGCAGCATCGAGCTGCCCCGTGGGAAGTAGCCGTCCGACATCCGCCCGCCACCTTACAGCCGGTGGCGTGCGATCGGCAAGGGGACATAACGTGCGTCCGCGGGACGGCTACGATATGCAGGGAAAGTCGCAGCTTTAGCGAAAACCGACCCCTGAATGGCCTTCCGCGACTCCTGGCACCGCGCGCTCGTGTACTTCGGCCTCGCCGAGGAGTACCACGACGAGTACGAGGACGAAGCCCCCCACGGGGAGGCTGCGCTCGAGGACCGCTACCGCGAGCGACCCAACGTCCGGCGCCTGCGCCGCCGCCGCGACGAGTTCGACGAGATCTTCGCCGAGGACGAGCCGCCCGCGCGTGCCGGCGGGCGCGGGGGCGGGGGGCCGACCACCGTGCTGCGCTCGGTGGGCGCGCGCGGCAACGGCGGCAACGGCGGTGACGTGCGCGTGCACCTCGTCGTGCCCAAGTCCTTCAACGACGCCCAGCAGGTCGCGGACCGCTTCAAGGACGCGATCCCGGTGATCCTCAACCTACAGGGCACCGAAGTGGACCTCGCCAAGCGCCTGATCGACTTCGCCTCGGGGCTCACCTACGCGCTCGACGGCGGGATGCAGCGGATCGCCGACAAGGTCTTCATGCTCACCCCGCGCAACGTCGAGATCTCCGCGGAGGAGCGCGCCAGGTTGATCGAGAAGGGTTTTTTCAATCAGAGCTGAGCGGGCGGTAGGGTAGACGCCCTATGCAGATCGGTCTGATCGGCTGCGGCAACATGGCGCGCGCGCTCGCCCGCGGCTGGGGGCAGCCGGTGCTGTGCTCCGATCCCGTCGCCGAGCGTGCGCAGGCGCTGGCGCAGGAAACCGGTGGCGAGGCGCCGGCGAGCAACGCCGAGGTCGCCGCGCGCGCCGAGCTGGTCGTGCTGTGCCACAAGCCGCCGCTGCTGGAGCGCGTTGCCGAGGAGGTCGCGCCACACGCGCGTGCCGTCGCCTCGATCCTCGCCGCCACGCCGCTCGACGCGGTGAAGGGCGCCTACCCCGAGCGGCCCGTGTACCGCTTCATGCCCTCGCTGCCAGTCGAGGTCCGCGAGGGGGCTGTGGTGCAGGCCGCCGACCCGGAGCGGGAGAGGGAGGCGCTCAGCGGTGACGTCGACCTCGACGCGCGTGTGCGCGCGCTGTTTGCCGAGCTCGGCACGCTGGTCGTGCTCGACGACGCGCTGCTCGACGTCGCCACCGGCCTGATGTCGTGCGCGCCGGCGTACGTCGCGCTCATCGCCGAGGCACAGGTCGACGCCGGCGTGCGCCGCGGCGTCCCGGCGGCGGAGGGGGCCCAGCTGGTTGTGCAGACGCTCGCCGGCACGGCGGAGCTGCTGCGCCGCCGCGGCTACGACACGCTCGCGCGTGCGCCGCGAGGTGTGCTCGCCGGGGGGGCTAACCGCGCGCGGGGTGGACGCACTGGAGCGCGGGGGCGTGCGCGCCGCGTTCAGCGACGCGTTGGACGCCGTGTTGCGCAAGCGGGGCGGGGCGGGCAGGCGGGCGGTGGGATGGAGGCGGGGCGGATGATTCTCGCCTCCGCCCGCACCGAGGTGGCCAACTACCTCTCGGCGCTGATCTACGTCTACATCTTGCTGATCTTCGCCCACATCGTCGTGGGGTGGCTGTTCGCGTTCGGCGTGCGCCCACCCTACTCGCGGGCCTCGTCGGCGGTGATCGGCTTCCTGCGCGACGTGTGCGAACCCTGCCTGCGGATCTTCCGCCGCGTGCTGCCCTCCTTCGGCGGCCTCGACTTCTCGCCGATCGTCGCGATCATCGTGCTGGAGCTGATCAACAGCGTCGTCGTGCAGAGCCTCGTCCACGGTTGACGCTCCGCCCCCTCCGCTCCCCCTGGACCCGCGCGGCGCTCGTCGCCCTGGCGGTCATCGCCGTCGACCAGCTCACCAAGAGCGCCGTGCGCCACGCGCTCGTCCCCGGCGAAGAACGGCGGCTGCTGCCGGGGATCGAGGTGGTGGACACGCGCAACAGCGGCATCGCCTTCGGCTTTCTGCCCGGCTCGCACCTCGTGGTGGCGATCGTCGTCGGCCTTGCGCTGCTGGCGCTGCTCGCCTACTTCGCCCGCCACGGCGCGCGGCCGCTGCTGTGGCTGCCGACCGGGATGCTGCTCGGCGGGGCGCTCGGCAACGTGCTCGACCGCGTGCGCGAGGGGTCGGTCACCGACTTCGTCAAGCTGCCGCTGGGCTGGCCCCCCTTCAACCTCGCCGACGTTTCCATAACGTTGGGGGTCTTGCTCCTGCTGCTCGTGATCGAGCGTCCCCGGGGGACGTGATGGCCGACGGCGAGCCGCCGTTTGAGTCGGGGGAGGGCAGGCCCGGGGCTGGGGGAGGGCAGGCCCGGGTGGGCGGGCCTTCAGACCCCCTCCCGAAAGAGCCGTTCACGGTCGCCTACTCCGACGAGCACCTGCTCGTCGTGGACAAGTCCGCGGGCCTGGTGGTGCACCCCGCGAGAGGGCACCGCGAGGGCACGCTCTCGCAGCTGCTCTCGGACGTCCCCGGCGGCGGGGGGGTGGGCGGGGATCCCGAGCGACCGGGCATCGTGCACCGCCTGGACCGCGACACCTCGGGGCTGCTCGTCGTGGCGCGCTCGCAGGAGGCCCACCGCCTGCTGCAGCGGGCGCTCGCCGAGCGGCGTATCGAACGGGAGTACCTTGCGCTCGTGGAGGGGCGGCCCGCGGCGCGCACCGGCACGATCGAGGCGCCGATCGGGCGCGACCCGCGGGTGCGCACGCGCATGGCCGTCGGCGGGGCCTTCCCTCGCGAGGCGCGCACGCACTTCACGCTCGAGCGCGCACTGCCGGGGTACACGCTGCTGCGCCTGCGGTTGGAGACAGGCCGCACCCACCAGATCCGTGTGCACCTGCAGGCGATCGGCCACCCCGTCGCCGGCGACCCCGAATACGGGACGCCGGGGCTGCTCGGCCTGGAGCGCCAGTTCCTGCACGCCACGCGCCTGGCGCTGCGCCACCCCTTCACGGGAGAGCCGCTGGAGGTGCGCTCCCCGCTGCCGCCCGACCTCGCTGCCGCGCTGGCACGAGCCGAGGGGTTGCCGGAGGAGGCCTTCGGAGGCGGCGGCGATCGGCTATCCTGACCAGCCGATCAGGGTTCTACGGACCCATACAGACCTCTCGACCCGTGTGGACCACGGATCGCGGCCCTGCTCGCGGCAGGCCGGCCGGCGCCGGCCCCCCCGCGAGTCCGCGCTCCCCGCCCGGCGCTGTTACCCAAGGACTACACAAGGAGCGAGCCCGTGGCTCAGGTAGGTATCGCAGAACTGCTGCAGTCCGGCGTGCACTTCGGCCACCAGACGCGCCGCTGGAACCCGAAGATGCGCCGCTTCATCCACGGCGAGCGCGACGGCATCTACATCATCGACCTGCTGAAGACGGCGGCGCTGTTGGAGGAAGCGCGCCAGTTCTGCAGCTCGCTCGCGCACCGCGGCGGCGTGGTGCTGTTCGTCGGCACCAAGAAGCAGGCCCGCGACACGGTCCGCGACGTCGCCGAAGCGGCCGGCATGCCGTTCGTCAACCACCGCTGGCTCGGCGGCCTGCTCACCAACTTCGAGACGATCGGCCAGCGCATCCGCCGCCTGCACGACCTCGAGCGCTTCGAGACCGAGGGCCAGCTGGCGCTGCTGCCCACGCGCGAGCGGATGGCCGCACCAGGCGGACCTCGCCAAGCTGCGCGCGAACCTCGGCGGCGTCAAAGACATGCAGCGGGTGCCCGACGCGATGTTCGTGATCGACCTCAAGACCGAGGCGATCGCGGTGCGCGAGGCGCAGCGGCTGCGCATCCCGATCATCGGCCTGGTGGACACCAACTGCGACCCCGACGGGATCGACTTCGTGATCCCCGGCAACGACGACGCGATCCGCTCCTGCTCGCTGATCACCCGCGCGATCGGCGACGTCGTCGCCGAGGGCCGCTCCGTGTTCCGCGCCGAGGAGGAGCGAGCCCGCCAGGAAGCCGAAGAGCGCGCCCGCGCGGAAGCGGAGGCGCGCGCGCAGCGCGAAGCCGAGGAAGAAGCCGCGCGCCGCGAGGCCGAGGAGCAGGCCGCGCGCGCCGCGCAGGAGCGGCTTGCCGCCCAGCAGGCCGCGGCAGCGGCCGCGGAGGCGGCGGCGGCGCAGGAGGCAGCCCAGGCCGCTGCGGCGCAGGCCGCGTCCCCGCCCGCGGCCGAGGCTGCGTCTCAGCCCGCGGCCCAGCAGGCGGCGCCTGCGCCCGCCGAGTCGGCGGCACCGGCGGAGGCGTCACCCGCGGCGGAGCCCGCGGCCCCCGCGCCGGAGCCCGCCCCCGCCACGGCGAACGCCGACGGGGAGGCGCCGGTGCCCGCGAGCGCCGAGAGCCCGTCCGCCCCGCCGCCCCCGCCGGACGGGGACGCCCCGCAAGCCGTCGAGATTCCCGAGGAGGCCCAGGCATGAGCGCTGAGATCGGTGCCAAAGAGGTGAAGGCCCTGCGCGACCGCACCGGCGCGGGGATGATGGACTGCAAGCAGGCGCTGACCGAGGCGGCCGGCGACGTCGAGAAGGCGATCGAGATCCTGCGCGTGCGCCAGGGCAAGAAGATCCAGGACCTCGGCGAGCGCGTCGCCACCGAGGGCACCGTGCAGGCGTACGTGCACGCCGGCGCGAAGGTCGGCGTGCTGATCGAGGTGGACTGCAACACGGACTTCGTCGCCCAGAACGAGGACTTCGTCGCGTTCGCCCGGGAGATCGCGATGCAGATCGCGGCGACGCCGACCGTCGCCTACGTGAACCGCGAGGAGGTGCCCGCGGAGGTGCGCGACGTCGAGGCGCGGATCTACGAGCAGGAAGCCGCCGACAAGCCGGAGAACATCCGGGAGAAAATCGTCACCGGCAAGCTCGACGCGTGGTACCGCACGATCGTGCTGCTGGAGCAGGAGATGCACAACCCCAAGCACGAGGGCCGTACGGTCCAGCGAGCTGCGCGACGAGCTCACCGCCAAGACCGGCGAGAACGTCGTCATCCGGCGTTTCGTGCGCTTCGCGGTGGGGCAGTAGGCTCTCGCCACGTGGCAGATCCTGCCTTCAAGCGCATCCTCCTGAAGCTCTCCGGCGAGGCGCTGATGGGCGAGCTCGACTTCGGCACCGACCCCGAGCGCGTGGCCGCCGTTGCGCGCCAGGTGGGCGCCGTGCGCGAGCAGGGGGTGGAGGTGGGGATCGTCGTGGGCGCGGGCAACATCTACCGCGGCATGCAGGGCGTCGCCGCGGGGATGGACCGCTCGACCGCGGACTACATGGGGATGCTCGCCACGGTGCTGAACGCGCTGCCGCTGCAGGACGCGCTGGAGCGGCTCGGCGTCGACACGCGCGTGCAGTCGGCGCTCGGCATCTCCGAGGTCGCCGAGCCCTACATCCGCCGCCGCGCGATGCGCCACCTGGAGAAGGGGCGCGTGGTGATCTTCGCCGCCGGCACCGGCAACCCGTTCTTCACGACGGACACGGCCGCCGCGCTGCGCGCCGCCGAGGTGCACGCCGAGATCATCCTGATGGCCAAGAACGGCGTCGAAGGCGTCTACACCGCCGACCCGGCGCTGGACCCGGGGGCGACGTTCATCCCCGAGATCACCCACATGGAGGCGCTCGAGCGCCGCCTGCGCGTGATGGATTCGACAGCCCTTGCGCTGTGCATGGAGAACGGGATGCCGATCCGCGTCTTCAACATGGACGACGAGCGCGCGCTGGCGCGGATAATCTCTGGTGAGCGCGTGGGCACGCTGGTGTCGAGCACGCCAGACGAGGGCGGCGGCCGTGGGTCCTGAGTACCCGGCGGCGCGCCGCTGGGGCGGCGATGGGGAAGGAGCGCGATGGCGGCTGAGATGATCGACGAACTGCTCGCCGACGCCGGCGGGCGCATGGGCAAGTCCGTGGAGGCCACCCACCACGAGCTCGCCACCGTGCGCACCGGGCGCGCCTCGCCGGCGCTGCTGGAGCGCGTCGTGGTCGACTACTACGGCGCTCCCACCCCGCTGAACCAGCTGGCGACGATCTCCGCGCCCGAAGCGCGCCTGCTGACCGTGCAGCCCTACGACAAGTCCTCGATCAAGGCGATCGAGAAGGCCATCAACGAGTCCGACGTCGGCCTCAACCCCTCCAACGACGGCTCCGTCGTGCGCCTGGTCGTCCCCGAACTCACCGAGGAACGCCGCCGCGAGCTCGTCAAGGTCGTGCGCCACCTGGTCGAGGAGGGGCGCGTGCGGATCCGCAACGTGCGCCGCGACGTGATGCACGAGCTGCGCGAGCTCAAGGAGGCCGGCGAGGCGGGCTCCGACGACGAGCACCGCGCCGAGGCCGCGCTGCAGAAGCTCACCGACACGCGCATCGCCGATCTCGACGGGGTGCTGAAGACCAAGGAAGAGGAGATCCTCGCGGTGTGATGGCACGCGCCGAGTGGCGGGGGGAGGGCGGGCCCGGGCGGGAGGGCCAGACTCCCTCCCGTGATGAGGGCAAGGAGACCGCGGCGCGGTACGTGGCGATCATCACCGACGGCAACGGCCGCTGGGCGCGCGCGCGGGGGCTGCCGGTGAACGCCGGGCACGAGGCGGGCGCAGACACCGTCAAGGCGCGCCTGCGCGACGCCGTCGAGCTGGGGGTGCTGGAGCTGACCGTGTACTCCTTCTCCACCGAGAACTGGTCGCGCTCGCCCGAGGAGGTGGGGGGCCTGTTCGAGATGTTCTCGCGCCGCATCGCCTCGGAAACGCCCGAGCTGCACGCCGAAGGCGTGCGGATGCGCTTCATCGGACGGCGCGCGGGGGTGCCGGAGGGTCTTGTCGAGCAGATGCGCGGCGCGGAAGAGCTCACCGACGGCAACTCCACGATCACGCTGTTCGTCGCCTTCAACTACGGCGGGCGCGCGGAGATCGTGGACGCCGCCGCGCGACTCGCCGCGGAGCGCGGAGCGCGAGACGCGGCAGGGCGGCCCGCGGAGCCGACCGAGGCGGAGTTCCGCAGCCTGCTCTATGCGCCGGAGATGCACGACCCCGACCTGATCGTCCGCACCTCGGGCGAGCGGCGTCTCTCCAACTACCTGCTGTGGCAGTCCGCCTACTCCGAGCTGGTCTTCCGCGAGGAGCTGTGGCCCGACTTCACGCGCGTGGCGCTCGAAGAATCCCTCGCGGAGTTCAGCGCCCGGCGACGGCGCTTCGGCGGGCGATGAGCTCCGGGCGCTCGGACCTCGCCGCGCGCGTGCTCGCCGCGCTGCCCGCGATTGCGTTCGCGCTGTTCATCGTGATCGAGGGCGGCCCGGTCTTCGCGCTCGGCGTGCTCGTGCTCGGCGCCGTGTGCCTGCACGAGCTCTACGCCATGTACTCACGGCTGCACCCGGCGCGCCTGGCGGGCCTGGCGGCGCTCGCGGGGCTGCTCGCCGCCGGGTACTATGGCGGGCCGTCGCAGGTGCTGCTCGCGGCGGTCGCTGTGCTGCCGCTGGTTTTCGTGCTCACGCTCGCCCAACCCCGCTCCGGCATCGGCGGGCTGGCGATCACGCTGCTCGGCGTGTGGTGGATCGGCCTCGCGCTCGCTCACGCGGTCATGCTGCGCGGGTTGCCGCACGGTGAGGGCATCGTGATCGACGTGCTCGTCGGCACGTTCCTCGGCGACACCGGCGCGTACCTTGGCGGGCGCCTCTTCGGCCGCCGCCCGTTGGCGCCCTCGGTCTCGCCGGGCAAGACCGTCGAGGGGCTGGTGAGCGGGATGTTCTGCGCGATCGTCGCCGTGTGGCTGGCGGGCCGTTACCAGGAATGGCTGCCCGGCACGCACGCGCTCGTGCTCGGCCTCGGCGTCGCGCTCGCAGGCCCGCTCGGCGACCTGTTCGAGTCCTTCCTCAAGCGCCAGGCCGGGATCAAGGACTCGGGGGGGCTGTTTGGCGCCCACGGCGGCGCCCTGGATCGCCTCGACGGGGTGCTGTTCACGGCGGTCGTCGGCTATTACATCTGGCTGGCCTATGTCTGACCCCATCCCGGCATCGCCCTCCACCCCCAAGCGCCTGCTGATCCTCGGCTCCACCGGCTCGATCGGCACGCAGGCGCTCGACATCGTCAGCCGCAGTGAGGATTTCGAGCTGGTCGGCCTCTCCGCCGAGCGTTCGTGGGAGGAGCTGCTTGCCCAGGCGCGCGCGCACGGCGTGGCGCGCGTCGCGCTCGCCGACGCCGACGCCGCCGCGCGCGCGGCGCGGGAGTGGGAGGGGGGGAGGTGCTCGGCGGCGCCGAGGGCCTCGTGCGGCTGGTCGTCGAGTCGGGCGCCGAGCTCGTGCTCAACGCGCTCGTCGGCTCCGCCGGCCTGGGGCCGACCGTGGCGGCGCTCGGCGAGGGCATCGACCTCGCGCTCGCCAACAAGGAGTCGCTGGTCGTCGGCGGCGAGCTGGTCACCGCGCTGGCCGAAGCCACCGGCGCGCAGATCGTGCCCGTCGACTCCGAGCACACCGCGCTGCACCAGCTGCTCGCCGGGCAGCCGCCGGGCGCTGTCGAGCGTCTCACGATCACCGCCTCCGGCGGGCCCTTCCGGGGGCGCACGGCCGCGCAGCTGCGGGACGTGACCGTGGCCGAGGCGCTCGCGCACCCCACGTGGGAGATGGGCCCCATGAACACGATCGGCTCGGCCACGTTGATGAACAAGGGCCTGGAGCTGATGGAGGCCCACCACCTGTTCGGCACGCCGTACGAGCGGATCGACGTGCTCGTGCACCCGCAGTCGCTCGTGCACGGGCTGATCCAGCTCGCCGACGGCGCCCTGCTCGCGCACCTCGGCCCGCGCGACATGCGCGTGGCGATCTCCTACGCGCTGCACGGCGGCGAGAGCGTGGCGCTGGCGCTCGAGCCGCTCGACCTCGTGGCGGCCGGGACGCTCACCTTCGAGGCGCTCGACCTCGCCGCGTTCCCCTGCCTGCGCCTGGCGCGCGCGGCGGCCGCGGCCGGGGGCACCGCGCCGTGCGTGCTGAACGCCGCCAACGAGGTTGCCGTGCACGCGTTCCTCGTCGAGCGCCTGCCCTTCACCGGCATCCCGGCGGTGATCGAGGCGACCCTGGAGCGGCTGCCGGCCGCGCCGGTGCGCGCCTTCGAGTCGCTGTACGAGGCCGACCGCGAGGCGCGGGCCATCGCCGCGGAGGCGGTCGGCGCACTGGCTTGAGGCGCCGCTGTCCCGTTTTGCGGGCACGGACGGATAGGAGGGGTATGGACCTTCACGTTCTCTCCACGCCCCACGCCCCTCCTGCGGGGCTCCACATCGGCCTCGACTTCGCGACCCGGTATGATCGTGGTATGACCAAGGTCGCGAAGATCACCGTCTCCCTGCCGGACGAGCAGGTCGAGCAGGTGCGGGAGGCCGTCGCCCGCGGCGAGGCCGCAAGCGTGTCCGGGTACGTTTCCGCCGCGCTCCTCGACGCGCTTGCACGGTCCCAGCCCGAGCAGGGGAAGGATGAGAATGCCCTTGCCGAGCTCGTTGCGGAACTGATCGCCGAGTATGGCGAGCCCAGCGCCGAGGCATACGCCTGGGCGGACGCGGCCTTCGCGCTCTCCGATCCAGATTGAAGGGGCTCACCCTTGACACCGGCGCCCTGATCGCGCTGGAGCGTGGTGACGAGCGTGCGCGTGCGCTGCTCCAGCGGGCCCTCGCCGAGCCTGATGCAACCCTGAACGTTCCCGCCGGTGTGCTTGCGCAGGCGCTAAGAGACCCTCGCCGCCAAACGCGTCTGGCGCGGCTGCTGAAGCACGATCGGACGAACATCGTGCCCCTCGACGACCCGACCGCGCGCGTGGTGGGCCTGATGCTCGGGGTTCGCCGGTGCAGCGATGTGATCGACGCGAGCGTCGCGGTGTGCGCCCGCCGTTATAGGCAGGGGGTCGTGACGAGCGACCCCGACGATCTGCATAGGCTCGATCCAAAGCTGCGGTTGACTGTCATCTGATCGCAACCGTCGCCGCGCTGGGGGGTAGCGCCTGAAGTCTCCCCGCCGCCTGCCACACTGATGCCCATGAGCTGTTCCGTCGACACATGGGAGGGGGCCCTTAGCGGGAGGGGGGCAGGCCCCCCTCCCGACCTCCCCGAAAGCTTTGTCCCGCCCACCCCGGGCCTGCCCTCCCCCAGCTAATGAGCTGGGTGCTCACCATCCTTGGCATCTCCGCGCTCGTGATCCTGCACGAGGCCGGGCACTTCGCCGTCGCCAAGGCGGTGGGGATGCGCGTCGAGCGCTTCTCGCTGTTCTTCCCGCCGAAGCTGGTCGGCTTCCGCAGGGGGGAAACCGAGTACATGATCGGAGCGATCCCCGCGGGGGGGTTCGTGAAGATCACCGGGATGAGCCCGCAGGAACTGGAGGGGCTCGACCCGGAGGCGGCCAAGCACGCCTACTACAACCAGCCGCCGTGGAAGCGCATCGCGGTGATCCTCGCCGGCCCCGGCGTCAACCTGGCGATCGCGTTCGTGCTCTTCTGGGCGATCCTCTTCGCCGGCAGCGTCGATGGCACGTTCACGCTCGAAAACCTCAATCCCTCGATCCAGACGCGCGTGTCGAGCACCAGCGTGGCCGCGGTGGAGCCGCACGAGCCCGCCGACGGTGTGCTGCGGCGGGGCGACCGGATCGTGCGGGTGGACGGTCATCCGGTGACGGTCGACTCAGCGATCAAGGCGATCGGCGCCCACCGCTGTGCCGGAACGCCGCGGGCGGGCTGCCGCGCGGCGACGCCCGTGCAGCTGACGGTGACGCGCGCCGGCCGCCCGGTGACGCTCTTGGTCCACCCCCGCTACAGCGCCGCCCTGCACCGGATGCTGATCGGCTTCGGCTTCGAAGTCGTCCCCAAGCACTACGGGCCGCTGGCCGCCGCCGGGACCGCGCTCGGCGAGATGTGGGGCATCACCGAACAGACGCTCACCAACATCGGCCGCGCCTTCACCAGCGCCAAGGCTCGCCAGCAGTTCAGCAGCATCGTGGGTATCACCGTGGGCACCCAGGAGGCGATCGCCAAAGGCGCCGGCTACGCGCTCGTGATCGTCGGCTTCGTGTCGCTGGCGCTGGCGATCGTCAACCTCTTCCCCTTCCTGCCGCTCGACGGCGGCCACGTGCTGTGGTCGCTGGCCGAGAAGCTGCGCGGCCGGCGCGTGTCGCTGGCCGCGATGTGGCGCTTCAGCTCCGTGGGGATCGTGTTGCTGGCGTTTCTCGTCATCAACGGCGTCTCCAACGACATCTCTCGGCTCGGCGGATGAGCGCAGGCGACACTCCGATGAGCGCGCCCACGACACCCACGGCCGCTCCCGAGCCGGAGGCGGAGCGGGAGGGTTGGCCGGCCGCGCAAGCCGCCACGATCGTGGAGGCGTTCGAGCTGACGAGCGCCGCGCTCGCCGAGCGTGTGGCGATCCGCACGAAGGGCGACGAGCAGACGCTCACGTGGGCGCAGTGGCGCGAGCGCGCGCGGGACCTCGCGGGCGGGCTGCAGCGGCTGGGGCTCGCGCGCGGGCAGACGGTGGCGATCATGCTCGGCAACCGCCCCGAGTTCCACGTCGTCGACCTCGCGGCGGTGCTGCTCGGCGCGACACCCTTCTCGATCTACCAGACGTACGCCGCCAACCAGATCGAGTACGTCGTCGCCGACGCGGCGGCGCGCATCGCCGTGGTCGAGCGCCGGCACCTGGAGCAGCTGCTCCAGGCGCGCCGCAACCTGCCCGGCCTCGAGCACGTGATCCTCGTGGACCCCGAGGGCGGCGAGGTGCCCGCCGGCGTGCTCACGCTCGCCGAGGTGGAGGAGTCCGGCCGCGTCGCGCAGGCGCAGGCCGCCGTGGACGCGGCCGCCGCGCAGGTGGCGCCCGAGGACGTGCTCACGCTGATCTACACCTCCGGCACGACCGGCCCGCCGAAGGGTGTGCAGCTCTCGCACCGGAATCTGATGCACACGGTCGCCGGCATCGAGCAGCTCGTGCGCTTCCCGCCGGGCTCGCGCGTGATCTCGTGGCTGCCCGCCGCGCACGTCGCCGAGCGCAACGCCCACCACTACGTGCCGATCGTGTACGGGATGCAGATCACCACGTGCCCCGACCCGCGCCAGGTGCTCGCGTATCTGCCCGAAGTGCGCCCCCAGTGGTTCTTCGCAGTGCCGCGCATCTGGGAGAAGCTGAAGGCGGGCCTGGAGACGATGCGCGCCGGCCTGCCCGCCGAGCAGCGCGAGCCCCTCGAGCGCGCGCTCGCCGCGGCGGTGGAGCGGGTGCGCCTGCAGCAGCGGGGCGAGGAGGTGCCCGCCGCGCTCGCCGCGGAGGTGGCGAAGGCTGACGCGGAGATCTTCGCCGGCCTGCGCCACATGCTCGGCCTCGACGAGGTGCGCGCCGTGAACGTCGGCGCCGCGCCGACGCCGCTGGAGGTGCTCGAGTTCTTCCACGCGATCGGCATCCCGCTGGCAGAGCTGTGGGGGATGTCCGAGACCTGCGGCGCGGGCTGCGTCAACCCGCCCGAGCGGATCAAGCTCGGCACGGTCGGCCCGCCCGCGCCCGGTGTGGAGATCGCGCTCGCCGAGGACGGCGAGGTGCTCGTGCGCGGCGAGTCGGTGATGCTCGGCTACCGCGGCGACCCGGAGCGCACGGCCGAGACGATCGACGCCGAGGGGTGGCTGCACACCGGCGATGTCGGCGAGCTCGACGAGGATGGGTACCTGCGGATCGTGGACCGCAAGAAGGAGCTGATCATCAACGCCGCCGGCAAGAACATGTCCCCGGCAAACATCGAGGCGGCGATCAAGAGCGCCTCGCCGCTGATCGGCCAGGCGTGCGCGATCGGCGACCGCCGCCCCTACAACACGGCGTTGATCGTGCTCGACTCAGACTTCGCGCCGCTGTGGGCCGCCCAGCACGGGCTGGAGGGCCGCACGCTGGAGGACCTGGCGAGCGAGCCGGCCGTGCGCACGGCCGTGCAGGAGGCGATCGACGCCGCCAACGCCTCCCTCGCGCGCGTCGAGCAGATCAAGAAGTTCACGGTGGTGCCCGGTGACTGGCTGCCGGGCGAGGACGAGCTGACGCCCACGATGAAGCTGAAGCGCAAGCCGATCGCCGAGAAGTACGCGGCGGAGATCGAGGCGATGTATTAGCTGGGGGAGGGCAGGCCCGGGCGGGCGGGCCATCAGACCTCCCTCCCCGCCGAAGAGATGGCGTCACTCGGTTGACGTATCGGGTGGGCGCACGCACACCCAGCTCTTGACGAGCGGGCCCGAAGCGCTCGGGCAGCGCCGGGCCGAACAGCGCCTCCAGCTCGCGGCGGCGCAGCAGCTCGATCTCCTCCCACGCTCCGGCGGCCCCCAGTCGCCAATAGGGGCGGCGCAGGCTGGGCGGCAGCCAGTGCGCGCCGGGCAGCAGCGAGTGCGGCTCGATCGGGAACGACCGGGCCGGTGTCTGCACGAACCAGCCGCGGGCGACGCGGCGCAGCTCGGCTGCGAACGCCGCGCGGCGGGCCGGCGGGACGTGCTCGATCACGCTGGAGCAGTACGCGAGGTCGAACTCCCCGTCGGCGAACGGCAGCCCCGCGGCGGCGTCGGCCTGCACGAACGGGCCGGGGTACCCGGCGCGGGGGGCGAGGTCCACGCCCGTTATGTCGAGCTCCGGCGCCAGCGCCCGCAGGCCGAGCGCGCCGCAGCCGACATCCAGCATCCGGCCGCCGGGCGGCAGGGCTGTGAAGGCGAAGAAACGCTCGTGCCGGCGCGCGCGGGCTCGGGCTGCCAGCGGGGCGGCAACGCGCGGCAGCGGGCCGCGTGCCGTGGCGTAGACGTCAGGGCATCGTAGACTCAGCGTATGGCCTCAGAGCGTCAGATCACCGTCGGGGGCGTGCCGATCGGCGGCGGCGCGCCCGTCGCCGTGCAGACGATGACCAAGACCGAGACCGCCAACCTCGCCGCGACGATGGACCAGATCCGAACCGTCGCAGAGGCCGGCGCCGACATCGTGCGCGTCGCGGTGCCGCGCGAGCAGGACGTCGAGGCGCTTGCGCAGATCGTCGCGCAGTCGCCGATCCCCGTGATCGCCGACATCCACTTCAACTACACGCTCGCGCTGAAGGCGATCGAGGCGGGCGCCCACTGCGTGCGGCTCAACCCCGGCAACATCGGCGGCCCCGAGAAGGTCGGCGAGGTCGTCGAGCGCGCCAAGCAGCCCGGCACGCCGCTGCGCGTCGGCGTCAACTCCGGCTCGCTGCCCCGCCACCTGCGCGAGCTCGAGTACGACAACCCCGTCGAGGCGCTCGTCACCGCGGCGGTGGAGACCGTCGAGCTGATGGAGCGCCTCGACTTCACGAACTTCAAGGTCTCGATGAAGTCCACGTCGGTCCCCAACACGATCGCCTCCAACCGGAGCTGGCGGAGCAGATCCCCTACCCGCTGCACCTCGGCGTCACCGAGGCCGGCACCAAGTGGTCGGGCTCGCTGAAGTCCGCGGTCGGCCTCGGCACGCTGCTGGCCGACGGGATCGGCGACACGATCCGCATCTCGCTCTCGACCTTCCACGCCGAGGAGGAGGTCAAGGTCGCCTGGGAGATCCTCAAGGCGCTGAAGCTGCGCGAGCGCGGCCCGGTGCTGATCGCTTGTCCGACCTGCGGGCGCCTGCAGTTCGACATGGACACCGTCGTCGCCGAGGTCGAGCGGCGCCTGGAGGCCTACGAGGACCCGATCGAGGTCTCGGTGCTCGGCTGCGCGGTCAACGGCATCGGCGAGGCGCGCCACGCCGACTTCGGCATCACCGGCGCGAAGGACATGGGCATGATCTACTCCAAGGGCGAGCCGCTGAAGAAGGTGCCCACCGAGCAGCTCGTCGACGAGCTCTTCAAGGAGATCGACCGCTACTACGCGGCCGGCAAGACCGTGCAGCGCGACGAGCGCGCCGCCGCAGAGGCGCGCGCGTGGCTCGCCGAGAACGAGGACCCCACGCGATGACCCCCGAGCGCATCGCCGCGCTCGAGGCCGCCGCGGCCGCCGACGACGAGGAGGCCGACGCCGTGCTGGAGTCGATGCTCACGCCGGCCGCGCCACTGGACGAAGCGGTCTCCCCGGTCGCGGGGCGGCGGTTCTCGCGCGGTTGAACACTTCCGTCCGAGCGGGCTATTAACCTCCTGAAGTTAATCGACCAGCCCGCCGGGAACACGTTGTGCGAGGTCGTCGGTACTGTGCCATCCGGCGCGTGCTTGAAAAGCCCGGCGGAGACACGTTGTGCGGGGGTTGTTAGTGCTGTCCTCGGTGGCGCAAGCTTGTGATCAGGTGCCACATGCTTGAAAAGAAGAGGCCGTCCGGCGCAAGCGCCGGACGGAGACCAGCCGCATGCGGCTGGTCTTGGGACGTGCATGCACGTCCCATCCGCCGGCGCATGCGCCGGCGGTAGCCGGCCACATTGGCCGGTCTCGGGCCTGCACATGTGCAGGCCCGAACAGAGCTGACTCACGCGGCCGTGCGAAGCGCTCTGCGACGGTCGCCCAGTCGACGACGTTCCACCACGCGTCGATGTAGTCGGGGCGGCGGTTCTGGTAGAGCAGGTAGTAGGCGTGCTCCCAGACGTCGACGCCGAGCAGCGGCGTCTTGCCCGCCGAGATCGGGTTGTCCTGGTTGGGCGTGCCGACCACGGCGAGGCCCGAGCCGTCGTGCACGAGCCACGCCCAGCCGGAGCCGAACTGGCCGACGCCGGCCGCCTTCAGCTTGGCCTGGAAGTCGGCGAAGGAGCCGAACGCCGCGTCGATCGCGCCGCCGAGCGCGCCGTCGGGCTCGCCGCCGCCGGCGGCGCTCATGGCTCTCCCAGAAGAGCGTGTGGTTGTAGTGGCCGCCGCCGTTGTTGCGAACCGCGTTGCGCTTGTCGCTCGGGCACGCTGTCGAGGTCTGCAGCAGCTCCTCGATCGGCAGCTCGGCGAGCTCGGTGCCCTCGAGCGCGGCGTTGACGTTGTTGACGTAGGCCTGCGTGGTGCTTGTCGTGGTGGATCTCCATCGTCGCGCTGTCGATGTGCGGCTCGAGCGCGTCGAACGCGTAGGGGAGGTCGGGAAGCGTGTAGG
This sequence comes from uncultured Solirubrobacterales bacterium, assembly GCA_963821775.1. Classification (GTDB taxonomy): domain Bacteria; phylum Actinomycetota; class Thermoleophilia; order Solirubrobacterales; family Solirubrobacteraceae; genus Palsa-744. Next base: position 433,456 of record CAWGFB010000001.1, on the reverse strand, counting down.
CCATGGTCTCCTTCCTTGCGATACGGGGTCACGCTGCGACAATAGCCGCGCCGCTCTCGTCAGAGCCGCGGTGAACGCGTAGGCTCGCCGCGATGACCCGCCTCGTCCGAGCTACCTGCTGCCGACCGAGAAGCGAGGCGCCCGCCGACGCCGAGGCGCTCTCGCACAAGCTGATGGTGCGCGCCGGCCTCGTGCGCCAGATCGGCGCCGGCCTGTGGACGTGGCTGCCGGCCGGCTGGCGGGTGCACCAGCGCGTGATGCGCGATCGTCCGCGAGGAGATCGACGCGATCGGCGGCCAGGAGATGCTGATGCCGGTGATCCAGCCGGCCGAGCTGTGGCGGCGCACCGGGCGCTACGCGATCGAGGAGCTCTTCAAGCTCAACGACCGCCGCGGCGCGGAGCTCGTGCTGGCGATGACCCACGAGGAGGCCGTCACCTCGCACGTCGCCCAGGTCGTGCGCTCCTACCGCGACCTGCCGCTGATCCTCTACCACTTCCAGGTCAAGGAGCGCGACGAGCCGCGGCCCCGCGCCGGCGTGCTGCGCACGCGCGAGTTCGTGATGAAGGACTCCTACAGCTTCGACCGCGACCAGGAGGGCCTGCGAGCCAGCTACGACAGGCACATCGAGGCCTACGACCGCATCTTCGACCGCACCGGCCTGCGCTGGTACCGCGTCGAGGGCGACGTCGGCATGATGGGCGGGACCGGCGCCCACGAGTACATGGCGCCCTGCGCCGCCGGCGAGAACGAGGTCGCGCTCGCGCCGGGCTACGCGGCCAACGTCGAGGTCGCGCGCGCCGCCACCGGCAAAGCGGGGACGTGCGCGACGGCGAGGTGCTCGACGGCGGCGCCATCCGCTCGAGCCGGCGATCGAGGTCGGCAACATCTTCCAGCTCGGCACGCGCTACTCGGAGCCGCTCGGCGCGAGCTACCTCGACGAGCACGGCGCCGAGCAGCCGATCTGGATGGGCTCCTACGGGATCGGCCTGGCGCGCATCGCGGCGGCCGCGGTCGAGCAGTTCGCCGACGAGCACGGCATCTCCTGGCCGGCGCGATCGCGCCCTTCGCCGTGCACCTGGTCGCGCTCGGCCGGCCGGGCACGCCCGAGCGCGACGCTGCCGAGCGCGTCTACGCCACGCTGCGCGACGGCGGCGTCGAGGTGCTCTACGACGACCGCGACGCGGGCGCCGGGGAGAAGTTCGCCGACGCCGAGCTGCTCGGCTGCCCGCTGCGGCTGACCGTCGGGCGCCGCTCGCTGGAGTCGGGCGAGATCGAGGTGCAGCTGCGCCGCGGCCGCCGCAGCGCCCCCGGCCTGCCGTTGGGCGCCGATCCCGAGGCGCTGCTGCGTGCGGTGGAGGAGCTGTGGCAGAGCCTGCCCTGACGACCGTCGCCTGCTCGGCCTCGACCGCTCCGGCCCGCCGCCGCCGCAGACCGCCGCCGGCCAGCCGCTGCGGCCGTGGACGATCCCCAACGCGATCGGCTACGTGCGCCTGGCGCTGATCCCCGTGTTCCTGGTGCTCGCGCTTTCCGACACCGACGGCGTCGGCGTCGCTCCCGGCCGTGCTGTTCGCGGCGATCGGCGGGGGCGACTACGCCGACGGCATCGCCGCCCGCGTCACCGGCCAGTACAGCCGCCTGGGCACGCTGCTGGACCCCGTCATCGACCGCCTGCTGGTGATCGGCGCGGTGGTCGTCTGCTGGCCCTTCGAGCTGCTGCCGCGCTGGCCGCTTGCGGTTCTCGTCGCGCGCGAGCTCGCGATGCTCGGGCTCGGGCGCTACGGGCAGCGCGCGGCGCCGAGCTGCGCATCAACTGGCCGGGGCGGATCGCCGTGGCGCCGATCATGTGCGCTTTCTTCTTCGCGATGGTGGGACTTGAAGCCTTGGAGCGGTCCTGCTGTACGTGGGTCTTGCGCTCGCCCTGCTCGCCACCGCGCTGTACGTGCGCGACGGCCGCGCGCAGCTGCGCTGCAAGCCCTCAACCTCAGCTTGACGCTGCGGCTATACTGCCGATTACCTGTCGAGCTGAGAGGAGCACACCGATGGACACGTTTCCCGATCTGGGCACCCTCACCGACGTAGAGCTGAAGGACCTGATCAACGAGCTCAGCGAGGAGGAGACCGAGGTCTCCTACCGGCGGCGGCTGCTGCACGGCAAGATCGACATCCTGCGCGCCGAGCTCGTCAACCGCCTGCGCGGCCGGCACGCCGACGGCGAGGAGATCTTCACGGCGCTCGGACGTCGAGCAGCTGACCGACATCCTCGCCGGCCGCGCCGCTCCCAGCGGGGAGCAGCCCGAGGACGAGCCCGCGTAGGAGCGCCGGCCCGATGGCGACTGCACTGCTCCGAGTGCGGCTTCGTCAACCCCGAGGGCGCCAACTACTGCCAGAAGTGCGGCGCCTCGCTGCGCGGGGATCGAGTCGACCGACGACGGCGACCTACCGCATCGGCGAGACCGGCGACCTCATCCCGGTCGACCTCGGCGAGGTCACCGCGCACGGGCCGCGCTCGTGATCCGCGCCGGCGGCGGCCGCGCGGGGGAGAGCTTCGCGGTCGAGGGCGAGCGCATGATCGATCGGCCGGCGCCCCGACTCGGCCGTGTTCCTCGACGACATCACCGTCTCGCGCGACCACGCGCTGCTGGTGCGCCGCGGCAGCGACTGGTACATCGACGACTGCGGCTCGCTCAACGGCACCTACGTCAACCGCGAGCGGATCGAGTCCTCGTACCGCCTCGCGGACGGCGACGAGCTGCAGATCGGCAAGTACAAGCTGACCTTCCACGCTCGCTGATGCCCGCCGCTCACGCTCCCACTCACGCTCCCACCGCGACGCTCGCCAGGACCGGCTGATGCCCGCCTCGTCCCCCGCCGCCTCCGCCAAGGCGTACACGATCGGCGCCGTCTGCAAGGCGCTCGTGCAGGAGTTCCCGGACATCTCGATCTCCAAGATCCGCTACCTGGAGGACCAGAAGCTGCTCACCCCGCGCCGCACCCCGGGCGGCTATCGCCTCTACACCCAGAGCGACGTCGCGCGCCTGCGCACGATCCTGCGCCTGCAGCGCGACGAGTTCCTGCCGCTGCGCGTGATCCGCCAGGAGCTCGCGGCGGGCCGCACCGGCGAGACCCCGGCCCCGACGGCGCCGGGGGCCGCCGGAGGGCGCGGCGGCGGCCGTCCACCCGCGCGCCCGGCGCGCGAGCGTCACGGTGCGCGGCGACACCGGCGCGCTGTACTCGCTGGAGGAGGTGCTCGAGGAGACCCACGCCGACGCGTCGCTCGTGCGCGAGCTGGAGGAGTATGGCGTGGTGCGCGGCGACCGCTCCCAGGTCGGCCAGCCGGGCGGCGGCCCCCGCTATGACGAAACCGAGCGCGAGATCGTGCGCGCCGTCACCGAGCTGGCGCGCTACGGCGTCGGCGGGCGCAACCTGCGCGTCTTCCGCTCCTCCGCCGACCGTGAGGCGTCCCTGCTCCAGCAGATCCTCGCCCCCGCGCTGCGCTCGCGCAACCCCCAGCGGCGCAAGGAGGCGCTGGAGGCGCTCGAGAACCTCGCCGCGGTGACCACGCACCTGCAGCCACCTGCTGCTGGTGCGCGACCTGCGCCAAATCGTCTCCTGAGGCGGCCATCCGGGGCGATCTGCACCACCCGCAATGCTCGCCGTGCTACCAGCACGGCTGTGCTTGCGTGCGGCGCATCTCATCCCCGGAGTGGCCACCTCAGGCGGCACTTGAGGTCATCTGAGGTGCCCACCGCCCGGAGCACGCGCACGATCGCCGCGCCCGCCGGCGAGGTGTGGGAGCTCGTCAGCGACCCCCACCACCTCCCCCGCTGGTGGCCGCGCGTGGCCCGCGTGGAGGGCGTCGAGCGCGATGCCTTCACGCAGGTGCTCGCCAGCCCCCGCGGCCGGCTCGTGCGCGCCGACTTCCACGTGGTGGCGGCGGACGAGCGCGCGCTGCGCCTGGTGTGGGGCCAGGAGGTCGACGGCACTCCCTTCGCCCGCGTGCTCGCCGCCGCCGAGACGGAGACTGCGCCTGCAGCCGGCGGGGCGGGGGACGGAGGTCACGATCGAGCTGCGCCAGTCCCTCCGCGGAGCCTTTGCCCGCCTGGGCGCGCGCCGCGTCCGCCGCGCCGGCCTGGCGACGCTGGAGGAGGCGCTCGACGGGCTGGAGCGGGTGCTGGGCTGAGGACCGAGGGTCGGAAACAAAAGTGGAAACTGGCCCTCGATATGCTAGACTTTACCCGCGGCTTGGAATGGTACCAACCCGATATTGACAATCAGCAACAGCAAAAGGGGTAGGTGTAAAATGCGATCGATCAAGATCGCGGCGCTCTCGCTTGCGTCGATGCTCACGGTGGGCGTTGCGATGGCGGGGAACGCCGCGGCTGGGCCATTATGGTTACTGTGCTTAGAAGGTGGCGCAAAAACCACCAAATACTCCAGTAACCAGTGCAACAAAGTAGAATCGAGCGGCAAATGGGAAGCGGTGGGACTGGCCGCCGGCAAGGCGGACACAATAAGGCTCACAGCAACCACGCTGACGCTGAGGGACACAAAAACACTGCTCGGGGAATCTGAAGTGCAGTGCTATGCAAGTGGCATTGAATCGGCGGGGTACATCGAAGGCCCGAACAAGAGCGTGATACTCGAAGCGAAATATTCGAGCCCCGCGACGAACTGCAGGGGGTTCAAAGTCTGCAAAGAAAAAGAAGTCACAGAAATCAAAAGTGTCCACACTCCGTGGAAGATGGAAATGTTCGAGACCGAAAGCAAGTTCTTGAGCAAGATTCTTCCCGACGGCAATGGGCAGCCGGGTTGGAAGGTTGCTTGCAATACGACGGGTGGCCCAGAGCTCGACGAATGCACGGCTCCGAGTGGGGAAGAAGAACAGATGAGACTCACCAACAGGGAATCGACCGGGGTCTTATTAGTGGTAGCTGAATTCTCGCGTCTGCACAAAGCAGAGTGCACCGTGAGTGAAGAAAAATCGGGTGAAGTCATGGGCCAGCTCGTGCTATTATTAAACAGTGGGAATGGCCTTTCGATCAACGCAAAATAGTTGGTTCATTCGCCTGATGCCCGTGGTGGGGCTGACGTGCGTGTGTACGATGGGATTTGCCGCAAAGGTGGCGGCAGATCAGTGCCCGAACGCGGTGCTGCGGGCTGGTCCCTCGGCCAGCCTGCCCGACTGCCGCGCGTACGAGCTTGGTGACGCCTTCGAATCTGGGCCGTACGCAGGACATGGCCTTCACCAAGCGACAGGACCGTGCCCTCGTAAGCGACGCTGGCACGCGCCTGGCGCTCGAAGCGAGAGGGTCGTTCATCGAACCGGGCACCGACAACAGCACGAGTGTGTTTGGTACCAACTCCGTCTTCTCCCGTACCCCGAGTGGCTGGATGATGAGCTCTGTCACCACGCCAGCAATGACCGGCGAAAAGATTGGCCTCGAAGGGAGCCTCTTCAGTCCGGACCTTGCACAGATTGCTTTTGAGTCCTATGATCCACTCGATCCCACGAGTGTCATATACCACACAGGTCCTGTCGGTGGACCATATGCCACGGTGGTGACCGTTCCCAGCGACGAAAGCACTGCATCACCGTTTCTTGGCGCAAACGCCGGCGCTGCGAGCGTTACCGAGCTCAGCGACCTGGTGTTCTTCTCTGAAGATCACACGCTCCTCCCGCCGGGACCCGAACGTGAGCTCGCGGAAGAGGCGATCCGCGGCGCCCCTGACCTCTATGAGTGGAGTGGAGGCCAGCTCCACCTCGTCAATCTCAAGAGCAACGGCGAACTGCTCAACCGCTGCGGCGCCACGTTGGGCGCCGGATATGAAGCTGGAGATGCAATCAACGCGATCTCCCGTGACGGCTCGAGGGTCTTCTTCACCAGCCCGGCGTTCAAAGAAGGGTTTCTCCCGCCAGGTTGTGAAGGGCCGGCGCGCCAGCTGTATATGCGTCTCGATGGTGGAGAAACCGTTGAAATCTCGGCCCCTGAGGGCGTGAGCCCCAAGCCTTCCGAACGTAGTGAAGTGCACTATGCCGGCGCCACCCTCGACGGCTCGAAGGTATTCTTCACCACGACATCCGTCCTGACCAAGAGTGCGGAAACCAAGCCGTCATCCTACCTCTACGAGTACGACACCGAAGCTGCCCAAGGGCAGAGGCTGACGTTGCTCGCGAGCGGGGTCAGGAACGTGGGAGCCAGGACGAACCCGGGAGTCGTCGTGTCAGAAGACGGCTCGACCATCTACTACGAGACCGTGAACTTGGAAATCTACCGCGATGAGGTTGGGGGTGGCAAGCCCCCGAGCTTTGTCGCCGCGTCAAGCGGTATCGCCTCAGAAGAAGAACCCTCGTACACAACCCCCAACGGCGACTTCCTCGTGTTCTCGGCTGGAGCTCACGGCATCCAAATCGCCGGCCCGCACGGCCTCCCCGAACTTGTCAGCGAAGCGCGTGGCGCGGGTCACAACGAGCTCTATCGCTATGACGCTCTCGATGGGAGTGTGATGTGCGTCTCATGTGGGGAGGGCGTCGCGCCCGCCGTCGGTCGCATGCTCGAGCCGGAACCGCTCAACACGCTGATCGGCACGCCGAGACAGCTCGCCGAGCGTGGCGTCGATCTCCGAAGATGGCCAGCGCGTCTTCTTCCAGACCTCCGCGCACCTCGTGCAGCAGGATACGAACGCGGGCGGGGCAGGTGAAGAAGGCGGTGGTGAGCTCGGAGCCGGGGCCGCCGTGTACGAGTGGGAGCAGGAGGGGTCCGAAGAAGCCCCGGGCGTCCTCTGCCCGGTGGCCAACGGCTGCACGCACCTGATCTCCTCCGGCGAAAATGTCGGGCCAGAGCTCTTCCTGGGTGCCAGTGCCAGCGGGGACGACGTGTTCTTCACGAGCGCCGCGGCGCTGGCGCCACAGGCCACGCCCGAATTCACGAACATCTACGACGCACGCGTCGACGGCGGCTTTGCGCAGGCGGCGCCGGCCCCCGAGTGTCCGGGCTGCCAGGGCGCGGGCCGTCAGCCGCCGAGCTTCGGTCCGGGGTCGAGCCTCACGTTCACGGGCGTGGGCAACCCCTCTGTATCGCCTCCGCCCTCGCGTCCTCCGCGTCGTGCGAGCGTCTGCGCAAAGGGCAGGAGGCTTCGCTATGGCCGGTGCTTGAAGGCGAAGGTCAAGCACAGGCACAGGCGCAGGGCCAGGGCGGGCAGATGACGGCGGCTGCGCGGGCGTCGCGGCGCCCGCGCTGGCTGGCCGGCGGGCGTGCGCCCAGCGTGGCGCTCTCCACCGTGGTCGTCGCAGCCGCCGTGCTTGCCTGGACTCTCGCCACCCCGCTCGACGCTCGGGCCGCGCTCGCGGTGGCGCCCGGCAGCTTCAGTGTGGTGCCGTCGAGCGAGGAGGCCGGCGCCCACCCGGACCTGACGACCAACTTCGCTTTCACACAGAACGGCGAAGGCAGTGTGGAAGGGTTGCTGCGCAACCTGGAGGTCACGCTTCCCCTCGGCTTCGCGGGCTACCCCACGTCGGCGAAGACGTGCGATCCCGTGCGCCTGGAGCTCGGCACCTGTCCGCTCGGCTCGCAGATCGGCACGCTCGAAGTCGTGCTGAGGCTGGCTCGGGGTGAATACGGCGTCTACCTCGAGCCAGTCTTCAACATGGCCCCCTCGCCGAACGAGACGGCTGTGTATGGGTTCGTGTTCGAACCTGGACACAGCTTCTCGGGCGAGATCGTCCTGTCCGTCGGCCCCGACTACCGGGTGCGCACGCGCGGGACAAACCTCTTCAGCATCGCCGAAGTCGTGCGGGAGTCCCTGACGGTGTGGGGCGTGCCGGCGGAGGCGAGCCATGACCCGCAGAGAGGCGATCGCTACCACTGCTTGCAGTTCGGTCCCAGCGAGCACTTCGGCAAAGGCGAGACATGCCACATCGAAGATCTCCCCGTCGAGGAAAACGCGACGCCCTACCTGGTCAACCCCACGCAGTGCACCGCGGAGCCGCTCGAAGCCGACCTGACTGTGGAATCCCGGGAGGGCACGAGGCAGAGCGTCCTCAGCACACCGGTCGGCCCCTTCACCGGCTGCGAATCGCTGAGGTTCGCCCCCACCGTCTCCGTCGCCCCCGAACAGACCCAGGCCACGACCCCCAGCGGTTACGAAATCGATCTGCGGGTCCCCCAGACCGAAGGCGCCGAAGGTCTCGCCACCTCAGACCTCAGAGACACGGTCGTGCGCCTGCCCGCGGGTGTGGTGCTCTCGCCGTCAGCAGGCACCGGGCTGGTCTCCTGCAGCGAAGCCCAGGTGGGGCTCGGCACCGAACAGGAAGCACAGTGCCCGCCGGCCGCGGCGCTGGGCACGGCCACGATGATCACGCCGGCGCTCGCGGGCGCCCTCGAAGGGGAGATCTACCTCGGCGGCCCGCCCACGGGCGTAATCGCCGGGCCACCCTTCACGCTCTACCTGACGTTGGCGGGCCACGGCATGTCCGTGAAGATCAAGGGCACGGCCACGCCGGACCCTGCCACTGGCCAGGTCACGACGGTCTTCGACGAAAGCCCCGAGCTGCCCTACTCGGAATTGAAACTGCACCTGGGCGGCAGCTCGCGCGCGACGTTCGCGAACCCGAGCGCCTGCGGCTCCTACAGCGCCGCAGCCGACCTCACACCGTGGAGCGCCCCCTTCGAGGCGGACGCGACGCCCTTGAGCCCGCCCTTTCAGATCACCGGTTGCGCAGCGCCCCGCTTCGAACCCGCGTTCGCGGGGAGCGCGCTCTCCAACCAGGCGGGCGGCTACTCCACCTTCCGCATCGCCCTCGCCCGCAGCGACTCCGAAGAGGATCTCGGCGGGGTGACCGTGACGACGCCCCCCGGGCTCTCCGCGAACCTCGCGCAGGTCCCCCTGTGCCCGGAACCGCAGGCGTCGCTCGGCACCTGCCCGGCGGCCAGCCAGATCGGCGCAGAGACCGCGTCCGCGGGCCCGGGCCCGGAACCGAGCGTCATCGAAGGCGGCCGGGTGTACCTGACGGGCCCCTACGACGGTGCGCCCTTCGGCCTCTCGATCGACGTGGCCGAGCGTGTCGGGCCGTTCGACCTGGGGTCGGGCCCGTGTGACTGCGAAGTGGTCCGCGCGAGCATCGCCGTCGACCCGCGCACGGCGAGCGCGACGATCGCGAGCGGCCCGCTGCCGGCGATGAAGGAGGGGATCCCCCTCCAGGTCAAGAGCGTCGACATGGACGTCAACCGCCCGGACTTCATGTTCAACCCGACCAACTGCGACCCGCTGAGCGTGACCGGGACGGTGCAGAGCACGGAAGGCGCGCGCGTGCAGGAGTCCAGCCACTTCCAGGCGACCAACTGCGCCGCGCTGGCCTTCAAGCCGACGTTCGCGGCCTCGACCGCGGGGCGCACCTCGCGCAACGGCGGCGCGAGCCTCGACGTGCGTCTGAGCTTCCCGGGCGCGCCGGGCACGGAGGCGAACATCGCGCGGGTCAAGCTGCAACTGCCCGGGCGGCTCTCCTCGCGGCTGACGACGCTGCAGCAGGCGTGTCCCGCGGCGACGTTCGCAGCGGACCCGGCGGCGTGCCCGGCGGGCGCGACGGTCGGCGTCGCGCGGGCGGTGACGCCCATCGTCCCAGTGCCGCTGAGAGGCCCGGCGATCTTCGTCTCGCACGGCGGCGAAGCGCTCCCCGACCTGGTCCTCGTGTTGCAGGGCTACGGCGTGACCGTCGAGCTCGTCGGCTCGACCCACATCGACGAACGGACGGGGGTCACGACCTCGACGTTCAAGTCCGTCCCCGACGTGCCGGTGGGCACGTTCGAGCTCTACCTGCCGGAGGGGCCCCACTCGGCGCTGGCCGCGACCGGCGACCTCTGCCGGGCGGGAGCACTCACGCTGCCGACGGAGCTCGTCTCCCAGGATGGGGTCGTGATCCGCAGGAACACTAAGATCACCGTGACGGGCTGTCACGATCCACATACGCCCTTGGACCGGCTGAGGAGCGGCCAACCCGGGGGCGCCGGAGCCGACAGGCCCGGCGCCCCCGGTGGCCCGCGTCCCGCTCGGTCGGCGCCCGAAAAGTAGGAAACAGCCCTGTGAATCCCACCGGGACCCATGTAGCCTACTCCCGGAGTATCGAATCAGGCAACAAGTTGCGACACGAGAGGTTGCGGCCGCCGAGCGGCCCGAGAGCTCGCGAGCGTCTGGTGACCCTTCTCGACGCTCGTTGAGACCCGAGGGGCGTGACATCCCTCTCCCACGCCATGTCTCGGGACCCGTAGTGCGGGGGCGCCGGTAAACGACCCAGGCCGGCGCCCCCGCCAGGGTCCCGCGGTGTCTACGCGAGTCAGTGGAAATCCGAGTTACGAGAAAAGGCGCTACCCCGTCTTAAACGCCCCGCCGAGCACGATCGTCCCCGGGTGCGTCGGCTTTTCGCTGTGCTCCTCGGTGAGGATGATCTGCCGGTAGCGGCTCGCGTCGCTCGGCAGCAGGCCGATCGCTTTGAGCGTGCCGCTCGAGCTCACGGTCGGGCCCAGGCCGAGCAACACCGCTTCGCTCGGCGAGTTGTACAGCCACGCGGCATACTTGAAGCCCCGGGTCGGGGACAGGTGTTCGGCCGCCACGACGAACCCGAGCTCGCCGTGGGAGGAGGCCACGTCCACGAGCCCGACCGCCTTGCTCGCGGGGTTCGGGGGTTTCAGCGGGAGCGTCGCGTTGATGTGCAGCCCGGACGTCGAAGTGGTGGACGTGGTGCCCGAGCCGCTCGTCGTGGAGCCCGCCGCGTGCGCACCGCCGTGGGAGCCTCCGCCGACGCCCACGACCACGAACAGCACCACCGCCACCACGACGGCCGCGATCGCGCCCAGCACGACCGCGCCGCCGCGCCGCGAGATCGGGAGCGCGGAGGGGGCCGCCACGGGCGGGGCCGCGCGCGCCGGCGGGGTGGCCACCGGCGGGGCCGCGGGAGTGGGCGCCGCTGGCCGGGTGTCCGCGGCCACATCCCCGTGGGCCGCGGTGCGCGCGGGGGCATCCCGGGGGATCTCGGGCAGCGGTCCGGCCGCGAGCGGCTTGAGCTCCGCGGCGAGCGCGCGTGCCCACGCGCGCGCGGGGGCCGACGCCTGCAGCTCGGCGAGCGCTGCACGCTCGTCGGCGGCGTCCGTCTGGCCAAGCATGTGCTCGCCCACCAGCTCGCGCTGGGTGGCCGTCAACGGACGCGCCTCGCGCGGGGCGAGCATCGCCAGCGCCGCATGCGCGCGATCGCGCACGGCGCGCTCCTCAATGCGCAGCGTCGCCGCGATCTCGGCGTAGCCGCGGCCGCGGCCGAGCAGCAGCGACAGCACCGCGCGCAGGTCGGCAGGCAGGCCGTCCAGGTGGCTTGCGGGGGGACTCTCGGTGTTGGATTCCATGGTTGTCGTGAACCCCTACGCTATCGTGGCGCCGCGATGGTCAGCCCCACCGCAGAGCAGCTCAACGAGGCGCTGCAGGGATTCGACCGCCTCTACGGCCTGGAGTTGCTGGAGCTGTCGGCCGAGGAGGTGCGCGCGGCGGTGCGGGTGCGCAACGAGCTGCTGCAGCCCTTCGGCCTCGTGCACGGCGGGGTGTACGCGGCGATGGCCGAGTCGATTACCTCGCTGGCCACAGGGGTGGCCGTCTTCCCCGAAGGCCACGTCTCGATGGGTCTCTCCAACAGCACGAGCTTCCTGCGCCCGGTCACCGCCGGCACGGTGCACGCCCACGCCACGCGCCTGCACCGAGGGCGCACCACGTGGGTGTGGGACGTGCGCTTCAGCGACGACACCGGCCGTCTCTGTGCGGTGACGCGCATGACGATCGCCGTGCGCCCCCTACCGGCCGAGGGCGCCGCGCCGGCTCACCTGGGCGTTGAGCTCGAGTCGCTACGCCGCGGCGGCGCACCTGGGCGTTGAGGCGGAAGCGCCGCGCCGCGGCGGCTCACCGCAGCGCTGAGGCGCCGCCCATCGGCGCCGGCACGGGCTGCTGAGAGGGCAGCGGCCGCGCTCCGTAGCCGGTGTCGGGCAGCGCCCGCGGCAGCGGCGCCCCTGGCGCCCCGGGCGCGTCGATCGCGACCATCGCCGCCGCGGCTCGCGCGGCGAGCGCGGGGGTGTCGGCGTAGAGGTCCACGACGACGGGCCCGGTCGCCACCGTGAGCGCCTCCCCGCCCTCCCTGGCGAGCGCCTGCACGCCGCGGAGGCGCACTGACCGCTGCGGGGCGTCGCCCCCGGGAAGGAAGGAGTTGTCGGGCGAGGTGACGAGCTGGAGCGGAGCCACGCACGTGCTCTCGCCGCCGGTCGTGCAGTTGCCATACTGGATTTCGTAGGACCCGCTCGGATCGCGCCCCACACGGGTGATGCCGAGGCCCGCGAAGGAGCCTCCCAGCCAGTACACCGGGAAGCGTTGCGTCACGAGCGGCTCGAGGATGCTAGGCGCCACCGGCTGGTCCTGGAGCGTGTTGGCGCACCCGCTCACGCCCGCGGCGACGGCGAGCGCGGCGGCGACCGAAGCCAGACGACACGCGCCTGCGGCGCGAATCCCCGCTTCGGCCAGCGTCACCGTTTCGGCCAGGACCCGCCCGCGGGCCCTCATCCGCGGTACCCGTTGGTGATCGGCATGCGCCGGTCGCGGCCGAACGCGCGCGTGGTCACCTTGATGCCCGGCGGCGCCTGACGGCGCTTGTACTCGGCGCCGTCCACGAGGCGGATTGTGCGGTCCACCTCCGCGGCCGGCAGCCCCTCGGCGAGCAGTTGCTCGCGGCTGCGGTCGAGCTCGATGTACCCGTGCAGGATGCGGTCGAGCAGGGGGTAGGGGGGCAGCGAATCCTCATCGCGCTGGTCCGCGCGCAGCTCCGCGGAGGGCGCGCGCGCGAGGATCGAGGGGGGGATCGGCGCGGCCACGCGCGCGGCGCTCGCGTCGCCCGTGCCACGCGCGCCGGCGGGGGCGTTGCGCCACTCGCACAGCCGGTACACGAGCGTCTTGGGCACGTCCTTGATGACCGCGAAGCCGCCCGCGAGGTCGCCGTAGAGGGTGGTGTACCCGACGGACATCTCCGACTTGTTGCCGGTGGTCAGCACCAGCCACCCGAAGCGGTTGGAGAGCGCCATCAGCAGGTTGCCGCGGATGCGCGCCTGCAGGTTCTCCTCGGTCACGTCCGCCGTCCGCCCGGCGAGCTCCGCGCGGAGCGTCGCGGCGTAAGCGTCCATCGCCGCGGCGATCGGCAGCTCGTGGACGGGTACGCCGAGCGTGGCGGCGAGCGCCCGCGCGTCCCCCTGGGTCTCGGCGGAGGAGTAGGGGGAGGGCATGACCGCCACGCTCACCCGCTCGGCGCCGAGCGCGTCGACGGCGAGGCACGAGACCAGCGCCGAGTCGATCCCGCCGGAGAGCCCGAGCACGACGTGCGCGAAGCCGTTCTTGTGCACGTAGTCGTGCAGGCCGAGGCACAGCGCGGCGTACACCTCGGCCTCCGCGGGGGCCAGTGGCGACGTCAGACGGATCGTCGCCTCGCTGGGGCGCCCGTGCGGCGCGGCGGGCTGCTCGGCGGGCCGGCCGCCGGGCGCTCGCGCTGGCCGCCCCGGCGGTGCGATGTCGAGCTCGCACACCAGCAGGTCCTCCTCGAACTGCACGGCGCGCGCGACCGTCGCGCCGGTGGGGTCCAGGACGAAGGAGTGGCCGTCGAACACGAGCTCGTCCTGGCCCCCCACCATCCCACAGAAGGCGATGTGCACGCCGTGTTCGCGGGCACGCAGCGCGAACAGGCGCTCGCGTTCCAGGCCCTTGCCGGCGTGGTAGGGGGAGGCGGAGATGTTGACGATCAGCCGCGCCCCGGCGGCGGCCTCCTCGGCGGCGGGCGGGCCGGGGGTCCACAGGTCCTCGCACACGGTCAGGCCCACGGGCTGTCCGTCCACCTCGATCGTCGCGCCCTCCCGCCCCGCGCGGAAGTAGCGCTGCTCGTCGAAGACGCCGTAGTTGGGCAGGTGCACCTTGCGGTAGACCGAGCGCACCGCGCCGTCGGCGAGGACGGCCGCGGCGTTGTGCACGCGCGGCGTGGTGGGGGTGCCCACGAACTCCTCGCTCTGCTGCTCGGCGCTCGCGCCGCCCGTCGCGTCCTGTGGCGCGCGCTCGGGGAAGCCGACGACGGCGACGATCCCCTCCGTCGCGGCGGCCACCTCCGCGAGCGCGGCGCGGGCGTCGTCGAGGAAGTGCTCGCGCAGCAGCAGGTCCTCCGGCGGGTAGCCGGTCACCGCGAGCTCTCCGAACAGCACGAGCGCAGCGCCCTGCGCGCGCGCGGCGTCGAGGCCCGCGCGGATGCGCCGCGCGTTGGCGGCGACGTCGCCGACCGTGGCGTTCATCTGGCAGAGCGCGAGGCGCACTTACCGTTTGGCCGTGGCCCCGGCGGCGGCCGTGGTCTTCGCCCCGGCGGCGGCCGCGGTCTTGGCCCGGCGGCGGGTCGGCGCCGCGCGACCGTTGGCCTGCTTCGCGGCGCCCGCCGCCCGTCGCGGGGCGCGTACGCCGGCGGCGCGGGCGAGGGCGGCGATCGCGTGCTCGAGGTCGGCGGCGATCGCGTCGAGGTCGGGCAGCGCGTCGTAGTCGGCGAGCAGGCCGAAGCCGAGGTGGCCGTTGTAGCTCATCACCGCGATCCCGAGCGCCTGGCGGCGCGCGAGCGGCACCACCGGGTAGAGCGCGCGCAGGCGGCGGCCGAGCAGGTAGAGCGGGAACTGGGGCCCCGGCACGTTGGTGACGACGAGGTTGAAGTACCGCTGGCGGGCCTGCAGGCGCGCCGCCTGGCTGAGGATCGTCGGCGGCGCGAAGCCGGCGAGGTTGGTCAGCGCCCGGGCGCCGACCGCCTGACCGGAGCGCTTGAGGTCCTCCATCGCGTCGCGCACGAGCGCCAGGCACTCCGCCGGATCCTCGACGCCGACCGGCAGCGGCGCCCACATCGCGGCGACGTGGTTGCCGAGCGCTGGTGCGGTGTCGGCCGACCGGGTGCGGCTGCCGTGCACCGAGACCGGCACCATCGCCTTCAGCACGAGCCCCTTGGTGTCGTGGCCGTGCGCGCGCAGCCACCGTCCGAGCGCGAGGCTGACGGCGGCGAGCACGACGTCGTTGAGGGTCCCGCCGAGCGCGTCCTTGATCGCCTTGAAGCGCGCGAGGTCGGCGTCCACCCACGTGTAGCGGCGGTGTGGGCCGATCTCGACGTTGAGCGGCGAGGGGGGCGCGGGCGCGCTGATGCCGGCGAGCGTGGAGGCGCCGATCTCCGCGAGCAGCTCCCGCAGCTGTCCCGCGACGCGCCGCGGCGCGCGCGCCATGCGGCGCACCCCGCGCGCGATCTCGCTCGGCGCGGTGGTGCGCTCCAGGAGGGCCTCGCCGAACAGCTTGGCGGCGCCCGGCAGCGGGCGCGGGCTCCACGGCTCGGGCGGCGCGCCGGTCGGCGCCGGCTCAGGCGCGGCGTCGAACAGGACGGTCGTGATGTCCACCCCCGAGATCCCATCCACGAGCGCGTGGTGGGTCTTGGCGATCAGCGCGAACCGCCCGCCGGCCATGCGCTCCACCAGCCAGATCTCCCACAGCGGCTTGGAGCGGTCCAGGCGCTGGGAGAAGAGGCGCCCCGCGAGCCGCTTCAGGGCGTCGTCGTCGCCGGGGCGCGGCAGCGCGGTGTGGCGGATGTGGTAGTGCGGGTTGAAGTGGGGGTCGTCGGTCCACACCGGCCGGCCCTGGTCGAGCGGCACGTACGCCAGCCGCTGGCGGTAGCGCGGCACGAGGTGCAGGCGGCTCTGCACGTGGTCCACGAGCTCCTGCGGCGTGGGCGCGGCGCCCTCGAAGATCATCACCGACGCCACGTGCATGTGCGCGGTGGAGTGGTTCTCCAGGTGTAGGAACGCAGTGTCGAGGCCGGTCAGGCGGTCGGGGTTGGCCATGGGCGTTGATTGTCGCTGCTGGAGCGCCTCGCGTCAACGCGCCGCCGCCGCGCTGGGCTCAGTGTGACCAAGTACACACTGCGCTGCCGCGTGACACGTCTATCGTGAACTTCTTGACTCAGCCGAGTCGCCTCCGTCGTTGGAGGCGAGCGGGGGACCCACTGCCGGGCCGTGAGGGTGGCCCGGATGGGGCGAATCGGCCGCTGCTGCGGCCGTAACGCCTTCGCCGACGCGCGCCATCGTGCGCCGGCGGGCGCGTGAGCCCGACAGCTAACTCCGTAGGCGGGACCGAGGAGGACACATGTATGCACCGTCCACGCCTGCGCTGGCAGCGCCTGCGCTGCCGTCGAACACGATCGTCGTGGGCGAAGCGGCCCCGCCGCCTGTGATCGCCACGCCGCCGTCGACGATCTTGCGCGTCCGGCGCGCCGTCCTGAACGTGCTCGACGGGCACACGGCGTCGGTTGTGGGCTCGCTGTCGGCCTCGTCCCGCAGGGGCGTCTCGCATCCGGCGGGTGAGACACACACAACGGGTGCAGCGGTATCGGCTGCGGCGACGCAGCCGGGTGCGGCGACGCAGCCGGCGGGCGTTGCGCGCTCGGTGGAGGTGGCCGCGCAGCGTGTCGTCCTGCAGGCACGCCGGCGACACGGCTGGCGCACGATCGCGACGGCGCGCACCGGCGCGCGGGGGCGCTTTCGCCTGCGCTATCGCCCGGCACGCGTCGGCAGCGAGCTGCTGCGGCTGCGCTTCGCCGGCGTGCCCGGCGAGCGTGGCTCCAGACGCGCGATGGGTCGCCTCAACGTCTACCGCCTCGCGGAGGCGTCGTGGTATGGCGGCGGCGGCAGCCTCGCGTGCGGTGGCTGGCTGACGAGCGCCACGCTGGGCGTGGCGAACAGGACGCTGCCGTGCGGCACGCTCGTCACGCTGCGCTACGACGGGCACACGGTGCGCGTGCCGGTGATCGACCGCGGTCCCTACGTGGCCGGCCGCGAATACGACCTCACCGAAGCGACCAAGCGAGCGCTCGGCTTCGAAGGGGTGGGGGAGGTGTGGGCGACCCGCTGAGGTGGCCCGTGCCGGTAGACCCGCTGAGGTGGCCGTGCCGGTAAAGTGCCCGCGCCCACGTCATGAGCGAGCAGATCCCCTACGCCAACTACCAGTACGAGATCTACCTCCGCGGCAGCATGGCTGGGCAGCGGCCGGCACGCCCGCTGGACTGGCGGCGTCTGGAGCGCGACGCCTACCGGATGCTGGCCGACGGCCCGCGCGGCTACATCGCCGGCGGCGCGGGCCGCGGCAAGACGATCCGCGCCAACCGCGAGGCGTTCGACCACTGGCGGATCGCGCCCCGGATGCTGCGCGACGTCTCCAACCGCACGCTCGCGCGCACGGTGCTGGGTACGGCCCTGCCCGCGCCGGTGCTGCTCGCGCCGATCGGAGTGCAGACGCTCGCGCACCCCGAGGGGGAGCTGGCGATGGCGCGCGCCGCTGCGGAGGTGGGTGTGCCGTTCGTGGCGAGCACCGCGGCGGCGCACACGATCGAGGAGATCGCCGCCGCCGCCGGCGAGCTGCCGCGGTGGTACCAGCTGTACTGGCCGCGCGACCGCGAGCTCGCGCGCAGCTTCGTGACCCGCGCCGAGCGCGCCGGCTACACCGCTGTCGTGCTCACGCTCGACACGTGGCTGCTCGGCTGGCGCCCGGCGGACCTGACCAACGGCTTCCTCCCCTTCCTGTGGGGCGAGGGCAACTGCAACTACCTGCAGGACCCCGTCTTCCGCGCGCTGCTGCCCGCCCCGCCCGAGGAGGACATGCAGGCCGCGATCGGCCAGTGGGCGTGGCAGTTCGCCAACCCCGCCGTCACCTGGGAGGACCTCGCCTTCCTGCGCGAGTGCACCTCGCTGCCGATCGTGCTGAAGGGCATCCTCCGCGCCGACGACGCCCGCCGCGCGGTCGAGCACGGCGTGCAGGGAGTGCTCGTCTCAAACCACGGCGGCCGCCAGGTCGACGGCGCCGTCGGCGCGCTGGACGCGCTGCCCGAGGTCGTGGCGGCCGTGGACGGCCGCTGCGAGGTGCTCTTCGACAGCGGCGTCCGCTCCGGCTCGGACGCGCTGAAGGCGCTCGCGCTCGGCGCCCGCGCGGTGCTGCTCGGACGCCCCTACCTGTGGGGTCTCGCGCTCGGCGGCGCGCAGGGCGTGGTCGAGGTGCTGCGCTCCCTGCTCGCGGACCTCGACCTGGCGATGGCGCTCAGCGGGTACGCCTCGATCGACGAGGTCGGGCCCGAGGCGTTGGTGGCGCAGGGCCGCTGAGCGGCGCCGCCGAGGTGCGCGCCTCGGGGCCTCCGGCAGGTCTCAGTGGCGAGGTCGGGCCGTTTGCCGATGCTCGCCCTGTGCGTCACTGGACGCCGGCAGGACCGACTGGTAGGATGTCCCCGTGAGCACGGCGGGGGATCGACGTTGCGCTGGCGCGTAGGGAGGGCTCGGGCCACCAGGCGCGGTGGCGCCGCGCTCGCGTCGCTGTACGCCGCGCTGGCCGTGCTGGCGTTGACGAGTGCGAGCGCGATGGCCTCGCCCGCCACCTACCTCCACAGCTTCGGCCTCTTCGAAAGGCCGACGGGCCTGGCGGTCGAAGAATCCACCGGGAACGTGTTGGTCCCCGAAAGCGGTGAAGACTTCGACGTGGTCCATGTGTTCAACGAAAGGGGGCGCGCGCCTGCGGACGGTGCGCCGGCCGCGTTCTCCGGCGAACACACGCCCGCCGAAAGCTTTGCATTCAACGGGTGGGTTGGCATCGCGGTGGACAACTCGACCAGCGCCGCCGCAGGCTCCATCTACGTGGTCGATCGGGGGCATGAAGTCGTCGATCGGTTCAAGCTGAGCGGGGGCGCATTCAAATACGAATCCCAGCTGACGGGTTTCGTGGACCCTGAAGGTGTCGCGACGGATGCTGACGGCGACGTCTACGTGAGCGATCCCGGCGCCAACGTGGTTCGTGAGTACTCGCCCGGGGGCGCGACGGAAATCGCCAGCTTCGCAGTCGCAGGGTCCGTGCGGAGCGTCGTGGTCGATTCCAGAGGTGACATCTTCCTGTGGGGGAACCCTGAAGGCAAGCTCGCGGGCCCGGGTCCGGCCGAGATCTGGCGCAGTCTCCGATACAGGGACGAGCGCCGAAAAAGTGACCGAAGTCCCCGAAGTCGAAGGGGCGGGCGCGGATGGGATCGACCGCGCGACCGACATGGGTTACGTGGCGATCCACGGGCGCGTGATGGAAGGGTTCGCGATGCCCACCCCGGTGAGGACCGGAGGAGAATTCGGCTCGGGCACCTTCTCGAACGAACTCGAAAACATCGCGGTGAACGAAAAAACCGGCGCGATCTATGTGTCCGACGCAGGCAAGAAAGAAGTCTTCATTTATCAGGGCCCGCCCGCCCCGCCGGCTCGTTTCCCCCTCACCGTGTTCATCACGGGCGAAGGCGAAGTCACCTCGACGCCCGCGGGGCTCACGTGCTCGACCGCGGAGTGCACGCATGAATTCGAAGGCGAAGTGACGCTGACGGCTGCCAAAGCCGGCGCGGGCTACGAATTCGCCGGTTGGATCGGGTGCACGCCGATGTCGGCTAGCACCTGCAGGGTGCAGCGGACCGCGACCACCGAGGTCACCGCCGTGTTCCTGAAAGCGGGCACGCAGGGCCCGACGGGCACAGGCTCCCCCGGCGAAAAGGGCGCCACCGGCGTCCAGGGTGAAAAGGGCTCCACCGGTCCGACCGGCGCCCAGGGCGAAAAGGGCCCCGCCGGCCCGGCCGGCGCCCAGGGTCCCGCGGGCCAGGTCGAGCTCGTGAAGTGCAAGACGGTCAAAGGCAAGCAGCACTGCACGGCCACGCTCGTCTCGGGCACGGTGAAGTTCACGACCACCGGGTTGGCCGCGCGGGCGACGCTCTCCCGCCACGGCGTGGTGTATGCGGCGGGAACGGCCCGCCTCGCGCGTGGACGCACGAGCCTGCGGCTGCTGCCAGTGCGCCGGCTGGCGCCGGGCAGGTACACGCTCACGCTGATCAGCGGGACGGGACGGTACGAGCGGATCGGCACTCAGTCGTTCACGCTGAGCTGAAGGCCCGCTGCGCGCTGAGAGCGCGACCGCCGGAGGGGGAGCGCAGGAAGGGGTTGCGCGAGTGCGCGGGCACGCGGCCTCGCCTCAATCGGGCGGCGCGTCGAGGAGGTTCTTCCAGAAACGGACGGACTCTCGCTGGAATCCGATTCCCGCTTCCAACGCGAGCATCCCGCCGCGGGGCGGGTCCAGATCCAGCGACACCTCGCGCAGCGCCTCGAACTTCCGCAGGCGCTCTTCGTGTTCGGGGAGGTAGACCGCGGCGAGTATCGCCGGATCGGCGCCGAGGAAGAACTTGAGGAGGCCGATGCTGTGCACCTCGTCGTGCACGGCGGCGGGGTCTGCGCGCCACGCCTCCAGCGCCTCGCGCCCGGACGCCGTGAGGCGGTAGATCCGCCGGCGGCGCCCGGTCTGCTCCCGCTCTTCGCTCAGCAGTCCCTGCTCGGTGAGCCGGGCGCATTCGGAGTAGAGCCTGGAGTGGGGGATCGTCCAGAACCGGACCGTGCTCAGCCGGGCGACTCGCTCCAGGTCGTAGGGGGTCGCCGGTTCGGTCAACTCCAGCAAGCCGAGCACGATGTAGGAGGTCTCGTCGAGGGGCCGCGACATGCGGAGAAAGCGTAGCAAACGACACGGTCTGAGCCGGATGGTAGCAAACAAACGGTGTATCTACAACGGTCCATTTTACATGATCCAAAACATATGGTATGGTCCAAACGATCTTACTCACACCATCTGAGCCATACCGTGGAGGAGGAACCGTCATGTTGCGCCGCGTCCGAACCGCCCTGATCGCGCTCGCGGCAGGCTTCGCCGCGGCCGTCGCCTCCTCCGCCGCCGCGCCGGCGCCGGCGCGGGCCGCGGAAACGGGGGGGTGCCCCAACGACGCGGCCCGCGAAGCGCAGGTCTACGGCGCAGCGCTCCCCGACTGCCGCGCATACGAGCAGGTGTCGCCGGTGGAAAAGGGCTACGCCGACGCGTTGGGCGCGATCACGAGCGTGCGCGGCGCCCCGTCGGGTGCAGCGGTGACGTTCGACTCGCTGGGGCCCTACCCGCTCGGCGGGGCGCCCGGCGAAGGGTCGCCGCAGCTGTTCACCACCTACATGAGCGCGCGCGGCGCGGAAGCGTGGTCGACGCTGAACGTCGAGCCCGCGGTCGATCCGGGCGGCCTCGGTGCGGTGCTCGGCGTCAGCGAAGACCTCCGTTACACGTTCGTGCTCTCCAACAACCGCCCGCCGCTCGCCGCCGGGGCGGGCGCGATCGAAGGCAGGCAGGCGGTCTACGTCCGCGACAACGCGACGGGGTCCTACCGGATGCTGTTCCAGGCGGGGGCCGGCGAAGAAGCGAGCTTCTTCTTCGTCGCGGCGGCGGATGGGGATACGCGGCTCTTCTTCGAATCCCGCAGCCGGCTGCTCGGCGCGGCGCCGGCGGGTGTGCGCAACCTCTACGAATGGCACGCGGGGCAGTTGAGCCTGCTCGACGTGCTGCCCGGCGGCGCCGCGGCGGCCGGCGCCGCGGCCGGCGGGCTCGGGCCGGGCGCCGCCGAAGAAGTGGTGCAGCTGCCCGACCACTCGCTGGGGAGGGTGTCGTACTTCGCGCAGAACGCCGTCTCGCAAGACGGCTCGCGGGTGCTCTTCACCGATCTCGGGACCGGCCGCATCTACCTGCGCGAGCCGCAGGCGCCCGGCGCGGGCGAAACGCTCGAAGTCTCCGCCGGGCCGGCGGCGTGGCAGGCCGCGACTCCCGACGGCTCGCAGGTCCTCTACATCGAAGGCGGCGTGCTGTACCGCTTCGAGCTCGAAGGCGAACAGGCCGGGCAGCGGGTGGCGCTGACGCCCGGCGGCGGCGAAGCGCAGGGAGTGCTCGGACTCGCACGCGACGGCTCCTATGTCTACTTCGCCGCGAACGGCGCGGTCGTGGCCGGCGTGGGCGCTGCGGCGGGCAACATCTACGTGTGGCACGCGGGCGCGGTCTCACTCGTGAGTGCCGGCGGCGAAGCGGACGATTGGACCACGCACACGCTGCTCTACGCCTCCGAAGCGAGGGCCGGCGCGGAGGAAGGCGTGCGCAGCGCGCGCGTCAGCGCCGACGGCCGCACGCTGATGTTCACCTCACGGGCGCAACCGACCGGTTACGACAACGATGGAGCAGGCAACGACTGCGCCGAAGCGGGAGTGGCGGCGGCCTGCGAGGAGGTCTACGTCTACGACGCGGGCACGGAAACGGTGACGTGCGTGTCGTGCAACCCGCGGACGCCGGCGAGCAGCGACGCGGTGCTGTACCGCCTGGAGAACGACGGCTTCGTGGCGCCGCCGGTGCTGTATCCGTGGGATCTGCCGCGCAACCTCTCCGAAGATGGCAGCAGGGTGTTCTTCGAGACCGAAGAACAGCTCCTGCCGGCCGACAGCAACGGCGTGATGGACGTATACGAGTGGGAGCGCGCGGGCGCCGGGAGCTGTTCGGCCGGCACGACCCACGGCTGCCTCTTCCTGATCTCGACGGGCGTCAGCAGCGAACCGTCGTACTTCGCCGAAGCGAGCGCGACCGGGAGCGACGTCCTCTTCTTCACCCGCCAGCCGCTCGTGGGACAGGACGAAGACGAACTCGTCGATCTCTACGACGCGCGCGAAGGCGGCGGCATCGCCGCTCAGAGTCCGCCCGCGCCGCCGGCGCCGTGTGCGGGCGAAGCGTGCCTGGCGGCGCCGGCCCCGCCTCTCGCGCAGGGGCCGGTGGCCAGCGAAACGTTCTCGGGGCCGGGCGACCTCGTGTCGCAGCCGCCGGCTGCGATGGCGCCGCAACGGCCCGCGAAGAAGGTCCACCCCAAAGCCAAACGGAAGCACCACAGCAAGGGCGGCAGACGAGCCCGGAGGAGGAGGAAGTGATGGCCGACCAGCAATCACGCCGCAGGCCGATCCGACGGGCGGCCCTTGCCGCCGCCGCCGCGTGCCTGCTCGGCGCCGCGACGGCCGGGCCGGCGTGGGCGTCGTTCGGCGTCGAACGCATGGAAATGAAAGCGGAAGAACAGAGCGGGGCGCCGGCGACCCAGGCGGGCTCGCACCCGTACGCGTTCACCACGACGGTCCTGCTCAAACGGCATCCGTTGAGCGAAGCGCAGGAAAAGGAAGGGCTCGGCGACGCGGGCCCGTGGGGGCGCGAAATCGCCGACGGCGACGCACGGAACGTCGAAACGACCTTTCCCGCCGGGGTGATCGGCGACTTGGCGGGCGTCGAACGGTGCTCCGAACAGCAGCTGGCGCGCCAGGCATGCCCGGCCTCCAGCGAGGTCGGCGTCGTCGCCTTCGACTCGCCGCTCGCCAGGGTGTGGGAAGCGGGCGAGAACCCCGTCTTCAACATCGCGCCCTCCTCGCCGAAGGTCGCGGGCGCGCTCGGCTTCACGGTCGGGGGCGTCGGCTTCATCGCGCACCTCATCGGCGGCGTGCACGCCGGCGGTGACTACGGGATCTCCGGCCAGGTGCCGGGGATTCCCCAGGTCGCGAGCGCCGACGGGGTGACGCTCACGATGTGGGGGGACCCCTCGGCGCCGGGCCACTGCCACCAGACCGTGGCGGGCGGGCCGTGCGTGGCCGTGCCCCACCGCGGGGCGCCGTTCCTGACGCTGCCGACGTGGTGTCCGACCGACACGACCCCGTCGACGCTGGAAGCGCTGTCGAGCGCCGCACGCGCCGAATCGTGGCAGGAACCCGGGGTGTGGACGCCGCTGCAGTACTCCTCGCCGATGGCGGCGCCGACCGGGTGCGAACGGCTGAGCTTCACGCCGTCGATCGAAGTGCGCCCGGAAGCGACCGTGGCCGACTCCCCGACCGGCACGAGCGTCGTCTTGAAGATCCCGCAGGTCGAGGCGGCCGACTCGCTCGCGGAGGCGAACATGCGGGAAATGGTGCTCGTGCTGCCGCCGGGCCTGGTGGTCTCCCCGTCGGTGGCGAACGGGTTGAGCGCGTGCAGCGAAGCGCAGGTCGCACTGAGCAGCGCGGCGCCGGCGGCGTGTCCGGAATCCTCGAAGATCGGCTCGGTGCAAGCGCGCACCCCGCTGCTCGACCACCCGGTGGCGGGATCGGTTTACATCGCCCAGCAGGGCAACGCCGGGCCGGCGCAGGGCTCGAACCCGTTCGGATCGCTGTTGGCGCTGTACATCGTCGTGGAAGGCGGCGGCATCCAGCTGAAGGTTGCCGGGGAAGTGACGCTCAACGAAACGACCGGGCAGGTGAGCGCGCGCTTCGAGAACCTGCCGCGGCTGCCGTACAGCGAACTGAAGGTGAGCTTCTTCGGCGGGCCGCGCGCGGCGCTGGTGGAGAGCGCGTGCGGCCCGTACACCACGACAACGTCGCTGACGCCGTGGTCGGCGCCGGAATTGAATCCCACCCACCTGCCCGCGACGCCGCAGAGCACCTTCGAGGTCTCCTCCGGCTGCCCGACCGGGGGGTTCAGCCCCATGACGGCCGCGGGGACGGCGAGCAACCAGGCGGGCGGCTACAGCCCGCTCGTGCAGACGTTCGCCCGCCGCGACGGCGAACCGGAACTGGCGCGCGTCCAGGAGCGCATCCCGCCGGGGCTGCTCGCGGCGATCACGCACGTGCAGGAGTGCCCCGAACCGCAGGCGAGCACAGGCGAATGCGGCCCGGAAAGCGAAATCGGCGAAATCTCGGTGCAAGCCGGCGACGGGCCGGACCCCCTCACGGCGAGGGGGCGGGTGTACTTCACCGGCCCCTACGAGGGCGCGCCGTTCGGGATCACCACCGTCACGCCGGCGCAGGCCGGGCCGTTCAACCTCGGCAACGTGGTCGTGCGGGCTGCGGTCAACATCGATCCGCACACCTCGCTCGTGACGGTCACGACCGATCCGCTGCCGTTGATGATCAAGGGCTTCCACGCGGAGGCCAAAAGCGTGACGGTGAAGGTCGATCGGCCTGAATTCATCTTCAACCCGACGAGCTGCGAACACGAGACGTTCTCGATGACGATCGACGGCACCTCCGGCGCCGTGGCCACCGACTCGGTGCCCTTCCAGGCGGCCGGATGCGCCGCGCTGCAGTTTCACCCGAACCTGACCGTCGAAACGTCGAGCCACACCACGCGTCCGAGCGGCGCCAGTCTGGAGGTGCAGCTGACCTACCCGCAGGCGCCGCAGGGGACTCAGGCCAACATCGCCAAGGTCAGGGTCGAACTGCCCAAGCAGCTCCCGGCGCGGTTGACGACGCTGCAGAAGGCGTGCCCGGCGGCGAGGTTCGACGCCGACCCCGCAGGCTGCCCGGCGGCCTCAGACGTCGGGATGGTCACGGCGACCACGCCGCTGCTGCCGGTCGGGCTGAGCGGCCCGGTGTACTTCGTGTCCAACGGCAGCGCGAAGTTCCCGGAAGTGGTCATGGTGCTGCAGGGCGACGGCGTCACCGTGGACCTCGCCGGCGAAACGTACATCTCCGAAAAGGGGATCACCAGCGCGACGTTCAACGCGATCCCCGACGTGCCGGTCGGCAGCTTCGAGCTCGTGTTCCCGCAGGGACCGGACTCGGCGCTGGCGAGCAACGGCAACCTGTGCACGGGTGCGATCACGATGCCCACCACGTTCGTCGCCCAGAACGGGGCGCAGGTGACGCAGGCGACGAGGATCAAGGTGAACGGCTGCGCAAAGGCGAGCGCGCACAAACACCGACGGCGCAAGCGAGCGCGGCGACCGAAGCCGGGAGGCTACGCCGCGCCCGGCGCTAGATTCGTGAGACCGTGTCACCCGCGGCCGACCAACTGCGCATCGCGCACCTGGACGCCGACGCCTTCTACGTCTCGATCGAGCTGCGCCGCCGCCCGGAGCTGCGCGGGCAGCCCGTGATCGTCGCGGGCAGCGGCCCGCGCGCGGTCGTGACGACCGCCAGCTACGAGGCGCGGCGGTACGGCGTCGGCTCGGCGATGCCCGCCGCGCGGGCGCGGCGGCTGTGCCCGCAGGCGGTGGTCCTGCCGCCCGACTTCCCCCACTACCGCGAGGTCTCGGCGCAGGTCATGGGCATCGTGCGCGCACAGGTCGAGCGCGTCGAGGTCGTCGGCCTCGACGAGGCGTACCTCGACGTGAGCGGGCTGTACTCCCCACGCGCGGCGCTGCGCCGGCTGGTCGCCGAGATCCGCGCGGCGACCGGCCTCACCTGCTCCGTGGGGCTCGGCCCCAACAAGCTGGTGGCGAAGGTCGCCTCCGACGCGGAGAAGCCGGCGGGGTTCGTGGTGCTCACGCGCGCGCAGGCGTGCGCGCGCTTCGCCGGCGCGCCCCCCGGCCTCGTGCCGGGCATCGGGCCGAAGACCGCCGCGCGGCTGGCGGAGATGGGGCTCGCCACGCTCGGCGCGCTCGCCGTGGCGCCCGAGGAGGCGCTCGTCGCGCGCTTCGGGCCCAACCTCGGCCGCGAGCTGCGCCGCCGCGCGCGCTTCGAGCACGACGGCGCCGTCGGCACGCCCCGCAAGGTTGTCTCCGAGTCGCGCGAGCGCACCTTCGACCACGACGTGCGCGACCCCGCGCAGCTGCGCGCCACGCTGGAGCGGATGACGGGCGAGCTGTGCGCGAGCCTCGCCGCGCACGGGCGTGCCGGGCGCACCGTGGGGATCAAGGTGCGCCTCGACGACTTCACCACCGTGACCCGCGCGCACACGCTCGCGGACCCGACCCGCGACCCGGGCGTGGTGGGCGCGGTCGCCCAGCGGCTGCTGCGCGAGTACGACCCGCCGCGCCCTGTGCGGCTACTGGGGGTGCGCGTCGCGGGCCTCGGTGCGCGCTCGGCGGGCGACCCCGGGGCGTCGGCGGAGGATCAGCTCGCGCTGCCGGTGTGAGGAGGTGGGCAGGGGGGATCGTCCGCGTGGGCGGGCGCGGGGTGCCACTCCGGTGAGCGGTGGGCCTCCGTGCCCACCGTCGAGGCCTGCGGCGGCATCGCGGGGGTGGGGCGCTCGCGCCGGCGGCGGACGGCGATCCACCCGAGCTGCAGGAGCAGGGCCGCGAGCGCGGCGAGGGAGAGCGCCCGCCCCGCCGCCACGGGCAGGGGGTTGGCCGGGCTCACGGAGATCGTCTCGGTTGGCGCAGTCGCGCCTGCGCCAGTGCCGCTGGGCGTCGGGGGGAGGACTTCCAGCACGTCGTAGTCCGCGCTGTTGATGCCTGCGATCCGGGCGCCGGTGACGTGCACGAGGCTCGGGAAGGTCTCCAGGTTGGTGTAGACGAGCTGGTGCGGTGGCAGGTGCACGACCTCCGAGATGCGGTTGTCGTGCACCTGTGTATAGGGGAAGTCGACTTCGGGCGGGCGACCCCGGGCGGTGTAGTTGAGGATGGTCAGGTGCGCGTCGTCATAATCGATCCTCTTGACTGGTTCTAGTTTACCAAAGATCTGGTCGCGGCCCAGTAGGTCGGGGTGAGCGTTGACCTGCTGGATGGCGCCGACCACCGCCACGAGGACCACGGGGGCGAGCATCAACCGCCACGCTCGGGCTCGCCGGCCGCCCGTGCGGGCGAGGACGAGGCTGGCGAGGAGGGCGCCGCACAGCGTCAGCAGCACGTAGCTCTCCAGGCGGTAGCTGAACTGCAGCGTGGAGTACGCGTGCGGCAGCGCGAGGATCAGCCCGGCGTGCGTCATCAGCACGATCATGAGCGCCGTCGCGACCGCACAGATCACCAACACCCGCCGCCACCCGCCGGACGGGCCGCCGCGCAGCGCGAGCGCGACGCTGCCGAGCGCCCACGCCATCGCCAGGACGGGCAGGGAGAGCGCGAAGGCGGTGCCGGGAGTCGCCGCCGAGGCGCGCGAGATCGTGAACAGGTGGGCGGCCGAGACGAGGTGCATCTCTTCCCGCAGCACCGCTTCCCAGTGTGGGTATTCGGACCCGATGAACGTATCCGCCCCGTAGGCGAGCGTTGGGAGCAGGAACCACGCGCTGAGCAGCGCCGCGGGCACGACCACTCCCGCCGTCCGCACGGCGCCCGTGCGCGTGAGGAGCCGGCGAGCCGCGGGGACGCTGAGCAGGATCGCGAGCGCCACCAGCACCACGACGGTCGTGCCCCACACCGCCGTGAGCAGGTGGCTGCCGAAGAGCAGGACGGAGCTGGACGTCAGCGCGAGCGCCGGCCCCGCGCGCAGCCGGTCGGCGCGCAGGACGCTCACCCCGGCCGCGAGCGCCAGTGGGATCGTCGACACCCCGATGAGCTCCGGCCAGTCCCCCCGTTCGTAGATCAGCGTGAGGTAGTAGGGGGAGGTGACGAACACCACGCCGGGCACGTGCGCCCACCAGCGCCCCACCCCGCAGGTGTGCGCCAGCCACCACCACCCGCCGTACGCGGCGGCGAACCCGAGCAGGTACGTGAGGACGTACGTTTCCAGCGGCGCGCCGCCCAGCAGCAGCGACACCGTGCCGACGAGGGCGTAGAGGGTGCCGCCGTAGAAGGCGTAGTGCGGGTAGTACGTGCCGTGGGAGTACTGGAGGAACAGGGTGGGCGCATGGTCGGCGCGAATCGCCAGGCTCTGCCGCCACATGAACCACAGGTGTTCCAGCCACACGTCGGTGAAGTAGGAGCCCGAGAACACCAGCGGCCAGCAGAGCGCGCCGATGAGCAGCGCCGCGGGCGCCGCCGTCAGGGCCAGCGACCGTACCGTGGCGCTGACCGGAAGGCGCGCGGCGGGGATCGTCGGCGAGTTGCCGGACAGGGTGCTCATCCCGGGCCGCGACGTTACCCCCGGGCGCGCTCGGGTACGCGCGTGTCGCGCCCGCCGCGCGGCGGCGTCCGTGGAGGGCGCGCGGACACACGCGATCACGGGTACGCCCGGCGAGCGCCGTGTCTCCAACCGCTGCGCCGGTAGGAGGGGAGAGCCGTCCAGGACGCCCGCTGGGCAAGCGAGGCGAAAACGCAGGGAGCGTGGCGTACGTGGTACGCGAGCGACCGAGGACAACGCATCGCGCCGCCCAGCGGTCGTCCTGGGGTCAGCTCACGAACAGGTAGGCGTACCCCACACCGCTGGGGCTCGCTACGCGCGAGCCGGCGTACGCGGCCTTCGCGCGCCAGTTGCCCGGCGCGGGCGGGGTGAAGGGGATCGTCGCGAGGCCGGCGCTCACGGGCACTTCGATCACGCGGTAGTACTGCCACCCGAACACGGGGTCGAAGCGCTGCACTTCCACCTTCACGGGGCCCGCGGCCGCGGCCGGGGTGACGTGGACGTCGATCGGCACCGGCCGGCCGGCGACGCCGCGCCGGGCGCCGAACGCGATCCGGGTGCGGGTGATCGTGCGCGACTCGCGTGTGAGCGTGTACGTGCCGGAGGTGTGGTTGCGCACCGACACGACGACGTAGTAGTGGCCCGGGCGCAGTCGCTGCGTCAGCCGTTGCGAGCCGCTGCCGTCGCAGGAGCAGGCGAGCAGGTTGCCGTTCTGGTCGCGCAGCTGCAGGTCGAACGCCGCGCTAGCCGGCGCGCCCAGCCGCAGCGTGAGGTTGGAGCGGCTGCTCACGTCCATCCGGTACAGCCGCAGCACCTCGACGCCGGTGCCCTGCAGGTGGCCGCTGACGCGCCCGTAGTTGACGAGCTCCTCGCCCGGTGCGGTCTGCGCGCCGCTGGCGACCGTGACCTGCAGGTGGTAGCGCTGCTCGCCCTTGACCGCCGGGCTCGGCGTCACCTCGTAGGTGTACACCCCGCCCTGGCCCGGGCCCGGTGTGTACAGCCGGTAGCCGCCGCAGTCCACGCGAAAGCGCGCCGACGCCCCTTCGAAGGAGCGTGTCCCCGGGCCGAACAGCGCGCCGTCCACGCACGCGCCGCGCGTCACGTTGGCGAGGTTGACCAGGTAGCTGACGCCCGCGTGCATGGTGACCGACCACGCCGCGTTGACGTCCTGGATGCGGTCCACCTGGCCGCTCGCGCCCGCCGCGGGCAGACGTGGGCCGGGCGGGGTGGCGGCGGGGGTGGGGAGGAACACGTTGAGCGTGAAGGACGCGAGCTGCGAGTTCGCCAGCGCCGCCACGCGGATCGCGTACTGCATGTTCTTCTGCGCCTTGAACGTCAGCGACGCCTTGCCTTCTTCTTCGGTCTGCGCGCACGCCACGGGCTGCAGCTGCGAGCGCACTTCCCGGTACACGTCCACGGTGCCGTCGAGCTTGCCGCCGGCCGCCACTTCCACGGCGATCCGCTCCGCGCTCGCGGTGTGCAGGCTGTACCACACCGAGCTCACGGTGCCGGGGGCGCAGTTCGACGGCGCTTCGCCGGGCACGGTCGTGGCGCCGACGGTCGTGCCTTCGACGCTCGCGGGCAGCGCCCCGAGCGCCTGCGCGCCTGCGACTTCGTCGTTCGTCGGCGCCGTCGGCGCGGCGCTCGGCGCCGCGAGCGCCGCGGCCGCGAGCATCGCCGCGGCCACCACGACGAGCGTGAGCGCCGTTGCGCGTGTCAGCTTGACCATGACAGCAGCGTAGGCGCACGTCCGGATGGATGGATCGGCGCGGCCTCGCCGGAGCGGTCTGGCCCGGTCGCCGGGCACGGAGGCCCGGCGCGCACGGGCGCACTCGGTAGCCCCTGCCCGCGTGGACGATCCCCACCCCCGACCACCGAGCGGATACCATCGGCCGATGCCTCTCGCGCGCGCCGGTGACATCGAGCTCGCCTACGAGCGGGGCGGCAGCGGGCCGCCGCTGCTGGCGATCATCGGCATGAGCGGGACCCGCCTGAGTTGGGGCGAGGCCTTTCTCGGGCCGCTGCGCGAGCACTTCGAGGTGATCGTCTACGACCACCGCGGCACGGGCGAGTCCAGCCGCATGGAGGCGCCCTTCACGATCGCCGACCTCGCCGCCGACGCCGCCGGGCTGCTCGACGCGCTTGGCCTGGACTCCGTGCACGTGCTCGGCATCTCGATGGGCGGCATGGTCGCCCAGGAGCTCGTGATCAAACACCCCACGCGTGTGCGCACGCTCGCGCTCGGCTGCACCTACTGCGGCGGGCCCGGCGCCGCGCTCGCCCCACCCGCGGTCGGCGCGCGGCTGGCCGAGTCCGTGCGCTCCGGCGATCGCGAGCGCGCGATCCGCACCGGCTGGGAGATCTGCGTTGCTCCCCGCCTGCGCGACGACGCCGCGCTGTACGCCGCCTACCGCGAGCTGGCGCTGCGCCGGCGTGTCTCCCGCGCGGTGATCCTCGCCCAGATGCTCGCGATCGCCGCCCACGACACCTCCGCGCGGCTGGGACAGCTGCGCATGCCGACGGCGATCGTGCACGGCGAGCTGGACGACCTGATCCCCGTCTGCAACGCGCACGTGCTCGCGGGGCACCTGCCCGACGCGCGCCTGGAGCTTCTGCCGGACGCCGGGCACCTTTTCTTCTGGGAAGAGCCGCTGCACGCCGCCGAGCTCGTGCGCGACCACGCGGCCGTGCACGCGTAGCCGGGCCGTGGAGGGGCGGGCGACGCACTCGGCGCGCGAGCTGACCGTCCGCACCGACGACGGGGCGGTGCTGGCCGGGGAAGAGTTGGGCCCCACCCACCCCGACCCCACCCACCCCGCCGGGGCGCCGGGCGACTCCGCCCGCACGCCGATCGTCCTGTTGCACGGCCTCACGGCCACGCGCCGCTACGTCGTGATGGGCTCGCGCCTGCTGGAGCGCTCCGGGTACCGGGTGGTGGCTTACGACGCCCGCGGCCACGGGCGCTCTGCGCCGGCGCCCTCCTCCGACGCCTACGGCTACGCCCGGCTCGCCCGTGACCTCGAGGCGGTGCTCGACGCGCTCAAGCTGCCCCGCGCGACGCTCGCCGGCGCCTCGATGGGGGCGCACACGGCTGTGCGCTTCGCTCTTTCGCACCCCGAGCGCGTGACGGCGCTGGGGCTCGTGACGCCGGCGTTCGACCCCGCGGCGCTCGCTGGCGCCCCCGGTGGCACGAGCGACGTGCCCGACGGGGCCGTTGTCACGCCTGAAGGCGACCGCGACGTGCTCGCCCGCGCGCTGCGGGAGGGTGGGGTGGAGGGGTTCGTGCGGGCGTACGACTTCTCCACCGTGCCTATTGCGTGGCGGGAGACGGTCGAGCGGGTCGTGCGCCAGCGGCTCGGGTCGCACGCCCACCCCGCTGCGGTTGCCGACGCGATGGAAGTCGTCTCCCGTTCGCGGCCCTTCGAGTCGTTCGCCGAGCTGGGGGCGCTCACGGTGCCCACGGTTGTGGTCGCCTCCCGCGACGAGGTGGACCCCGGGCACCCGCTCGCCGTTGCGGAGCGGTACGCGGCGGCGGTCCCGGGGGCGACGCTTGTGGTCGAGGACGGGGGGCCGCCTGTTCGATCGCCTTTGGCGTGGCAGGGGGGGCAGCTGTCGCGGGTGTTGGTGGAGCTTTTGGGGCGCGTGCGTTAGGGTCGGCCCCATGACCGTACGCGCCTGGGACGGAGCCGTCTACGACCGCATCTCCGCGCCGATGGAGGCGCTGGGACTCGCGGTGCTCGACCGCCTGGAGCTGGCGGGCGACGAGACGGTCATCGACGCCGGCTGCGGGTCGGGGCGCGTGACCGAGGCGCTGCTGGCGCGCCTGCCGCGTGGGCGGGTGATCGCGGTGGACGCCTCGCCCTCGATGGTCGCGGCCGCGCGTGAGCGTTTGGGGGCGCGGGAGGGCCTGGAGATCCGTGAAGGGGACCTGCTGGAGCTGGAGGTGGCGGAGCCGGTCGACGCGATGCTCTCGACCGCCACGTTCCACTGGATCCTCGACCACGAGCGGCTGTTCGCGCGCCTGTACGCCGCGCTGCGGCCGGGGGGGCGGCTGGTCGCCCAGTGCGGCGGGCGGGGCAACATCGACGTGCTGCGCGGGGTGGCGCACGCGGTGTTGGAGGACGAACCGTACGCCGCGTACTTCCGCGGGTGGCAGCCGCCGTGGAACTACGCGGGGCCGGAGGAGACCGAGGCGCGCCTGCGCGGCGCCGGCTTTCAGAGCGCGCGGTGCTGGCTGCAGCCGGCACCGCAGCAGCCCGAGCACCCGCGCGCGTTCCTCTCGGAGATCGTGCTCGGGCCGCACTGCCAGCGGCTGCCCGCGGAGCTGCGCGAGTCCTTCCTCGACGCGGTGCTCGCCGGGGTGGGGGAGCCCGTGGTCGTGGACTACGTGCGGCTCAACCTCGACGCCGTGGCGTAGCGGCTCACGCCGGCGCCGCCCGGTCCCTCACGCCAGTGCCGCCGAGTCCCCTTACGCCGGCGCCGCCGAGTCCCTCACGCCAGTGCGGCGGAGTCCGTCTCGGCCCGTCCCGTCAGCGCCGTGTAGCGGCCGCCGAGCTCCAGCAGCTCCTCGTGCGTGCCTCGCTCCACGATCCGCCCGGCGTCGAGCACGAGGATCTGGTCGGCGTCGCGCACGGTCGAGAGGCGGTGGGCGATCGCGATCGTGGTGCGCCCGCGGGAGAGCTCGTCCAGCGCGAGCTGCACCGCCCGCTCGGTCTCGGTGTCGAGGGCCGAGGTCGCCTCGTCGAGGATCAGCACCGGCGGGTTGCGCAGGACGGTGCGGGCGATCGCGATGCGCTGCTTCTCCCCGCCGCTGAAGCGGTAGCCGCGCTCGCCCACCGGGGTGTCATAACCCTCGGGCAGCGAGACGATCAGCTCGTGGATCTGGGCGGCGCGGGCGGCCGCTTCGATCTGCTCGTCGCTGTATTCGAGCCCACCCACCCCCGCGAAGCGGAGGTTCTCGCGGATCGAGGCGTGGAACAGGTACGTCTCCTGGGAGACGAGGCCGACCGTGGCGGCGAGCGAGGCCAGCGTGACGTCGCGGATGTCGGTGCCGTCGATCGTGATGCGCCCGCGCTCGGGCTCGTACAGCCGCGCGACCAGGTAGGCCATCGTGGTCTTGCCCGAGCCGGTCTCGCCCACGAGCGCGGTGCGCGTGCCGGCGGGAATCTCCGCGTCGATCTCCTGCAGCGTCCAGGGGCCGTCGGGCTGATAGCGGAACCACACGTCCTCCAGGCGCACGTCACAGGCCACGCCATCCCGACCCGAGGGCGCCGCGCCGAGCGGCGCGGCGCCCGGGCGCTCGACGATGTCGATCGGCAGGTCGAGGTACTCGAAGATGCGCCCGAACAACGCGAGGGAGGTCTGCACTTCCAGGCCCACCGACAGCAGCGACTGCATCGGGAACAGCAGGCGGGTCTGCAGCGTCGTGAAGGCGACGACCGTCCCGACCGAGATCACCGCGTGGCCGTGGACGGAGGTGTAGCCCGCAAACCAGTACACGGCGGCGGGCATGATCGCGAAGCTCATCTGCACCGAGGCCATCCGCCAGCGGCCGGCCATCCGCGCGCGCACCTCCAGGTCGGCCAGCTGGCTGGACTCCGAGGAGAACCGGTCCACGAGCTCGCCGGAGCGGCCCATCGTTTTGCCGAGCAGCACGCCCGACACCGACAGCGACTCCTCGACCAGCGTGGACATGTCCGCGAGGCGCCCCTGCCGCACCGACTGGATGCGCCGGCGCTCGTTGCCCACGCGCCGCGTCAGCCACACGAAGAACGGCAGCAGCACCAGTGAGAACAGGGTCAGCTGCCAACTCAGCGCGAACATCGCGACGATCGTCGCGGTGACGGTGGCGACGGTGGAGACGGTCGAGGTGGCGGTGCTCGTGACGACGTCGTCGATGCCGCCGATGTCGTAGGCGATCCGTGCCTGCACCTCGCCCGAGCGGGTGCGCGTGAAGAACGCCAGCGACATCCGCTGCAGGTGTGCGTACACGGCGGCGCGCAGATCGTGCATCACGCGCTGGCCGACCTGGTTGGAGATCCACGTCTGCGCGACGCCGATCACACCGTTGACGATCGCCAGCGCAATCATGCCCGCCACCATCCACGTGAGCAGTTCGAGATCGTGGCCGATGATGCCCTTGTCGACCGCTTCGCGCAGCAGGAAGGGCGAGGCGACGCTGAGGATCGAGCCGCACACGATCAACCCCAGCAGCAGTCCCAGGCGTATGCGGTAGGGGACGAACAGCCGCCCGATCCGCCGCAGGGAGACGGGATACCCACCCGCCCCGTCGGGGACGTCCTCGGGACGGGGCTTGGCGCGCGAGCCACCACGTCCGTCGCCGGGTGGGCGGGCATTCGATCCGCCCTCGCCGTGGAAGCTCACCGCCTCCTCCCGGATCGCCGCTCGCTCATCCAGCTGACTGTATCCGGCGCGGCGTCATACGATTGAGGCGTGAACCTCTCCGCCCCCGAGATCCGCGTGCTCGGCTGCCTCATGGAAAAGCAGCGTACGACCCCCGACGCC
Source organism: uncultured Solirubrobacterales bacterium (assembly GCA_963821775.1). GTDB lineage: Bacteria > Actinomycetota > Thermoleophilia > Solirubrobacterales > Solirubrobacteraceae > Palsa-744. The sequence continues at coordinate 398,238 of CAWGFB010000001.1, read as the reverse complement.
TACCCGCTGAGCCTCAACGCGCTGCGGCTGGCGTGCAACCAGTCGACCAACCGCGACCCGGTCGTGCGGTACGACGAGGAGGTGCTGCGCGACGCGCTGCACCGCCTGGAGCGCCGCGGCTGGACGCGCCTGGCCTCCGGCGCGGGGAGCCGCACGGCGAAGTACCGCCACCTGCTGGCCGACGCGCTGCCGCTCGCCGACGACGAGCACGCCGTGCTGTGTGTGCTGCTGCTGCGCGGCCCCCAGACCCCCGGCGAGCTCAAGCAGCGCACAGACAGGATGCACACCTTCGCAGACCTCGGCGGCGTGCACGAGACGCTGGAGCGGCTGACGGGCCGCGACCTGGTCATGGTCCAGCTGCGGCGGCCGGGGCAGAAGGAGGAGCGCTATGCCCACCTGCTGAGCGGGGAGGAGGGCGAGGCCCCTGAGGCGGCGGCTCACGCGCCGGCTGCTCATGTGCCGGTTGCCACGGCGCCGGCGGGCGGGGTGCCGGAGGCCGTGGACGGCCTGGAGGAGCGGGTCGCCCGCCTGGAGCGCGAAGTCGCCGATCTGCGAGCGTTGCGATGATCCACGCCACAGCGATCCTCGCCGCGACGACGAGCTCGACCGGGGACACGGCCACCGGGGTCGGCATCCCCCTGGCGCTCGCGGCCGGGTTGGCGTCGTTCCTCTCGCCCTGCGTGCTGCCGCTGGTGCCGGGCTACCTCTCGACCGTGATCGGGGTCGCGCCGGCGGACATCCAGCACGCGGGAGCGCGCCGGGTGCTCGGCCCGAGCCTGCTGTTCATCGCGAGCTTCTCGCTGATCTTCATCCTGCTGGGGCTCACCGCCACGCAGTTGGGCTCGCTGCTCACCGATCACATCGTCACGTTGCGCACGATCGGTGGCGTGCTGATCATCGCGATGGGCGTGCTGTTCCTCGCCACGCCGTTCGTGGACGCGCTCAACTTCCAGTGGCACTCGGAGTCTTTGCAGCGACTCGCCGGCCGCGGCGGGCCGGTGGTGGCGGGCGCGGCGTTCGCGATCGCCTGGACACCCTGCACGAGCATCACGCTCGGAGCGATCCTCACCCAGGCTGCGGTGTCGAGCTCCGCCGCCCACGGGGCACTGCTGCTCGCCTTCTACTCCGCCGGCCTGGCGATCCCGTTCCTGCTGATCGCGCTCGCGTTCGAGCGCGCCACGGGGGCGCTGGCGGTCGTCAAGCGCCACTTCTCCGTGATCGTGGGCGTCGGCGGGCTGGTGATGATCGCGCTGGGCCTGCTGATCGTCACGGGCGAGTTCACCGTGCTCAACGCGCAGGCCAACAGCCTGCTGCGAGGCACGGGGTTGAGCGTGTCGGGAGTCTGATGCGCGCTCGGCCGGCATCCACGCCGGTCCACGTCAGGAACGAGAGCGGAGGAATTCCCGCTCCCACAAGCCGCCCAACTCCAGGCAGGCATCCCAAAAGCCGCTGACACAGCGCACGTACCAAACGCGGCCGGAGCCGTCGCGTGGCATCTCCTGCAGCAGCCCGACGGTCGTCAGTGCACGGAGCTGGGCGCGCACCCGGTTGTTCGGCAGGCCGACCGCATAGCTGAGGTCGACGGCGTTTACCATGTCGCTCTTCGAACGGGCGATGGCCATGCCCACCTCCAGGCGGTCGCGGTTTCCGAGCAGCAGCTTCGACTGGCTACGGAGGTACTCGCGTTCCGGGCTGTTCGGATCCGGTGAAGCGGGGCTCATTGCGCCCCATATGAAATCACGGATCTCCGCCTTCCACTTCTCCGGACTTGTCGCGGTCCTCGTCGCCGACCGCGGCCGCCGGCCCCAGGTCCGCGAGAGCGGGTTCGGCGCTCAGGTCAGGAAGTGGTCGTAAACGTCGGCACACGCGCGCAGCGTGACAGTGGCGTGCCGCCATGCGATGTCGTCGGGCGCGCCGTCACGCTCCACGACCTGTACCCAGCTGCCCCAGCGGCGCTCGGCACGTTCCAGGTTCAGCAGCAGTATCACGAGCTCCGGCTCGTCGAGCACGACCACCCGGGTCGTCATCGCGACGCGCAGGGAGCCGACCATCTTCGAGACCTGCTCATAGAGGGTTCGGGAGGAGGCCAGGTCGGGCTGCAGCTGCGACCCGAGGCGCTGCTCGTCGGTGCCGGCCGCACTGACCAGGTGGCGCAGCGCCTGCAGGATCTGCGGCCGCGCCAGCGGATCGCTCTCGGGGCCGACAAGGCCGAGGAAGGCGTCGCCGTCCGCGACATACAGCGCGAACGCAGAGCCGATGTCCACGACCGACTCGCAGATGGCCCGGCGCATCTCGCCTCGCGCCACGCCCCAGTGCTCCTGGTGGCGGCGTCGCAGCAGCTTGGTCGATCAGCGCCACCGCGAGTACCGCGCCGATGATTAGGCTGGATAGGCCGGCAAGCGCATTGCCCAGGAAGCCCTGGGCGTTGACCGCGAAGCCGAGGGCGGCGACCGCCGACCCGAGAACGCCCAGCAGCGCGAGCAGGCGGCCTGAGGTCATGCTCGGCAGCGTGTCGCGCGGAGCGGCTCCGGTGGCTTCGCGGATCGCGTCGAGGGCTTCGAGTAGGACCCATCGCGCTGCCCAGAGCGCCCATGCTCTGGTGAGGACTGGCGGCTCGTCCGGCGGGCGAGCACGCACCTCAATCTTCTGAGCGCTCCGGACCGAAAAGCGAGAACTGGTGAGCGCGCTCGTTGAAGGCCACTGCGTAGACCGCCATGAAGTCGCGGCCCCAACGGGCACCACTGCCCCCGGGCACGAAGAGCGGATAGAGCAAAGCGACCATCTCCGGCGCTCCCGGCAGGCTGGCCTCGATCGGCCTCAGCGAACGACGCACTGCAACCCTTCCCGCCGGTCCCTCGGCCACCGCCTCGACCATGTCTCTGTCGACGAGCCCCAGCACGTCCGCGTACTCGGGCGCGAGCAGGCTGGCGTCGGCCCCCGAGTCGAAGAGCCCCCGCACCATGATCGATGGGCGTGCATCGACTTTTAGGTTGAGCCACAGATACGGCCGTGGCTGATGATCCTCGCCCTCTTCGTAGTTGAACTTGACGCGCGACGCCACGCCGGCCTAGAACGCGAAGGAGCTGTCGAGGCCCGAGACGCGCAGCAGCGAGTCCCGGTCGCCGGGCAGCCCTCGATCGATCAACGTCTGGATGTCCGTCGCATGGTCGACGACGAGCCCCTCGCGCAGGATGACCCACTGTCCCGCATAGGGCGCCAGATCCTCTTTCGGTGCCAGTGCGCGCTGCTGGTGGAGGAGCTCTTGGGAAACCATCTCTCTCACGACCTAGATTACGGAATACAGAAAAAGGATACCAGCGTCGTAATTACGAAATACGTATAACTGCCTGCTGGGCGGAGCAGCATCAGGCGAACTGGTGTTCCCCCCCGACGGCGCCAGCCTAACAGGATCGACGGACACCGCAGGAGGTACTGCCCCAGCGTATGGCGGACTCGAAAGCGGTGGCGCGAGCTTTGCCGGCGGCGACAGGCGTCGTCAGACCACACCCTGGGGCGAAGCCGGCGAGGCCGTGTTCGCCTGTCGCCGTCCGCGGTAGCGCCGTTCCCACGCCTCCTGGTTGCGCTTGGCGTCGAGCACGAAGGGCGAGTGGCCGATCGCTTTGACGATCCCCTCGTTGATCGCCGACTCGGGGAAGGGGAGGGGGCGCATCACGTCCACGAACAGCACCACGCGCGTCTCGTCGGTGTCGTTCCACACCTCGTGGTTGAAGGTGTCGTCGAAGATCATGCTCTTGCCCGCCTCCCAGTGGCGGATGTCCTCGCCGACCCTGATCCGGCAGTGGGAGGCGTCCCGGGGCACGATCAGCCCGAGGTGGTAGCGCAGCACGCCCTTGTACGGGCCGCGGTGGTCGAGGATGTGCTTGCGCGGCGAGAGGATCGAGATCATCGCGGTCTTCATTCCCGGGATCTCGCGCATCAGCGCCGCGGTGCGGGGGCACATCTCCACCCCCAGCTTCGCTTCGAAGCCGTACCCGTACAGGAAGAACGTCTTCCAGCGGTCGTCGTCGGTGATCTCGATTTGGTCGCGGGAGATGTCCTGGAAGTTGGCGAGCGCCTCGCGGTCCTCCAGCAGCGCCGCGGCCTCGTCGCGGATGACGGTCCAGTGATCCTCGATGTGCTTCACCCACGGGAAGCGCTCCAGCGGGAAGAACGTGGCGTCGCCCACGAGCGAGCGCTTGCCGATGAAGCGCTCGATCGGGGCGAGCACCAGTTCCCCTGCGGCGATCGTCCATTGGACGACGCGATCCCACATACGACTCAGATGCTACGCCGCCTCTCGGAGGGCTGCGAGCTCTGGCGACTCCGCCAGCTTCTTCAGCGCTCGCTGCTCCAGCTGCGAGGCCCGCTCCGCGGAGAACCCGAGGCGTTTGCCGATCGCGGTGAGCGTCTGCGGCGCCTCTTTGCCGGTGCCGAAGCGCAGCGTCAGCACGGTCCGCTCGGTTTCGGGCAGCTGCGAGATCGCGAGGTGCACGAGGCGCTCGCGCTCGTTTTCGTAGGCGGTCTCCTCGGGCGGCTCCTGGTCGGAGGGCAGCAGGTCGCCGAGGGCGGTGTCGCCGTCCTCGCCCACCTGCTGGTCGAGGCTCACGAGCGCGGCGCGCTGGTGGCGGACTTCCTCGACCTGGTCGAGCTCGAGGCCGGCCTCGATCGCGATCTCCTCGGTCGTCGGCTCGCGCCCGAGGCGCACGGAGAGCTCGCGCTCGACGCGCCCCACCTTGCGGGTGCGCTGCGCGACGTGCACGGGCAGACGGATCGTGCGCCCGGAGTTCTCCAGGCCGCGCTGGATCGCCTGGCGGATCCACAGGGTCGCGTACGTGGAGAAGCGGAAGCCCTTGCGCCAGTCGAACTTCTCGCTCGCGCGGATCAGCCCCAGCATGCCCTCCTGCACGAGGTCGGCCAGCGGCAGCCCCTGGTTCTGGTAGCGCCGCGCGTTGGAGGCCACCAGGCGGAGGTTGGAGTTGATCATCAGTTCCTTGGCGCGCAGGTCGCCGCGCTCGATCCGCTGGGCGAGCTCGATCTCCTGTTCGGGCGTGAGCAGGGGGTAGCGCCGCGAGTGCGCGAGCAGTTGGTCGACGGACTCGGGGATGTAGGTCTCGGTTTCCGCGCCGGCGGCGCGCGCGGCCACCGCCCGTCGCCGGGCGACCGCGCCGCGTGCAGCGCGGCTCACTTCGTCGTAGGGGTCGAGGGCGCCCGCCGGCGGGCGCGTATCCTCGGCCGCCACCTGGGCGGTGTCGAGCGTGTCGAGCGTGGTGATCTGGCTATCATCTGACATGGTGGGTCCTTCTATAGTGGGGTCCTTCTCTGGTCGAGCGAGGGGCTGGGCGCGCCGTCCTGGGGCCCGCGGCGCTCCTCGAGGGCTTCGGGATCGGTATTATAGGGACTAGTAGTTGCGTTGTCAACCATTCTTGGTGGAGCAGCGCCACGGCCGTCACCCTCCGCCCCGTACACTCTCGGGCACCCTCTGCTGGAGAACATCGATGGCCCAAAAGTTGCTGTGCCCGGGGACATCTACCCGCACACAGCGGCGGTTATGCGGACGGTGCGCAGCTCACGGCTTCTTATTCGGGCGCGGAGCCGAGATACCTTCGCCCCGCGACGTTCTGCTCATCGGACGTATGGGCTGCCTGTTCGGCGCCTGTTGTCGTCGTCAGCACCGCCGCGCCCCCGCGCGTGAGCGTGCGCCGCACGAGGCCGGGGAGCAGCAGGCGCGCCACGGCCGCGAGGAAGTAGGGGCGCGGCACGTACCGCTCGGCGCGCCGGCCGGGCCCCGTCTCGACGATCGCCTCAGCCACGCGGTCGGCCGTGGAGACGATCCACGCCGTGTGCGGCCGCGCGAGCAGCTCGCGCGCCGGGAAGCCCTCGGTGGCGACGAAGCCGGGGAACACGATGCCGACGTGCACCCCGTGCGCGTGCTCCTCCGCGTACAGCGCGTCGCTCCACGCGGTGAGCGCAGCCTTGCTTGCGGAGTACGAGCCGGTGCCCGGGCGGGTGGCGCGCGCGGCGGTGCTCGACACGTTGACGACGGCGCTCGGCGCGTTGGCGCGCAGCAGCGGCAGCAGCGCCTCGGTGAGGCGCACCTGGGCGTCGAAGTTGAGCGTCATCGTGCGCTTGACGTTGGCGTACCCGCCCTCGGCGAAGGGCGCCCGCCAGGCCGCGCCGGCGTTGTTGACGAGCAGCGTCAGGCGCCCGTCGTACTGCTCCTGGATGTGCGCCGCCACCTGCGCAGGCGCCTCTTCGTCGGTGAGGTCGAGCGCCAGCCACGTGCAGGGCGCGGGCAATGTCTGCGCCAGCGCCTGCAGGCGCTCCTCGCGGCGGGCGACGAGCACCAGCCGCGCCCCGGGCTCCCGCGCCAGGCGGCGGGCGGTCGCCTCGCCGATCCCACTCGACGCGCCCGTTATCACCGCGGTGAGGGGTGCGCTCATGGGGGCGACCCTATCGCAGTACGCTGTCCCCGTGGAGTCTTCGGGACAGACACTGCCGGTCGCCGGTCACCACCTGACCGGCATCTCCCCGCGCGCCTTCCAGCACCCCGCCGATCGCGCCGCGACCGCGGCGTTGCGCTCAATTCCCTATCTGGACACCGTGGTGCGCAAGCTGATCGAGCTCGGATACGAGCGCGCGCTGCGCCAGAGCTACCTCGGCTCGGCGGTGCGGCTCTCCGAAGAGCAGCTGGGCGCCGTGTGGCGCGAGCACGCGATCGCCTACGCCACGCTCGATATGCACGACGTGCCCGACCTCTACCTGACGCAGTTCCCCTCGCCGAACGCGATGGCGATCGGCGCCAAGCACCCGATCGTGGTGGTGCAGTCCGAGCTCGTGGGGCTGCTGGACGCCGGGCAGCGCCGCGCGGTGTTCGCGCACGAGGCCGCGCATATCCTCGCCGACCACCAGCTCTACCGCACCGCGCTGTACATCCTGGTGCTGCTGGGGGGAACCTCCCGGCTGATGCTCCCCCTGGCGCCGATCCGCACGGCGCTGATGGAGTGGGAGCGCGCCACGGAGCTGAGCGCCGACCGCGCTGCGGCGCTCGTCACGCGCGACCCGCTGACGGTGTGTCGGACGTTGATGTGCCTCTCCGCCGGGGCGATGGTGGACGAGCTCGACCTCGACGTGTTCATGCGCCAGGGCCTCGACTACACCGAGAAGGGCGGGGGCCTGGAGCGCCTCACCCGGCTGCTGATTGACCTGGGAGTGAGCCATCCGATGCCGGTGAAGCGCACGCACGAGCTGATGGCGTGGGTGCGCTCGGGCGAGTTCGACAGGATCGTCGGAGGGGAGTACCCGACCCGCGACGAACCGGTGGATGCCCGCGCGGAGGGCAGCGATGCGGTCTCCCACTACTCCGAGCGCTTCCGCGACGCATTCCGCGATGCGGGGGAGTCGATCAACTCCGTCGGGCAGCAGCTCGCGGACTGGCTGCGCAAACCGGGTGGGGAGGAGGAGGACGACGTGGAGGACGCTGAAGAGTAGCGCCGCTCGTCACGCCTCGCGCCCCTCGTCACGCCTCGCCCGCGCGTTCGGGCCCGCGACGGAGGTTGCCGATCAACAGGCCAATGACGGTGACAAGGTAGATCTGGCCGAAGAGCATCTCGAGCACCGAAAGAGCGCGGCCCAGGTTCAGCACCGGGGTGAGGTCGCCGTAGCCGGTGGTGGTGAGCGTCGTGAAGCTGAAGTAGATCTGCTGGCTCTGGGTGATCGCGGCGTTGGAGACCTGCTCGAAGTACGGGTGGGGGCTGAGGCCGACGATCACACGCACGATGAGGGCGAAGAGCAGCCCGATCAGCAGGTAGCTCGTGAGCGCTCCCGCCACCGCCTGCAGCGTGACGCCGCGATCGCGCACCAGCCGCACCACGCCGCGGGTGAGCACGATCAGCACCGCCAGCACCGCGAGGGCGGACCCTGCGGCGCCCACCCAGCGCGGCACGACGGAGAGGCCCACCAGCACCGCGAGAGCGAACAGCACGATCACGGTCAGCGTCGCGGCAAGGCTCCGCGTTGCCGGAGGGTCGCGCGCGGTGACGATGACCCCGAACAGCATCGCCCCCTGCAGGAGCACCGAGACGGCGCGGCCTGCGGAGGTCTCGGGCGCGACGATCGAGAAGAGCACCGCCAGGATCGTGAGCGCCAGCACCAAGCCGTAGCGGTGCTGCGACGATCTGGCGTCCTCGGACGACGCGGCGGGCTCCGGCGACACTCGGGAAAGCATTGCGCGGGCCGCGGCGGATGCTCATGTGCGCGCTCCCGACCCGGGACGCTCATGTGCGCGCCCCCCTGCCCGGATGCTCAGCTGCCCGAGGCGCCCCACTTACCCTGGCCGTAGCGCGCCAGCTCCAGGCGCGCGATGACGCCGCGGTGGACCTCGTCGGGACCGTCGGCGAGACGCAGCGCCCGCGCCACCGTCCACGCGGCGCCGAGCGGGAAGTCATCCGAGAGGCCCGCGCCGCCGTGCAGCTGCATCGCCATGTCCACGACCCGCTGGGCCATCGAGGGCACCGCCACCTTGATCTGCGAGACGGCCCCCAACATCGCCGGGGCCTGCGTGTCGATCAGCCAAGCCGCGTGCAGCACGTGCAGGCGCGCCTGATCGATCGCGATGCGCGCGTCGGCGATCCGTTCGCGGTTGCCGCCGAGGTTGGCCAGCGGCTTGCCAAAGGCTATGCGTGTAGTCGCACGCCGGCAGGCGAGCTCCAAGGCCAACTCGGCGAGGCCGATCAGCCGCATGCAGTGGTGCACGCGCCCGGGGCCGAGGCGCGCCTGCGCGATCGCGAACGCCTGACCCGGTCCGCCGACGATCGCGGAGGCGGGGAGGCGCACGTCGGCGAAGGAGACCTCGCCGTGCCCGCCGGGGGCGTCGTCGAAGCCCATCGTGGAGAGCATCCGCTCGACCCGCACGCCGGGCGCGTCGAGCGGCACGGCCACCATCGAGTGCCGGTGGTAGCGGTCGGCGGCGGGGTCGGTGAGCCCCATGAAGATCCCCACGCGGCAGCGGGGGTGCCCGACCCCGGTGCTCCACCACTTGCGGCCGTTGAGCACCACCTCCTCGCCGTCGAGCGCCGCGGTGGCCTGCATGGTGGTCGCGTCCGAGGAGGCGACGTCCGGCTCGGTCATGCAGAAGGCCGAGCGGATCTCGCCGTCGAGCAGGGGCACGAGCCACCGCTCGTGCTGCTCGGGGGAGCCGAAGTGCAGCAGCACCTCCATGTTGCCGGTGTCCGGCGCGTTGCAGTTGCACACCTCCGAGGCGATCAGCGAGCGGCCCATGCGCTCGGCCAGTGGGGCGTACTCGACGTTCGTGAGCCCAGCTCCGCGCGGCTCGCCGCCGACCTCGGGGCTGCCCGGCAGGAACAGGTTCCAGAGGCCCTCCGCGCGCGCCCGGGCCTTGAGCTCCTCTACCGCCGGGTGTACCACCCACGGGTCGGCGCTCGCCAAGAGCTCGCGGTGGTAGGGCTCCTCGCGCGGGGCGACCTCGCGCTCCAGGAACGCGTCCAGGCGCTCCATCAGCTCCCGCGCGCGCGGGGAGTGCTCGAAGTCCATCACCCCACCTCGAGGACGACCTTGCCGGTCGCGCGGCGCTCGTCGATCTCCAGCAGCGCCTCGGAGGCGCGCTCCAGCGGGAAGCGTGCGCCCACCAGCGGACGCACGGCGCCCCGCTCGATCAGTTCCTCGATCCGCGCGCCGATCTCGCGGCACAGCTCGGGCCGGGAGAGCGCGTAGGCGCCCCAGCCGGCGCCGACGACCTCGACGTTGCCGAGCAGCAGCCGGTTGACGCGCACCTCGGGGATCGCGCCGCCGGTGAAGCCCACCACGACCAGGCGCCCGTCGGGCGCCAGCGCGCGCAGGCTGTCGGTGAAGCGCTCGCCGCCGACGGGGTCGAGCACGAGGTCGACGCCGCCGCCGGAAAGCTCGCGTGCCTCATCCTTCCAGGGGCCGTCGGCGCGCAGCACCTCCTCGGCGCCGGCCGCGCGCGCGACGCGTTCCTTCTCCGCGGAGGAGACGACCGCGATCGTGCGTGCGCCGAGGCCGTGCGCCACCTGCAGCACAGCCGTGCCCACGCCCCCGGCGGCGCCGTGCACGAGCACCGTCTCGCCTTCCCGCAGCCGCCCCCGCAGGGCGAGCGCGAAGTAGGCGGTGTGGTAGTTGAGGATCAGCGCGGCGCCCTGCGCGAAGTCGAGCGCGTCGGGGAGCGCGAAGGTGAGGAACGGCGGCGCCGCCGCCACCTCGGCGAAGCCGCCGAGCATGCAGAAGGCGGCCACACGCTGCCCGACCTGCAGGCCGAGCGCGGCCGCCGCGGCGCTCGCCTCGCGCACCACGCCGGCGACCTCGCCGCCGGGGACGAACGGCAGCGGCGGCTTGTACTGGTACTCGCCGCGGCTCTGCAGCACCTCCGGGAAGGAGACGCCGGCGGCGCGCACGTCGATCAGCACGCCCTCCCCGGGTGTGAGGGGGTGCGACGGCGGGGACTCGGGCTCGGACAGCTCGACCGCGCGCAGCGCGCCGGCGGGGCCGCTGAGGTCAACGATCTGGATCGCGCGCATCGGCGCGCATCCTACCTGCGGGCCACGGCGCGGGCGTGCGGGCGTCCCTCGGGCGGCCGCGAGACCGGGCCCCTACGGCGGGCAGGGCACCACCGTCGCGGCGGAGGCGTGGGTGCCGTTGTGGAAGGTGAGGCGGGCCCCGAAGTGAAAGCCGCCGGCCGGGCAGGTGCGGGGCAGGATGATGCCCCGGGGGTGGTAGGGGAGGAAGCGGCCGCGGCGGCGTTCGTAGTAGGTGAGGTGCTCGGGGCCGATCGTGGTGGAGAATCTGACGACCGCGGCGTAAGGCGCCCCGGGAAGCGTCGGCACGAGCGGGATCGTGGCGGCGAGGTCGCCGCCGTAGGGCTGGGAGGCGGGCAGCACCAGGCCGCCGAAGACGATCCACGCGTCGACGGGGCGTTCGCCCCAGGCGTAGAAGACCAGCCCGAGGTGCCCCTGCCGGAGACGGGCCATGAAGACTCTCGTCTGCGCCGGCTCTTCGATGATCTCCGGGCCGAAGGGGACCACCACGAGCGCGCTGCCGTAGCCCATCTGCGACTGGGAGGGGCACCCTTCGGGGCCGTACGCTTCGAGGATCCCGGTGGTGCAGGTCTCGAGGCCGAGGCCTGAGGTGGCGAGGCCGAGGTTTTCCGGGTACAGCAGCTCGACGTCGGTGAGCGGCGAGGAGGCCGTGCCGGGCGGGGTGGTGACGGTGAAGCCGAAGTGGACTGTCGTGCCCTGGCCGAGGCGCTCGGGCGTGAGCGCGGCGGAGAGCCTCACCGTGGGTTCGGGCGCTGCGCCCCTGGCCGGGGACGGGGCAGCGGCGCCGGCGAGGAGTGCGAGCATGGCGAGAAGGTACGTTCGGATCGGCCAGACAGGTCCACTCATGCCGACCCACCCTACAGCCGCGTGTGGCGCCAACGCAGGGGTGTTTCCGACTATCGTCTGCATGCTTGCGGCCGTCCCGGCCGGTGCTGCCCGGCCGGCGTCCTGCCCGAGCCCGCTCCCGAGACCTCACGCCCCGCCGTAGCTGACGAGGAGGTCGGTGGCCACGCCCGCGATGAAGCCGAGCGCGAGCATGTAGAGGCCGAGCTCGCGGTGGCCGAGGCGGCGCACCCCGACCCAGATCTCCCCGACGACGTAGAGGATCGCCCCGCCCGCCAGCGCGTAGAAAGCGAGCTGGAGCGCTTCGGAGTGCACCTGGTAGCCGACCACGGTGCCGAGGAACGTGGGGCCGCCCCCCACCAGGCCGGCGAGCGCCAGCCACCCCCACGTGGGCCGCACGTCGCCCAGCGGCCCGACGATCCCGAAGCCCTCGGTCGCGTTGTGCAGGGCGAAGCCGACGACCAGCACCGTCGCCAGGCCGATCGCCCCGGTCTGCGCGGACACGCCGATCGCCAGGCCCTCGGCGAAGTTGTGCAGCCCGATCGCCACCGCGATCGTCATGCCGGTGCGCAACGCCGCGCGGCGCGCGCGGGCGAGCGCATCCTCATGGGGGAGCGTGTCGGCGGGTCGCGGCGCGGGTGCGCCGAGGGCCGCCTCGGCCTGCTCGCCGCCCGCGATCGGCGGCAGCGCCGCGGCCCGCCGGCCGCCCGCGCGCAGGCGCCGTTCGAACGTGCCGATGCCCGCGACCCCGAGGGCGAAGCCGGCGGCGAGCAGCGCGAACAGGCCGAGCACGCGCCCCAGGTCCGTGTGGGTGTGCTTGTAGCTGTCAAGCGCGCTCGCGACGATCGCCTCGGCGTGGGCGCTGACGTCCATGAAGATGAACGCGAGGATCCCCACGGAGAGCATCGCCAGCGCCACGCGCGCGCGGGGACCGACGCGCTCCATGCGCCCCAGTGGCAGGCCGATGTAGATGGTGGAGCCGGCGATCGCGCCGAGCAGCACCGTTTCGCCGAAGGGCATGACGGGTCTCCTGGGGGTGGGTGGCCCGCTTGCGCGGGCAGTGGGCACTGCTTAGGGTACCCTAAGGTAGGGGTTTCGTGGTAGCTCATACCGGTGGGGGAGCGGTGTGCCTGGGTCGCGAGGCCATGCTCCTGAGGGTTTCGTCCCAAGCGTCTGAGAGCCTGACGGGATGCCATATGAGCAGACTGTCGAGTGGGCGCTGGCCGACGGAGTGGTCGTTCGTTTCAGCCGCTCGGGGCGGCCGATCGAGCGCTACGCGGTGCTGCTGCTTGTTCGCGTCGATGATGGCTGGCGGGAGGTCCGTCTGTTCGACAACCACCTTGGCAGCCACCACATGCACCGTTACACTACGACAGACGGCAAGCAGCCTGCGGAGGCCTTCCATCCTGGCCCCACCAACGCCGCGATCGCTGCCGCAATCGAGCACCTGAAAGCCCATTGGGAGGCGATCGTTCAGGCATGGAGAACCTAGCCCGCAGCTCCAACACTCCGGCGACCGACGCCGCCGGTGATCTGCTGACGCGGATCGCGATCGATCCCGCCAATGACGAGCGCTACCCCGACGGCACCGTGCTGATCCCGGCCGACTCGCCCGACACTTCGACGCTGATCGCGCACGCCATCGCTGAACACCGTCCGATCGCGCTCGTGTTTCCCGACGGCTCCGACGTGCTGGCCCGCCCCCCAGCGCATCGTGGACTCGCGCCGCTGTTCGCCGCTGCGCTCGTGCGGCTGGCCGACCGGCTGCTGCGCGCGCGCGATCGTCCGACGTTCGTGCCCCGCGAGTGGGTGACGGAGTTTCACGCCGCCCGTGTTGCCGCCGGTCCGCGCGCAGTCGCGTAGACGACCGCGTCGTGCGGACGCCCTGTGTTGCCAACACTGAACGACGGCTATCCCCCTCACACCCGCTGCCACGTGGCGAGGCGCTCGAGCGTCCCGGGCGCGACCCCGTGCGCGGTGAGGATGCAGGTGTGGCCCGCCTCCCGCCATGTCACGACCGTCGTGTGCCCGGAGCGCAGGACGTGGAAGGTCAACCCGCCGCGCTGCACCGCCGCCCCCGCCGGCACCGGCAGCGCGGCGCCGGAGACGATCGAGTAGCCGAGGCGCCGTCCGGCGTGGTCGCCGTAGAAGACGGTGGTGACGGTTCGGCCCCCGACCGTGTCGAGGCGCGCACCGGTCGCGCGCCAGCCGAGCGGGTGGGCGGGCGGGCGGGCGGCCCAATAAGGGAAGGAGATCCCCGCGGCGGAGGCCGCGAGCACGCGCCGGTCGCGCGGGCTCTCCGCCGGCGCGGGGCGCGTCGCGGGCTGCAGCCCCGCGCCTGAGGCCTGCAACACCGTGGGGGTCGCTCCGCCGCCCGTCGAGCTGCCGCCCACCACCACCGCCACAACGATCGCCACGACCGCAGCCAACGCCACCCCCGCAACCAGTCGCGGCCGCCCAAGGTGCCGTGTGCGGGGTGCGCGCGGGAGGCGGGGGCGCGCGGCGCGGGGGCTCGCGGAGACGCCCTCGCCGGCCCCCAGCGCCTCGACCGAGCGGCGCAGCGCCGCGGGCGCCTCCACCTGCTCGAGCGCTCCCATGAGCGCCAGCGCGCGCCGCTGGCGCTCCAGCTCCGCGGCGAGCTCGGGAGAGTCGGCCACGAGCGCGAGCAGCTGCTCGCGCCGCTCGCCTTGCAGCGTGCCGTCGGCGAGCGTGGCCAGCTCGCTGTGAGTGTCCTCGGGTACGTGGGTCATATCGATCTCTCCTGAGTAAGACGCCGCGCGGCGGCCTGACCTTCCCGCGTCGCGGCCTTCTCCGGCTCCGCCTCCGCCTCCGGCGCGAGCCGGCGGGCGACCAGCTGGCGAGCGCGGAACAGGCGGGTGGCAACAGTCGCCTCCCGCGTTTCCAGCACCTGCCCAGCCTCCCGGTAGGAGAGCCCGACGATGTCCACGGCGACCAGCGCGAGGCGGTAGCGCTCGGGCAGGCCGCCGATCGCCGCGAAGACCTCGCGCGCCTCCACGGCCTCCGCGGGGCGATCGCCCGCCCGCGGGTCCACCGGGTCGAGCTCCTCCAGCGGCGTGGCGCTGGCGCGCGGCCGGCGCGACGCGGTGCGCAGGGTGGTGAGAAAGGTGTTGCGCAGCACGGTCATCAGGTAGGCGAGCTCGTCCTCGCCGTGCAGCCGTCGCGGGCGTGCAAGCACGCGCGCACACGTCTCCTGCACGAGGTCCTCCGCATCGTGGGGCGAGCCGCACAGCGCCCACGCCGCGCGGTAGAGGCGGTCGAGATGGCGCGGCAGCGACTGGGGATCGAGCGCGGGCACCTGATCGGACTGTAGCGGCCGTCCGCCCGAGGGGTGAAAGGTTGGACCCGCGGCGGAGTCCGGGTGGGTGAGTGCGGCGGGAGGGAGCACGGAGCGCAGGGAGAAACAGGACACGCAGGGAGAGCCGGACAGGCACCGCGCGACCCAGCGACACAGGACACCGAGAGAGCAAGAACCAGGAAAGGACCAGGCATGCACAGAACGAGAACGCGCGTGGCGCTCGCGGCGCTGGCCCTCGCCGCGGTAGCGGCCCCGGCGAGCGCAGTCGGCCCGCTCGCGCAGACGGGAGGCGCGGCGCCCTCGGTGGCGCACGGCGCGAGCACCCACGTGGTGGGGCTGCAGGGGCTGCGCTTCCACCCGAGCGCCGTCACGATCCACCGTGGCGAAAGCGTCACGTGGGTGTGGCGGGGCGGCAGCACCGAACACAACGTGACCGGCGGCAGCTTCCGCTCGCGCACGCAGACGCACGGCTCCTTCACGGTGCGGTTCAACCACACCGGGACGTTCGCCTACCGCTGCACCCTCCACGCCGCCGAAGGGATGGTCGGCAAGGTCGTGGTGCGCTGACGCCTACCCCTCGCGCCGCTCCACGAGCAGCGCGAACGTGGGGCAGGCCGCCGCGGCGCGGCGGGCGTGGGCGAGCAGGCTCGCGGGCAGCGGCGCGCCGTCGAGCAGCGGGTAGCCCCACTCGTCGAGCGCGATGCGCTCCGGCAGCAGCTCGGCGCACATGCCGTGCGCCTCGCACCCGATCGGGTTGACGCGCAGGCGGTGGGTGGGGCGGGCCGGGCCGCGACTCATCGGGCGGCGCTCGCACGTAGGCTCGGGGAGCGGCGCGCCGCCGGCCGCGCGCCGGCGGGCCCGCCGGCGGCGCGGGGCAGCGGCAGCTCGGGTGGCTCGGCGCAGGCCGCGCACGGGCCGTGGCGGGCGTGCTCGGCAAGCTCCTCGGCGAAGACGTCCAGGGCGCTCTCGACCAGCCGCGCGGCGCCGTCGGGGTGGCCGCACGCGCCTCGCCCGCGCACCAGCGCGGAGAGGGCGCGCAGGCGCTCGGGCGCGCCCGCCGGGAGGACACCCCCATCCGCGCCACCGCCGCGCCGGCCGCGGGTGCCGGCCCCGCCACCGGCGGTGTACACACGGCGCACGCCCCGCCGCGGCGGGGCGCCGCCCAAAGCGAGCCCCTCGAACACGGCGGCGAGCGCGTCGAGCCCAAAGACGCACGGCCCGCACTGGCGCGCGGACTCCCCCGCCAGCCACCGCGTGAGGCGGGCGAGCTCGGCGACCGGGCAGGCGTCGGCGGAGAGCACGGCCACCACGCCCGCGCCGAGCGTGGGCGGGTGGGGCCCGATCCGCGCGAGGTGGCGGTCGGAGAGGGCCATCTCCTCCAGCCGCGCGCCGTCCACCCACGTGCCCCCGTAGCCGCCCACCAGCACCGCGCGGGCGGGCGCGCGCAGGCCGCCGGCGGCGTCCAGCAACTCGGCGAGCGGGGAGCCGTACTCGACCTCGTAGACCCCCGGGTGGGCGAGCGGCCCCGAGAGCGTGACGAGCGCCGAGCCGGGCTGCTCGGGGGTGCCGAGCTCCCGGAACCACTCCGCTCCGTACCGTCCCACCAGCGCGAGGTGCGCGAGCGTCTCGACGTTGCAGACGAGCGTGGGGCGCCCGCGCACGCCCCGTTCGAAGGGCCGCGGCGGGGTGAACGTGGGCAGCGCCGAGCCGCCGGAGAGAAAGCTGACGAGTGCGGACTCCTGCCCGGCGACGTAGCGGGCGGGCACCGCGTGCAGCTCGAAGCGCACCCCGCCGTCCCCTGCGCCGCCGCGCACCGACGCGCGTTCCTCGAGCGCGCCCGCCACGCCGTCGAGGGCCGAGGACGCGCAGACGCCGAGCAGCACCTCCCGCGCGCCGACCGCGGCGGCGGCGAGCGCGGCGCCGTCCAGCACGAGGTGGGGCAGCGCGCGCAGCAGCGTGCGGTCCTTGGCGGAGGCGGGCTCGCCCTCCGCCCCGTTGACGACCACGAGCGGGCGCGCACCGGGCGCCCCGAGGCGGCCGCCGAGGCCGCCGCCGCCGGCGGCCGCGACCGCGCGCAGCTTGGCGGCCGTGGGGAACGCGGCCCCGCCGCGACCGCGCAGCCCCGCGCGCTCGACCTCATCCAGCAGGCCCGCGGCGCCGTGACGGCGCCCCCAGCCGCGGCCTTCCGCGGCCGGCAACGGGCCGTGCAGCGCGAGGTGCTCGCGCAGCGGGAGCGCGCCGCGCGCGGGGATGCCGGCGAGCAGCCGCGGCAGGCCGCTCGCGCCGGGCGCGGCGGGTGCAGGCATGTCCGCCAGAGCGCCGGGCGCGCCGGCGAGCGTGGGCTCGTAGAGGCTCACGGGCTCACCACGATGCGCGAGCGGGGGGCGGAGTGGCCGAGCAGCGCCGCGGGGGTGCCCGAGCGCCGCGCCCATTCGGAGCCGAGCGGCCCGGAGGGCAGCCACAGCACGAGGCCGAGCGCGAACGCGAACGCCCCGCCGAGCGCCAGGCCGCGCTCGCGCGCCTGCTCGTGCGTCCACCCGGCGAGCGCCCGCACGAGCACGGCCGCGAGCACGAGCGCCACGCAGACGGCGGCGAGGACCTGCAGCCAGGCGCTGAGCACGTCCGAGCCCGTGCCGAGCGTGTGCAGCAGCGCCACCGGCCAGCACGCGTACGCCAGCCAGTGCACGGCGCGCCACGCGCGCGGCCCCACGCGGGGACGCAGGACGCTCGTGAGCACCACGGCGAGCAGCAGGTCGAACGCGACCGCGCCGAGCCCCAGCCAGAAGGGCCGGTAGGAGCCGACGAACGGCACGAACACGGCCACCACCGAGATCGAGGCGAAGGAGTCGAGCACCGCGGTGAGCACGTGCACCAGCAGGAACGCGAGCGCGAGCAGCGAGACGCGGCGGTGCAGCGCGTCGAGCACGAAGCGCGGCCAGCGCGGCGTGGAGAGGCGCCGCACGTCCGCCACCCCGAGCGCGAGCCCGACGCTCAGCAGCAGCAGGGCGACGGCGCCGGTCGAACGGGTGAGGTACCAGTCCAGGCTGGGGCCGGCCGCGGCGAGGGGGAGGAGGGGGGCGGTCATCGGGGGGGATCGTCCGCGCGTCGTAGCGCGGGGTCGGCGCTCGTGCGGGCGGGACCTCCGTGTCCCGCCACCGGGGCGGGCGCGCAGGCGGGGGGCCGGCGTCGCGGGGGCGCCTCGGCGGGCCAGCCGCCGACTCGCACCACCGTCCCGTCGTGCGCGACCAGGCGCGCCGGCAGGCCAAGCTCCTGCAGCCACCGCGGCGCGCGTGCCCCGCGCACGAGCGCCGCCGTGGCGGCGATGTTGGCGTCGGCGCAGTTGGCCGCGGCGACCGACACGGTGCGCCACGGGCCGCGCGCCGGGACGCCGCGCGCGGGGTCGATGATGTGGTGCAGCGTCTCGCCCCCCCGGCGCCAGCGGCGCACGGCGACCGAGGAGGTGGCGAGGCCGCCGCTCGCAAGCGACACGGTCTGCCCGGGCGCGTCGGGCCCGGAGCGGTGGTCGTCGGTGACGTGGACGCGCCACCCACCGGCGGGCGCGGGCCCGGCGAAGGCGAGGTCGCCGCCGATGCCGACGAGCACGCCGCAGCCCGCGGCCTCGTGCACGGCGCGGGCGCCACGATCGGCTACCCATGCTTTGGCGGTGGCCCCGAGGTCCAGCGCGACGCCGCGCGGCACGCGCACGAGGCCGCGCACCGGGTCGAGCTCGACCGTGCGGTACCCGGAGCGCCGCTGGACGAGGAGGGTGGGGTGCGACCGCGAACCCTCCCGGACGCCATCCTCCGCTCGCGGCAGCAGCGACCAGTCGCGGTCGTAGCCGGCCAACACGAGCGCCGCGCCGATCGTCGGGTCGACGTCCCCGTCGGTGAGCTCGGCGGCGCGCAGCGCGAGCTGCAGCGCCTGCACCAGCAGCGGCGCGACCGGCACCGGCCGTCCGCCCGCGTGAGCGTTGACGGCGCTCAGGTCGGAGTCGGGGCGAAAGCGGCTGCAGGCGCGGTCGATCGCGTCCAGCTCGCGCGTGAGGATCGCGCTCGCACGGGGCAGCCACAGGGGGTCGGCGACGCGCAGCACGACGGTCGTGCCGAGCGCCTCCCAACGAGCGGTCGCAGCGCCGCCGCCCACGTGGGTGCAGGTGGAGCGCGCGCGCCTCACGAGCCCCCCGAGGTGACGGGGGCTTCGGCTTCAGCGGGGGCGGGTGAGGTCGATTCCGGCGCGGGGGAGCCGCTCGCCGAGCCCGATTCCCCAGCTGAGGAGCCCGAGCCCTGCGCGGAGGACGCTTCACCGGACGACGCACCGCTCCCCGCCGCGCCTTCGCCCGAGGAGGAGCCGGACCCCGAGGAGCTCGATTCCCCAGCCGAGGATCCCGCTTCGCCCGTGCCGGAGCTCGCTTCGCTCCCCGCGGAGCCCGTGCCCGGCGTGCCCGAGCTCTGCCCGGAGGATTCGCCTGAGGAGGAGGATTCGCCCGAGCCCGAGCCGGTGCCCGTTTGTGGCGCCTGTGACGGCGCCTGGAGGGGGGCGGTGCTGGTCGTGGCGCCCGAGCCGGAGCCGGTGCGTCGGCCCGCCCCTTCCGCGCGGTGCGCGTCGGAGGCGGTCGTGTGCGCGCCCCGCAGCGTCTTGCCGGGGAACGCGTTGGCGGCGAGCGCCGTGAGCGCGCCGGTGAGCGTCGCGCTGCCCGCGAGCAGCCACCGGTTGGCGCGGCTCAGGCGGCGCAGCGCGGCGTCGCGGGAGTGGGAGGTGTGGGGGTGGAGGGACATTACGCAGAGGACGGTGTGAGTTTCAGGATCTGAGTGTGCCGCGGAAACGCAAGCTCAGGCTAAAGGCGGCATGAGAGCTTCCATAAGAGCCGACTCCCCGGGGGATGCCCCGCCAGCGGGCGCCGGCGACGGGGAGCGCCTGCGCGAGCGCGGCCACTCAGCGGCCCGCCAGGACGCGGTGGTAGTGCAGCCACGGACCGAATTCGGGCACCAGCAGCACCGCCAGCACGAGCCCCGCGACGAGCGCGCCCGCGAGCGCGAGCGTCCGGCCGGCGCGACTGGCGCGGGCCGGGGAGAGCTCGCGATGGGCGTCGCTGCCCAGCGCCCGCCTGAGCGCCGGCAGGTGGGCGAGCACGTGCACGCCGGTGGCGGCCAGCCACACGAAGAAGCTCGCCTTGTGGGCCAGCAGCCACGTCGAGCGCGAGGAGGGCCCGAGCAGCAGCAGCGCCACGCCGGTGGCGAACACGGCGAACGTGGACACCACCACCACCGGGCCGAGCGCGCGCAGGTAGGCAGGCGGCGGGCCCTTGCGGCGGTAGGCCGGGTCGCGGGTGTAGTAGCGCACGAACCGGTACCCGGTGCTGCCCACCTTCAGCGCCACCGGCCCGAGCAGCAGCAGGCCGAGGAAGAGGTGCTCCCACAGCAGCGGGTGGATGCGCAGGATCGTCACGCCGAGCGCCGCGAGCAACACGAGCAGCACGGCGCCGGTGAGCGTCGTGAGCCGCTCGTTGCCGTCGGGGCCCTCCGCTGTGGACAGCACGTCCACGGGCCCTCCCGGCGCGCGCGACTCGACCTCTCGTAGTGCGCTCTGCATGGAAGGAGTGTCGGCACGCCCGCTAAGGAGCGCGTAATCACTCGGTGAGAGCTCTCACACGATCATGGCCGCGGCGGGCGCGCGCCGGCCGTCGCCCTATCCTGGCTGGCGTGGTGCACTCGGCGGCATCCCCCGAGCCCGCGGCCGCGACCGCGCCAGTGGTGCTGCTGGTCGAGGACGAGCCGGGGATCGTCGACTTCGTGCGACGGGGCATGGAAGCCGAGGGCTTCGTCGTGCACGCGGAGCACGACGGCGCGGAGGGCGAGCGCCGCGCGCTGGCCGAGAGCTTCGACGCGGTCGTGCTCGACCTGATGCTGCCGGGCCGGGACGGAATGGAGGTGCTCGCCGCGCTGCGCGCCGCCAAGCCGGCGCTACCTGTGATCGTGCTCACCGCCCGCGGCGAGGTGGAGGACCGCGTCGCCGGCCTGGACGCGGGCGCGGTGGACTACCTGGTCAAGCCCTTCTCGCTGGCGGAGCTGCTCGCCCGCGTGCGCGCGCAGCTGCGCGTGGCCGCCCACAGCTCCACCACGACGCTGCGCGTGGAGGACATCGAGGTCGACCTGCTGAGCCGCCGGGTCACGCGCGCCGGGGTGCCGGTGGTGCTCTCCACGACGGAGTACGAGCTGCTCGTGTACCTGCTGCGCCACCGTGGCCAGGTGCTCTCGCGGGCGCAGATCCTGAGCGCGGTGTGGGGCTACCAGCACGACCCCGCCACCAATATTGTCGACGTATATATCGGCTACCTGCGCCGCAAGCTGCGCCGTTCCGACAGCCCCGCGCCGATCCACACCGTGCGCGCGGTGGGCTACCGCCTCGAAGGTGGCGCGAGCCGGGCCCCTCGTCTGTCAGACAGTCATGTCGGATGAGCCGCCGCAGGCGGCACCGGGCAACGGACGGGCGGACGCGGGGGCCCGCGCCTCCGGCTCAGACGGTGGGGCGGGAGCCCACGGAACACGGCGGCGGCTGAGCCTGGCTGCAAGCAGCCTGCGGTGGCGGCTGGCGGCGTGGGTGGCGCTCGTGGTGGTGCTCTCCTCGGGGGTCACGTTCCTCGCGGTGTACCGCGGCACCGGCACCCAGCTGCGGCGCCAGATCGACAGCGAGATCTCGGGCGATGCCGGCGACCTCGCCCACGCGCTCGCCGCCTCCGGCGCCCGCACCTCGAGCGCCGCGCTGGCGGCCGCGCGCGCGTACGTCGCCGGCCAGCCCTTCAACGCCAGCTCCACGGTGCTGTTCGTGCTCGGCCCCGGCGGAGCCGTCGCCACCAACACGCCCGAGCTGTTCAGCTCGCACACGCCCGATGACGGCGAGAGCGCAGCCGCGCAGGCGCAGGAGAACCGGCTCGCGCAGCGGCTGCGCACCGTCCGCTACGGGTTCTCCACGGTGAGCCTGCCGGACGTCGGCGAGCTGCGCCTGCTCGAGCGCCCCGTGCGCGTCCCGGCCGCCCGTGCGGCGACCGCCGGCGCTCGCGCGCATGTCGCCGGCGGCCCCGCGCGCACCACGGCGCTGCTCACCGCCGGCGTGGGGGAGCCCCTGGGGAGCGTCGCGCGCGCTCAGAGCGGCGTGGCGCGGGCCTTCATCCTCGCCGGGGTGCTGGCGCTCGCCGGCGCGCTGGGCGCCTCGCTGCTGATCGGCAGCCGCTTCTCACGGCCGCTGCGGCGGATGGCCGCGGTCGCCGCGCAGGTGGACGGCGGCGACCTGCACCCCCGCATCCACGACGTGGAGCGCGAGGGCCGCGAGGTGAGAGTGCTGGCGGACGCCTTCAACCACATGCTCGACCGCCTCACCGACGCGTTCGCCGGCCAGCGCGCGTTCGTCGCCGACGCCTCGCACGAGCTGCGCACGCCGCTCACGGTGATCCGCGGGCAGCTGGAGGTGCTCGCCGCCCAGCGCGCGCCCTCGGTCGAGGAGGTGCGCCGAGTGGAGCGCCTCGTGCAGGCAGAGATCGCCCGCGTCACCCGCCTGGTGGACGACCTGCTGCTGCTCGCGAGGGCCGAGCAGACGCGCTTCCTGCGGGCGGAGCCGGTCGACGTGGAGCCCTTCCTCGGGGAGCTGTGGGACGGCGTGACGCTGCTCGCGGCGCGGCGCTTCGAGCTGGGCGAGGTGCCCGCCGGCACCCTGCTCGCCGACCCCGACCGGCTCGCGCAGGCGCTGCGCAACCTGCTCGCCAACGCGATCGCCCACACCGCCAAGGACGGCGGACTCGTGCGTCTCCACGCCGAGCGCCGTCCCGGCGGGCGGCTACGTCTCGTGGTCGAGGACGACGGCCCCGGGATCCCCGCCGCCCAGCGCGAGCGCGTGTTCGACCGCTTCCACCGCACCGACGCCGCGCGCGACCGCGCCTCGGGGGGCGCCGGCCTCGGCCTGGCGATCGTGCGCGCGATCGCCAAGGCGCACGGGGGGTGGGTGCGCGCCTGCGAGAGCCCCGCCGGCGGCGCGCGCATCGAGCTGGAGCTGCCGGGCTTCACGCCGGCTGCCGGCCGGCCGGCCACCGGCCGGCCACCCGTGCCGAGCGCCGCCGCCCAGGGCCCACGACAAATTATCTGATGGTCCGGTGCGGTCGCTTCGCGGCGGTCTGCGCCACCCGCGATGCTCGCCGTGCCACCAGCACGGCTGCGCTCGCGTGCGTCGCATCCCATCCACGAATCGACCACCTCGATCCCATCATCTATTTTGTCGTGAACCCTCAGCGCAGGTAGACGGCGAAGAAGTCGCGGTCGTCGGGGGTGAGGTACCGTTCGGCGGGGCGTTCCATCCCTTCCAGCAGCTTGGAGGGTTCCCGCGCGCCCGGCTGGGCGTACGTGTTGAAGGAGACCCAGTAGGAGTTGATGTCGAGCTCCATCGCGCGGACCGCGCCCGCGTGGATCAGGATGGCGGCGAGGCTGCCGACGGTCTGGTAGTCGGCGGCCGCGTAGATCAGGTTGCCGTGGCGGTCCACGCCGATCCCCGAGCGCCACACCTGCACGGCGTTGCCGAGCGTCGCGCCCCATTCCGGGCCGTCGCTGAGGTTCGGGTTGGGGCGGCCGCCGTCGACGATCAGCGGCAGGTTCTGGCGGGCGAACACCACGTTCCCGGGCACGTCCGGGCCCCCTTGCCAGGAGATCACGTCGTAGCGCCCGTCGGCGTAGCGCACGAACGTCGCCTGGCCGTCGCGCATGGGGGCGTACGTGTGCCCGTCGAGCGCCCACCCGCCGCCGGCGTCGACGAGCTTGAAGCCGCTGTTGAACGTCGCCAGCAGCCGGCCGCGCTCGTGCGGGGGGACCTCCAGCGGCCCACGTGAGGGCAGTTCCACCGAGGGCTCTTCGCGCCCCGCGTACAGCGACACCACGGTGCGCGCGGTGTCGATCCACGCCACCCCGGCCACCAACTGCGGGTATTCGGCCGGGTCGCTGCGGAACGTGCTCACCAGCAGCGGCGGGTTGGTGGCGCTCTCGCCCGGCTGCGTGGGATGCCACACGCCCTCCCCGGGCAGCGGCGGGTGGGCCAGCGGCCGCACGCGCGGGGGGCGGTCCACGATCGGAGCCCCGCCCGCCCCGCCGACCCCGGTCGCCGCGTGCCCGCCGGCGCCCCCCGCGGCAAGGCCGGCCCGCGGCAGCGCGCGCAGCGCCGGGCCGCCCTTGGAGGGCGCTTGCAGCGTGTAGTAGACCGACTCGACCTCGCTCACCACGCCGGCCGCGCCGTGTTCGCGCAGCCACTCCACCGTGCGGATCCCGAGGCTCGAGTTGGAGGGCCTGAGCATCGTGGTCGCGTAGGACACCGCCGCCGGCACGAGCGCCGCCACGCAGGCCGCCGCGAACACGCGCCGCACACGGCTGGCTGTGCCGCCGGCGGGAGGGCGCCGCCGGGAAGGGCCGGCCGAGACCGTGGGAGGCGGTGTGCCCGCCGGCGCCTGGAGGTACGGCTCCACGCGCCGATCGTAGGCCGCCGTCCCTCTTGCGCCCCTAAAGTACACTGCTGCCTAAGAGGATTTTCACCAACCGTTGAGCCGCCTCTGAGTTAGATGTACTGCCATCTCCGGCATCTCCTCACCCACACCCACCCACGAGCAGGCCGCGGCGGAGCCCGAGGCGGACCTGCCCGGGCTCCCGGTCGCGCCGGCCGCGCGCTCCCGCATCAGCGGCGGGCGCAAGGGGGCGGAGCTCAACCCAGCTGCAGCCGCCGCCGGCTCCGGGCCGCGTGAGCGCGCGGCACCCGGCGCGCGGGCGCTGCTGCGCGCCTGCCGCCCGCGGCAGTGGGTCAAGAACGTGCTCGTGCTCGCCGCCCCGGCGGCGGCCGGCATCCTCACCCACCCCGAGGTGGCCGGCCAGGTGGCGGTCGCGTTCGTGTGCTTCTGCGCGCTGTCGAGCGCCACGTACCTGCTCAACGACGTGCACGACCGCCACGAGGACCGCGTGTCCCCGGCGCGGCGCACGCGCCCGATCGCAGCGGGCGAGCTCTCCGTCCCGCTCGCGCTCGCGGCCGCGGCGGCGCTCGCGCTCGGCGGCCTCGCGCTGGCGGCGGCGCTGCGCCCCGCGCTGGCGGCCGTCGGCGCCGGGTACGTGGCGCTCACCGTCTCCTACACCCTGTGGCTGCGCTCCGTCGCGGTCGCGGACCTCGCGGCGGTGGCAGGCGGGTTCGTGCTGCGCGCGCTGGCCGGCGCCGCGGCCACCGAAGTCGCGCTCTCGCGGTGGTTCATGCTCGTTGCCTGCTTCGGCGCCCTCTTCTTGGTCGCTGGCAAGCGGTACGCCGAGCTGGTCGGCGCGCCGACCGCGACCGCGAGACCCACGCTGCAGGCGTACTCGGCCGAGTACCTGCGCCTGGTGCTCGGCCTCGCCGCCGCCGTGGCGACCACCGGCTACTGCCTGTGGGCCTTCCAGCGCGCCCACACCGCCAGACTCTCGTGGTACGAGCTGAGCGTCGTGCCCTTCGTGCTGTGGCTGCTGCGCTACGCGCTGCTCGTCGACGGCGGCGCCGGCCGCGCCCCCGAGGAGCTCGTGCTGCGCGACCGCTTCCTGCTGTGCATGGGCGCCGCGTGGCTGGCGGTGTTCGTCGTCGGTGTGTATGTCGCCGGCTGAGCTCGCCCCCGCACCCCCGCGCGTGCCCGACGGCGGCGAGCGGCTGCTGTGCGGGTGGGGGCGCCGCGCCCCGACGCGTGCGCGGGTGCTGCGCCCCCGCACCGCCGAGGAGGTCGCGGAGGCGCTCCGCCTCGCCGCCGCGCGCGGAGGGGCGATCGCGCGCGGGGCGGCGCGCAGCTACGGGGACGCCGCGCAGAACGGCGGCGGCGTGGTGCTCGACGCCACCGCCCTGCGGGAGCCGTGCGCGCTCGACGCGGCCCGCGCCGAGGTGCGCGTGGGGGCGGGCCGCACGTTCGCGGAGGTGCTGCTGCACCTCGCCGCGCGCGGGCTCACGCTGCCGGTCGTCCCCGGCACCCGTCACCTGACGGTCGGCGGGGCGCTCGCCGCCGACGTGCACGGCAAGAACCACCTGCGCGACGGCTCCCTCGCGCGGCACGTCGAGTCCGTCACGCTGTGCACGCCGGCCGCCGGGCCGCAGCGCGTCTCGCGCGAGCGCGACCCCGAGCTCCTGCACGCGACGCTCGGCGGCATGGGCCTCACCGGCGTGATGGTCGAGGCGACGCTGCGCGTCGCGCCGCTGCGCTCCCCGCTCGCGGTTGCCGACGTCGACCGTCTCGACGGCCTCGAGCAGGCCGTGGCGCTGGTGGCCGACGCGCCGCACCGCTACGCGATCGCGTGGCTCGACCTCCTCTCGCCCGGCGCCGCGTGCGGGCGCGCCGTGGTGACGCGCTCCGACGAAGCCCCGGCAAGCGCGGGGGGGACCGGGCGGTCCTCGGCGGCTGGTGCGCCGGAGCCGGGGCGTGGCGCCGGCGCCGCGCCGCGGCCCCCATTCGCGCTGCGCCCCCGGCTCACGGTCCCGCGCGGCTTCCCGCCGGGGGTGCTGCGCCCCGCCACCGTGCGCGCGTTCAACGCGTGGCACTGGCGCACGGCGCCCCGGCGGGCACGCGGGCACAGGCTCACCATGAGCGCCCAGCTCTTCCCGCTCGACGTGCTCGGCGAGTGGAGCCGGTTGTACGGGCCGGGGGGGATGGTGCAGTACCAGTTCGCGCTGCCCGCCGGCCGAGGAGGAGCTGGAGCGCGTCGTGCACCTGCTGCGCGCGCGCCGTGCGCCGATGTACCTCGCGGTGCTCAAGCGCTTCGGCCCGGCGGCGGAGGGCCCGCTGTCGTTCCCGCTGCCGGGTCTCACGCTCGCGATCGACCTGCCCGCCGCGGCACCGGGGCTGTACTGCACGCTGGACGAGGCCGACGAGCTGGTCGCCGGCGCCGGCGGGCGGGTGTACCTCGCCAAGGACGCACGCCTGCGCCCCGCGGCGCTCGCGACGATGTACCCCGAGCTGGAGCGCTGGCGCGCGGTGCGCGGGGCGTGCGACCCCGACGGGGTGCTGCGCTCGGACATGGGCCGCCGCCTGGGGTTGAGCGGATGAGCGTCACCGAACAGGGGCGCCGGGCGTGGTCGCGGGGCACGGAGGCCACGCGCGCCTCGTCGAGCCGGGTGCCCGAGGACGGGGGCGCGCGGCGCGTGCTCGTGCTCGGCGGCACCTCCGAGATCGCCGGCGCCCTCGTGCGCGAGCTCGCGGGCCGCGGCCCCTGCGAGGTGGTGCTCGCCGGCCGCGACGCGGAGGGTCTGCGCGCCGCGGGCGAGGGGCTGCGCGCGGCGGGCTGCGCGCGCGTGGAGACGGTGGCGCTGGAGGCGTGCGAGGTGGAGGGCCACCGCGCGGCGGTCGAGCGCGGCGTGGAGCTGCTCGGGGGGTGCGACCTCGTGGTCCTGGCCGTCGGCGTGCTCGGCGAGGGCGGGCTGCCGCAGGACGTGCGCCGCGCGGTCGAGGTGCTCGAGGTCAACGTGGTGGGCGCCGGCTCGCTGCTGCTGGAGAGCGCCCGGGCCCTGCGCGAGCGTGGCAGCGGGACGATCGTCGTGCTCTCCTCCGTCGCCGCGGTGCGCCCGCGGGCGTCCGCCGCGGTGTACTGCGCCTCGAAGGCCGGCCTCGACGCGCTCGCCCAGGGTCTCGGCGACGCGCTCGCCCCCGCGGGCGTGCGGGTCGTGGTCGTGCGCCCCGGGTTCGTCCGCACGCGCATGACGCGCGGGCTGCCCGTCCCGCCGCTCGCGTGCGACCCCGAGACCGTCGCGCGCGCCACGGTGCGCGGCCTGGAGCGCGGCGCGCACACCGTGTGGGCGCCCGGCGCGCTGCGGTGGGTGATGACGCTCCTGCGGCTCATGCCCCGCCCCCTGTTCCGGAGGCTGCCGCTGTGAGCTCGCGCGCGCCGGGCCACGACGTGCCCGAGGCGGGATGGACGCCGGTCCACTACTTCCCTCCGCAGCGCGCGGAGGCGCCGGCGGCCGGGCCCTCCGGCGCGGGCGGAGCGCTGCGGGCCCGCCGTGAGGCCGCGGCCCGCGCGCGGCGCCGGCGCCTGGTGGCGCTCGACCTGGCGCTCGGCCTCATGCTCGCGCTGCTCGTGCTCGTGCTCACGCCGGGCGTCGCGTTCGCCGCGCTGCTCGCCGTGATCGGGCTGGCCGCCTGCGCGGCGTCGCTGCTCGTGCGGCGGCTGCGCCGCCGCGACTGAGGGTGTAGGCCGCGGGGTACGCGGCTGGCGCGCAAAAAACGGCAGAAAAGACATGTGCATGTGTATGTATGCACATGCACATGCACATGTCGAAAGCCCGCTTCCACATTGGGGATCGTCGTTTGGAAGGCTCCGCGGCCCGTCGTAATCCTAAAATTGGAGACGGGTATTGAAATCACTTTGGGCGCGTGTATTATGGTCGTGTAGCGCAGTCTCGAATCTGGTCAGCGATCACGACTTGTGGTCGGGGGCCGGAGGAGGGATTTGAACCTCATGGTTTCATTGTTTCCTTTCTGGTTTGGTTTCCTTGGTCTGAGTCCCAAGGCGTGCCGCCGCGAGGTGGGCGCCTTGGGACGAGGATTGGGGAGGGGGAGCAGCTTGAGGCCGGAGGGTCACGTCATTTCAATTCGATTACGAAAGTGAGTACGAACATGAGTCGTCTCAAGATCGCGGGGCTCGCCCTCGCCTCTATGCTCGTAATGGGCATGGCGGTGACGGGGAGCGCGTCGGCAGCGTTATTATGGTTAGTGTGTTTAGAAGGTAGTGGCCTCACGAAATATGAAAGCAGCACGTGCTTAAAAGCTGCTTCGGGAGGAAAATGGCAGTCGTTAGGTGTCAGGACTGGTACCTCGATCACTGTCAAGTTGGTCGCCATCAGTATTTTATTGACGGATACAGGGACGGCCCTAGGAGAAGTGGTAGCTAACTGCTCCGCTACCGGTAGCAAGGGAGAAGGAGTCATCAAGCCAAACGGCGAAGGAGAAATAACAGTCGCCGAATACACAAACCCCAAAGCTAACTGCAAGGACGAGAAGAGCCATTGCACGGAATTCACAAAGGTTAAGGGAGCGAATCTCCCGTGGAACGTTAAACTATTCATGAATACCAAAGGGGAAACTGTAACCAAGATCGAACCAGGCTCCAAAGGGGGGCAGCCAGGGTGGGAAGTAACGTGTAAAGCGATCCTCGAAATAACGGATACGTGTACGAGTAACGTAAGTGAAGAAGAAGAAGCCAGATTGGTTAACACCACATCGGCGACCGAATTATTAGTGACGTCCTTATTCCAGGAAGCAAGACCGGCGCATTGTACTCAGTCCGGCGGAAATACGGGCTCAGTAAAGGGTTCGATCGCCATCTTATTACCAGGGGGCGCATTGTCGACAAACCCCGTGTGACAGTAACCGAGTTCTAGCAGGTGCGGCCGGCGCTCGCTGGCCGCACCTAAAATTGTTAGCATAGAAAGGCAACGGAAGAGAATGGGGGCACGCAGGACTGGTTGGTCGTCGTACTGCATACGAATCTTGACAACCGCTGGCTGTATGTGTGTAGTTGGGTTCCTTGGAGGGATCCCTGCAGTCGCGGCTGGGCAGTGCCCGAATGAAGCATTTCGCACTGGCCGCTCGGCAAGCCTCCCGGACTGCCGCGCATACGAGCTCGTGACACCGAAGGATCTGGGGCGCACCCAGGATCTGACTCTCGAAGAAGCTCTGGATCACGTTCTTCCGTCAAGTGATGGTGAACATCTCGCGCTTCTGGCTAGTGGGATTTACCTCGAACATAATGTTAGCACTAACGGTACCGCCGCCGTCTTTTCTCGCACCCCGACTGGCTGGGTGATGAAGTCGGTCGCCACGCCGGCGATGGCCAGCACAGACGTCATTCCCCAATTGTTCAGCCCAGATCTTTCACAGGTGGCTTTCTCATCTGAGGATCTACCTACCCGGACCAAGGCGAGCTTCGAGTTTGGGCCAGTCGGCGGCCCTTACTCGAATATCGCTACCCTTTTTGGAACTCCTTCCGAACTTGAAGCGACAAGGTTGGCCGGCACAAACGCAGGGACATCTACCGTACCGGCATTTAGCGACGTACTGCTTGAGTCTGACGATCGTGGGGTGTTGCCGCCGGGGCGCGAACGCGAAATTGCGGAACAGGCAGAGCCAGAAGCGCCCGATCTATATGAGTTGGAAAATGGACGGCTGCAGCTAGTGAACGTCAACAGCGAAGACGACAAGTTGCTCAATCCGTGCGGCGCCGAACTGGGCTTCGATAGTCTTGGTGGGAATGCTATTAACGCTGTATCGGACGACGGATCAAAGGTCTTCTTTACGAGCCCGACCCCGTTCGGGGGCTGCAAAGAACAACCGCAGCTGTATATGCGGGTGAATGGCAGGGAAACCGTGGATGTCTCTGAGCCCGAGGGTGTGAGCGTCCCACCCTCCGAACGCGGGCAGGCGCTCTATGACGGAGCTAGCATCAGTGGCTCAAAGGTCTTCTTCACCACTGCCACCGGGCTGACTCTAGGCACTGGGAGCGGCTTCAAGCTCTACGAGTATGACACCGAAGCGCCGCTGAAACACAGGCTAACGCTGATAGCCAACGAAGTTGGCTCGGTTGAACGAGAAGCCATCAACCCAAATGTTGTGATATCAGAATATGGTTCGGCCGTTTACTATCAAGGTGCGGGCATCGTCAAAGTAGGCGGACGACCCGTATCTGTCTCGGGGATTTGGCGCTACGAAACTGCGACGAGGAGCAAAAGCTTCGTTGCCACACCTAGGAAAACTGGAATCGCCAACGAACCTGCCTACTCGACACCAGATGGCAACTTTTTTGTGTTTCCCTCTGGCTCAGGGGGAACCGAAGTTGTCGGCTCGGGTGGCCTGCAGGTCGAAACACGAGGTGTGGGTCACGAGGAGCTATATCGCTATGACGCGGTTGACGGGAGCGTCATGTGCGTATCATGCGGTGAAGGTGTCGCACCCGCAAGGGGGGGCCTGCGCGTCCCAGAAGGTAATACGAGTACGTTCGAAATCGGGGACCAGATACCCACTGCGATTTCGATATCTGACGATGGGCAGCGAGTATTCTTTCAGACTTCGGCAAAACTGGTGTCGCAAGACACAAACGAAGACGACAGCGAAGAAGAAGCCGAAGACGTCAAGGCTCCGCTCGGCGCTGGAAGCGATGTGTATGAGTGGGAGCAGGATGGTACCGAAGAAGAGTCGGGTGTCGTCTGCCGAGTAGCGGACGGCTGTACGCATTTGATCTCGACGGGTGAAGCCGTGGGGCCAGAGCGCTTTCTCGGAGCGAGCGCGAACGGCGACGATGTGTTTTTCACGAGCGCAGCACAGCTTGTGCCAGGGGCAACCCTTGAATTCACGAACATCTACGACGCACGGGTGGATGGTGGCTTCCCGCCACCTCCCCCCATCGTTGAATGCGCGAGTTGTCAGGGTGTGGGGAACCCCGCGCCGCAGTTCGGTGCACCAGCGAGCATGACGCTTGCGGGCATCGGTAACCCGCCCGCCTCCATGCCTATTCATAAGGTGACCAAACCAAAGCGATGCAAGCGTGGGTATAGACGCGATAGGCGCAGTCGCTGCGTTCGCGTCAAGGCTCGTGGGAGGCGCAGGCCATGAGGGCTTTTCTGCTCGGTGCCGCGTTGTCGCTCGTCGGCCTGTCGCTCGTGCCCGGCAGCGCGCGAGCCGCCTTTGGGCTTCAACCCGGCAGTTTTACGGTGGTCCCGTCGAGCGATCAGGCTGGTGCGCA
Source organism: uncultured Solirubrobacterales bacterium (assembly GCA_963821775.1). Taxonomy (GTDB): domain Bacteria; phylum Actinomycetota; class Thermoleophilia; order Solirubrobacterales; family Solirubrobacteraceae; genus Palsa-744. Next base: position 366,760 of record CAWGFB010000001.1, on the reverse strand, counting down.
TGGAGATTTGACGACAAGCTTTGCGTTTCACGAAGACGAAGCAGGGAGTGTGGAGGGGTTGTTGCGTGATGCGGAAGTCATTTTGCCGCTTGGGTTTGCAGGCTACCCGCCGGCCGTGACGACGTGTGATCCTGTGCAACTACAGCGCGGCACCTGTTCGGTCAGCTCCCAAGTCGGCACATTGGAAATTGCGTTCAGTCCGGACCCAGGTTTTGATATTGTGTACCTCGTGCCGCTGTTCAATATGGTGCCATCGGCGGACCAGACAGCCGTATATGGTTGGGCGGTACGCCCCGATGCGTCGGGCGAGATCGTGGTGTCTGTTGGACCTGACTACAGGGTGCGCGCACGAGCTGCTGACGTGTTCAGCGTGCTTGAAATTGTGCGACAGTCGTTGACGGTCTGGGGTGTGCCGGCCAACCCAATCCATGACGCACGGCGCGGCGACAAATTCAAATGCAGGCAATTTAGTAAGCACATTATGGGGGAAGGCGGCTGTAGCGGCGGTGGTTTTGCGGTGAATGAGAACTCGGTGCCGTATCTGGTCAATCCCACCCAGTGCACGGGGGCGCCGCTGACAGCGGAACTGGTCGGGCTCGAATCCTGGGCAGGTGAATCGGTGCCAACGCAGGAAGCGAGCGTGGGCCCCTTCGCCGGTTGCGAGGCGCTGACGTTCGCGCCGACGATCGCGGTCGCTCCCGAAGTCGCACAGGCGACGACACCAACTGGCTACGAAGTAAACCTGCGTGTTCCTCAGACCGAAGGCGCCGAAGGTCTCGCCACGCCCGACCTCAAGGACGCGACCGTAAAGATGCCCGCCGGCGTCGTGCTCTCCCCGTCTGCCGCAACGGGCCTCGAATCGTGCAGCGCGGTTCAGGTCGGACTCGGCACCGAACAGCCCGTGCAATGCCCCAACGCTTCCAAATTGGGCACGGTCTCGGTCATCACGCCGGCGCTCACGGGAGAACTGAAGGGCTCCCTCTACCTCGGTGGCCCTCCCTCAGGCCCGATCACGGGCCCGCCGTTCACGGTCTACCTCACCTTTGAAGGCCACGGCGTGCTCGTGAAGATTCGCGGCACGGTCACCCCGGACCCCGCGACCGGCCAGATCACGACCACCTTCGACGAAAACCCTGAGTTGCCCTTCAGCGAACTGAAACTCCACCTCAACGGCGGCTCCCGCGCGACGCTCGCCAATCCGGGCGCCTGCGGCTCCTACAGCGCTGAAGCCGACCTCACGCCGTGGAGTACCCCCTTCACCCCTGACGCCATGCCGACGAGCCCACCGTTCACGATCACTGGCTGCGAAGCGCCGCGCTTCGAGCCGACCTTCGAAGCCGGCACGACAAGCACGCAGGCGGGCGGCTACAGCCCGCTGAACGTCACGTTTGCCCGCGAAGACGCCGACGAGGACCTCGCCGGCCTCTTCGTCACGACCCCGCCGGGGCTCTCCGGCAACCTCACGGGGATCCCGCTCTGCGGCGAACCCCAGGCAGCGGAAGGGACCTGCGCGGCGGCGAGCCAGATCGGCGAAGTAACCGCCGGCGCCGGCCCCGGCCCCGAACCCGTCTTCATCAAGGGCGGCCGGGTGTTCCTGACCGGCCCCTACGATGGCGCCCCCTTCGGCCTCTCGATTGACGTCTCCGAGAAGGCTGGCCCACTTGACCTCGGCTCCGGCCCCTGCGACTGCGAAGTCGTACGCGCCACCGTCAGCGTCAACCCGCTGACCGCGCAGCTGACCGTCACCAACAGCACGCTCCCCACGGGCAAGTACGGCATCCCCTTCCAGGTCAAGAAGGTCAACGCCCTCATCAACCGCCCCAACTTCGTCTTCAACCCCACCAACTGCAACCCGATGAACGTCAACGCCACGCTCTCCAGTACCCAAGGAGCGCTCGCGCAGAGAGCGGCTCACTTCCAGGTCACCAACTGCGCCGCGCTCACCTTCAACCCCCAGTTCAAGGTCTCGACCTCGGGCCGCACGACCCGCGAAGACGGCGCCAGCCTCGACGCGAAGCTCTCCTACCCGAGCGCCCCCTTCGGCTCCCAGACCAACATCGCGCTCGCCAAAGTCCAGCTCCCCCGCCAGCTCCCCTCGCGCCTGACGACCCTGCAGAAGGCCTGCCCCGCCGCGACCTTCAACGCGAACCCGGCAGCCTGTCCCGCGGCCTCCCGCGTCGGCGTCGCCCAGGCGACCACCCCGATCATCCCCGTACCCCTGACCGGCCCGGCCTACTTCGTCTCCCACGGCGGCGAAGCGTTCCCCAGCCTGATCGTCGTCCTCCAGGGCTACGGCGTGACCGTCGACCTCGTCGGCTCCACCTTCATCAACGAAAAGACCAGCATCACGACCTCCACCTTCAAGACCGTCCCCGACGTCCCCGTCGGCACCTTCCAGCTCTACCTGCCCCAGGGCCCCCACTCGGCCCTCGCCGCCCACGGCAACCTCTGCACCGCCAAACTCACGATGCCAACCGAATTCGTCGCCCAGGACGGCGCCACCGTCACCCAGAGCACCCCCATCGCCGTCACCGGCTGCCCCAAGCACAAGGCCAAGAGGGCCATCCCTCGCAAGCGCGGCAAGCGCTAACCGCGTGCCCCGCCCACCCGGCGCCCGCGCCTTCCGCGAGAACGCCGCCCCCGACCCTGTCTGATTGCCCACCCACCACCCTCCTCCCAACCCCTCCCGCCGGGGGGCGATGTTTCCAAACGATCGTCCGGGGGTAGACTTTGGGTACGCCCGCCCGCCCTGTGATGGGTGCCCGGGTCGCCGGGACGTACTGCGAGAGAGATGCCACGTACCGCACCGCCAAGGAACGAGTGGACGGTTCCGAGCCTGCGCGAGCCGCGCTACTCACAATCCCTGGAGCGTGGCCTGGCGATTCTTGGCTGCTTCACACCGGAGCGCCCGGTGCTCGGCATCGCCGACATCGCCGACGCGCTCGACATGAGCCGCTCGACCACGCACCGTTACGTGATCACGTTGGTCGCGCTGGGCTACCTGGAGCAGGGCGCCTCGCGCAAGTACCGCCTCGGCCTGCACGTCACCGACCTGGGGATGTCTGCGCTGAACTCCACCTCGCTGCGCGAGCATGCTCAGCCCTACCTGGACGAGCTGCGCCGGCGCACGGCGTACACGATCAACGTCGCGGTGCTCGACGGCGGGGAGATCGTCTACGTCGCGCGCTCGCGCTCCCGCCGCCGCGCCCAGCAGCGCATCGACCTGGGCCTCTCGCTGGGCTCGCGCCTGCCGGCGTACTGCACCTCGATGGGCAAGATGCTGCTCGCCCACCTCCCCGACCGCGAGCGGCGCGAGATCGTGTCGGAGCTGCGCCTGGAGCGGCGCACGCCGAACACGATCACCTCCCGCCGCCTGCTGCACATCGAGCTCGACCGCATCCGCGACGACGGCCTCGCGGTCAACGACGAAGAGCTCACCGCCGGCCTGCACTCGATCGCCGCGCCGATCCGCTCGGACTCGCGCGAGGTGGTGGCGGCGGCCAACATGGCTGCGCACGCGTCGATGATTTCATTGCAAGACCTGATCGATCACCTCGGGCCTCATCTGATCGCGACGGCGGACCGCATCTCCGCGCGTCTGGGGTACCGCCGCGACGACGAGCTCGTGGCGAACGGGGCGCGGTAGGGGGCGGCGCCGCAGCCCCGAGGGACGTCAGCGGTCCTCCTGGCCCTACCCCCGCCGCCTGGGGCTCGCCGACAGCGCCTGCGTCGCGGTGGCGACCCGCAGCAGCACGGTCCCGTCCGCCGGCACGCCGGCTGCAATCGTCCCGGTGGTGCTGGTCACCGCCCCCGTCCACACGTTGTGCAGGTCGTAGGCGCCTGCGCTCGGCATCCCCACGGTGGCTGCCGAGGTTGCGATCTCCAGCGTGTGGCCGGAGCGGTTGAGCAGCGCGACCGCGCGGTCGCCGTCGCTGAGCGGCTTGGCCCACACCTCGCCTTCGCCCGCGGAGGCCACCAGCCGCGCCTGCACGCCGGCGGGGTCCTGGTCGATCGCGATCGCTTCGCGGTTTCTGAGGGTGGTTTCGGTGGCGCTCGACATCGACACGAGGTCCTCGCTGACCATCAACGGGGCGGCGAGCATCGCCCACATGCTGAACTGCGTGCGGAACTGCCCGGCCGACATGCCCTGGTCGGGGCCGAGGTAGTCGGGGTCGTTCCAGTGCCCCGGGCCCGCCGCTTCGGGGTGCGCGGCGTCCGCGTCGAGGTTGCGCAGCACGGCGGTGAGTTCCACGTCCCCGGGGACGCCGACGTCGGTGTCGGTGCGCCAGCTGTTGGCGACGCTCGGCCCGAACGTGTAGGAGGCGAAGGCCGAGTTTTCGATCGTCGGCACTTCGCCTTCGTACTGGCCGGGCTGCAGGAAGTTGCACACCGACAGCAGCATGGGACGGTTGCTCGCGTTGTGGGCGAGCGCTGCGTGGATTTCCCCGTACGCCTGCGCCGGGTTCAGGCGCAGCTGGATGCCGCCGCAGAAGTCGACCTTGACCGCGTCGAAGCCCCACGCCGCGAACGTGTTGGCGTCCTGCTGGTAGTGGCCGTAGCTGCCCTGCCCCGGCCCCCCGCAGCCGTTGGCGCCGGCGTCGGTGTAGAGGCCGACTCGCAGCCCCGCGGCGTGCAGCACGCCGGTCAGCCACGCCATCCCGTGCGGCCACTGCTGCGGGTTGACCGTGACTTCACCGGCGGCGTTACGAGTCCCCTGCCACCAGCCGACGTCCAGCCACACGTAGTTGTAGCCGGCGCGCACGAGGCCCCGTCTGACCATCTGGGCCGCCTGCTCGAGCACGGTCGCCTCGTCGTAGTGCGAGCCGAACGCGAAGTACGTGTCCCAGCCCATGTACGGGGTGGGGGCGAGCACGCTCGCCGGGGTCGCCGCGCCGGTGGCCTTGTGGGCACGGCGAGGGCGGACGGTCTGCGCCTGCGCGCCGGTGGCGGCGAGCAGCCCGGCCAGGACGCACGCGCAGATCCTGCCCCCGGCCCTCATCGTCCGCGGCGGGGGGGCGTCCCGCGCGCGGCGCCCCCGTGCGTGGACACCCTGCCGGTGGAGGCCTTGTGAGCGCCGCCGAGTGTGACCGTGGCGCTGAGCAGGGGAGCGGTGAGCGCGCCGACGATCGTGCCGCGCACCGAGAACCGTGCCGGCAGCCTGTGCAGCCGCGCCAGTAGCCGCCGGCCGGTCGCGTTCAGGGTGGCCGTCACGGTGCGCTGCTGGCCTGCGCCCACGCGCGCGCCGCCCGCCCCGACCGTCACTGTCTGGCGCTGCGCGCGCCGCGCCGCGACCGCCACCGCGTGGCCGTGCCGCAGCGTCTCCACGACGGTGAGGTGGAGCGCGATGGCGCAGCTGCCGGCGGCCTGCGGCGAGCACGACACGGTCACGCTCACGGTGGAGCCGGCCACGCGGGGGGCGCTGACGCGGGTCTCGGCGATCGAGCCGAGGCCGCCGGCAGGCACCGTCACGAAGGAGCTCGTGCCGCTCGCGCTGCCGGCCGCGTTGGTCGCGGTCACGCGGCACTGCAGGTGGTGGGAGACGTCGGCGTTGCTCACGAGGTACGTCGCGCCGCTCGCGCCGGCGACCGCACCCGTGTCGCGCAGCCACGCGTAGCTCACGCTCACGCCCGCGGTGGCCGAGCCCAGGCCCGTCTTGCACGTGAGCTGCTGCCCGCGCGCGGGGACCCCGCCGATCGAGGGGTGTGGCTGGGGGAGCGGGGGGGCGAGCGTCGTGAACCTCCCGTCCGCGGCCCGCTCGGCGCCGCTCGCGCCGGCCGCCACCAGGCGGAAGTGGTAGGTGGTGTTGGCCGCCAGGCCGGTGAGCGCCGCGCTCACCGGCTGCGAGGCGCTGCCGCCCGTCGGGGTCGCCGCGCAGGGGGCGCTCTGCCCGTACGTTTCGGTGGGGCCGTATTCAAAGCGACAGGCGGTCACGGTCGCGTCCTGCGGATCCACCGTGCCGTTCGCGGTCGCCGCCGTTTCGGCGAGGGCGCTCGCCGTGCCGGTGACGACCGCCGGCGGCGCGGTTTGCGCGACGAGCACGCGGCCGGAGCCGTCCACCGCCGCGCACACCCCTTCAGCCGTGCACGACACGCCCGTCAGCGCCGTGCCGGGGTCGGCGCCGTAGAAGCTCCACGTGGGCGTGGCCGCGGTGGGGTCGTCGCCGGCGAAGGCGCCCCCGCCACTGTCTGTGGAGAGGCACAGGCCGGCGGCGGTGCACGACACGGCCGTGGGGGAGCCTGTCGCTGCGCTGAACGCCGGCGTCCAGCTCCACGTGGGAGCAGGCGGCGCGGGGTTGCCGCTGGCGAGCACGTCACGTTCGCTGTCGACGGCCACGCACACCCCCGCCGGCGCGGGGGCGCAGGAGACCGCGACGAGGCCGCCGGCGAGGTCGATCGGGCTCGCCGGCCACGCCCCGCCCCCCGCCGGTTCACCGCTCACGAGGGCGTGGCCTGCTTCGTCGACCGCTACGCACAGGGAGGTGGAGGGGCAGGAGATGCCGGTGAGGGGGGTCTTGCCGTCGATTTCCCGGCTGCTCCAGTTCGCGGTGGCGCCGGCGGCGGGGTCGGTGCTGCTCAGCACGTGGCCTTCGTGGTCGACGGCGACGCACAGGGTGCCGGTGCAGGAGATGCCGGTGAGGGGGATCTTGCCGTCGATTTCCCGGCTGCTCCAGCTCGCGGCGCCGGCGGCGGGGTCGGTGCTGCTCAGCACGTGGCCTTCGTGGTCGACCGCGACGCACAGGGAGGTGGAGGGGCAGGAGATGCCGGTGAGGGGGGTCTTGCCGTCGATTTCCCGGCTGCTCCAGTTCGCGGTGGCGCCGGCGGCGGGGTCGGTGCTGCTCAGCACGTGGCCTTCGCGGTCGACCGCGACGCACAGCGAGGCCGAGGAGCAGGAGACCCCGGTGAGAGCCGTCGTGTCGATCCTCAGCAGCCCGCTCCAGCTCAACGCCGGGACCGCCCCCGCGGAGGCGGGGGCAAGGCAGGCGAGCAGGGCGACGCACGTCGCCGCGAGCAGGAGTCGGAGACGGGCCGCCGGACGGTCCACGGGCACGTCTCTTGATAACACGCGCGGCGGTCGACGGTTGCGCACCCCCGCCGCGCGTGCGCTTGGGGCCGCCCGCCAGGTCCGTGGGGTGCAGACAACCATCTTCACAAGCATGTACCGTTCAACGGAATGCCGCACAAGCGAACCGTTGGCCTGTCCGCCGGGGAGGCGGTCCTCGGGCTTGTGATCGAGCGGCCCGACACCGCCGCGGGCCTCGGCCGGCGCCTGGTGGAGCGCTTCCGCTCGGCGCGCTTCACCCGCTCGACCGCCCACAACGCGCTGAGCCGCCTCGCGCGCCAGGGGCTCGTGCGTGCGGTTGCGCAGCTGCCGGGGGACGCGCCCGGGTCGGAGGACGCGCCCGGGCCGGGGAACGCGCCCGGGCCGGGGGAGGGGCCGCAAGCTCCCGCGGGTCCCGCCGTGGAGCGTCGTTACGAGGCGACGCTGCTCGGCGTCGAGCACTTCCGCGCGTGGCTGCGGGCCACGCGCGCCGCCGCCCCCGCGTTGCGCGAGGAGTGGCAGGCGAAGGTCGAGTTCTGCGGCCCGGAGGACGTGCCGCTCCTGATAGACGCGCTCCGCGCAGAGGAACGCGCCTGCGCGCACATGTTCGCCGCGATCCAGGGGCGTCTCACCGAGGCGGAGCTGCTCGCGCCGGAGCACCCTGGAACGGCGCAGCAGTGGTCGGAGCTTGTGCACGACGCGGTGTTGCGCGACGAAGCGGCGATGTGGGGGATGCGCTTCAAGCGCCTGGAGCGCCTGCGCCTGCGGCTGGAGGAGATGCGCGAGGTGGCGGCCGCGGCGCAGTGCGGCGAGCCACCGGCCCTCCCCGACGAGCCGCCGGCGCACGCCGGCGCAGCTCAGCCCGCCCGGCCGCCGCGCCGATGAGCGCCCTGCTCTCGCTGGAGGGCGTCGGCCGCCGCCACCGCCGCGGCGAGCTCGGGCGGTGGGTGTTGCGCGGGGTGACGCTGCACGTCGCGCCCGGCGAGGTGGTATCGGTGGTGGCGATGCGCGGCCAGGGCAAGACCACACTGCTGCGCCTCGCCGCCGGCATGGTGGCGCCCGACGAGGGCCGGGTGCGGCTCGGCCGCGAGGACCTCGCCGGCCTCTCGGACCCGGCGCACTCGCGCGTGCTGCGCGAGCGGATCGGGTGGGCCGGCCGCCTCGGTCCGGGGATCGACGTGCGGATGCTCGACTACGTCGCGTTGCCGCTGGCGGTCGGCGGCCGTGCCCGCCGGCGCGAGGTGCGCACGCTCGCGCTCGCGGCGCTGGAGCGCGTCGGCGCGGAGCAGTGCGCCGAGCGGCGCTGGGAGGAGCTCTCCGACTGGGAGCGCGCCCTGGTGGAGCTCGCCCAGGCGAGCGCGGGCGAGCCGCGACTGCTGCTGGTCGACGACCTGCTCGACGGGTTCGGGATGCGCGAGACAGCGGTGCTCGGAGCGCTCGTGCGCACCCTCGCCCGGGAGCTCGCGGCGGGCGTGCTGATGACGGTCTCGGACCCCGAGGCGGCGCTGGGCTCCGATCGCGTCCTCTCGCTCGCCGGCGGACGCCTCGGCGTGATGGCCGGCGGCGACGGGGGCGTGGAGTCGGGGGGAGTCGGAAACGTCATCGCCCTGGAGCGCGGGCGTGCCCGCGGCGGGCGACGCGGGTCCTGACGTGGCCCCGTGGGCGGTGCTCTACCTCTACCGCGCCCGCCTGCGGGCACGGGTGGTGCTCGTGCAGGAACTGCTCGCGGTGGTGGGACTCGCGGTGGGGGTCGCGCTGCTGTTCGCCTCCCAGGTCGCCTCGACCAGCCTCGACGGCTCGATCCGCCAGCTGACCTCTGGCGTCGTCGGCCGCGCCTCCCTGCAGGTGCAGGCGCGCGGCCCGCGCGGCTTCGACGAGCGGCTGCTCGGCCAGGTGCGCCGCCTGCCCGGCGTGCGCGGCGCGGAGCCAGTGCTCGAGCAGCGCGCCACCGTCGTCGGCCCGGCGGGGCAGCGTGCGGTCGACCTGATCGCGGGCGACCCCCGCGACGTGCACATCGGCGGCGGCCTGCTGCGGCGCTTCACCACCGCCCAGCTCGCCTCGCTGCGGGTGCTCGCGCTGCCCGCGCCCCTCGCGCAGGCGATCGGCGTGGACTCCCTGCAGACGGTCCAGCTGGTGCTCGGGGCGCGCACGGTCACGGTGCTGATGGGCGCCACGCTCGACGCAGGCAACATCGGCGCGCTCGTGCACTCGCCGGTGGCGATCGCGCCGCTCGCCTACGCCCAGCGGCTGACGGGCCTGCGGGGCCGCGTGACGCGCCTCCTCGTGCTGACCGCGCCCGGCCGCGAGCCGGCGGTGCGGGCCGAGCTCGCCCCGCTGGCCGCCGCCGCGGGCGCGAACGTGGAGCCGGCCGACCACGACGCGCGGCTCTTCGAAACCGCGGCGGCCCCCGCCGACCAGAGCGAGGAGCTCTTCTCCGCGATCTCCGCGCTCGTCGGGTTCATGTTCGCGTTCAACGCGATGCTGGTCACCGCGCACCTGCGCCGCGGCCTGGTCCTCACGCTGCGCGAGCGGGGCGCCACGCGCGCGATGACGGTGCAGGTGCTGGCGGGCGACGCGCTCGTGCTCGCCGTGCTGGGCACGGCGGTGGGCCTCGCGCTGGGCGAGGCGCTCTCGGCGTGGGTGTTCGGCGCGAACCCCGGCTACCTCTCGTTCGCGTTCCCCGTCGGGGTGCAGCGGATCGTGACCGCACGGAGCGTCGCGCTGGCCGCCGCCACGGGCCTGGCCGCCGCGTGCGTGGGGGTGTTCGCGCCCCTGTACGGGGAGCTTGCGCGGCGCCGTCGGCCGCCCGCCGCCCGGTGGCGCGACCGCGTTCGCCGGCCGACCAGGGGTTACTCACCGCCGGCGAGTGTCTCCCGGCTTCGGCAGGGCGGGAGGGGTGCGCGCGTGGCGCTCGGCGCCCTCTGCCTGGGGATCACGACGGCGATCCTCCTCGCTCGCCCGCAGTCGGCGGTGCTCGGCGCCGCCACGCTCGTGGCCGCGCTGCTGCTCCTGCTGCCCCTCTGCTTCGACGCGGCGCTCGCCGGCTGTGAGCGCCTGCAGCGCCCGCTGTACGCGGCGTCGACCCGCATCGCGCTCGTCGAGCTCGGCTCCCCTGTGGCCCGGATGCGGTCGCTGGCGATCGCCGCGACGGGCGCGGTTGCGGTGTTCGGCAGCGTCGCCGTCGAGGGCGCGCGCAGCAACCTGCAGCGCGGCCTCGACGACGCCGTGCGGGGCATCGGCGCGAACGCCGCTGTGTGGGTCGTCCCCGCGGGTGAAACGGACGCGTTCATGACGGTCCCCTTCGCCACTACCGCCGGCGGCCGGCGGCGCCTCGCCCGGCTGCCGGAGGTGAGCGCGGTGCGCGTCTACCGCGGCGGCTTCCTGGACTGGGGGGAGCGCCGCGTGTGGGTGCTCGCGCCGCCACGCCAGGCGCCCCAGCCTGTCCCGACCGGCCAGCTCGTGCAGGGCACTCTCGCCCACGCGGACGCCGCGCTGCGCGGCGGTGGGTGGGCGGTGCTCTCGCAGACGCTGGCGAGCGCCCACGGCCTGCGTGTCGGCGCGCGCTTCACGCTGCCTGCGCCGCGCCCGACGACCTTCACGGTGGCGGCGCTCGCCACGAACCTCGGGTGGCCGCCCGGCGCGGCGATCCTCAACGCGGACGACTACGCGCGCGCGTGGGGCTCCACCGAAGCGAGCGCCTACCAGGTCGAGCTCGCGCCGGGCGCCTCCCCGGCGGCGGTGCGCACTGAGATCCAGCGCGCGCTCGGGCCGGACACGGGCCTGCGCGCCGAAACCACGGCGCGGTGGACCGCCCGCCACTACGCGACCACCCGCCAGGCGCTCGCGCGTCTGAGCGAGATCGGCGCGCTCGTGCTGGTCGCCTCCGTGCTGGCGATGGCGGGCGCGATGGGCTCGATGATCTGGCAGCGTCGCCCGCAGCTCGCGTACATCAAGCGCCAGGGCTACCGGCGGGGCGTGCTGTGGCGGGCGCTGGTGTGCGAGAGCGCGCTGCTGCTCGGCGTGGGCTGCTTGCAGGGGGCGCTCTTCGGGGTGTATGGCCAGCTGCTGCTGAGCCACGCGCTGACGAGCGTCACCGGCTTCCCGGTGGTCTCCGCGGTGGGCGGCGTGAGCGCGCTGGCGAGCTTCGCCGCGGTGAGCGCGGCGGCGGTGGCGATCCTCGCCGTTCCGGGGTATCTTGCGGTGCGTGTGCGTCCGACAACTGTCAGCACCGCGCAGCTGTAGGGCGGGCGCTCGCGAGCGCCGTCGCACGGGAGCTCGTGTGGGGCCTGCGCGCGGTCGCGCGTGAGCTGCGCCGCTGGCGCGCACGGGCCGCGACCGCCCCGGACGGCCCCCTGCGCGCCGACGCGCTGCGGGCGCTCGCCACCAAGCGCGCGAACCTCGACGGCGCGGCGCTCTTCTGGACGCTCCCCCGTACGCGCAGCCCCGAGCTGCTGCGGCTGCTGGTGGCGTTCGAGGCGCTGGCTGACTACCTGGACTGCGCGAGCGAGCGGTGCGCGGGCGCGGGGGAGCGGTGGCCGCAGTGCACGGGCGAGCAGTGCGCGGGCGCGGGCAAGCAGTGCGCGAACTGCGCGGGCAAGCGGTGCGCGGGCGCGGGCGGCGTGGCGAGCGGCCTACAGCTGCACCGCGCGCTCGGCGAGGCTCTGGAGCCCGGAGCGCCGCTCTGCGACCACTACCGCCACCACCCCTGGCGCGGCGACGGCGGCTACCTGCCCGTCCTGCTGGCCGCCTGTCGCGGCGGCTGCGTGCGGCTGCCCGCCTACACGCCCGCGGTGCGCACGCGGGCGGTGCATGCGGCGCGCCTCGCGCAGGTGCTGGGCCTCAACCACGAGCCGGACCCCGCCGCGCGCGACGTGGCGCTCGCCGCCTGGGCGGGGCGGCACGCGCGCACGTGGGAGGAGCTCGAGTGGTTCGAGTCCACGGCGGCGGCCTCCGGTTGGCTGACGGTGTTGGCGCTGCTCGCGCTGGCGGCCGCGGGGGAGGCCGGGGAGCGCCGCGCGCAGGCCGTGTACGCCGCATACCTGCCGTGGATCTCGCTCGCGGGCACGATGCTCGACAGCTACGCCGACCGCGCGCAGGACGTGGGGGAGGGCGAGCACAGCTACGTGGCGCACTACCCCCGACCGCTCCAGGACGCACGACGAGTGAGCGAGCTCGTGGGCGCGGCGAGGAGGCGGGCGCGGGCGCTGCCCGACGGCGCGCGCCACGCGGTGGTGGTGGCGTCCATGACCGCGATGTACCTCTCCAAGGAGAGCGCCCGCGCCCCGCCCACCCGCGCGAGCACGCGCCGGCTCGCCCACGCGGGCGGCTCGCTGACGGTGGTGCTGCTGCCGGTGCTGCGCGCGTGGCGTGTGGTGTACGCGCAGCGCGACGAGTGAGCGGCTGGGCTGAGGGCCCACGAATCGCGGGCCCTACTCTGCTTTTTGTCGTCAGATTTTTCGTTTCATAAAAACTGAGCGCGTGCGGTCGGGGAGACCGATGCGCAACGATCACGAGCGTGAGCCCACGCACGAAACGAGGCGCCGAACGCGAGCCAGGCCCCGCCGAAGAGTGGCGCGAGCCCGTCCCTCGCCTGCGCGAACCGCGCTACTCGCAGTCGGTGGAGCGCGGACTGGCGATCCTCGAGTGCTTCACGCCGGAGCGCCCCGTGCGGGGCATCGCCGAGCTGGCCGACGAGCTGGGGATGAGCCGCAGCACCACCCACCGGTACGCGCTCACGCTGACGGCGCTCGGCTACCTGGTGCGCGCCTCCAGCCGCCGCTACCGCCTGGGGCTGCGGGTGACGGGCCTGGGGCTCGTGGCGATGGGTGAAACGAGCCTCCGCGAGCACGCGCGACCGCACCTGGAGGAGCTCGCCCGGCGCGCTCCCTACACGCTCGCGATCCTGGTGCTCGACGGCCCGGAGGCGCTGTGCGTGGAGTGCGTGCGCGCCCACCGCTTGGCGCAGCGCCCGCAGGTCTCTCCGCTGCGCGCGGGCGTGCGCCTGCCGGCGCACCGCACGGCGGCCGGCAAGCTGCTGGTGGCGTATCTCCCCGAGCGCGAGCAGCGGGAGGTGCTCGCGGAGCTCACGGTGCGGCGGCGTGGGCCGGCCGAGTCGCACGCAGCCACCGGCCGGGCGGCGCTGCGCAGGGAGCTCGCCACGATCGTCGAGGAGGGTCTGGCCCGGAGCGAGGGGGAGCTCGGCGAGGGCCTGTGTGAGATCGCCGCGCCGGTGCGCAGCCAGACCGGCGAGGTGTACACGGCGCTGAGCATGACGGCGCACCGCGCGGCGATCTCCCTGGCGCAACTGGAGCGCAGCCTCGGACCCCACCTGGTGTCGACCGCGGACCGCATCTCCGCGCAGCTGGGCTTCCGCCGCGAGGATGAGCGACGCGGGGGGTAGGGGAAGGGGGAGGGGGAGGGGCGTTGCTGCGGCGACCCGTTGCCGTGTGCAGCGGACGGCGCTACGGGCAGGTGACCATCAGCGAGAACGCGTTGTCGGTGGGAGTGGGGGTGCTGCCGACTTCGTAGGTCATCACCGTGATCTTGTGTTCACCGGTCACCGTGGCCTGGGCCGTCTCCTCAGCGTGGGCAGTGTCCTCAGCTTCGGTTGCGTTGACCGTTACCACGACGGCGCACCCTTCCAGTGCCGCCGGTGCTTTTTCTTCTTCGTCCGACAATTCGTATTCGCCTGTTTTGAGGGTGTGTTTTACGGTGAGGCCACCCACCAGGGCGGTCCCGGTCCCACTGGATGTCACCGCCTCCACCTCGGTCAGGCCGGTGCCGGTCGCGCCGGTGGCGCCCGTTAGACCGGTGGCGCCGGTCGCGCCTGTGACTCCCTGCGCGCCGGTGGCGCCGGTTGGTCCGGCTGCGCCCGTCGCGCCGATGATGCCCTGCGCTCCTTCGATCCCCTCTTCACCCCGGGCGCCGGTGGGGCCGGTTGGTCCGGCTGCGCCGGTCGCGCCGATGATGCCCTGCGCTCCTTCGATCCCCGCTTCACCCCGGGCGCCGGTGGCGCCGGTTGGTCCGGCGGCGCCCGTCGCGCCGGTGGCCCCTCTCGCCCCGGTTTCGCCAGTCAGACCCTTGGCGCCGGTCGCGCCGGCCGCGCCGGTGGCGCCGGTCACACCAACAGCGCCGGTTTCGCCTTTGGCTCCAGTAGCGCCGGTCGTTCCCTTGGCACCGGTTTCGCCGGTTTCGCCTTTGGCTCCAGTAGCGCCGGTCGTTCCCTTGGCACCGGTTTCGCCGGTTTCGCCTTTGGCTCCAGTAGCGCCGGTCGTTCCCTTGGCACCGGTTTCGCCGGTTTCGCCTTTGGCTCCAGTAGCGCCGGTCGTTCCCTTGGCACCGGTTTCGCCGGTTTCGCCCTTGGCTCCCTGTGAGCCGGTCGCACCGGTCGCACCGGTAGCGCCCGTCGCACCGGAAGCCCCGGCTGCACCAGTAGCCCCGGTCGCCCCGGTTTCGCCCGTGAGCCCGATGGGCCCTGGTTCGCCTTCGCCTGGCGGACCAGTTGCACCAGTCGTACCACTACCGGTGCCGGTCGCACCCCTCGGTCCGGCCGCACCGGTCGCACCAGTCGCACCGGCCGCACCGGTCGCACCGCGTACTCCGGTCGCCCCTGTTTCGCCGGCAGCACCTGTCGCGCCCGTGACCCCCACAGGTCCCGGGAGCCCTTCGGCACCCCTCGCGCCGGCGAGACCGTTCGCTCCGTTGGCACCGGTTGCGCCGGTCACGCCAGTGGCACCGCGAGGGCCGGCGAGGGGGCGCGACACGGCTTTGTGGCTGCCTTGCTTCGCCTTGGACTGGCCCGCGGATCGAGCCTTGGCGGCGTCGGCTGGGGGGGCGGTGGCCGCGCCCAACGCGAGCGCGCCGAGGAGGCCGCCCCCGAACAGGCCGCGACTCACCTCGAGACTCCGCTGACGCACGTGACGCATACGCATATAACGTTCCTCAAGCTGCCGGTTTTGCGGCCACCGACTGTTTGCGACCCGGCCACGCTCTTCGCGGCGATCGATTGGAGACCGACAACGGGGGTCCCACAACACGTCACCGCCGAACACATCGCCGGATTAGTATACATGTTACACGATGCCCGCGGGCCGGCCGTCAATCTGCCTGTGCATGATCGTCAGGGACGAGGTCGCGTCCTTGGAGCGCTGCTTTGACTCGTGCCGTGAGCTGATCGACCACTGGGTGATCTGCGACACCGGGTCCACCGACGGCACGCAGGATCTGATCCGCCGAGAGCTCGCGGGGATCCCCGGCGAGCTTCACGAGCGCGAATGGATCGACTTCGGCCACAACCGCACCGAACTGATGCAACTGGCCCGCGGCAGGGGAGAGTATCTCCTGCTCCTCGACGCCGACTGGACGGTCGAGGTCGAGCCCGGCGCACTCGCGGGCCTGACAGCCGACTCCTACCTGATCCGTCACGCCGGGGCGGTCGAGTTTCACAACAAGCGGCTGGTCAGTGGCCGTCTGGACTGGCGCTACGTCGGAGCGACGCACGAGTACATCGTCAGCGAGGCGGAGCGCACCTGCGAGCGCTTGGAGGGAGTGACGATCCACGTGTGGTCGGTCGGCGGGTTGCGGACCGGTCGCTGGCGGCGCGACGCCGAGTTGCTGGAGGCGGAGCTCGAGCGCGATCCCGACGACGCTCGCGCCATGTTCTACCTCGCGCAGACCTACCGCGACATCGGCGAGGAGAGTGACGACCACGCCCAGCTCGCGCTCGCGCTGGAGCACTACCGGCGCCGCGCGGAGATGGACGGCTGGGCGGAGGAAACGTACTTCGCGCGCTACCAGGTCGGCGTCCTCAGCGCCCGGTTGGGCGACTGGCTGAGCGCCGTCGAGGCCTTTCTCACAGCCTGGGAGCAGCGCCCGGCCCGCCTGGAGGCGGTGCACGATCTCGCGGTCGGCCTGCGCGAGCGCGGCCTCCATCGCGCGGCGCACCAGTTCACGCGGCTGGCCGCGGAGGAGCGCCCGTTGCCGGTGCCCGAGGACATCCTGTTCGTGGCGCGGTGGATCTACGAGTGGGGGATGCTGTTCGAGTACTCGATCGCCGCCTACTGGTGTGGGGAGTACAACGCCTCGATCCTCGCCTGCAAGCGACTGCTCGCGATCGACTCTCTGCCAGAGGCCCATCGGCGTCAGACGCGCGCCAACCTGCGGCACGCCTTCAGGGAGAGGGTTCGCCAAGCGGTCGCGCAGCCGCCCGCACCACCGCGTAGGCTGCCGCACGCCGGAACCCCGACCCGGGGGCGTCCGCACCGTCCGCAGGGTGATTAACCACCGAGGGCCCGCACCAGGCGGGCCCTCGGCACTCACTGTCGCGCTGCCTTACTTCTTGCCTTTCTTGCCCTTCTTCTTGTGCTTGGAGGACAGGTGCGCCTTCTTGCCCTTCCCCTTGGCAGGAAGCGCCCCGGGGAGCGTGCTGACCAGCGGCTTGGCCGCCAGTTTCGCCACTGCTTCTTCGTGCGCTTTCACTTCCGCTTCGCGCCTTGCCTTTTCTTCCGCTGCTTCTTTTGCGCGCCTCGTCGCTTCGGCTTTTTCTTCTTCAGCGCGCTTTTCGTTGTTTTTGGTGATTTCCGCGGCGGTGGCTTTTTCGCGTTCTTCTTTCGCCGCTTCTTTTTCGTTCCGGGTTTTTTCGGCCGCCGCTTCCCTTGCGATCCGGGCTTCTTCAGCGGCATCTTCCCTTGCGACCCGCGCCTTTTCGGCCGCTACTTCTTCTTCGCCTTTTTTCTTCGCGGCCGCTGCTTCTTCTTCGCCTTTTTTCTTCGCCGCTTCTTCTGCCGCTATTTTTTCTGCTGCGGCTTTTTCTTCCGCGGCTTTTGCTTCTTCTTCAGCTTTTTTCGACCCGATGTTGGTCGAGAAGCTGACGAGGCGATCGCGGATGATCCCCTCGCATTCGTATTTGGCGGTCAGGTCCACCGACGAGGACGTGCTGTTGACCACGTCGATCGCGGCCAGACCGTCCGAGTTGGTGGTCACGCAGAGGCGGTTGGTGCCCGCGTCCTGCGGATCCAGCGTGTAGTTGCCGCCGAGTTCGACTTCTGGGCCCATGCCCAGCAACCCTTCCGGATCTTCCAGTTTGTTGCCATTGGCTGGGTTGCTGAACGGATAGATCCCGGCTTCCTGCTGTGCGTGGAAGCAGACGATCTCGTAGGGAATCGGACGGCCGTCGATGTCCTGCGCCTTGGCGACCACGATCCGCACGTTCTGTTCGTTTGGACCGGGGCCCTTGGGGAACGTGAAGAGTTCCTTTTCCCAATGCGACTTGACCTTCTTGACCAACGGGGTTTCCGTGGTCTGCTGCCTGAAGTCGACCGCCTGGTACGGGTAGATGGCCGTCGCAGAGATCGACGATTCGCCGATGACCTGCTTGTACAGGTTCTTCAGGTCGCAGCCGCCATCGGCGTTCTTGATGAGCTTGCCGGTTTCTTCTTCTCCGGCGCTCGCGAGCACCGGGAGGTGGTTCAGGTAGAACCCGTCGCCCGGCGTGTACGTGGCGTACGCCTCGCCCCGCTCATCGGTGTAGAACGTTTCGGTCAGCGGGCCGCTCGGCGTGAGGTAGTCCGTCGCGCCCTGGCTCTCTCCGTAGAGGCCATGCAGGCGCTGCACGCATCCCGTTGATTCCGAGGTGCGTTCTTCGGCGCTGTGGACCGAGTTCCAGAACACGTACGGCTGTTCTTTGTTCAGGAAGCCCGGGAAGTTGCCCCCGTGGCTCGGTCCGTCGATGCCCGATGCCTGCGGCTCGGGACGGGCGGTGGCCGGGATGTACTCGCCGTAGTACGGGTTGTACAGATTGCCACCCGATGCAGTGCCGTTGAAGTTGTGGCTGTAGATCAGGGCCTTGCTTGCGCTCGAGATCTGTCCCACACCGCCCAGGCCTGAGCCTTCGTTTTTCGCGATGCTCAGGTCGACACGCATCGCGGGCATCGGGGCGTCTTCAGCGTTGAGGTTGTTGTCGCTGAGCAGCGTTTCGTTGGCGGCCTCCGGATCGAACGGCCCGACGGTCGCGGTCGCGCCCGAGGTGTCGTTGAGGAACGCCCCCCGGTAGAAGTCCGCGTTCAACGGATTGTTTTTGGGTTCTTCCGCGTTCGACGTCGTGGCTTCGGTTGCCGTCGCGGTCTCGTGGATGTCCCACAGGTTCGGGTTGGTGCCCTCCGGTTCCAGTTCTTCTTTGCTGGTCGCCAGCGTTTTGGCCAGGGTCGGCCAGCTTTCGGGCAGGGTGTAGCTCGCTTCCGGGAGCAGGTTGTGCAGCAGCGAGCCCGGTTCGACCGGGAAGCTGCCCGTCACCTTGACCTGGATCAAGCCCTTCTCCTGGTTGGGCGCGGACGAGGGATTGAAGGGGGAGGGCGCGAATTCGCCGTCGCCGGCGGGGTCGCCCAGGAAGGCCGCGAGATTGCTGTGGCCTTCGCCGCTGAGCTGCGACTGGAACGTACTGTCGCCCGGTTCGCCGTTGGAGAGCACGTTCTTTTCGAGGCCCGCCTCGGAGATCGTCGGCTTGTTGACGGTCAGCCAGATCACGATGAACTGGTGCGAGAACACGATCGTGCCCGCGCGGTTGGTGACGACCGCCCTGATCCGTGACAAGCCGGGGCTCAGCGACTTGTAGTCGATCTTCACGCACCCGTCGCCGCTGTTGGCCTGGGGGCTGCCTGCGCTGGGGGCGAAGAACGCCTGGGATCCCGATTCGGATTCAGGCAGCTCCGCCGCTTCCGGCTTGCCGGACCAGTCCTCGAGGCGGAAGTTGACGAGCTGGCCGCCCGCTTCACTGGTTTCGATGGACGGATCGCACGCCACCAGGCGCACGTGCTCGCCGACCCACGCCACGTACGGGACGTTGGCGCTCTGCGGGCCGTCGGATGTTGTCGTGAACGTTTCGCTGGGAGCTGCGACGGCGCCCGCCGCAAGCGTGCCGAGGGCCAGCACCGCCGCTCCTACCGCGGAAGCGAGTACCGCGGTTATTTTCCTTTTGCCTAGTGGTCGCATTCTCTGCGGCCTCCTCCTTGAGTGAGTGGACTGGTGGACTGTGCCTTCCAATGGCAGGCGGAGCGCCTCCCAACCGGCACGAACGTTGCTAGCGACCCACCCATCACGGGTACGGTCGGCGCCGATACTATGGCCCACTCCCGCTCTCCACAATCGTCATGTGGGGTAGTCTTTGCCATCAGGCAAACGGGTGGGTGGGATCCCACCCCAAGCGACGTACCACACCGCGATCCCCAGTATCCAGGCGGCTTTCCCAGCGGACACACTGCTGGGTAAGAATTTGTGAATCGGACCCGGTCGAGTTGCTTCAGGTCCCACGAATCGCGGGACCTTATCCGTTATCGGGGTCCGAGTCCAAGGACGCTCCCTCAGACCGGCCGGCGGCGCGCATCGCCTGCACGCGGTTGCGCACGCCCAGCTTGGCGTAGATCGTGCGCAGGTGAAACTTGACCGTGTTGGCCGAGATCGTCAGGTGCGCGGCGATCTCCTTGTTGCTCAGCCCGCGGGCGAGCAGCTCGAGGGTTTCGTGCTCGCGCGCGCTCAGCGCCGCGAGCGGGGCGTCCTCGCGCGGCGTCGCCGCCTGCCAGCCGGCGGGCATCACGGCGCGGCCCTCGAGCACGTGGCGCAGGGCGAGGACCATCTCCTCGACCGTGTCGGAGGTGAGGATCACGCCCTCCGCCCGCTCCTCGATCGCGCAGCGCACGACGGCCGGCGTGGCCCGCTCGCAGAGCAGCACGATCTTCAGCTCCGGGTGGGCCCGCTTGAGCTCGCTCACCGCCTCCGGGCCGGCCTCGGGATCGTCGGTGTAGACGATCGCGGCCTGCGCGTGCAGCCGGCCCGTCCGCGCGACGGCCGCCAAGCTCCGCGGAGCTCTCATAGGAGCCCACCACCCGGTTGCCGCTGCGGGCGAGCACCCACGCGAGCGCCTCGGTGGCGAGCGCGGCGCCGGCCCCGACGATCGCGACCCCCGGCTCGGCCTCGGTGCTCAAGCGCTGGCCTCGGCCCTCAGGGTTCGCGACATAGTAGATGGCGGGATCGGGGTGGTCGATTCGGGGATGGGATGCGACGCACGCGAGCGCAGCCGTGCTGGTAGCACGGCGAGCATCGCGGGTGGCGCAGACCGCCCCGAAGCGGCCGCACCGGACCGTCAGATACTTTGTCGCGGGCCCTCAAGCGCTGTCGCTGGTCATCTGGGCGTACTGGTTGGCCGCCTCGACGCGGTTGCGCACGCCGATCCGCGCGTAGAGGGCGCGGACGTGGAACTTGACGGTGTTCGGGCTGAGCGCGAGCTCGCTGGCGATCTCCTCGTTGCGCCGACCGCGGGCGATCAGCGCGAGGATCTGGCGGTGGCGCGGGGTCAGGCCCGGCCGTTCGTGCGGGCAGGGGCCGCCGGCGGCCTGTTGCCAGCCGGCGGGCAGCACCGTGCGCCCGCTGGCCGTGTACGCGAGCGCGGCGCCGAGGTCCTCCGCCGAGCAGCTCTTGAGCAGCACGCCGCTCAGGCGGTGCTCGATCGCGCAGCGCACGATCTCCGCGCAGGCCTCCCTGCAGAGCAGCACCAGCCGGCAGGGCTCGCGCGTGGCGCAGAGCTGCCGCACGGCCAGCAGACGGCGCTCGGGGTCGAGACCGTCGCAGTCGAGCAGCAACACCGCCGGCGGGCGCGCCCACCGCGTCGCGAGGAAGTGGGAGGCCGAGTCGAACGTGCCCAGCACGTCCAGTCCCTCCTGAGCCCCCAACAGGCCCGCGGTGGCTTCTCTGAGCATGAGCTGCCCGCCGACCAGCGCGAGCGTGATGGTCGGACCGGGGGGGAGGGGGAGGGCTGGAGCGAACGCGCCCCCGTTCAGCCCGTTCAGCCCGGCGGGCATGTACGCCAAGCCCACGGCGCCGGGCGGTGGCGTGTAGGCCACGCCGCCGGCTCCCGGGGTCCCGGCTCGGTGCAGCTCGTCGGTCGCCGATGGCATCTTCTCAACACCTCCACGCGCGACGGGCACTCGCTTGGCGCCATCCAAAGTGGCCCATCGGCACGGGATAATACAGATCTTCGCTATTTGCGCAAGATGAGAAAATTATCGCAGTCGGAAACATAGCCGGAGGCCGCGATCTCCCGAGTAAAGAGATGTTTACGAGAGCCGCGACATTGGTCGCCGTAGAGCACAGAGCGTCGCCGCCGAGCGTTCCTGACTTGGTCGCCCCGGCGTGCTGTGGTCGGCGCCCGCTTGAGAGCATGGCCGACTCCTTTCGCTAGACCCGAGCAAACCTGGCCGTCGGCGACGGCCGCGCGTCGATGTCTACGGTCGAGTCTACTCTCATCTGAGCACCACCACGGATTCCCGGATCTTCCCCCAGGGTGCGGCCTAGTCGAAACAGATCAGAAAACTCGTCTCACGGTGGCCGCGCGTGTCTCCGTCAGGCGCCGACGTAGGCCGCGAGGTGCTCGCCGGTGAGGGTGGAGCGCCCGGCGATCAGGGCAGCGGGCGTGCCCTCGAAGACGATCCGGCCGCCGTCGTGGCCGGCGCCGGGGCCGAGGTCGATCAGCCAGTCGGCGTGCGCCATGACCGCCTGGTGGTGCTCGATGACGATCGCCGACTTGCCGGAGTCCACGAGCCGGTCGAGCAGGCCGAGCAACTGCTCGACGTCGGCGAGGTGCAGGCCCGCGGTCGGCTCGTCGAGGACGAGGATCAAGGCCCGCCCGGCACGTTTTTCCGCCATGCGGGTGGCCAGCTTCAGTCGCTGGCGCTCGCCGCCGGAGAGGGTGGGGAGCGGCTGGCCGAGGCTGAGGTAGCCGAGCCCGACGTCGGCGAGCCGCTCGAGGATGGCGTGCGCGGCCGGCGTGTGCGCCTCGCCGGCGCCGAAGAACTCCGCGGCCTCGGTCACGGACATCGCGAGCACCTCGCCGATGTTGCGGCCGCCGAACGTGTACGTCAGCACCTCGGCCTGGAAGCGCCTGCCCTCGCACTCCTCGCACACGGTGGCGACGCCGGCCATCATCGCCAGGTCGGTGTAGATCACGCCGGCGCCGTTGCAGGTCGAGCAGGCTCCCTCGGAGTTGGCGCTGAACAGCGCCGGCTTCACGCCGTTGGCCTTCGCGAAGGCCTTGCGGATCGGGTCGAGCAGCCCGGTGTACGTCGCCGGGTTGCTGCGCCGCGAGCCGCGGATCGCGGTCTGGTCCACCGACACGACCCCGTCGCGTCCGGCCACCGAGCCGTCGATC
The DNA here is from genome assembly GCA_963821775.1 of uncultured Solirubrobacterales bacterium. Lineage (GTDB taxonomy): Bacteria > Actinomycetota > Thermoleophilia > Solirubrobacterales > Solirubrobacteraceae > Palsa-744. Next base: position 344,529 of record CAWGFB010000001.1, on the reverse strand, counting down.
AACGAGCTCTTGCCCGAGCCGGCGACCCCGGTCACCACCACCAACACGCCGAGCGGGAGGTCGACGTCGACGGCCTGCAGGTTGTGGGTGTCGGCGCCGCGCACCTCCAGCACGCCGGACGGCGTCCGCACCGCCTCCTTGAGGGCGGCCCGGTCGTCGAGGTGGCGGCCGGTGATGGTGTCGCTCCCGCGCAGCCCCTCGACGGTGCCCTCGAAGACCACCTCGCCGCCTGCGGCGCCGGCGCCCGGGCCGAGGTCGACGACGTGGTCGGCGATCGCGATCGTCTCCGACTTGTGCTCCACGACGAGTACCGTGTTGCCCTTGTCGCGCAGCGCCAGCAGCAGGTCGTTCATCCGCTGGATGTCGTGGGGGTGCAGCCCGATCGTCGGCTCGTCGAAGACGTAGGTGACGTCGGTGAGCGAGGACCCGAGCTGGCGGATCATCTTGACCCGCTGCGCCTCGCCGCCCGAGAGCGTGCCAGAGGGCCGCTCGAGCGAGAGGTAGCCGAGCCCGATCTCCACGAAGGACTCGAGACTCTTGCGCAGTGCCTGCAGCAGCGGCGCGACCGAGGGCTCCTCCAGACCCGCCGCCCACGCGGCGAGGTCGGTGATCTGCAGCGCGCAGGCGTCGGCGATGTTGAGCCCTTGGATCTTCGAGGACCGAGCCTCCCCGCTGAGCCGGGTGCCGCCGCACTCGGGGCAGGTGGCGAACGTGACCGCTCGCTCCACGAAGGCGCGGACGTGCGGCTGCAGCGCGTCGAGGTCCTTGGCGAGCATCGACTTCTGGATCCTCGGGATCAGCCCCTCGTAGGTCAGGTTGATGCCCTCGACCTCGATCTTCGTCGGCTCCTTGTAGAGGAGGTCGCCCAGTTCCCGCTTGTTGAACTTCTTGAGCGGCTTGTCCGGGTCGAAGAACCCACAACCGGTGAAGATGCGCCCGTACCAGCCGTCCATGCTGTAGCCGGGGATCGTGAGCGCACCCTCGCGCAGCGACTTGCTGTCGTCATACAGCGCGGCAAGGTCGAAGTCGGTGACCGAGCCCCGGCCCTCGCAGCGTGAGCACATGCCGCCGAGACGGGTGAACGTCGCCTTCTTGGTCTGGGTCTTGCCGGCGCCGCGTTCGACCGTGATCGCACCGCTCGCCCGGACCGAGGGGACGTTGAAGGAGAACGCGCTCGGCGAGCCGATGTGCGGCTGCCCGAGCCGGCTGAAGAGGATGCGCAGCATCGCGCCCGCGTCGGTGGCGGTGCCGACCGTGGAGCGAGCGTCGGCGCCCATCCGCTCCTGGTCGACGACGATCGCGGTCGTCAGCCCTTCGAGCACGTCGACCTCGGGCCGTGCCAGCGTCGGCATGAAGCCCTGCACGAAGGAGCTGTAGGTCTCGTTGATCAGCCGCTGGGACTCCGCGGCGATCGTGCCGAACACCAGCGAGCTCTTGCCCGAGCCGGAGACGCCGGTGAACACCGTCAGCCGACGCTTGGGGAGTTCGACGGTGACGTCCTTGAGGTTGTTGACGCGCGCGCCGTGCACGCGGATCAGGTCGTGGCGGTCGGCGGCCTGCGGCGCAGGCGAGCGCCTGTTCGTCCTCGTGGCGGTGCTCACTGTCGTCTCTCCATCCGTCGGCAGGGCCCGCTCAGCGGTCCTGAACCAGTCCGAGGAGGTTGCCGTCGGGGTCGGTGAAGGTGGCCACGGTGCGGCCGGGACCGACCTCGTGCGCGGGCTCCTTCACGGTGGCGCCCGCGGCGGTCACCTCGGCCAGCTTCGCCTCGATGTCGGGCACCTCCCAAAAGGCCACCGGGCTGGTGTAGCCCTGCGGTCCACCGCCCGGCACCAGCCCGATGTGCTGGCCCCCGGTGTCGAAGCCTACGTAGTAGGCCGAGTCGGCCTGCGGCGGGATGCCGAGCAGGGCTGTGTACACCGACCTGGCGGCCGCCAGGTCGGACACGGGATGCAGCACGATCTTGATTCCCTGGGTGGAAGAGTCGGTCATGGTCGCTCCTGAAGGTCGTGGGTCACGTCGACCCGGTGTACGGTCCTCCTAAGACCAACGGCGGGGCGCGAAATCGACAGTCGGCGCCATAAGTCTGCACCACACGGGGGCGGCCGGAGCCGGTATGCAGATAAGGGCCTATCCCTGTAGGGCGGTGGCTGTGTGAGCCGCCCTGGGTTCCACGGAGACCGTTTTTGTAGGTTCCCTATGTTCTTTTTGTGGGTGTGGGGTCGCGTCCCGTGAGCCGGGGAAATTGAGGTTGCGGGCGTAGCCTCCGCTTTGACCCTGAACAAGTCGAAGATGGAGGTACGCCCGCATGGAGAAGGTAGCCCCGAGCGAGAGGTTTCGCCGAGAGCTGGATGAGGTCCTGGCCGGTGTCGGCGAGGAGCAGGACCCGGTGGAGGTCGTCGGCCGCCTGGGAGCCCGTTTGATCTTGCAGCAGGCCCTGGAGGACGAGGTCACGGAGTTCCTCGGCCGCCAGCGCTACCAGCGTGCCGAGGAGACAGTCAGCCACCGCAACGGGCATGAACCGAAGACGATCAAGACGACGAGCGGCTCGATGAATCTGGAGCGCCCGCGGGTCCGCAACGCAGGCAAGCTGGGGTTCGAGAGTCGGGTTCTCGGCAAGGGCGTGACCCGCACGCACGCCCTGGAGTCGCTGGTGATCAGCAGCTTCCTGCGGGGCCTCTCCACGCGGGACGTGGAGGCGGCGTTGGAGGAGGTCTTCGAGAAGCCGATCGCGTCCAAGAGCACGGTCTCGCGGATCTGCGAGGACATCAGGGAGCGGTACCGCCGCTGGTGCGAGCGGCGCCTTGAGGAGCACGACATCGTGTACTTGTTCCTCGACGCGATCTACCTGAAGATGCGCCCAGAGGATCAGCCCGCGGAGGGTGTCCTGGTGTGCTGGGGCGTGACCCTGGAGGGCCGCAAGGCGCTGCTCGGGCTGGCCCTGGGGAGCCGCGAGAGCTATGACAGTTGGCTCGCGTTCGCCCGGGACATGATCGCCCGGGGTCTGCGCTCACCGGCGCTCGTGATCGCCGATGGAGCACCCGGGATCTGGAAGGCCGTGCGGGAGATATGGCCCGACGCTCTCGAGCAGCGCTGCACAGTCCACGCCCTGCGCAACGTCACCGCCAAGCTCCCCGAGCGCCACCACCAGGAGATCAAGGTCCGCTGGTGGAAGACCTTCGATGAGGCCCGCTCCCCGGGCGAGGCCCGCCAGGAGCTGCAGAGCATCATCGCCGACTACAAGGCCGCGTATCCCTCCGCGATGGCCGTCATCGAGCACGACCTGCCTGCGCTGATCACCCATCTGCGGTTCCCCACAGGGCACCGCAAGCGAATCCGCACAACGAACCTGCTGGAGAGAACGTTCGTGGAGGTCCGCCGACGCACCAAGGTGATCGGACGATTCCCCGGAGAGACCTCCGCCCTCTCACTCATCTGGGCGGTGCTTGAGCTCTCAAGCCGCGGCTGGCGCGGCGTGAAGATGAACCCCAAGACCGTCGCGGAGATCGAGCGTCTACGCCGCGAGCTGCGCACCACACCCACACAGGCCCCGGCCGAGAGCACCCAGGAGGTGATCGCCGCATAACATCCCACCCCAGCGGGGGCTACACCCAGCCAATTCCCCCGGAACCTGGGACGCGACCTCTTTTTGTGGGTGTGGTTGCCCGGTTTTTCGCAGCGTATAGTTCCTCGACTTCTCGTGGTGGGCGGTCGTCGAGGGCTTCGTGTAGGCGCTCGTTGTTGAACCAGGCGACGTACTCCAGGACGGCGAGCTCGAGCTGCGAGCGCGTCGTCCAGCTGCGGTCTGCGATGAGCTCGGTCTTGAAGCTGTCGACGAAGCTCTCGGCGGCCGCGTTGTCGTAGGCGTCGCCCACGGATCCGATAGAGGCGAGGACGTCGTGGTCGTCGAGGAGCTGGGTGTAGTCGAACGACGTATATTGGCTGCCGGCGTCCGAATGAGCCACGAGCGAAACGTCGGCTCCCGGGGCCCGCTGATGCAGGGCCATCCCGAGCGCGTCCAAGACGAGATCGGTGCGCATGTGGCTGGCGAACTGCCAGCCGACGATCATCCGGCTGTAGGCGTCGATCACGAAGCTGAAGAACACCAGCCCCTCCCAGCATCTGAGATACGTGAAGTCCGCGAACCACTTCTCGTCCGGCCGGGACGCCGTGAAATCACGCTGCACCCGGTCTGGGCTGCGAAGCGCCGACGGATCGGGCTTAGTGGTACGCCAAGGCTTCCCGCGCCGCTTTGCGCCCTGAATGCCGTTCTGGCGCATGACGCGCTCCACGCGGCTGCGGCCGACCTGCTCACCGCAGCGCAGCAGAGCCTTCCACATCCGCCTGGACCCGTAGGCGCAGTAGTTCGCGGCGTGCAGCTCTTCGATCACGCCGAGCAGCCGCTCATCCTCGACGGCCCGCGCTGAGCGCTCTCCGGTTGCCCGCTGGTAGTAGGCGGACGCCGACACGCCCAGGGTCTCGCAGATCGGCTCGACCCCGAAGCGCTCACGATGCCCGTCGATGAACGCGCTCACTTCGGACGGTATGGATCGAGCTCGCCCGCGAAAAACACGCTGGCGGCCTTCAGGATCTCGTTCGCTCGGCGCAGCTGCGCGACCTCACGACGCAACGCTTTGATCTCCTCGCGCTCCTGGCTGCTCAGGACGTCTTTGCGCCGGCCCTCATCAGCTTCGGTCTGCCGGACGTGTTTGCGAAGCGTCTCGCCCTCGATCCCGAGGTCCCTCGCGACATGCGCGATAGGACGCCCAGACTCGAACACCAGACGCGCTCCGCGGTCCAGCAACTCCCTTGAATACTTCCTCGCATGTGCCATGAGCCGAGACTTCTCCCTCCGCCAGGCAAACCCTGGCCTCGAAGTCTCCGTCAAACACAGGATGGCTCAGTGCGCGCGGTGTGCGCTCGCTTGAGGGCGATCATGCCGCTGGCGAGTTGGAGGAGGGCGAGGTGGTTCTCCTCCTTCTTGGACCAGCGGATCAGGATCGCCCGGTTGCGGTTGAGCCATGAGTGACAAGCCTCGACGACCCACCGGCGTGCTCGCCAGTCCGGGTTGCGGGACTTGAGATCGATCTCCTCGCCGCGCGCACGGATGTGTGGTGTGAATTCGCGGTCTTCGAGCAGGTCACGGACGACGGGGAAGTCGTAGCCCTTGTCCAGGCAGAGGCCCTGTGGGTCGGCCTTGGTTGGTTTGGACGCTCGATCGGGACCGAGTCGAGCGTCTCCTTCAGCAGTTTGTGATCGTTGCGATTCGCGCCGTCGTGAGCGAGCCCGATCGGGACCCCACGCGCCTCGACGAGGAGCGAGCGCTTCGCCCCCCCTTGGCTCTATCAGTGGGATTGGGACCCGTCTTCGGCCCGCCGAGCGGCGCTTTGCTCATCGCGCCGTCCGCTGCCAGCCACGACCAGTCGATACCGATCTCCTTGTCGTAGTCGAGCAGGCCCTGACGCCAAATCTCGTGAAAGACCCCGGCTCGCTCCCACTCCTGAAAGCGCCGGTGCGCAGTAGAGGAGTTGCACACCCCTGTCGCGTCGAGCGCGTTCCACTGCATGCCAGTACGCAGCACAAGCAAGATCGCGTCCATCACCTGGCGCTTGGGAAGACCACGCCGGTGAGTTCCCAGCGGATGCTCAGGCGCAGCCGGCAGCAAAGGCTCGATCCGCTCCCACAACCAGTCCGGCATACGCCAGCCATCATCGCGGTCGACCAAACCCATCTCCAACCTCCTATATCCGATCAACAGATCAGACATCCAATTCGCCACGACCGGGCAGAATCCCTCCTACAGGGATAGGCCCTAAGGCCCGGGCGTCTGTGGCGCGCGCGGGTCTAGGTGCGTGGCCGGCGCCGTGCCACCACCAAGCAGGCGACCGCACTGGAGCGGATCGGCCGCCCGAGCCGCTGGTGGAAGGCTTGGTTTTCGGCGACGAGAGCGTCGCGCTGTCGGGGGGACAGTCTGGCCCAGAACGACATGGTGCCCAGCAGCGCGTTGAGCTCGTCAGCGGTGTGCTCCAGCTGCGTCGGCACTGAGGCGACCTGCGCGTCGTCAAAGAGGTCTGCCGCATACCCGCGCGCGATCTCATAGCCCCCCAGCCACGCCCACACCTCCGAGAGGTTGCTGCGCCGGGCCGCAACGCCGGCGAGGGTGTCGGCGAGGTCGCGGTAGGTGGGCCAATCGGCGGCAAGTTCGGGCGCGATCGTCGTCAGGGCGGCACGCAGCGCCCGCTGATCGTCGGCGCTGCGGGGATCGTCGAGCCCGAAGTACGAGACCAGAGCAAGGCTCCCGCCGTCCACCAGCGCGTCGGCCGCCTTGCGCCAGCTCACATCCGGATCGATCCAGTGGATCGCCGACGCCGAGAACACAGCCGAGTACTGGGCACGCGGCAGCGAGGCGTCCTCCAGGCGCGCGTTGACGAACTGCACGTCTCCGGCGCCGTTCACCCGATCGCGAGCCAGCGCGATCAGGTGCTGGCCCGGCTCCACGCCTGTCACCCGCAGCCCGCGGGCCAGCAGGCTGCGGGTGAGCTGTCCCGTGCCGCAGCCGATCTCGAGCACCGCGGCGCCGGGGCCGATGCCCTCGCACGCCCGGTCGACGAGTACGTCCGGGTAGGTCGGGCGATGACGGTCATAGTCCTCGGCGACCTCATCGAAGACGCGTCCGTAGCCGCGGGAGTCGGGTTGGCGTGGCATGACTTCACGGTAGATGACGGCAGGGACGGCCGGACGGCGACCAAGGGAGACGGGGAGCTTGGGCGCGAACGGCTGCGCAGCCGCTATTAGTCGGCCCACCAGTCCCGCTGACCCTCGACGTCTTCTCGCGGATTTTCGCCGAGATTGGGCGCACCGAACACGAGGATCTTGAGGCCTTCTGGCCCGCTCTCGTAGCCTCGCCACGTACCGGGCGGGACGCGCACCACGTCCCACTCCTTGACCTCGACGATCTCGTCGTCGAGCTTCATCCGCCCGCTCCCGCCCACGACCACGTACACCTCCTCCTGCTCCTTGTGCGTGTGGCCGTACGGGAAGCGATAGTCGGGCGGGATGCGCTGATAGCTGAGACCGGACTGTTCGAGCTGGAGCGCCTTGCTCGCCATGCGGAACTCCAGGTCCGGCGCGCCGTCGAAGTTGGACCCAAGGTCCTCCAGATCCTCCCTGAGGTTCCTGAGCGTGAACGGCACGGCCGCGATTCTATGGCTCAGGAGGTACGGCGTCGGCGGCGTCCCGCCGATCTGAGAGAGCCCGATCTCGCCCATGTGAGACCGCTTCGTCCCGTCCATGTGAGACTACGGCGCTTTTTTCGGCGCCGGGGCGTGCGCTGGTGTTGGCTGCAGCAGGAGGCCCCAATCGGCGGCGACGTGTTCGAGGGCCGGGGGAGGGGGGTCCGTCAAAGGGATCGGCGGGTCGATGGCTTCGAGTCGGGCGCAGCCCTCGAACAGGGCGTAGCAGGGCAGGCCGTCGAGTCGGGAGGGGAAGCGAATCCCCGCGCAGCTGAGCTCGTCGTGAGCGTCTGTGGCGAGCGCGCGGGTCACTGCGCGGCGCCTGACCGTGACCTGGGCGATGTCGAGGTGGGCCATCCCGTGGGCGGCCAGCAGGGCGGCGTGGCGCTGCTCGATCTGGTGGCGCACAGCGGGGTCGGTGAGGTCGAGGATCTCGCCGTCGCTGTCGATCCGGCAGGGAGCGAGCACGTTCTGGCCTCGCCAGTCGCTAGAGATTTCCTCGGCCGGCAGGTCGGCGCGGGCTTGCTCGCCGAATGTCGCGAGATAGCGGGCTACCTCATCGGTGTTGCGGCGTAGGTCGGCGAGCACCTCGCGCAGGGCGGTCTCTGGGCTGATCGCGCAGTAGAGCGTGCGGAAGCGGCGCTTTGAATCGTCGAAGCGATGGTTCCAGGAGCATCGCTCCCTTGGGATGAACCCGATCGGGTCGGAGATGTGGCCGACCCGCCAGCGGACCTCGCCCGGCGTCTCCAGGCCGGGGGTGTTCACACGTCTGCGCTGGCGAATTGGCGCGCAGCGCGGACCACGGCGACGAAGTCCTCGGGTACCTTGCCGTTGCGCAGCACCCCGATCGGCGCCTGGTCGTCGAGGCGGCTGTTGGTGCCGAACAGCCAGTTGCGGGTCGTGGCCTGGTCGTAGCAGTCGAGCAACATGCGCACGACCTTGTAGCCCTCGCGCAGCCGCAGTTCGACCTGCGGGGTGGGTGTGGGCCCGTCGGGCTTGCGGTAGCGGCCGATCTGCTTGACGTCGTTGAGCCCGGCGAGGTAGGCGGTCATCCGCTGTCCGAGGATGTCCTGCAGGAAGCCGGCGACCGCCGCGATCGGCTGTGCGGACGCGTCATGTTCAAGCTGCTCGGCGGTACTGAGAACGAGGGGCATCGTGTTCCTCCTATGGTTGCAAGCCAGATACTACCACGTCGCGCACCCTAAAACAACCCGTGAAACACACCGAATCCGGCTCGTAGTGGAAGAGGTCGATCGCAGCACATCCCGTGGTGTCCGGGGCCCGGAGGAGGACGCCGCTCACGAAGTCGCTGGGCTACAGTCGGCAGATGATTGAACCCCGGCTGGTCACCCTCCAGGACCTTTCACCGACCGGATCCACTACGAGGTTCCGATCTATCAGCGGCCGTAGGTCTGGGAGAAGGACGAGCAGTGGGTTCCGTTGTGGGAGGACGTGGTCGACGCTGCGAACGGGCGCCTGGCCGGTCAACCAATGCTCGGGCGGCGTCCCGCCGATCTGAGACAGTCCAGTCCCGTTCATCTGAGACCGTGACGTCCCGTCCATGTGAGACCGAAGCGGCGACCTCAACGGCGCAGTCCGGGAGGGGACGCACGAGGAGGCTCGCTGCGCTCCCGTTCGGCTGCGGCCGTTTACGTGAGCGATTCGAGCGCGAGGCCGGGTACGGCCTTGAAGATGGTGTCGTTGGAGACGAGTGGGATCCCGAGTCGGATCGCGGTCGCGGCGATCCAGCGGTCGGCGTTGTGCTCGCGCCGCGCGAGAGCGTGGCCGATCGCGGCGCAGTTAGCCCGCAGCTGGGCACAGATCGCTACGAGCTCGGGGCCGGTGTGGACGACCTCCGCGCGCCGGATCTTGCTGTCGAGCTTCAGGATCCGCGCCTCCCCCCAGCCGCGCCGGATCGCCCCGTAGCGCAGCTCCGCGGCCGTCTGGAAGGAGATGAACGCCGGCCGGCCAGTGATGATCGGCGCGTAGCGTTCAGCCAACCGTGACGTCGGGACCAGGTCAGCGCTAAAGACATCAGTATCGATCACGATCGCGCCGCGCGATCCGGGCGCGGTCACGACTGGACGGCTGCGAGGAAGGCCTCGCCCTCCTCTTCGCTGAGATCCTCGATCACCATCTCATCGTGGTCAGGCAACGGACGCACCCGGCGCAACAGCTCCTCGACTGGAAGCTCCAAGTGCTCGGGTTCGCTCTGGCTCGCAGGATGTGTCGACACGATCCCTGAAGTGTAGAGGGGAGGTCCGCGGTTCAGAGATCATGCCCGAGGCGGCCGGGAGTCGTCGCGCCCGATAATATATATTATGTCAACCAATCAAGAAGTTCCGCTCGAACCCAGATTCGTCCACGAGCTCAACCATGTGCTCGGGGGCTTGCAACTTGCCGAGCGCGCGCTTGACCTCGATCTCCCAGATGGTCGCGGCGCTTACGAAGACGACGCCTGCTTCTTCCAGCGCCGCTTGCCCCTTGCTGCTCAGACAACCATCGACCGCCCAGATGAGCGCGTGGGTGTCGAGCAGCAGGCTCAGTCGCCCTCGCCCTCGAAGTACTTCTGGATCTCCCACGGCAAGGGAGCGTCGAAGTCGTCGCTCATCCAGATCTCGCCCTTCGCGAGCCCAAACCTCAGCGGCTTGTGCTCCTCGATCGGAACGAGCTTGGCCAGTGGGTGGCCGTTGCGCGCGATCAGGATCTCCTCCCCCTGTGCTGCGCGCTCCGCCAGTCGCGAGAGGTGCGTCTTGGCCTCGTGCATATTGTAGGTCTTCGGCATGACTTAGTCCGGCTTAGCAGGTAGGCCATCTGAGAAGGGGTGGCGGGAGACTGACAGTCAGTCTCCCGCTCAACCCAGCTGATAGATGAGCGCGACCTGCGTGGAGAGCGTGCAGGATTCGGCAGTGGCCTTGCGGGCCGACGTGTGGCGCCGGTGGTGTTTGGCTACCGGCGCCTTGTGGAGCGGCACGGGCGCGCGGCCGGCCGCGGCAGGCGCGCCGGCGGCGAACACTGTCGGGGTGCCGTAGCCGAAGTCGGGCTGGCCGCCCTGGTATTCGACGCCTTCGGGGCACTGGATCGACCCACCGCCCTCGCCGATGCTCTGCACCTGCGCGAGCGTGGCGCCGGCCTTTTCGGCGAGGAACTGCGCCTTGGACTGGCCGTCGACGATCGCCGCGGCCATCGCCTGGCGATAGGCAGCCGTGGCCGTCGCGGCGCTCGAAGTCGCGGCGAGCGGCGCTTCGGCCACGCCCTGCACGCTCACGGTGCGCAACGGCGCGCTCGGCGCGGGCGTCGAGGTGCCCGACGTTTCGGCCTCGGCCGCCATCACCAGCACGCCTCCGGCGATCAGACCGGTCGCCATCATGCCCGCCGCTGCCGTCACGATCTTCATGAGGTCTCCCCTCGTAGCCGCTGCCGACAGCGTAGCGCTCATGGGAGCGGCGCCGCGCCGGATTCGACAGGGGGCTACGGCGGACTGACGAGCATGTGCACAGCCGCCGCGGTCACGCCCTCAGGTGACCGGCGGCCGGTACACCGTCACTACTGCGGCGCCGCCCAGGCCGATGTTGTGCTGCAGCGCCGCAGTAGCGCCCTCCACCTGGCGGCCCTCAGAGAGCCCGCGCAGTTGCCAGGTGAGCTCCGAGCACTGCGCGAGGCCGGTGGCGCCGAGCGGGTGGCCCTTGGAGATCAGCCCGCCGGAGGGGTTGACGACCCAGCGCCCGCCGTAGGTGGTGTCCTCGGCTTGCACCAACTTGTGCCCCTCCCCCTCCCCGCACAGCCCGAGCGCCTCGTAGGTGATCAGCTCGTTCGCGGAGAAGCAGTCGTGCAGCTCGATCACCTGCACGTCCTCAGGGCCGAACTGCGCCTCCTCGAAGGCCTGCTGCGCCGCCTTGCGGGTCATGTCGGCGCCGACGATCTTGATGCAGTCGGCTGTCTCGTCGAACGACGAGGAGAGGTCGGTGACCATCGACTGTCCGGCGATTTCGATCGCCTGCTCCCACAGCCCGTGCTCCTCGACGAAGCGCTCGGAGGCGACAAGCCCCGCGGCCGCGCCGTCGGAGGTGGGAGAGCACTGCAGCTTGGTGAGCGGCTCGTGGATCATGCGCGCGGCCTTGATCTCGTCGAGCGTGTACTCGTCCTGGAACTGCGCATAAGGATTGTTCACTGAATGGCGGTGGTTCTTCCACCCGATCCACGCGTAGTGGTCGGGCTCGGAGCCGTATTTCTGCATGTGGTCGCGCCCGGCGTTGCCGAACATCTGCGGAGCAAACGGCGACTCCTCGGCGGCGCGCAACTCGAACATGCGCATCATGTGCTTGTCGAGGGCGGGCGTGCGGTCGGTGTACTTCATCCCCAGCGAGCCCCGCTCCATCTTCTCGAAGCCGAGCGCGAGCACGCAGTCGCAGAGCCCGCCCCGCACCGCCTGGCGCGCGAGGAACAGAGCGCTCGACCCGGTCGAGCAGTTGTTGTTGACGTTCACCACCGGCACGCCGGTGAGCCCCAGCCCGTACACGGCGCGCTGCCCGTAGGTGGAGTCTCCGTAGCAGTAGCCCGCGTACACCTGCTCGACGAGCTCATACGCGATCCCCGCGTCGGCGAGCGCCTTGGTGCCGGCCTCCTGCGCCCAGTCGGGGTAGTCGCCCTCCTTCGTGCCGGGCTTGTCGAACTTCGTCATGCCCACGCCGATCACGAACGTCCTCTGGCTCATCATGGCTCCCGGTGGTGGTTGAAGGCGCTGACGCGCCGGGCGGCGCGCATTGTAGTGCACGCGCGCGCCCTGGCTGGTCAGCCGGTCAGACACACGCCCGGCGCGGCGAGCGGCGGCCCTCGTGGGAAGAGGGGGTCGGGGGGTGCGCATCCGCGCAGCCACCGGCTGCGCGGGCGCTCACACCCGCGAGGCATCCGTGCCTCGCGTCAGCGCACCCGGCTTCGACCGGGCCGCGTCCCCGCGCGGTAGCATCGAAGGCGTGCAAACGTGGATGTGGCTGCTCATCCTGGGGCTCGGGTTGATCAAGTTGCCGATCGCCGCGCTCATGCTGTGGCTCCCCTTCCGCTCTGACGCGGTCCTCCACTCCTCCCCCCCTTCCGAGTCCGAGTCTGCTCCCACGGAGGGAGAGGACGACGGCGGCTCCAAGACGCTGCCCGGCGGCGGTTGCGGCCGGTGGTCGCGCCGCCCCCGCAACCCCTTCGGCGGCCGCCGGCCCCGCGGCCCGCACGGCGGCGCCGCCGGCCGGCCGTCTCTGACCCACGGGCGCGTGCGCGCCCCGCGCCGCGCCGTACGGGTCGGGGCGACGCGCCAGCGGTAGGCGCAGCGACCGGGCTGCCCCGCCGAGTAGGCCCCACGGGCTCCCGAGCACGTCCCCCCTCCCACGAGCCGACCGCGAACGGCGCCGCCGGCGAGGCGGGCTACCGCCGGCGGTGGCGCTTGCGCTGCCGCCGCGCCGCCTTCGCCTGTGCGCGGCGCTTGCGCAGGCGCCCCTCGGGGTTGCGCGTGCCCCTGATCAGCAGGCCCTCCACGACCGGCGCGATCGAGCGCGCGTCGCGCACGATCACGAACGCGACTCCGCCGAGCACCAGCACGGCGGCCACCAGCGCGAGGAGCATCGCGGTGTTCGCGCCGCCGCCGGTTTCCTGCGTGGTGCTGGTGCTGCTGGAGGTCGTCGCCGTCGATGTGGGCGTGCTCACGATGGGTGAGGACCCGGCTCCCTTCCCCGACTTGGCGGCGGCGGCCTCGAGTTTTGCGATCTCCGCCGCGGAGGCCTTGCGCTCCGCGGGCGTGAGCTTCTTGCCCGACTTGGCGGCGGCCGCCTCGATCTTCGCCAGTGCCGAGGAGCTGACCTGGCTCACCGCGGGCGTGGTGCCTGTAGCTCCCGCGCCCGAGGTGGAGCCCGTGCCCGTGCCCGCCGCGGGGAGCGCCGGCGCCAAGGCCGAGCCCCCAGCCGCCGAGGCGACCGCCGGCAGCGCGCACAGCGCCAGCGCCGCGCTCGCGCACGCCGCCGTCAGAGACGTCCTGGTCGAGAGAGATGCACGCATGGGGGCTCGCACCTCGGCCGAGCATAGCGCCCACGACGCCCACGGTGTGTAGGGGCCCACGAGGCGAACCGTGGGGCCGGCGGCCGACCGCGGACCGCACGGCCCACCCCACCGGGGGGCGCCCCCCGGGCGCCCCCCGCCCCCTACAATCCCCAGCCGATGGCCCCCAAACAGCGTCAGGTACGGATCGAACAGCGCGGCGCGGTCGAGGCCATCCAGGCGCTCGAGCAGCGCAGCGACGAGGAGCTCCAGGCCGAGACCAAGTACAAGTCGGCCGCCCTCTCGATCCTCGGCGCGCGCGCGGCGGAGCGCTTCGACGCCGAGCAGGCGCGGGCCTACTTCCAGCGCGCGCTGGCCGCCGCCCGCCCCCGGGAGCGCATGCAGATCCGGCGCATGGCCGACGCCTCGCTCGCGCTCGCCGAGCGCCGCGCCGTCGGACCTGCGCGAGGCCGTGGAGCGGCTCGGCCAGGAGCCCCCGAGCGGCCGCCAGATGTTCGCGCTGCGCGCGATGGGGCTGCTCATCCCCCCTGCCTCGGCCGGGATCGCCGCCCGCGTGCGCGGTATAGCCCTGATCGTCCTGCTGCTGCTCGCGCTGCTCGCCCTCGGCCTCGGCATGGTCGAGCTCGTCGCGCTCCCCTTCGGCGGCCTCGGTCTCGCCCCCGGCGTGCTGCTCGGGCTGTTCCTGACGATCGCCGTGCTCACCGCCGTCGCGCTGATCGGCCGTCGCCGGCGCAACCGCGCGATCGCCGCCGCCCGCGGCACGCCACCCGGCTGAGCCGCGGGCACTACTTGCGTGATGCCGCGCCGCGTGTGCCTGATCGTCAACCCCGCCGCCGGCGGGGGCCGCGCCGGCCGCGCCGCGCCGGCCGTCGTGGACGCGCTGCGTGCACGCGGCCTGACGGTGCGCCGCGAGGACACCCGCGACCTCGACCACGCGCGGCGAGCTCGCGCTGGCGGCCGCGCGCGACGGAGAGACCGTGGTGACGCTCGGCGGCGACGGCATCGCGGGCGCCGCCGCGGACGGTCTGCGCGCCGTGCCGGGCGCGGTGCTCGGCATCATGCCCGGCGGGGCGCGGCAACGACCTCGCGCGCGTCCTCGGCATCGCCCAGGACCCGGTCGCGGCGTGCGCGACGGTCGCCGGCGGCACGCTCGGGCGAGCTCGGACCTCGGCGACGGTCGACGGGCGCGCGTTCGTGGGCATCGCCAGCTGGGCTTCGACAGCGACGCCAACCGCATGGCGAACATGGCGCCCTCGTGGCTCGGATCCTCGTCTACGCGTACGGCGCGCTGCGCGCGCTGATCGCGCTGGCGGCCGGCGACCTTCCAGCTCGAGCTCGACCGGCGGCGAGCGCGCACGCGTTCACGGGCTACAGCGTCGCCGCCGCCAACTCGCGCCTTCGGCGGCGGCATGACGCGGCGCCGGACGCGCTGCTCGACGACGGCCTGCTCGACATGGTCGCGATCGCACGATGCCAAGCCGCGCGTTCTACACGTGCACCTGCGGAAGGTCTTCGGCGGCACCCACGTGCGCGAGCCGAGCGTGCGACGTGCTCCGCGCACGCGAGCTGCGATCGCCGCGGACCGCCCGTTCACGATGTACGCCGACGGCGACCCGATCGGCGAGCTGCCGCTGCGCGTGCGCGTGCTGCCGGCCGCGGTGACGGGTGCTCGTCCCGGCCGACAGCGCCCCGCGTGCGCGGCTCCCCTCCGCACCACCGCAGCGGCACGCGGACGCTGGGCGCGGGCGCCGCCGTGGAGCCGCCGACGGCGGCCGATGGCGCACCGGTGCCCAAGCTCGCGCTGGCGCGGGCGTCGGCGCGCTCTCGCGGCTCGGCGGCGGCGGCGGCACGAGCGCTGCCGGGAAGCTGCTGCTGCGCCTGGAGCCCGACGCGATCGGCGCGCTCGGCGCGCGGCTGCAGCGCGGCAGCGTGCTGATCTCGGCGACCAACGGCAAGACGACGACGGCGGCGATGGCCGCGGCGATCCTGCGCGCGCGGGCATCGCGCCTCGTGCACAACGCGCCGGCGCCAACATGGCCGGCGGGGTCGCCTCGGCGCTGCTCGGCGCGCCGCGCCGCGGCGGCGGCGATCGCCGGCGAGCTCGGCCTGTTCGAGGTCGACGAGGTCTGGCTCGGCGCGGCTCGCCGCGCAGCTGCGAGCCGCGGGTGATCCTGCTCGGCAACCTCTTCCGCGACCAGCTCGACCGCTACGGCGAGCTCGAGACGATCGCCGCGCGCTGGGCGCGGCGGTGCTCGAGCGGCCCGGCCGCGAAGCGCGGCTGGTGCTGAACGCCGACGACCCGCTGGTCGCGGACCTCGGCCGGGAGCGCGCGCGGGTGCGCTACTTCGGCGTCGAGGACGACTCGCTGGCGCTCGCCCGAGCATGGCGCACGCGGCCGACGCGAAGCACTGCCGCCGCTGCGGCGCGCCGTACGTGTTCGAGGCCGTCTACCTCGGCCACCTCGGCCACTACCACTGCCCGGCGCTGCGGCCAGCGCGCGCCCGCAGCCGGCGGTCCGCGCCGAGCGAGGTGCGAGCTCGACGGCGTGCGCGGCGGCGCGCTTCACGCTGCACACCCCGGCGGGCGAGGCGCGCGTTCGCCTCCCCCTCCGGGCCTCTACAACGTCTACAACGCGCTCGGCGCGGCGGCGCCGGCGAGCGCGCTGGGCGTCGCCGCTGGCAGCACGATCGTCGGCCGGCGCTCGAGGCATAGCGCGCCGGCCTTCGGCCGCGCGCGAGACGGCGACGCGTCGGCGGGCGCGAGCTGCGGATCCTGCTGGTCAAGAACCCGGCGGGCGCCAACGAGGTGCTGCGCACGCTGGCGCTCGAGCCGGGCGAGCACGACGTGCTGGGGGTGCTCAACGACGACATCGCCGACGGCCGCGACGTCTCGTGGATCTGGGACGCCGACTTCGAGCTGCTCGCAGGGCGCGTGCGGCGCGTGACCTGCAGCGGCACGCGCGCCGCGGAGCTGGCGGTGCGCCTGAAGTACGCCGGCGTCGAGCCCGACGCGGATCGCGTGCAGCGCGACCTCGGGCGGCCTCGCCGCGGCGCTCAGCGACCGGCCGCCGGGACGCCGCGCGCGCGCGCCGCTGTACGCGCTCCCCACCTACACCGCGATGCTCGCCCTGCGCGAGCTGCTGGCCGCGCGGGGCGCGACGGGGAGCGCGCTCACGTGAGCGCCGCCTCCACCCCGTCGCGCACCCTGCGCGTGTGCGCGCTCTACCCGGACCTGATGAACATCTACGCCGACCGCGGCAACCTGCTCGTGCTCGAGCGCCGCTGCGCGTGGCGGGGCATCGGCTTCGCAGCTGACGCCGTGCGGCCTCGGCGAGCCCCTGGACGGCGACGCGCCACGACCTCTTCTACCTCGGCGGCGGCCAGGACCGCGACCAGCGGCTGTGCGCCGAGGACCTGCTCGCGCACAAGCGCGACGCGCCTGCACGCCGCCGCCGCGCGCGGCGCGGTCGTGCTCGGCGTCTGCGGCGGCTACCAGCTGCTCGGGCCACTCCTACGAGCTCGGCCCGGGCGAGGAGTTCCCGGGCGTCGGGCTGCTCGACGTGCGCACCGTCCGCGAGCGACCGGCCCACGCCTGATCGGCAACGTCGCGATCGAGGTCGCGCTCGACGGCGGCCAAGAGCGCGTGCTCGCCGGCTTCGAGAACCACGGCGGGCGCACGCGCCTTGGCGCCGGACCAAGCAGCCGCTCGGGCGGGTGCTGAGGGTCATGGCAACGACGGGCGCAGCGGCTTCGAGGGCGCGCGCACGGGCAACGCGATCGGCACCTACCTGCACGGACCGCTGCTGCCGAAGAACGTGTGGTTCGCGGACTGGCTGATCGCGACGGCGCTCGGGCGACCTCGGAGCTCGCGCCCTCGACGATGCGCTCGAGGCGCGACGCATCCGACGCGCGCCGCGCAGCCGGCGCTGAGGCGGCCCGGACGCTGCAAACTGGCGCCCACGGCGGCGCTCGCCGTGCCGCCGGATGTCGTGGAGCTGATCCGAGTACCAGCGCTCTCGCGTCCACCGCGGAGTATCCGCGCGTGGGTGGCGCCTACCCGGCGCTCGGCCTCGCGGCGAGGCCGGCGAGGTCGCCGAGCACGCCAAGAAGGCGATCCGCGACGACGGCGGGGTCGCGAGGAGCGCCGCGCGGCGATGGCGAAGGAGCTGGGGACGTGCTCTGGTACGTGCGCAGCTCGCCAGCGAGCTCGACCCGACCTCGCGGGTCGCGGGGCAACCTCGAGTAGCTGCTCTCGCGCCAGCGCGCGGCGTGCTCTCAGGCAGCGGCGACGACGCGAGCCGCGCTGCGGCGCTAGGCGACGGCGAAGCGCGAAACGCCGGCGCGGCCGGGCACGAGCGCGCGCACGCGCACCCCCTCGGGCGTGTCCTGCGCGCGCCAGCTCGCCGGCGAGCTCGTGCAGCTCGGCGAGGCTCGCGCCGTCGGCGTAGGGCACGAGCAGCTCCACCGGCGCGCAGCGTGTGCGCAGTTCGCTGCTCGATCCGCGCGCCGAGCTCCGTCGAGGCCCTCGCCGCTGACGCCGCTGACGAGCACGGCGTCGGGGTGGCGCAGGCGCAGCTCCTCGCGCGCGTCGCTCGTCGAGCAGGTCGGCCTTGTTGAGCACCAGCAGCCGCGGCGCGCTCGCTCGGCGCCGATCTCCTCGAGCATCTCCTCGACCGCGCGGCGCATCGCCTCCAGCTCGCCCTCCGGCGCGGAGGCGTCGAGCACGTGCAGGAGCAGCTCGGCCCGCGCGCGTCTCCTCGAGCGTCGCCGCGAACGCGTCGACCAGCTGGTGGGGAAGCTTGCGGATGAAGCCGACGGTGTCGGTGAGCAGGTAGGGGCGGCCGCCGATGTGACGTGCGCGTGGTGGGGTCGAGCGTGTGGAAGAGGCGGTCGCGCACCGCCGCGAGCCGGTCCGGCGCGCCGGTGCAGCGCGTTCAGCAGCGTCGACTTGCCGGCGTTGGTGTAGCCGGCGAGCGCGACCGTCGGCAGCGCGGCGCGCTCGCGCTCGGCGCGCATGCACCGCGCGCGTGCCGCGCACGTGCTCCAGGCGCCGGCGCAGCGCGGCGATGCGGTCGCGCGCGAGGCGGCGGTCGGTCTCGATCTGGCTCTCCCCGGGTCCGCGCGTGCCGATCCCGCCGCCGAGGCGCTCGAGGTGGGTCCACAGGCCGCGCATGCGCGCGAGGTTGTACTCGAGCTGCGCCAGCTCGACCTGCAGCTTGCCCTCGGCAGCTGCCGGCGTGGGCGGCGAAGATGTCGAGGATCACCGTCGTGCGGTCCACCACCGGCAGACCGAGCTCCGCCTCCAGGTTGCGCTCCTGGCGGGCGGTGAGCTCGTCGTCGCAGGCGATCACGTTCGCGTCAACCTCATGCGCCAGCTGCTTGGCCTCGGCGACCTTGCCGGGCCCCAGGTAGGTGTTGGGATGCGGCTGCGCGCGGTGCTGCACGAGCTCCCCCACCACCGCCACGCCGGCCGTGCGCAGCAGCTCGCCGAGCTCGCGCACACTGCTCTCGTCGGCGTCGGGGAGCGCCGCGATGCAGAGCGCGCGCTGGCGGGCGCGCGGGGCCGAATGGTTCATCTACATCCGAGTGTAGGGCCCTCCGCCGGGTCCCGCGCACACCGGCGGCTCAGCCGAGCGCTGCCAGCCGCTCGACGGCCTCCGCGAGCCGCTCGTCCGGCGTCGTCAGCGCGATCCGGAACCACCCCTCGCCGCTCGGGCCGTACGCGCTGCCCGGGGAGAGCACCACCGCCGCGTGCTCGAGCACGTGCTCGCAGTAGGCGACGGAGCTGGCGAAGCCCGCGGGAACCGGCGCCCACACGTAGATCGTGGCCCGCGGCGGGGTGATGTGCACGCCGGCGTGGGCGAGCGCGTCGCACACGAGGTCGCGGCGCATGCGGTACAGCTCGACCATCGAGGCGACCTCGGTGTCGGCGTCCGGCGAGAGCGCGGCGACGCCCGCGAGCTGCACCGCCTCGAAGACGCCCGAGTCGATGTTGGTCTTCAGGCGCCAGTAGGTGGAGAGCGCCTCGGCGTTTCCGACCACCGCCGCGCACCGCCACCCGGTCATGTTGTAGCCCTTGGAGAGGGAGTACACCTCGAGCGCGACCTCGCGGGCGCCGGGGGTCGCGAGCAGCGAGGGCGGGCGGTGGCCGTCGAAGGCGATCTCCGCGTAGGAGAGGTCGTGTACGAGCAGGAGCTCGTGCTCCCGGGCGAGCGCCACCGCCCGCTCGAAGAGGTTCTCGGGGGCGAGCGCGCCGGTCGGGTTGTTGGGGTAGTTGAGGTACATGACCCGTGCCCGCTCGAGGTCGGCGGGGGCGAGCGCGTCGAGGTCGGGGGCGAAGCCGAGCTCCGGCACGAGCGGCATCGCCACGGGGTGCGCGCCGGCGAGCAGCGGCCCGCCGGTGTACACCGGGTAGCCGGGGTCGGGCGCGAGCGCGACGTCGCCGGGGTCCAGGAACGCGAGGTTGAGGTTGAAGATCGCCTCCTTGGCGCCGAGCGCAGGGATCACCTCGGTCTCGGGATCGAGTGTCACGTCGAAGCGCCGCGCGTAGTGGTCGCTGATCGCCTGCCGGAAGTCCCCGCGGCCGCGGTTGGAGGGGTAGCGGTGCGTCTCGGGCTCGGTGACGGCCTCCTGCATCGCCTCCACGATCAGCGCGGGCGTCGGCCGGTCGGGGTCGCCGATGCCGAGGCTGATGACGTCCGCGCCGGCCGCCCGCTTGGCGGCGATCTTGCGCTCCAGCTCGGCGAACAGGTACGGCGGGATGCGGCTCAGGCGGTCACTGGGTTTCATTTAGCTCCTTTAGGAAGTCGTCGCTGAGGCAGCCTTCGAACACGGGTTGCGCCTCACCAGTCAGGTTGATGTGCAAATCCTCTCCCACCTCCACCTCCAATTCCCCTCCAGGCAAACCGACTGTCAAAAGTTGTCGTGTGGCGGTCCCGGCGCGCAGATGCTGTGCCACAGCCGCCCCGATGGCCCCCGTGCCCGAGGACAGGGTCGGCCCAACGCCGCGCTCGAAGATCCTCGCGCTGATGCGACCAGCCCGGGTCTCGGTGTACCAGGAGACGTTGGTGCGGTTTGGGAAAAGCCGGTGGCGTTCGATTGCCGGGCCAATCGTGGCCCAATCCAGGGCTTCGAGCTCCGTAAAGTCCGATACATATATGGCGCACTGGGGGTTGCCGATCGATACATGCTGAAAATGCCACCTCCGTCCCGCGGCTTCCAATTCTCCCTGCCCATCGCTTGGCCCACTTGGAAAATCAGGCGAGACCAAGTGTGCGAAGCCCATATCCACACGGCAGGTGTTCGGGCCTGTGATCGTCGGAGTGATCGTGCCTGCGGCGGTCTGGATCGAGAAGACATCCTTGTCAGTCCAGTGGTGGCGTCGGAGATAGAGAATCGCCTCGCGCGCCCCGTTGCCAGACAGCTCGGCCTCGGAGCCATCGGGGTTGTATATGCGTAGCCTTGCGACAAAGTTGGGATCATCGCTGCGCGAGAGCCGCAGCACCCCGTCGGCGAAGACCCCGAAGTTGCGCTGACACAGCAGGCGAATACGCGGGGGCGTCAACTCGAATGGCAGCTCGCCATCCTCCACGATCACGTAGTCATTGCCGAGCGCCTGCCACTTCTCGAATCTCATGTGGCGCGGGAGTCTAGGATCTCCGCCGCGATGTCGTCGGCTGCGCGGCCGGTCACGTCGAGTAAACGCACGCCGGCGAGCTTGCGCATCCACGTGAGTTGCCGGCGCGCGTAGTTGCGGGTGTGGCGCTGCCACGCCTCGACATCATCCGCCAGCAGCTCCTCGAACCCGAGCGCCCGGCGCGCCGTCACCGACGCGCCGGCGGCGTGCGCGCGCAGCACCTCCTCGCGAGCGCCTGCGTCGAGCATCCGCTGCACGCGCGCGTCGATCTGCGCGTACAGCTGCTCGCGCGCGAGCGTCAGGCCCACGAGCACCGTCGGCCGGCGCACCTCGGCGGTCCACAGCTGCGAGGGCCCCTGCGGCGCCTGGAGCTCGCCGGCGTCGAGCAGCTCCAGCGCGCGCACGAGTCGTTGGCGGTCGGCCGGCTCGATCCGCGCCGCCGCCCACGGCGCGGCGACGGCGAGGCGGGCGTGCAGCGCGGCCGGGCCCTCGCGCTCGAGCTCGGCGGTGAGGCGCTCGCGCAGCCCCTCCGCGGGCGGCGGGCGTAGGCGCAGCTCGGTGAGCGCTGCGCGCAGGTACAGCCCGGTGCCGCCGACGACGAGTGGTCGGCGCCCCTGCGCGAGCAGCGCGTCGATCTCGGCGTGCGCGAGCGCCGCGTAGCGGCCGGCGGAGAAGGTCTCCTCGAGCGGCAGGAAGGAGACGAGCCGGTGCTCCAGCACGGCCCGCTCGGCTGGGGAGGCGACGCCGGTGAGCGTCTCCAGCCCCGCGTACACCTGCAGCGCGTCGGCGGAGATGGCGACCGGGTCCTCCCCCCGCGCCCGCAGCCGCTCGGCGAGCGCGACCGCGACGGCGGTCTTGCCCACGCCGGTGGGGCCGAAGAGCGCGAGCACCTGCATTGCCGTAGCCTGCCAGCTGTGAGGCTCTCCGGCGCGACCGTGTTGCTCACCGGCGCCACCGGCGGCCTCGGCGAGGCGATCGCACGGGAGCTGCACGGGCGCGGCGCGCGTCTGGTTCTGACGGGCCGGCGCGTGGAGGTGCTGGACGCGCTCGCGCGGGAGCTAGGCGCCCGCACGGTGGCGGCCGACCTGGCCGACCGGGCGCAGGTCGAGCGCCTGGTGGCGGAGGCGGGCGAGGTGGACGTGCTGGTCGCCAACGCCGCCCTCCCCGGAACGGGCCTGTTGGAGCGGATGGAGATCGAGGAGGTCGATCAGGTACTGGAGGTCAACCTGCGCGCACCGATCGCGCTGGCGCACGCGCTGGCGCCGGCGATGGCCGCCCGGGGCGGCGGGCACCTGCTGTTCGTCTCCTCGCTGGCGGGCAAGGCGGCCGCGGCGCGCAGCGCGCTGTACAACGCGACGAAGTTCGGGCTGCGCGGCTTCGCGCTCGCGCTGCGCCGTGACCTGCGCCCCAGCAACGTGGGGGTGTCGGTCGTCTGCCCGGGCTTCATCAGCGAGGCGGGGCTGTTCGCGGACTCCGGCGCGAAGCTGCCGCCGGGCGTGGGCACGCGCAGCCCACACGACGTGGCGCGCGCGGTCGCCGAGGCGATCGAGCACAACCGCGGCGAGGTGGACGTCGCACCCCTGCCGCTGCGCGTGGGCACGCTGCTCGCCGGCGCCGCCCCCGACCTCGCCGCGACGCTCACGCGTCTCGCCGGCGGCGACCGGCTCGCGGCCTCGATCGCGGACGGCCAGCGCGACAAGCGCTGAGTCGCGGGGCTTGGAGCCGCGACACAAATCCTTAGAGCTTCCCTACGAACTCCTTCGGTGGGGCTTAGGTACGCCTTCAGGCGCCCTTAGAGCCCGCCCGCAGAATGGTCAGCGCAGGAGCCCACGACCATGGAGGTTCGCATGACAAGGAAAACCACGCTCAGGGCAGTGCTCGTGGCGGGTGCGCTGGCAACGGGAGGCGCCCTCGCCGGCATCGCCGGCGCGGCCGCGGCTCCGAGTGGATCGAGCACGACGACGGGCACGACTCAGAGCCCGCCGTCGAGCGCGACGACGGGCACGACTCAGAGCGCGCCGTCGAGCACGACGACCACTCCGTCCACCACGACGCCGGCCCCGCCCGCGGGATCGATGTCCGGCCACCACTGCCCGCACATGGGCAAAGGGTCGAGCTCGGGCTCGAGCTCGGGCTCGGGGTCGACGAGCCCTGGCGTCTACTCCGGCGGACCGCAGGGGCCAAGGCCCACCTACCAGTAGACCGGGGCAGGTCGCGGCGGCGGGCCGTCGCCCGGATGGGGCGGCCCGCCGCGGGGGCTCGCGGGGGGCCGAGCTCGGGAGGCGTCAGCGCCCAGCCGGGACCACCTCCGGTGTGCCGGCCCCCGACAGGGGGCGGATCGGAAACACCCCCGTCACGGTTGCGCAGGCGCGCGGCTGCAGCGCACGGGGCGGCCGTGCAGCAGGCAGCCCCAATGACAGAGCGGCATTCCGGCCGCGGACGGTGCGCGCGGGACGCGCCCGGCGGCGTTGCGGGGAGCGGGATTCGCTGGGAGCAGGGCCGACGGTACGGATAATCGGCACGCACCCGACACGAAGGAGTCCCATGCCCCGTACCACTCCCCCCAAGCACCGCAGGGCGACGATCGCGCTGCTGGTCGTCCCGCTCGCATGCCTCGGTCTGGGAGCGTGCGGAAGCTCTTCCGGCGGATCCTCCTCGTCGAGCGCCTCGACTCCGGCGAGCACGCACACGACGGCGGAAGCCCCGGCGACGACCACGACCACGACCCCAGCCACAACGCCGGCGAGCACCACACCGACGAACACGACGAGCACGACCGAAGAACCGACGATCAGGACCGCCAAGGAGTTCTCGGAAGTGTATGAATGCCTGCGCCACAACGGGATCCCCCTGCCCCCGCTGAAGAGCGTGAAGTCGATCGGCAAACTCAAAGTCAACACGAACACCCCGCAGTACAAGGCGGCGCTGACCACGTGCCGGAACAAAGTGCTCGGGTAAGGGCCCAGCGCCACAAGCGCCGTGGGTGCGGGCCGGCCGCCGCCGGCCCGCTGCGCCGCCGCGCGTGTCAGCCGCTGCCGGCGCGCGAGAGCAAAAGCTCCTCGCCGGCCAGCGTTTGCGAGGTGGCGGAGTCGATCTGCACGTCGGTGAGCTCGCCGGGGGCGGCGAGGCCGGTGAAGTTGACGACCTTGTTGTGGCGGGTGCGCCCGCGCAGGCGCGTGGGGTCGGTGCGCGAGGGGCCTTCGACGAGCACCTCCAGAGTGCGCCCCACGAAGCGCTGGGCGCGCGCCCGGGCGTGGCGCTGCACGGCCTCCACGAGCCGCTCCATGCGCTCCACCTTGACGGGGTGGGGCACAAGCCCTTCGGTGAGCGTGGCGGCCTCCGTGCCGCGGCGGGGCGAGAAGAGGAACGTGAAGGCGCCGTCGTAGCCGACGCGCTCGACCACGTCGAGCGTCTGCGCGAAGTCCTCCTCGGTCTCCCCGGGGAAGCCGATGATGATGTCGGTGGTGAGCGCCACGTCGGGGACGTGCTCGCGGATCAGCGCGACGCGGTCGAGGTAGCGCTCGCGGTCGTACGTGCGGCGCATCGCCCGCAGGATCCGGGAGGAGCCCGACTGCAGCGGCAGGTGGATGTGCTCGCACACGGAGGGCAGCTCCGCGTGGGCGCGGATCACGTCCTCGCGCATGTCCTTGGGGTGGGGCGAGGTGTAGCGGATGCGCGCGAGGCCCTCCACCCCGTCGAGCGCCCCCAGCAGCTCGGCGAAAGTGCGCGAGCGCCGCGCCCCCGCCCGTCCCCCCGCGTCCGCCTGCCCCGGCGCGGCGGCGGCGCCGCCAAGAGCGATCGGGGCGGCCAGCTCGCGCAGATCGCGGCCGTAGGAGTTGACGTTCTGCCCGAGCAGCGTCACCTCGCGCACTCCGTCGGCGGCCATCGCGCGCACCTCCGCGACGAGCTCCTCGAGCGGCCGGCTGACCTCCCGCCCGCGCGTGGATGGCACGATGCAGTACGAGCAGCGGCAGTTGCAGCCGACGCTGATCTGCACCCACCCCTGAAAGGGCCGTGCGCGGCGCGCGGGCAGGCGCCCGGTGAAGCCCTCGAACTCGAAGTACCCCTGCGCGGTGAGCGACTCGGAGGTGAGGAACTCCGCAAGGCGGTGCACCTGGCCGGGTCCGAAGGCGACGTCGACGAAGGGGAAGCGCGCGAACACCTCCTCCTTGACCGACTGCGCCCAACACCCCCCCACGCCCACGATCCGCTCCGGTCGTTCGCGCTTGAGACGCCGGGCCTCACCGAGGTGCGCGATGAAGCGGGAGTCGGCGGACTCGCGGATCGAGCAGGTGTTGAAGAGGATCACGTCGGCCTCCGCGCGCGCAGGCGCCTCGGTGTAGCCGAGCGCCTCGAGCATCCCCCGCAGGCGCTCGGAGTCGTGCTGGTTCATCTGGCAGCCGAAGGTCGTCACGTGGTAGCGCATTGATCTCCCAAGAGTAGCTGCGGTGCGAGGTCGGGCGGGCGATGGGCTGTGGTCTCCGCTGAAGCGCCCCTGTTCAGACCATGACCAGTGTGATGCCAAGGTTCGGTGCGCCTGGAAGGCGTCGATCGCCCGTGATCAGCTCAGCGCCCAGCCTGCGTGTCAGCGCCACGTAGCAGGCGTCATACGCGGTCAGGTTCCTGCGCAGACCCCATGCGTCTGGCGCGAGATCCAGGGTGGGAATCCGGGTGATCGACATGCTCAGGAAGTCGTCCACCATCTCCCTGGCGCGCTCACCGTCGATCTGGCCAGAGCGCTCGAGTCCTCGGACAGCGTTCAGAACCTCCGGGTTGATCGAGTCGGGCGCCGCGAGGTGGACATTCCGGATGGCCCGCTCCACTGCGCCGGCACGCTCGCTGACGCTCAACAGCCTCGACAACCGCCGAAGCGTCAATGATGCGTAACAGCGTTCCAGATCTGCTCGTCGCGCTCACGCCGTCCCCCGTGAATCAGCTCGATGATCTGCTCGCTCGAAATACCCCTCACGGGCTCTCGCTTCCTGACGCGCTCCAGCCATTCCTCGGTCGTGGGCAGCGCAAGATCCACTTCGATCAGCCTCCGCACATAATCGCTCAGGCTCTGGCCCTGCCTGCCCGCCCGCTCCCGCAGCGTGGCATGCATGCTCTCCGGGACGTTCTTGATCTGAATCGCGCTCATGGCATGAGTATAGCATGCCCTAGGCATGCTTCAGGCGTTGCGCTGCCGACGACGCGCAACCCTGCATTTTGACAACCACGTGGTGACGTGGTGGCGCACGACCCAAGGTTAGCCCTCCTGTCAGGCGGCGACCGGTTCGCGCTCCTGCCGCGGCGCCGGCACCGGCGCGACCTCCGGCGGCGCGGCTGCAGACACCTTGGCGGGCTCATCCGCTGTCTCCTGCAGCGCGACCGCCGGGCCCTCGGGCGAGAGACCGCGCGCGGCGAAGATCTTCGCGCGGATCTCCGCGGCGAGCGCGGGGTGCTCGTCGAGGTGCGCCTTGGCGGCGTGGCGGCCCTGGCCGAGGCGTTCGGAGCCGTAGGAGAAGAACGCGCCGGACTTGGTGAGCACGCCGTCCTCGATGCCGAGGTCGAGCAGGCAGCCGGAGCTGGAGATGCCGCGGCCGAACTCGATGTCGAACTCGGCCTGGCGGAAGGGGGCGGCGAGCTTGTTCTTGACGACCTTCACGCGCACCCGGTTGCCGACCGCCTCTGCCCCGTCCTTGAGCGTCTCGATGCGGCGGATGTCCAGGCGCTGGGAGGCGTAGAACTTCAGCGCGCGCCCGCCCGGCTGGGTCTCGGGGGAGCCGAACATCACGCCGACCTTTTCGCGGATCTGGTTGGTGAGGATGCAGAGCGTGGAGGTGCGGTTGAGGTTGCCGGCGAGCTTGCGCATCGCCTGGGACATCATCCGCGCCTGCGCGCCCACCGTCTGGTCGCCCATCTGCCCCTCCAGCTCCACGCGCGGGGTGAGCGCGGCGACCGAGTCGATCGCCACCACGTCGACCGCGCCGGAGCGCACGAGCATGTCGGCGACCTCCAGCGCCTGCTCGCCGTAGTCGGGCTGGGAGACGAGCAGCTCGTCGATGTCGCACCCAATGTGCCTGGCGTACAGCGGGTCCATCGCGTGCTCGGCGTCGATGAACGCGCACACGCCCCCGAGCCGCTGCGCCTCGGCGATCACGTGGTAGATCAACGTCGTCTTACCCGAGGACTCGGGGCCGAAGACCTCGACGATGCGCCCGCGCGGCACCCCCCCGATCCCGAGCGCGAGGTCGAGCGAGAGCGCGCCCGTGGGGATCGCGGCGACGCGCACCTGCGCCCCCTCGTCTCCCATCCGCATCACGGTCCCCTTGCCGAACTCGCGCTCGATCTGCGTGAGCGCGCCCTTCAGCGCGGCGTCGCGGGCCTTGGCGGCCTTCTCCTGGTCGTTGGCGGGCATGGCGGGCTCCTCCTGAGTCGAGTGGATCGCACACGGTAGAGGGGGCTCCGGACAGAACAGTTGTTCGTGTCGCGCCGCTCAGGGCCTCAGACGCCCGCCGCGGCAAGGCCATGGCTGGCGAGTCCCTCGTACGTGGCCCCGCTCGGCGCGAGCCACGAGCGGTAGAGCGTCGCCGACGCCGGCACGAACGCGAGCGCCGGCGTGGCCGGCAGGCCGCGCCGGTTCGGCGCCTCGCGGGGGCGCAGGCGCGCCACCGTGACGTGGGGATGGAAACGCCGGCGCTCGACCTCGAAGTCGCACACGGCGGCGAGCGCGCGCACGAGCTCCCCGCGCAGCGCCGCCAGCGCGCCCGCGGCGTCGTCGTGCAGCTCGACGGCGAGCGCGCGCGGCCGGCGCGGCGGCAGCCACAGCGGCGCCCCCAGCGCGAGCGCCCCGACCGGCGGCGACGCGGCGCAGGCGGCTGCGAGCGCGTCCCCGAGCGCGCCGATCTCCCCCGCGGGCCGCTCGCCCAGGAAACAGAGCGTGACGTGCAGCGCATCGGGCTCGAGCACCCGCAGCCGCCCCCCGCCAGCCCGCGTGCTCAGGGCGGCGGCGCGCCCCCAGCGCGCGAGCTCCGCGCGCACCGGGGCGGGCAGGTCGAGGGCCACGAACAGCCTTGCACTTGCGCCACGGGCCATGGTGAGAGATGATTTCAACTCGCGGGCGCGGCGGTGGGAGCCGGCTCCCACCTCCGCTCGCGACCTTGCCTCAGGCAACCGGAGCCGGCAACCTCTCCGCCCCTCCCTGACAGGTCATCCCCGTGCTAATATACGGAGATCCTCGTGCCATTATCCGGATATGTCGTCTCTTTCGCATCGAACCCAAATCCTGCTCGATGAGGAGCGCCACGGCCGCCTCGAGCAGGAGGCGCGGCGGCAGGGGAGATCGGTCGCGTCCCTGATCCGCGAGGCGATCGACCTGCGCCTCGAGCTCGGGGTGGAGGCCAAAAACCGCCGCGACGCCGCCACCTGGATGCTCGCCGCCCCGCTGCCGGCGGACCCCGAGCCGGAGATCGAGACCGAGGATGAGCTGATCGACTCCGACCCCTCGGGATCGGACGCCCCGTGAAGCGCGTCCTGCTCGACCCACGCGTGATCCTCTACGCGCTCGGCGGGTCGAGCGCGCAGATCCTCCCCTGCCGGCGCGTGCTGGCGCTAGGCGCGGACAGCCACCTCAGATTCGAGGCGCCGACGGACCTCGTCCGGGAAGTGCTGCACCACCGCGCGCGCCGCCTGGGGGATCGCACGCAGGCCGCCGCGGAGGCGCTGCGGGCAGCTTTACTGTGCGTCCTGCACCCGGTCGAGGCGCAGGAGGCTCGCACGGCTGCCGAGCTCTTCGGCGGCCACCCCACGCTCTCGGCCCGTGGCGCGACCTTCGTCGCGTTCGCGCAGCGCCACAACCTCACGACGATCATCTCCACTGACGGCGACTTCGATTGTCTGCTCGGGCTGCGCCGGATCGACCCGAGCGACGAGGCTGCGCTCGCGGTGCTGACGGAGTAGGGGTCGCCGGGTACCGGGGAAGGCTTCGTCGCTCGGGCGACGCCGACGCGGCGCAGTTGGAGTAGCTCAACAGGTATCGGGTGGAGCCGTCCAACACGCCCCACCCGATACTCAGCACTGCCCTAGATCATGCTGGATTAATCGATAGCGCGCCTCCCGGTAATAAGATAGCGACAGAGCCCTTTATTTCGCCGGCGCTATTGCCACCTATAGTGCAGTTTATTTTGGCTTTTTCCTCAAATAATGCTGTTACTAATAATTCAGTCGAAGAAAACGTATTGACCAACCTAACGCTTTCTTCGTTTCCTTCCCCTGTGGCACAGACATCATTTGCGGCTATGCCAATTTCGGTTTCGCATTCAACTTCCCAACCCGGCTGTTCGCCGCCCGCATGCGGCGCTATCTTGGTTAACTGTTTTCCTTCTGTCGTGAATATTGCGATGAGCCATGGGAGGTGTGCGGCCCTCATGTGTTTGACGGTGCCGGCTTTGCAGCCTTTCTCGCTGGAGCAGTTTTCGCCTGGTTTTTCTACTTCAGCGACCGTGATCTGGCCTTTGCCTCCTGGTTCAACGATTCCTTCTCCTCTGCTGCCTTTGCTGGAACATCTAACTATTACTTCTCCCTGAATGGGTACTTTTCTGTCAATCAATAAAATGCTGATGGCTACCATCTTGACAGTCACTGCTTTCGTGACCCCTACCGACTGCCATTTTCCTCCTGATGCGGCTTTTAAGCACGTGCTGCTTTCATATTTCGTGAGCCCCGACCCTTCTAAACACACTAACCATAATGGCGCTGCGGAAGCGGACCCCGTCACCGCCATGCTCATCACGAGCATGGAGGCGAGGGCCAGCCCCGCGATCTTGATACGACTCATGTTCGTACTCGCTTTCGTAATCGAATAGTAAATCGTCGTGATCGACACCGACCATGATACACGGCCGTCGGCAAATTTCCATAGCTGTCCCCAGATTTTAGACTTTTGATGCGCTAGGGAACCCCTACAAACGGTTTTCGTCAATGTGGAAGCGGGCTTTCGACACATGTGCATGTGTGCACATGCACATGTCCCTCAGGCCGATTTGGCCCAGCCGCGTTGGCGCAATCCGAGGACGAGCGGCGAGCACGTCGTCCAACACCACCTGCTCGCCACTGCTCAGCCAGCCGGAGACTGCCCGCGAGGTCGAGCTACCCGCCGCGCTTCTGCCCGCCCGTGCGATGGGGGCGGTGGGCGGCCTTCTTGGCCTTGTGTTTGGGGCAGCCGGTGACGGCGATGGGGGTGCTCTGGGTGATGGTGACGCCGTCCTGAGCGATGAATTCGGTCGGCATCGTGAGTTTGGTGTTGCAGAGGTTGCCGTGGGCGGCGAGGGCGGAGTGGGGTCCCTGGGGCAGGTAGAGCTGGAAGGTGCCGACGGGGACGTCGGGGACGGTCTTGAAGGTGGAGGTTGTGATGCTGGTCTTTTCGTCGATGAAGGTGGAGCCTGTGAGGTCGACGGTCACGCCGTAGCCCTGGAGGACGATGATCAGGCTGGGGAACGCTTCGCCGCCGTGGGAGACGAAGTAGGCCGGTCCCGTGAGGGGTACGGGGATGATCGGGGTGGTTGCCTGGGCGACGCCGACGCGGGAGGCCGCGGGGCAGGCTGCTGGGTTGGCTTCGAAGGTGGCCGCGGGGCAGGCCTTCTGGAGGGTCGTGAGGCGGGAGGGGAGCTGGCGGGGGAGCTGTACTTTGACGAGGGCGATGTTGGTTTGGGTGCCGAAGGGGGCCTTGGGGTAGGAGAGCTTGGCATCGAGGCTGGCGCCGTCTTCGCGGGTCGTGCGGCCCGAGGTCGAGACTTTGAACTGAGGCGCAAAGGTCAAGGCGGCGCAGTTGGTGACCTGGAAGTGGTAGGCATCGTGCGCGAGCGTCCCCTGGGTGCTGGAGAGGGTGGCGTTGACGTTCAGCGGGTTGCAGTTGGTGGGGTTGAAGACGAAGTTGGGGCGGTTGATGAGGACGTTGACCCTCTTGACCTGGAAGGGGATGCCGTACTTGCCCGTGGGGAGCGTGCTGTTGGTGACGGTCAGCTGTGCGGTCTGTGGGTTGACGCTGACGGTGGCGCGTACGACTTCGCAGTCGCAGGGGCCGGACCCGAGGTCGAGCGGGCCGGCTTTCTCCGAGACGTCGATCGAGAGGCCGAACGGGGCGCCGTCGTAGGGGCCGGTCAGGAAGACCTTGCCGCCCTTGATGAAGACCGGTTCGGGGCCTGGTCCGGCGCCGGCAGCGAGTTCGCCGATCTGGCTCGCCGCCGGACAGGTCCCTTCTGCCGCCTGCGGTTCCCGCCGCAGAGCGGGATTCCCTGCGTGAGGTTGCCGGAGAGGCCCGGCGGTGTCGTGACGGAGAGGCCGGCGAGGTCCTCGTCGGCGTCTCCGCGGGAGAACGTCACGCCCAGCGGGCTGTAGCCGCCCGCCTGGTTGCTCGGTGGTGCCCGCTTCGAAGGAGGGCGCGAAGCGCGGCGCTCCGCAGCCGATGATTTCGAACGGGGGGCTCGTCGGTGTGGCGTCGGGTGTGAACGGGGCGAGCTCCAGGGCGTGAGGTCGGCTTCGGCGGCGTAGGTGCCGCAGGCGCTCGGGTTCGCGAGCGTCGCCCGGGAGCCGCCGTTGAGATGGAGCTTCAGTTCGCTGAACGGCAGCTCAGGGTTTTCGTCGAAGGTCGTCGTGACCTGACCCGTCTTGGGGTCCGGCGTGACCGTGCCGCGGATCTTGATGTGTACGCCGTGACCTTCGAACGTGAGGTAGACCGTGAACGGCGGGCCTGTGATCGCGCCGGATGGGGGACCGCCGAGGTAGAGCGAGCCCTTCAGTTCTCCCGTCAGCGCGGGGGTGATGACCGAGACGGTGCCCAGTTTGGAGGCGTTGGGGCACTCCACGGGCTGTTCGGTGCCGAGCCCGACCTGGACCGCGCTGCAGGATTCAAGGCCCGTCGCGGCCGAGGGGGAGAGCACCACGCCGGCGGGCATCCGTACGACCGCATCCTTGAGATCTGCTGTGGCAAGGCCTTCGGCGCCTTCTGTCTGAGGCACCTGCAGATCGACTTCGTAGCCCGTTGGGGTGGTGGCCTGGGTCTGTTCGGGGGCCACCGTGATCGTCGGGGAGAACTTGAGCGAGCCACAGCCCGTGAAAGGCCCGATACTCGCCTTTGCTGTCAGGGCCTTTTCGCCTTCCCACGATTCGACGCCCACCAGGTTGGCTTCCAACGGACCTCCCCCGCACTGCGTGGGATTCACCAAGTATGGCACCGCATTTTCGCTTACCGCGGCACCGCCGTATTTGCACCCATTTTCCCCAATGAGATACTCACCTGAACCGAACTGTTCACATTTAAACTTACTTCCGCGCTGCTGGTCATGGGCTGGACTTGCCGGCACACCCCAAACGGTCAACGACTGCCGGACAATTTCTATAGTGCTGAAAATGTCTGCGGCACGCGCTCGTACTCGGTATTCGGGACCCACAGAGACAACGATCTCACCGGACGCGGCAGGCCGAACATTCCACCCATACACGGCTGTTTGGTCAGCCGATGGCAACATGTTGACCAAGGGCAGAAGAACAACGTCATAGTTACCAGGTGAGAGCCTGGACACAATTTCGAGCGTACCTACTTGCGAGTCTACCGGGCACGTATCCAGCTGCAACTGCACCGGGTCACATGTCTTTACTGCCGGTGGGTAGCCGGCAAACCCCAGCGGGAGTACCACTTCCGCATCGCGCAACAACCCGTCGACGCCCCCCGCTTCGTTTGCCCGCAGCGCAAAGCTTGTCGTCAAATCCCCGTGTGCTCCTGCTTGCATATTTGACGGTACGACCGTGAAACTGCCTGGTGCAACTTCAAAGATGCTGCAGCTACGGGGGGGCTGAGCAGGGTTAGAAGGAGCAACAGAGTAACTGGCACCCACCCAAACTCCAGCAGCTTCCGGAAAGCAGGAAAACCATTTCGCATGGGCTAACGCCTCTTGGTCGCGTAAGTTCGCTTGGCCCTCAGCTCACAAGAGGCGCGAACCCGCTTGGACCCCTTTTTCCTACAGGCGCGCAGCGCCTTTGCGAGCTGCTCGGCCCTGGTAGGACGAAGCGTCGTGGCGTTTTGGGTGACGGCAGTCGTAGAAGCCGACGACGGTGGGTTGCCGGGGCCCACAAACGTCCCACTCGCGAACGATCCGAACGACGGCGTTGGGCTGCCGACACCTTGGCAGCTCGTGCATTCGATGTTCGGCGGCGAGGGTAGGAACCCACCATCTACTCGCGCATCATAGATGTTCGTGAATTCTGGTGTCGCCTGCGGGAGGAGCTGCGCGGCGCTCGTGAAGAACACGTCGTCACCGCTCGTGCTCGCCCCCAGAAAATGCTCTGGCCCCACATCTTCACCGGCGGAGATCAGGTGGGTGCAACCATTCGTCATTTCGCAGAACACACCCGGCGCTTCTTCGACACCTTCATGCTCCCACTCGTATACATCAATTCCTGCGCCAAGCCTGCCCTGGCTTTCTTCTTCTCTGCTACTTTCATTGGTATCCTGAGACACCAAGCGAGCACTGGTCTGAAAGAACACCCGCTGTCCATCTTCGGACATAGATAGCGCCACAGGCGGGACGTCTGGAAAGCGTACATAACCATAAAAGGCTTCTGGATCATGCTCATGGCCCCTCGCTGGCGCCACGCCTTCACCACACGACACACACACCACACTCCCATTCGCTGCGTCGTAACGGTACAGCTCCTGGTTACCTGCGCCACGCGATTCCATTGCCAGAAGACCATCGGGACCAGCAACTTCGATGCCTTTGCTTGCCTTGCTGCCTGAGGGGAAAAGGAAGAACTCGCCATTGGAGGTCACAGACCAAGGTTCGAGCGCGTCTTCAGTTTCCTGCGGCACCGCCACGAAGCTTGTCGTCCCCGTTATCGTGTCGTATCGCCAAATCCCAAAAACAGCGACAAAATGTCCTTGTGCTTCAAGAGTAGACTTCCCCCCATAGTACACGGACGAGCCGTCTTCGGATACAACGACACCAGGGTCGAGAACCTGTCGTACAGCTGATTCGACTTCGTTTGCGATCAGTGTCAGTCTGTGCCCTTCGGGGGCGTCCGAGTCATACTCATAAAGCTTATAGCCCGGCCGCAACCCAGCACCCGGAACCAATGCGCTCGCCGTCGTAAAGAAGACCTTCGAGCCATCTGCGCTTGCACCATCGTAATCCACCTTTCCGCGCGCTGACGGAGCTAGGCTCACACCCTCGGGTTCGGAGATATCCTCGGTTTTGTTATCTACACGCATATACAGTGCGGGTTCCAAACATCCCGACTCACCAGTGGACTGGGGGCTCGTGAAGAAGACCTTTGAGCCGCTCGCTGAGACTGCGTCAACAGCGTCTCCGAAGTTTACATCATATCCCAATGCAGCACCACATCGGTTGAGCAACTTTCCTCCGCTGTCTGTATTCAGGAGCCGCAGTTGTCCATCGGTCCACTCATACAGATCAGGGCCTTCCGGTTTCATTTCTTCCGCAGCGTCGCGTTCGGGTCCCGGCGGGAGAAGTGAATGATCATGCGAGCTGAGGATGACATTGCTGAACGCTGGCACACTCGCTGTGCCGGCATTTGCACCGACAAATTCTGTCAGCGTAGTCAATGATTCTGGAACGCTCGCAACGGTTGAATAAGGACCGCCGATAGGACCAAGCTCGAAGGAACCGCCCGTTTTCCTCAAAGCATTGAACGACACGAAGCCAACCTGCGAAAGGTCGGGGCTGAACAGCTTGCGTAATGAGCTTGTCTTCCACCGTCGCGGGTGTCGCAACCGACTTCATGACCCAACCCGTGGGAGTACGCGAAAAAACGGCACGCGTACCGTGAGTGCTCACCCCCGGCTCAAAGAACACTCCTTCCGTTTCGAGACCAAGATGATTGCCATCGCTCGCAACAAGGGCGTGGTCCAAGCCTTGTTCAAAGAGCATATCCTCGGTGCGACCCAAGTCTTCCGGCGTGACAAGCTCATACGCACGGCAATCTGGGAGGCCCGCCGAGCGACCTGTGCGAAACGGGCTGTTCGGGCATTGTCCAGCAGCAGTCGTGGGCCCCCCTACCAGCGCGACCAGACACACGTACCATGCGGCCACACCTATCCGAGTACATCTCATTCGACTCATTCCATCTAAACCCTTCCCGCCCTGGTAGCTCAACAGGTATCGGGTGGAGCCGTCCAACACGCCCCACCCGATACTCAGCACTGCCCTAGATCATGCTGGATTAATCGATAGCGCGCCTCCCGGTAATAAGATAGCGATGGAGCCCTTTACTTCGCCGGCTTTTTCGCCACCTATAGTGCAGTTTGCTTTGACTTTTTCCTCGAATAACGCCGTTACTAATAATTCAGTCGAAGAAAACGTATTGACCAATCTAGCGCTTTCTTCGTTTCCTTCTGGCGAGGTACAAACGTCATTTGCGGCTATGCCAATTTCGGTTTCGCATTCAACTTCCCAACCCGGCTGTTCGCCGCCCGCATGCGCCGTTATCTTGGTTAACTGTTTTCCTTCTGTCGTGAATATTGCAATATTCCAGGGAAGGTGCGCACCCCTCGCGTGTTTGACGGTGCCGGCCTTGCAGCCTTTCTCACTGGAGCAGTTTTCTTTTGGATTTTCTACTTCAGCGACCGTAACCTGGCCTTTGCCTCCTGGTTCAACGATTCCTTCTCCTCTGCTGCCTTTGCTGGAACATCTAACTATTACTTCTCCCTGAAAGGGTACTGTTTTGTCAATCAATAAAATGCTGATGGCTACCAGCTTGACAGTCACTGCTTTCGTGACCCCTACCGACTGCCAGTTCCCGCTACCAGCTGTGAGGCACTTGGAGTTTGTGTATTTGGTTAGACCACTACCTTCTAAACACACTAACCATAATGGCGCTGCGGAAGCGGACCCCGTCACCGCCATGCTCATCACGAGCATGGAGGCGAGGGCCAGCCCCGCGATCTTGATACGACTCATGTTCGTACTCACTTTCGTAATCGAATTGAAATGACATGACCCTCAGGCATCAAGCGACTTCCCCCTCCCCGATCCTCGTCCCAAGGCGCCCACCTCGCGGCGGCACGCCTTGGGACTCAGACCGAACAAGAAAGGAAACCAAAATGAAACCATGAAGATCCAGTCGCTCCTCCGGCCCCCGGCCACTCGTCGTGATCGCTGACCAGATTCGA
Source organism: uncultured Solirubrobacterales bacterium (assembly GCA_963821775.1). GTDB lineage: Bacteria > Actinomycetota > Thermoleophilia > Solirubrobacterales > Solirubrobacteraceae > Palsa-744. The sequence continues at coordinate 308,460 of CAWGFB010000001.1, read as the reverse complement.
GACTGCGCTACATCGACCATGATACACAGCCCCGAGGCAATTTCAATACTCGTCTCCAATTTTTAGGGTTCTGATTGGGCCGGGGAACCCTGCGAACGGTTTTCACCAATGTGGAAGCGGGCTTTATGCATGCACATGTGCATGCATGCACATACACATGCACATGTCCCGCAGGCCACTTTTTGTGCGCCAGCAGCGTTCCCCGCGGTCTACCGCTCGGCCGCGAGCAGCGCCCGGCGGACAAGGTGCAGCGCAACCGTCGTGGCCCGCTCGCGGACATCGGCCCGGCCGCCGGGGAGCGTGAGTTCGCGCGTGAGAACGCTCTCCCCCGGCCCCGCCACGGAGAGGCAGACGAGCCCCACCGGCTTCTCCGGGGTCGCGCCGCCGGGCCCGGCGATCCCCGTGATCCCCACGCCCAAATGAGCCTGTAGGCGCACACGCGCCCCCTCGGCAAGCGCTTGCGCCACCTCCGGCGAGACGGCCCCGTGGCGGGCAAGCAGCTCCTCGGGAACCCCGGCAAGCGCGGTCTTCACGTCGTTGGCGTACGCGACGAGCCCACCACGCACGTAGTCAGAGGCCCCCGGAAGGTCCGTGAGGCGCGCGGCAAGCAGGCCGCCGGTGCAGGACTCCGCCGTGGCGATCGTGCGAGCCGGGGCGCCGCCTCCCCCCCGCAACAGCCCCGCCACGAGCTCATCCACGGTCGCCCCGTCCTCGGAGAAGAGCGTGTCGCCGTGGCGCGCGCGGACGAACTCCACAAACGCGTCATAAGCCCCCTCCACCCCGGGCTCGTACCGCGTGACGACCTCCACCTCCCCCCGTTTCAGGCAGGTCGTGATCTCCAATGGCTCCAGTGCCACCCCCGCACGCGCGGCCTCGCGGAGCGTCTCGGCGATCTCCGACTCGGGCATGCCGAAGAGGCGCAGCGTGCGGCGGCGATACTCGCGCGCGCCCCGGAACACCTCGCGCAGCGCACCCGCCGCAAGCGCGGCGTGCCACATCGGCTGCAGCTCGCGCGGGGGCCCGGGGAGCACGACCACCGTGGGGCCAGCGCGGCCCGGGGCCGGGGGGACGACGAGGCCGGGGGCCGTGCCCACGGGCGGCAGGACCGTCGCGCCCGCAGGGATCGTCGCCTGCTTGCGCGCGCCCGCGCGCATCGCCTCGGGGTCCACGTTGCGCCAGCGGCGCTGGAAGGGGGCGACGATCGCCTCGATGCGCGCCTGCAACTCGGCATCCCACACGAGCTCGCGGCCCTGCGACTCGGCGACGACCTCGGTCGTGAGGTCGTCGGCCGTGGGGCCGAGGCCGCCGGATGTCAGCACCACGTCGAGGCCCGCGGCGGCCATGAACCGCAGCGCGGCGTGGAGGTCCTCGCGGCGGTCGCCGACAATCGCCACGTGCGCGAGATCCACCCCCGCCTCCTCCAGGCGCTCGGCCAGCCACGGGCCGTTGCGGTCGGCGACGCGGCCGGTCAGCACCTCCGTGCCGGTGACGAGGATGCCGGCGCGCACGCTCACACCCGGGGCAGGAGGGGTTGGGAGAAGGACGGGTGGGTGGGCCCCCATCCATGGGGTCGGGGGCGGCGTTCTCGCGGCGGCGCGGGCGCCGGGTGGGCGGGGCACGCGCCGGCGGTCTGCGGAATCACTTGCACGTCGGCTGTTCGGCGGCGGCCAACCGGGTCACGCCGGCCCTGGTGATCGCGTAGCCGATCGCGGCGGAGGAGGGCGGGACGGGGCGGGGCGCGCCGTTGACGATCAGCGTCACCGCGTTGTTGCCGAGCGTCAGCTCGAAGCGGTGTGCGTGGTAGGTGGGGGTGGGCGTCGCCGGGGTGAGAATCGCGCCGGGGATCCGCCGGCGGCCGTCGCCGATCAGGCACACGTACACTGCGCCGGTCGGTTCGAAGCGCACCGAGGCGAAGCCGGCTGTCGGGGCGGCGGTGCGGTGCGACGCGTGGTGGCCCTTCCCCGCTCCGTCGCGGGTGCTCGCGGTCGGCTGGGTGGGGCTTTTGCTGCTGCCGCCCGAGAGCAGCGCGTACAGCAGCAGCGCGATCACCACGACCGCGCCGCTCACCGCGGCCATGTACGCGCGCGAGGGGCCGGGGCGCGGGGCGCCACCCGCGCGGGGGCGCGTACGGCGGGGTGGGGCGGCGCCTGCCTGGCCGGGCTGGGCGGGTTGGGAGGCGGCGCGGCGCTCCGGCTCCACACCCTCGCCCGGGCTCTCGTAGGTGAGCTTGTACTCCTCGACCAGCGCGCGGGCGTCGAGGCCGAGTGCTTCTGCGTACGTGCGCAGGAAGCTCTTCACGAACGTGGGGCCGGGGAGCAGGTCCCACTCTTCGTTCTCGAGCGCGCGCAGATACTTGGCGCGGATCTTCGTCTGCGCCTCGATCTCGGACACGTCGATCCGCTCGCGCATCCGCGCCTCACGCAGCGTTGCTCCGATCTCAGCCATTTGTTTCTCCGGGAGGGGGCTCGGGGGGACGGGAGGGGGCCCTGGGGGAGGGCCTGCCCTCCCCCAGCTCAGCGCCTGCCCTCCCCCCGCTATGAAGGCTAGTTGACTGCCGTCTCCTCCAAGGCTGCGACAATTCTCGGTGCATCGGCCTCTGCGATCAGCACCTGCCGCGGCTTGGAGCCCTCGTATCCCGAGATCACGCCGCGGCGCTCGAGCATGTCGATCAGGCGGCCGGCGCGCGTGTAGCCGAGGCGCAGGCGACGCTGCAGCATCGAGGTCGAGGCGGTCTGCATTTCCGCGACGAGCACGATCGCGTCCTTCAGGAGGGGGTCCTCGTCGGGGTCGAACTCCTCGGGGGTGTCGTCGGACGCGGCCGGCTCGACCTCCTCCAGCAACTCCTCGCGCAGCTCCGGCTCGCCCTGGCGGCGCCAGTGGTCGGTCAGCTTCGCGATCTGCTCCTCGTCGACGTAGGCGCCCTGGATGCGCTGCAGGCGGAGGAGCCTACGGGGCTGAAGAGCATGTCGCCCTGGCCCAGCAGCGACTCCGCGCCGTTCTGGTCGAGGATCACGCGGGAGTCCGTCTGCGAGGAGACGGCGAACGCGATGCGGGAGGGGACGTTCGCCTTGATCATGCCGGTGATCACGTCCACGCGCGGGGACTGGGTGGCGAGCACGAGGTGGATGCCGACCGCGCGGGCCTTCTGCGCGAGGCGGATGATCGAGTCCTCGACATCCGCGGGGGCGACCATCATCAGGTCGGCGAGCTCGTCGATCACGCACAGCACGTACGGCAGCGGCGGCTCGCCGCGGCCTTCGCGCACGCGGTTGAGCTCGGCGAGCGAACGGGTGCGGGCGAGGGACATCTCGCCGTAGCGGCTCTCCATCTCCTTGACGAGGTTCTGCAGGGCGTTGGCGGCCATCCGCGGGCTCGTGATCACGGGCGTCAGCAGGTGCGGGATCGAGTCGTAGTGGTTGAGCTCGACCTGCTTGGGGTCCACGAGCACGAGGCGCACCTCGTGCGGGGTTGCGCGCAGCAGCACGCTGGCGAGCATCGCGTTGATCGCGCCGGACTTGCCCGCGCCGGTGGTGCCCGCCACGAGGATGTGGGGCATCTTCGCCAGGTCCGCGCCGATCGCCTTGCCGGCGACGTCCTTGCCGAGCCACACGGTCAGCGGCGACCACTCCGCCGGGGGCTCCTGGAAGACGTCGCCGAGGCGCACGATCCGCCGACGCGCGTTCGGCACCTCCACGCCGACCGCCTGCTTGCCGGGGATCGGCGCGAGGATGCGGATGTCGGTCGCGGCCAGCGCGTACGCGAGGTCGTCCTTCAGCTGCGCGACCTTCGCCACCTTCGTGCCGGGCGCGAGACGCAGCTCGTAGCGGGTGATGTGAGGACCGGCGACGGTGCCGACCACCTTCGCCTCGACGCCGAAGTGCCCAAGCGCCTCCACGAGGCTCGCCGCGGTGCGCTCCTGGCCGGCGGTGTCGGGACGGGACTGCTCGGCGGTGAGCGCGAGAGCACGCGCGCCGGCTCCGGCAGCCGCCACACGAAGTCGGGGTCGTCGGTCACACGCGCGCGCAGGCGGCCCTGCGGAGTCAGTTGATCGGGGCCCACCCCCCCGGCGCCGGCGACGCCCCCCTCCCCTCCTCCTCGGGCTCCTCCGCGAGCTCGTCCGCCGCGGCGAGCTCCTGGGCGCTGAGCGCGGGCGCCTCCACGTGCGTCGCGCGCACCACGAGCTTCTCCGGCTCGGGCTCGGGCGGCAGCAGGACTCGCCGTCGGGCTCCTCGCTCCACTGCGCCTCCGGGTCCACCTCCGGGCCCGGCTCCTGTGCCGGGGCGGGCCGGCGCGTCGTGCGCCGCACGCGCGGCGGGTCCGCGGCGGCCGGGGCTCCTCCTCCGCTCGGCGCTCGGCCAGGCGCGTGCGCACCAGCCGCGTGCTGTCCACCACGCCCGTGCCGGTCGCGCGCACGACGGCCGCGAGCGAGGCGCCGGTGAGCAGCACGGCGCCGACCGTGAGCAGGAAGATCACGAGGATGTCCACGCCCACCTGCTGCACCGCGGGGTGCGCCACCGCGTACAGCGCCTGCCCCACCGCGCCGCCGTGCGCCTGCAGGTAGGGGGAGGACCACCGTGCGGTGCCGGCGCGCGGGGCGGCGCTCACGCCCGCGGTGCCAGCCGCGAGCGCGAGCACGATCCCCGTGACCACGCACGCGCTCCCCGCGCGCAGCGGGCGCAGCGCCGGCAGCGCGGGGCGCATCAGCATCGCCGCGCCGGCGCCCACCAGGATGACCGGCGCCAGAACCTTGGCGCGCCCCGCGCTCCAGCCAAGCGCAGTGGCGAGCGCCTGGCCGACGCTCCCGCCCGCGTCGGTGCCGCCGGAGTAGAGCACGAAGCCCATGAACACGCCGAGCGCGAGCAGCGCCAGGGCCAGCACGTCGCGTTGGCGCTCGTCCAGCTCCCGCGGCAGCCGCGGCGCGCCACGCCGGCGGCTCGCCGCCGCGCTCGCCGCCGGGAGCGTGTGCGCCGCCGCGTGGGGCGCTTGCGTGTGCTTGCCACACGCGCAACTTCGACGCCGGCGCTTCAGACCCTGCCCGCAGCGCTTACCATCGCTTTAGTGCCGATCGGTCACAGGAGCCAGGATGAACGTGAACGACTACGCCCGTGCGCCCAGAGTCCTCGTCATCGAGGACGACGAGGACATCGCCCAGGCCCTGCAGCGCTCGCTGCGCATGGAGGGGTACGAGGTGCGCATCGCCCCCGACGGCCCGGTGGGCCTCGAGCAGATGCACGCGTTCGCGCCCGACCTTGTGATCCTCGACCTCGGCCTCCCCGGCCTCGACGGCATCGAGGTCGCCCGCACCCTGCGCGAGCAGGGGGACGTGCCGATCCTGATCCTCACCGCGCGCGACGCGCTGGAGTCCCGTGTGGAGGGGCTCGACGTCGGCGCCGACGACTACCTCGTCAAGCCCTTCGAGCGCCAGGAGCTGCTCGCGCGGATGCGCGCGCTGCTGCGCCGCCGGCCGCCCCGTGGCTCGGCCCCGCTGCGCGTGGGTGACCTCTCCCTGAACGTCGACACGCACGAGGTCTCGCGGGGCCCGCGCGCCGATCGAGCTGACCCAGCGCGAGTTTGAACTCCTCGAGTACCTGATGCGCAACGAGCGGATCGTGATCTCCCGCCAGCGGCTGCTGGACGAGGTGTGGGGGTACGACCCCTTCTCCACCACGAACACGATCGAGGTGTTCGTCTCGAACCTCCGCCGCAAGCTCGAGTCCGAGGGGGAGCCGCGGCTGCTGCACACGATCCGGGGAGCCGGCTACGTCCTCCGTGCGTGAGCCGGGAGGGGAGCGCGGGCGACCGGAGGCGGGCCCCTCCTCCTCCCCCTCCTCCTTTTCCAATCGGCTGGCACGGTCTCGGCGGCATTCGACCGCCTCCCCATCCGCACGCGCCTCGCGGTCACCTCCGCGCTGCTCACGTTCGTGATCCTCTGCGGCTTCGCGCTGCTCGTCGGCTCGCTCACGGTGCACCGCATCCGCTCGGACTTCGACCACGAAGTGTCGGACTCGGCCATCGGCCTCGCCGGGTGCTGGGGATCGGGGTCGACCGGCAGCCCCGACGAAGGCTTCCACATCCACACACACCCCAACCTCGACGCATACGCCGCGCCGCGCACGCCGCGATCCGCGTCCTGACGCCGCGGGGAAGTGCTCGAACAGTACCCGCTCACGCCCCCGACCTGCCGCTCGCCTCGGGCGCCAACCTCGACGGCTACCGCGTGGAATCGATCGAAAAGCGGCTCCCGGGACCGATCGGCGGCACCGTCGTCATCCAGTACGCCCGCCCGCTCTCCGGCGTCGACGACACGATCGCGCGCGTGGAGCTGCTGCTGGTGCTCGGCGCGCTCGCCGGCTCCGGCCTCGCGCTGCTCGCGGGCGCAGCGCTCGCCCGCCGCGCGATGGAGCCGATCGCCACGCTCACCTCGACCGCCGCGGAGATCGCGCGCACGCGCGACGCCGCCGCCACCGTGCCCCTGCCGCTCGCGGACGACGAGGTGGCGGAGCTGGCACGGACACTGCAGGGGATGCTCCGCTCGCTCGACGACGCGCACCTTGAAACGGAGGCGATGCTCGTGCGCCAGCGCCGCTTCGTCGCCGACGCCTCGCACGAGCTGCGCACGCCGCTGACCTCGGTGCTGGCCAACCTCGAGCTGCTGGCCGAGTCGCTGCGGGGCGACGAGGCTGAGGCCGCGCGCTCGGCCCTGCGCTCCTCGCGGCGCATGCGCCGGCTGGTCGCCGACCTGCTGCTGCTCGCGCGCTCGGACGTCGGGCGCGTCGCCCCCCGCGCGCCCTGCGACCTCGCGCAGCTCGCCCTGGAGGCGGCAGCCGAGCTGGGGCCGCTGAGCGCCGACGCACGAGGTCTCTGTCGACGCCCTCCCGGCGGTCGTACAGGGCGACCACGACGACCTCCTCCGGCTCGCGCTCAACCTCGTGGAGAACGCGCTGCGCCACACGCCGCCGGGGACGGCGATCGCAGTGTCCACGCGGCCGTCCCCGCCCGGCGCCGCCGGCGCCGGGCGGGGCGAGGCGGTGCTCACGGTCGAGGACGACGGACCCGGGTCCCCCCGACCTCTCCCCCACGCTCTTCGAGCGCTTCGTCCGCGGCGCCGGCGACCGCGGCGGCTCCTTCGGCCTCGGCCTGGCGATCGTACGCGCCGTCGCCGCCTCGCACGGAGGTTCGGTCGCCCTGGAGACCGTCGAGCCCCACGGCGCGCGCTTCGTCGTGCGCCTGCCGGCCGCGTCCGAGCGGAGACAGCGCCCCCGGCGCCGACGCTCGCCGAGCGCGCGGCGCGCTGAGGCGCCGCAGACCCTGACTCACACCGCGATGCCCGCCCGGCGCAGCAGCTGGCGCGCGCGTGCGGCGATGTATGGGCCCAGGTCGAGCGCAAGGACGCGGATCAGACGCTCGTCGATCCGTTGCATCTCGTGAGCGTTGAGGGCGCCGCGAACGCGGAGCAGCGCGTTCTTGTGGACGGTGGCGATCGAGGTCAGGGAGACGATCGACTCCTCCGGCAGCCGGTAGCGGGGGTTGGTCTTGGGCAGATGGAAGAAGAAAGGGTGCTCATGGGCGGCGATCGCGCGCCAGGCGTCCGACTGGTGGTGTCGCGGTCGTACGGAGTTGATGCGCAGCACGGCGACGTCTCCGCTCCGCTCGTCCGCGCCCTCGTGCAGCAGCAGCACCGGTCGCAGCTTGACCTCGCACACGACGTGGGTCGGTTTGCCTCCCCGCTGTGTCGCGTACTCCTCGATCGAGGCCAAGGCCCGCGGCCGCTCGCCGTCGCCGAGCCAGCGCATCGGGAACTGCGCCGCGAACGGAAGGCGCCCCACGCAATCGCGCCGCGGCGAGCTCGGACGCGGCGGCGGGCACGGCGTCAGCCGTCCCGTTCGGCAAGCAGCTCGTCGATTGCCGCCTGCTCCTCCGGCGTCGTCTCGCGATCCTCCGCCAGATCGCGGCCAGAGCGATGTCGTCGTCGCCATCAGCAGCTCGTGCGAGACGTGCACCCCCCCGTCGATCAGGTCCAACAGGGGCGCGACGAGCGCGTACTGGTCGCCGCCGAGCAGATACGCGGCGGGACGCCGTAGCGACTGATGCACACGCGCCGACCGCTGGCGAGGGCCTCACGCACGCGCTCGGGAAGGCGGACCTCTTCCGCCGTGATGTCGATCACCGCATCGGTCATGCCGCCAGGATATCAGAGTCTTGGGAATGGGAAAAGCCTGACAGGATCTCCAGAGGCTGGGCAGGCGCCACAGGCCGCCGAGGCCCTCTTTGTCAGACCTCGACGACAACGGGAAACACCATCGGCCTCCGCTTCAACCGGTCGTAGACCAGCTGCGCTGAGGTCGTCGTGCAAAGCTGCTGGATGAGGTCCACCTCGTGCAGATCCTCCGCGGCGGCGCGCGCCAGCGCCTCCTCGACCGTGTCGCGGATCTCCTGCACGAGCTGGCCGGCCTCGTCGAGGAAGGGCACGCCGCGGAAGATCACCTCCGGGTCGGCGACCGAGCGGCCGTCCTGCTCGGCGATCGTGGCGACGACGATGAAGATCCCGTCGGCCGAGAGCATCCGCCGGTCGCGCAGCGCGACGTCGGCCATGTCGCCGATCTCCACCCCGTCGACGAAGATCATCCCCGACGGCTCGTGCTCGCCGAAGCGCGCGCCGCGCTCGTCGAGGTCGAGCGGCAGGCCGTTCTCGCCCTGGAAGATCGTCGCGCGGGTCGATGCCGACGGCCTCGGCCAGTTGCGCGTGCAGGCGCAGCCGCTTGAAGTCGCCGTGGAAGGGCATTACGTAGCGGGGCTGGGTGAGGTTGAGCATCAGCTTCACCTCCTCCGCGTACCCGTGCCCGGAGGCGTGCACGGGCGCGTCGCGGGGGGTCATCACGTGGCAGCCGATGTGGTAGAGGCGGTCGATCGTCTCGTTCACGGCGCGCTCGTTGCCCGGCACGGGGGTGGCGGAGAAGACGACCGTGTCGCCGTCGCGCAGCTGCACCTGCGGGTGGTCGCGGTAGGCCATGCGGCGCAGCGCGGAGAGCGGCTCGCCCTGGGAGCCGGTGGAGATGATCACGATCCGCTCGTCGGGGAAGTCGTCGATCTCGCGCGGCCGCACGAGCAGTCCCTCGGGCACTTCGATGTGGCCGAGCGAGCGCGCCGATGCCGACGTTCTTGCGCATCGAGCGGCCGACGAGCGCGACCTTGCGGTCGAGCTCCTGCGGCGGCGTCGATGACCTGCTGCACGCGGTGGATGTTCGAGGCGAAGCTCGTCACCACGATCCGCCCCTCGCAGCGCGCGAACACCTCCCGCAGGCGGGGGCCGACGACCGACTCCGATGGGAGAAGCCCGCGCGGTCGACGTTGGTGGAGTCGCCGCACAGCAGCAGCACGCCCTCGCGGCCCAGTTCGGCCAGCCGCGAGACGTCAGCCGGCGGGCCGTCGACGGGGGTCTGGTCGAACTTGTAGTCGCCGGTGATCGAGCACCGTGCCGAGCGCGGTGCCGAGCGCCACGGCGGAGGAGTCGGGGATCGAGTGGGTCATGTGCACCAGCTCCAGCGAGAACGGGCCCGAGCTCGAGCGCTTCGCCGGCGTCGACGTCGTTGAGCTCGACCTCGCGCAGCCGGTGCTCTTCGAGCTTGGAGCGCGCCATCGCCATCGTCAGCGGCCCGCCGTAGACGGGCGGCGCGTCGGCGCGCGCCGAGCTCGCGCAGCACCCACGGCAGCGCGCCGAGGTGGTCCTCGTGACCGTGCGTGACGACGATCGCCTCGATCTCCGCCGCGCGCTCGCGCAGGTATGTGAAGTCGGGCAGCACGAGGTCGATGCCGACCATCTCCGGCGTCGGGAAGCGCAGGCCGACGTCGACGACGACGATCCGCCCGTCGTACTCGACGACCGTCATGTTCTTGCCGATCTCGCCCAGCCCGCCCAGGGGCAGGACGCGCAGGGTGCCGCTCACGCGCTCGGCGCGGCTCACCAGCAGGCCGTGGCGCACGAGCATCGCCCGCACCGCCTCGAGCTCCGCGGGGGTGGCCTCGACGATCGGCAGGCGCACGCCGCCGACGCGGTGGCCGAGGAGGTTCAGCGCCGCCTTCGTGCACGTGGGGCTGGAGGTGAGGAACAGCGTCTCGTACACGTCCTGCAGCGAGGCGTCGATCTCCGCGCGGCGCTCCGGCTCCTGCACCATGCGCCGCATCTCATCGCCGACGACGTGACTCGACACGCACACCCCGCCGGCGCCGCCGAGGTCGAGCACACGCACGAAGGAGGTGTCGTCGCCGGCGTACAGGCTCGAGCCCGTCGATCGGCTGCAGCTCCGCCGCGTTGGCCTGCTTGACCGCGTCGACGTGCTCGATCTGCGCGAGCTCCGCGAGCAGCGCGGGCGGCATGTTGGTGCCCGTGCGCGAGGGGATGTTGTAGAGCATGATCGGCAGGTCGGTGGCGGCCGCGACCGCTTCGTAGTGGCGGCGCAGCCCGAGCGGGGAGGGGCGGTTGTAGTAGGGCGTCACGGAGATGATCGCGTCCGCGCCGAGCGCGGTCGCGCGTTCGGTGAGCGGCACCGCGTGGCGCGTGTCGTTGGTGCCGGCGCCGGCGACGACCGTCGTGCCGGCTGGCCGCTCCGCGACGGCCAGCTCGATCAGGCGCAGCTGCTCCTCGTCGGTGAGCGTCGCGGCCTCGCCCGTCGTGGCCGCGACCACGAAGCCGTCGGAGCCGTGCGCGGCGAGGTGGCGCATCAGCGCCACGAACGCCTCCTCGTCGACGCGCAGCTGCGCGTCGAAGGGCGTCACGATCGCGGTCAGGATCGTCCCGAGGTTGGCCATGGCGGGCATTATCTCACTCTGTCCGTCGTACGGGAGGGATCTGAAGGCCCGCCGCCGGGCCCGCCCTCCCCAGCCTTCTCACTCCACCGCCGTCGTCGAACAGCAGAGTCTCCAGTCCCACGGTCAGTGGTTGCGCGAGGCGGCCCACGCGGCGCACCGCGAGCAGCACCCCCGGCATGAACGACTCCCGGTCGATCGAGTCGTGCCGGATCGTCAACGTCTGCCCCACGTCGCCGAGGATCACCTCCTGGTGGGCCACCAGGCCGGGCAGGCGCACCGAGTGGATCGGCGGCTCCGGCCCCCCGCTCGCCGCCGCCATCAGCCGTGCGGTGCGCGCCGCCGTGCCGGAGGGGGCGTCCAGCTTGCGGTCGTGGTGCAGCTCGACGATCTCCGCCTTCGCCATGTGCCGTGCCGCCTCGGCCGCGAAACGCATCATCAACACCGCGCCGACGGCGAAGTTCGGCGCGACCAGCACGTTCGCCGGCGCGGCGCTCCGCACGGCCGCGCAGGCCGTCTCCAGTTCCCGCAGGTCAAAGCCGGTCGTGCCCAGCACCGCGTGCACGCCGGCCCCCACGCACGCGACCGCGTTCTCGATCGCGGTCTCCGGGCGCGTGAAGTCGACCACGACGTCGGCGTCCGGCAGCACCTCGGCGAGCGTCGTGCCGAGCAGCGGGTCGGCACGGCCGGTGAGCTGCATGTCCGCGGCACCCTCCACCGCGGCGCACACCGTCTCCCCCATGCGGCCGGCCGCGCCGGCGACTGCCACGCGGATCACGCGGCCACTCCGCCGTGCGTGCGCCCGACCGTGCGGGATGGCCGAGCCGTGGCTCCCGCCATCCTCACGCCGCGACCGCCTCCAGCGGCGCGAGCGCGTCGCGCAACGCCGCCTCGTCCGGGCCGATCGCGGCGACCGACAGCCGCGGCCCCGGAAGAGCTCGGCGGCGAGCTCGCGCAGGTCCTCGATGGTGACCGCGTCGATGCGCGCGATCACCTCCTCGATGGAGAGGATCGGCATGTCGGTCAGCACCGAACTGCCTAGCCTGTTCATGCGCGCGGCCGTGGACTCCATCGCCAGCACGAGGCGGCCCTTGGCGTTCTCGCGCGAGCGTTCGAGCTCCTGCGCGTCGGCCGGCTCCGCGACGAAGCGCTCCAGCTCGGCCGCGAGCACCGCCACCGCCTCGGCGAGATTCTCGGGGCGCGTGCCCACGTACAGCCCGACCTCGCCGCTGTGGGCGTAGAGGTTCGAGAAGGAGAACACCGAGTACGCGAGGCCGCGCCGCTCGCGCACCTCCTGGAAGAGGCGCGAGGAGGCGCCGCCGCCGAGGATGTTGTCGAGCACGCGCAGCGGGAAGCGCCGCTCGTCCTCGCGCGCGATCCCGCGGCCGCCCAGGCAGAGGTGGTACTGCTCGGTGTCCTTGCGCAGGAAGCGCACGCGGCGCTCGAAGTCCGGCGCCGCCTGCCCCGCCGGCCCGCCCGCGGCGGCTGACACGCCGGGCGCCGCGCCGGCCGCTGTGGGGCGCGAGGCGCCGTCCCCCGCCGCGGGGGGGGTCTGCTCCGCGCCGGCCTCCGAGGAGGGCGGGCCACCTGCGTCGCGCCGTCCCCCGCGGCACAGGCCGCCTGCGCCATCGCCACAAGCGCGTCGTGATCGACCGAGCCGGCCGCCGCGATCACCACGTCCGCGGGGGTGTACCGCTCCGCGTGGAACGTCCGCAGCTGTGCGTCGGTGACCGCGCCGATCGTCTCGGCGCGGCCGATCACCGCGCGCCCGAGCGGGTGCGCGCCGAACACGGCCTCGCCGAGCACGTCGAACACGCGGTCCTGGGGGTCGTCCTCGTACATCGCGATCTCTTCGAGCACGACCTCCCGCTCGGCCTCGAGCTCCTCCATGCGCGGGCGCCACACCATGTCCGCGATCACGTCGAACGCCCGCTCCAGGTGGCGGTCGAGCACGCGCGAGTACACCGAGGTCGCCTCCTTGTCGGTGCCGGCGTTGCACTCCGCGCCCATCGCGTCGAAGATCTGGTCGATCTCCTCCGAGCCGTAGCGCTCGGTCCCACGGAACAGCATGTGCTCCAGCAGATGCGAGATCCCCGCTTGCGCGTCGTCCTCGTGCGCCGAGCCGGTGCCGATCCAGAAGCCGAGCGCGACCGAGCGCACGACCGGCAGCGGCTCGCTCACCACCCGCAGGCCCGAGGGCAGGGTGGTGACGCGGTGCGCTTCAACGGTGTTCATGCGGGCGGGGCCCCGGGGCGGACGATGCCGGCTGCCTGCGCCCCGGGTCGGTGGGTCTCAGTGGTCGCGCCCGGAGCCGTGGCGGGGCCGGCCGGAGCCGCGCTCACCGCCGCGCGAGCTGCGCTCGCCGCCCTCACGGCCGTTGCGCGAGGAGGATGAAGGCCCGCCCGCCCGCGGACGGGACCCGCCTCCGCCGGCGGTGACCGCGCGCCAGTTCCTCGACGGACTTGCCCGCGACCTCCGGGTCCTCGGCGAGGCGCAGGCCGATGCGCCCGCGCTCGCGATCGACCTCGACCACGCGCACGGAGATCTCGTCGCCCTTGTTGAGCACGTCCTCGACGCTCGCGATCCGCTCGCCGGGCGAGACGTTGGAGATGTGCAGCAGGCCGTCGGTCCCCTTGGAGAGCTCGACGAACGCGCCGAAGGTGGTCGTCTTGACGACCTTGCCGAGGAACTCGTCGCCGACCTCGACCTCCTTCATCATCGTGCGGATGCGCTCCGCGAGCTCGTCGGCGAGCTCGCCGTTGGCGGAGTAGATCAGCACCTGGCCGTCGTCGTTGACGTCGATCTGCGACTCGAACTCCTCGGAGAGGCCACGGATCGTTTCTCCACCCTTGCCGATCAGCAGGCCGATCTGCGAGGGGTCGATCTGGATCGTCTGGATGCGCGGGGCGTACTGGGAGAGCTGCGCGCGCGGCCCTTCGATCACCTCGGTCATGCGGCCGAGGATGTAGGTGCGCGCCTTGTGCGCCCGCGCCAGCGCGTCGCGCAGGATGTCGAACGTGACACCCGAGATCTTGATGTCCATCTGCAGCGCGGTGATCCCGCGCTCGGTGCCGGCGACCTTGAAGTCCATGTCGCCGAGGTGGTCCTCGACGCCGGCGATGTCGGTGAGCACGACGTAGTCCTCGCCCTCCTTGATCAACCCCATCGCGATCCCCGCGACCGGCCGCTTGAGCGGCACGCCCGCGTCCATCAGCGCGAGCGAGGAGCCGCACACCGAGGCCATCGAGGAGGAGCCGTTGGACTCGAAGATGTCCGACACCACGCGCACGGTGTAGGGGAACTCCTCGATCGAGGGCACCATCGGCACGAGCGCCCGCTCGGCGAGCGCGCCGTGGCCGACGTCGCGGCGCTTGGGCCCGAGCCGCCCCGCCTCCCCGACCGAGAAGGGCGGGAAGTTGTAGTGGTGGAAGTAGTACTTTTTGCTCTGCAGCCCGAGCGTGTCGAGGCGCATCTCCTCCTTGAGCGTGCCGAGCGCCGCGACGCTCAGCGCCTGCGTCTGCCCACGCGTGAAGAGGGCAGAGCCGTGCGTTCTCGGCGTGACGCCCACCTCGATCGTGATGTCGCGGATCTCGTCCTCGCCGCGGCCGTCGGGCCGGCGCTTGTGCACCGCGATGCGCTCGCGGATGATCGCCTTCTCGAGCCGGTCGAACGTCAGCTGCGCCGCCGCGCGACGCGCCCGGGCAGCCTCCGCCCCCTCCTCGCCCGCGCCCTCGGGCGCGGCAGGAGCGTACTGCTCGAGGATCGCCTGCTCGACCGCCGCCGTGGCGTCCTGGCGCTCGAGCTTGTCCACGATCTGCGTGGCCGCGTCGAGCGCGGCGCCGTGCGAGGCGCGAACCTCCGCGAGCAGCCCCTCGTCCACGACGGGCGGCGCGCTCGCAACCTTCTCCCGGCCCACCCGCGTCGCGAGGTCGCGCTGCAGCGCGCACAGCTTGCGGATCTCCGAGTGCGCGATGTCCAGGGCGTCGAGGATCTCCGCCTCGGAGATCTCGTTCGCGCCGGCCTCCACCATCAGGATCGCCTCCTCGGAGCCCGCGACCACGAGGTCGAGGTCGGTGGAGAGCTCCCCGCCGCCGAGCGCCTCCTCGGTCGGGTTGACGACGAAGTTGCCGTCGATCTTGCCGATCCGCACCGCCCCCACCGGGCCCGCGAAGGGGATGTCGGAGATCATCAGCGCCGCCGAGGCGCCGTTCATCGCGAGCACGTCGTAGGGGTTCACGTGGTCCACCGACAGCGGGATCGCCACCAGCTGCGTATCGCGGTTCCACCCCTTCGGAAAGAGCGGCCGCAGCGGCCGGTCTATCATGCGCGCCGTAAGCGTCCCCTTCTCACCGGAACGCCCCTCGCGCTTGAAGAAGGAGCCGGGGATCTTCCCCGCCGCGTACATCCGCTCCTCGACGTCCACCGTCAGCGGCAGAAAGTCCACATCGCGGGCCCCGCCCGCGGTCGCCGTCGCCAGCACCATCGTGTCGCCCGCGCGGACGACCACCGCTCCCGAGGCCTGCTTGGCCATCCGGCCAGTCTCAAACGAGACCTCGTTGCCCGCGATCTCCACGGACACCCGTGTCACATCACTCATTTGCTCTTCCTTCCTCCTCCGCCCGTCGGTCGGCGGAGCTTGTCTCTTTATCTCGTTCCGAACGCAGGAGAGCTTAGCGGACTCAAACGTTCTTCAGGCCACCGAGGATCAGGCGAGTCTCCGGCAGATCGGCCGGCGAGGGCGCCTGGTAGCTCCAGCGCACGACCCCGTCGGGCCCCGTGATCACGAGCGCCCGCTGCGGGAAGCCCCCCTCGTGCAGCACCCCGAACGCGCGGCACGCGGCCCCCTTCGGCTCGAAGTCCGAGAGCTGCGGGATGCTCACGCCGAGCTTTTCCCGGAACGCTTTCTGCGCCCACGTGCTGTCGCACGAGACCCCGTAGAGGACCGCGCCGTCAGCCGTGATCTGGTCGAGCTCGCGCTCGTAGAGCTGCAGCTGCTCGGTGCACACGGGGCTGAACGCGAAGGGGTAGAAGACGAGCACGGTCGTCCTGCCGCGCAGGTCCGCCTCGGTGAACGGCTTGCCCGCTTCCGTGGCGAGCTTGAAGCCCGGGACCTCGGCGCCGGGGTCAAGGACGCTCATCGCCGGACCTGCTTACTTGCGGAGCCCGAGCTCTTTGATGAGCGCCCGGTACCCCTCGAGGTCGTTGCGCTGCAGGTAGTCGAGAAAGCGCCGCCGCCGCCCGACGAGCATCAGCAGCCCTCTGCGCGAGTGGTGGTCTTTCTTCTGCGCGCGCAGGTGCTCCGTCAGATGGTTGATGCGCTCGGTCAGCAGGGCAACCTGCACCCGCGTGTTGC
Source organism: uncultured Solirubrobacterales bacterium (assembly GCA_963821775.1). Classification (GTDB taxonomy): domain Bacteria; phylum Actinomycetota; class Thermoleophilia; order Solirubrobacterales; family Solirubrobacteraceae; genus Palsa-744. The sequence goes on along the minus strand of CAWGFB010000001.1, from coordinate 292,304 downwards.
CGGTGTCGCGCTCGTTGGCGCCGAACTGCGCCGTGAGCTCGCGCTTGCGCTCGATCGTGAGGCTCATCGGCGGCACACGGTAGCAGAGGGCGCCCTGCGCGCCTTCAAAGCTCGGCCACGACCCGGCGCGTCTGCTCGACGTCCCGGTGCATCTGCTCGACCAGCGCCTCGGCGCTCGGGAAGCGCCGCTCGCCGCGCAGGCGCCGCAGCCAGTCGATCCGCAGCTCGCTCCCGTACAGGTCCCCGTCGAAGTCCAGCAGGTAAGCCTCGATCAGCTCACCACGGCCGGTCATGAACGTCGGCCTCACCCCCACGTTCACGGCAGCCGGCCGGCCGTTGGCCAGGCACGCGTACACGCCGTGCCCTGGGCACACGAGCTCCTCCTCGGGGATCAGGTTTGCGGTCGGGAACCCCAGCTCCCGCCCCCGCTCGTCGCCGTGCACCACCTCCCCCCGCAGCTGAAACGGCGTACCGAGGAAGTGCGTCGCCTGCTCAACCTCGCCGGCCAACACCAGCCCGCGGATGTGGCTGGAGGAGACGATCTCCCCGTCGATTTCCAGCAGCGGGTGCACGCACGTCTTGAAGCGCCCGTCCGCGGCGAGCAGCTGCGGGTCCCCCTGCGCGCGATGCCCGAAGCGGAAGTTCTCCCCGACCGCGACCTGCGTCGCACCGAGCGCTCCGAGGATCACCTCGTCGATGAACTCCTGTGCGCTGCGCGCCGCGAACGCGGCGTCGAAGGGGATCACGATCACCTCCTCCACCCCCAGCCCGGCGATCAGCTCCGCCTTGTGGTCGAGCTTCGTGAGCAGCTTCGGCACGTGCTGGGGCGCCACGACCGAGACCGGGTGCGGCTCGAACGTCAGCACGCTGTCCGAGCCTTGTATTACCTCGCGATGCCCGAGATGCACGCCGTCGAAGGTCCCCACCGCGACCTTCCGCTCGCGGGGCTGCACATCCGGTAGGGGGGTGACCTGCACCGGGGGAAGCCTATTCCAGCAGGGCCAGTGTCCGCTCGATCGAGAGCGGCTCGGGCGGCTGCCACGGCTCCCCCCGCCGCGGCGGCATGACTGCGTCTGACACCTTGAAGGGCCCGATCGCCGTGCGGCGCAACTCCACGCAGTACGCGTCATGCAGGTCCGCGATCAGCGACCGTACGTACGTGCCGGAGGAGCACTCGATCAGGAAGGCGGCGCGATCGTCCTCGCGCCACAGCTGCTCGAAGCGGTGGATGGTTATGGAGCGCTCGGGCAGCTCGAAATCCTCCCCGCGCCGCGCGCGCTTGTAGGCGCGCTCGCCGCCGATCTTCACGGCCGAGTAGGCGGGAGGGCGCTGGCGCACCTCGCCTATCGGCAGCGGCGGCGGATCGGGCGGCAGGCGCCCGGTCTCGGTGATCTCCCCCTCAGGGTCCCCGGTGGTGGATACCGCGCCGAGCCGCGCGACCGTCTCGTAGGTCTTGGACAGCCCCATCAGCTGCTGTTGGATGCGCGTCGCGCGGCCGACCAGCACGAGCAGCAGGCCGGTTGCAAACGGGTCGAGCGTGCCGGCGTGACCAGTCTTGACGCCGCCCAGCGCGCGGCGCACCGCGGCGACCACATCGTGCGAGGTCATGCCCACGGGCTTGTCGATCAAAAAGACGCCGTTCACGCGGGCGCCGGCGCGGGGTGCAGAGCTGCGCGGCGATCTCCCGCCGCAAAAAGGCAATCAGGTCATCTGGGGAGAGCGCGGTCGAGAAGCCCGCGGCGCGTAGGTGGCCGCCGCCGCCCTGCGCGCGCGCGATCGTGGAGACGTCCACCTCGTCGCCCACGGCGCGCAGCGACACCTTGTGCTCGCCGCGGCGATCGGGGGCGGTCAGCTCGCGTATGAGCGCGGCGACCTTCGTGCCCTGCACGGCGCGCAAATGGTCGATGATCCCCTCCGAGTAGCTGTCCTGCGCGGCGGCCTGCGCAAAGTCATCCGCACTCAGCGTGGCCAGCGTCAGCTCGCCGCCGTCGAAGCGGCGCACCTGGCCGAGCGCGAGGCCGAGCAGCACGAGCTTCGCGTAGGGGGCGTCCTCGTAGATGTGGTGGTAGACCATCTGCACGTCCACGCCCGCCTCGATCAGCGCGGCCGCCATGCGGTGCGCCCGCGGGCCGGTGTTCTCGTACATGAAGCGCCCCGTGTCGGTCACGAGCCCCACATAGAGCGCCGTGGCAACCTCCGGCGTGGGCGCGACGCCGAGGCCGTCCATCAGGTCCCACACGATCTCCGCCGTGCACGAGGCGCCGGGCACGACGTGGTCGAGCGTGCCGAAGCGGGTGTTGTCGTGGTGATGATCGATGTTCAGGAGGTGCGCGCCGTCGTGCAGCACCCCGGCGGGGTTGCGGTCGATGTTGCCGCAGTCGAGCAGCACGACTGTGCGCTGCGCGATGTCGGCCGGCGGCGCCTGCACGGCGTGCTCCACGTGCAGGAAGCGGTACTCGGGTGGCGGCGGCAGCTCGCCCTCCGGGACGAACATCAGCGAGTCCTTGCCGAGCGCGGCGAGCAGCCCCTGCATCGCCAGCAGCGAGCCGAGCGCGTCGCCGTCCATGTTCTCGTGCGTGGAGAGCACGAAGCGCGTGTCCTCGCGCAGACGCTCCAGCACCAGCGCCCTGCTCTCCTGCACGCTCAGGCCGGCGGCCACGCCGTTCTCACTCACCGGAGGGCGCCTCGCCGTGGTCGCTCAACTCGAGAGGGGCTCGGGGGGAGGGTCTGCCTTCCCCCCGACCCAAGCCGGGGGACACTCGCCTTCGGCTCGCATCCCCGTTTCGGCCAGCAGACCCTCCAGGCGCATCGCCCGGTCGGTCGTGTCGTCGTAGAGGAAGGTGAGCGTGGGCGTGCGCTTGAGGCGCAGCTCGGAAGCGACGCGCCGCTGCAGGTAGCCGTGCGCGCTGCGCAGGCCGGCGAGCGTCGCCTCGCGCAGGGGCTCCCCGCCGAGCACGCTCACGTACACCCGCGCATAGCGGAGGTCGGCGCTTGTTCTCACATCGGTCACGGTCACGAATCCCACTCGGGGGTCCTTCAGCTCGCCCGCAAGCGCCTCCCCGATCACCTCTCTGAGCGCCTCGTCGACGCGGCGCATGCGGCCACTGGTCATCCTACTCTCCCCGCCTGCCGGGATTGCAAGCCTCGCGTCAGGCGGAGAGCTCGCGCTCGACCTCGCGCGTCTCGTAGCTCTCCAGCACGTCGCCCTCGCGCAGGTCCTGGAAGTTGGCGAGCACGATCCCGCACTCGTACCCGGCGGCGACCTCGCGTGTGTCCTCGTTGAAGCGGCGCAGGCTGCCGATCGTGGTTTCCTGGATCACGGTGCCCTCGCGCACCACGCGCACGCGTGCGCCGCGCACGATGCGGCCCTCGGTGACGTAGGAGCCGGCGATCGTGCCGATGCGCGAGGCGCGGAACAGCTGGCGGATCTCCGCCTGGCCGAGCGGGGACTCGAGCACGTCGGGCTCCAGCAGGCCTTGCATCGCGGCGCGCAGCTCTTCGAGCGCGCGGTAGATGACCGAGTAGGAGCGGATCTCCACGCCCTCGCGCTCGGCGAGCTGGCGAGCTTCGCCGACGGGGCGCACGTTGAAGGCGAGGATCAGCCCTTCCGAGGCGGCGGCGAGCATCACGTCGGACTCGTTGATGCCGCCCACGCCGCGGTGGATGATGTTGACCTTCACCTCCTCCTGCGGGAGCCGCGCGATCTCGTCCTTGAGCGCCTCCAGCGAGCCGGCGACGTCAGCCTTGATGACCAGGCCGAGCTCCTTGACCGTGCCCTCGCGGGCGAGCTTGAAGACGTCCTCCAGGGAGATCTTGCGCCCGGAGCGCCGCGCGAGCGCCTCGGTCTTCAGGCGGTTGGCGCGTTCGCCCGCGAGCTGACGGGCGCGGCGCTCGTTCTCCACCACGCGCACGAGCTCGCCGGCCTCGGGGACGCCGTCGAAGCCGAGCACCTCGACGGGGTCGCCGGGCTCCGCGCGTTTGACGCGCGCGCCGGTGAAGTCGTGCATCGCGCGCACCCGTCCGAAGTGCGCGCCGGCGACGAGCGCGTCGCCGACGTGCAGCGTGCCGCGCTGGATCAGGATGCTGACGACCGGGCCGCGGCCGGGGTCGAGCTTGGACTCGATCACGGTGCCGGAGGCGTCCGCGCCGCGGTTGGCGCGCAGCTCCTCCAGGTCGGTGACGACCTGGATCGTGTCGAGCAGCTCGTCGAGGCCCTGGCGGGTCTTGGCGGAGACGTCGACGAACTCGGTCTCCCCGCCCCAGTCGGAGGGCTGCAGCCCGTGCTGGGCCATTTCGGTGCGCACGCGGTCGGGCTGGGCGCCCTCCTTGTCCACCTTGTTGACGGCCACGACGATCGGCACGTCCGCGGCGCGGGCGTGGTCGATCGCCTCCTCGGTCTGCGGCTTGACGCCGTCGTCGGCCGCGACCACGACCACGGCGAGGTCGGTGACGCGCGCGCCGCGGGCGCGCATCGCCGTGAACGCCTCGTGGCCGGGGGTGTCGAGGAAGGTGATCTGCTTGCCGGCGTGGTGCACCTGGTAGGCGCCGATGTGCTGCGTGATGCCGCCCGCCTCCCCGGCCGCCACCTCGGTCTGGCGGATCGCGTCCAGCAGCGAGGTCTTGCCGTGGTCGACGTGGCCCATCACGGTCACGACGGGCGGGCGTTCGACGAGGTCCTCCTCGGCGTCCTCGAAGACGGGCTCGGCCTCCACGTCGTCGGCGGCGTGGATGATCTCGACCTCCTTGCCGAACTCCTCGGCCAACACCTGGATCGCGTCGTCGGCGAGCGTCTGCGTGAGCGTCGCCATCTCCCCGAGGCTCATCAGCTTCTTGATCACTTCGGGCACCGGCACGCCGAGGTACTCGGCGACGTCCTTGACGGTCGCGCCGGAGTTGATGCGCACGAGGTTCGCGTCGCGGATCGCCGCGGTGTTGTCGATCGGCGCGATCGTCTCGTCGTAGGTGCCGCGCCGCCGGCGCCCTCTGCGCGGCCGGCGCTGGGGCTGGTTGGCCGGGCCGGCCTGCTGGCGGCGGGAGGCCTGCGAGTCGATCACCACGCGCCGCCGCCCGGGCGGGCCGCCGCCCGCCGGCGCTCGCTCGCCCGTGCGCGAGTCGCGGGTGGGGCGCACGCGCTCGGTGGGGTGCGGCTGGGCTGGCGTGGCGGCAGCTGCGCCAGTGGCGGCGGGGTCGGTCGGCGGTGCAGGGTCCGCGGCCGGCGTGGCGGCAGCGACACCCGCCGGTGGCGCGGGGTCGGCCGCCGGGCGGAGTGGTGCGGCAGCGGGCCGCGGCGGCACGGCCGTCTGCGCGACCGGTGTGGGCACGGGTCGGGCTGCCGCCGGCGGTGAGGGCGTCTGCTTCGCAGGAGCTGCCGGCGCCGCGGTGGACGCGGTGGGGGTCGCGGCCGGCGTGGGCGACCCAGCCGCGGGCGGTGCGGCCGCGGGCGGTGCGGCCGCCGGGAGTGGGGCGGGGCGTGCGGCCGGCGCGGCGCCGTCGCCGTTTGACCCGAGCGCGCGCAGCGCCTCGGACTCCTCGACCGAGGAGGAGGCCGTCTTCGCCTCGATGCCGGCGGCCCGCAGCTTCTCCAGCAGCGCCTTGCTCTCCAGGCCCCGCTCCTTGGCGATCTCATGTACGCGCTTGCGGCTCATCGATTCAACGATTCTACGAGCTTGGGATCGAGCGTCACCGCGCACCGCAGCGTGCGGGCGAGGCCCCGGCGGCGCGTGGCGAGCTGCACGCACTCCAGCTTCGGCGCCGCCCCGGCGCCCGCCGCGCGGCAGAGGTAGGCCCCACGTCCGGGGAGCGTGCCGGCGGGATCGAGCACCGCGCGCCGCGCGTGATGAAGGCCCGCCCGCCCGGGCGGGCGGGCGAGTGAACGGGTGGGCGGGCTCCCATCCCGCGCGGCGACCAGCCGCACGAGCTCGGACTTCGGCGCGATCCGCCCGCAGCCGACGCAACGGCGCCGGGGCACGTGGCCCGCTATGGGGCCTGCCCTCCGGCGGCCTGCTCCGCGGCGGCAGGCTCGGCGGCGGCCTGCGCTACGGGCGGCGCTTCGACGGGAGGCGCGACCGTAGCGGGCTGCTCCGCGGCGGCAGGCTCGGCGGCGTCCTGCACGGGCGCGGCCCCCCCGCCGTCAGCGTTGAGGTCGGCCACCCGGTCGCCCGCGACGCCCGCGAGCGCCTGGTGGGCCTCCAGGCCGCAGTACCGCGAGCCGGGCAACGACGCGTTGGGGCAGCGTTTGCCGTTTGAGAGTACCGCGGCGCAGCGGCCGGAGACCTCCTCCTCCTCGTAGCCGTGCTCGGCCTCCTCGGCGGCGAATTCGGTCTCCGAGCGGATGTCCACACGCCAGCCGGTGAGGCGCGCGGCCAGGCGCGCGTTCTGGCCTTCGCGGCCGATCGCGAGCGAGAGCTGGTCGTCGGGCACGATCACGGTCGCCTGTTTGGCCTCGTCGTCGACGAGCACCTCGCGCACGCGCGCCGGAGAGAGCGCCTTGGCGACGAAGCGGGCGGGCTCGTCGTTGTGGGGGATGATGTCGATCTTCTCGCCGCGCAGCTCGGAGACGACCATCCGCACACGCGAGCCGCGCGGGCCTACGCACGCGCCGACGGGGTCCACGCCGTCGGTGTGCGAGACGACCGCGATCTTCGAGCGGTACCCGGGCTCGCGGGCGACGTGGGCGATTTCCACGAGGCCGTCGGCGATCTCGGGGACCTCCAGCTCGAAGAGCTTCTTGATCAGCTCCGGGTCGCGGCGGGAGACGATGATCGAGGGGCCCTTGGTGGAGGGCGAGACCTCCTTGATGACGGCCTTGATCCGCTGCGAGTGGTCGTAGCGCTCGCCGTCGACCTGCTCGGACTTCGGCAGCAGCGCCTCGACGCGCTCGCGCAGCTGCACGAGCGTGTAGCGGGAGTCCGACTGCTGCACGATGCCGGTGATGAGCTCGCCGACGCGGTCGCGGTACTCCTCGTACATCATGTCCCGCTCGGCCTCGCGGATGCGCTGCAGGATCACCTGCTTGGCGGTCTGCGCGGCGATCCGCCCGAAGTCGTCGGGGGTGGCGTCCCGTTCGCCGATCTGGTCGCGGTACTGCTCGAACTTCGCGGGGTCGATTTCCGGCTCCTCCGGTTCGCGCAGCTCGCCCGTCTCGGGGTCGACGACGGTGCCCTCGTCGATGGTCTCGACGATCAGGTGCGCCTCCAGCCGCTCGGGCACGATCAGTTCGATCACGCGGAAGTCGGCGGTTTCGCGGTCCATCTCCACGCGCGCGTACTTGGCCGAGCCGGGCTGCTTCTTGTAGGCGGAGAGCAGCGCGTCCTCCAGCGCGACCATCAACTTCTCCGGCTCGATGCCCTTCTCGCGGGCCAGCGCGTTCATCGCCTCGAGGATTTCGCGTGACATCGGTGTACCTCCTACTCCTCGACCAGGTTCGAGCGGCGGATCTGCGTGTAGGGGATGCTCAGCAGCCCCCCGTCGGCGGCGAGCGTGACCTCCGTGTCGGAGGCTCCCACGAGCTCCCCGGTGTAGCTGCGGCGATTGCTACGCCGATACAGCGAGGAGGGCTGGCTGGAGAGCGCCGGATGATCGGGCGGGTGGGCATTCATCCGCACGCGCGCGCGGCGGCCGACGAAGCGGCGGTAGTGCTCGGGCTTGGTCAGGGGGCGCTCCACCCCCGGCGAGGAGACCTCCAGCGTGTAGCGCTCGCGCAGCGGGGCGAGCTCGCCGGAGACGCGCTCGCAGAGCGCAAGCGTGACGCCTTCGGGGTGGTCGATGAACACGCGCAGGGTACTGCCGCCCACCACCTCGGCGAGCAGCACCTCGACCTGCGGCTCGCGCGCGGCGAGCGCCTCTTCGATCTCCCTCTGCACACTCTGCATGTCGCCTCCAGAAAAGAAAAAAGCGGGCGAGCCGCCCACTTTCGGTCCGACAGCCGGCATGCTCACACCGGCACGAAAGCTGTGCGTCGAGGATAGCATCACGTCAGGAGCCGGCCACCGCGCGGCGGGAGCGATCGCGGTAGACGCGGTAGTCGCGGCGCTCGGGTCGCAGCGAGCAGGCGAGCGCGAGCGGGTGGCGCGCCTCGGCGTGGCGGCCGAGCTGCTGCATGGAGCGTCCCAGGCAGAAGAGCGCGTAGTCGTTGGTGGGCGCCTGCGCGGCGACCGCCTCGAACTCCGCCGCGGCGTCCTCGTAGCGCTGCGCGTGAAAGAGCGCGCGCCCGAGCGCCTCGCGGATCGAGGCCTTGTCGGGCTCCTGCGCGCGCGCGCGGGTGAGCGGCACGATCGCCGCCTGGTGGTCGCCGTGGCGCAGCAGCTCGCAGCCGCGACGGTAAAGGTCGTACACAGAGTCCATCAGGCTCACTTTAGTGGCCCCTCACGGCACGGCCCGGAGGCGCTCCACCGCGTCGAGGATCGCCTCGGCCACCCGCTCCTTGGGGGCCCGCGGGACGTGCTCCTCCCCCGCCGCCGTGACGATCGTCACCTCGTTCTCCGCGGACCCGAAGCCGATGTCCCCCCGCGCGATGTCGTTGACCACGACCGCGTCCACGCGCTTGGCCTCGAGCTTGCCGCGGCCGTACGCGACCGCCCCCTCCCCATGCTCGGCGGCGAACCCGACGAGCGTCTGGTCGGGCCGGCGGCGCGCGGCCAACGTGGCGAGCACGTCCGTGGTGGCTTCCAGCTCCAGCTGCAGCCGCTCGCTGGCCGATCTTCGATCGGTAGCCTTCTTGAGCTTGCCGTTCAGGGGCTCGGCCGGGCGGAAGTCGGCCACGGCGGCGGCCATCAGCAGCACGTCGCACGCCGGGAACTCCCGCTCGCAGGCCGCGAGCAGCTCGGCGGCCGTGGCGGCCTCGCGCCAGGCCACTCCCGCGGGGAGGGGCAGCGCGACGTTGGCCGCGAGCACGGTCACCTCCGCCCCGCGCGCACGCGCCGCCCGGGCGAGCGCGAGGCCCATCCGCCCCGAGGAGGAGTTGCCGAGGAAGCGCACGCTGTCGAGCGGCTCGCGCGTGCCGCCAGCCGTGACGAGCACGCGCAGGCCCCGCCAGCTGCCGGCGGGCGCGGCGCTCGCCGGAGCGCCTGGAGCGTGGTCGGCGCCCGCCGGGGCGGCGAGGGCGATCACGCTCTCGCAGACCTCCAGCAGCCGCGCCGGCTCGGGCAGGCGCCCGACGCCCTCCTCGCCGGCGGAGGCCAGGCGGCCCGCGTCCGGCTCGACCACGTGCACGCCCCGCGCGCGCAGCGTGTCGAGGTTGGCCTGCACGGCGGCGTGCTCGTACATGTGGTTGTTCATCGCCGGCGCCACCACGACCGGGCACGTGGCGGCGAGCGCGGCGCTGCTCAGGAGGTTGTCCGCCACGCCGTGCGCGAGCTTGGCCAGCGTGTTCGCCGAGGCCGGGGCGATCAGGTAGAGGTCGGCGTTGCGCACGAGCTCCAGGTGGCCGATCGGCTCGTGCGCGGGCAGCGGCTGGCCCGGGTAGGCGCCGCGCGCGGGGTCGGGCTCGAACTCGCTCACGAGCACCGGCGCGCCGCTCAGCGCGGCGAAGGAGGCGCGGCCCACGAAGCGCAGGGCGCTCGGCGTCTGCACGACGCGCACCGCGTGGCCCGCGCCGGTCGCCAGGCGCACCACCTCGAGCGCCTTGTACGCGGCGATCCCGCCGCTGACCCCGAGCAGGATGCGAGACATGCCTTGGTTGTAGAGCGTCGGGGGTGGACCGGCAAGCCCTGAGCGCAGCCTTGCGCTTTAGGGCGTTGCGGACGCCCTAGCGATAGTGGTACTTGATCTTTCCCTGAGCTACCTCTTCCAGGGCGATCGTGAGGTAGTTCTTGGAGGCGGTCTCGACCATCGGGGGCGGGAACTCGTCGAAGGTGCCCTCCCCGAGGTTGTGGTAGTAGGAGTTGATCTGGCGCGCGCGCTTGGCGGCGACCAGGACGGACGCATAATTAGAGTCGACGTTCTCAAGCAGACGGTCGATACGGGGGGAGATCACAGAGTCGGCCTTTCGTGGGTGACACCGTGATTGTAGTGCGTCTGTAGTGCGTCACTGCTCCAGCGCCGCGCGCACGACCCCCACCAGGGAGCGGGAGGGGGGCAGGCCCCCCTCCCGACCACCCCCTCAGCTCAACCCGTCGCGCACGACCCCCACCAGCTCCTCCAGCGCATCTTCCAGACGGTCGTTGACGACCACGTGCGCGAACTCGCTCTGCGCGGCCAGCTCCTCCTCTGCCACGCGTAGGCGCCGCTCGACCTCCTGCGGGCCGTCGGCGCCGCGCCCGACCAGGCGGGTGCGCAGCGCGTCCAGGGAGGGTGGGGCGATGAAGACCTGCAGCGCGTCGGGCAGCGCGGCGCGCACCTGGCGGGCGCCCTGCACCTCGATCTCCAGGACAACGGGCACGCCGGCGCGCACGCGCCCCTCGAGCTCTGAGCGCAGCGTCCCGTAGCGGCGGCCGGCGTAGCCGGCGTGCTCCACGAACTCCTCTGCGCGCACGAGCCGCTCGAACTCCTCGGGGGTGAGGAAGTGGTACTCGATGCCGTCTCGCTCCCCCGGCCGCGCGGGACGCGTGGTTGCCGAGACCGACAGCTGCAGCTGCGGCAGGCGCTCCATCAGGCCGCGGATCAGCGTGCCCTTGCCCACCCCGGAGGGTCCTGTGATGACGAGCACACGCGCCACGCCGCGGCCCGGCTAGCGGCGCAGCAGCGCGAGCAGCTCCGAGCGCTGGCGGTCGGAGAGCCCGCCGATTGTCTTGGAGGGGGCGACGCGGCAGTGGACGAGGATCTTGTTGACCTTGACGCGCCCGTACTTCGGGACCGCCAGCAGCATGTCCACGACCTTCGCCGTCTCGATGCACTCCGGCGGTTTCACCAGCAGCGCGTGGATCGTGAGCCGCCCCGCCTTCAGTTCGCGCTTGAGGCGGGCCCGTTCGGTGCGAATCCGGTTGGCTCTGGCGAGGGCGTCCATCCTCTGGTTCAGTGAGCGCTCGGGCGCGACCGAGTGCTTGGTGGGCGTCATCCCCGTCGCCATCGCCATGGGCGGCGAGTCTACACGCACCACGCGCACGGGGGCGGTGTGGGTCGCCAATTCACCTGAAGCTCGACGTGAGGTTGAGGTATGTGGAGGTTGGTGGATGGTGCGGCGGCAAGTTTGCAGGCGTTTTCACCCGTCACCCTGGCCGCGCAGCCAGCACCGCGCGGCCGTCCGCGAGCCGGCCGCCGGCCGGTGCTACGGGGCCTCCGGCCAACTCGCGCGCGATCCGTCCTGCGGCGGCGGGGTCGCGGAAGCTCTCGGTGCCGACCGCCACGAGCGTCGCGCCGACGTCGAGCAGGGCACGCGCATGAGCGGCGCTCTGTACCCCGCCCATGCCGACGACGGGTATCTCCACAGCGGCCGCCACCGCGGCCACCTGCGCGAGCGCGACGGCGCGGATCGCGGGCCCGGAGAGCCCGCCGGTGCCGCCGCCGAGCCAGGGTCGCGCGGCGCTCCGCTCAGGGTCGCCCGGCAGGCACCCGCGTTCCTCCGCGCCGGGCGGGCGCCCGCGTCCCTCCGCATCCGGAGGGCCACCGCGTTCCTCCGCGCCGGGCGGGCGCGGTCCCGGCGCGAGTGCCAGCGCGCGCAGCGTGTTGATCAGCGACACCGCGTCGGCCCCGCCCGCCTCCGCGGCGCGCGCGCAGGCGGCCACGTCCGCGGTGTTGGGCGTCAGCTTGACGATCAGCGGCTTGGGCGTGCGGGGGCGCACCGCCCGCACGGTCGCCTCCAGCGTCGCCGGGTCGGCGCCGAGGTCGAGGCCCGTCGCCACGTTGGGGCACGAGACGTTGAGCTCCAGCGCCGCTATCTCCGGGCGCTCCCCGCAGCGCTCCACCAGCGTGGCGAGCTCCGCCTCGGTCGAGCCCATCACGTTCGTGACGAGCGGCACGGGCAGCCGCGCGAGCTCGGGGAGGTCGTGCTCCAGGTAGCCCTCCAGGCCCCGGTTGGGCAGCCCGATGGAATTGACGAGCCCCGCGGGCGCCTCCCACAGTCGCGGCGGCGGGTTGCCCGCGCGCGGGGCGAGGGTGATCGTCTTCGAGACGAACGCCGCGAAGGGAAACTCGCGGTCGAGCGCCTCGCCGAAGGCCACGCGCGCGGCGGGCACGTCGAACGTACCCGAGCCGTTGATCACGGGGTGGGCGAGCTCCAGGCCGCAGAAGAGAGTGCTATGGCCGGCATCCAGCCGGCCAGGCTGAGAAGGACGTTCGCCCTCCGGGCGCCCGTGACCGCGCCTGCCGGCGCTCATGCCGGCGCTCCGGCGTGCGCGTCCACCCGCTCCAGCAGGGCGGCGTCGAGCACGGGGCCGTCGACGCACACGCGCAGGTAGCCGCCGCCGCGGCGCGCGACGACGCAGCCGAAGCAGGCGCCGAAGCCACACGCCATCCCCGACTCCAGCGCCAGCTGGGCGGGCACCCCGCGTTCGGCGCACAGCGCGCGCACGGCCTCGAGCATCGGCGCGGGGCCGCACGCGTACACGGTCGCGTGCGCGTCGCGGGCGACCTCGGCCGCGAGCAGCTCGGTGACGAGCCCGCGCGCCCCCGCCGAGCCGTCGTCGGTGGCCACCCGCGCGTCGCGCAGCAGCGCGGCGCCCTCCGCGTGGACGCGGTTGCGGAAGCCGAGCAGCGCCGTGGGTGGGTGTGCCGGCGGCGGTGCCGGCGGCGGCGAGGACGCGCCGCCGTGCACGGGCGCGGGTTCGGCCGAGAGGGCGGGCGCCGCGAGCAGCGCGTCCTGCCAGATCGCCAGCGGCGCGATCCCCGCGCCACCGCCGACGAGCAGCGCACGGCGGCCCTCGGCCGGGGCCGCGAAGCCGACGCCCAGCGGCCCGAGCAGCCACACCGCCTCGCCCGCGCGCAGCTCGCACAGCCGCCGGGTGCCGGGGCCGACGTCCTCCAGGAGGAAGTGGGCCTCGTCCCCGACGACCCGCGCGTAGGAGAACGCGCGCGGCAGGTGGGGGCGCTCGTCCTCCCCTCCCCCCACCGCTCGGCGGCGGCGAGCATCGCGAACTGGCCGGGGTCCGGCGGCGGCCCCCCGGGGTCGGCGACCCGCAGCACGCGGTAGGCCCCCAGCGACTCGGAGCCGGTGACGCGCGCCAGGCGCCGGCCGAAGGGAGCCGTGCGGCGCGTCACGCCGCGCCGGCCTCCGCGGGCTGCGCGGCGGCCTCCGCAGGCTGCGCGGCGGGGCGCTCGACGGGCGCCGGCCGCCCCCGTGCAGCTCCTGCAGGCACAGCACCGGCGGGGCGCCCTGCAGGCGGGCGGAGGAGATCGCGCGCGCGGCCGACACGCCGGCGGCGAGCGTTGTCAGGCAGGGGATGCCGCGCGTGACCGCGGCACGGCGGATCTGCCAACCGTCGGTACGCGCGCCCGAGCCCGTCGGGGTGTTGACGACGAGGTCCACGTCGCCGCGCTCGATCCAGTCGAGCACGTGCGACCCACCCTCGGAGACCTTGTTGAGCGCCTGCGCGGGGATGCCCATGCGCGCGATCGCCTCGGCGGTGCCGTGCGTGGCGAGGATGCGAAAGCCGGCGTCGTGCAGTAACTGGGCGATCGCGAACACGCCGTCCTTGTCGGCGTCGGTGACGGAGATGAACGCGGTGCCGCGCGCCGGCAGCGGGCAGCCAGCGGCCGCCTGCGCCTTGGCGAACGCGGTGGGGAAGTCGCGCGCGATGCCCATCACCTCGCCGGTGGAGCGCATCTCCGGGCCGAGCACCGCGTCGGCGCCCTCGAAGCGGTCGAACGGCAGCACGGCCTCCTTGACCGACACGTGCTCGCCGAAGCCGAGCCCTTCGCGCTCGCGCGGCAGGCCGAGCGCGGCGAGCGGCTCGCCGAGCATCACGCGGCACGCGAGCTTGGCGAGCGGCAGGCCGACGGCCTTGGAGACGAACGGCACCGTGCGCGACGCGCGGGGGTTGGCCTCCAGCACGTACAGCTGCCCGTCCACCACGGCGTACTGCACGTTGAGCAGGCCGACGACGCCGACGCTCAGCGCGATCTCGCGCGTCGCGGCGCGGATCTGCTCGAGCATCTCCCCGCCGAGCGAGTGCGGCGGCAGCACGCACGCGGAGTCCCCGGAGTGCACGCCGGCCTCCTCGACGTGCTGCATGATCCCGCCGATCCACGCCTCGCGGCCGTCGCAGATCGCGTCGACGTCCACCTCGATCGCGTTCTCCAGGAAGCGGTCCAGGTAGATCTTGGCGGGTAGGGAAGGGGGATCGGGAGGGCGTTCTTGCGGCGGCGCGGGGGGCTTTGCAGCCGCCTCGGCGGGCGCGGCGCCCGGGGAGCCGGCGGGGCGTTCCTCGTGCGAATCGTCGGGCGGCGGCTCGCGACGGAGGTAGTCCTCCAGGCCCTCCCGCGAGTACACGATCTCCATCGCGCGCCCCCCGAGCACGTAGGAGGGGCGCACGAGCAGTGGATACCCGACGTCCTCCGCTCTGCGCAGCGCCTCCTGCACCGTGCGCGCGGTGGCGAACGGCGGGGCCCGGTAGCCGAGGCGGCTGAGCAGCTCGCCGAAGCGGCCGCGATCCTCGGCGAGGTCGATCGCCTCGACGCTGGTACCGAGCAGCGGCACACCGGCGGCGGCGAGACCGGCGGCGAGCTTCAGGGGGGTCTGGCCGCCGAACTGCACGATCACGCCCTCAGGCTGCTCGACCTCGACGACGCCGAGCACGTCCTGCAACGTGAGCGGCTCGAAGTAGAGGCGGTCGGAGGTGTCGTAGTCCGTGGACACGGTCTCCGGGTTGCAGTTGACCATCACCGCGTCGCGGCCGGACTCGCGCACGGTCATGGCGGCGTGCACGCAGCAGTAGTCGAACTCGATCCCCTGGCCGATGCGGTTGGGGCCGGCGCCGAGGATCACCACGGAGGGGCGCTCTCCCCGGCGCACCTCGTGGGCGGGCGTCCCCGCGGCGCCGGGACGCTCCCAGGCGGAGTAGTAGTAGGGGGTCTGCGCGGGGAACTCCGCGGCGCACGTGTCCACCGACTTGAAGGTGCGCTCGCCGGCGAAGGGCGCCTGCGGGTCGAGCGCGAGCGCCTGCAGCTCGTGCAGGAACCACGGGTCGATCGCTGTGCGCTCGTGGACGTCCTGGAGTCCCACCCCGCGCCCGAAGAGCTCGAGGATCGCCTCGTAGCGGTCGGACGCCGGCGACTGCAGGCCGGCGAGCAGCTCCTCGTCGGTGCTCTCCTGCAGCCGCGGCGGCTTGTCGAGCTCGCGCGAGCGCAGCGCCTTGGCGAACGCCTGGCCGAACGTGCGGCCGATCGCCATCGCCTCGCCCACAGACTTCATGTGCGTGGTGAGCGTGGACTCCACGCCGGGGAACTTCTCGAACGCGAAGCGCGGCCACTTCACGACGACGTAGTCGATCGTCGGCTCGAAGCTCGCGGGGGTCAGCCGGGTGATGTCGTTGGGGATCTCCTCCAGCAGGTACCCGACGGCCAGCCGCGCGGCGATCTTCGCGATCGGGAAGCCGGTCGCCTTGGAGGCCAGCGCGGAGGAGCGCGAGACGCGCGGGTTCATCTCGATCACGAGCACCTCTTCGGTCTCGGGGTTCACCGCGAACTGCACGTTCGAGCCGCCGGTCTCCACGCCGACCGCGCGGATCACCGTGAGCGCCTGGTCGCGCAGGCGCTGGTAGAGGCGGTCCGAGAGCGTCTGCTGGGGGGCGACGGTGACGGAATCGCCCGTGTGCACGCCCATCGGGTCGACGTTCTCGATCGAGCACACGATCACCACGTTGTCCGCGCGGTCGCGCATCACCTCCAGCTCGAACTCCCCCCACCCGAGCACGGACTGGTCGAGCAGCACCTGGCCGATCGGCGAGGTCTCCAGGCCGTGCGAGACGATGCGCGAGAACTCCTCGGGGGTGCGCGCGATCCCGCCGCCGCGGCCGCCGAGGGTGTAGGCGGGGCGCACGATGCACGGCAGGCCGATCTCGGGCAGGGCGTCGAGCGCCTCCGCCAGCCCGCGCTTGACGTCCACGCGGCGGAGCTCCGGGTCCCACCCGGTGGCGATCGCGCTCGCGGGCATCCGCAGGCCCGCCGCGGTCATCGCGGTGCGGAAGCGTTCGCGGTCCTCCGCGCACGTGATCGCGTCGTACTTCGCGCCGATCAGCTCGACCCCGTAGCGCTCCAGGGTGCCGTCGTCGTGCAGCGCCTTGGCGAGGTTCAGGGCGGTCTGCCCGCCGAGCGTCGGCAGCAGCGCGTCGGGGCGCTCGCGCTCGATCACCTGCGCCGCGGGGCCGGGCAGCAGCGGCTCGATGTACGTCGCGTCCGCCACGTCCGGGTCGGTCATGATCGTCGCCGGGTTGGAGTTCATGAGCACGACCTCGTACCCCTCCTCGCGTAGCACCTTGCACGCCTGCACGCCGGAGTAGTCGAACTCCGCGGCCTGCCCGATCACGATCGGCCCGGAGCCGAGGATCATGATGCGGCGGATGTCATCGCGGCGGGGCACGGTCACTGCCTCCCCGCGCCGAGCGCCCGCGCGTGGCCCGGCTGGTTACCTTGGTGCTCGGCCCCCGCGCCGTTGTGAGAACGCCGCCCCCGACCCCCCCTGTGGGGGTCCCTCTCCCATCCCCTTCCCCCCGCGCGCGTCACGCGGCCGCCTCCGCGATCCGCTCCAGGAACCGGTCGAACAGGTACACGCTGTCGTGCGGGCCCGGCCCCGCCTCGGGGTGGTACTGCACCGCGCCGCCCGGTACGTCCAACAGCTCGATGCCCTCGACCGTGCGGTCGTAGAGGTTCACGTGCGTCAGCTGCGCCGCGCCGAAGTCGGTCTGCCAGCGCACCGGCCGGTCGCCCTCGATCGTGCCCTTGCCGCTCGGGCCGAGCACCGCGAAGCCGTGGTTCTGCGAGGTGATCTCCACGCGCCCGGTGTGCAGGTCCTTGACGGGGTGGTTGGCGCCGCGGTGGCCGAAGGGCAGCTTGAAGGTCTGCAGGCCGACCGCGCGGCACAGCAGCTGGTGGCCGAGGCAGATGCCCCACACCGGGCGGCGGCCGACGAGCGCGCGGACGGTCTCCGTTATGTACCCCACGGCCGCCGGGTCGCCGGGGCCGTTGGCGAGCAGGATCGCGTCGGCCTCCGCGGCGAGCAGGTCCGCCGCCGAGGTCGTGCACGGGTACAGCGCCACGCGCGCGCCGCGCGCTGTCAGGTTGCGCACGATCGAGCCCTTGATGCCGGTGTCGATCACCGCGATGCGGGGGCCGTGGCCGTCGCCGTGGTGGGTCACCTCCGTCGGGCTCACCGCGGCCGCGAGGTCCTGGCCGTCCATCGGGGGCTCGGCCTCGATCATCGCCCGCGCCTCACGCGGCGCGACGCTCGCCGGGAAGAGCCCGCCGCGCATCGCCCCCGCCTCGCGGATGTGGCGCACGAGCGCGCGCGTGTCCACGCCGGTGATGGCCGGCACGCCGCAGTCGGCCAGCCACTGCAGCCACCCGCCCTCCGCGCCGGGGGCGTCCTCGCGGTCGCACGCCGCGCGCATGATCGCCGCGCGCGCCCACGGACGCTCTGACTCCATCGCCTCGGCGTTGACGCCGTAGTTCCCTATATGAGGGTACGTGAACGTGATCAGCTGACCCGCGAAGGAGGGGTCGGTCATCGACTCCTGGTAGCCGGCCATGCCGGTCGTGAAGACGACCTCGCCGACGGCGTGCGCCTCGGCTGCGCACGACTCGCCGTCGAAGCGGGCGCCGTCCTCCAGGAGTACGTATGCGGGGGTGCTCTTCACAGGATCAGCCTCTGCACGGCCTTGAACTCCGGCGTGCCGGCCCGCTCCAGCAGCTCGAAGAGGGCGGCCTCCACGGTCGTGACGACGGCGCCGGCGCGCTCCATGCGCTCCAGGCCCCGCTGGTAGTCGATCTGATGACGGGAGCCCACGGCGTCCGCGGGCACGTGCACTTCCACACCGCGCTCCAGGAGGTCGTGGACGGTCTGCGAGACGCACACGTGGGTCTCGATTCCACACACCAGGACCTGCCCGCTCCCCTGCTGGCCGATCTCCGATCGGTCGAAGCCGTCGGCGCGCGCGGCCGAGAAGACGCTCTTCTCGATCCGCGGCTCGTCCTCGATGCCCACCTCCGGCGCGGTGTGGCCGAGGCCCTTCGGGTACTGCTCGCTGACGAGCGCCGGCAGCCCCAGGATGCGCGTCGCGGCCACGAGCTTCGCGCACGCCCGCGCCACGCCCTCGAAGGAGGCGTAGGGGCGGAACGCCTCCTGGACGTCCACGACGACCAGCGCGGTGCGCTCGCGGGAGAGGAGGCTCACTGCGCCCCTCCTCGCAGCCGCGCGCCGGGCCGGGCCTCCACCGCGCACGGCCGAGCGCGGTCTGCCGACATGACGGGCCTCATACGGCCACCGCCCTGCCGCCCGTCGCCCCGGCGCCGGCCCGCGCCCGGTAGGCCACCGCGCCCGCGGCCACGGTCAGCACCACCCGGCCCCGCAGGCGCCGGCCGGCGAAGCAGCAGCTCTCCGAGCGGCTCTCCCACCCGTGCTCGCCGGCGGTCCACTCCGAGTCCAGGTCGATCACCGCGACGTTGGCCGGCGCGCCCGGCACGATCGTCGGGGTCGGCAGGTCGAAGAGCGCGGCGCCCGCGGTCATCCGCGCCACCAGCGTGGCGAGGTCGAGGACGCCGGGCACCACCAGCCCGGTGTACAGCGCGGCGAACGCGGTCTCCAGGCCGGTCGTGCCCATCGGCGCGGCGGTGAAGGGCTGTTCCTTCTCCGCGCGCGCGTGGGGGGCGTGGTCGGTCGCCACGCAGTCGATCGTGCCGTCGCGCAGCGCCTCCACGAGCGCCCGGCGGTCCTCCTGGGTGGCCAGCGGTGGGTTCATCTTCGCGCGCGTGTCGAGCGCCCCCTCGATCGCGGCCTGTGGCGCCGCCCCTCCCCTGAGCCGATCGGCCGTGGCCCACTCCGGTGCAGCGGCGCAGAGCACCGCCTCCTCCGTCAGCAGCAGGTGGTGGGGGGTTGCCTCGGCGCTCACCGCCACGCCGCGCGCCTTCGCCTCCGCGACGGCCCGGACCGACGCGACACAGCTGAGGTGCTGGAAGTGCACGCGCGCGCCCTCGCAGCCGGCGAGCACAGCGTCGCGAGCGACCATGCTCGCCTCGCTGGCGCAGGGGATGCCGGGGACGCCGAGCCGTGCGCTCAGCACCCCCTCGTGCATCGCCCCGCCGCGCGAGAGCGTCCGGTCCTCCTCGTGCAGCGCGATGGTGCCGCCACTCGTGCGCTGACGGTGCAGCGCTTCGCGCAGCACCCCCGCGCTCGCCACGGGGTGCCCGTCGTCGGTGAACCCCACCGCGCCCTCAGCGCGCAGCGCCTCCGTCTCTGTCAGCCGCTCCCCCGCCAGGCCGAGCGTCAGCGCGGCGAGGTTGCCGACGGGCACGTGCGCCTGCCGCGCGGCGGTCTCGCGCACGGCGCGCAGGCGCTCCGAGGAGTCGATCGGGGGGTCGGTGTTCGGCATCGCCAGCACCGCCCCGTACCCGCCGGCGGCCGCGGCGCGCGTGCCGCTCTCGATGTCCTCCTTGTGCTCCTGCCCGGGGGTGCGCAGGTGCACGTGCGGGTCGAAGAACGCAGGCACGGCCCACAGCCGCCCCTCCCCCTCCACGACCTCGACTCCCTCCGGCGCGGCGCCCGCCGCGAGCGTGCCGGGTGCGCCCACCTGCGCGATCTCTCCGCCGCGCACCCACACGTCGTGGCGGCCGTCCACCCCGGCGCGGGGATCGCAGACGTGGACGTCCCGCAGCAGCATCTCGGCGGGGACGACGGGGGAGTGCACGAGCGCTGGCGGGCTCACCTGGAGCCCTCCGGCTGGGAGTGGTTGGCGGGGTGGGCCAAAGCTCACTGCCAAGCGATCTGCTCGGCCAGCTCCCGGGGCCCGAGCTCGATCAGCGAGCTTCGCTCAGCCTGCTGGTACGTGCCGTTGCGCAGTGCCAGCCACTCCACCCGGCGCTCCTGAGGATCGACGATCACGAGCTCGTCGACGTCGTGGGCGGCGTAGAAGGGGAGCTTGTCCCACGTTTCGTCTCCCGGCGAGACGATCTTGAGCGCCAGCGCCACCGTTGGGTGCCACTGCGCCGCCGCCCCGGGGCGATGCAGCGAGAGGTCGGGCACGCGGAAGTTGTTCTGCTCACCGATTCCGATGCCGCCGGTCATCTCCAGCCCGGCGGCGTCCGCGTGTGGGCCGAGCAGACGGATCAGAAGGACCAGCAGGCGCTCGTGCCAGTGCGATGGCGGTGGGTTCATGTGCAGCACGCCCTCCCACACCTCGTCGCGGCGGTCGAGGTCCAGCCGTTCGCGGCGCTCGCGCAGCTGCTGGAGCTCGACCGGCTCGGGGTCGCGCACGATCGTTGCCATGCTCGGAAGCGTAGCGCGGCGACGCTCACTGGATCGTCGTGGACGCCACCGTGTCTGTGGCCGCCGCCCCTTGCGTATCCCCCGCGTGCGTGCCCTCTCCACCTACGAGCGAGGCGCCCTCGCCGTCTGCGGACGGCGTGCCGTCCCCGCCTGCCCGCGGCGCGCCCTCGTCACCCTCCGCGTGCGCACCTTCGCCACCCGCGAGCGAGGCGCCCTCGCCGCCCGCCGGCGGCGCCGTGCGGTTGGACCACCGCACGAACCTGGCGCGCCCCCGCTCCGGGAACGGCACCTCGACCGCGTCGAAGTCGCGCGGCACCTCCGTGCGCGGGAAGACCGCGCGCGCCTCGGCCTGCACCTCCCCGCCCGCGTACCGCGTCGAGAGATGCGTCAGCACGAGCATCCTCACCTCCGCGTCCCGCGCGAGCGCGGCCGCCTGGCGCGCGGTGCTGTGCCCCGTCTGCCGCGCCCGCTCGGCCTCCTCCTCGACGAACGTCGCCTCGTGCACGAGCACGTCCGCCTGGTGCGCGGCGATCGCCAGCGCCTCGCACGGCGCGGTGTCCCCGGAGATCACAACCTTGCGGCCCTCCCGCGTGGGGCCCACCACCTGCTCGGGGCTCACCCCGTTCACGCTCTCCCCGCGCACGAGCCGCCCGAAGTCCGGTCCCGGCCGCACCCCCAGCCGCTCCGCGAGCTCGGGGTCGAGCTGCCCCGGCCGCGAGTCCTCCACGAGCACGTACCCCACCGCCGCCCCGCCGCGGTGGCGCACCGGCACGGCGGCCACGCGGTACCCCTCCCCCTCGACGGCCTGCGCCGGCTCGAGCTCGACGACGCGCAGCTCGTACGGCAGGCGGCGGCCGTACACGAAGCGGGTGTCGGCCATCAACGCGTCAAGCCCCTTTGGTCCGTAGATGGCGAGCGGCTGTTCGCGGTCGCGCAGCGCGAAGGACTTCAGCATCCCCGGCAGCCCCAGCCAGTGATCCGCATGGAAGTGCGTGATGAACACGCTCTCCACGTCCGCCAGCCCGACCGAGCGCAGCAGCTGCCGCTGCGTCCCCTCGCCGCAGTCGAACAGCAGCCGGTCGCCGCCGCGGCGCACGAGCACCGCGGGCAGCCCGCGGCGGGCGCTCGGCACCGAGCCCCCGGTCCCGACGAAGAAGACCGACATGTCCACGTTGGCAACGGTAGCGGCGCGGGGGGATGCGGGGTTCGGGCCTGCCGGTTGGGCCTGTGGACCCGATACGCTACCTGGGAGACGCCCGGTTGGAGTGGCGTCCCACCTGGCGCCCGTAGCTCAGTGGATAGAGCGTCCGCCTCCGGAGCGGAAGGTCGGCCGTTCGAATCGGCCCGGGCGCGTAGTCGAATCGTGTGTGGCAGGGTGGGGTTTGCGTCAGGAGAGGTCGTCTCGGAGGCGTCATGAGCACCCACCCCAACTTCGCGCGCCGATCAGTCAACCAGCTCCAGAGGCCCCACAACGAATCCCAGTCGAGCGGTCCCGCGCCGCAACCGCGCGTCCAACGTCACGAGTTTGCATCCGAGCAGACGCGCCAGCGCAACGTAGTTCGCGTCGTAGGTCTTCGCCCAGCCGAGCTCATCCGCGATCCTCCACGCCTCGCGCGCCAGCTTGCTTGGTTCACGACGCCGCACGGGGGCCGACAGCACACGATTCAGCACAGACTCGGCCTGATCGCGTTTCAGGTCGCCTCTCCAGACCATCGCATGCAGGCTCGAAACGGCCTCGATCCACATCAGAGGCGGAGCGACCAGCTCGAAGCGCCGAAAGCGCGCAAACCCGAGAGGAGTCGCCGCCGCAGCGGTCGCAACGTTCGCGTCGATGACGAGTCTCAACGCCCAAGCCGCGACAGCGCCACGCCTGCGACCCAGTTCGGCGCCGGCGAACCGTCCTCCATCTGCTGCCACTCCGGCGGTAGCGGCAGCATCGGGTACATCTCATCACGCACCTCATCAAGGGCGTCAGGATCGATCAGCCGCTGACCATGCGCGGTCTCGGCCCGCAGGCGACCCTCGCGAATCCAACGACGCACTGTTCCCGGGCTCCTCCCGACGCGCTGCGCAGCCTCGACGACGGTGATCATGGCGTCCCATGCTACGCCCCCCACACGACGTAGCTGTGGCGAGATGTCGGCTACTGTCGCCCGCCGGCGGCACGTAGCACGATGAACGCCCTCGCGAAAGAGTTTCAGCAGAAACCAGTTCCAAAAAAGCCGTAGGGTCAGCCTTGCGCCGCGCTCTACCCCCGCCCCCGCCCCGGCCCCGGCACCCCGCGGAACTGGAAGGGCGCCGGATCGCGCCCCGGCTGGATGAACCAACACTCGCCCGACCCGTCGCCGGCGAAGAGGCGCAGCACGGTCGCGGCGACGGTCTCGGCCGGGATGATGTCGAGGCCGGCGTCGATCAGCGCATCCCGGATCGGGGCGATCATCGCGGTCTCGGCGAAGCCGGGGCAGATCGCGTTGAGGCGGATGCCCTCCGCCGCGAGCGCCGGACCGAGGGAGCGCACGAGGCCGACGACGGCGTGCTTGTTGGCGGCGTAGATCGGCTCCAGCGGCACGGCGGTGAGGCCCGCCAGAGAGGAGGTGGCGACGATCGCGCCCCCGCCGCGGGCGCGCAGCGCGGGCAGCACGGCGTGGATGCCGAACGCCACGCCGTCGAGGTTGACGCCCATCGCGCGGCGGTAGAACGCGAGGTCGAACTCCTCGCCGAGGCCGCAACCGCTCGCCACGCCCGCGTTGAGGAACGCGAGGTCGAGCCCGCCGCACTGCTCGGTGGCGAACGCGACGGCGCGCAGGTTGCTCTCCAGGTCCGACACGTCGGTCTCGACGAAGTGCCCGCCCAGCTGCTGCGCGAGCTCGGCGCCCGCCTCGGCGGCGACGTCGGCGACCACCACCTCGGCGCCCGCCTCCGCCAGGGCGAGGCACGTTGCCCTGCCCAGGCCGCTCGCCCCGCCGGTCACGAGCGCGACCTTGTCGCGCAGGGTCGAGAGGTCGCTCGCGGGTCGGGTCTCGCTCATGGTGCCGGCCGGCGGGGCGGGGGGGCGGCGTCGGAGTCTTCCCTGATGAGCGCGAGCGGGACATCGAGCTCCACTCGTGCCCAGGCGGTGTCGGCGGTCATCGCCAGACCGTCGAGGCGGCGAGCGAGGGCGAGGCAGGCGCGATCGCCGAGGGAAAGCCCGGCCGTACGGGTGAGTGGGCGTAGGCGCGCGGCCTCGATCGCATCCGCGGTCGTGAAGGGGTGCACCGTGAGCGCCCCATCCAGCAGCCCGCGGCTGCCGAGCTCCTCGACAAGCCGTACGGGATCCGTGCCGCGACTTGCCTCAGAGCCGAGCGCCTCGGCGACGTTGACCGTGGAGACCGCCGCACCGCCGGCGATGGCCTCGGCAACGACATCGGCCCCGGGCTCATCGCGCAGGTGCGCGAGCAGCGCGGAGGCGTCGAGCACCGGTACGGCCATCGTCACGCTTCGCGTGCGGCTTCCGCGCGGCGTTCGGCGAGCAGGTCATCGACCGCCGAGCCCTCGTATGGGGTGAGCTCACGTAGCAGCCCACGAGTTCGCTCGGCGGCGGCACGGAACGGTTGGAGCTTCAGCGACCCGTCGGGCTCGACATCCACCAGCAGGCGTGTGCCGGCGGTGAGCCCCAGCTCGCGGCGCACCGCGGAGGGTAGAACCATCCGTCCCCGCTCGCCGACCACGACTACCGTGTGGGCCATTGGTGAATCGTACCATGTTTTCAGAGTGGAGGCCGTTGCTTGCGGAGTACCTGCCTGCAGGCGCCTGGGAAGATGGTGCCGTGCAGCCTTCCCCCGGCGCCTCCCGGCAAAGCTCCGTCGTGGCTCTGCCGAGGCTCTTCCGCGACGCCCGCCGCGACCCCGAGCTCGCGGTGCTCGAGGGCCTGCACGCGCTCAAGCACGCGCTGCGCTTCGGGGCCGACGTGCAGCGGATCGCGGTCGCCGATCCCGAGCGGGTGCGCCGGCTCGCGCAGGCGCTCGCGCCCGATGTGGCGGAGCGCATGCTGGAGGGGGCGCAGGTCGTCGCGCCCGAGGTGTTTGCGGACCTTGCGCCCCAGCCTCCGTCGACGGGCGTGATCGCGCTCGCGCGCCGCGCGCGCTTCGACCTCGACGCGTTGCTCGCCGACGGGCGCCCGGCGCCGATCGTGCTGCTGGAGGACCCCACCGACCTGGGGAACCTCGGCGCTTGCGTGCGCGTCGCGGCCGCCGCGGACGTTGCCGGGGTGCTGAGCACGGGGGTGCACGACCCGTGGGACCCTGCGGCTTTGCGCGGCAGCGCCGGGCTGCACTACGCGCTGCCGGTCGGGCGGGTCGGCTTGGAGGTTCTCGGGGGCGGCGACCGCTCGCTCGTGGCGGTCGACCCGGAGGGTGCGGAGCTGCGACCCGCGCGGCTGCCGGCGCGGGCGATCCTCGCGTTCGGCGGGGAGCGGCGGGGGCTCTCCGCGGAGCTGCTCGCGCGCGCAGAGGAGCGCGTGCGCCTGCCGATGCGCGCGGGGGTGTCGAGCCTCAACCTTGCCACTTCGGTGGCGGCGCTGCTGTACGGGTGGCGGCTCGCCTGAGCCGCGCCCTGCGCCTGAGGCCCAACCACGGCCCGGCCGGCCCGGGCTTGCCGTCTACGCCTGCGGCTTGTTTTGGCGGTGGCCGACCCGCTTGGTGCTCCACCAGCCCCAGCCGCCGACGGCCAGCACGGGGGCGACGAACATCGCCGAGGTGTACCAGTGGTAGAGGCAGGCGATGATGGGCACGCCTGAACGCTACCACTCCGGTTCCCGGCCGTGCCGGTCCCGGGTCGCTGCCGCCCGCGGGCGCGTATAGGCTGGAAAGCCATGGTTTCGCCGCCGCCGCTCGCCGCTGTGATCGACCTGCTGGCCGTTGTGCAGCTTGGGCCGCTGATGGTGCTCGGCCTGCTCTATGCGCGGCGGGTGCGCACGCTCGCGCTCACCGGCCATCCCGTGCCGGGGTGGCGCCAGGGGTGCTTCTACGGCGGCTTCGTCGTGATCGGTGTCGGGCTCACCTCGCTGGGGAAAGCGAGCCAGGAACTTCTGTTCGTGCACATGATCGAGCATCTGCTGCTGGGGGATCTCGCGGCGCTTTTGATCGTGCTTGGGCTCACCGGGCCGCTGATTGCGCCGATCCTCAAGATCCGCCTCTTCGACCGGCTGCGCGTGCTCGCCAATCCGCTGATCGCGTTTCCGCTTTGGGCGATCGACTTCTATGTCTGGCATCTGCCGGCGCTCTACCAGGGGGCGCTCGAACACCCCGGCTTGCATGCGCTGGAGCACATGATGTTCCTTGGGTTCGGGGTCAACATGTGGATGGGCCTCTTTGGGCCTTTGCCGATGCCGGGTTGGTTCGGGAATGCCGCGAAGCTGGTCTACATCGTTGCGGTGCGGCTTGCCGGCACCGCGCTTGGGAACATTTTTCTTTGGTCGGGGACGGTGTTCTATCCCTACTACCTGCCTACCGATGCTGCGCATCATCTGTCGCCGGTTGCCGACCAGAACCTCGCCGGGGCCGTCATGATGATTGAGGAGAGCCTTTTGACGATTGGGCTCTTTTGCTGGCTCTTCCTGCGCACGGCGCGGGAGTCTGAGGAACGGCAGGAGTTGCTTGACTTTGCTCGCCTGCATGGGTTGCCTTTGAGCGATCAGCGGGCGGCTCGGGCGGTGTCCGCGGGGCGGGGGGAGGAGTTGCGCAAGCGGCTCGAAATACGTGCTGGCAGCGGCGAGGCCTCGGCTACGCCGGCGATGACGCCGGACCTCTGACGGGGGGAGGGGGAGGGCTGGCGCCCTCCCCCTCCCCCCGTCGCCCCCCTCCCCCACCCCCTTTCAGTGGGGCTGGTTTGGTGGGCTGGGACTATGATTGGGGGGTATGTGTGTTGGGTGCGCTATGGCTGCGGCTTCGGCTGCCAGTGGGTTTCGTAGCTGGTTGCAGACGCACCACATGGGGTGGCTTACGCCCAGGCGTCTGCGCGCGCTGACGATTGCGGCGATGTGCGCGGCGGGGGTCGTCTCGACGGTGGGGGTCAGCGGGTCTTCGTTGCCGGCGGCCGCTCCCGCAGCGGCCCACCACGCGACGGGCGCGCGCTGACGCGGCGCGGCTAGCCGCCGGCTACTGCCGGCAAGATTGTCAGCTCGGCGCCGTCGGCCACGGGGGTCGCCAGGCCTTCCAGGAAGCGGATGTCCTCGCCGCCCAGGTAGACGTTTACGAAGCGCCGCAGGGAGCCGTCTTCGTCCGAGATCCGTTCGCGCAGCTCGCTGTACTGGGAGAAGAGGCCTTCCAGGACCTCCTGGACGGTCGCGCCTTCTAGCTGCGCTTCGCTCGCGCCTTCGGCGGCGGCGCGTAGTTGGGTGGGGATCTTCACGGTCACGCTCATGAATCAGCCGGTCCTGGAGGCCGAGAGTCGAGCGAGGCCAGGGTTTGATTGCCCACCCGCCCCGCGTGGTGTGCTGGCCGAAACGGGGATGCTCGCCGGAAGGCGAGCGTCCCCCGGCTTCGGTACACGAGCGACTGAGGACGCAGCCTCGCGAAAGCTATCGGCCTCCAGGGACTCGAACTGCTCCACAGTGGGGTCGATCGTGTGCGTCTCGAAGGTGTCGCGCACAGCGTCCAGGGTCTTCAGGCCCTCGCCGGTGATGACCAGAACGACGCGCTCGGCGGGGTCGATGGCGCCGCGCTCGGCCAGCTTGGCCAGGACGGCGGTGGTGACGCCGCCTGCGGTCTCGGTGAAGACGCCGGTGGTCTGGGCCAGCAGGGCGATGCCGGCGCGGATCTCCTCGTCGGTGACCGCCTCGATCGAGCCGCCGCTGCGGCGGGCCTCCTCCAGGGCGTAGGGGCCGTCGGCGGGATTGCCGATCGCGAGGGACTTGGCGATCGTGTCGGGCTTCACGGGGCGGCACACCTCCTGGCCGGCAGCCCACGCGTTGGCGACGGGGGCGCAGCCGGCGGCCTGGGCGCCGTTCATCGTGGGAGCTCGCCGCCGAGGAGGCCGAGCTCGCGCCACTCGGCGAAACCCTTGGCGATCTTTGTGTACAGGGAGCCGGAGGCGATCGGCACGACGCAGCGGTCGGGCAGCTCGAAGCCGAGCTGCTCGGCGATCTCGTAGGCGAGCGTCTTGGAGCCCTCGGCGTAGTAGGGGCGCAGGTTGACGTTCACGAACGCCCACTCGCGCTCGGCGGAGAGCTCGGTGCAGAGGCGGTTGACGTCGTCGTAGTTGCCGCGCACCGCCACCAGGCGGGTGCCGTAGACGCCGGTGGCGAGCACCTTCTGCTCCTCCAGGTCGGCGGGGATGAACACGTAGGAGTCGAGGCCGAGCGCCGCGCCGTGGGCGGCGACGGCGTTGGCGAGGTTGCCGGTGGAGGCGCACGCGATCGTCTGGTAGCCGAGCTCCCGCGCGCGGGCAGCGGCGACGGAGACGACGCGGTCCTTGAAGGAGTGCGTGGGGTTGGCGGCGTCGTTCTTGACCCACACCTCGCCCAGGCCGAGGCGGTGCGCGAGGCGGTCGGCGCGGATCAGCGGCGTGCAGCCGGCCGGCAGGCCGGCGCGCGAGGCCAGGCGCCCGGAGGGGCCGGGGGGGCCGCCTGCGAGCGGCAGGAAGTCGGCGTAGCGCCAGATGTTCTGGGGGCCCGCCTGGATGCGGCGGCGCAGCTCGTCGAGGCCGCCCTCCGCCACGCGGCTGTGGTCATAGGCGACCTCCAGCGGGCCGAAGCACCGCTCGCATACGTACAGCGCCTCCAGCGGGTACTCGGCGCGGCACTCCCGACACTTCAGATTGGTAGCAGACATCTCTGGCTCCTTTGTCTTCGCCCGTTTCCCGTGTGGCGAAGAGCACGAAGCCCGCCACACATCTGTCTGGAATTGGCACCTTCCCGCTGGGATACGGTGGTTGCCGGGGCTTCGTAGGGCCAGTCCCTCCACCCCTCTGGATGTGTACTGCTGCGGGCAGTATATCGGATGGGCGGCGGAAGGACGCAAGGCCTGGTAACACGCTTGCGCGGATGGTGTAGCAGGGGCGATGAGCACGATTGTGCAGCAGGACCACGAGCGCTTCGAGATCGCCGCGGCCCCACCCAAGAAGCGCATGCTGATGATCGTCAACCCATACGCCTCGACGGTCTCCGACGGCCTGCGCCACCTCGTAGTGCACGCGCTGCGCGCCCGCTTCGAGGTGGACGCGGTGGACACCGAAGCGCGCGGACACGCCACCGAGCTGTGCCGCGAGGCCGCCCACGAGGGCTACGACGTCGTGGTCGCGTTCGGCGGGGACGGCACCGTCAACGAGGCCGCCAACGGCCTGCTCGGCTCCTCCACGCCGCTCACCACCCTGCCGGGCGGCTCGGCCAACGTGTTCGGCAAGATGCTCGGCATCCCCGGCAGCCTGGTCGACGCCACCGAGCACCTGCTGGCGATGGCCGACGACTGGCGCGTGCACCGCGTCGACCTCGGCGTCGTAAACGGCCGCTGCTTCACGTTCGCCTCCGGCCTTGGCCTCGACGCCTCCGTGGTGCAGCGCGTGGACGCCTCCCCCCGCCGCAAGGCACGATGGGGCCCGTGGTTCTTCACGTCTGTCGCCGTCACCACCTTCATGCGGCGCTACCTGGTGCGCCCCCCGCGCCTGGACGCCGAGATCGACAACGAGCGCGTCGCCGGAGTGACGGCGATCATCCAAAACGGCTCCCCCTTCACCTACTTCAACAACCGCCCGATCGTCATCTCCGACGAAGCGCAGCTCGACTCGGGCACGCTCGCCACCTGCGTCCTGCGCAGCGCCCGCCCCCTGGACATGCCCTCGATCGCCCTGCGGGCCTTCTCCCGCCACCTGCGCCTCACCCGCCACCGCCACATCGCCGCCCTGCCCCCGGCCACCGAGCTGACCGTGCGCTCCACCGACGGCCGTCCCCTCCCCCTCCAGGTGGACGGCGACTATCTGGGCGAGGTCTCCGAGGCTCGTTACTCGATCATGCCTCGGGCGTTGACCGTCGTGGCGTGATCACGCAGCGCCTGGTGTAACGCGGTAAGCGTCGAACACCGACTCGATGTTGCGCAGGCGGTTGATCGCTCCCTTCAACGTCTGCGTGTCCGCGACCTCGATCACAAAGCGGTTCCTGACCATCGGCGGGTTGGCGAGGCATCTCGCCTCGACGATGTTCACGCCCGACTCCGAGAAGGTCCGCGAGAGGTCCTCCAGCAGCCGGTGGCGGTCCCACGCGTCGATCTGGATCTCCACGTCGAAGCCGCTGGTCTGCTCGCCTTCCCACGCCACCTCCGTGAAGCGCTCGGGGCTCTTGCGCAGCACGGCCGCGTTCGGGCAGTCCGCGCGGTGGATCGTGATGCCGCGGCCGAGCGAGATGTAGCCGACGATCTCGTCGCCGGGCACCGGCCGGCAGCACTCCGCCAGGCGCACCATCACGTCCTCGACGCCCTCGACGCGGATCCCGAACTCGCCGGAGGAGCTGCGTCGGCCGGCGGCGGCGCGGCCCGACGCGAGCAGGTCGCTGGCAGCGGTCGCGCTCGCCGTCGGCGGCCTCGCCGCTGCTTGAGGCGCTGCAGGATCTTGTTGACGACGATCTTCGGCGAGACCTTGGCGGCGCCGAGGGCGATGTAGAAGTCGTCGGCCTTGCGGAAGCCGATCTCGCGGATCACGTCCGCGAGCAGCGCCGAGCCGGTGATCCGCTGCGCCGGCAAGCCCTGCTTGCGCAGCGCCTCCTGCAGCACCTCGCGGCCGGTGTGCTCGGTGTCCTGGCGGGTCTCCGCCTTGAACCACTGCCCTGATCTTGTTGCGCGCGCGCGTGGTCTTGACGATCGCCAGCCAGTCGCGCGAGGGGCCGCGCTCGCGCTTGGCGGTGAGGATCTCGACGATGTCGCCGGAGCGCAGCTCGTAGTGCAGCGGCACGATCTTGCCGTTGACCTTCGCGCCGACGCAGCGGTGGCCGACGTCGGTGTGCACCTCGTAGGCGAAGTCGAGCGGCGTCGCGCCGGCGGCGAGCGACTTGACCTCGCCCTTGGGCGTGAACACGTACACCTCGTCCTCGAAGAGGTCGACGCGCAGCGTCTCCATGAACTCCTGCGGGTCGGAGGTCTCGCTTCTGCCAGTCGACCATCGAGCGCAGCCACTTGAGCTTCTCCTCGTCGCCGACCAGTTCGCCTCGCCCTCCGGTCGGCTGCGGCGCTGCTTGTACATCCAGTGCGCGGCGACGCCGAACTCCGCCATCTCGTGCATCTCGCGAGGTGCGGATCTGGATCTCCAGCGGCCGGCCCTCGGGCCCGATCACGGTCGTGTGCAGCGACTGGTACATGTTGAACTTGGGCATCGCGATGAAGTCCTTGAAACGGCCGGGCAGCGGCTTCCACAGCGAGTGGATCGACGCCGACGGCGCCGTAGCAGTCCTTGACGGAGTCGACGACCACGCGCATCGCGGTGAGGTCGTAGATCTCGTTGAACTCCTTGCCCTTCCGGGTCATCTTCGAGTAGATCGAGTAGAAGTGCTTGGCGCGGCCGGAGATCTGCGCCCCGATGCCGACCGAGTCGCAGCTCGCGCTGGAGGTATCTCGCCGGCCTCGCTGCACGTAGCGCTCGCGGTCGTCGCGCTGCTGGGCGACGAGCCCCTTGATCTCCTGGTACTTGCGCGGGTGCAGCGTGGCGAAGGCGAGGTCCTCGAGCTCCCACTTGAGCGCGTGGATCCCCAGGCGGTGCGCGATCGGCGCGTAGATCTCGAGCGTCTCGCTGGCCTTCTCGATCTGCTTCTGCTTGGGCAGCGCGTCGATCGTGCGCATGTTGTGCAGGCGGTCGGCGAGCTTGATCAGGATGACCCGCACGTCGGTGGCCATCGCGACGATCATCTTGCGGTAGTTCTCCGCCTGCGCCTCGTCGCGCGAGGGGAAGGTGATCCCGGTGAGCTTGGTGACGCCGTCGACGAGCTCGCGATCTCCTCGCCGAAGCGCTCGCGGACCTCCTCGAGCGAGGCGGAGGTGTCCTCGACGGTGTCGTGCAGCAGCGCCGCGCACAGCGTCTCGGTGTCCAGGCGCATCCCCGCGCAGATGCGCGCCACCCCGACCGGGTGCACGATGAAGTCCTCGCCGGACTTGCGCCGCTGCTCGGCGTGGTGCTCGCAGGCGAACACGAACGCCTCTTCGACGCGTCCGCGGTCGACCTCCAGGGTGGAGTCGCCGGCGTGCTCGGAGACGATCGCGAAGAGGTCGTCGAGCAGGCGGCGCTCGAGCTCGCTCAGCCGCGCGCGGACGCCGCGATCGCCGGCGGGAGCGGGAACAGTGTCGAGGGGGCTGGGGCGGACGTCGGGCATGGGTTAAGGGTAGCCTCCGCGACCACGGGCTGGGCGTGGCGCAACACCAACCGCGGTTCGCTCACGCCGCGCCACTCGTTGACCTCGAGCGCGAACGTCGCGTCCGCCGGCACGCCGTCGCGCACCGGCAGGGTGGTGCCCGCGCCGAAGGCCACCGCGGGCGCGCGCACGCCGTCGGCGAGCACGGTGAAGCGCACGTGCCGGCCCTCCCCCATCCCGCGGCGTTCGGCGAAGCGCGCCCCGCGCACGAGCAGCGACACGCCGGGGTTGGCAGCGCCGAAGGGCGCCAGCGCCCGCAGCTCCTCGGCGAGCTCCATCCCGAGCTGCTCGCCGCGCACGATCGCGTCCACGCGCTCGCGCCGCACGAGCTGCTCCGCGCCGAGCATGCGCTCGGCGTGGGCCGCGAACGCCGCCTCGAACTCCTCCAGGCGCCCGCGCTCCAGCTCCAGGCCCGCCGCCGCGCGGTGGCCGCCGTGGCGCGCCAGGTGCCCGCCGCACTCGTTCAGCGCCGCCAGCAGGTCGAAGCCCGCGATGCTGCGCCCGGAGCCGCGTCCCGTCTCGCCCTGCAGTGCGACCAGCACGAAGGGGCGGTGGTGGCGCTCGGCCAGGCGCGAGGCGACGATCCCGATCACCCCGGGATGCCACCCCTCGCCGGCCAGCACGTACCCGGCGCGCTCTCCCGCCGCCGCCACCTGGCGCTCGGCGTCGAACAGGATGCGCGTCTCCGTGTCCCGGCGCTCGTGGTTGGCGCGATCGAGCTCGGCCGCGACCTCCTGCGCGCGCGCCGGGTCCTCGGTGAGGATCAGCTCCAGGCCGGCGTCGGCGCGGCGCATCCGCCCCACCGCGTTCAGCCGCGGCGCCAGCGCGAACGCGATCGTGCGCTCGTCGAGCTGCGCCGGGTTGGCGCGCGCCACCGCCAGCAGCGCGCGCAGTCCCGGCTTGGCGGTGCGCGCCAGCGCGCGCAGGCCGGCGCGCACGAGCGCGCGGTTCTCGCCCCGCAGCGCCACCACGTCGGCGACCGTCGCCAGCGCCACGAGGTCGAGGTCGTCCTGCGGCCGGTACGCGAGCCCCGCGGGTGGGCGGGCCACCAATCCCTCCGCGGGTGGGCGGGCCACCAACCCCGCGCCCGCGGCGCGCACCGGCGCCCGCGAGCGACCGAAGCCGGGAGACACGCGCCTGTGGCGCGAATCCCCGTTTCGGCCAGCGGCCTCCCACAGCCCGAGCGCCAGCTTGTGCGCCACTGCGGTCGCGCACAGCTCCGCGCACGGGTAGCCGCACACGGCCGGGTGCACGATCGGCGCCCGCGGCAGCACGCCGTCGGCACGCGGAGCGTGGTGATCGCTCACCACGACCTCCATCCCCAGCCCCCGCGCGAGCGCCACCTCCTCGACCGCCGTGATCCCGCAGTCCGTGGTGATCAACAGCCGCGTGCCCCGCGCCGCCAGCCGCCGCACCGTGGTCGCGTTCAACCCGTACCCGTCGCTCGCCCTGTCCGGCAGGTACCAGTCCACCTCGGCCCCGAGCGCCCGCAGCACGCGCACCACCACCGCCGTCGAGCAGATCCCGTCGACGTCGTAATCCCCGTGCACCGTGATCCGCCCCCGCGCGCGCACCTGCGCGAGGATCGCCGCGAGCGCCTCCTCGATCCCCACGAACGCCGCCGGGGGATGCCACTCGTCCGCCTCCAGGAAGGCGCGCGCCGCCTCGGGCTCCTCCAGCCCGCGGCGCACCAGCACCTGCGCCAACGTCTCGCTCACCCCCAGCGCCCGCTCCAGCGCACGCCGCCGCGGCTCCGGGCACGGCGCGATCTCCAGGCAGGCCTGTACCCCCATTCCAGGCAGACCGTACGGGTCCGCCCGGACAGAAGGCCCCTACTCCGGCACCACTCCCCGTCTGACGCCCTCCAGGTACACCGCGGCCATGCCGATCAGGGCCCCCGGCACCGCGTACAGCACGACCGCGATGTCGGTGGCCTTTTTGCCGGGGGTGCCGAACGCGCCGATCTTGACGCTGTAGATCACCGTGCCGATCGCGACCGCGCCGAGCAGCGCCCCGATGAGCGCGCCGACGATCCCGCCCCAGAAACGGTCGGGCAGCCAGATCGTGAAGTGCCACAGCGCGAGGCCCATCATCACCCAGCCGAGCACGCCCATCAGCGACTCCTCCCATGGCGTCTGTTGCGCGGGCGTTTGGGGCGCTTGGTCTGGTCCTCGAGCACCACGTCCTCGGGAGCCAGGTCGGCAGCCGGCTGGGGCGGCGACGGCTCCGCAGACTGCTTGGGTTCCGTCTGAGGTTTGGGCGCGAGCGTTCCGACGCCTCCGGGCCGGCGAGGCAGATCAGGAGCCCGCCCACCCCGGCCATCGCGCTCGATGTCGAGGTCGCGCACCATCTGCTCGAACTCCTCCCGGGAGACCTGCTCGCCCGGCTCCTCGGCGAGCACCCCCGCCTGGGAGCGCCGCGCAGGGCGGCGCTTGGCGGGCTCCACGTCCATCGGCGTGCCGTCCAGCGCGGTGGCGTACGGGGGCACGCCGCCGAGGTCGCGGATCAGGCGCGCGCGGCGGTTGCGGTAGGAGCCCTCGCGTTCCTTCCAGTGCGTCAGCACGGGCGAGGCGATGAAGATCGAGGAGTACGCGCCGGAGGCGATCCCGACCATCAGCGCGAACGCAAAGTCCTTCAGCGTTTCGCCGCCGAAGAACAGCAGCGCGAGCACGGGCAGCAGCGTGCAGAAGGAGGTCGCCAGCGAGCGCGTGACGACCTCGGACATCGAGCGGTTGACGATCTGCGAGAAGGCCGCGCGCGGCATGCGCGGCACGTTCTCGCGCACCCGGTCGAACACGATGATCGTGTCGTACAGCGAGTACCCGAGGATCGTCAGCAGCGCGGCGACGGTCGCGGTCGTGACTTCGCGGCCGGTGAGCGCGTACACCCCCGCGGTGATCAGCAGGTCGTGCATCAGCGCGATCAACACCGGCACCGCGTACTTCCACTCGAAGCGCAGCGCGATGTACACGGAGATCACGAGCAGCGAGGCGATGATCGCGATGATCGCGGCGTTCGCGACGGTCTTGCCGAACGTCGGCCCGATCGAGGTGTTGGAGGTGTCGCGCAGCGGGCTGAGCCGGGCGAGCGATTCCTCGACGGAGACCACCTGCTTCGGGGCGAGGCGCTTGAGGGAGATCTGGTAGCCGCTGCCGCCGACGTTCTTGTCGCCGGTGAGCTTCTGGATCTGGGCGTTGGCGAGGTTGTTGGCCCGCAGCACGGAGCGGATCTGTTCCTGGGAGACCGGCTGGGTGAAGCCCGTCTGGATGCGCGTGCCGGAGGTGAAGTCGATGCCGAGGTTGAGCCCCTTGCCGCCGATCGCCAGCGCCCCGATCAAGAGGATCGTGCCCGACAGCGAGAAGAACCACCGGGAGGCGCCCATGAAGTCGAAGCGCAGCGCGCGCTTGGCGCGGGCCGCGCCGAGCATCCAGCGGCGGCTGACCAGCCGCGAGCGGCCCATCATGCCGAGGGCGGCCTGCGTGGCGAGCACGGCGGTGAACAGCGAGAGCAGCGTGCCGAGGCCGAGCGTGAAGGCGAAGCCCTGCACTTCGGCGGTGGCCAACGCGAACAGGATGAACGCGGTCATGAACGTCACCACGTTGGCGTCCACGATCGCCGCGAAGCCCCGTTTGTAGCCGGCGGCGATGCCGGCCGGGATTGAGCGGCCGGCGCGGATCTCCTCCTTGACGCGCTCGAAGATCACGATGTTGGCGTCGGCGGCGATGCCGATCGTGAGGATCAGCCCGGCGATGCCCGGCAGCGTCAGCGTGACCGGGATCGCCTTGATCAGCGCGAAGTAGTAGATCGAGTAGACCGCCAGACCGCCGACGGCGACGATCCCGAGCACGCGGTAGAAGGTGAGCAGGAAGACGCACACGATCAGCAGGCCGGCGAGGCCGGCGACGAGGCCCTGGTGCAGCGCCGTTTTGCCGAGCGTGGCGGAGACCTGCGACTGGGAGATCAGTTCGAGCTTGATCGGCAGCGCCCCGGACTGCAGCTCGTCGGCGAGGTTCTGCGCGGAGGTGAGCGTGAAGCCGCCGGTGATCTGCGAGCCGTTGGTGGCGTCGATGCCGTTGGGGTATTCGACGTAGTCGATCGACGGCGAGGTGATGATCTGTTCGTCGAGCACGATCGCGAAGTGCTGCATCGCGTTTTCCTTGTTGACGCCCGGCAGCTGCGCGTTCGTCCCACGTTCGGCGATCTTCTTGGTGATGTGTTCGAAGATCGGCCGCCCGTGCCCGGTGAAGCCGAAGTTCACGTCCGGCAGGCCCGAGCCGTTGCCTTCCTGGTAGCCCTGCTGCGGGTTGGTGATGTCTTCGCCGTTGAGCGCCGGGTCGTCGTTGAGCACGTAGAAGCTGTTCGGTTCGGCCTTGGTGACCTTGTTTTTGAATTCTTCGGGGCGCGCCTCGGCGAGCACGGTGCCCGGGTTGACGTGCACCGCCTTGACCTTCGCGCCCGGCAGCGCCCGGTAGCCGTTGGCGTACAGCTCGGCCTCGGTGACGACCGGGCCGCAGATCGCTTTGCCGTCGGGGCACAGCATCGTTTTGTGCTTGGTGTCCACCAGGTACCACGAGCCGTAGATGCAGCCACCGTCCTGTGCCGGCGTGCACCCCGGGGCGTAGGTGGTGTCGTTGGAGCGGATGATCGCCGGGCGTTTGGCGGCGCGCAGGACCGCTTCGTACTCGGGCAGCCCGCAGCGCACGGCGGCCGCTTCAAAGCCGCACGTCGCGGCACGGCTGGCCGGCGCGGGCGTACCTTCGGGGCCGATCACGTTGGTCTCCCAGTCGTAGAAGTGCAGCTGGGCGGTCTTGCCGACCTGTTCCTCGGCGCGCTTGACGTTGCTCACGTCCGGCAGCGAGACGTTGATTTCGTTCGCCCCGTACAGCTGGATTTCGGGCTGGGCGACGCCGATCTGGTCGACGCGCTTGCGCATGATGTTGATCGCGCGGTTGAGCGATTCGGGGGTGACCTTCGACTGCGCGGTGGGCACGCCCTTGTAGATCAGCGACACGCCGCCCTTCAGGTCGAGGCC
Source organism: uncultured Solirubrobacterales bacterium (assembly GCA_963821775.1). Classification (GTDB taxonomy): domain Bacteria; phylum Actinomycetota; class Thermoleophilia; order Solirubrobacterales; family Solirubrobacteraceae; genus Palsa-744. The sequence goes on along the minus strand of CAWGFB010000001.1, from coordinate 255,563 downwards.
CAGACGCGTCGACTTGGTCGCGATGATGACGGCCGAGACGGCCAGCAGCAGCGCGACGAGGAGCAGCACGAAGGAGTTGCGTCTGCGGTCGCCCATGGGAAAAGCCTACCGGTCGGGAGTGAGCACGAGCAGCAGTCCGCCCTCGTCGTCGTAGGCGGGGAACATGTCCGCGCGCGCGGTGGCGGGCAGGTCGCGGTCGCCGCTGACGCGCACCGGCTTACCGAGCGCCCGCACGCCCCACTCCAGCACGGTGCCGACCGGGTCGTCGCCGCCCGAGAACTCCAGGCCGAGCGCCTGCGCGACCGGTCGGCCGATCACCGCTTCCTCCTCCAGGCCGGTGAGCGCAAAGGAGTTCTTGCCGCAGCCGATCACCCGCCCCTCGCGGTCGCAGACGAAGAACGCCGCATCCGGAGCGGGGTAGTAGTCGTCGAGCAGTTCGAAGAGGAAGGCGAACCCGCACTTCGTGCAGCCCCTGGGCTGGCGCGTGAAGCCGAGGTTGCGGTCGATCTCCGCGTAGCGGTGGCCGCAGTTGGGGCAGATGAAGGGATGTGCCATGGCGGGCGCCTATAAGCGTAGGGAAGGCGCCGCCGAGAGGCCCCGCTCAGCGGAATCCCCCGTGCCCGGCGAGACGGGGACCATCAAAAAAGCGCCGTGCCCGCGGCCGTCTGCCCCGCGGCCCACCCCACGGGAGGCTCCAGGCCGAGGTGCGCGAACGCCGCCGGCGTGGCGGCGCGCCCCCGCGGCGTGCGCTTGATGAGGCCCTCGCGCAGCAGGTGCGGCTCGTAGACGTCCTCGATCGTGTCGCGCTCCTCCCCCACCGACACCGCGAGCGTCGAGAGGCCGACGGGTCCGCCGCCGAAGCGCGCGCAGATCGCGCGCAGGATCTCCCGGTCCAGGCGATCGAGGCCGCGCTCGTCCACCTCCAGCAGTTCCAGCGCCGCGAGCGCGGCCTGCGCGGTGAGGACGCCCTCCCCCCGCACCTGGGCGTAGTCGCGCACGCGCCGCAGCAGCCGGTTGGCCACGCGCGGGGTACCGCGCGCGCGCGCCGCGATCGCCTCGGCGCCGCCCGGCTGCAACGGGATCTTGAGGATCCCCGCGGAGCGGGCGACGATCGCCGCGAGCTCCCCCACGGCGTAGGGCTCCAGGCGCGCCTGGATGCCGAAGCGGTCGCGCAGCGGAGTGGTCAGCAGGCCCGCGCGCGTGGTGGCGCCGATCAGCGTGAAGGGCGGCAGCTCGAGCGTCACCACGCGCGCGCCCGCCCCCTGGCCGACGGTGATCGGCAGGCGGCGGTCCTCCATCGCCGGGTAGAAGGTCTCCTCCAGCGCCCGCGGCAGGCGGTGGATCTCGTCCACGAAGAACACCGAGCGGGGCTCCAGCGCGGTGAGGAACGCGGCGATGTCTCCCTTTCGCTCCAGGGCCGGCCCGGCGGTCTGCACGAAGGGCACGTCGAGCTCGCCCGCCACGATCTGCGCGAGCGAGGTCTTGCCGAGCCCCGGTGGCCCGGCGAGCAGCAGGTGGTCGAGCGCCTCCCCCCGCGCCGTGGCGGCCTCGATCGCCACCGCGAGCTGCTCGCGCAGCGCGCGCTGGCCGACGAACTCCTGCAGGCGCCGGGGGCGCAGCGAGCGCTCGTACTCCTCCTCCAGCTCGTCGTGGGCGTCGAGGTCGGGGGTCTGGATGCGGGTCACCCACTCACCCCGCCCGCGCCATGCGCAGCGCCTGCTCCAGCAGCTCCTCGGCGGAGTCGCCGGCCGCGTCGCGCAGCAGCTCGTCGGCCTCGCCGTGGGTGTAGCCGAGCTCCAGCAGGCCGTCGCGGGCAAGCGTGCGCGGGCTCTCCACGCGCCGGGCCGCGATCGCACCGCCCGCGCCCACCTCGGCATCGGCCACCCCGACCTTCTCCCGCAGCTCGACGATGATCCGCTCCGCGGTGCGCTTGCCGATCCCCGGCACCGCCTGAAAGCGGGCGGCGTCGCCCGCGGCGAGCGCGCCGATCAGATCCCGCGTGGTGCCGGCGGAGAGCACCGCGAGCGCGACCTTCGGGCCGACGGCCTGCACGGAGAGCAGCATCAGGAAGAGGTCGCGCTCGGACTCTGCGTGAAAGCCGTACAGCGCCAGCGCGTCGTCGCGCACGATCAGGTGCGTGTGCAGCGTCGTCTCGCCGCCGACGGAGGGCACCTGGCGCAACGTCTCCGCGGAGACCGCGACGCGGTGGCCGATACCGCCGCAGAGGATCACGACGTGGTCTGCACGACGGACGGCGACCTCGCCGCGGAGCAGGGCAATCACGCAGGCACCGTCGCTGCGAGGGCGTGCGCCAGCGGCGCAGCGTTGAGGTGGCAGATCGCCACCGCGAGCGCGTCGGAGGCGTGGTCGGGCGTGGGCAGCTCCGGCAGGCGCAGCAGCGCCTGCACCATCCGCGCGACCTGGTCCTTGCCGGCGCGGCCCGAGCCGCACACGGCGGACTTGACGCGCTGGGGGGTGTAGGAGAAGCACGGCACCCCCCGCTCCCCGGCGGCGAGCATCGCTGCGCCGCGCGCGTGGCCGACCGCGAACGCGGTCCGCACGTTCTGGCCGAAGTACAGCTGCTCGAGCGCGACCGCGTCGCAGTCGTGCTCGTCGAGCAACTCGCGCACGCGCTCGTGCACGGCCGTCAAGCGCGCCTCCAGGCGGCCGGTGGCGGGCGTGTGGATCACCCCGCCGTCGAGCGCCACCAGACGCCGATCGCGGCGCGCGACCACGCCGTAGCCGGCGTTCGCCAACCCTGGATCTATGCCGAGCACGATCATGGTGAGGGATTCTGCGCGGCGAGCCGGACGCCTGCCCACGGCGCCGCCCCCGAGGCCCACAGGTCGTTGAGCGCGACCGCGTCCTTGTAGGTGTCCATGCACTCCCAGAAGCCCTCGTGGCGAAAGGCGCGTAACTCACCGTCCGCCGCGAGGCGCCGCAGCGGCTCGCGCTCCAGCACGGAGTCGGGCGCCAGGTAGGCGAAGACGCCCGCGCGCAGGCACAGGAAGCCGCCGTTGATCCAGTGCTCGGAGCGGGGCTTCTCGCGGAAGCCGAGCACGTGCCCGTCGGCGCCGTCGAGCTCGGCCACGCCGAAGGGCAGCTCGGGGCGCACCACGGTGAGCGTGGCGAGCGCGTCGTGGCCCTCGTGGAAACGCAGCAGCCGCGCGAGGTCGAGGTCGGCGAGACCGTCGGCGTAGGTGAGGCAGAACGTGGGCTCCCCCGCCAGCAGCCCCTCCAGCCGCAGGACCCGCCCGCCGGTGGGCGTGTCGGGGCCGGTGTCCACGCAGCGCACCTGCACGCCCTCGGGCCACCGGTGCGCTGCGGCGAAGCGCTCGATCAGCTCGCCGCGGTAGCCGGTCGCCAGCAGGAAGCGGCGGAAGCCCTGCGCGGCGTACAGCTCGACCACGTGCTGCACGATCGGCCGCCCGCCGATCTCCACCAGCGGCTTGGGAAGCTCCGCGGTGCGCTCGCGCAGCCGCGTGCCGCGCCCGCCGCAGAGGATCGCGACCGGTGGCAGTTCGGGGGTGGGCATGGGGGGGATCGTCCGCGCGGGTGGTGGCTTCGAGAAGGCTGGTGAGGCGGGGCCTCCTACCCCGCCACCACGCGACGCGGCTCCGTCCCTCTCACCCCGCGGCGCGCGCCAGCATCTCGGCCGGCGCGTCGAAGTTGGCGTGCACGGCCGACACGTCGTCGAGCTCTTCGAGCGCGTCGATCAGCTTCATCAGCTTCACGACCTGGGCCTCGTGCTGGATCGGCACCAACGAGGAGGGGCGGTGGGTGAGCTCCGCGCTCTCAAGCTCCACGCCCGCCTCCTCCAGCGCACGACGCACGGCCGTGAGGGCCGCGAGCGGAGTGACGACCTCGAAGACGTCCTCGTCCGCGGTGATGTCCTCGGCGCCAGCCTCCACCGCGGCGAGCAGGTCGTCCTCGGAGTAGCGCGCGGCGTCCACGACCACCACGCCCTTCTTCTCGAACAGGTACGCGACCGAGCCGGGCTCGCCCAGGGAGCCGCCGTATTTGGTGAAGAGGTTGCGCACCTCCGGGCCCGTGCGGTTGCGGTTGTCGGTGACCGTCTCGATCAGCAGCGCCACGCCCGCGGGGCCGTACCCCTCGTAGATCACGGTCTCCAGCGCGTCGGCCTCGCCGCCCTCGCCGGTGCCCTTGGCGATCGCGCGCTCGATGTTGTCCTTCGGCATCGACGCGGCTTTGGCCTTGCGGATCGCGTTCTCCAGGGCAGCGTTCGTGTCGGGGTCCCCCCCGCCCTCGCGCGCGGCGACGGTCACGGCCCGCGCGAGCTTCGTGAACGCGGCCCCGCGGCGGGAGTCGACGATCGCCTTCTTGTGCTTGATGGATGACCACTTGGAGTGCCCGGACATCGCCTCGTCCTTCTTGGGAGGGGCTCGGGGGGAGGGCCTGCCCTCCCCCCGCACAGCTTAGGATGCGCAAGGCATGCGTGCACTCCCCCCCGAGATCTTCAAGGCCTACGACATCCGCGGCCTCTACGGCGAGCAGCTCGACGGGGAGGCGGCCGAGGCCATCGGACGCGCGTTCGCACGGGTGCTCGCCGACCTGGAGGGCAAGCCGGTCGTGGGGCTGCGCGTGGGGCTGGGGCGCGACATGCGCCTCACCGCGCCGGAGCTCGCGGGCCGCTATCGCGAGGGTCTGCTGGCCGAGGGAGTGGACGTGCTCGACGCCGGGCAGGTGGGCACCGAGATGCTCTACTACCTCGTCGGCTCGCGTGGGCTGGAGGGGGGACTGATGTGCACCGCCTCGCACAACCCCAAGGCGTACACCGGCTGCAAGCTCGTGCGCGAGGGTGCGCTCGCGCTCTCGGGCGACAGCGGTATCCAGGACATCCGGCAGCTGCTCGAAGCGGGACTCAACGGGGATGCAAGCGCCGGCGGCGGCACCGCTGGCTCGGAGGCCGGCGCAGCGCAGGCTCCCCCGCGCGGCACCCTGGAGGAGGTGGACGTCTACGCCGAGTTCCAGGCGGCCGTGCTGCGCTTCATCGACCCCGACGCGATCCGCAACGCGCCGCGGCCCCTAAAGGTCGTCGTGGACGGCGGCAACGGCATGGCGGGCCCAATGGTAGGACCGCTGCTGGAGGACCTGGGGCTGGAGCTGATCGAGACGTACTGGACGCCGGACGGCAACTTCCCCGACCACGAGCCCAACCCGCTGCTGGAGGAGAACCGGCGGTTCATCGTCGAGCGCGTGCGGGCGAGCGGGGCCGACCTCGGGATCGCGTGGGACGGCGACGCCGACCGCTGTTTCTTCATCGACGACACGGGCGCGTTCGTGGACGGCGACTTCCTCACCGCGCTGCTGGCGGAATCGCTGCTGGCCAAGAGCACGCCCGGCGAGGCGATCCTCTACGACGTGCGCGCCTCGCGCGCCGTGCCCGACACCGTGCGCCGCGCGGGCGGCACCCCCTACGTCAACCGTGTCGGGCACGCCTTCTTCAAGACGCGCATGCGCGCCGAGGGCTCGCTGTTCGGCGGCGAGGTCTCCGGGCACTACTACTTCCGCGACTTCTACTGCGCGGACTCGGGCACGCTGCCGGCGCTACTGATCCTGGAGCACCTCAGCAGGACGGGCCGGCGCATGTCCGAGCTGCTCGCCCCCTACCGGGAGCGCTACCACATCTCCGGGGAGATCAACTCCGAGGTCGCCGACCCACAGGCCAAGATCGAGGAGCTCGCCGCGCGGTACGCCGACGCCGAGCAGTCGCGCCTGGACGGCATCTCCATCGACTACCCCGAGTGGCACTTCAACGTGCGCCCCTCCAACACCGAGCCGCTGCTGCGCCTCTGCCTGGAGTCGCTGCGCTCCCACGAGGACATGGAGCGCCGCCGCGACGAGGTGCTGGAGGTGATCCGCGCGTGAGCCGCAAGCGAGGGAGTGCGGCGGCGAGCGACGGTTCGGCGGACGTGGCCGCGCCCGAGGACGCGGTCGAGCTGGCCGAGCGTGCCGTGGCGCCCGAGGAGCCCGGGGAGCACCCCGACGCTGGGGCCGCGCTCCAGGAGCAGGACGCGGGCCTGGAGCGCGCCGCGGACGCGGGCGTCCACCGCTTGGCGATCCCCACCCCCTTCGCCGTGGGCCGCGTCAACGCGTACCTGATAGAGGACGAGCCGCTCACGCTGATCGACTCCGGCCCCAACTCCGCGAAGGCGCTGGACGAGCTCGAACAGGCGCTCGCCGCCCGCGGCCACGCGATCGAGGACCTGCAGCTGCTGGTCGTCACCCACCAGCACATCGACCACTTCGGCCTCGCCGCGATCCTCGCCCGCCGGAGCGGCGCGCCGGTCGCCGCGCTCGCCGGCCTCGACCGGCACCTGCGCGACTTCCGCACCGAGGCCGACCTCGACGACCGCTTCGCGGCGCGCATCATGCTCCGCCACGGCGTGCCCACGGACGTCGTCACTGCGCTGCGCGCCGTCTCCGCGAGCTTCCGCGCGTGGGGCTGCACGGTCGCGGTGGACCGCGTGCTCGTCCCCGGCGAGACGCTGCAGCTGCGTGACCGCGCGCTGCGCGTGCTGCACCGCCCGGGACACAGCCCCTCCGACACGGTCTTCCACGACGAGGAGCGCCGCATGCTGCTCGCCGGCGATCACCTGCTCGCGCGCATCTCCTCCAACCCGCTGATCGCGCGCCCGCTGGAGGTGGAGGGCGACTACGACGGCCCCCGCCCCCAGGCGCTCGTCACCTACCTTGAGTCCCTGCGCGCAACGCGCGCGATGGACCTCGACCTCGTGCTCGGCGGCCACGGCGCGTCGATCCTCGACCACGCCGCGGTGATCGACGAGCGCCTGCGCCTGCACGCGCGCCGCGCCGAGAAGATCCACGGCCTGATGGCCCGCGGTCCCCGCACTGCTTACGAGATGGCGTACGAGATGTGGGGCAACGTGGCCGTCACGCAGGCGTACCTGACGATCTCCGAGGTGCTCGGCCACCTCGACCTGCTGCTCGCCGAGGGGCGCATCGTCGAAGAGATCAAGGACGGGATCGCGCGGTTCGCGCTCACCGGCCCGTGACGATGGGCGCCCGCGCGCGGGCGAGCATGAGCCGTCAGCTGGCCTGCAGGGCCTGTACCAGCCCTGGAAGCTCCGCGGCGGGCGCCGCGGCGAGACGCTCCAGGCGATGCTCCTCGTCCGGTAGCGCGGCGAGCGCCTCGCTGATCAGCCGGCGCAGCTCGACGAGCTCCTCCTCGTCGCGTGGCTCACCTGTGAGGGCCAGCGTCCGCAATGTCGCGTTGATCCCGCCGAGCGTGTGCTGAAGCTGTTCCTCGCGGGTCCACGGCGAGGAGGTGGCAAGCCCCCGCTCGCAGTGGTAGCAGCGCCATCTCCACTCATCCGCGCGGTACCACTCGTGGTCGCCGCAGTCGCGGCGGCCCTTGGGCACGCAGTCCGCAAGCGCGAGGGGCAGCCGACCGCGCAGCCAGGTCCTGACTCGATATCGGCCACTGTGCATGGTCATCAGGGTATCTCGGCTTTCAGCGTTCCTTGCGCTTGCTTCGCAGTCCACGGAACTTCTCCTCGCGCTGATAGCGACGGAGCTCCTTCGACGGGAGACGCTTGTCGCGCGCACGACGGGCGACCTCCTCGTCGCTGAGGTTCTGAAACTCACTCTCGCGCTGCCGCCGTCCCATCGGCGAGGCAGAGTAGGCCGCGCTTGGGACGGGACGCTCAGGTGCGCTCGATCTCGACCAGGTGCTCGACGTTCGCCCGATCCTCGGTCTCTGTCGAGGGCGACGCGGCAAACCACGCGTCGAGGATCTCCCGCAGCTCCGCCTCCGAGGTCGAGCGCAGGCTGAGCGCGAGCACGTTGGCGTCGTTCCAGCGTCGCGCGCCCGCGGCCGTGGCGGCATCGACACACAGCGCCGCGCGCACGCCGGCCACCTTGTTCGCTGCGATCGACGCCCCCGTCCCCGTCCAGCAGCACACCACCGCCTGCTCGGCGCGTCCCTCGGCCACCTCGCGCGCAGCCGCCTCCGAGGCCCACGCCCACTGCTCGCGCTCGCCCTCGCCGAGTGCCCCATGCGCACTCACGGCGTGGCCGCGGCGCTCCAACTCCTCCACCAAAGCGCTCGCGATCCCCACCCGCTCGTCCGCCGAGACCGCGATGCGCATGTCGCACATCCTCCCAGACGCCTGGTCCAGAGCTCCCTCAGTCAGGCCGCGCGGCGCACACCGCGTCGAGAAACAGCCGGTGCAGCCGCTCGTCGTCGGTGAGCTCCGCGTGGAAGGCGACGGCCAGGCGATCGCCTTCGCGGGCCGCGACCGGGTGGCCGTCCACCTCCGCGAGGATCTCCACCCCCGGGCCGTGCTCGGCGATCCACGGGGCACGGATGAAGACGCCGCGCAGGGGTGGGCCGTCGATGCCCCGCATCGACACCTCGGCCTCAAAGCTCTTGAGCTGACGCCCGAACGCGTTGCGCCGCGCACAGATGTCCATCACCCCGAGGTGCTCCCGGTCGAGCATGATCAGCCCCGCGCACGAGCCAAGGATCGGCGTCCCCCGGCCGGCGAGCGCGCGCAGCGGCTCCGCGAGGCCCTCGCGCTCGATGCCGAGCGTCATCGTCGTGGACTCCCCGCCGGGGATCACGAGACCGTCGAGGCCCTCCAGGTCCGCCGGCACCCGCACCTCGCGCACCTCGGCGCCGAGGCGATGCAGGACGCGTGCGTGCGCCTCGAAGCCGCCCTGCAGAGCAAGCACCCCCACCACCGGCTTCGCCGGCGGTGCCGGGGGCGCCCCGTCTCCCACTGCGCCGTCTGCGCCGGGCGCGTCTACCACCCGCGCGAGGCGAGCAACTGCTCTTGGCCGAGCTTCGAGCTCTCGAGGCTCGCCATCGCCGGGCCGAGCCCGCGCGAGGCCGCCGCAACGCGCGCGGGGTCCCGCCAGTGCGTCGTCGCCTCGACGATCGCCCGCGCCCGCGTGGCCGGGTCCTCGGACTTGAAGATGCCCGAGCCGACGAACACCCCTTCGGCCCCGAGCGCCATCATCAGCGCCGCATCGGCTGGTGTGGCGATGCCCCCCGCGCAGAACAGCACGACCGGCAGGCGGCCCTCGGCGGCGACGCGGCGCACGAGGTCCAGGGGCGCGCCGTGGGCCTTGGCGGCGCTCGCCAGCTCGCTCTCCTGCAGGGCGGCCAGGCGGCGGATCTCGCCTGTGATCAACCGCATGTGCCTGACGGCCTCGACGATGTCCCCCGTGCCGGCCTCGCCCTTGGAGCGGATCATCGCCGCCCCCTCGCCGATCCGCCGCAAGGCCTCCCCGAGGTTCGTGGCGCCGCACACGAACGGCACCCGGAACGCCCACTTGTCGATGTGGTTGGCCTCGTCCGCGGGGGTCAGCACCTCCGACTCGTCGACGTAGTCCACCTCCAAGGCTTCCAGCACCTGCGCCTCGACGAAGTGGCCGATGCGCGCCTTGGCCATCACCGGGATCGACACCGTCTCCTGGATGCCCGCGACCATCTCCGGGTCGGACATCCGCGCCACGCCCCCGTCGCGGCGGATGTCCGCCGGCACCCGCTCGAGCGCCATCACCGCCGCGGCGCCCGCATCCTCGGCGACCTTCGCCTGCTCGGGCGTGACCACGTCCATGATCACCCCGCCCTTGAGCATCTCCGCCAGGCCGGCCTTGACGGTGAACGTCGCCTCGTCGCGCATGGGGCGAAGTCTAGCCGTCGCGGTGCGACTACTTCAGCCGAAACGCCTTGATGCGGTCTTCGTACTGCGCGGAGTCCCGCGAATAAACGCCGTACGCGAGCGCCTGGATCAGGCTCAGCAGGGCGACGTGCGAACGCACGTATGCCGGGGAGTTGGAGGAGTAGTATAGTTTCACCTGTGCGAGCTTGGCGACCTCCGAGAGGGTCGCGTCGGTGATCGCGGCGGTGCGCGCCTTGCGGTGGCGGGCGAGCTTCATCGCGCGCACCACCAGGGGGTGCGGGCGGCCCGCGGAGAGGCCGATCACGAGCGTGCTCTCGTCGATGCGCCCCAGCCGGCTGAGCGCCTCCTGGGAGGGGCTGGCGACGACGTCGACGCGCAGGTCGAGCAGCATCAGCAGGTGGCGCAGGTAGGAGGCGAAGAACGCCATCTGGTCGGTGCCGGCCACGAGCACCTTCTCGGCGCCGGCGATCGCGTCGACCAGCTCTTCGACGGTCGGGCGGGAGACCTTGCGGGCGGTCTCCTCGACGTTCAGGTGGTCGGCTGCGAGGGCCGCCTCGAACTCGGTCTGGTCGAGGGCGAACAGCGGACCGCCGCCGCCTGAGTGCTGTTCGGAGCCCCGCCCGCCGGCGTGCACGCGGCGGTACTCCTCGCGCGCGGCGGCCTGCAGCTCCGGGAAGCCCTCGAACCCCAGCGCCTGGGAGAAACGCACGACCGTCGAGCTCGAGGTGTTCGCGCGGCGCGCGAGCTCCTCGGCGGTCTGGAAGGCGGCCTCGTCGAGGTGGTCGACGATGTACTGCGCGACGTCCTTCTGCGAGCGCGAGCAGCCGTCGAAGCGCGTCTGGATGTACGTCGAGAGGCTCAGGCGCTCCCCGGAGTCGGGGGGCGCCTCCACGGTGGGTGAGGCCGTACGCTTCATCGCGCCTCTTGTTCGACGTGGGCCGCGCGGACTCCTCCCCCGCCTGTTCAGCCGAGCGTTGCGGGCGCAGCCGGCGGGACCATCGCCGGCGAGCTCGCGCAGCGGCGCGCGGCGCCTTCAAACACGTTCTCAGCGGAGCGTCTGCGCCAGCTCCACGAAGTAGTCGAGCGCCCGCGGGTTGGCGAGCGAGTCGACGCTCGCCGCCTGCGCCGGCGGGGCGCCCATCAGGATCCGCTTCACCGGCACCTCCAGCACCTTGCCGGAGAGCGTGCGCGGCACCTCCTCGATCTGGGCGACCTCGTCGGGGACGTGGCGTGGGGAGCAGTCCTCGCGGATGCGCTGCTTGATCCGGCGCACGAGCTCCTCGTCGAGGGTCGCGCCGGGGCGCAACACCACGAACAGCCACATGCGCAAGGATCCGAGACCCCCGACCTCGGGGATGTCCACCACGAGCGCATCCTGGACCTCCTCGACGGCTGCCGCCGCGCGGTAGATCTCGCTCGTGCCCATCCTCACCCCCTGGCGATTGATCGTCGCGTCCGAGCGGCCGTAGATCACCGCGCCGCCGCGGGGGGTGATCCTGATCCAGTCGCCGTGGCGCCACGTGCCCGGGTACGTCGAGAAGTAGCTCTCCAGGTACCGCGGCCCCACGCGCCGCTCAGGGGCGTCGGCGGGCATGTCGGGGGCCGGGGCGGGCGTGTCCCCCCAGAAAAACAGCGGCATCGAGGGCAGCGGCTCGGTCAGCACCAGCTCCCCCACCTCGTCCACGACCGGGTGGCCGCGCTCGTCCCACGCCTCCACGGCGCACCCCAGCGCGCGGCACTGCAGCTCGCCCTCGTACACCGGCATCAGCGGGCACCCGCCGACGAACGCGGTGCACACGTCCGTGCCGCCGCTCGTGGAGAACAGCCACACGTCGGGCTTGACCTCGCGGTACACCCACGCGAAGCTCTCGGGCGCGAGCGGCGAGCCGGTCGAGCCGATCGCGCGCAGTGCGCTCAGGTCGTGTTCGGAACCGGGATGCCCACCCGCCCGCACGCCCGCCTGCTCGCACGCGCTCAGCAGACCGGCGCTGAGGCCCATGCACGTCATCCCGGTGCGCTCCGCGAGCGCCCACGTGCACCCCATGTCCGGGTGGCCGGGGCTGCCGTCGTAGAGCACGATCGCCGCCTCGGTGAAGAGGCAGCCGATCAGGAAGTTCCACATCATCCACCCCGTCGTGGTGAACCAGAACATGCGGTCGCCCGGGTGCAGGTCGAGGTGCAGGTGGCTCTTCTTCAGCTGCTCGACGAGGATCCCGCCGTGGCCGTGCACGATCGCCTTCGGCAGGCCCGTGGTGCCCGAGGAGTACAGCACCCACAGGGGGTGGTTGGCGGGCACCTGCTCGTACGCGAGCTCCGCACCGGCGCCACGCTCGCACAGCTGCGCCCACGTGAGCGCGCCGGGCCACTCCGACGGCACCTCCGGGCGCTCCGCGAACAGGTAGGGCACGAGCACCGTGTGGCGCACCGTGGGCAGCTCCGCGAGGATCTCCCCCACGACCGCACGGCGGTCGTGGTCGCGGCCGCCGTGGCGGTACCCGTCCACGGCCAGCACCACCGTCGGCTCGATCTGCCCGAAGCGGTCGCACACCGCACGCGCGCCGAACTCCGGGGCGGCGCTGGAGAAGATCGCGCCGAGGCTGGCCGTGGCGAGGAACGCGACGACCGTCTCGGGGATGTTCGGCATGTACGCGACGACGCGGTCGCCGCGCTGCACGCCGAGCGCGCGCAGGCCGCCCGCGACCGCCGCGACCTGCGCGGCGAGCTCGCCCCACGTCAGCTCGCCGAGGGGGCGCAGCTCGGAAGCGTGCACGACGGCAACCTCGTGTGCTCGCGCGGCGTGGCGCGTCAGCATGTTCTCCGCGTAGTTGAGCTCCGCGCCCGTGAACCACCGCGCGCCCGGCATCTCGCGGGAAGCCAGCACCTGCTCGTAGGGGCGCGAGCAGCGCACCTCGAAGTACTCCCACACGGCCGCCCAGAACCGCTCGGGCTCGCGCACCGACCACTCCCACAGCTGCTCGTAGCCCTCGAACGTGCGCCCCTCGCGTTTTCCCACCCACCGCATGAAGGCCGTCATGCACGCGCGCTCGCGCTCCGCGCCGCCGGGCTCCCACAGAGGGGCCGCACCCCTCACTCCTGCCGCCTCCGGGTTCATGCCCGCGCTCATCCTAGCCGCCCGACCAGTTTTATCCTGGCCACCTGCCCGGGCTCGTCCCAGCCACTCGTCCCCCCTCATCCTGCCCGCCGCGTATCCTGCGGCCGGTGAACGTCCCCGCGCTGCGCGCCGAGCTGCCGGTCCTGAGTCATCTCGCGTACCTCGCCGCGGGCACCGACGGGCCGCTGCCCGCGGCCGCCGCACGGGCCGCCGCGCAGGAGCTCGAGCTCCAGGCGCACGGGGGGCGCTCGCGGGCGCACTTCGAGCACCGCGGCGAGCTGAGCCGCGCACTGCGCGGCGCCTACGCCGGGCTGCTCGGGTGCGCCGCTGAGGACGTGTCGCTCACCACCTGCACCTCCGAGGGCCTGTCGCTCGTGCTCGCGGGCCTGGAGCTCGGCGCGGGCGCGGAGATCCTCACGAGCGAGGAGGAGCACCCCGGCCTGCTCGGCGCGCTCGCCGCCGAGCGCCAGCTGCGTGGCGTGAGCGTCCGTGCCGTGCCGTGGCCCGAGCTGGCCGACGCCGTCGGGCCGCGCACGGGCCTGGTGGCGTGCTCGCACGTCTCCTGGATGACGGGGCGCCGCGCGCCCGCGGCGCTCGCCGAGCTGGAGGTGCCCGTGCTGCTCGACGGCGCGCAGGGCGTCGGCGCGATCCCCACCGACGTGCGCGCGCTGCGCTGCGCCGCGTACGCGGGCGCCGGCCAGAAGTGGCTGTGCGGCCCCGACGGGACCGGGATGCTCTACACCGCCCCCGAGCTGCGCGCCCGCCTCGCCGTCACCCGCCGCGGCTACGCCAACCTTGCCGATCCCGACGCCGGGTTGGACGCCGAGCTGCACGAGGACGGCCGGCGCCTGGACACGCTCGCGCTGAACGCCGAGACGCTCGCCTGCGCGCTCGCCGCCCTCGGCGTGCTGGAGCGCCACGGGTGGGCGGCGCTGCACGAGCGCGCCCGCCTGCTCGCCGCCGAGCTCGCACAGCGGCTGACGGCGGCCGGGCGCGAGGTCATCGCGCGCGAGGACACCACGCTCGTAACCTTCTCCTCGCCCGACGCGCCCGCCGAGCGCGAACGGCTCGCCGAGCGAGGAGTCGTGCTGCGCGACATCCCGGGGCGGCCCTGGCTGCGAGCGTCCGTGGGAGCGTGGAACGACGAGGGGGACCTCGAGAGGTTGCTCGGTGGGCTGGCGGGGTGAGGCCGGCGGGGTACGGGCGGTGGTGCTTGTGCGTGCACGTGGGCGCGCATTAGCCTTAATGGTCTTTGGGCACCCGTTTCATGAGCACCTCCCCTCCCCAGACCCCTCCTGCCGCGCCCCCCTCCGGCGCCCCAGCGCCGCCCGCGGACGTGGGCGCCCCCCCGCCCGCGCCCACCGGCCGCCGCGCGGCGCTGGCGCTGCGCCCCCCCTCCCTGCCCGCCATCCTCGGCTGGCTCGCGCTCGTGCCGGTGCTCGTGCTCTCCACCGTGCTCGGCACCCACCGGCTCGCGCAGAACGGCTACGCCAACGTCTTCTACTCGGCCGCCGACCGCTCGATGCTCGACTCGCTGCGCAACTTCCTCTTCGCCGCCTCCGACCCCGGGGGGCTGATCACGGTCGACAAGCCGCCGCTGGCGCTGTGGGTGCAGACCGCGAGCGCGAAGGTGTTCGGCTTCTCGCCGCTCGCGCTGCTGCTGCCCGAGGCGCTCATCGGGGTGCTCACCGTCGCGGTGCTGTACGCGGCCACGCGCAGACCGTTCGGGCGGCCCGCCGCGCTCGTCGCCGCGCTCGCGCTGGCCGTGTACCCCTCGTTCGTGGCGGTCTCCCGCGAGAACGGCGTGGACGCCGTGCTGATCCTGCTGATGGTGCTCGCCTGCGGCGCGGCGCTGCGCGCGATCCGCCGCGGCAGCCTGCTCGCGCTGCTCGGGAGCGCCATGTGCGTCGGACTCGCGTTCAACACCAAGACGCTCGCCGCGTACCTCGTCGTGCCCGGCATCGCGCTCGCCTACCTGCTGTGCGCCCCGGCGGAGCTGTGGCGGCGCCTGCTGCATCTGGTGGCGGCCGGCGTCGTGCTCGCCGCTGTCTCCTTCGCGTGGATCGCCTACGTCGAAGCGACCCCCGCCGCGCAACGGCCGTACGTCGGCGGCTCCACCGACAACACCGAGATCAACCTCACGTTCGGGTACAACGGCTTCGGCCGCGTCGACGGCCAGACCGGGGGGCCCAACCAGATCTTCGTCAAGCTCGGCGCGGTCGCGCCCTTCCCGCAGCGCACGCGCACCCTCCTGCGCGCCCAGCGCACCGCCGCCCCCAAACACGTGCCCAACCCGCTGCTGCCCGACGGCCACTACACCAGCCCCACGCCCTTCGGCGGGCCCGTGGGGCCGCTGCGGCTCTTCCACTCCGGCCTCGGTGGCCAGAGCGCGTGGCTGCTGCCCTTCGCGCTGCTCGGCCTCGTGGCGCTCGTGCTGAGCGTCGTGTGGCCGCCGCGGGGGACGCGGGAGCGGACGGCCTCAGACGCCGGGGCGGAGGGCGCCGAGGACGAGCCGGACGGGGGCGCCGCCCCGCCGGAGGGGCAGAGCGCGCGCGGGCGAGCAACAGCGTGGTGGCGCCGCGTGCGGCGCGACGAGCGCACCGCGGGGCTGATCGTGTTCGGCGTGTGGTTCCTCGTGGAGGCTGTCGTGCTGAGCTTCGGACAGGGCATCATCCACCCCTACTACGTCTCCGCGCTCGGCCCCGGGGCGGCCGCGATGGTCGGCGCCGGGGCGGTCGCGTTCGCGGGGTTCGCACGCGGGCGGGACTGGCGCGTGCTGCTGCTGGCGATCGCCGTCGCGGGCACCGTCGCCGCCCAGCTCGTGCTGCTGCGCCGCGAACACTTCCTGCACTGGCTGCCCACGGTGCTGGTCGTCGGCGGCGCGGCGTGCGTGCTCGCGCCGCTCGCGGTGCGCCGCCTCGCGGTGCCCGCGATGGCGGTGCTGCTCGCCGTGCTGCTGGTCGGACCCACCGCGTTCGCCACGACCACGTGGTCGGTGCCGGTCGAGGGCACCTTCCCGGCCGCCGGGCCGCGGGTCGCCGGCGGGCTGGGGCCGTACGGGATCGCGCCCCACAACGTGAAAGTCGCCCGCGACCTGATGCGCTACATCGACGCGCGCCGCCCCACACACCGCTGGGAAGTGCTGACGGTCTCCTCCAACACCGCCGCCTCGCTCACGCTGCTCGGCTACCGCGCCGGCTCGGTCGGCGGCTACTCCGGCACCGACCCCGCCCTCGACGGCCCCGACCTCGCGCGGCTCGTCGCCCGCCGCGAAGCGCGCTACGTCGTGCTCGGCGGCGCGTACTCCTCGCGCGGGGGCAACCGCGCCACGCAGGCGGTGGTCCGTGCCTGCCGCGAGGTCCCCAACGTAACGTGGCTGCACTTCCGGCGGTGGTCTATCTACTCGCTCGTGCTGTACGACTGCGCGGGGGACGAGCGGGGGCTGCGAGCCGCCGGCTGATCCCTCAATTCCGGGACGGGGAATCGAGCCCACCCACCCGGGCCTGCCCTCCCCCAGCTAATCAGCAGACCACCGTGAGGTCGCGGTGGAAGGCCCGCGCGAAGATCTCGCTCTCGCGGCCGGCGGCCCAGCGGGGAACAGCCAGGGCGCCGTCGGCCACGAGCCGCAGGTGCACGGCGCCGTTGTGGGCGCTCAGCTCGGTGCCGCGGACGAGCTGGTCGCGGGAGCGCTCCAGGTCCTCGGCGAGACGCAGCAGGACAGCGCAGCGGTCCAGGCGCTCGGCGTCGCCGGGGGCGAAGAGCGCGGCGAGGGGGCCCGGCTCGGGGAGGCCCTTGCGGTGGTAGCGGGCGGCCTGGGCGACGATCGCGACCTCGGTCTGGGAGAAGCCCGGAAGGCCGGCGTTGAGGATCAGGTAGCGGGAGTGCTTGTGGTGGTCGTCGTAGTCCACGGACATGCCGATGTCGTGCAGCACACACGCCGCCCACAGGAGCTCGCGCTCGCTGCGGTCGCCGGGGTGCAGGCCGAGCGCGGCGAGCTGGTCGAACATGCCGAGCGCGAGCGCCGCGACGTGGCTGGTGTGGGCGCGCTCTGAGCCGTAGCGTGCGGCGAGGTTCAGCACGGAGGCGCGGCGGACGTCGTCGAAGAGCGGGGGGTCGGCGGGGTGGGCGGGATCGGCCAACAGGCGCTCGAAGAACACGCCCTCGCGCAGGCCGGCCTCGGTGGCCTCCAGCTCGTGGAAGCCGCCGGCGCGCATCACGCCCTCGACGACCACGGCTCCGGCGAGGATCAGGTCCGCGCGAGCCGGCTTGACGCCGGGGACGGTGGCGCGCTCGGCCGTCGGCAGGGCCGCGAGGCGCGTGACGGTCTCCGCGAGCGCCTCGGCGCTCACAACCGCGCCCTGCACGCCGTTGTCGGGCAGACCCGCGGCGCGCTGGGCGACCGACGCGAGGCTGCGCACCGTCCCCCCGATCCCCACCAGGCGACGGCCGGCGCGCGGCAGCCACGGGGCGGAGCGCAGCTCCCGGGCGATGTGCTCGCGCAGCTCCTCCAGCTGGCGGCGCTTGGCGGGGGCGCCGTTGGGGATGAACCGCTCGGTCATCCGCACCGCGCCCAACCGCCATGAGGCGGAGCGGCGCGCGCAACGCTCGTGCACCTCGACCAGTTGCAGCGAGCCGCCGCCGAGGTCCAGCGCGCACCCCTCGCTCAGGGTGGTCGAGTTGACCGCGGCCAGGTATCCATAACGGGCCTCCTGCTCGCGGCTCAGCACCCGGATCGGCAGGTACGTGCGCGCCCGCGCACGAGTGAGGAACGCGGGCGCGTTCTCGGCCTCGCGGATCGCGCTCGTGGCCACCGCGTCGACGGCGCCCGCGGGCGCATCCGAGCCGAGCAGGCCGGCCGCGTGGCAGAAGTGGTCGAAAACGTCCAGGGCGGCCTCGGCGCGGCGCATCGGCTCCTCGCCCAGCCGTCCGGTGGCGGTCATCCCGGCGCCGATCCGCACGGGCTGGTAGATCTCGTCGGTGCGCTGCCACCACCCCTCGGCGGCCGTGAACACGACGAGCCGGAAGGAGTTGGAGCCCAGATCGATCACCGCGAGCCGCCGCGGCGTGCGCGTACGCATGTACTGAGCGTATTGCCCGTGGCGGCGGTCTCCGGGGGGATGGGAGCCCGCCCACCCGTCGCGGCGGCCGCTCGTCCACTCGTCTACCGCGTCCGGCGGCGCTTCAGATGACACCCGCCGCTCCCGACGGCGTCCCTGATGTCGGGACCGCTCCGCCCACCGCGTGCTCCGGGACCGCGCCCGGAGCCGCGTGCGGAGGGGTCGGCCTCCCGGGGGTCGTCCTGCGCGCGCACGCGGACGCTGCGGCTCGCCTACGCGGCCCTCGGCGTCCTGCTGGCCGTGTACCTCGTGCTGCTGAGCACGTCCTCCTCCTCCCCGGCGCTCGACGGGTGGGGCGTCGGCGCGTTCGAGCTACTCGCCTCCGGGCTGTGCCTGGCCGCCGGCCTGCACCGCCGCACGGCGCGCTCGGTGCCGCTGCTGCTCGGCGCCTCGCTGCTGGCGTGGACGCTCGGGCACATCGCGTACACCGTCGAGTCGCTCGGGCGCGCGACGCCGCCCTCGCCCTCGGTCGCGGACGCGCTGTACCTCTCCTTCTTCCCGCTCGCGTACGTTGCGCTCGTGCTCTACCTACGCGGGGAGGTCCGCCGGCTGGCGACTCCCTCGTGGCTCGACGGGCTGGTCGCGGGCCTCGGCGCCGCCGCGGTGTGCGCCGCGTTCGCGTTCCACGAGATCGAGTACCTGACCGGCGGGAGCGTGTTGGCGACCGCCGTCAACCTCGCCTACCCGATCGGCGACCTGCTGCTGCTGCTGCTCGTCGTCGGCGGCCTCACGGTCCTCGCGGGGCGCTCGCGCGGACCGTGGCTGGCGATCGCCGGCGGCATCGCGCTGGCGGTCGTCGGCGACACGTTCAACCTCTTCCAGTCCTCCTCGTGGTCCTCGCACCTCGGCGTGGTGCTCAACGGGATCGCGTGGCCGGGCGCGATCCTCGCCATGTCGCTGGCGATGTGGCTGCCGCGCGTGCGCTCGGACCCGCGTGCCGCGCAGCAGCCGACGGGCTTCCTGCTGCCCGGCCTCGCCGCGGTGTGCGGCCTGGCGATCCTGCTCCTCGGCACGTTCGAGTCGGTCAACCGCATCGCGGTGGGCCTGGCGGCCGCCACGCTGAGCGTCGTCGGCGCGCGCATGGCCCTCTCGGTGCGCGCGCTGCGCGCGCTCACGCAGGAGCGCCAGCGGCTCTCGGTCACCGACCACCTCACGGGTCTCGGCAACCGCCGCCACCTGTTCGACGTGCTGGAGGCGTTCTTCGCCGAGGAGGCGGTCGCGGACACGCCGCGCAGCCTGGCGCTGCTGTACGTGGACCTCGAACGCTTCAAGCGCGTCAACGACACCTTCGGCCACCCCGCGGGCGATGAGCTGCTGCGCCAGCTCGCCGCGCGCCTCGCGCACTCGCTGGAGCCGTCCGACCTCGTGGCGCGCATCGGCGGCGACGAGTTCGGCGTCGTGCTGACGGACGCCGACGCCGCCCACGCCACGCGCGTGGCGCAGCGTCTCGCCGCGAGCCTCGAGCGGCCCTTCGCGCTGGAGGCGGTGCGCGCGCACCTGGCCGCCAACATCGGCATCGCGCTCGCGCCCGAGGACGCCGCCGACCCCGCCGGCCTGATCTCCTGCGCGGACGCCGCGATGTACCGCGCGAAGCTCGGGGCCGCGCCGTGCGCCCGCTACGAGGCGAGCCACGACGAAGCCGGCTCGCGCCTGCGCCTCGCCGAGGAGCTGCGCACCGCGCTCGACGCGGGCGCCCTCGTGCTGCACTATCAGCCACAGCTGGACCTGCACACAGGCACGCACGCGGCGGTCGAGGCGCTCGTGCGCTGGCCGCACCCGACGCTCGGGACGATTCCCCCGGCGCGCTTCCTGCCGCTCGCCGAGGAGGCCGGGCTGATGGGCGCGCTCACCCGGCTGGTGCTCGACCGCGCGCTCGCGCAGTGCGCCGCCTGGCGAGCCGACGGCCGCGAGGTGCGGGTCGCAGTCAACGTCTCGGCCTCGGACCTGCTGGGCGAGGGCTTCGCCGAGCTCGTCGCCGGGGCGCTGCGCCGCCACGGCCTGGAGCCCGCGTGCCTGGTCGTCGAGATCACCGAGACCACCGCCATCACCGCGTTCGACCGCGCCCGCGCCGTCGTGCGGCGCCTGCGCGCCCACGGCGTGTGCGTCTCGATCGACGACTTCGGCGCCGGCTTCACCTCGCTGGGGCACCTCTCCTCGCTCGCCGTCGGCGAGCTGAAGCTCGACCGCTCCTTCATCAGCCGCCTGGCCACCGGCGAGGGACACCAGGACCGCGAGCTCGTGCGCGCGATCGCCGCGCTCGGCCACGCGCTGCGGCTGCGCGTCGTCGCCGAGGGCATCGAGGACGGGGAGACGCTGGAGTTGGTTCGCGAGCTCGGCTGCGACGTCGGTCAGGGGTTCTTCATCGGGATGCCGGTGGCGGCGGCGGAGCTGGAGTGGGAGTGGGCACCTCAGCCACGGGTTGCGCCGCTGCCAGCCGCGAGGCTCGTGGCCGTCACTGGGTGAGCTCGCTCGCGTCTGTATCGGCGGAGGGGCCCTCGGGCGCGTTCGGGGAAAGCTGAAACTCGAAGCGCGACCACGGGTCAACAACCGGGATCACGCCGCGTTCGAGGTTCGTCAGTAGGATTCCGCCATTGACTTCCAGTACGGAGTAAATCTGCCAGTCGGGGGTTCGTATTAGGGCGTCCTCCAACACGTCGGCGCGGGTGAAGATCGGAACCAACAGCTGCTCCTTACTCTCGTCCTCGTCCTCGTCGTCGATCGTGAAGTGAAGGATGTTGCTTTCGGTGCCCTGGCCGGGAACCGATATGTCGCCAGCCGGTTCGCCCAGCACGTATACCATCGCTGGCTCGAGAAGATCGCGGATCGCGGCCTCGCCCTCCTTGGCACCAATGATCGCCTGCTCTATTGCGAAGCGCTCAAGCAACATGCGCTCCTTCGGCGGTCGGTCGGAGAGGTCCAAGCCCTCCAGTTCTCCCGAGTCGTCCGGTGGCGGTGGCGTCTCGGTTGCTGGACCCCCGGTAGTGCTTGCAGGCTCGACCGCCTCAACCGACGGCACGTGTCGGACCCGCATCATTTCTCTTATGGCGGTCATGGTGGATTTCATGTCCAACAATGCTGTGCGCTGGTCGGCGCGGTATCTGTCGAGGAGCAAATTCTGGTTGGCCAGAATCTCTTTGGTGCGTTCCTGCTGGTGCTCGTGGGCCACCGCGAGACTGGCGCCGACGCCAAAGAACAGAAGGCCTGCAATCATTGAGTACCAATCGTTGGTCTTCCAGCTCCCATCGGTGCTGCCCAGAAGCACACCGATGACCACGTACACCGTTGCCAGCACAGCAATGCCCCAGATGATCCTCCGAAGCGTGACCCGTGGGAGTATGGCGTGCACTCCAGTCCCTCCTAGGACAAACTCGCGCTGACCGGCGTCGCGGCGAATCGCCCATTTATTCGTGATAATTCTACCTATCGATTCGGCGGCAATCAAAGGGTGTTTCTAGCTTTGGGATTGTCCGGCTTGGTGTGCGTAGCTCCGCCTCGAAGGTCCCGAGGTGCGCCACCCGCACCGCGGCGACGCGGGGGCCGGTGAAGAGCGCGTCGATCTCCCCTTCCGGCCCGACCTTTTCCTCGGCCTGGAAGCCTTCTCCCCCGCCGTAGACGGGGTAGGCGGCGGTTGGCAGCGGGCCGTTGCAGTCCTGTTGGCTGACGACCCCCACGCACACCCCGACGTTGCCGGCTTCCAGCGACGGTGTGACGCCCATCAACGCCGGCTGGCCACCGACGAACGCACGCCCGTGCACGAGCGTCAGCTTCAGCGGACCGCCCGGCGCGCCCGCGTTGCCGCCGCCGCCGGCCCACAGCGCCGCGCCGGCCGCGACCACGACCGCGGTACCGCCGAGCGCGATGCCCGTCGAGCGCCTGCGGCGCTGTTGAAGCCGGCGGGCCTCTTCGATCACCCCGTCCTCGACCTCGACTCCATCCTCGATCTCGACCGGGGGGAACGACGTTGCCTGGGGCGGCGTGACGGTCGTGGGCACGTGGGCGCTCCCTTCATCTTGATGAGCATGGTGCTAATATGAATAGCACAATGCTGGAGAGCATCGACCGCTCGGACCCCACCCCCCTGCACGACCAAGTCGCCGCGCAGATCCGCCGCGCGATCGCCGACGGCGAGGCCAAACCCGGCGAGCGCCTGCCGCCCGCCCGCGACCTCGCGGCGGTCATGGCCGTCAACACCAACACGGTGCTGCGCGCACTGCGTGCGCTGCGCGAGGAAGGGCTCCTGGAGTTCCGCCGCGGGCTCGGTGTGCGCGTCAGCGGCACCCCACAGCGTGGCGCGGTGATCGCGCGTGCGCGCGAGCTCGTCGGCTTCGCGCGCCAGCAGGGCTACCAGCCCGAGGAGTTGATCTCGATCATCCAGAATCTGCGCTGAGCGATGCCCGCATTGCTCAGCGACAAGCCTACCTCCGACGCGCCAGCGGGCCTGCCCGTTGGGCCCGAGCAGGGTGTCATCGAAGAGGCCAGGCGACGCCAGCGCACACGTCGTATCCGCGCCGCGCTCGGTGTCCTGCTCGCAGCGGCGGGCGTCGGGTTGATCACGATGTATTTCTACGACCACCAGCCGCCCCACTTCCATGCGCAGTACGCCGAGCACCACGCGGTGATCGCGATTGACGGCGCGAGGGTGCTCGTGGGCGAACTGCCGGGCCGCGCGCTCAAGCTCGTCGCAGAGTGGGCAGCCCTCCACCGTGAGGAGCTCGAGGCCGACTGGGAGCGCGTACACGGCGGAACTTGTTCCCGAGCCGATTGACCCGTTGCCGTAAGATGGAGCGATGGTGTTCGTAACCGTGACATCGGTAGAGGTGCTCGGCCACTACCGGCTCCGACTCGGCTTCAGCGACGGCAGCCGGCGCGACGTCGATCTCACCGGAGAGCTACACGGCCCGATCTTCGAGCCGCTGGGCGATCCGGACTTCTTCGCGAAGGTGCGGGTGGACGACGAGCTCGGCACTGTCACTTGGCCAAACGGTGCCGATCTCGATCCACTCGTGTTGCATGGGGACTTCGAGCCGGCCTCTCGCCTCGTCCACCACTGATTGCAGACGACGGCCTTCTTCCTCAGAAATGGGCCCGGCAGGACTCGAACCTGCGACCTAGCGATTATGAGTCGCCAGCTCTAACCAGCTGAGCTACGGGCCCGCCCCGCGCGGGGGTGCCGCGCGGCTGGAAAGACGCTACCAGCGAATGCGCCGCCCGCCCTCGGGTGGTTTGATGCCGTCCATCGACAACCACGACGGAAGGACGCAGATGGCGGAGCGAGCGGCGATCGTCACGGGGGCATCGAGCGGGATCGGGCTGGCGATCGCGCGGGTGCTGGGCGAGGAGGGCTACGGCGTCACGATGGCCGCGCGGCGCGCGGAGAAGCTGGAGGCGGCGGTGGCGGAGCTCGCCGGGGCAGGCCTGGATGTGCACGGGCTCGCCGCCAACGTCTCCGACGAGGCAGGAGATCCAGCGGGTGGTGGCCGCGCACCGCGAGCGCTACGGGCGCCTGGACGTGCTCGTCAACAACGCGGGGTCGGCTTCGGCGCGCCGGTCGGGGACATCCAGACCAAGCGGCTCGACATGCAGCTCGGCGTCAACCTCCGCTCGATCGTGCTCTTCTACCGCGAGTGCCTGGAGCTGCTGAGCGCCGCCGGGGCCGAGCACCGCAACGCGTTGGTGGTCAACACCTCCTCGATCTCGGGCAAGCGCGGCGAGGCCTGGCTGTCGGTCTACTCGGCCACCAAGCACGGCGTCGTCGGCTGGACGCGAAGCGATGAACAAGGAGCTCGGCACCGAGGGCATCAAGTCGACGGCGCTGTGCCCCGCGTTCGTCGACACGCCGATGACCGACTTCGTCAAGGAGCACGTGCCGGCCGAGGAGATGATCCGCCCCGAGGACGTCGCCGAGGCGCGTGCGCTTCCTGCTGCGCTCTCCCCCGCGTGCGTGGTGCCGGAGATCATGTTCGTGCGGCCGGGCGGCGTGCTGTAGCGCGGATCGGCCTGCGCGGGCGGTGACTCGCGCGTCAGGCCGGTACCCGCTCGCGCCGACCTACCCGCCGGCGCGGGGCACGCAGACGCCGCACGAGGATCTCCCCGGCCGGATCGCCTCGGCCACCAGCCGCGCGTGCGAGCGCGTGCCGCCGGCGTGTTCACGCTCCGCCCGCGCGCCCCTCTCGCGCTCGCTGTGGGCGTGCAGCGCGGCGTGCTCGGCGATCGCGCGCCCAGGTCGCACGACTCCTCGCTCGAGCAGGCTGGCCTCGAGCTGGGCGACCAGGATGCGCAGCTCGCGCTCGGTCGCCGGGCGGCGGCGCCGAGCGCGCGTGAAGCGGTCCCAGGACCGCGCGAACGAGAGGAAGTCTGGTGCGCCCGCCGCGCGGTGGGCGGCGAGCATCGGGCACACGCCGCCCTCCCCGTCGGTGTAGGCGCCGACGATGATGCGCTCGGTCTCGCGCACCCCTGCGAGCATCGCCTCGCGGGTGCCCGTCGGCAGGCAGTCGATCGCGAGGCGCAGCTCGCTCGATGGTGCTGGCGTGGCGATGAGGCGGCGGTTTGCGCATAGGCTGTGCCGTCCGGCGACTGCGATCGGCTGCCGCGGCGAGGCGCGCGCCCAAGCGTACGGCAGCGCGTCGCGCTCGGCAACGAATCCCCTGCCCGCTGAAAGGAAACTTGCACATGAAGCTCGGCGTGCACATCGGCTACTGGGGCCTCGGCCTCACCTCCGAGGACCAGCTCGCGATCGTCCAGGAGGCCGAGCGGCTCGGCTATGACTCGGTGTGGGCGGCCGAGGCCTACGGCTCGGACGCGGCGACGGTGCTCGGCTGGCTGGCCGGGCAGACCACGAAGATCCGCCTCGGCTCGGGGATCTTCCAGATGCCGGCGCGCTCGGCGGCGATGACCGCGATGACGGCCGCCACGATCGACCAGCTCTCGGGCGGGCGCATGATCCTCGGCATCGGCTCCTCCGGGCCCGCAGGTCGCCGAGGGCTGGCACGGGCAGCGCTTCGCCAAGCAGCTGCAGCGCACGCGCGAGTACGTGGCGGTGGTGCGCATGGCGCTCGCGCGCGAGCGCGTCGAGTTCCACGGCGAGACGCTCGAGCTGCCGCTCCCCGACGGTCCCGGCAAGGCGCTCAAGCTGACGATCTCCCCGGTGCAGGAGCGCATCCCGATCTACCTCGCGGCGATCGGCCCGAAGAACACGGCGCTCGCGGGCGAGATCGCCGACGGCTGGATCCCGACGCTCTTCTCCCCCGAGCACGTCGTCCGAGCTGCGGCCGCTGCTCCAGGAGGGCGCCGACGCGCGCCGGCACGCTCGCTCGACGGCTTCGACATCGCGCCCACCGTGAACGTGTTCGTCACCGACGACCTCGAGGCGCGCGCGCAACGCGATGCGGCCGTTCATCGCGCTCTACGTCGGCGGCATGGGCTCGCGCAAGCAGAACTTCTACAACCAGCTCGTGCAGCCGCTACGGCTTCGAGGCGGAGGCGACAGACGATCCAGGACCTCTACCTCGAAGGCAAGCGCGAGGAGGCGATGGCGGCGATCCCCGACGCGCTGATCGACACGGTCTCGCTGTGCGGCCCGCCCGACGTGGTGCGCGAGCGCCTCGCGGTCTACCGCGACGCCGGCGTCGGCACGCTCGGCATCACGCCGATCGGCGTTCACGCGCGAGAGCGCCTCGAGCAGCTGCGGCTGGTCGCCGAGCTGGCCGCCGCGTGAGCGGCGGCCGCATCCTGCCTCGGCGCCTTCGGCGACCCCGGCCACGCCTTCCCGATGATCGCGCTCGGGCCGCGCGCTGGCCGCGCGCGGGCACGAGGTGACGCTGCAGACGTGGAGGCGCTGGCGGAGCACGTGGAGGCCGAGGGCATGCGCTTCGCGCCGGCGCCGGAGTACCAGGTCTTCCCCTCGGGGCCCGGCGCCGCTCGACTTCTACGAGGCGGTCGTGCACGCCACGCGCGACACGCTGCCGCTGGTGCGCGAGCTGCGAGCCGGAGGTGGTCGTCGCCGACATCCTCACGCTCGCCCCCGCGCTCGCCGCCGAGCTCGAGCGGCGTCCCGTGGGCGACGCTGATCCCCCACGTCTACCCGCACGGCGCGCCGGCTTCTGCCGATCTACTCGCTCGGCGCGCGCCTGCCGCGCACCGCGCTCGGCGCGCGCGCTGTGGCGGCGCGCCCAGCGGCCGGTCGATGCACGGGCCTGGAGCTCGGGCGGCGCAGAGCTCAACGCGCATACGCGCGCGCCTCGGCCTGCCGCGCTGGACCACGTCCACGGCGGCATCAGCCGGGAGCTGGCGCTCGTGGCGCACGTTCCCGCAGCTCGAGTACCCGCGCGCCTGGCCGCTCGATGCCCACGTCGTCGGCCCGCTGATCTGGGAGCCGCCCACCGCAGACGTCGAGCTCCCGCCGGGCGATGACCCGCTCGTGCTGATCGCGCCCTCCACCGCCCAGGACCCCGAGCACCGGCTGCTCCACGCCGCGCTGCGCGGCCTCGCCGACGCCCCCGTGCGCGTGCTCGCCACCTGGAACCGCCGCCTGCCCCCCGGCCTCTGCCCGTGCCCGCCAACGCCCGCGTCGTCGAGTGGGTCTCCTACGCGCGCACGATGCCCCATTGCGACGTGGTCGTCTGCCACGCCGGCCACGGCACGCTCGTGCGGGCGCTCGCCAGCGGCTGCGCAGTCGTGGCCTGCCCGGTCGTCGGCGACATGAACGAGAACGCAGCGCGGCTGGACTGGGCCGGCGCGGGTGTGCGCCTGCCGCGGCGGTTCATCTCGCCGCGGCCGCTGCGGCTGGCGGTCGAGCGGGCGATGGGCGATGAGTCGGTGCGGGCACGGGCTCGTGCGCTGGCGGCTTGGTGGGCCGCCAACGACCCTGCCGCAACTGCCGCCGCACTGGTCGAGCGGCTCGCCACCGCCGCCCGCCGGACACCACAGCGGATGGCGACTTGAAGCTCCGGGGGTGGGACTCGAACCCACAACCTCTCGGTTAACAGCCGAGCGCATCTACCAATTGAGCTACCCCGGATCGTGCTACCACGGAATATAGGGAACCCGTTCGTGAAGATTCTACGCGAGCGATCGAAATCCCGCCTCAACCTCGGCATGGCAGTTGGCGCATAGGAGAATGCACTTCGCAGCCTCCGCGCGTGCCCGGGTCGAGCGAACGCGCGACTCCGCGGTGGCTGAGAGTAAACCGCTTCTCTCCAGGTTCGCGATGATGGAACTCCAGGGCCGCGATGCACCGGTCGTAGCCGCATGCTGACAGGCGCCACCAGCCTCTTCGACCAGCGTCTGCTTGACCCTACGCCGACGACGACTGACAGCCTCGGAACGGCACTTGAGACATCTGTATCCACCCTCGGCACGGAGCTGGAACTCGGTAGCGCCGTGATGGTGGCAATCACGCGTTGTCCGCGCCGGTTGCTCAGACCTCACCAGCTGCTCAGCGCGCACCTGCATCGTCCCCCTCCGAGTTTTCAGGCCGTACTCGCGCAGCCAATGCCGCACGGTCGCCTTGCTCCGCCCGACCGCTTCCGCGATCTCGGCAATCGACGCACCAGACCCGACCAGTCGCTCCAGCTCCTCGCGGGCAAGAGCACCTCGAGCCGCGTGCTTGTCGCGGTTTGCCGCCCGCAGCCCATGCCGCGCAACCCAGTAGGCGACCGTCGCTTCGTGTTTTTCGAAACGCCGTCCGATCTCCGCCAGCGAGAGGCCACGGCCGAGAAGCTGCTCCAGCGAGACTCGATCCATGCACCGCATTGTCCGTGATGGATCGGACGGGAAGCGAACACACGTTCGTCGTTTGACGCTACCCCCCAGTCTCCGCCAGCGCCCGCTCATACGCCTGCTCGAACTCGCGTTTGACCTCAATTCGCCGTCGGGCGAGGTCGCTCACCTCGCCCGAGCCCGAGGCGCGGGCGGTGCGGATGCGGCGCTCCAGGCGCGCCAGCTCCAGCTGCATGCGCTGCGTTTGGAGCATCCCCGGCCGCGGTTCCTCGCGGGCCGCCTGCACGGCCAGCTCGGCCAGCGCTCCCGCCAGCGCCGGGTCCTCGGCGGAGAGGCCGGCGCCGGGGTCGGCCAGGTGCTCGCGCAGGTGCACGGCGGCGCGGCGCAGCACGTCGTTGGTGAAGTGCTCCTCGAGTTCCAGTTCGGCGAGCGCCCGCGCGCCCGCCTGCGGCTCGGCGATGCACAGGGCGAGGAACGCCCGCTCGGTGCGCTCGCCGCGAGCTGCGACCGCGGTCAGCGCCGGGCGCCCGGCGCGAGCGCCTGCAGAACCGCCGGCGGGGGCTCCCTCCGCTCCCGGGGCCTCGCCGCCAGCCCCGCGCTGGCCGAATGGGGATGCTCGCCCGACGCGAGTGTCTCCCGGCTTCGGTCGCCGGCGGACGCGAGCGTGCGCTCGGCGAGGCTCTGGGGGAGGTCCAGGCCATCGGAGACGACCCGCGTCAGCTCCATTCGCATCGTGCCCTGCGGCAGCACCGCCAGCTCGCGGCGCAGCTGCTGCAGCATCTGTTCGCGGCCCTCGGCGCTGCCGTGGTCGCCGCTTGCGAGCATGCGCTCCACGCGGAAGCGCGCCAGCGGGATCGCCTCGCCGAGCGCGCGCTCGATCGCCTCCGCGCCCTCGCGTTGCAGCAGCTCCGCTGGGTCGGCGCCCGCCGGCAGCGGGATCACGCGCAGCTCCAGTTTGCGCCGTGCCGCGAGCGTCGCGGCGCGCAGCATCGCCTCCTGGCCGGCGCCGTCGGCGTCGAGCGCGAGCAGCACCGTCGGGGCCATCCGCGCGAGCTCGCCCACCTGCTCGGGGGTGAGCGCGGTGCCCATCAACCCCACCGCGTTGCGCATCCCCGCTTGGTGCAGCGCGATCACGTCGGTGTACCCCTCGCACAGGATCATCGGCCCGTCTTGGCGGCGTGGGCGCGCGCGAGGTCGGCGCCGTACAGGTGCTGGCCCTTGTGGTAGACGTCGTTGTCGGCGGTGTTCAGGTACTTCGGGCGCCGCCCGCCCCGACCCTTCCTGTACCCGCTCCGGGTCCATCGCGCGGGCGCCGAAGCCGAGCACGCGCCCGCGGATGTCGGCCAGCGGGAACATGATCCGCGAGCGGAAGCGGTCGTACACGCGCCCGCGCTCGCTCGTCGAGCGCTGCGCGAGGCCCGTCGCGTACAGCTCCCGCTCGGAGAAGCCGGCCCGCAGCGAGGCGGTCAGGACACGGTCCCACGCGCTCGGCGCGTACCCCACGTGGAACTCCCGCAGGCTCTCCTCGCGCAGGCCGCGGCCGAGCAGGTACTCGCGTGCGCGCGCGGCCTCCTCGCTCTCCCACAGGCAGCGCTCGTAATAGCCGGCGGTGCGCGCCAGCAGCTCCAGCAGGCGCTCGCGCTCGCGCCGGCGCTGCGCCTCTTGCGGGTCCTCCCGCTCGCGCTCGAGCTCCACCCCGCAGCGGTCGGCCAGCAGCTCCAGCGCGCCGGTGAAGTCCACCCCCTCGGTCTCCTGCACGAACGTGAACACGTCCCCCTAGGCCTGGCAGCCGAAGCAGTAGTACAGCTTCGCGCCGGGTCGATCCCGAACGAGGGCGTGCGCTCCTCGTGGAACGGGCACAACCCCTCGTACGCGCTCGGGCCGGCGCGGCGCAGCTCGGTGCGCGCCGACACCAGCTCCACGAAGTCCACCGCTTCGCGCACCCTTTCCTTCGACGCGTCCGTGTACCGGGCCATCCCGGCTACGGTACAGCGCCCGGCAGCGACTCGTGCCCCCGGCGCGGGGACGCGCAGAGAACGCCCGCCCCTCCCCTCCTCCCCCAAGGGCCCGCGAATCAATATCTGACGGTCCGGTGCACTCGTCTGGCGGCGCCAGCCGCCACCCACGATGCTCGACGTACTACCGGCACGCCTGCGCTCGCGTGCGACGTCTGGCATCCACCAGCCGAGCACCCCGATCCCGCCATCTATTGCTTCGCGGGCCCTACCGCGCGAACGCCCGCGGCACCTCGAGCTCGGTGTAGGCCCTGATGCAGTAGCGGTCGGTCATGCCGGCGATGTAGTCGGTGACGCGCTGGGCGAGGCCCTCCTCGCCCGCGGGCGCGCCGGCGCCGTCGGGCAGCAGCTCGGGGTGCTCGACGTAATGCTCGAACAGCCTCCTCACCACCCCTTCGATCCGCTCGCGCTCGGCTCGCACCTCCGGCCCCAGGTAGACGCGCTCGAACATGAAGGCGCGCAGGTCGCCCATCGCGTGCCCCGCCTCCTCGCCCTGGACGATGTCCCCGGCGCGCTCGGAGTGCTCGACCATGTCGTGCACGAGCGCGTCGATCCGCTGCGAGCTCGTGCGTCCGAGCACGGCCATCGGCTCCGCCGGCAGGTCGCGCTCGCGCAGCACCCCGGCGCGCACGGCGTCGTCGATGTCGTGGTTGATGTACGCGACGCGGTCCATCACCCGCACGATCCGCCCCTCCAGGGTCGCCGGGGCGGGGGCGCGGGAGGAGTGACGGGCGATGCCGTCGCGCACCTGCTCGGTCAGGTTCAGGCCGGCGCCGGCGGGGGCGGGGGCGGGCGGGCTCGATTCCGCGGGGGCGGGCGAGCTCGATTCCAGTCGCTCGACCACCCGCAGCGAGTGCTCGTAGTGGCGGAACCCGCCCCCGAAGCGCTCGCGCAGGCAGGCGTCGAGCACCTCCTCGCCGATGTGCCCGAAGGGCGGGTGGCCGAGGTCGTGGCCCAGGCCGATCGCCTCCACGAGGTCCTCGTTGAGCCGCAGCGCCCGCGCGACCGTGCGCGAGATGCCCGTCACCTCCAGCGTGTGCGTCAGGCGCGTGCGGTAGTGGTCGCCCTCGGGCGCGACGAACACCTGCGTCTTGTGCTTCAGGCGGCGGAACGCCTTGCAGTGCACGATCCGGTCGCGGTCGCGCTGGAAGGGCCTGCGCAGCGAGCACTCCGCTTCCTCGCGCGCGCGGCGCGCGGGGTAGGAGCGCGCCGCCAGCGGCGAGAGCGCCAGCTCCTCGAGCTCGTCACGGCGCGCGGCGAAGGCCGCCGCCACCGTGCCCTCAGCCCTCGCGTCCTCGTGCGCTGCGATGCTCATGCCCCGATTGTGGCACCGCGGGTGGCCGCGCCGCCGGAGTCGCCCGCCCTCAGCGCTCGCGTCCCAGTCGCCGCGGCCGGAGAGGTGGTGGACCCAGTGGCTCCACTTGCCCTGCTGTTTGCCCGGATCCTCGCGGTACGTCGGCGCCGCGTGCTCCGGCCCGGGGAGGGCTATGACGGCAGTCATGTCGATCCGCAGGTCGACGCCGTGTTCGTGGATGGACGCGATCACGTCCGCCTCGACGAAGTGGACAGTGTCGCCGGTGGTCTTGATCAGGAGCCCGTGGAAGACGTCCTCCTCGGGGGCTGCCAGCACGCTCATCACGGTTCCCACCCGGGTGCCGTCGGACGCCAGCACGGACACGCCGACGTCGAGCAGCTGGTAGGCGATCGGCAAACCCTCCTCCACGGGGGCAACGATACCGGTGGCGGTCAGCTGGCGCGGCCCACCAGAGGCCGCAGCCGCAGGTGGGCATGGTGCTCGAGGGTCTCGGCGATCGCACGCTCGACCTGGCCGAGCGCGGGCTCGGGCGCCGCCGGAGTCTCGGCGAGCGCTGCGGCGAGCGCGCGCGTCATGAAGCCGTGGGCCTCCTCGCCGAGCGGGAAGGAGCCTGCCTCGCACGCGCCGCACACCACCCCGCCGGCGGCGCCCGAGAAGCCCACCAGGTGCTCGGGCTCGCCGCACTGCGCGCACGCCCCGAGCTGCGGCGCGAGGCCCGCGGCGATGCAGCAGCTTCAGGCGGAACTGCAGCCCCGCGGCGCGTGCGCCCCCGCAGGGCCCGCGTCGAGCAGGCTCAGCTTGCGGCACAGCAGGTTGAACACCGCCGGATGCGGCTCGGAGGTCTCGAAGAGGCGCCCCACCGCGTCGCACGCGCGCGCGGCGGCGTCGAGCGCGGCGGCGTCGTCGCGCAGGCGCGGATAGCCCTCCAGCGTCTGCGCGCCGGTTACCGTGAGGATCTCGCCGCGCCCCTCGTGCAGCTCCATGCGCAGGCGGAAGAAGGGCTCCAGCCGCCCCCCGAAGCGGCTGCGCGCGCGCCGCACGCCCTTGGCGATCGCGCTCAGCCGGCCGCGGTGGGGCGTGTACAGGTGCAGGATGCGGTCGGCCTCGCCGTAGCGCATCGAGCGCAGCACCACCGCCTCGGTCTTCATCGGCCCGGCATCCGGCAGAAGTCTAGAGCACGTCGGACGCAGCTATACTTTACGAATAATGCCCATCTTCCATCTCCACCCCCTAGGGGAGGTCCGGGGGGGCCCGCGCCGCTAGCGTAAAGCAATGAGCGCTATCACCGTCTACACGACCGAACCCTGCGGGTTCTGCGCCCGCGTGAAGGCTCTGCTCACTCGCACGGCCTCGAGTTCACGGAGGTCAACCTCTCGCAAGGACGCCGAGGGGCGAGCTGAGCTCGTGCAGACGACGGGGATGATGACCTTCCCGCAGGTGATCCTCGACGGCCAGCTCGTCGGCGACTTCAACGAAACGCGCCGGCCGTCGAGAGCGGCCTCCTGGACGACCTGCCGTCGGGCCCCAGCCTGCTGCTTGAGCACGCTCCCGCCGGCCCCGCGGGGGCTCCGCCCGACCCCGCGGGACGCGGCTGGCAGCGCTCGCACACGTACGTGCCGCGGCCCGCGACCACGCGCTTGACGATCGGCCGCCCGCACCGCGGGCAGGGCACCCCGGCGCGGCGGTGCACGAGGAAGCGATCCTGGAAGGAGCCGCGTACGCCGTCGACATGGCGGAAGTCGTCGATGCTCGCCCCGCGCGCGTCGATCCCCGCGAGCAGTGCCTCGAGGAGCGCCGCGCGCAGGCGCGTCGCACTGCGGCGAGCGTCAGCACTCCGGCGGGGCGCAGCGGGTGGATGCCCGCGCGGAATAGCGCCTCGTCGGCGTAGATGTTGCCCACGCCGGCGACGCGCCGCTGGTCGAGCAGCAAGGCCTTGATCGGGGCGCTGCGCCCGCGCGCGAGCGCCGCAGTAGGCGGCGGTGAAGCGCTCGTCGAAGGGCTCCAGGCCGAGGCGGGAGGCGAAGAACCCCTCCAGCGCCTCCTCCCCCGCACCAGCTGCCCGGTGCCGAAGCGGCGGGGGTCGGCGACCACCAGCGCAGGCGGCGTCGGGGCCGCGCCGCCGCCCCGTCCCGCCCGGCGCCGCGCGGCGCGCCGAGCTCCATGCGCACGCGCGTGTGGGCGGGCTCCGGCCGCGGATCACAGAGGACCGTCCCGGTCATGCGCAGGTGCTGGACGAGGAAGACCTCGTCAGAGAGCGCCACACCAGGTACTTGCCGCGGCGCTGCAGGCGCTCCACGCGGCGCCCCCGCAGCGCCGCGGCCAGCTCCTCGGGCGCGAGCGGCCGACCAGCGCGGGTCGAGCATCTCGACACGCGCAGGCGCCGCCCCTGACCAGCGGAGCGAGCTGGCGGCGGATCGTCTCGACCTCGGGGAGCTCGGGCACCGCGCCCAGCGTAGGCCCTCAGGGCTACCGCCGCGCCCGCGGGTGGGCGTCGAAGTAGACGCCCTTCAGGCGATCGGCCGAGAGGTGGGTGTAAACCTGCGTCGTGGAGAGGTCGGCGTGGCCGAGCATGTCCTGCAGCGAGCGCAGGTCGCAGCCGCCGGCGAGCAGGTGGGTGGCGAAGGAGTGGCGCAGCGTGTGCGGGCTCATCCGCTCGGCCAGGCCGGCGGAGCGGGCGTGCGCCTGCACGATCTTGTAGAGGCCCTGGCGGGTGAGCGGCCGCCCGCGGTGGTTGAGCAGCAGGGCCGCGCTCGGCTCCCGCGCAGCCGCGAGCAGTACGGGGCGCCCCCGCTCGCACCACGCGCGCAGCGCCTCCACCGCGGCGCGCCCGACGGGCACGAGCCGTTCCTTGGAGCCCTTGCCCCGCGCACGCAGCATCCCCTCCTCGAGGTCCACGTCGGTCAGCTCCAGCGCGACCGCCTCCGAGGCGCGCAGCCCGCACGCGTACATCACCTCCAGCAGCGCGCGGTCGCGCAGCGCCAGGGGCGTGGAGCCGGCCGGCTGGCGCAGCAGCAGCGCGACCTCCTCGCGGGTCAGGACCGCGGGCAGCCGCTGCAGGCGCGGCGGCCCGCGCAGCTCGGCGGTGGGGTCGTGTTCGAGCAGCCCCTCGCGGCGCAGGTGGCGGTAGAAGGAGCGCAGGCACGCCGCCTTGCGCTGCAGCGTGGCGGGGGACACCGGCGGCCGCCCCCTCCTGTTCCTCGGTGCCGGCGGCCAGCTCGGCCAGGAACGCGGCGAGGTCGGCGTGGCCGGCCTGCAGCGGCCCCACGCCGCGGCGGCGCAGGAACTCCCCGAGCTGCAGCAGGTCGCCGCGGTAGGCCTCCAGGGTGTTGCGCGAGAGCCCGCGCTCGAGCTCGAGGTAGGCGAGGAAGTCGAGCGCGAGGCTCTCGGTGGCGGCGTCGGCAGGCCGCTCGCGGCGTGCGGGGCTCTCAGTGGCGGCGTCGGCGGTGTGCGTGCTCACGGCGAGGGCCTCTTCGCCCTCGGCGCGGCTACTCCTGCGCGAGGGCCGCGGCGACCGCGGCGGGCAGCGCGAGCGCGACCTCGAGCATCGCCTCCAGCGCCGCGGCGGCGACGCGCTCGCCGGGCTCGTGGTTGCGTTCGGTGCCGTTGGCGAGGTTCACGACCTGCACCCCGGCGGGGATCAGCGCGTTGGCGTCGGAGGCGCCGCCGCTGAGATCCGCACGGGCTCGTGGCCGCAGGCGCGCAGCGCCTGCTCGGCCGCGCGCACCGCCGGGGCGGAGGGGGCCAGACGGTAGCCGGCGAAGGTGTGCTCGACGGTGATGTCCACGTCGCATTCGCACTCGGGGAGGTTGGCGGCCTCCTGCACGCACGCCAGCACTTCGCCGAGCACCTCCTGCGCGCGCTCGGCGCTCAGGGAGCGCACCTCGGCGAGCACAGAGCAGCGCTCGGGGACGACGTTGATCGCCGAGCCGCCGGAGATCGTGCCGACGTTCGCAGTCGTCTCGGTGTCAAGGCGCCCGAGCGGCATGTCGGCGATTGCGCGCGCGGCGGCGAGGATCGCCGAGCGGCCCTCCTCGGGGCGCACGCCGGCGTGGGCGGCGCGGCCGTAGAAGTCGGCTTGCACGCGGTGGTGGTTGGGCGCGGCCACCACCACCTCGCCGACGGGCGAGGCGTGGTCGAAGACGTACCCCACGCGGCTGCGCAGCGCGCTCGCGTCGAACGCGCGCGCGCCGGCGAGCGAGCGCTCCTCTCCGACAGTGAAGAGCAGCTCGACGTCCAGCGGCGCCGGCTCACCCGGGGTGGGCGGGGCGACCCCGCCCGCGGGCCGTTCGCGGTGCAAACGGCGGGCGAGCGCGAGCAGCACGGCGACGGCGGCCTTGTTGTCGGCTCCGAGGATCCCCTCGTGGGCGTTCTCCCACACGCCCTCGCTCAGCACGGGCTCCACGGGCGCCTGCAGCGGCACGGTGTCCATGTGCGCGCACAGCAGCACCGCGCCGTGCTCCCCCCACTCGCCCTCCCCGCTGTGCGGGAGACGCGCGAGCAGGTTGCCGCAGTTCGCGCCGGCCGTCGTGCCTGCCTCGTCCTCGTGCACCTCGACCCCGAGGCCCTGCAGCTCGCGCGCGATCCGTCGCGCACAGACGCGCTCGCGGCCGGAGGGGCTCTCGATGCGGCACAGCTCGGCGAACAGGTCCTGCAGGTGGCGGCGCTCCAGCTCGTCGAGCGGGCCGCCGCGGGCCAGGGCGCTCACCGCTCGCCGGGGGACGTCACAACGGAGGCGTCGCCCTGCTGAGCGCGGTGCGCCAGCGCGGCGGCCACGAACTCGCGGAAGAGCGGCGCGGGCCGCTCGGGGCGGGACTTGAACTCGGGGTGGTACTGGGAGGCGACGAAGAAGGGGTGCTCGGGCAGCTCGATGACCTCGACCAGGCGCTCGTCGGGGGAGGTGCCGGCGATGCCGAGGCCGGCGTTCTGCGAGCTGGCGGCGCAGCAGGTTGTTGACCTCGTAGCGGTGGCGGTGGCGCTCGTAGATGACGGCCTCGCCGTACGCCTCCCGCGCGCGGGAGCCCTCGTGCAGCTTGATGGGGTCGGCGCCGAGGCGCATCGTGCCGCCGAGGTCGGCGATCTCCTTCTGCTCGGGCAGCAGGTCGATCACCGGGTAGGGCGTCTCCAGGTCGAACTCGGTGGAGTTGGCGCCCTCCATGCCGGCGACGTGGCGGGCGAACTCCGCGACCGCCACCTGCATCCCCAGGCAGATGCCCAGGTACGGAATGCCCTGCTCGCGCGCGAGCTGCGCGGCCGCGATCTTGCCCTCGATCCCGCGCCCGCCGAAGCCGCCCGGGACGAGGACGCCGTCCGCGCCGGCCAACAGCTCGCGGGCGCGCCGGCGCTCCTCCACCTGCTCCTCTCTGCCCCCCGCCCCGCCGGCGCCCTCCAGCCGTTCGGAGTCCACCCACTCGATCTCCACGCGCGCGTCCTGCAGGGCGGCCGCGTGGCGCAGCGCTTCGGAGACAGAGAGGTAAGCGTCCGCCAGGCGCACGTACTTGCCGACGAGCGCGATGCGCACGGTTCGCGTTGCCCGCGCGGCGCGCTCGATCGGCTCGCGCCAGGCGGCCAGGTCGGGGGCGGGCGCCTGCTGGTCGAAACGGGGATGCTCGCCGGAGGCGAGTGTCTCCTGGCTTTGGCCGAAGTGCTCGAGGATGAAGTCGTCCACCCCCTGCTCGCGGAAGGTGAGCGGCACGGAGTAGATGTTCTCCACGTCGCACGCGGACACGATCGCGCTCATGGGCACGGACGCGAACAGCGCGATCTTGCGGCGGATCTCCTGCGAGAGCGAGCCCTCCGAGCGGCACATCAGCATGTCGGGCGCGATCCCGATGCGGCGCAGCTCGTTGACCGAGTGCTGCGTGGGCTTGGTCTTCAGCTCGCCCGCGTGGCCGACGTAGGGGACGAGCGTGAGGTGGATGAACATGCACCGCCGCCGGCCCACGTCGACGGGGAACTGGCGGATCGCCTCCAGGAAGGGCAGCGACTCGATGTCGCCGACGGTGCCGCCGATCTCCGTGATGACGAAGTCGACGTCGGAGGACTGCGCGATCAGCGCGATGCGCTGCTTGATCTCGTCGGTGATGTGCGGCACCACCTGCACCGTCGCGCCGAGGTAGTCCCCGCGGCGCTCGCGGCGGATCACCGTGTCGTAGATCCCCCCGGCCGTGACGTTGGAGGCGCGCGAGGTGTTGGCGTCGGTGAAGCGCTCGTAGTGGCCGAGGTCGAGGTCGGTCTCGGCGCCGTCCTCGGTGACGAACACCTCCCCGTGCTGGTAGGGGGACATCGTGCCGGGGTCGACGTTGATGTAGGGGTCGAACTTCTGCAACCCGACGGTCAGCCCCCGCGCGACCAGCAGGCGCCCGATCGACGCCGCGGCGATGCCCTTGCCGAGCGAGGAGACCACCCCCCCGGTGATGAAGATGAACCGGGTCTTGGCCGGCGGGGCGAGGTGGCGGTCGTGCGCGGGCAGGTTCATGTACCTGCTCGGGCAGTCTAGCCCCCGGGTCCCCGGAAGTCCGGACGCGGGGACTACGCCACCCGGCGCAGCTCCCGCGCGTGGCGGCGGGCCGCGACGTCGCGCTCCGGCGCGCCTAGCATCCGCACGAGCTCCTCGAGGACCTCGGGCTCGCCGAGAGCCTCGACGCGGGCGCGCGTCACGCCGTCGGCCACCTCCTTGACGATGGAGAAGTGCCGCGCCGCCAGCGAGGCGACCTGCGGCAGGTGGGTGATGCACACCACCTGGCGCGCCGCGGCGAGGTCGCGCAGCCGCTCCCCGACCGCGCGCGCGGTGTGGCCGCCGATGCCCGCGTCCACCTCGTCGAACACGAGCGTCGCCTCCGAGCCGGTGTGTGCGACCGTCTGCAGCGCGAGCATCACGCGCGCCAGCTCCCCGCCGGAGGCGATCGCGCGCAGCGGGCCGGCGGCGACCCCGGGGTTGGGCGCGATCACGAACTCGACCGCGTCCCCGCCCGTGGGCCCCGGCTCGCGCGGAGAGAGCTCCACCGCGAACGTCGCGTCGGGCAGCGCCAGCGCGCCGAGCTGCTCACGCACGGCCGCGGCCAGGCGCGGCGCCGCCTCCTCCCGCACCGTGCGCAGCTCGGAGACGCGCTCGGCGAGCTGCGCACGCGCGGCGTCCATGCGTGCGGTGAGGTCCTCCAGCGCCGCGGTGGCCCCCACCAGCTCCGCCCGCCGCGCGCGGGCGCGCTCGGCGTGGGCGAGCACCTCGGCGACGGTGGGGCCGTGGCGGCGCAGCAGGCGCTCCAGCGTGGCCATGCGCTCTTCGAGCGCCTGCAGCCCGCCGCCCTCGTGACCCGCGCCGCCCGCGTAACTCTCGCCGGCCTCAGCCCCCTCCGCCGTGTAGCCCGCGCCGCCCTCCAACCCCTCCCCCACGCCCGCCGCCTCCTCCACCAGCCGCTCGCCGTAGCCGCGCAGCTCGCCCGCGAGGTCCCCTGCCTCGATCGCCAGCGTGCGGGCGCGGGCGGCAAGCGCGTCGAGCGCGGGGTCCACGCCCGCGAGGCCGTCCAGGCGTGCGGCAGCGTCCGCGGCGAGCGCCGCCGCGTCGCCTCCACCACCGGCAGGGCGGCCGGTGTGGGCTGGCCACTCCTCCGTGACCCACCCGTCCTCCGCCCCCGCCCCGCCCCCGAGCGCCACGGCCGCGGCGCCGGCGGCGGCGAGCAGCGCGTCCAGGCGGCGCAGCCGCTCACGTGCGGCGCGCAGCCGCTCGAGCTCTCCCTCGCATGGGCCGGCCGCGTCGATCGCGGCGAGCTCGATGTTCGAGCAGGTCGAGCTCCCGCTCGCGCGCGTTCTCCAGCTCGCGGAGCCGCTCGAGCTCCGCCCCCAGCTCCCGCACCTCCCCATGCGCAGCCGCGCACGCCGCGCGCCGGGTGGCCTGCGCGGGGCCGCAGAAGCCGTCGAGGATCTCCAGCTGCGCGGCGGCGAGCGTCAGCCGGCGGTGCTCGTGCTGGCCGTAGAAGGCCACCAGCCGCTCCCCCACGCGGCGCAGGTCGGCGACGGCGGCAGCGCGGCCGTCGAGGTACGCGCGGGTGCGCCCGTCGGCCCCGACGCGCCGCGCGAGCACGACCTCCTCGCCGTCGGCCGCCACCACCCCGTCCTCCCGGCGCAGCTCGGCCAACACCGCGGCGGACGGCGCGAACGTCCCCTCGACGTACGCCTCGGCCGCCCCGGGACGCACGATGCCGGTGCGCGGACGCCCGCCGAGCAGCAGGTCAAGCGCGTGCGCGAGCACCGTCTTGCCGGCGCCGGTCTCCCCCGTGAGCACGTTCAGCCCCGGCGCGAGCTCCAGCTCCGCCCGCTCGATCAACAGCAGGTTCTCCACGCGCAGCCGCACAAGCATGTGCGCAGGTGTATCAGCGGGCACCGACGGATCGCGCCGCGGGCAGGGGACGGGTGGCCCGCGTGGGTCGGGAGGGTGGGGTGGGCGATCGTCCGCGCGGCCCGGCGCGGCGTCCCGCGCCTGGTGACGCTGGGCCTCCGTGCCCAGCGACCGGGCCCAGTGCTACCGTCCGGGCGGCAAGTCTTGACAGCTGAACGCGTCGGCATGGAGGGAACGCGATGGATCCACTTTCACTGAGCGTGGCGGCGCTGCTCGCCAAGGCCCTGGGGGGCGCCGCGGAGGAGGTCGGTCAAGGGGCAGCCGACGCGCTCGGCCGGCTGGTCGCGGCGGTGCGGAAAAAGTTCGCCGGGGATGAGGGGGCGCAGAGCGCGTTCGCGGCCGTGGAGCAGGCCCCGGCCGATGAGGCAAGCACGCGGACGCTGGCGGAGGCGATCGAGCGCGTAAGCGCGGATGGGGATGGGAGGTTTCGCGCGGAGCTGGAGGAGCTCGTCGGCGAGGCGGAGCGCGACCCGCGCGTCAGTCAGTTCGTGACTGAGGTGCGCCACAACGCCCAGGTCGGCAAGATCGTCAACATCGGCAGCGCCCGCGACGTCAGCCTCTAAAGGGCAAGCGCAAGGCCGATGAGCGACAAACGGCCACCCCAATCGTCGCCGCAACGGGCCGAGCCGGCGCTTTCCACCTTGCTCGCCGACCACTCCCACGTCGACAAGCTGCTCAACGTCGGACAGGCGGGAGCTGTCTACATCGACGCCCAAACGGCACCCCGAGCTCTCTTTCAGCTGCCGGGCGACATCCCGGACTTCGTCGGCCGCGAAGGGCTGCTCGATGAGTTGGGCGCCCACCTCGCAGGCGATGGGAAGAAGGTCCCGAACACCGGACCGCGGGTCGCGCTCCACGGCTCCCCCGGTGTCGGCAAGTCAGCACTGGCGATCCGTCTCGCCCACACAGTCAAGGACAAATACCCCGACGCCCAGCTCTACGTCAACCTGGGGGCCGGCGCAGGGATGGCGCTCTCCCCCAGCGAGGTGCTGGCCGATCTG
Source organism: uncultured Solirubrobacterales bacterium (assembly GCA_963821775.1). Taxonomy (GTDB): domain Bacteria; phylum Actinomycetota; class Thermoleophilia; order Solirubrobacterales; family Solirubrobacteraceae; genus Palsa-744. The sequence continues at coordinate 215,220 of CAWGFB010000001.1, read as the reverse complement.
CTGGGCACCCTCGGGGCGGAGGACTACCCAGAGTCCGAGGAGCAGCGGGCCGCGTCCTACCGCGCGCAGCTTGCGGGCCGGCGGGCGCTTGTGGTGCTCGACAACGCCCGCGACCTCGCCCACATCCGGCCACTGTTGCCGGGCGCGCCGACGTGCGCGGTGATTGTCACGAGCCGACGCCCGCTCGGCACCTTGGAGGGCGCAATCTCACGTGACGTCGAGGTGCTCCAGCCAGAGAACGCGGTTGAGTTGCTCGGCGAGATCGTCGGCGCCGAGTGCATCGACGCCGAACGGGAGGCCGCATCGAGGATCGCCCGCCTCTGCGGCGAGTTGCCGCTCGCGGTACGGATCGCCGGCGGCCAGCTGAAGAACAAAACGCGCCGCACAGTGACCTGGATGGCCGACCGGCTCGAGGACGAGCACAACCGGCTCGCTGAACTTCACCTGGACGACCGGGACGTACAGGTCTCCTTTGCAGTCAGCTACGACGAACTCACCCCGGAGGAGCGGCGGCTGTTCTGCCTGCTCGCGGCACTGCCCGGCCCCGACTTCTCCACCGGACTGGCGGCAGGAGCCAGCGGCGCCGATAAGCGCGGGACGGAACGGCTGCTCGACTGCCTCGTCGACGCCCAGATGATCGAAGCCGTGAGCGCAGATCGCTACCGCTTCCACGACCTGATCCGGCTCTTCGCGAGCGAACGCCTCGATGCCGAGCCGAATCTGGATCGCCATGCGATCGTCGGGCAAGCCGCATCATGGCTGCTCGAGCGGGCCGAAGAGGCCGACGATGCGCTCGGTGCCGGCGACTCCAGGCACACGGAAGCGCTGACCTGGCTCGAAGCCGAACGGAGAAGCCTGGTTGCAGCCGTCGAGGCAAGTCATACGACACACGAGTCGCGCATGGTTATGGCTTTGACTACGGCCCTCATCGACTTCTTCTCACTGAGGAGCCACTGGGACGACTGGACCAGGGCACACGAACTGGCGCTGCAATCCGCCCGAGAGACCGGCGACCACCATGGCGAGGGAGCGACACTGAACAACCTCGCCAACGTCTACGGTAAACAGGGCCGCTGGGACGAGGCGACCACCAACTACGAACAAGCACTCACGATCTACCGCGAGCTCGGCGACCGCCACAGCGAGGGACAGACACTCAACAACCTCTCCATCGTCTACACCGAACAGGGTCGCTGGGACGAGGCGACCACCGATTACGAATTGGCACTGACGATTTGCCGCGAGCTCGGCGACCGCCACAGTGAGGGACGGACACTCAACAACCTCTCCCTCGTATACACCGAACAGGGCCGCTGGGACGAGGCGACCACCAACTACGAACAAGCACTCACGATCTACCGCGAGCTCGGCAACCGCTACGGCGAGGGACGGGCACTCAACAACCTCGCCAACGTCTACTGCAACCAGAGCCGCTGGGACGAGGCGACCACCAATTACGAACAAGCACTCACGATCTGCCGCGAGCTCGGTGACCGACACGGCGAGGGACAGACGCTCTTCAACCTTGGGCTGGCCAATGAGGAGTGTGGCGACCCCGACAACGCCGAGAGGCTCATACGCGATGCGTTCGCGCTGCTCGACGCCCTGGGCGCCCCAGAAGCTGACAAAGCACGCGCCTGGCTGGACCGGAGCGACAACCCCTCCACATAGACGCTCCACCCACCCCGGTCGCGGGACACGGAGGACCGAAGCCGGGAGACACGCGCCTGCGGCGCGCATCCCCGTTTCGGCCAGCGCGCACCGGCCCCCGAGGCCCCCCGTACGACACGCGGACGATCCCCCCCGACCCACCGCCCCTCCACCCGTACGGGCGACAACCCACCACCGTGAGGCGGGAACGTAGACTCGCGTTAACTGGGTATGGCCGCCGCTCCCCCCGCACCCAGCCCAGTCGACCCCGAGCCCGCCCCGCCGGAGTCCGAGCTCTTCGCCCCGGCGCTGCGCGACCGCCTGGAGGAGGAGGTCGCCCGCGCGGGGCGCCACGGCACGGCGCTCGCGTGCCTGCTGCTGGACGTCGAGGATCTGCACGAGGTGCGGCGCGCGCACGGCGCCCTGCTCGCCGAGCAGGCGCTCGCCTACGTCGCGCTCGCGCTGCGCGGCGAGCTGCGCCGCTTCGACCGCGTCGGACGCATCGAGGCGGGTGAGCTGCTGGTGGTGCTGCCGGGCGCCGACGGGCCCCGCGGCGAGGTGGTCGCGCGGCGGCTGCTGGCGCGGCTGCGGGCGGTCCGGCTCGAGGAGGGCGGCGTGCGCCGGCCGCTGCGCTTCGCGATCGGCCTCGCGTCGTGGCGGGAGGGGATGAGCGCCGCCGCGTTGCTGGCTGCGCTGCGCGCGGCCGCCGCTCGACCGAAGCCGGGAGACACTGGCCTGCGGCCAGAATCCCCGTTTCGACCAGCGGAGGTGGAGTGGGTGGACGGAGCCGCCCACCCCGCCCGCTAAGTTTCCCCGGTGCTCTCCGGCTCCGAGCTGTGGCTGCTGCGGTTGATGGCCGACCGCGGCCTCGCGCTGCTCGACGCCTCCTCGCTGCTGGTCGTGATCGAGGAGCGCGGCGAGCTGCGCGTCGCGGCGGCCGCCGGCGCGGGCGTGCCGCGGCTGCGGATCATGCCCGTGGAGGGCTCGGCGCTGGGCGCCGTGTACCGGGCGGGGCGGCCGCTGTCGCTCGACCGCCCGCGCGGCTCGGACGCGGCGTGGCTACACGAGCTCGGCCTGGAGGCGCGGGCGGCGCTCGTGGAGCCGCTGGCGCTGGAGGGCGCCGGCGGCCTGGTGATCGCGCTGCGCCGCGACGGGCGCTTCCGCGACCCCGACCGGCAGGCGCTGCAGGCGTTCGCGACGAGCGTCGCGCAGCGCCTCGCGGCCGAGCGCTCGGTGGAGATCGAGCGGCTGCGCTACGGGATGGAGGCGCGCGAGCGGGAGCGCACCCGCTGGGCGCGGGAGATCCACGACGAGACCGTGCAGGGCCTCGGCGCGCTGCGGCTGCTGCTCGCCACGGCGCGCGACGCGCACCGCCAGCAGCTCCCGGAGGGCGGCGCGCTCGGCGGCTCCGCGGGGACCACAGTCGGCGGCTCCGCGGGGACCACAGTCGGCGCCGCGCCGGGGGCGGTTGCCGGCGACGGCGGGCTCGACACCGCGGTCGAGGAGGTGCTCGAGGGGCTCGGCCGGGAGATCGAAGGGCTGCGCCACCTGATCACGGAGCTACGCCCTGCCGCCCTCGACGACCTCGGCCTGGAGGCGGCGTTGCAGGCGCTCGCGCGCCGCGCGCAGGCGATCGACGGGCTGGAGGTGCGCACCGAGATCGAGCTCGGCGACGACGCCGGCCGGCTCGACACGGAGCTCGAGTCCACGATCTACCGCGTCGTGCAAGAGGCGCTCACGAACGTCTCCCGCCACGCGCAGGCCACGCGCGCGGTCGTCACCGTGGCCCGCGCCGGCACGGGCTCGCACGTGCGCGTGACCGTCACCGACGACGGCCGCGGCCTGCCCACCGACGGCGCTGGCCTCGGCCCGCGCGGCGACGGCCTGGAGGGCGGCTTCGGCATGTCGGGGATGCGCGAGCGCGCCGAGCTGGTCGGCGGCGAGCTGGAGCTGGGCCCCGCCCCGGGCGGGGGCACGGAGGTGCGCCTCACGGTTCCGCTGGCGGGGCGGCCGGTCGAGGGACGCCCGGCGGCAGTCTGAGCGCGGCCGGCGTTCGCCGCGGGGGCCCGCCGGGGTGGGCGGTGCTTAAAAATGGCCCCCATATACTGGGCCGAAAAGTTTGTGTGCACCCCTGCCGACCCGTCGCCAACGCCCGTTCTCGGCACCGCGCGTTTTGGGAGCTAGTCCACCAACCCCAGCCGCCGCGCGTACGCGGTGATCTCCGCACGGGAGGAGAAGCCGAGCTTCTCGATCGCGCGGGCGCGGTAGGTCTTGACGGTGCGCTCGGCGACGTGCAGCTGCTCGGCGATCTGGGGGTTGGTGTGGCCCATCGCGATCAACCGCACCACCTCCCGCTCGCGCTCGGAGAGCGCGGGGCCGTCCTGGGCGGACTCGCCGCCGGTGGCCATCAGCGCGCCGAGGCGGGGGTGCAGGTAGTTGGAGCCGGCGACGGCGAGGCGGAAGGCCTGCAGCAGCTCGGCCGGCTCGGCCTCCTTGAGCACGTAGCTGCGCGCGCCGGCCCGCAGCGCCTGGCGCGCGTACTCGGGGTCCTCGCGCATCGTGAGGATCGCGACGGCCAGGGACGGGTGGGCGACGAAGCACTGCGGCAACGCGGCGAGGCTGGAGCCGCCGGGCATCGTCAGGTCGAGCGTCAGCAGGTCGGGCTTGTGGGCGCGCACTTCGCGGATCGTGCTCGGCACGTCGGCCGCTTCGGCGACGACCCGGAACTCGTGCGCTTCGCGCTCCAGCACGGTGCGGATGCCGTCGCGCACGACGGCGTGGTCGTCCGCGATGATCACCTCGATGGGACGGTCCACGCCGGGGGTGCCAGTGTCCATCCCGACACGGTAGCGGCCGGGGAGGCGCCACGCCACACGGACGGCGGGGATCGCTGGCCCGCGCTCACGGGTCAGACAACCTGGTCAAAACTTATCAAAGCGGTTGGACATCTCGTCCAAGACGGGCTCGGGACCTTCCGGACGACAGAGATCGGCACTTTTGGGACGACACGATCGGCACCCTCCGGACGGCAGACAAACACACCCGAAGGGCTCAACATGTCGCGTGCAGAGATTTATCCGAATGAGCCTCCTCACGCGGAGCGCGTGGAGACCCGGACGCAGAGACGAGGTAGCCCATGTACACCCCCACCACACACACGAGCGGAGGCCCCCGATGACCGTCGTGGGCGTCACACTGATCTGGCTGGCGTTGGCTGCAGTCGCGTTCCTGGCGCTGTCTGCTTTCGCGCGCTTCGCGGCGCACGGAGAGGCGGAGCTTGGGATCGCCGGCGAAACCGACGCGATCGACACGAGCTACATGCGATGAGCGCAGCCGCCACCCTCACCGCCGAGCCGCGCTCGCGCATCCTGGTCGCGGGCGCCGACGCCGCGCGCCGCGCGGCGCTGCTCGCGGACCTCTCCGCGGAGCTGCCGCCCGACACCCTCCTGGGCGAGGCGGACGCCGTGGCGGAGGTCTTCGAGCAGGCGCCCCGCGCCTCGGTGGTGATGCTCGCCGGCGACGTCGGCGAGGTCTCGGCGGAGTCGCTGATGCACGTGCTCGGCGACCGCCACCCCTCCCTGCCGGTGATCGCGCTCGCCGCGGCCGGTGAGGAGCAGGCCGGCGAGTGCAGCCTGGCGGCGTAGCTTCCGCGCTCCGCTGAGCCGAGCGCACGCGCCCCCCCATCCGCTCAGCCTGACGGATGCAGCCGGCGCACCCGTCGCGCGCGTGCAGGTTATCTCCCACTTCGTCCACGCGCCCGTCCCCGTCGCCGCGCACGCGTTAGCGTGGCGCCGTGCGCGTGCTCGCCTCCCGCCCCCTGCGACGGATCCTCGCGGCGTACACGATCAACCAGTTGGGGTCGTGGTTCGGGTACTTCGCGCTCTCGCTGGGCATCTACGACCACACCCACTCCGCCCTGGCGGTGGCCGCGGCGTTCGTCGCCGCACGCGGCCTGCCCGCGCTCATCGCGCCGGCGGTGGTGGCCTCCACCGAGCTCTTCGAGGGCCGTGGCGGCCTCGGTCGGCTGTACGCGGTGGAGGCGCTCGCCACGCTCGGCCTGGCGGGGCTGTTGTGGCACTTCTGGCTGCCGGGCCTGCTCGTGCTGGTCGCAGTGGACGGCACCGCGGCGCTGGCCGCGAGCTCGCTGCTGCGCGCCGCGGGGGCGCACGTGGCGGCAGCGGAGCTCGGTGGCGGCGGCGAGGCCGCGGCGGACGCCGCGGAGCCCGCGCAGGACGCCGCGGAGGTCGCCCAACGCACCGTCACCGCCGCCTTCAACTTCGCCTTCACCGGCTCGCTGGCGATCGTCCCGGCGGTCGTCGGCGTGCTCGTCGAACGGGCCGGCGCCCCCACGGCGCTGCTCGTCAACACCGCGACGTTCGCGGTGTGCGCCGGGCTGCTCGCGGGCGTGCGCCCGCACACCGAGGGCGCCGTGGGCGGGACGGTGCGTGCGCGGCTGCTCACCGGGTGGCGGTACCTGAGCGCGCCCTCGCCGCTGCGCAGCCTGCTGCTCACCGAGGCGGTGGCGATCGTGTTCTTCGCGTCGGTGGAGCCGGTCGAGGTGCTGTATGCCAAGCAGACGCTCGCGGTCGGCGACCGCGGCTACGGCGTGCTCGTGGACGCGTGGGGCGTCGGCATGGTGCTCGGCACGGTCGTGTTCGCCCGCGCGGTGCGCCGGCCGCTGGGGCCGCAACTGTTGATCGGCACGCTGCTCGTCGGCCTCGCCTACCTCGGCTTCGCCGCGGCACCCACGCTGCCGCTGGCCTGCGCCGCCGCGATCGTCGGAGGCGCGGGCAACGGCGTGCAGTGGCCGGCGGTGATCAGCGCGGTGCAGCAGCTCACGCCGCCGGCGCTGCACGGGCGGCTGATGAGCGCCGTGGAATCGATCGGCGCGCTGTGCCCGGCGATCGGCTTCGCGCTCGGGGGGGCGGTCACCGCGCTGAGCGCCCCGCGCGTGGCGATGTTGATGGCGGGCGTGGCGGCCACCACGATCACCTTCGCGTTCGTGCGCCTCGCCTCGGTCACCTTCCGGCTCGAACCGCGGGTGCAGCGGCCGCCCGGCGAGCCGGCCGCCGCGCCCCGCACGCCGGGGGCCCAGGGCCTCACCCCCGTCGGGGCGGCCTCCGCGCCGCCCGCCGACGCGCCTTCGCAGGCCGGGGGCTGAGCCTGAGGACCCCCGCGGGACGACGCTCGTCAGGTCGTTTTCACAGCTGGAGGCGTTCTCAAGTACGACGCCGCGTAGGTCGTTAAGCACGACAGGCCCGCCCTGGCCCGAACGGCCCGTCCTGGCGCCGCAGCCCCTGGCATCCCATGTACGCGATCCCCGTCAAGCGCCTGTACCCAGCCTTCGAGTGCCTGCTGCTCGCGGGCGCGCTCGGGGTGGGGGTGGCGCTCGCCGATCCCGCGGAATGGGAACCGCTCGGGCTCTTCGTGCTGCTGCTCGCGCTGAGCGTCGGCGGCGACCGCCTGGCGGTGACGGTGCGCAACCAGAACCTCTCGGCGGCGTTCGTCGGGCTGGTGCTGGCGATGTGCCTGCTGGGGCCGCTGCCGGCGATGGCGATCGGGCTGGTGGTCGTGGCGATCGACGCGCGCGTGCGCGGGCTGACGGGCGCGCGGTGGGTCAACCTGCTCGCCACCTACGCGGTCTTCCCGCTCGCCGGCGGCCTGCTGGCGCGCGCGCTGCTGGACGTGCACGACCCGGCGTCCGCCCACGCCAGCCGCGAAGTGGACTTCGCGCTGATCGTGTTCGGCGTGTTCATCGCCACCAACCTGCTCAACTTCGCGCTGATCGCCCTCCACCAGCGGGTGCTCGGCGGGCGCGGCCTCGTGGAGCAGACGCGCTACCTGCTGGCCCCGATGCTGCCCGGCCAGATCGCGGTCGGCGCGCTCGCGGCGCTCGTCGCGGTCGCCTACACCAACCTCGGCTACCCCGTGCTCCTGGGGCTCGTGCTCGTGATCCTGATCTTCCAGTACCTGGCGGTCGCGCTGCTGCGCTCCGAGGACCGCGCCGACCAGCTGGAGGCGCGCTCGATGCACCTCGCCTCGCTGCAGCTGGGCGTGCTCGTGACGCTCGTGGAGACGCTCGCGCTGCGCGACCGCATGACCGCCCGCCACGCCGCGGCGGTCGCCCGCTTCGCGCGGGCGCTGGCGCGCGAAGCGGGGTGCGACGAGGCCGAACAGGACATCGCGCACACGGCGGGCCTGCTGCACGACATCGGCAAGTTCGCGCTGCCCGACCGCATCCTCAAGGCCGACGTGCTCTCCGACGAGGACTGGGCGCTGATCCGCCGCCACCCGCAGGACGGGGCGACGCTCGTGGGCCGCCTGGACGGCTACGGCCCGGTGGCCGACGCGATCCTCTACCACCACGAGCACGTCGACGGCTCCGGGTACCCGGCCGGGCTGATCGGCTCCGAGATACCCCTGCTCTCGCGCATCCTGGCGATCTGCTCGGCGTACGACACGATGACCTCGCGCGACTCCTACCGCTCGCCCGTGACCCCCCAGGACGCGCTCGCGGAGCTGCGGCGGATGGCCGGGCGCCAGTTCGACGCCGAGCTCGTCGGCGTGTTCGTGGCGATGCTCGAGCGGGAGGGCCCCGCGATCTTCACGCGGGACGCCGAGGCGGACTTCGAGGAGGAGCTCGCGTTCGAGCGCCGCGCGCGCGCGATCGCCCAGCCCGTCCCGTAGCGGGCACCCGTGGCAACCGGCACTACGCCGCTCCCGTCCCCTTCGCGCGGAGCCAACGGGCCCCCCGCCCGGCCTCGGGCCTCGGCACTCGGGACGGGTGGGGACCGGCCCGCCAGGATCTCCGGCCCTTAAACGCCGATGGGCCCCGCTGGCACGGGGCCCATCGATCGAAGCCGTCCTGGCCTCTCACAACTCCGTCGGTAGCAGCCGGCTTATTTCCAACCCATTTCTGCTCCTTCGCTCTCGGCTCAGGGCCGATGGTGGGAGCGGCCCCCGGTACGCCTCTCCAGGACAACCGCAGCTACGATATGAGTAGCTTTGAGTACGATAGTACCAGAAGGAGACGAATTGTCCAGGTTGGACAAGCTATGGGATGGTTTTCTGCAAGATTTCTTGCGCTTGTAGGACTTTCTCGGCTCCTTCAAATGCCTTGAGCGCGCCGGAGCGGGCGCCGCGGGGGGCGCCGCGCTGAGACGAAACGTCCACAAAGGTGTGCTGCGCTCATCTTTCAGCGCCACGCTGCCGACACCCACTCCATGCCTCCCTTCGCACCCACCCCCTCGCACGAGCGTCAGCTGGTCTTCACCAGCTCGCAGGCCGCCCGCTACCTGGGCGTCTCACTGGCCACGATCCGCCGCTGGGCGGACGCGGGCCACCTCAGCTGCTACCGCACCCCCGGCGGCCAGCGGCGCTTCTCCCGCGAGCAGCTGGACACCTTCGTGCACTCGCTGGAGCCCGCCGCGGGGGGCTCCACCCGCTCCGCGGCCGCCTGAGGCGGCACGTCAGCCGCTCGCCTGCGCAGCGGCCCTGCGGCCCGCCCTCACCGCGCGAGGCGCCCGAACTTCTCGCGCAGACGGCGGTAGAAGGAGGAGCCCGGCAGCTGGGCGATCGTGCCGACGTCGTTCGCGAAGCGGGCGCGCAGCCGCCCGTCCGGCGGCAGCTCGCACACCGGCCGGCCGTCGACCGCGACGTCGAGCGCCTCGCGGGAGCGGTTGTGGATGGTGATCGGGTCTCGCGGCGCGGCCACCAGCGCGCGCGCGGTGAGCGAGTGGGGCGCGATGAACGAGACCACGTACCCCTCCACCCCCCACGCCATCACCGGCCCGCCGTTGGCGAGGTTGTACCCCGTGGAGCCCGCGGGCGTCGCCAGCACGAGCCCGTCGCAGCGCACCGAGCCGACCTCCTCGCCGTCGAGCGCGTACGCGAGCTCCGCCACGCGCTCTCCCACGCGGCGGTGGACGGCGACGTCGTTGACGGCGGTCTCCGTGCCGCCCCCGGGCGTTTCGAGCACGATCCCCGGCAGTTGCCGCAGCTCGAAGCTGCCGCTCAGCGCCCGCGCGATCCCCTCCCGCGCCTCCTCGGGCTCGACCGTGGCGAGGAAGCCGATCTCCCCGAAGTTGATCGCGAACACCGGCACCCCCGCGCGAGCGTAGAGCCGCAGCGCGTAGAGGATCGTGCCGTCGCCGCCGAGCACCACGCAGAGGTCCTCCCCCCCCACCCCGAGCCGCGCGTCCACCTCGACCCCGGGCGCGGCGACGAGCCCGTGCTTGCGGGTCTCCTCCGCGTTGAAGCACAGCGTCGCCCCCGCCGCCCGCGCAGCCTGCAGCAGCTCCTGTAGCGCCTCGCGCGTGTCCTCGGTACGCCTGTGCGTGAGCACCGCGACGCGTGCAGCGCTCACGTTGGCTCCTCCAGAGCTGCCATGCGCTCGATCTCCTCAGCACTCTCTGCGCCACCGCTCCGGCCGAGCTCCGCCAGCCAGACGAACGTCTCGCGGTTGCCCTTTGGGCCTGGCAGTCCGGAGGAGCAAAAGCCAAGCACCACCGGCGCGCTCGGCGTGATTTCCGTGACTGCGACGCCCACGGCCACGAGCGCCTCGCGACGCACCGCGGCGTCCCGCACCACCCCCCCTTTGCCGACCCGCTCCCGGGGCGCCTCGAACTGCGGCTTGATGAGCGCCAGCACGTCGTAGCGCTCCCCGTCGAGGCACGCGAGCACCGCGGGCAACACCTTGCGCAGCGAGATGAACGACACGTCCACGACCGCGAGGTCCGGCGCCGGCGCCCCCACCGCCGCAGGCTCCAGCGTGCGCGCGTTGGTGCGCTCGAGCACCCGCACACGCGGGTCGGCGCGCAGGGTCGCGTGGAGCTCTCCATAACCCACGTCCACCGCGACCACCTCGGCGGCCCCCTGCTGCAGCAGGCAGTCCGTGAACCCCCCCGTCGAGGCCCCCACGTCGAGCGCCCGGCGGCCCGCCACCGCGACCCCTGTGCGCCGCAGCGCGTTCTCCAGCTTGATCCCCCCCCGCGACACGTACCGCGGCCGCTCCCGGACGTGCAGCGTCACGTCAGCCGGGACCATCTCCCCCGGCTTCTCCGCCCGCCGGCGCCCCGGCCCGACGCACACTTCCCCCGCCATCACGGACGCCGCCGCGCGACTGCGCGACGCGAACAGCCCGCGCTCAGCCAGCACGACGTCTATACGCTGCTTCGCCACGCAGGGAACGGTACCCCCTCTCCGCCGTCGCGGCATGTCTTAAATGAAACGGCCCGCCTGGGGAAGCGGGCCGTTTCGAGGGAGGAGGGATGCTGCTGTACTTCGGGTCTGGAACCATAATGCCCACTCAGCCACCGGCTATGTGTGTGATGCCGCACTTAGCGTCCGTAATCGCCCACAAGCCCACACCCGGCTGTATCATTCCTCACAGGCCGCCACCGACCGTGTCGGGACGGACCTGAGGGCAGCAGAGGGACCCAGGTCGTGCCGGTATCCGCAGGAACTGGACCGAGAGCCATGAGCCACCTACCTGACCGGGAGCACCGCGAGGCATGAGGACGCTGCGCGCCGTCGGGGAGTTGCGGGCGGCGCTGGCGCCGGCGCACGGGGCGGGCTCGACGATCGGGCTCGTGCCGACGATGGGGGCGTTGCACGAGGGGCACCTGTCGCTGATCCGCCGGGCGCGCGAGCAGTGCGACGTGGTGGTCGTGACGCTGTTCGTCAACCCCGCGCAGTTCGACGAGCGCTCGGACCTGGAGCGCTACCCCCGCTCCGAGCGCCACGACGCGGGGCTGGCGGCGGAGGCGGGCGCGGACCTGCTGTTCGCGCCCTCGGTCGAAGAGGTGTACCCGCCGGGGTTCGCCACGGCGGTGGAAGTGCTCGGGCTCACCGACCGTTTGGAGGGGGTTGCGCGTGGCGCCTCGCACTTCCGGGGGGTGACCACGGTGGTGACGAAGCTCGTGTGCATGACGATGCCCGACACGCTCTACCTCGGTCAGAAGGACGCGCAGCAGGTGGTGGTGATCCGCCGCCTGCTGGCCGACCTGAACCTGCCGGTGCACGTCGAGGCGCTGCCGACCGTGCGCGAGCGCGACGGGCTGGCGCTCTCCAGCCGCAACGCGCTGCTCGACGGTCCCGGGCGGGTGCGCGCGCGGGCGTTGAGCGCCGCGCTGCGGGCCGCCGGCGAGCTGGCCGGCGGGGGCGAGCGCGCCGCGCAGGAGCTGCTCGACGCCGTCCACGCCGTGCTCGCCGAGGCGGGCGTGCGCGCCGAGTACGTGGCGCTCGTGGACCCCGGCACGCTGGAGCCGCTCGCGGAGCTCGACCGGCCAGGGCTGCTGGCGCTCGCCGCGCGGGTGGGCGGGGTGCGGTTGATCGACAACGCCGCGCTGGAGCCGGCCCCTGCGCGCCGCGCGCCGGAGCGGGTCCGCACCGAGGAGGCGCCGTGCAGCGCGTGATGCTCAAGTCGAAGATCCACCGCGCCACGGTGACCGACTGCGACCTGCACTACGTGGGCTCGATCACGATCGACCACGACCTGCTGGAGGCCGCCGACATCCTCGAGCACGAGCAGGTGCACGTCGTGGACATCGACAACGGCGCGCGCTTCGAGACCTACACGATCGCCGGCGAGCGCGGCTCGGGCGCCATGAAGGTCAACGGCGCCGCCGCGCGCCTCGTGCACCGCGGCGACACCATCATCGTGATCTCCTACGCCCACTACGACCGCTCGGAGCTGGAGCGCTACGAGCCGCGCGTGGTGCACGTGGAGGCACAGACCAACCGCATCATCACCGTCGACGACGCGGTGGCGACCCTGCTCGCGTAGGGCGTCAACCGCCGCCGTCAGAGAGGAAGCAACCCGTGTCCAGCCACCCGACCCACCGCCCCCCGACCTCGGCGAACGTCGAAATCCCCCACGACCCCGGCCGTCTGCCGATGACGCTGCCGCTGCTGGCGGAGAAGCGGCGCCTCGGCGAGCCGATCGTGATGGTGACCGCCTACGACTACCCCTCGGCGCGCGCCGCCGAGGCGGCGGGCGTCGACCTCGTGCTCGTCGGCGACTCCGCCGCGACCACCGTGCTCGGGTACACCGCCACCACGCCGGTGCGCCTGGAGGACATGCTCGTGCTGGCCGCCGCCGCGCGGCGGGGCCTGCGCACGCCGCTGCTGATCGGCGACCTGCCCTTCGGCTCCTACGAGATCTCCGACGAGCAGGCCGTGACGACGGCCGTGCGGATGGTGCGGGAGGCGGGCTGCGACGCAGTCAAGCTGGAGGGCGGCGGCCCCGCGCCGGTGAGCCGCGCGCGCGCGATCGCGGGCGCCGGGATCCCCGTGATGGGCCACGTCGGGCTGACCCCGCAGTCCTCCACGGCGCTCGGCGGCTGGAAGGCCCAGGGGCGCACCGCGCGGGCGGCGGCGCAGATCGGCGCGCAGGCGCTCGCGCTGCAGGACGCGGGGTGCTTTGCGCTGGTGTTCGAGGCGATCCCCGCGGCGGTCACCGAGGAGCTCGTGAGCCGGGTCGAGGTGCCCGTGATCGGCATCGGCGCCGGCCCGGCCACCGACGGGCAGGTGCTCGTGTTCCACGACCTGCTCGGCATCCGCGACGGGCTCGGCCCCCGCTTCGTCAAGCGCTACGCCTCGCTGCAGCAGGAGATGAACGCCGGCGTGGCCGCTTACGCCGAGGACGTCCGCGCGCGGCGCTACCCCGGCCCGGAGCACGTTTACAAGATCGACCCCGCCGAGCTCGAGGAGTTGCGCGCGCTGCTCGCGGCCACGTAGCGGCGAGGGCGCGCGCGGGCCCGGCGGCGTCCTGAGCGCCTGGCTCCCCGCGCGGACGGCGGCTCCGCTGCCGGGTCGCGCCGACCCTACTGCTGCAGGTCAATCGCGTTCATGAAACGCGTGTATTCCGCCACGGCACCAGCTTCGGCTTCGGCGAGCTCGGGCTTCGAAGCGTTCCACGCGGCGCAGCACGACGAAGTCGCTGGGGGTCCCGTACGGCCGCGCGAGGCGGATGATCAGCGGGCTTTCTTCGGCTTCCACGTCGGTCGCCGCGTAGCGCTGGTCGAACTGCACGGTGCTCGCAGGCAGCGTCGCGTAGCCGCTGGAGACCCACGCGCCGACGTCGGCGCAGAGGTTGGGGGCCACGAGCGTGGAGAGCCCCACGAGCTTGGTGGCGAAGGTGTGCACCGCGCGCGTGAGCCGGGAGTTGCTCCAGTGCAGGCCCTTGACGGCCCGCGCGAAGGCCGCGATCGGCCCGGCCGCGATGCGGTAGCCCGCGACTGTCAGCGTGCCCGCGACCTCGTTGTCGAGCTGTTCGGAGTCGTGGTTCTGCGGCGAACCGGTCGCGACCCCGGGGCACTGCGCGATGGACTGGTTGACGTACCCCTTGACCGCCGCCAGCGCCCGGTTGATGTCGGGCCGAGCGGCGTTCACCAGCGTGTTGGTCGCGCCCGAGAGAGCCTGCGTGGCGGCCACGTCCGCCGCCGACCGCGCCGCCGCGGTCTGCGCTGACGCGAGCACCACGACGGCTAGCACGGCCAAGGCCACTCCCGCGGCTCTCCCCTTCCCATGACCCATACCTACCAGAGTAGCATCTGCGGCTGGGGCGTGCGTCAGTTCGCCGCACGGCGCCCGGGAGAAGGATCGCCGCACGGCGCCCACGCGGTCCGGGGGATCGACGCACGCGCCCTGCGCGGGGCGGGCTCAGGCTCAGATGCTCCGCAGCACCCGCGCGGGCGCGCCGGCGGCGAGCGAGCGGGGCGGGAGATCGTGCGTGACGACGGAGTTGGCGCCCACCACGCACCGCTCGCCGACGGTGACGCCATCGGTGACGACCACGTGCGCGCCCAGCCAGCAGTTGTCGCCGATCCGAGTGGGGCCTTTGGAGGTGAAGCCCTGCCACGGCACGGGCCGCTCGGGATCGTCGTAGCGGTGGGAGGCGTCGGAGACGAAGCAGCCGTTGGCGAGCATGCAGTGCGCGCCGATCTCCACGAGCTCCCGGGCGGCGACCATCACGCCCTGGTTGAGGAACGTGCCCGCGCCGATCCGCACGCGCGCGCGGCCGGGCGCCGTGATCCACACGTGCGGCTCCCACAGCACCCCCTCCCCCACCTCCAGGCGTCCCTCGCGCAGGGCCTCCAGCACGTTGCCCTCGACCGGCCACCGCGCGAACGCGCCGCGACGCAGCAGCTCCCAGTGGATGCGCGCGCGGTTCCAGGGCAGGGCGTTGCGCTCGTACCACCGCCACTTCTGCGCCCACGTGCGCGCCTGGCGCGCCAGCTCGCCTGCTTCCACGTGGAGGACGCTAGCGATAAGAGAGCTGCACGTGCACGAGGTATGACTTGCCTGCGGTCCCGGCGACGGTCACGTCGAGGTCGATCAGCGCCTGCACGGTGTGGCCGCCCCTGGCGGCGCGGCGCAGCGCGGCGCCGACGGCGCGCGAGAGGGTGAGCGCGATCCGCGTGGCGTGGCCGGCCGTGAGCGTCGCGTGGGCGCTCTCCAGCCGCAGGTGCCGGTGGTCGCGCAGCAGGCCGAGGTGGCCGTGCGCGTACACCGCGCACGCCTCGCTGCAGGTGACGGTCAGGTACACGCGGCCGTGGTGGGAGCGCATGTCCTGGCGCGCGGCGGCCGACACTGTGACCTGCAGCACCGGCGGGGAGGGCGCCTTGGCGACGGTCGCAGTCGCCGGCGGGCTCGCCGGCGGCGTCGGCGGAGCCGGGGACGGCGGGAGCGGATACGGGCAGGCTTCGAGCGGGGCCGGCGCGGGCGCCCCGGGCGGGATCGAGCCAGGCGGGCAGGAGGCCGGGCCGGGGGGCGGTTCGGGGGAGAGCAGCAGCGGCGCCCGCGGCGCCTGGGTGAAGTCGAAGTCCTCTTCCAGGTTGCCGAGGCCGGGCACTTCTTCGCTCACTTCGGGGCGGGAGTCTTTGCGCCCGTCCGTCATCGGGTTCAGGCGTTCGCTTTCCAGGAAGTCGTCCTCGATGAACCGCAGGTAGGAGTCGTGGGAGAACTCCTGGTGGTCGACGTATCCGGCGCGCGCGTAGGGGCTGATCACCAGCCCCGGCACGCGGAAGCCGAGGCCCTGCCCGTCGGGCGTCGCCGGCGGCACGACGTGGTCGTAGAAGCCGCCCCAGTCATCCCACGAGAGGAAGATCGCGGTGGAGTCCCAGCAGGGGCTGCGCATGATCGAGTTGACGAGCGTCGTCACATACGCCTGGCCGGCCGAGATCAGCGCGGGCGGGTGCTCGGAGACCTTGTTGTTGGGAGTGACCCAGGCGACGTTGGGCAGCGCGCATTCGCTCGTGTTTTCCACGGCTTTGTAGAAGTGGGTCAGCGACTGCACGTCTTCGAGCTGCCCGTCTTCCTTGACGTCCATGAAGTCCACCAGCGGGTTCCAGATGCCAGGCGTTTTGGGCCCCTGTTTCACCGGCGCGCACGTCATCGCTTCGTCGGCCTCGCAGTCGGGCTCTTCGCCTTCGAAGATGTAGTAGCGCCAGCTCACGCCGTGCTTGTGCAGCAGGTAGGTGACGTCGGTCCACGGCAGCGAGATCGCTTCGGAGCCGGTGTAGGGGTTGGGCTTGCCGTTGGCGGGTTCGGGCGTGGGCGCCCCTTCGGGCGCGCTGAAGCACGTGAGCGGTTTGCTCCATTCGTGGCACATCGCCGACCACCCCGAGACCAGGTAGAGATGCTCGGGCCAGCTCCACGAGGAGTCGGGCTCGTACATGGCGTCCTGCAGGACGTAGTTCGCGGCGTAGGCCCAGTAGTTGGGGATCTCGCGCGCGTCGTGGTAGCCCATCGGGTCGACGCACTGCGCGCTCGAGACTCCTTCCTGGCAAGGCTGCAGCTGGGTTTGGTGGTGGTGCACTTTTCCCCCTGCTCGGCCTCCCCGACGAAGCCGTCCAGCTTGCCGCCGTCGAGGTCGGCCGTGAAGGCGCCGTGGCCGTGGGGCCCGCCGGAGTTCTTGTTGTTCGGATCGTGGAAGGGCGACACGCAGCCGCCGTTGAGCGGATCGGGCACGCACACGCCCGCCGGGAGCCCGTTGGCGCCGGGGTAGGTGCCGAAGTAGGAGTCGAACGAGCGGTTCTCCTGCATGACGATCACGACGTGCTGGATCTTGTGGATGCCTTCCAGCGGCGCCGCGGGCGCGGGGGCGGCGACGGCGAGTGGGAGAGCGAGGGTGAGGATGGCGGCGCGGGCGAGGGTGCGCATCTCGACTCCGGAAACACGACGGGGTCCGATGAGTTGTGGCGGCGCTTTACGCCGTGCCGGGCGCACTCTACGCGGCGGCCCGCGCGCGCGGCTTGCGCTTGGCGGCGGCCGTCCGTTTCGTGGCGCCGCGCGCCCGGCCGTTGGGCGAAACTCCCGCCGCCAGCAGCGGGGCGAGGAACTGTCCCGTGTGCGAGGCCGGCTCGGCCGCGACCTCCTCCGGCGTACCGGCGGCGACCACCAGGCCGCCCTCCTCGCCCCCCTCGGGGCCCATGTCGATAAGGCGGTCGGCGCACTTGATCACGTCGAGGTTGTGCTCGATGACAACCACCGTGTTGCCGGCGTCCACGAGCCGCTGCAACACCTCCAGCAGTCTCTGCACGTCGGCGAAGTGCAGCCCCGTGGTCGGCTCGTCGAGGATGTACATGGTGCGCCCGGTCGCCACCTTGGAGAGCTCGGTGGCGAGCTTCACGCGCTGCGCCTCCCCGCCGGAGAGCGTCGTGGCCGGCTGGCCGAGGCGCACGTAGCCGAGGCCGACCGCGTCGAGGGTCTCCAGACGCCGGCGCACCTTGGGGATGTGCTCGAAGAACTTGACCGCCTCCTCGACCGGCATGTCGAGCACTTCGGCGATGCTGCGCCCCTTGAAGCGCACCTCCAGCGTCTCGCGGTTGTAGCGGCGGCCGTGGCACTGCTCGCACGGCACGTACACGTCGGGCAGGAAGTGCATCTCGATCTTCAGCTGCCCGTCGCCCTTGCACACCTCGCAGCGCCCGCCCTTGACGTTGAAGGAGAAGCGGCCCGGCTTGTACCCGCGCGCGCGGGCCTCCTGCGTCTTGGAGAACATGTCGCGGATCACGTCGAAGAGCCCGGTGTAGGTCGCGGGGTTGGAGCGTGGGGTGCGCCCGATCGGGGACTGGTCGACGGCGATGATCTTGTCGAGCTGCTCCAGGCCGCGGATCGCGCGGTGCGCGCCGGGGCGGGCGCGCGCGCGGTGTAGACGCGCGGAGAGCGCCTTGTAGAGGATCTCGTTGACGAGCGTGCTCTTGCCCGAGCCCGAGACCCCCGTCACACACGTGAGCACGCCGAGCGGGAAGCTGGCGTCGATGTCCCTGAGGTTGTGCTGTGAGGCGCCCTCGACCTTCACGTAGCCGGTCGGGGTGCGGCGCTTGGCGGGCACCTCCACCGTGCGCGTGCCGGCGAGGTACTGGCCGGTGAGCGACTCCTTCACGCGCTGCACCTGCGCCGCGGTGCCCTGCGCCACGATCCGCCCGCCGTGCTCGCCCGCGCCGACGCCGAGGTCGACGAGGTGGTCGGCGGCGCGCATCGTCTGCTCGTCGTGCTCGACCACGATCACCGTGTTGCCGAGGTCGCGCAGCCGCTCCAGCGTCGCGATCAGCTTCGAGTTGTCGCGCTGGTGCAGGCCGATCGAGGGCTCGTCGAGGATGTACAGCACGCCCACCAGCGAGCTGCCGATCTGCGTGGCGAGGCGGATGCGCTGCGCCTCACCGCCGGAGAGCGTCGCCGAGGCGCGGTCCATCGAGAGGTAGCCGATGCCGACGTTCTCCAGGAACTGCAGCCGCTCGGAGATCTCGCGCAGGATCAGCCGCGCCACGTGGCGGTCGGTCTCCGAGAGCTCCACCTCTGCCAGCCACTCGATCGCACGCCGGGCGGAGAGCGCGCAGAAGTCCTCGATCCGCGTCCCCCCGACCAGCACCGCGCGCGACTCCGGCCGCAGCCGTGCGCCCCCGCACGCCGGGCACGCACGCAGCGACATGTACTCCTCGAGTTTCTCCTTCACCCCCTCGGACTCCGTTTCGCGGTAGCGCTTCTCGAGGTTGGCGATCAGCCCCGCGAAGCGGGTCGAGTAGGAGCGGCGCCGGCCGAAGCGGTTGCGGTAGGTGATCGCCAGCGGCTCCTTCGTGCCGTGCAGGAACAGATCCTGGTGCTCCTGCGGCAGGTCCTCCCACGGCTCCGCGAGGTCGACGCCGTAGCTCTCGGCGAGCGCCTCGGCGACCTGCTCGTAGTAGTTGGAGAACGCCGCCGCCCTGCTCCACGGCGCGATCGCCCCCTCGCTCACCGACAGCACCGGGTCGGGCACGAGCAGCTCGGGATCGATCTCCATCTGCGCGCCCAGCCCGTGGCAGCGCTCGCACGCGCCGTGGGGGGAGTTGAACGAGAAGATGCGCGGCTCCAGCTCCACCAGCGAGGGGCCGTGCTCGGGGCAGGCGAAGCGCTCGGAGTACGTCCGGGACTCGGGGTGCTCGCCGAGGATCTCCACCTCCACCAGTCCGTCAGCCAGACGCACCGCCGTTTCGATCGAGTCGGCAAGGCGCTTGCGGATGTCGTGGCGCATCGCGAGGCGGTCCACCACGACCGAGACGTCGTGCTTGTAGCGCTTGTCGAGCACGATCGATTCCTCCAGCAGGCGCACGCGGTCGTCGATCCGCACGCGCGTATACCCGTCCGCCCGCAGCTCCTCCAACAGCTTGCCGTACTCCCCCTTGCGCCCGCGCACCACGGGCGCCATCACCATGAAGCGCGTGCCCTCCGGCAGCTCCATCGCCTGGTCGATGATCTGCTCCGCCGACTGCCCGGAGATCGGCCGGCCGCAGATGTGGCAGTGGGGCTTGCCCACGCGCGCCCACAGCAGGCGCAGGTAGTCGTAGATCTCGGTGACGGTGCCGACGGTCGAGCGGGGGTTGCGCGAGGTGGTCTTCTGGTCGATCGAGATCGCCGGCGAGAGCCCCTCGATCGAGTCGACGTCGGGCTTGTCCATCTGCCCCAGGAACTGGCGCGCGTACGCGGAGAGGGACTCGACGTAGCGGCGCTGGCCCTCGGCGTAGATCGTGTCGAACGCGAGCGAGGACTTGCCCGAGCCGGAGAGGCCCGTGATGACGACCAGCGCGTCGCGCGGCAGCGTCAGGGAGATGTCTTTGAGGTTGTGCTCGCGCGCGCCGGAGACGACGATCTGGTTGCTGATGGGCATCTGGCGCACATCATAGGAGGACGAACAGACGTTCGGTTGTGAGTCAATCAGTTTGACAACTGGGGCGTCAACGGATAGTGTCGCGCTCAATCGGATGGTGGCGCGCCTCCCTCGCGCGCCGTCGTCGAATCGCGAGGCGCGACGCCGCTTGGCGTGGTGCCGTGAGGAGGCAGTCATGCAGTCATCGACACCACGGCGCGTGCTCGCCGCGGCAGCGCTCGGCCTCGTGCTCGCGATGGCCGGTACGGCGCTGGCCGCCGGCGGGGGGCCGTCGAAGGCGACGATCGTCATCAAGGGCGGAGAATCGTTCAAGACGAACGCCTACATCAAGAGCTCGCTGCACTTCGCCACCGGCACCGTGAGGGTCCGCTCGGGTGCCACGGTCACCCTGCTCAACACCACCCCCGATCCGCACACACTGTCGATCGTCAGCCCCTGGCAGCTGCCGCGCACGATCGGCCAGGTCGAAAACTGCAAGGTCTGCAAGAGCATCGCCAAAGCGCATGGCCTCAACCCGCGTGAAGAAGCCTCGGGCCCGCCGCCCCACCAGGTTGTCAACGTCGGCGCCCCCGGCTTCAACCAGCCCGGCGATTCGCTCATCATCGGCCCGAAGGGCCCGCACGGCAAGGTGACGTTCAAGATCACCGCCAAACCCGGCACCACGCTGCACTTCATGTGCGCCATCCACCCGTGGATGCAGGGCCGCTTCCTCGTGGTCAAGTAGGCAGCCTGCGCGGCGCGGCGCCTCCGAGCCACCGCGCCCGAGGACGGCGCGTCGCGCAGTTGAATCTCAGTCGCCGAGTCCGTCGAACAGCGACGCCACGTCGAGATCCGGCACGCCCTCCGCGGGCGAGGGGACCGTCGCGCCGACGCCGTACACTTCGCAGCGGCCGTAGCCTTTTGGCCCCGGGTCGCTGCGCACCTCGACCGCGCGGCCGGGGACATCGACCAGCCAGTAGGTGAGGATCGGAGCGCCTGCATACAGGATGGCCTTTTCACCGCGATCCTCCTTGTGAGAGCTCACGGCGACCTCCACGACGAGCAGGCCGGTACGCGGGTGACGGCCAAAGGGGGGCTCGCTCTTCACAAGCAGCAGGTCTGGTTCTGGCAGCGATCCCCACCTGGCTTCAAGCGGCATCTGGACGCGCAATCGCACCCGGGGGTCGGCCAAGCGCACCGTGAGCTCTTCGACCACACGCGCGTGATCGGGACCGTGCGGACTCACCTCGACCAGCAGCCCTTCCAGCAACTCGATCCGCTGACCGTCCAGTGCGCCCGACGCGACCATCCGTTCATAGGTCCCCACGTCGAGCCGGTGGATTTCGTCCTCGCTGTGCGAGTACTTGTTGATGAGCAGCCCATCAAGCAACTCGACCTCCACCCCTTCCAGGGCCCCGGTCTCGACCAGTCGGTTGTATGTGCCGACGTCCATCCGATAGAGCGGGCGCGAGGAGTCGCTTGGCGTGATGTACGTAGCTTGCGTTGCCATCGCTTCATTGTGGCAGGCGAGGATACGGACGGATGGCGATGGCTCAGTGGGGCCGCGCGGCCTCCGACCGTCGCAGCCCGTAGGCTCTGCGCCGCGCGCACGACCGCGCCAGCCCACGCCGACCGAGACCCCAAGGACCCTCATGAGCGAGACAGCCCCCGAGCCGCAGCCGGCCTACCATCTGCACCTCGACGCGGACGAGGTGCCCGTGGCCGCGAGCGCGCTGCGCCTGCTGATCTCCGACGAGGCGCACCAGCCGGAGATCCGTACGCTGGCCCGCGAGAGCGCTCGCCGGCGTGGAGGCGACGCCCGACGAGCGCGGCGGGGTGATGGTGACGCTGAGCCCCCCGCAGATGAAGATCGCGCACAGCGCGCTGCGCTCGCTGCTCAACGACCTCGGGCGCGAGCAGGAGGACGAGCGCGTAGTTCTACGACGGATCCTCGACAAGCTGCCCGACGAGCACACGATGCGGGCGATCGAGCTGGGGTAGCGGTAACTGCCCTACTGCCGTTGCGCGAGCCCATAGAGGCCGCGCAACAGCGGCCACACCCCCGTTTCCTCGCCCCCCGCGGCCCAAAGCGCGACACCCGCGAAGCCGGCGGCGAGCGCGAGCCGCGCGCGGACGTACTCCGCGCGGGCGCCCTCGTACCACACCGTGTACGGATGCCCCGCCGCCGTGTAGCGGAACGTGTCCTCCGCCTGCGCGCCGTTCCAAGTCGGCACAACGCCATACTGGCGCGCCAGCGGCGCGGCTTCGCGGGAGGTGAGGGTGCTCGCTGCGGTGCCCGACCAGTCGTAGCCGTACGCGGGCAGCCCCAGTTCCACCTTGGCGGGGGGCATCCTCGCCGCAGCGTAGGCCACCACCTGCCGCACCCATGCGTACGGGGCGACGGGGCCGGCGGGACCGCCGGGCGCGTGCTCGTCGTAGGCCATCACCCGCACTCGGTCCGCCACCCGCGCGAGCGCAGCGTAGTCGTACACCCACGTGGCCAGCCGCCCCCGCCAATAGACGTGCGCGGCGCTCGTGCGCGGCATCACCGTCACGGTGCAGGTGCGGCCCGCCGCGTGCAGCGCCGCGCACACCGCGGCGAGGAACCGCGGGTAGAGCGCCGCGGCCTCATCCGCCGGCGCGACTGCGTGGCCGGGGTCGGATGCGAAGTCCTCGAAGTCGAGATCGAGGCCGCTGTAGCCGGGGCGAGTGGCGAGCGCTGCCAGGGCGTGAACCATTGCGGCCCGCCGCGCGGGGTCGGCGAGGGCCGCGTCGAAGGCGCGCAGCCCGTCGCTCTCGGTGGCCGTCGGCACGACGCGGATGCCGCGGGCTGTGAGCGCCGAGACGGCCGCGCCGTCGCCCGCGCCGGGGTCCCCTTCAACTGTCGCCCCGCCCGTGAGCGTGTACCAGAACGGACTGGCGACGCCCACGACGTCGGCGTGCGCGAGCGCCGAGTGCAGGGCGGCGGGCATCGCCCAGTACGGCAGCCAGAGCGCGACCGCCCGGCGTGGGACGGGCGGGTCGGGGCGCATGGGCGCTCCGCTCACCGCGACCGTGACCGTCCGTCGCGTCGCGGGCGCCACTGCACCGCGACTGCTCGCCCACGCTGCGAGGGCCACCGCGAGCATGACGCGGACGCCCACGGTCCCCTCTACGCCGTGAGCACCGTCTTGACCCCCCTGCCGAGGAGGTGCTCCCGCAGCGCCGCGGGCGCGTCGTCCAGCGGCGCGACGGCTGACGTGACCAACTCGGGACGCAGGCGCCCGTCGGTCATCAGCTCGAGTACGTCGGGGATCAGCGCGCGGGCGTGGGTGCGCCCGAGGTGGAGCGTGACGTTGCGGATGTACATGTTCAACATGGGCACGCGCGCCGCGTGGGCGAAGCCTCCGGAGCTCGTGCAGACGCCGTCGGGGGCGACGTGCGCGAGCGCGGCGTGGAGGTCATCGACGGTGGCGTCGACGACCAGCGGCGCGGGCGGGCGGCGGCGCAGCTGGCGCGGGCGCAGCGCCTCGAAGCCGAGGCGCTCGGCGTGCGCGCGGGCGGCGGGGCGGGCGTCGACGAGGGTGACGCGTGCGGGCGCCGAGCGCGCGGGCGATCAGGCCGGCGTAGAGCGGGACGCTGCAGCCGAACAGGGCGAGCGTGCGGAGCGCGGGCCGAAGAGCAGCACCTCCGCGTCGGGGTCCGCGGCGAGCAGCGCGGGCAGGTGGGGCGCGATGTGGCGGTAGGCGTCGCAGACGTTGTCGGCGAGGCTGGCCGCGGCGGCGGGGTCGATCGCCGGCGGGCAGCGGCACGAGCATCGCGTCGGCGTAGGGCACCGCGAGCTCCTCGGCGAACGCGCCGCCCCAGTGCCCGGCGCCAGCGCCCCCATCCCGTACATCGAGATCGGCGGCACGCTCGTGCAGTTGCCGGTGCGCCCCGCGGCGCACGCGCGGGCAGGCGCCGCAGGTGATCTGGAACGGCACGATCACGCGGTCGCCGGGCGTCGACCGTGCGCACCCGCTCGCCGACGGCGAGCACCTCGGCGACGCATTCGTGCCCGAGGTGCAGGGGCAGCGGCAGCGGCGTGACGCCGAGCACAAGCGGGCAGTCGATGTCGCAGGTGGAGGCGGCGATCGGGTGCACGACCGCCCCGTCGGGCCCGGGCGGCGGCGGGGCGGGCACGTCCGCGCCAGCGCAGCTCGCCCCCCGGGCGCGGCGGCGAGCGCGCGCATCCGCGGGCGGGTCGGGCGGCAGCGCTGCGCGATGCCGGCGCCGAGCGTCGTGGCCCCCCGTCCCAGCCGCTGCGCGCCGCGGCGTTCGAAGAGCAGCGGCACCGCGCCGGGGGCTGCGGGCGAGAACAGCAGGCCGGCGTAGTGGCGCACCCACCCGCGCGGACGCAGCGCGCGCCTACGCCTCGACGAGCGCGAGCGTGAAGCCATCGTAACCCTTGGCGCCGACCGTCTGGACGGTCGTGGCGGTGACGCGCTCCTGCGCGGCGAGCAGCTCGTGGAAGCGGCGCATCCCGAGGACGCGGGGGTCCTCGGTGGCGGGGTCGGCGAGCGCGCCGGCGCGCACCACGTTGTCGGTGATGATCAGGGTGCCGGGCCGCGAGAGCGCGAGCGCCTCCTCGAAGTACTCGGGCGTGGCCTCCTTGTTGGCGTCGATGAACACCAGGTCGAAGGGCCCGGCGTCCTCGGCGCGCAGCGCGCGCAGGCTCTCGAGCGCCGGACCGACACAGATCTCGACGCGGTCGGCGACCCCGGCGCGCTCGAGGTTCGCGGCGGCGAGCGCGGCGTAGGCGGGCTCCAGCTCGAGCGTCACCACGCGGCCGTCGGCGGGCAGCGCGCGCGCGAGCCAGATCGTGGAGTAGCCGCCGAGCGTGCCGAGCTCGAGCACGGTGCGCGCCCCGTGCACGCGCGCGAGCAGGTGCAGCAGCTTGCCCAGCGGGGGCGTGAGCGCGATCGGCGGCAGGCCGGCGGCGGCGCTCGCCGCGGTGGCCTCCCGCAGCGCGTCGTCCTCGCCAACGAGCAGCTCGCCGACGTACGCGTCGACCGCGTCCCACCGCTCGTCGGTCACGCGCTCAGCGGCCACGCCCGCCGTCCTACGTGGAGCCGACGACAACCAGCGGGATCGGACGCTCGGTGCCACGCTGGTAGGCGTCGTAGCGCCCGCGGTTGTTGTCGTTGACGAGCCGCCACAGCCGCTCGTAGTCGGCATCGCCGCGCTCCACGACGCGCGCGGCACCGGGTGTCCGCCGGCGGCCGATCTGCACCTCGACCTCAGGCTGAGCCTTGAGGTTGTACAGCCAGCCGGGCGGTCTGTCGGAGCCGCCGTTGGAGGCGACCACCACGTACTCGGAGCCATCCTCGGCGTACACGAGCGCGTTGCACCGCTGCGCGCCGGTGCGCCGGCCGGTGGTGCGCAGCAGCAGCGTCGGCACCCCGACCATCCTGTGCCCGACGGCCCCACCGCTGCGCTCGTACAGCGCCTGATGAAGCCTCAACACCCGATGCTGCACCGCGTCGCCCAAGCTCACAGCCGCAGTGTACCCACCCGCGCGGGGGTGGGTCGGGGGCACGCCACATGTGGCGTGCCCAGCCGAGCCGCATGCGGCTCGGCTCGCAACGGCCGCATGCGGCCGTTGCCGACGCCGCGCATGCGCGGCGTCGCGGTCGGCGCATGCGCCGACCGAACAGCGGCCCCCGATTAACTGCTTAAGGAGATTGGGCCGCGCTCACCGCAGGAACGGCGGCACGTCGATCTCGTCGTCGGCGATCTCCAGCGTCGAGCGCTCGCGCTCGCCGATGCGCGGACCGCGGTCCACCGCGCGGCCGGGGCGGTTGCGCGCGCCGCGCGTGCGGTGGTCGAAGCCGGTGCCGATCACCGTGACGCGCACCTCGTCGCCGAGGCCCTCGTCGATGACCGCGCCGAAGATGATGTTGGCGTCGGAGTCGGCCGCGCCCTGCACGATCTCGGCCGCTTCGTTGACCTCGAACAGGCCGAGGTCCCGGCCGCCGGTGATGTTGAGCAGGATGCCGGTGGCGCCCTCCATGGACTCCTCCAGCAGCGGCGAGGAGATCGCGACCCTGGCGGCCTCCGCGCAGCGGTTCTCGCCCGCCGCGCTGCCGATGCCCATCAGCGCGCTGCCGGCGTCGTGCATGATCGTCCGCACGTCGGCGAAGTCGAGGTTGATGAGACCGGGGATCGTGATCAGGTCGGTGATCCCCTGGATGCCCTGGCGCAACACGTCGTCGGCCTCCTTGAAGGCGTCGAGCATCGAGGTGCGCCGCTCGACGACCGCGAGCAGCTTCTCGTTGGGGATCACGATCAGCGTGTCCACGACCTCGCGCAGCCGGTCGATCCCCTCGTTCGCCGAGCGCGCGCGCTGGGTGCCCTCGAAGTCGAAGGGCCGCGTGACGACGCCGACGGTCAGCGCGCCGATCTCGTGCTTGGCGATCTCCGCGATCACCGGCGCTGCGCCCGTCCCCGTGCCGCCCCCCTCGCCCGCGGTGACGAACACCATGTCCGCCCCCTTCAGGGCCTCCTTGATGTCGTCGCGCGACTCCGACGCCGCCGCGAGCCCCACTTCGGGGTTGGCGCCCGCCCCCAGCCCGTGCGTGGAGACGTGGCCGATGTTCAGCTTGATGTCGGCGTCGCACCCCGCGAGCGCCTGGGCGTCGGTGTTCGCAGCGATGAACTCCACGCCGCGCAACCCCGCGTCGACCATCCGACTCACGGCGTTGGTGCCGCCGCCGCCGACGCCGACGACCTTGATCACTGCCAGGTAGCTGCCTACGCCGCTCTCCATGGTTTCCGCGCTTTCCGCCGCTGTCTCAAGTATTGGTTAAGGGTTCACGTGCTGGTCTCCACAGGAAACCACGTTTGCGCACGTTATGCAGGGAACTTCGCCCTGTCAACCGCTGCGACGACTTTTGCAGGTTTCATTGCAGATCCCGGGACTCTCGACCGCCGCCCGAGGTCTTGCTTTTCGCTACCTTCAACCTGAAGTCGAGGCTGATTCTTCGCCCAAGTTTTCCCCGCCGGCATTGGTCGTGCCGGTAGGCGCACTCTGTCCCGCCGCCGGCGCCGCCGGCGCCGCAGCGGCAGCCGGTCCGCCGGTGACAGCTTCTGCGAGCGCGTGCGCGATCACGGCGCTCGTGCTCGCCCCGACCCCGCTCGCCGCGCTCGTTCCCGCGCTCTGCGCCGCCGTCGATGCGCTCGCTTCCCCCCCACCGCTGCTCGGCGCGACCGTCCCCGACGCCGGCCGTTCCGGCGCGCGCACGTCCACGTAGGCAGCCCCGGCCGATGCCGAGTCGGCAAGCACACGCGCAGCCGCCAGCCACTTCGCATGGGGCCGCGTGGCGTCGCCGAAGTAGAGCTGGAGGCCGCCGTGCATCTCCACAGTCAGCCCTTCCTTCCCCTCAACGACCTTTTCGACCCACCCGAGCAGCACCTGCGGCGCGGCGCCCAGCACGGCCAGCTGGGCGCGCACCGTGGCGTTCTGCACCCGCCCGCCGAGCGGCGCCGGCCCCGGCGCCGCGATCGCCGCCAGGGACGAGGAGAGCAGGCTGGGCCCCAGCACCACCCCGTTTGCGGCGACGGCAGTACGCGCTCCCCCCTCGCTCAGCGCCGCGACGGGCAACTGCTCGCTCACGGCGATGCTCATCCCATGGGGAAAGCTCGTTTTCACGCTCACCGCCCGCACGACGCGGAAGGGGGCGACCGCGGCGCGCAGGGCTGCCATGTTCACGTTGAGGGTGCTCTCCCTCCTGGCAGCTCCCTTCAGCGCCGCCTCGATCGGGCCGGCGTCGGCCCCGCGCACGCCCGTTATGTCGACGCGCTCGACCGCCACCCACGACGAGTTGCGCAGCCACAGCCACCCGCCGCCGAGTACCGCCACGAGCGCGAGCGCGACCCCCACCCACCGCACTTTGCGCCGCGAGAGGGGGAGCGCGAGGGAGCGGCTTCTGCGCGTACGCCCCGGAGGCCGCGCTGCAATTTGTGCGGCGATCGAGCGGCTCACGCAGCACTCTTCGACTCCGGTGGGCGAACCCCTACCAGCGTCCGTGGCAACGTCTGTCCAGACGTGCGCTCGCCAGGTGCCGTGGCCGTAAGTTGATGATGTAGCATTACATCACCGTGCACCGCACCCAGATCACCCTGACCGACAGCCAGTACGCCCGCCTACGCGACGAGTCCGCGCGGACCGGCCACTCACTCGCTGCGCTCGTCCGACGCGCGCTCGACGAGCACTACGACGAGCTCTCGAGCGCCGAGCGGCTGCAGCTGCTCGACGGCGCCTTTGGCGCCTGGAGCGATCGCCGCGAGAGTGGCGCGGAGCTCGTGGAGCGAGTTCGTTCGGGCACGGCCCGCCGGCTCCGGCAGCCCACCGGGTGAGCCCACTCGCCGACACCTCCGTCCTCATCGACTACCTGCGGGGGGTCGAGTCAGCCGGGAGCCTCCTGCGTTCGACATTTGAACGCGGAGAGCTCGTGTCCGCGTCCGTCCTCACTCGAATCGAGCTCTCGGTCGGCATGCGCCGCTCCGAGCGACGCCGGACCGACGCGCTCGTAGCAGCCCTGCACTGGCTGCCAGTCGACGCCGCAGTCGCCGATCAGGCAGACGCCCTGGCGCGACGCTACGCCCCGAGCCACTCCGGGATCGACGCGGTCGACTACTGCCTGGCAGCGACGGCGCGCGTGCACGATCTGGAGCTTTGGACGCTCAACATCCGACATTTCCCGATGTTCCCGGAGCTGCGGCCGCCCTGGTAGGCCGCTCGAAGGACAGCCCGCCTGTCGGATCAAGCCGGCCTTCAACCAGGTCGATGCCTGTAGGTGATGAGGCGAGCGCAACACGGCTACGCACTACGCGGCTCTCGACCCCTCGCTGCCCATCTGGACCGCCGGACGCCGTTCGCGCTGGCCGGCGCGAGGCTCGCCAACCGCCGCCTGCTCACGATCGCAGTAGTGTTCGTGCTGTGCGCAGCCGGGTTGTGGGTGCTGCACCAGCAGACCAAACCGCACTACCGCCTCAGCGCCACCGCCGCGATCGTGGCGGCGCTCGCGAACCCTGAAGACCGCGCCTTCCTCGCGCATCACCCGGCACACACCGCCCGGGTGCTCCCGCTCGACGCCACGACGCAGCGCGTTACGTTCTTCGATGGCCCGCGGGTCGTGCTGGATGCTGCTGTCGGAGAACGGAGCGAAGTGGTGGCCACCGAGGAGCACGTCGTCGGGAGGCCCGCCTCCGGCGCCGCGCTCGCCAACTCGCCTTGGGCGCTCGTTCTGCTGAGCGGCCTCTTCCTGCTCGCCACGCTCGTCGTCCCGCTCCGGCGCGTGCGCAACCTCGACGCGCTGGCGCTGGCGAGCCTCACGCTCACCGTGCCGCTCATCAACGCGGACCTGGTCGCCGCGAGCGTGGCCTGCGCGGATCTGGCGCTCGGCTACCTGGTGCTCAGATGCCTGTGGGTCGGCCTGGGTTCGGGGGCGCGCGCGGCGTCCCCCAGCACGCCGCTGTTCGAGCGGCTGTGGGCCGAGTGGGAGCCGCGGCGGCGCACGCGGATGCTGCGCCTGATCCTGCTCGCGACGATCCTCGCGTTCCTTGCGATCACGCTCACCTCGAGCGGCTACACCGACGTGGCGGCGGCCTCGCTGCAGGGCGCCACCGACGTGCTGCACGGCGTGCTCCCCTACGGGCACATCACCCTGGCCTTCCACGGCGACACCTACCCGCTGCTGAACTACCTGCTCTACCTCCCCGCTGCTCTTTGGCGGCCGGTGAGCAACGCCTTCAGCGACCTCTCGGGCTCGCTGGTGACGGCTGCCGTCGCCAGCCTGCTCGTCGGCTGGGCGCTGTACCGCGTCGCAGGGAGCCGCGAGTTGAGCGACGGCAGCGGGGCAGGCGGGCGGGCGGGCGGGCTCCCTATCGACCGCCGCCTGCGGGCCGCGCTCGCCTGGTTCGCCTTTCCGCCCGTGCTGCTGGCCGCCTCGGGCGGCGCGAACGACCTCGTGCTTGCCGCCTGTCTGGCATGGATGCTCGCGCTCCGCCCGCGTGTGGGCCTGTCGCTGGCGGCGCTGGCGGCGGGCGTGTGGATCAAGCTCGTGCCGTTGATCCTGCTGGCGATCTGGATCCCCTACCGCCGTCGCGGGCTGGGGGGCGCCTGCGCCGGCGCGCTCGCGCTCTCGGCGGCCCTGACGGGGCTCCTGCTGCTCCTCGGCGGCGCGCACGGGGTCGCGGCGATGGCGCACGCGATGGCTTTCCAGTTCCAGCGCGGCTCCTTCTTCGCCCCCTGGTACACGTTCCGCGTTCAGTGGCTGCAGCCGTTGGCGCAGGCTGCGGTGCTCGCGGTTGTGGTGGCCGCGGTCCTGCACCTGCGCGCCGACCGCTCCGCCCGCACCGACCCCGTCCGCCTGAGCGCGCTCGCGGCCGCGCTGCTGCTCGGCGTGCAGCTCGCGGCCAACTACTGGACGTGGTCCTACCTGCCGTGGGTCTTCCCGTTCCTCGCCGTCGGGTTGCTGCTGGCACAGCGCGAGGCGGCGCCCGCCGCGCCCTCCGACACACCCGAGGGCACGCCCGCGACCATCAGTGGATGAAGTGGTGCGCGTACCAGCTGACTATCGGCTGGCCCGCGAAGACCGCGACGATCCCCCCCAGCGCGAGGAAGGGCCCGAAGGGGACGGCGGTCTTGCGTCCGGCGCGGGCGCCCTTGCGCGCGATGATCGCCGCGCCGACGAGCACGCCTGAGAGCAGCGCGCTCAGCAGCGCGGGCGCGACCGCCGTGCCGAGGAAGAGACCCATGACGCCCGCGAGCTTCACGTCGCCCATCCCCATCCCGCCGGGGTAGGCGAGCGCCGCGCACAGCAGGAAGCCGCCGGCCGCGGCGCCGGCTATCAGGCGCGTCGGCTCGCCCGCCGGGTCGAGCGCGCTCCCCAGCGCGAGCGCAAGCAGTGCGCCGGCGCCGGTCAGGCGGTTGGGGATGATGCGATGTTCGAGGTCGATCAGCGCCGCGGGCACGAGCACCAGGATCAGCGCGACCGAGAGCGCGATGCCAGCCGCGGTGTCGTGGCTGAGCACGGCGCCGGCGCAGAGCAGCGCGGTGGTGGCCTCCACCAAGGGGTAGCGGGGCGAAATCCGCACCCCGCAGTCGCGGCAGTGGCCGCGCAGCGCCAACCATGAAAGCACCGGCACGTTGTCGTACGGGCGGATCTGCGCTCCGCAGGCGGGACAGCGCGAGCGTGGCTTGACAACCGATTCGCGCCGCGGCAGGCGGTGGGCGACGACGTTCAGGAACGAGCCGAAGACGGCGCCGAACACACCGGCGAGGGCAGCCTGCATACCGTGATGATCGGCCGATGCGGGCGACGGCTTGAGGCGAGGCGCGCGAGCACAGAGGTGCCGGCTGAGGCGTCCGGTCCGCCCGCCGCATGCCGGCGGGCGGACACTGACGCGTCTGCTACCAGGTTCCGGCCGCGGCGCAGCCGCCGTGGCCCGCTGGTTCGCATTTGCGGGCGACTTCGGTGCGCTTGGTGAGATACTTGAACGTATCGCCGCCCGTCGTCGCCGTTGATTGCACTTCGTATTCTTCGGCACCGGCTTTGAGGATCGACGGAGTCGCCTCGATGTGGTTCTTGAGCGTCGGCTCGATCGTTTCCAGTTCAGCGAGTTTGGCGCCTTCGTAACTGCCGCTGTGTTCCGTTGAGTACGTCTCCATCGCGGTCTGCAGCGTCCCGATCTGGGTCTTGGCCGCGGCGTCGTTGGCCTTGGTCTTCTGACTCAGGAACGCGGGGATGGCGATCGCGGCAAGGATGCCGATGATCAGGATCACGACCAGCAATTCGATGAGCGTAAAGCCAGCCTCGTTCGCGGTGCGGTGGTGTGGTCGGCTAGACATTGGAGCTCTCCCGGATCAAGAAGGGGCGGCCCACAGGCCGCCCCTTCTGCTGCCGAAGCGTCGCTCGACAGATCGAGCGCATCGCCTCTTACCAGGTTTTGGCTGCGGAACAGCCGCCGCCCGCCCCTGAGCAGGTGCGTTCGATTTTGCCTTTGTTGTTGGTGATCGTGAACTTGTCTTTGGTCGCCTTCGCTTCCGATGCAATTGCGTATTCTTCCGATCCTTTGGCGCTGACGACTGTCGGTACCGCCGCGGATTCGTCTTCCAGCGTCGGCTCGATCGCCTTCAATTTTTTGAGTTCGGCGCCTTCGTAGCTGCCGCTGTTTTCGGTCGAGTACGTCTCCATCGCCGTCTGTAGCGTGCCGACCTGGGTCTTGGCGGCCGCGTCGTTGGCCTTGCCCTTCTGGCTCAGGAACGCGGGGATGGCGATCGCGGCAAGGATGCCGATAATCAGGATCACAACCAGCAATTCGATGAGGGTAAAACCACCCTCCTCGGCGGTGCGCTGGCGCAGTCGATTCAACATTTGATCCTCCTAGGATCCGGTTTTTGGGCGCCAGCCCTTGGTCCCACCGCCACTTATCGGCGATACGCCCCCCGCGGGTCGATCCTCGATCTACCCCCGGGGTGCGCCGGCTTTGCCACGCGCCCTCAGGCGCTCTGCCCTGACACCTCGTGCTGGCTCTTTGGCCTCACCATCGGCAGAGGCGCACATCGCGCTTGAGGGGTGCACGTGGGCTTG
This sequence comes from uncultured Solirubrobacterales bacterium, assembly GCA_963821775.1. Classification (GTDB taxonomy): domain Bacteria; phylum Actinomycetota; class Thermoleophilia; order Solirubrobacterales; family Solirubrobacteraceae; genus Palsa-744. The sequence continues at coordinate 182,829 of CAWGFB010000001.1, read as the reverse complement.
GACGGATGAGCCGGGGCAGCGAAGTGCGGCGCTCTCGCTACTGCTCCACGTCCGCGGCCGACCCCACAGGGTCCTTGCCGCCATCGCCGTCTTTGTCGTGCCCCTCCCCCTCGACCCAAGCCGCCTGGGCGTCGACGCCGGCGTGGCGCTGGCCGTCCCCGCCGCACCACGGGCACGGCAGGGAGCGCTGTTCGCCGCCGAGGTTGGAGATCACGCGACCGGTGCCCCGGCAGGGCATGCATGCTTGGGGCTCCTGCTCGGGCATGAACCGCGAGAATAGCGGCAGATGAACGCAAGAGCATCTGGGCGGGGGGGCGGCTGGGCGGCGCTGGGCGCGCTCGCGGCGGTGGTCGCGGGGGCGGCGTGGCTGCGGCTCGCGCACGTCGGGCAGGTCCCGGGCGACCCCTTCTACGACGCCGCGGTCAGGAGCATGGGGCTCTCCTGGCACAACTTCTTCTTCGGCGCCGTCGAGCCCTCCGGCGCCGTGGCGATCGACAAGCCCCCGGTCGACCTGTGGCTGCAGGTCGCCTCCGTCAAGCTCCTCGGCTTCGGCTCCACGCCCTTGAAACTGCCCGAGGCGCTCGCCGGGATCGCGGCGGTGGCCCTCCTCTACGCGGCCGTGCGGCCCGTCTTCGGCGTGCGCGCCGCGCTCGCCGCCGCGCTCGCGCTGGCGGTGCTGCCGATCGAGGTGATCACCGCGCGCTCGGACACGATGGACGCGGTGATGATGGCGCTCACGGTGCTCGCGCTTGCGCTGCTCGTGCGCGCCGCGCAGAGCGGGCGCACCGCGTGGCTGCTGGGGGCCGCAGCCGCGCTCGGGGTCGCCTTCGACGTGAAGCTGCTGGAGTCGCTCGTGGCCCTCCCCGGCCTCGCGCTGCTCGCCTGGCTGGGGCTGCCCGGCCGCCGGCGGCGGCGGGTGGCGCAGCTGGCGGGCGCGGGCGCGGTATACGTCGCGGTGGCGCTCGCCTGGCTCACGGCCACGCTGCTGTACCCCGCTCACGACCGGCCGTGGGCGTACGGCTCCACCAACGGCAGCGCGTGGAACGCGGCGTTCGTCTTCAACGGCCTGGACCGCCTGGAGAACAGGTCCGTGGAAGGCGTGCAGGTCGGCTTCCGGGAAGGCTTCCCCTACCCCGAGCGCACGGCGGCGCAGCGCGAAGCGATCCCGATCGTGCCCCCCTCCCCCACGCGCCTGCTCGCGCGGATCGGCCCGCTCTCCGGGGCGCGCCTCGGCCTGGAGGCGCTCGCCGGCCTGCTGCTCGGGAGCGCAGCGCTCGCGGCGCTGCTGTGGGAGCGACGCGGGGCCGTGAGCGCGCGGCGGCGGGACCCTCCCGGGGAGCCCGAGCCTGGTGGTGGCGGCGGACCGCCCCGCCTAGAGGCCGGGGCGACCGACGCGCAGGCGGCGGCGCGTCTGCGTCTGGCGCTGCTCGCCGGGCTGATGGTGTGGCTGCTCGTGGGTCTGTTGCTGTTCAGCGCGCAGGCCCGCCTGCACCCCCGCTACACCGAGGGCTTCACGCCTGCCGTCGCGGCGACGCTCGGCATCGGCCTCGCCTGGGCCACGGAGCGCCGCGAGCGCGCGCGGCTGCTCGCGCTGAGCGCGACGGTGCTCGCCGTGGTCGCCTACGCCGAGCCGCTGCTGTTCGGGACCCCCGCGGTGTGGTGGGTGTGCGCCGCCGCAGGCACGCTCGCGCTGGCGCTCGCCTGGTCGGGGCGCCCGCGCGGGGACGCCGCGCGGGCGGGGGTCACGGCGCTCGCGCTCGTGTGCCTGCTGGCGGTGCCGCTCGCCGCCGCGCTGCGAGCGGTGCGCTTGAACGTCTCGGACACCAACCGGCTCGGCGTGCTGCACCCCGGAGAGCTCGCGCCGCTGGAGGCGTACCTGCGCGCCCACCAGGGCTCCGCCTACTACGAGGCCGCATTCGACTCGGGCACGAAGATGGGCGAGCTCGTCGAACGGGACGCGCGCCCGATCCTCGTGCTGACCACGCTCGAAGGCCGCGTCTTCACCTCGGTGGCGCGGCTGCGGGCGCTCGCAGCGGCGGGGCGGGTGCGCTACGTCTTCATGAGCGGCGGCTGCGGCCGGCACTCGCCGCCGACCGACGCCGACTGCTCGGCGCCGGTCCGCTGGGTGCACGCGCACGCCACCGACGTCTCCGCGCAGGCGGGCATGCCCCACGCGGGGATGCTCTGGCAGCTGCCTGGTCCCCCTTCCTCCCCCTTGGGGGATCCCGGACGGCCCCGAAGGGCTGGCCGAAACGGGGATTCGCGCCGAAGGCGCGTGTCACCCGGCTTCGGTCGGAGGGGGTCCTGAGGGTCGGCCCGAGGTTGTAGCGTGCGACCTGTGCACCGTTGGAACAGCCGCGCGCGGTCGCTGGACAGGAGGTCCAGCGCTCACCGGCGCCCTTACCCACCCACCCGCGTGGACGATCCCCCCCTATGACCACCGTCGACACCTCGCCCTCCCTGCGCATCCTCGTCGTCGACGACGAGGAGACGCTGCGCGAGACCCTCACCCGCTCCTTCACGCGCGAGGGCCACCGCGTCACGCCGTCGCCGACGGCAACGCGGCGATCGAGCGCGCCGGACACCGAGCACTTCGACGTGGTGCTGCTCGACGTCGCGCTCGGCCCCGGGCCCAACGGCTACGACGTCTGCCGCACGCTGCGCGAGCGGCGCAACGTCGTGCCGATCATCATGCTCACCGCGCTCGACAGCGAGGCCGACGCGGTGCAGGGCCTCGAGGCCGGCGCCGACGACTACGTGACCAAGCCGTTCGGCCTCGCCGAGCTGCGCAGCCGCGATCCGCGCGGTGCTGCGCCGCTCCGGGCCGCGCTCGCTGGGGCGCGACGCTGCTCACTGTCGGCCCGGTCACGCTCGACCGCGGCCAGCGCGAGGTGACTGCGCACGGGCGAGCCCGGTGCGCCTGACCTTCTCCGAGTTCGAGCTGCTCGCGCAGCCTGATGACCGAGCCCGGCCGCCTGTTCAACCGCCAGGAGCTGCTGCGCGCGATCTGGGGCGACTCCGCCTACCGCGACCCGCGCGCGATCGACGTCCACATCCGCCACCTGCGCGAGAAGCTCGAGGCGCGCCCGGAGGAGCCGCGCGCTGATCCTCACGGTGCGCGGCGCCGGCTACCGCTTCGCGGAGCCGTGATGGCTGAGCACCGGCGCATGGAGCGCCGCCCGCGACTCGTCGGGCCTGCGCCCGCGGCTGCTCGGCGCGCTCTGCTGACCGCCGTCGTGACGCTTGCGGTGGCGGCGCTCGCGCTGCTCGCGCCGCTGGAGCAGCGGCTGCGCGAAGACGGCGAATCCACGGTGAAAACGGCGCTCGGCGCCTCGCGCCTGGAGTTCTCCGAGATCCAGTTCGACCACGCCACGGGGCGGCTCGACAGCCAGGAACTGAGCCGCGACGCAAGCGCCCTGCACCGCCGCGCCGACGCGGCGGTCACCGTCCTCGACAGCCGCCTGCGCCTGGTGTCCCCCACCCCCTCCGGCGAGAGCCCCGACGGTGCACGACTACTACGGGCAGGTACGCGACGCCCTGAGCACGGGCCGGCCCGTGCACACGCTCGTCGGCGACCGGCTGCGTGGTGGCGGAGCCGATCCAGATCGGCGGCCGCCGCTACGTCGTGGTGCTCTACAAGCGCCTGGACTACGTCGCCTCCGCAGGGCGGGTGGTGCGCATCGCCTTTCTCGAGGCCGCCGCGGCGGGGCTGCTGATCGCCCTGCTGCTGGGACTGTGGCTGACGACCACGCTGCTGCGCCGCCTGCGGCGGCTGCGCGACGCCACACGCGAGCTGGAGCGCCGCGGTCCGCAGGCCACGCCCCTGCCGGACGACCGCGCCCCCGACGAGATCGGCGAGCTCGCGCGCGCGTTCGCGACGCATGCAGGCGCAGCTGCGCCAGCCAGGAGGCCGCTCGCCGCGCGTTCGTGGCGACCGCCTCGCACGAGCTGCGCACGCCGCTGGCCTCGCTGGACGGGATGCTCGAGCTGCTCGCGGACGACCTGCACCCGGCGGCGCTCGACCTCGAGGACGCGCGCGAGCGGGTGGGGCGCGCGCGTGAGCAGTCGCGCCGCTCACGCAGCTGGCCTCCGACCTGCTCGACCTCACCCGCCTCGACGCGGAGGTCGAGCTGCGCTCCGAGCCGGTCGAGCTCGGCGAGATCTGCCGGGCGGTGGCGGCCGAATTCGAGCTGGGCGCCACCCACCGGGGCGTGACGATCGCGCTCGCGCCCCCGCACGGGCCGTGCTGGGCGCAGGCGGACCCCGGGGCGGTCGCGCGCATCGTGCGCATCCTGCTCGACAACGCGCTGCGCGTCGCGCCGGCGGACACCGCCGTCGAGGTGCGGGCTGCCACCGCCGAGCACGCGGCACTGCTGACGATCGCCGACCACGGCCCGGGCGTCGCGCCCGCCGAGCGCGAGCTGATCTTCGAGCGCTTCCAGCGCGGCTCGGCGACCGGCGGGCGGAGCGGCTTCGGCCTCGGACTCGCCATCGGGCGCGAGCTCGCCACGCGCATGGGCGGCGTGCTGGAGCTGCTGGACGGGGCCGTCGGCGCCTGCTTTCAACTGCGCCTACCCACCGCCGCCGATGGCTGAGCGGGCCGCTCCCCTCGCCGAGCTCGCCGCGCAGGCGCGCCACACGGGCCGCCTCGCCATCGACACGGAGTTCATGGGCGAGGGCCGCTACCGCACGCTGCTGTGCCTGTCCAGCTCGCGGTCAGCGACGACGTGACGGGACTGCGCATCGAGCTCGTCGACCCGCTGCAGGAGGACCTCGACGGCGCCCCGCTCGCGCAGCTGCTGGCCGACCCCGCCGTCGAGGTGGTGGTGCACGCCGGCCGCCAGGACGTCGCGCTGCTGCGCCGGCGCCTGCGGACCCAGGTGCGCGCGCTCTTCGACACGCAGGTCGCCGCGGGCTTCGCCGGGATGGCCGCGCAGACCTGCTACGAGACGCTGCTGCGCGAGCTGCTCGGCGTGCGCGTGCCGAAGACCGCCAGCTTCACGCGCTGGGACGCGCGGCCGCTCGACGCGCGAGCAGCTCGCGTACGCGCGCGAGGACGTCCTGCACCTGCTGGAGCTCGCGGAGGAGCTGCGCGCGGCGCCTGGCCGCCTCCGGCCGCCTGGAGTGGGCGCTGGAGGAGTGCCGCGCGCTCGAGCTCGCCTCCGACGAGCGCGACGAGCAGGAGGTCTTCGCGCGGCTGCCGCGTATCCGCGGCCTGGGCGCCGCCTCGCAGGCCGTCGCGCGCGAGCTGGTCGCGTGGCGCGAGCGCACTGCGGCCGAGCGAGGACCGCACCGTGCAGAGCGTGCTCAACGACGCGGCGCTGGTCGAGATCGCCAAGCGGCGCCCCGCCACCGCGCGCGAGCTCGGAGAGATCCGCGGCGTGAACGCCGGGCAGCCTGCGCCGACGCGGCGAGGATCTGCTGGAGCCGTTGGCCGCGGCGCCGAGCGTGCCGCCGACGGGCGGCCCCTGCTGGAGCGCCTGCCGCGCCTGGAGCCCCCGGACCCCGCCGACGGCCCCCTGGTCGCGCTCGGCGAAGCGCTCGTGCGCGCCCGCGCACTCGAGGCCGGCCTCGCCTACGAGCTGATCGCGGCCCGCGCCGACCTGCAGGCGGTTGTCGCTGCCAGCCACGTGGGCGGCGCCGAGCCCGACGTGCGCACTCTGCGCGGCTGGCGGCGGGACCTGGTCGGCGAGGAGCTGCTGGAGCTGCTGGACGGACGGCGTGTCGCTGTCGGCGCGCGCCGGGCGGCTCGCGGTCGGCCGTCAGCTCACTTGATGTTGTTGTACACCTTGAACAGCGGCAGGTACATCGAGATCACGATGAACCCGACCATCGCCGCCGATGAAGATGATCATCACCGGCTCGATGATCGACGTCAGCGCCTTGACGGAGGCCGCCACGCGATCCTCGTAGAAGTCGGCGATCTTGTCGAGCATCCAGTCCAGCTCACCGGTTTACTCGCCCACGCCGACCATGTGGCTGACCATCATCGGGAAGATCGAGGCTCTCCGCGAGCGGCTCGGCGATCGTGCCGCCGCGCTTGACGGAGTCGATCACGTCCTCCATCGCCTCTTCGACGACGACGTTGCCGGCGGTCTTGCCGGTGATGTCGAGCGCCTCGCAGCAGCGGCACGCCGGCGGCGGTCAGCGAGGAGAACGTGCGTGACCACCGCGCGATCGCGACCTTCTGGACGATGTCGCCGATCTTGATCGGGACGCGCAGGCGGAAGCGATCCCACTGCGGCCGGCCCCCGTCGGAGGCCTTCCACTTGATGAAAGCCGAACACCACCGCGGCGACGACGATGAAACATAGCCACCAGTCGTTGGTCACGCGTGCGACATGTCGACCGTGACCTGTCGTCATCGCCGGCAGTTCGCCGCCGAACTGCTTGAAGACGCCTGCGAACACGGGCACGATGAAGACGACGAGCGCCGAGCATCACGCCGACCGCGAACGACGACCACGACCGTCGGGTAGACCATCGCCGAGTTGACCTGGCGGCGCAGCGAGTCCTCCTTCTCGAGCTGGTCGGCGACGCGCAGCAGCGAGCCCTCGAGCACGCCGCCGATCTCGCCGGCGCGCATCATCGCCACGAACAGCGGGCTGAAGACCTTCGGGTGGCGCACCAGCGCGTCGCTGAGCGGCAGGCCGGCCTCGACGTCCTTGCGCACGGCGACGATCGTTTCCTTCAGCTTCTTGTCTCGGTCTGCTCCTCGAGCACGAACAGCGCGCGCAGGATCGCTCATGCCGGAGGAGACCATCGTCGCGAGCTGGCGCGAGAAGATCGCCAGTTCGCTCGAGCTTGATGCGCTCCAGGAATGCGAGCGTTGATCTCTGCGCGAGCCGTGCTTGTCGGCGATGTCGAGGACGATCAGGCCGCGCGCCTTCAGCTGGTCGGAGACCGCCTGCTTGCTGTCGGCCTCGACCTCGCCCGCGCATCGGCACGCCGGCGAGGTCCATCGCTTTGAAGATGTACGTGCTCATGCTAGGCCAGCGATCGAGCTCACGCCGAGCAGGCGGCGCAGCTCCTCGGGGGTCGAGGAGCGCGCTTCGGCCATCTCCTGGGTGATCGTGCCGGCGCGCACGAGCGTCGCCAGCGCCGTGTCCATCGTCTGCATGCCGTGCGCGGTGCCGGTCTGCATCGAGCGAGTGGATCTGGTGGATCTTGCCCTCGCGGATCAGGTTGCGCACCGCCGGCGTCGGCACCAGCACCTCGCACGCGCCACCGCCCGGCCCGGCCGTCAGCCGTCGGCAGCAGCTGCTGGGTCATGACGCCCTGCAGCGTCACCGAGAGCTGCACGCGCACCTGGGCCTGCTGGTCGGGCGGGAAGACGTCGATCACGCGGTCGATCGTCTGCGGCGCGTCCTGGGTGTGCAGGGTGGCGAACACGAGGTGGCCGGTCTCCGCCGCGGTCAGCGCGGTGGAGATCGTCTCGAGGTCGCGCATCTCGCCGACGAGGATCACGTCGGGGTCCTGGCGCAGCGCGGCCTTCAGCGCGTCGGCGAAGCTCTGCGCGTCGGCGCCCAGCTCGCGCTGGTTGACCAGGCAGCGCTTGTGGGGGTGCAGGAACTCGATCGGATCCTCGATCGTCATGATGTGCTCGTCGCGCGAGGTGTTGATCTCGTCGATCATCGCCGCCAGCGAGGTCGACTTGCCCGAGCCGGTCGGGCCGGTGACGAGCACGAGGCCGCGCGGGCGGCGCGTGAACTCGTGGACGGTCGCGGGCAGCCCCAGCTCGTCGATCGACGTGAGGTCCGATGGGGATCAGGCGGAAGGCCGCGCCGATCGCGCCGCGCTGGAAGTAGGCGTTCACGCGGAAGCGGGCGTGGCCGGGCACGGAGTAGGCGAAGTCGAGCTGCCAATCGGTCTCCAGGCGCTGGCGCTGGTCGCCGTTGAGGATCGAGTAGATGATCTCGCGCGTGTCCTTGCGCGCGTCAGCCGCGGGTAGCCCTCCAGCGGCGTGAGGCGGCCGCGCACGCGCACGATCGGCGGCGCCCCCGCGGTCAGGTGCAGGTCGGAGGCGCGGCGCGAGACGACCTCCATCAGCAGCTCTGCAAAATCAATGCCCATCGCCTGTGCCATCGGTCCCGCCGGGCGGTTTGCGCGGCCCCGGCGGGGCGGGTGGACGGATATACGAGGGGTTGCCTGCCCTGCAAGAGATCTTGCAGGTCGTCCGCATAGGACGCCGCAGCGCGCGGGCGGGTGGGCTCCGATCCGTCCTACGCGCCGATGACGCGGGCGATCTCGGCGATCGAGGTGCGCCCCTGGCTGACCTTCTCCAGGCCGTCGTCGCGCAAGCGGCGCATGCCCTTGTTGACGGCCACCTCGCACGGATCTCTCGGCGGCGCGGCGCTCGAGCGCGAGCGGCGGATCTCCGCGCTGACGCGTCATCACCTCGTAGATGCCGGCGCGCCCGCGGTAGCCCGAGCCGCTGCAGCGCTGGCAGCCGACCGGGCTCGTACGCCTCGACGTCCACGAGCGCCGTGTAGCCGTTCTCGCGCAGCATCTCCGCGGAGATGATCGTGCGCTGCTTGCACTGCGAGCACAGCATGCGCACGAGGCGCTGGGCGAGCACGCAGTCCAGCGCGGAGGCGACGAGGAACGGCTCGATGCCCATCTCGATCAGGCGGGTGATCGGCAGCCGGCGCGTCGTTGGTGTGCAGCGTGGAGAGCACGAGGTGGCCGGTGAGCGCCGACTCGACCGCGATCTGGGCGGTCTCGCGGTCGCGGATCTCGCCGACCATGATCACGTCGGGGTCGGCGCGCACGATCGCGCGCAGCCCGGTCGCGAACGTCAGGCCGGCCTTCGGGTAGACCTGCACCTGGGTGATCCCCTCGAGCTGGTACTCGACGGGGTCCTCGACCGTGATGATGTTCTTCTCGGGGGTGTTCAGCTGCTGCAGCGCCGCGTACAGCGTCGTCGACTTGCCCGAGCCGGTGGGGCCGGTGACGAGCACGGCGCCGTGGGTTTGGTGGAAGGCGCGCTGGAAGCGCTCGCGCTCCTCGTCGCCCATGCCGAGCTTGTCGAGCTTCATCACGACCGCGTCCTTGTCGAGGATGCGCATCACGATCGTCTCCCCGTGCACGGTCGGCAGCGTCACCACGCGCAGGTCGACGTGGCGCCCGTCGACGGTGAGGCCGACACGGCCGTCCTGGGGCACGCGCCGCTCGGCGATGTCCAGCTCGGCCATGATCTTGATGCGCGAGACGACGCCCGGCCGCCATTTTGCGCGGCACCGTGGTCACGTCGGCGCAGCACGCCGTCGATGCGGAAGCGCACGCGCAGTCTCCTTGCCGTCGGGGGTGATGTGCACGTCGGAGGCGCCCTGCTCGACGGCCTGGCGCGACGATCTGGTTGACGAGCTTGATGATCGGCGCGTCGTCGGCGGTCTCGTGCAGCTCGACGACCTCCGCCTCGCGACTCCTCCGCCTCGGTGACGCTGACCGGAGACGACGTCGTCGAGGCGGTCCAGGCGGGAGATCAGCGCGACGATGTCCTCCGGCGCGGCGACCGCGACGCGCACCTCGTAGCCGGTCATGATCGCGATGTCGTCGACCGCGAGCACGTTGGAGGGGTCGGCCATCGCGACGAGCAGCGTGCGCTTGTCCACGAACGCGACCGGCACCGCCTGGTAGCGCTTGGCGGCCGCGGTCGTGACGAGGTTGGCGGCGCCCATGTCGACCTGGAAGACGCCGAGGTCGAGGTGGTCGAGGCCGTAACGCTCGGCGAGTGCGCGCGCGAGGCCGTCGTGGCTGAGCGCGCTCTCGTCGATCAGCACCCGCTCGGGCGTCGTGCCGGAGCTGCGCGAGGTCGCGATCGCATCGTCCACGCGCTCACGCGCGACGAGGCCCATCTCGACGATCACGTCGGTGAGGAAGCGCGAGGAGGAGCCGCGGCGCGTCGGCGAGGTGATCCCCACGCGGCCTTCGGGGGCCTTCGGGCGCTCCGCGGGCGGCGCGGCTCCGCCCCCGCCGGCGACCTCGACGGCGTGCTCGGGGGCGCTGCTCGCGCCGGCCGGCTCGAGCGTCACTTCGGGGCCGTCCCCGGGGCGCTCGGGCATCGCCACCACGACCGTGGGGTCGGGGGCGCCGCCTGCGCCGCCCTCCAGGCCGAAGATCTCGTGCAGGTCGGTGCGCTCCTCGGAGGGCGTGGCGCTCACGGCGCCCACCCCGGCTCAAGCGTCGCCGGCGTCCTCGCGGGCCGCGCGGCGCATGACCTCGAGCGGCGCTGGCCGATCTGACGATCGCATCTGATCGTCGATCGGTCGGCCGGTCCACAGCTCGAGGCTGAGCGCGCCCTGGGCGACGAGCACCTCCAGGCCGTCGACGGTCGCCGCCCCCCCCTCGCGCGCGGCGGCGAGCAGCGGGGTCCGGCCCTTGGTGTAGACGAGGTCGACGACATACGAGTACTCACCGAGCAGATCGTGCTTAAGGCCCAGCTTGTTGAGGTCGCTCTCCCCTTCGCTAGCCGGTCGTACTAGAACGGGCCCCTCTTCTTCGATCAGCCCGACTGAGGTGCAATTGATCAGGATGTCGGCCTTTTCGGGCAATCCCACGACCGTACGAACCCGCAGCGCCCGTCCCAGCTCCTCCGCCCGCGCGGGCGTGCGGTTCCACACCGCGACCTCGCGCGCGCCGGCCTCGCGCAGCGCCCACGCCGCCGCGCGCGCCGAGCCGCCCGCGCCGAGGATCTGCACGGTGCGCCCGCGGGGGTCGCACCCGGCGCGCGCCAGCGCGGCGAGCAGCCCCGGCGCGTCGGTGTTCTCCGCGGCGATCCCCCCGCCGGGCGCGAAGCTCAGCGTGTTCGCCGCGCCGATCGCGCGCGCCGCCGCGCTCGCCTCGTCGGCCACCGCGAGCGCCGCCTCCTTGTGGGGGATCGTCACGTTCGCCCCCCGGAAGCCGGCGCCCCCGAGCGCGCGGACCGTCTCCGCGAAGAGCTCGGGGGGGACGGGCAGGCGCTGGTAGTGCCACTGGGTGAGTCCGAGCGCCTGCAGCGCCGCATTGTGCATCGCCGGCGAGCGGCTGTGCGCCACCGGCCAGCCGAGCACGCCGAGGCGGGTCACCTGCGACGGCACCGCGGTTCGTGTCCCCCGTTGCGCGCCAACGCTTCGTCGTACGCGGCGGCGTTGTGTTCGAACTGGGCGCTGGTCGTGGCGAAGACGAGCTCGCCGCAGCCGTCGGCCCCGTTGACGTAGTACAGGTACGGCACGTGCGCGGGGTGCGCGGCCGCTTCGATCGCGGCCGCCCCCGGGTTGCTGATGGGAGTCGGCGGCAGCCCGCGGTGGGTGCGGGTGTTGTAGGGGGAGTCGGTGTGCAGCTGCGCTTCGGTGAGCGGCGCCGAGGGGTCGTTCAGCGCGTAGCGGATCGTCGCGTCGATCCCGAGCGTCATGCCGATACGCAGGCGGTTATAGATCACCGCGGCGACGCGCGGGCGGTCACGTGGCAGGAACGCCTCACGTTCGACCATTGAAGCGACGGTCAGCAGCTGGTAGGGGGTTATGTGCAGCGCGTGCGCGGCGCGGAACGCTTCGCGGCCGACGTTTTCTCCGAACGCCTGCAGCTGCAACGCCACCAGGTGCGCCGCCGGCGAGCCGGCGTAGAGGTCGTAGGTGGCGGGGAAGAGGAAGCCTTCGAGGCTCGGGGTCCCCGGCGGCGCTCCGTAGTGGGTGGGATCGAGCTGTGACGAGCGCCGCGAAGCCGCGAGGTAGCTGCCCGTGAGGCCCGCCGCGGCGGCGCGCTCGGCGATCTGCCCGCGCGTCTCGCCCTCGGGGATCGTCACACGCACGATCCGCGGCGGGGGCGGTGGGGGCGGCGTGGAGTGGTGCAAACCCGCCACCGCCACGAGCGACCCGACCACGAGGATGGCCAGCACGGTGAGCGCCGTCGCCCGCCTGCGGGCGTGCACGCGCTTGGGGGTGGGCCGGGCACGGGTCGCCATCGCTTCAGCCTACGGGCGAGCAGTCGCTGTGCGCGGACCTCAACCACCCCTCCAACATCAGCGCGGCCGCACGGGAGTCCTCCGGCGCCGCGGCGCTCTCCATCCGCTGCGCTTGGCGCGTGGTGAGGCGCTCGTCGTGCAGCTCCACCGGCACCCCCTCCCCCAACCGCCGTGCCAGGCGCGCGGCGAAGCGGCGGGTCTCGCGCGTCTGCTCGCTGTCCTGCCCGCTCAGCGCCAGCGGCAGGCCGACGACCACGCGCCCGACCTCGCGCTCCGCGACGAGCGCGGTGAGCGCGTCCAGCCCGCGGCGGGTCGCCGGGTGCGCGACGACATCGATGGGAGTGACGAGCGTGCCGGTGGGGTCGGCGAGCGCACAGCCGCAGCGGGCGCTGCCGTAGTCGAGGCCGAGGGTTCGCATCAAAAGAGATGGCGGGATCGGGGTGGTCGATTCGTGGATGGGATGCGACGCACGCGAGCGCAGCCGTGCTGGTGGCACGGCGAGCATCGCGGGTGGCGCAGACCGCCGCGAAGCGGCCGCACCGGACCGTCAGATCTTTTGATGCGGACCCCCAGCACGCGCATCAGCCGCCGAGGGCGGCCTCGATCGCGGCGCGGCCGGCGGCGAGCGCCTCGTCGAGTTTCTCCACCTCGCGCCCCCCCGCCTGGGCGAGCGTGTCGCGCCCGCCGCCGCCGCCGCCCACGACCGCGGCTGCCGCCTTGACGATCGCGCCGGCGCGCACGCCTCGCTGCACCACCGAGGGGGTGACGCCGACGATCAGGTGCACGCGCCCGTCGAGCGCGCCGCCGAGCAGGATCGCGGCGTGGGGGAGCTTCCCCTTGAGGCGGTCGACGAGCTCCGGCAGCGCCTTCGGGTCCGCGATGGGCACCGTGGCGGCGAGCACGCGCGCGCCCGCGACCTCGGCCGCTTGCGCGGCGAGCGCCTCGATGTCGACGCCCGCGCCGTTGGCGCCTGCGCCGCCGCTGCCCAGCTCCTTCAGCTCCTTCTCCAGCCGCCGGCGCTTGAGCTCCCGTTCGCGCACCGCCTCGGGCGCGCCCTCGGGGCGGGTGCGCAGCGTGGCGGCGACCTCGCTGAGCCAGCGGTCCTCATCGCGCAGCAGTGTGACCGCGGCCGGCCCGGTGAGCGCCTCGATACGGCGCACGTTGGCGGCACTCGAGGTCTCACTCTGAATGTGGCACAGGCCGATCTCGGCCGTGGAGCGCACGTGGGTGCCCCCGCAGAGCTCACGTGAATACTCACCCTCGCCGATCTGCACCATGCGCACCACATCGCCGTACTTCTCCCCGAACAGCGCCATCGCGCCCAGCCGGCGGGCCTCGTCCAAGGTGGTCGTGATCGGGCGCACGGGATCGTTGGCGAGGATCCACTCGTTCACGCGGTCGGCGACGTCACGCAGCTCCTCGGCACTCAAAGCCTGAGAGTGGCTGAAGTCGAAGCGCAGCTTGTCGGGGCCGACGTAGGAGCCGGCCTGGCGGACGTGGACGCCGAGACGCTCGCGCAGCGCGGCGTGCAGCAGGTGCGTGGCCGTGTGGTTGCACTCGGTGGCGTGACGGGCGGCGTGGTCCACACGCGCCCTGACCGGCGTCCCCTGCTCCAGTGGTCCGTTCTCGGCGACCACTTCCAGTGCTTGATCGTCTCCGAAGCGGTAGACATTCTCCACTCGTGCCCGACAGTCGCCATCCACGCATTCGATGACGCCCGCGTCGGAGACCTGGCCGCCGCCGGCCGGATAGAAGGGTGACTCGGGAAGCTTGACGATGAAGCGGTGGTCGTTTCCCGCAAGGCTCCACACACCTCCCACCGAAGTGTGCTGCTCCTCCGTTTCATACCCCGTGAAGCTGGTGGTGAAGTCGGCGCCTTCCACACGCTCTCGCGCAAGCTCGCGGGGCTCTTCCTCGACCTGCCCAGCTCCGGCCGCCGCACGGGCGCGGGCGCGCTGCGCGTCCATCAGCCGCTCGAAGCCCTCGGGGTCGACGCCGAGGCCGCGCTCGGCGACCAGTTCCCGCGTCAGGTCGAACGGGAACCCGTAGGTGTCGTGCAGCTCGAAGGCGTCGGCGGCGGCGATCCCCTCTTCGTCGGCGTCGAGCGCCCGCTTGATCAGGTCCTCCAGCAGCCGCGTGCCCTGCTCAAGCGTGCGTCCGAAGGACTCCTCCTCGGCGGCGAGCCACTTCTCGATCGCCTCGCGCTGCACCGTCAGCTCGGGGTAGGCGGCGCCCATCAGCTCCCGCACGACCGCGGCGTAGCGCACGAGGAAGCCGCCCTCCATGCCGAGCACGCGGCCCTGCTGGATCGCGCGACGCATCACACGGCGCAGCACGTAGCCGCGCTCCTCGTTGGAGGGCACAACGCCGTCGGCGACCATGAACGACATGCCGCGCGCGTGGTCGGCGAGGATCCGCAGCGCGCGGTCGGTGGCGTGCTCCTCGCCGTAGCGCCGGCCGCAGAGCTCCTGGCCGAGGTCGAGCAGCGGCTGGAACTGGTCGGTCTCGAACACGGAGGCCGTGCCCTGCAGGATCGCGGCCATGCGGTTGAGCCCGAGACCCGTGTCGATGTTGCGGCTCGGCAGCTCGCTCAGGTGGTCGTGCGGCTCCTGGTCGTACTGCATGAACACGAGGTTCCAGTACTCCAGGAAGCGCTCGTTCTCGCCGCCGGGGAGATCCTCGGGCACGCCGAACTCGAGGCCCCGGTCAAGGTACAGCTCCGAGCACGGTCCCGCGGGGCCGACCGGCCCCGCTTCCCAGAAGTTCTCCGAACGGGGGCACCCGACGATCCGCTCGCGCGGCACGCCGACCGCCTCCCACAGCTCGATCGCCTCCTCGTCGGGCCCGAGCCCGAGCGTCTCGTCGCCCTCGAACACCGTCACCCACACGTCCTCGGGGCGGAACCCGAAGACCTGCAGCGAGAGCTCCCACGCGAGCTCGATCGCGCCCTGCTTGAAGTACGCGCCGATCGAGAAGTTCCCCAGCATCTCGAAGAACGTGAGGTGGCGCAGCGTCGAGCCGACCTTCTCGATGTCGGGCGTGCGAAAGCACCGCTGGCAGCTCGTCATCCTCGGCGCGGGCGGCGTCTCGCGCCCCAGGAAGTAGGGCTTCAGCGGCTGCATGCCCGCGGTCGTGAGCAGCACCGTGCGGTCCTCGGGCGGCGGCACGAGCGAGGCCGACTCCAGCCGCCGGTGGCCGCGCTCCTCGAAGAACGCCAGGTACCGCTCGCGGATCTCGTCGGAGGTCATGCGGAGATGATGCCGTAACCCAAGATCACGTCACCCTCGTAGAGGCAGGCGATCTGCCCCGGCGCCGCGCGCACGACCGGCTCGCGCAGCCGCACCTCGACGCCCTCATGGCGGCCCGGCCCCGGGTCCGACACGAGCCGGCACGGCAGCAGCGGCCCGTGCGAGCGCACGCGCACCCCGTCGACGCCTGCTCCGGCGCCGCGGAGCGTCACGTCGCGCACGGCGACCGTATGCGTCATGAGTGCCGCACGCGGACCGACCGTGACGGTGTTGGCGAGCGGGTCGGTGCCGAGCACGTACAGCGGCTCGGGCCCGCCGGGGAGGCGCAGGCCGTGGCGCTGACCGATGGTGAAGGCGTGCGCGCCGTGGTGGGCGCCGAGCCGACGGCCCTCGCGGTCAACGATGCTCCCGCCGGCTCCGTTCACCCCCTCCGCCCCGGCGCCACCGTGGCGGGCGAGGAATCTGGGCAGCGTCGTGCCGGCCAGGAAGCACAGGTCCTGCGAGTCGGGCTTGCGCGCGACCGCGAGCCCCGCGCGTGCGGCCACCTCGCGGACCTCCGCCTTGACCATCTCTCCCAGCGGGAAGCGCAGCCGCGCCAGCGAGGCGGGGTCGAGGCCGGCGAGCGCGTAGCTCTGGTCCTTGCGCTCCTCGCGCGCAACGCGCAGCAGCGGCACGGGGCCGGCGAGGACGCGCGCGTAGTGGCCGGTGACGAGCGTGCCGGCGCCGAGGCGCGTGGCGAGGTCGAGCATCGCGTCAAGGCGTACCGCGCCGTTGCAGCGGATGCAGGGGTTGGGGGTGCGCCCGTGCGCGTACTCCTGCAGCCACCCCTCCACCACGCCGGCGCGGAACTCCGCGCGCAGGTCGATCGAGAGGTGGGGCATCCCCTGCGCGTGCGCGAGCGCGCGAGCGCCGCGGACGGCCTGCGCCGAGCAGCAGGAGCGTTCGCCGTCGTTCTCGGCGTCGGCCCACAGCTCGAGCGTCACCGCGAGAACCTCCGCGCCGGCGCGCGCGGTGAGCAGCGCGGCGACGGCGGAGTCCACGCCGCCGCTCATCGCCACGAGCGTGCGCGGCGCCCCCGCCGGGGGCGCCAGCGCGGCCTGCGCGCGCGCCGCGGCCCCCAGCGCGCGGTGCAGCGCGTCGGCGGCGAGCTCCGCGGCGTGGTGCTTGGCGGCGCTCAGCCCCCCGAGCTCCGCCGCGATCTCCTCCGGCCCCACGCGCGCTGCCTGCAGCAGCGGCGCGCCGCGCACGAGCGCCACGACGGCGCTGCCCGCCGCGAGGGCCGCCCCGCAGCCGCTCGCGTCGAAGCCGGCGTCCGCGACGACACCGTCGGGAGAGCCGGGGTCGAGCGCCACCGAGACGCGCACGAGGTCGCCGCACGCGGCGCCACCCGCGGCGCCGGTGTGCGCGTCCGCGGGGGTGTGCCCGCGCCCGCGGGGGCGGTCGAGGTGGGCGGCGAAGGGCGTCTCGGCGATCACTCCGCCGAGTTTAAGCCGTTCCTTCTCCTTCAACCGGGAGTGGGTCTGAATGCCCACCCACCCGGGCCTGCCCTCCCCAGCCCAAGCCCTACCCCTTGGCTTCGCCGATCGCCTGTTCGAGCGCGAATTCGTCGGTCAGCCCGGTGAGCGTGGTGACCTGACGCTTGGGGTTGACGATCAGCAGCGTCGGGGTCTGGTAGATCTGGATGTCGCGGGTGATCGACCCGAGCGAGTCAACCTGGCTGGCGAGCATGAGGTGCGCGTCGACGTGGTGGAGTTTGTGGGCGACTTCCGCCGTGACGATCGCGGTCGCGTCGTCGTCGTAGGCGCCGGGGTTCAGGAACAGCAGCAGCACCGTCTTGTGCTGGTGCAGCTCGGCCGCGACCGTCGCCTGCGAGGCCGGCCGCAGGTCGGCCTTCATCCTCGCGATCACGGTCCCTTCCCCATGTGAGACCTTCGCGCTCACGTTCGCGCCCACCGCCGGGGCGATCAGGTCGATCAGGTGGAGCACCGCCTGCAGGTGCCACGCCGTGGTGAGGTGGTGCAGGATCGACGCGGCCGTGGCGTTCGCGTTGGGGGCGGCCGCGCCGTGTGAGCTCGTCGCGTGGGCGGCCGCGTGGGTCGCACCGTGAGCGCCCGCGGTGGAGGTGGCGGCGTGGCTGTGCGCGGCGGGGTGCGCGGCCGCGGCGGCTGCCCCGGAGGCCGCTTCGCCCGTGCCCTGTGCGGCCTTGCTCTGGACGGCCTGCGCGTTGTTCTGCACCTGAGTGACCGCGCCGTGCGCGCGTTGGATGTCGTGCGTGAACCCTCCGATCACGGAGGGGGAGCCGTGGGAGACGGAGCTCGAGCCTGAGGACGAGGACGAGGAAGAAGAGGGGGAGGAGCCGCCGGACGAGGAGGCGACGCTTGGGCTCGAGGAGCCGGAGCCGCTCGAGGACGCGCCCGGCCTGTGCAGCGCAAAGAGCACCGCGAGCGCGAGCACCGCGGCTGCGAGCACACCGATCTGCAGGGGGCGCGACAGTTGGGCCATCTCCCCCGTCTTCGGCATCCGCGCGGCGGGAGTTGAGCCCCGCTTGGGGGGTTGGACGGTAGCCGGTGCGCTCGGGGGGCCGACGGCCGCCGCTGAGGCGTCACGAGCGACTCGCGGTTACAGCGCGCCGCGTCCCGGAGGACCGCGTGCACCACGGTCTCCGCGGGCAGCTCCTCCTGCGTGTGCCCCTGCATGTCCCGGAGCACGGCCCCACCCGCGCTCGCGCCGTCGAGGATCGCGACGTACCGTGCGCCGAGGCGCTCGGCCTGGCTCAGCTGGCTCTTCAGCGAGCGGCCCGCCTGCTCCATCTGCGCCGTCAGGCCCGCCTGGCGCGCCTGGTGCATGAGCTTGAACGCGGCCCGCGCGGCTGGCCTCTCCTGCCAGGCGACGTACAGGTCGATCGCGGGCGACGCAGCCGCGGGCGCCCGGCCCGCCAGCAGGATCCGCTCGATGCCCGCCGCCCACCCCATGCCCGGCGTCGGGGGGCCGCCGAGCTCGGCCACGAGGCCGTCGTAGCGGCCGCCTCCCCCCACCCCGCTCTGCGCGCCGAGCGCGTCGGAGGTCAGCTCGAAGACCGTGCGGGTGTAGTAGTCCAGGCCGCGCACGAGCGTCGGGTCGAGCTCGTATGCGACGCCCGCGTCGTCCAGCAGCGCGCGGACCTCGGCGAAGTGGGCGGCGTCCGCGGAGCTCAGGTGGTCGAGCAAGCGGGGGGCCGTGGCCATCGCCGCGCGGGTGCCCGGGTGTTCGGAGTCGAACGCGCGCAGGGGGTTCAGCTCGATCCGCTCGCGCACCTCCGGGGCCAGCTGCTCGGCGTGCGCGCGCAGGTGGGTCTGCAGGCGCTCGCGGTGCGCGGCGCGGGCCTCGGTGCCGCCGAGGCTGGAGAGGCGCAGGCGCACGTCCTGGACGTCGAGCTCGGCGAGCAGCGTCGCCAGCAGCACGATCGACTCGGCGTCCACCGCCGGGTCCTCGGAGCCGAGCGCCTCCGCGCCGACCTGCCAGAACTGGCGCTGGCGGCCGGCCTGCGCGCGCTCGTAGCGGAAGAAGCTCGACGCGTACCACAGCTTCACCGGCTGGCGCAGCTTGTGCATGCCGTGCTCCACGTACGCGCGGCACACCGGCGCGGTGCCCTCGGGGCGCAGCGTCAACGAGCGGCCGCCGCCGTCGGTGAACGTGTACATCTCCTTGCGCACGATGTCCGTGGAGGCGCCCACGCCGCGCGCGAACAGCTCGGTGGCCTCGAACGCCGGCGTCTCGATCCGCTCGTAGCCGGCGCCCTCCAGCAGCGCGCGGGCGACGCTCTCGACGCGCTCGCGTCCGGCGGCCTGCGCGCCGAGTACGTCGTGGGTGCCCCGCGGGGCCTTCAGCTTCGGGGCGCTCACCTGGCCGGGGTGGCCGCCGCCGGGGTCCCGGCCGGCTGGGGCGCGCGCGCGGGTGCGCCGGTCGCGGCGGCGCGGAGCTCGGCCAGGAAGGGGTTGGTCTGGAGCTCGCGGCCCAGCGTCGTCACGACCCCGTGCCCCGGGTACACGACGGTCTCGGCGGGGTAGCTCGCGAGCAGCGTCCCGATCGAGCGCTCCAGCGTCGGCCAGTCGCCACCCGGCAGGTCGACGCGGCCGACCGAGCCCTGGAAGAGCACGTCGCCGGAGAGCAGCGCGGGGGTCGGGGCGGGGGTCGCCGGGGCGGAGGCAGCCGCGATCGCGTACGTCACGTGCCCGGGGCTGTGGCCGGGGGTGGACACCACCTCGACGTCGAGACCGGCGAGCTGCAGGCGCTCGCCGCCGGCGAGCGTGTGCTCGGGCTCCCAGCTCTCGAAGGGGCCGAACCCCGGGGGCGTCCACGCCATGATGTTCGCCAGCACTAGGCGCTCCACCCGGGGGCAGTACACCGGGGCGCCCGTCGCACGCGCCAGCGGGGCGACGGCGCCGATGTGGTCGAAGTGGCAGTGGGTGACGAGGATCGCCTCGACCTCCACCCCCAGCGCCTGCGTCGCCGCGAGCAGCCGCTCGGGCTCCTCGCCGGGGTCCACCACCACGGCACGCCCGCCCGCGCGGTCGGCGGTGAGGACGTACGCGTTCTCCTGGATGGGTCCCACCGTGAACGCGCGCACGTCGAGGCTCACGACGCGCCCGCCTTCGCCTTGGCCTTCGCGGCCGCCTGCTGGCGCTGGCGGCGGCGGTACACCCACACGTCGGTGTAGTAGCTGATCGGCACGTACGCCACGAGCACAATCGGGAAGAGCGCGATCGCCTCGTTGGAGTTTTTGAGCACGACGATGCCGATCAGCAGCATCGCGATCGCGGCGAGCATCGCGCGGAGGATGGCGCTGCGCCACGTCGGCGGGCGGTCCTGGCGCTCCCCGCGCTGCCCGCGAGCCTTCGCCCGTTCGCGCGCGGCGACGGAGCGCTCCTCGGGGGTCGGCGGGCGCCCGGTGCGCCCGCGGGCCTCCACCATCCCGGCGGCGTTGCCGCGGTGCTTGGTCTTGCGCTTGGTTTGGGCCATCCCGCTACAAGCCTAGTGCCTTCTCGAGCGTGTGGCGCGCGGGGTCGAAGCCGGGCAGCGGCACGTCCTCGGGGAAGCCCGCGAGCGCCGCCGCCGGGGCGAGGCCGACGAGCTCGCCGCGGGCCACGGGCGCGTGGCGGCGCACCGCCGCGAGCACCTCGCGCAGGGGCACCTCGGCGGGGCGCTCGATGTTGAGGGACACCTGCGGGGACACCTGCGGCCCCCGGCGCAGCGCGACGCCAATCGCGCGCACGCCCGGCAGGCCCTCCGCGCCGCCTTCGCGCACCACGGCAGCGATCCGGCGCGCGTCGGCGAGCGTGGCGGGCGGGGCCAGCTCGAGGTTGAATGCCACCAGGGGTGCACGAGCTCCTACGAGCGTCGCGCCCGCGGTGGGGTGCGGGGCGGGCGGGCCGAAGTCCGGCGTCAGCTCGCCGGTGCGCATCCGCTCGGCTAGCGCTTGGACGCCGCCGCGGCGCAGCTCCGCGCGGGTGCGCGCGCCGCCTAGCTCGCCATAGAGGAACACCGGAACGCCGAGCCTGCCGATCTCCTCGGCGGCCACCAGCGCCTCCGCGCACGCCGCGCCCCGCAGCGCGTCGTTCAGGTACACGACCGGCACCACGTCCACGGCGCCGACGTGCGGGTGCTGACCACGGCCGTCGCTAATGTCCACGCGCCTCACCGCCTCCGCCGCGCCCGCGGCCAGCGCCGTGGCGAGCGTGCCGGGGCGTCCGGCGAGCGTGATCACCGCACGGTGGTGATCGGCGTCACGGTGCACGTCCAGGAGCCGCGCCGCGCCGCCGGCGGTGAAGGCCTGTGCGATCGTCTCCACGTTCGCGGGATCGCGACCCTCCGACACGTTGGGAGCGGCGAGCAGGGACATAGGGTTGGACATGGGCCTCGCCGACCGTCAAAGCCGCGCGAGCGGAAGGTCCTTCAGTCGCTCGTCCAACAGCCTTCGCAGGTGATCCGGCACATCCGCACGTCCGCGCACTCCCTCCCAGGCCTCGACCTGCCTGCGCACCGCCCGCCGCGCGACCTCGACGACCCGCTCGGGATCGAGGCCCGTGCGTGTCGCCAGGGCGGCCAGACGCGCCAGGTTCACCTCCGCGAAGGACCGCGCTCCAGCGAGCTTCAACGACATGGCGTTGTCTGGGAAATACTCCACCGTCGAGACCAGGTCGTATGCCGGCGAGAGCCGCGGATGCGTGGGCGTCGGATACCACAGCGACCAGTTCTTGGCGTGCGCGTCGTCGTTGCCGCACAGCACGCAGAACACGATACGCGCAAGCAACTCGTCCACGTCCTCCGGAGCGAACTCCGCAACCACCCTAACGATGGTGTCGATGTTGATCCCTTCGTACTTGGCGTCCCCCACCTTCAGGTCCCACACCTGGGCGAAGTCCTCCTGGTGGATCCGGCCCCCTGGCGAGCGGTCGTACCGTTTGATCGCAAAGGCCTGGTCGCCGGCAACGTCGCGCAGGTGATCGATGCCCTCGATCGCCGCGACCTCCTCGAGCCGGATCTCGGGAACTTGGAGACCGGCTGCACGGGCCCACGTCATCGTTACGAACTCGTTCGCGGGCAGCGTGGCGAAGCGCTGGCTGGCGAACTTGACGATCCAGTCGCCCTCCTCATCCCATCCCGGAACCGCGATCCCGCGCTTGCCCAGACGGGCGGAGATCTTGAACTGCACCCCGGCGAGCGAGACGCGAAGCGGTCGGGACTCTTCGACGTTCGCGCCCGCCGATTCCCGAACACGGCGCGCCACCGTCGCGAAGCTTGCCGCCGCCTCGAGCGGGCGAACCCGCACGGCGCCGGGCAGATCGTCGCCCAGCAGCACCAGCAGGGGAAAGCTTCGCGCGGGGGATACCCCAACGGCCTTCGCGACGGCGTCGCGCAGCGGGCCGTCGCGCTCGGGCAGGAGGTGCTCGAACCACAGCGGCACCCCGTAGCGGCTTCGGCCTACATGCGCGGCGTATGGATCCTCCTCGAACTGCTGCCCCAGGACGGGGCGCTCGCCCGCCGGCATCTCCGCCCACGCTCGCGCTGGCTCAAATCTCGCGTGCTCGCCACGACGCTCGAGGATCCCCACCTCGGTATCGCCCAACAGCACGAGCGCCCGATCGGGTGGATCGCTCACGGATCCGCGACGGCCAGCGCCGCAAGAGGTGGCCGGTCGTCGGCGTCGGGCTCGGCCAGGCGCACACGCTCTTCGCGCAGTCTCTTGTTCAAATGCTCGCCTCGCAGAGCGGCGAATTGCTCGGATTCACCGTTGAGGAGGGTCTCGGTCGCGCCATCCGGAATCGCATGTGAAACGAGCATCTCCGGCGTCGCCTCCTTCAGCAGGACCCCGAGTTCACTCTCGTCGAAAGCGGGGTGGAGCAACCGGCCAGCCAACCGCGGCGCGACCGGAGCGACGACCTCGAGCAGGGCTTCCGCGCCCGCTGTCTCGAGCAGATCCCCCACGTCGATCGCGGATCCGTCACGCAAGTCCAGCGGGCCCAGCGACGCGAGCAGGGCGATGTTCATCTTCGTCGCCGCCTTGTTGAGCTGCACGGCATCGAGGTCGACCTCGAGGGGCGCATGCGGATCGACGCCGTGCAGAAGGCGCGCGATCGACTCCTGCTCGTCGTCGGTCACATCCATCACGGCGCGACGCAGCGCGCCGACATCCCTGCCCCAGGCCATCGACCCTCGCCAGATCCAGCGTCGCAGCAGGTTGCGGGTGCGGGGATGAGGGTCCGGATGGAGCGCGAAGAGACGCGTTAGGATGGGCAGCACGCCGACGTACGGCAGCGCGCGCAGATGGGGAATCGAGGCGTCTTCGCGCATGAAGCCAAAGACGTGAGCCAGCGCCGTACTCGTACGCCGGAAGGCCTTAGCCGGATCGTCGCCCGGCCCGAACTCCTTCTCAAAAGAGCGGTAGACATCTCCCCCGCGGACGGCAAGCACGCAGCGCACCAGGATGTCTTCCGTCGGCGCTCCGAACCCCATCGCGCCGACCTCATCGACGAGTGTGCGAAAGTCGCCCGGATCCCCCGGGTTCAAAGCGGCATGCAGCGCCCGGAACACCTCGGCGGCGGTCATCCGGTGCCCCGCAGTGTTCGTGCGATGGAAGATCTCGCGCAACACCTGCTCGTCGTCGGAGCGCACGATCGAAAGCGGGATACGGTAGTCCTCGATAACGCTTGCAAGCTCTCGGGCGCGATCGATGGACTGCGGCTCGAGCCCTTCCTCGCGCAGTCTGCAGGAGGCGATCGAGCAGACGATTGGTGTCGAGCACCACGTTCAACGGCAGCCAGTGCACCGGCGACGCGCGACGCGTCCCTCGCCGTACGAACTCGCCATCCTCGAGGTCGAAGTACAGCTCGAACGAAGGCGCCGGGTCCTCGTGCTCGGTGAGCGTGGCGACCAGCGCGGTCAGGCGCTGCTGCCCATCGACGACCCACAGCGCACTCTGCCGCTCGCCCGCGTCGCCGACTTGGAACGATCCAAAGGAGACCGGCTCGGCAGGCGCGGCCCGCTCCCAGAGCAACAACGACCCGATTGGAAACCCTCGCCATATCGAGTTGAAGAGGCTGCCGACGTCCCGCCCGTCCCAGCGGAAGGGGCGCTGGAAGCGCGGCATCCGGATGTCTCCCTTCCGGGCTCGCTTGACGAGCTCGCCAATCGCGGGAGCTTCGGCCTGCGGCCGTTCGCGAATCACCGGGTCGCTTTGACTCATCCTCGTACGGTAGGCCATCTTCCGGTCGGTTCAGGCGATTGTGCCAGTCTTCACAGCCGCGCCAGCACCAGTCCCGTGGCCAGCAGCACCATCGCCAGTGCACAAGCGCTCAGTGCG
The DNA here is from genome assembly GCA_963821775.1 of uncultured Solirubrobacterales bacterium. GTDB lineage: Bacteria > Actinomycetota > Thermoleophilia > Solirubrobacterales > Solirubrobacteraceae > Palsa-744. Next base: position 158,801 of record CAWGFB010000001.1, on the reverse strand, counting down.
CCCTCGGCGGGGGCGGCGAGCCGTGCGGCATCGAGCGTCACCACCGTGCCGTCGGTGAGGCGCTGTTCGCCCTGCACCGACGCCGTGCGCCGGCGCAACTCGCGCACGGGCGTCGAGAGGCGCCGCTGGGCGATCGTCAGCATGAAGCACGCCGTCGCGGCGAGCAGCGGCGCGACGCGGAGCTCCTGCGTGTTGGCCCAGTACCCCGTCAACGCCGGGAAGGCTCCCCACGACGCGGCCAGCCAGAAGGCGGTGTGGAAGCCGCCGCCGAACCACTCGAGGTTGTAGGCGAGCACGATGAACGTCCCCGCCGCCACGAACGGGATCAGCGTCCACGAGATCGTGACGGCCCCCACCACCCCGATCGCCACCGCGCCCGCGAGCGAGACCGCCGCCATCGCCACCAGCGTGCCCCGCGCAAGGTGGGTGCCGAGCGGCCTACCGTTGAGCTCGTCCAGCACGTGCGCGCAGACGCCCACGCCGAGCAGGAACGCGGCCAGCGTCGCGAGCAGCCGCCCGCCGTACAGGTGCGGCGCGACCGCGGCCCCGATCGCGACGTTGGCGAGGTTCCACGCGGTGTAGGGCGGGTGCAGGACCGTCACCACGTCCCGCCAGCCGCCCGGGCGCAGGGCGTAGAAGGCGGGGCGGTCGAGGGGCGTGGAAGCGGTCATCGCCTCGTGCCCCACATCACCACGCCCCCGCCGAGGCTCATGCGCCTGACCTGCACCCCCTCGATCCCGGCCTCGCGCCACAGCCCCACGACCCGCTCCAGCGGGAAGCGCTCGTAGAAGTCGGGGATGCTGCACGCGAGGAAGCTCCCGGTCGCCGCCCACTCGCGCGAGAAGAGGCGCCCCAGCACGGGCAGCCCCACGTGCGTGTACAACCGCCACGCCGCGCGCCACAGCGGGTTGGGCGGCACCGCGAACTCAAGCATCGCGATCCGGCCCCCGGGCCGCACGACGCGCGCGAGCTCCGCAAGCGTGGCGGCGGGGTCATCGACGTAGCGCAGCAGGTAGGTGAAGGTGAGGTGGTCGAAGGACCCGCTCTCGAACGGCAGGCGCTCGGCCTCGCCCTCCAGGAGCGTCACGTGCGCAGCGAGGGCCGGATCGCGCGCCAGGCGCGCCCGCGCGCCGGCGAGCATCCCCGAACTCTGGTCGAGCCCGACCACGGTGCAGCCGTAGCGGCGCACCAGCTGCTGCGCCACCATCCCGGTGCCGGTCGCCACGTCGAGCACGCGCTGGGCTGGCGCCGCGTCGATCGCCGCGACCATCGCCCGCCGCCAGCGCTGGTCCTGGCCGAAGCTGAGCAGGGTCGCGACGCGGTCGTAGTGGCGGCCCAGCGGCTGGAACAGCTCGCGGGCGTGGGGTTTGCGGAGTGGGTGTGCGGGTGGGTGGGCTCCCATCCCCTGCGCTGCCCCCTCGTCCGCGGCGGCTCTCATCGCGCCGCACAGTCTCGCGCATCGGGACGCGCGGGGCGGCCACGGCCCCGCACATCGACGGTCAGCGCACTCCAAGAAGGCGCTACCGTCGACGCGCTGCCCGGCGAGATCATCGACCTTGAGACCCTCCTCGTGGAGGTCCGACGCTGGGACGGTCGCGCGTGGACCGTGCTCGCCCGCTGGGATGGCACCGAGTGGACGTAGACACGCGCCGCCTATCACAAGTGGTTGTGATAGCTTGTGGGCACGACCAAGCACGCAACCGTGAGGCTACGGTCGGATCGCACGGGCATCGAGTATCACGACGAGCCGATCGAGGGCTTCCCCTACCTCAGCACGATGGCGCGCGGCGATCGGGTGCGCGTGGCGCGCTGGGCCAAGCAACTTGCGCCTGAGCGCATGACCCAAGAGCAGCGGCAGCTGATCGCCGAACAGCCGCACAGGAAGATCTCGGCGCGACGGCGAGAGGGAGCCCGACAGGACCGGTTCCTGCGCTCGCCGCTGGTCCGCGGCCTCTGGCGCTCCCTGGACGAGAACGCGCGAGAGCTGGTCCTCAACCCCGACACAGCGCTCGGCAAGCGCTACCCCCTGGGCACCAACGAGCTCGCGCGGCTGACCGGCCTCTCACGTCGCCAGGTGCAGCACTGGAGCGACCGGCGCCTACTTCCCCACTGGACCGACGAGCGCGGGTTCCGACTCTTCGAGGCGCCCGCTGCGATCGTCGCGTTCGCGCTCCGCGACCGCAAGCAGCACGAGCGCCAGTTCTACGCCGACATGGGTATGCACGAGCACCCGCTGGTGGCGGTGCGCGACGCGGTCAACATCGTCGGCATGCGCACACTCGACCTTGCAGAGGACGCCGATCCGAAGGATCTCGCCGACACCGAGGAGGCATTCCGCACCATCGCTGACAGCATCCACATGCTGCGCGTGCGCCCCGCCACAGACAAGACGCCCCGCGCCGCGCGATCAGCGCCACGGAGCTGAACTGCGCCCCCGGTGGGTAGATCGTTTCGACGCTCGCGGACGCCTCGGCGCCGTCGAGGAGCCCACACGATGACCCGCCCGAGCATCCGGCAGGGCTGGCGCGGATTCACGGCTGTGCCGGTCATCGCCGTCGTGCTGTTGGCCGGCTGTGGGCCGCTGCCCGCCGGGGAGAGCACGGTTGGCGTGGGCTGGCCACGGCCGGTGTCCGGCCGGGGGTGCGTGGAGCGTGGTGGTCTGCCGGATGCGCGGTGTACACCGGGCGCGATCCGCGCCGGCGTGACGCTCGCGACGATCTGCGCCTACGGCTACAGCCGCTCCGTCCGCCCCCCGGGGAGCTACACCGAGCCGCTGAAGCTCCGTCAGATGCGCGCCTACAACCTGCCAGGCTCCCCGCGCGGCTACGAGGAGGATCATCTCGTGCCGCTATCGATCGGCGGGGCGCCCAGGAACCAGGCGAACCTTTGGCCCGAGCCGCGCAGCGGCCCCTACGACGCCGAGCAGAAGGACGAGCTCGAGACGTGGGCCGCGCGGATGGCCTGCGCCCGTCGCGTTCCCCTGGGCCGCCTACAGCACGAGATGGCCACGGACTGGATCGCGCTCTACCGCGCAGCAGGCGGCGGGCACGTCCTGCGCTCCTACTCGCCCGGCGGATAGAGCCCTCGTGCCGCTCCGTCCGGTGTCCCTAATAGTGCTCACAAGGGCTCAGAACTCGAAGCAGAGCACGGTGGTCTGCTCTGCCTGCCGCACGTATATCTCGTTCATCGTGACGTCCTCGGTCGATGTGATTGGTGTAGCATGCCCGACTCGTGCGACAGCCGAGTCGTGGAGCAGGAAGGGCGCGTGTCTGGGGCAGGCAGCGAGACATCACGGGCCGGCGGTCGCGGTGACACGGCCGATGCCAGTGGTTGGTCGCGGACGAGCGTTGGGTGCAGCGACCGTCGTTGCGGCGGCGATTGGCATAGCGGCATCGTTGGCCGCGTGGGCCAGTATCGCGTGTCAGCCGGCTCTTGCGGCGACACCAACCTACTCGGGGACCGTGCTGGCGGACAAGCCGCTGGTGTACTACCACTTCGATGAGCGAGCGGGGCCGACCGCCTCCGATTCGTCCGGGAACGGATTGGAAGGGACCTACCAAAGTGGCCTGACCTACGACGTGCCCGGCACCGTGGCGAGCGAATCCAACGACTGGGCGATCAGCTCGGCGGGCTTGGCGGTTACGGCGTCAGCGGCAAGCTTGCCGTCGGGTAATGGTGCGCGGTCGATGGAGTTCTGGGTACGCGGGGGGCGGCAGAACCCGATTGCGTTCACCTACGGTGGTGCTGGTGGCACGAACGATCAGTTCCGTGTCACCGTCTATGGGGGAGAATTGTGGCTGACCGTAGACGCTATCCAGCCCTACGCCTCGGCTCAATACGCCGTCAGCTTGCCGCAGGCCTGGTGGGATGGAAATTGGCATCTGTTCGATGTGACCTACGACGGGACGACCGCGCTTGGTTATATGGACGGACAACTCGTCGGCAACTTCGGCGCCAGGACTCCCTTGGCGACTGACACTGCCCTCGGTCAAGGGCTGCGTATCGGTGATCGGGCTGAAGTTGTTGGGAGCAACGGCCCCTACGATCTCGACGAGTTCGCGATCTATCCGACGGCGCTGACGCCGGAACAGATCGACGCGCACTGGAGCCTGGGGGGCTCGGCGGCGGGGGTCTGCGTGGCGGCGCCCACATCTCCGTATGCGCAGTCGGTGGTGAAAGACTCGCCGTCGGTTTATTTCCGGCTGGGTGATCTTGTCAGCGACTCCACCCACTACGTTGCGCATGACAGTCTCGGGGCACTGCACCACCGAAGCGCCCACGAACGGCGCGATCGTACCAGCCAACACCTACCCCGGATTGCCGCACGGCGCGCTCGCGGCAGGCGACGACGGTGCGATCCAATCTAACAGCGTGGCAGTGACGCAGTCCGGCACGACGCTGCCGTCGGGTAATGGTGCGCGGTCGATGGAGTTCTGGTTGGCAGGGGGGCGGCAGAACCCGATCGCGTTCACCTACGGTGGTGCTGGTGGCACGAACGATCAGTTCCGTGTCACCGTCTACGGGGGAGAATTGTGGCTGACCGTGAACAGCAGCCACTCCTATGCCTCGGCTCAGTATGCGGTGGCGTTGCCGCAGGCGTGGTGGGACGGCAACTGGCATCTGTTCGATGTGACCTACGACGGGACGACCGCGTTGGGTTATATGGATGGGCAGCTGATCGGCAGCTTCGGGGCCCTCACGCCCCTCGCCACCGTTACGGGCACATCACCTTTGCGTATCGGTGATCGGGCTGAAGTTGTTGGGAGCAACGGCCCCTACGATCTCGACGAGTTCGCGATCTATCCGACGGCGCTGACGCCGGAACAGATCGACGCGCACTGGAGCCTGGGGGGCTCGGCGGCGGGGGTCTGCGTGGCGGCGCCCACATCTCCGTATGCGCAGTCGGTGGTGAAAGACTCGCCGTCGGTTTATTTCCGGCTGGGTGATCTTGTCAGCGACTCCACCCACTACGTTGCGCATGACAAGCTCGGGGCACTGCACCACCGAAGCGCCCACGAACGGCGCGATCGTACCAGCCAACACCTACCCCGGATTGCCGCACGGCGCGCTCGCGGCAGGCGACGACGGTGCGATCCAATCTAACAGCGTGGCAGTGACGCAGTCCGGCACGACGCTGCCGTCGGGTAATGGTGCGCGGTCGATGGAGTTCTGGTTGGCAGGGGGGCGGCAGAACCCGATCGCGTTCACCTACGGTGGTGCTGGTGGCACGAACGATCAGTTCCGTGTCACCGTCTACGGGGGAGAATTGTGGCTGACCGTGAACAGCAGCCACTCCTATGCCTCGGCTCAGTATGCGGTGGCGTTGCCGCAGGCGTGGTGGGACGGCAACTGGCATCTGTTCGATGTGACCTACGACGGGACGACCGCGTTGGGTTATATGGATGGGCAGCTGATCGGCAGCTTCGGGGCCCTCACGCCCCTCGCCACCGTTACGGGCACATCACCTTTGCGTATCGGTGATCGGGCTGAAGTTGTTGGGAGCAACGGCCCCTACGATCTCGACGAGTTCGCGATCTATCCGACGGCGCTGACGCCGGAACAGATCGACGCGCACTGGAGCCTGGGGGGCTCGGCGGCGGGGGTCTGCGTGGCGGCGCCCACATCTCCGTATGCGCAGTCGGTGGTGAAAGACTCGCCGTCGGTTTATTTCCGGCTGGGTGATCTTGTCAGCGACTCCACCCACTACGTTGCGCATGACAGCTCGGGGCACTGCACCACCGAAGCGCCCACGAACGGCGCGATCGTACCAGCCAACACCTACCCCGGATTGCCGCACGGCGCGCTCGCGGCAGGCGACGACGGTGCGATCCAATCTAACAGCGTGGCAGTGACGCAGTCCGGCACGACGCTGCCGTCGGGTAATGGTGCGCGGTCGATGGAGTTCTGGTTGGCAGGGGGGCGGCAGAACCCGATCGCGTTCACCTACGGTGGTGCTGGTGGCACGAACGATCAGTTCCGTGTCACCGTCTACGGGGGAGAATTGTGGCTGACCGTGAACAGCAGCCACTCCTATGCCTCGGCTCAGTATGCGGTGGCGTTGCCGCAGGCGTGGTGGGACGGCAACTGGCATCTGTTCGATGTGACCTACGACGGGACGACCGCGTTGGGTTATATGGATGGGCAGCTGATCGGCAGCTTCGGGGCCCTCACGCCCCTCGCCACCGTTACGGGCACATCACCTTTGCGTATCGGTGATCGGGCTGAAGTTGTTGGGAGCAACGGCCCCTACGATCTCGACGAGTTCGCGATCTATCCGACGGCGCTGACGCCGGAACAGATCGACGCGCACTGGACCATCGGTGAGCCTGTACCGTCGGTAACGTCGATCTCCCCGACAACAGGACCCGCAACAGGCGGGACCACAGTTGAAATCAAGGGCACAGGATTCGTGGCGGGCGCCTCCGTGTCATTCGGAGGCACTGCGTCACCGGACACGACCGTGGTCTCACCCACGGAAATTCGTGCCGTGAGCCCTCCGGGCTCAGGAACCGTTGACATTCAGGTGAGAACCGGCGGCGGCACGAGCCCCGCAGTGTCAGCCGATAACTACAGCTATGTAGCCGTTCCCACAGCCGCCATATTGTCTCTGTCGCCTGGCCCGGCGATTGTAGGCCAGTCCGCCAACCTGACCGCCACGGTGAGTCCAACGGACGGTGGCGGCAAGGTGTCCTTCTACGCTGACGGATCCTCCAAGCCGATTGGTCAGTGCGGGGCGCAGTCGCTCACGCCGGCGGCAGGAAAATACGTCGCCAAGTGCGCCGCGGCCCAATTCGGGCAGGGAACTCATACCATCCGGGCCGCCTACTCAGGCGATCGCACGTACGCCCCAAGTGCTGGAGCGACAACGATGGCGGTCGTTGGTGTCCCCACCACCTTGACAGTTACGTCGTCGTCGAGTCCAGTGCAGTCTGGTCAAACGGTGACGTTCGCCGCGTCGGTTACGCCAAGCGACGGTGGCGGCACTGTGGCCTTCTACGCCGACGGGTCCTTGAGGCCGATTCCAGGTTGCGGATCGCAAACGCTCAGCCGGGTCACCGTCGCCTACAGCGCGACTTGCACCACTGCCGCGCTCGAACCTGGTTCACATTACATCAGCGCGACATACTCGGGAGACTCCACCTACGCGGACAGTTCAGGCACACTGGCCAACGAACAGACGATCGAAGCCGTCAAAACCACCGCCTCACCCACGATGGCGCTTGGGGTGGACCCCACCGCGCCGTCCCCCCAGGTCAGCGGACATCTCAAAATCACCGGCGCCCCACAAGCGCCAACACCGCAAGCCGCCACTGCCCCTGATACACTAGGCGCCTTTCTCGCCGCTCCGCATTACTCACGTATCTACGGTGGGCGGAAGATACGACTCGATGTGACCGTATCGGGCTCCGGGTCGGTCTCGAGTGAAGAAGCCCACGTTTATCGCGGCACAGCGCATTCCGCGCGACACAGCAACTCTCTTATTCACCCGGCCAAGACGGCAGCGCACGATGCAAGCCAGGTCTCACTCACATTGCAGTTGACAAAGACCGGCGAGGCCATGCTTGAGCGCCACGGCAGGCTGACCGTAAGTGTGCGTATCACGTACACACCAGATCACGGCAAACCTGTGAGCGTCACGGTCACACCCGTATTCGGATACAAGTAAATGCTACCTCCGATGGAATGCGCTATCCAGCGGTCTTCCTCGCGGGCGCTCAGCAGTCGAGGTAAGAGCGTCCTCGCCTCAATCGCTGCGCTCTTGCTCACATTGTCCTGCTGTGGCCTGATGGCGGCAGGCGCACGCGGAGATGGTCGGGCGACTCCTGAACGGCTGGGCGCGAGAGCGCTGTCGCCCAGCTTGGAGAGTCCAGCCGCTGACAACCCGTTTGGAGTCACCCCGTTCAGCGCACCGCCGACAAGCTCCCCGTACGCCCAGGCAGTGTTGAGTGACAGGCCTGCTATCTATTATCGCCTCGACGAGACCGGTGGACCGGTGGCGCACGACGCGTCGGGCAACGAATATGAAGGCGCCTACCAGGAAGGCGTCACCTACGGCGTACAGGGAGCGATAGCCAGCGATCCGTCAGATAATGCGATCAGCGCCACCGGTTTGGCTGTCACACAATCGGGCGCAAACTTGCCGTCGGGTAATGGTGCGCGGACGATGGAGTTCTGGGTACGCGGGGGCCGGCAGAACCCGATCGCATTCACCTACGGCGGTGAAGGAGGGACGAACGACCAGTTCCGTGTCACCGTGTACGGAGGAGAATTGTGGCTGACGGTGGACAGCAGCCACAGCTATACCTCGGCCCAATACGCCCTGGGCTTGCCGCAGGCCTGGTGGGACGGTAATTGGCACCTGTTCGACGTGACATACGACGGCACCAAAGCGCTCGGCTACATGGACGGGCAGCTTGTGGGCAGCTTCGGTGTCAGGACACCCCTCGCGACCGTCACGGGCACGTCTCCTTTGCGTATCGGTGATCGGGCTGAAGTTGTTGGGAGCAACGGCCCATACGATCTGGACGAGTTCGCGGTCTACCCAACCGCGCTCACACCCGAACAAATCGACACGCGCTGGAGCCTGGGCGGGTCGGCGGCGCCGGTGTGCATAGCTACGCCGACATCGCCATATCCACAAGCTGTGCTAAAGGACTCGCCGTCTCTCTATTTCCGCCTGGGCGATCCCGGCAGCAACCCGGGTCACTACGTTGCCTATGACGCCTCTGGGCGCTGTACATCCGGTGCCCCGACAAACGGCACATACACGACGGGTGTGACCGGCGTCCAGGGCGCGACGCTCGGTGACACCGATAACGCCATCAGCGCTACTGGCGTGGCTGTCACGCAGTCCGGCACGACCTTGCCGTCGGGGAACAGCACGCGGTCGATGGAGTTCTGGCTCCGTGGTGGTCGGCAGAACCCGATCGCCTTCACCTACGGCGGTGAAGGAGGGACGAACGACCAGTTCCGTGTCACCGTGTACGGGGGAGAATTGTGGCTGACCGTGAACAGCAGCCACAGCTATACCTCGGCCCAATACGCCCTGAGCTTGCCGCAGGCCTGGTGGGACGGAAATTGGCACCTGTTCGACGTGACATACGACGGCACCAGAGCGCTCGGCTATATGGACGGGCAACTCGTCGGCAAGCTTCGGCGTGCTCGCACCCCTCGCTACTGTCACCGGCGCGTCTCCGCTACGTGTCGGTGACCGCGCTGAAGTCGTCGGCAGCAACGGCCCATACTCCCTGGACGAGTTCGCCATCTACCCAACCGCGCTCACACCCGAACAGATCGACACGCACTGGACCGCGCAGAGTGCCACTCCGCCCGGCATGTCCGTCATCGCCGGAACCGCCTTGATCGGAGGTGGCGGCGGCGCTCAAGGTGTTCGTGTGCAGGCCTGCCCCGCGAGCGGCGGATCATGCACAGTCGACCCATACCCAGTCGATGAGTTCGGCTTCTTCCATTTCCTGGTGCCGAACGGTACCTACACGATCACGATCTTCGCGCCAGTGGGTTCTCCAGATGGTCCCAAGATCATCGGCCCGCTGGTTCTTCCTCCATCAGCGTTGCACCTGTCGGCGACGTTTGGTGCGCCGGGCAGCCTGCCAGAAGGCGTGGCGTTCAATGGCCAAGAACATGTGATCCCTAGTGTGTTCTGGGGCAATCCGAGCACAATGACCGTCAAGGGATGCAAGGAAGGCTTTGGCGCGGCATTGATATCGGGCATAAATACAAGCACGGGCCAAGGTGAAACGCGGACGGCGCCTTTTAGCGAGACACCTTATGGCTCAGGGGCGTATCTCGCGCAGTTTGCCCCACTCGTACCGATACACGGAACCGCGACTATCAATCATGGACTCGTCTGCCCCGACACGAAGCACATGTTCCCCAGCGGGGGCACCGGAGCAGGTGGCACGCCAGTCCTTCTGGGTGGCGCTGGCTTTACCGGTGCCAGAGCGGTGACATTCGGATCGACACCAGCCATCTCGTTCAAGGTGCTACAGGACAACGTGATTGAAGCGATCAGCCCACCAGGGACCGGGAATGTGCCAATCGCAGTAACCAAGGCTGACGGCACGACCATCCAGATCGCAAGTTTCTCCTACTTTGGTGTGACCGCCGTGAGCACGACGTCGGGTCCGTCTGAAGGCGGAACGGAAGTAGCCATCCATGGATATGGCTTTAGCGATGTCAAGAGTGTGGCATTCGGCATCATGCCGGCGACCTCCTATAAGGTAGTCGAGCTCGTCCGAGGTAGATGCGGTCGCACCGCCAGGCGTGGGAACCGTGGACGTCCAAGTGGTCAATGATGCGGCGCTCTCGGACGCTGTTCCCGCAGACTATTTTCGTTATGCGGGCGGCCCCGCAGACCTTTCAGGTATCGTCGAGGGTACGGGTCCGAGCGCCCCGATGAGCTATGCCGCCCAGTTGGGGGACGTTATCAATGGCCCGCAAGGCACCGCTGGTCTTCCCGGTGATGCGACCAGGTTTAAGCTCGGCGTGGCGTGCGCTGCGGGTATAGCGTTCTCCGGTGGGGCGATTCTTGGTGGCTTCTTGCTTTCACTTGGAACCGGTGGATTGGGTGCGCCACTCGCGATCCTTGGCGTCGCCATAGCGGTCACGGATACAGTGGTTTGCCTCAGCGCGCTTAATTACAACGACGGTGACCTTCACGTCGATCCCAGCGGCACAGTCGTGGATACGAACGGCAATCCAATAAGTGGTGCAACTGCGACATTGCTCGAACAACCACTGACACCTGGGCCGTTTACGCAAGTCGAAGCGTCGAGCGGCGCTATCGAACCTGCCGAAAATCCCGAGAAAACGGGAGCATCGGGGCAGTTCGACTGGAACGCTTTGGCTGGGACCTACGAGGTTGAGGCCTCGGCCTCCGGCTGCCATGCGCCCAAAGAAGAAAGTCAGCCAGACGTATTCACATCGCCGTTTGTGCTGCCGCCACCCGTCGTCGGACTCGTGCTGACACTGGAATGCTCCGGCGGGACGCCACCAACACCGAAGGTGACAGGGCTCTTCGTCGCCAGCGGCTCCACGGCCGGCGGCAACGTGATCGATATCTCTGGTGAAGGTCTCGCGGACGTTACGGCCGTTCATTTCGGAACCAACGCGTCGGTCCATGTTCAGTCACTCTCGCCGTACGCCGTGGCGGCGGTCGCACCGGCGGGCAGCGGCACAGTGGATGTCACCGTGTCTGGCCCGGGTGGCACAAGCGCGACGGTTGAAGGTGACCATTATACGTACTCCGCGCCAGTGGTAACTGAAAACAGCCCCGTAGTCGAATCGGTGACGCCCAGCAGTGGACCGCTGTCGGGAGGCACAGTCGTGACGATCAAGGGAAGCCACTTGGGCGGCGTGTTCTCAGTCGACTTCGGCGGAACTTCCTCCACGCAGGTAACCCCTATATCCGGGAGCGAAGTGCAGGTCGTCGCCCCCGCTGCCGCATTCCCCGAGCGAGTGGACGTCATTGCGACGACGGCCTCTGGCGGCTCCGCGCCCAATCTGGCGGACCGCTTCACATATGGCTCACCGCCGCCACCAGTAACGACGAGCGTTACGCTCACCCCCTCAGAAGGCGCGGCTGCTCGGGGCCAGACGGTCACGCTCAAGGCCACCGTCGCGCCGACCGACGGCGGCGGCAGCGTCGCGTTCTATGCGGACGGGTCGAGCACGGCGCTCAGCAATTGCGACGCCCAGGCCTTGACGCCCAGCGGCGGCGCCTATCAGGCGAGCTGCTCCACGTCGAGCCTCGCGCTCGGGAGCCACGCGCTGAGCGCGACGTACTCGGGTGACGCCAGCTATGCGGGGAGCTCTGGCGCGACGAACGTGTCGATCACCCGCAACGCTGAAGAAGAAGCGAAGATAAAGACCGAAGAAGTTGCGGCCGCGGCGGCGAAAAAACACCAGGAAGAAGAAGCCGCGGCAAAAGCGAAAGCCGAAGGTGAAGCCAAAGCAGCGGCCGAAGCCAGAGCAAAGGTTGAAGCTGAAGCGGCAGCCAAGAAGAAGTCCGAAGAAGAACAGGTCAAGAAATCATCGACCAAGCCCCTGACTCGCGCCCAGCTGCTCGCGAAAGCATTGAAGACCTGCAAGAAGGAGTCAAAGAAGAAGCGCGCGGAGTGCGAGGCGGCGGCCAAGAAGAAGTACGGTCCAAGGAAGAGGACATCAAAGAAAAAGAAGTAGCTCAGCTCACCTGGCAAGGTCATCTCCCCACCCACGGTGGTTACATAAATGGTGGAGCACAGTCATCGATTTAGCGCACACGAGGCTCCTAAGCAAGCATGTGACGGGGAGAGGGAGAGATCGCGATCCACGGATGGGCCTTGCGGGTAAGGGCTTCGCGGTTGCGTTTGCGCCGGTCGTACTCCCGCGCAACGCTGGCACCCGGACGGCCGCGATCAGGTTCAGGCCGCGCCGTCTCCGGGGCGACAGGTCCGGCCGTCGTATCCCGGCAGGTCGCGCACGTCACCGTCCGCTTCTCGGCGTCCCACCACGCGAGCACCCCGGCCGGCAGCGCGGAACCGCACACGATGCATACGCCGGGCCGACGCAGCTTCAACATCCGCGACGCCATACGATCCAGGTCGTCAGGCGATCGTTCCGGCTTTCCCCGGCCGATCTCCTTCAATGCCTGGATATCCAGCGCCTGCTCGGCGACGACCTGCTTCAACCGACCGTTCTCACGCTCCAGTTCCCGCAGCCGCTTGGCGCCCTCGGCCTTCATCCCGCCGTACTGGTTACGCCACCTGTGCAGCGTGGCCTCAGAGACCTCCAGATGCCGCACCACCTCCGCGATGTCCTTCTCTTCCCCCAGCAGCCGATCCGCCTCGCGCAGCTTCCTGACGATCTGCTCCGGGGTATGACGACGACGCTTCATCCGAGCCTCCTCTCGCCCACGATAGGGCGGCCAGACTCTCAAAGCACCCGGACCACCCAACGGGGGTCACGCCACTCGCGTATTGACCAACGAGGATCACGGATGAGCCACTAGGCGGCGGGCTTGAGTGCCTGCGCGAGGTCGTCGAAGCTGGCGTGGCCGGCGGGCAACGTGATGGTTAGCTGTCCGTCGCGGTCCAGCAGCCAGCGGACGTTGGTGAGGGTCATGCCGACGATGCGCCCGTTGGCGTCGTATTCGACGTTGTGGCCCTCGGGTGTCGATAGCGCACGCGCCGGTGGCCCTTGGTGGTGTGCCACGCTGAGATACAGAACGTCTCCGCGCTCGTCGTAGTGGTGGCGCTCGAAGGTGGTGCCTGCGATCGTGATGCTCATGAGGGTCTGTCAGCGGGGATCGTCATCCTGGACCAGGACGGTCACGACCCAGCCAGGCTCGTTATTGAAGTCTACGACAACTCGCAGCCAGCGCCCAGGATCGAGCGCATTCTGGCGATAGAAGCGTTCGCGGCCCGGTCGCGGATCGTCTTCCCGATAGTCGGGCCGCGCAACCGTCTCGAGGATTATCTGGACGTGGTCGAGCAGCCAGCCGCGGCCGCCTTGCGCGAGGTGCAGGTGCGAGCCGGCGTCGAATACGACCGGCCGACCGTCGGGGTCAACAGCGTTCTGCTCGTGACTCTCCACGGCCGCCACGATACGGGCGCATGTGGACGGCGGATGCGCGGCAGGTATGCGCCCACGAGGGCAGCCATTCTTGGTCTGGAGCGTGTCGCTTTGGTTCCAACGATGGCCAAGTGCCACTCGGAAATGCCGGAGGAGGGACTCGAACCCCCGACACGCGGATTATGATTCCGCTGCTCTAACCAGCTGAGCTACTCCGGCCGGGACCGAGGCAGTGTAGCCTCAGCCGCCCGGCCGCAACGACTACTGGCTCAGTTCCAGCCCGTCGAGGATCTGCGTGTAGTCGGCGGTCGCGTTGGCTTCGGCCTGCGCAAGCGGAGCTTCAAGGCGCCGGGTGCGCCGCACCAGCGACGCCTCCCCCGCGTCCTCATACGGCGCCAGCAGCCGCAGCGGAACCTCTTCGGCCTGGATGTCGTCCGCTTCGTAGCTCTGATCGAACTGCACGGCGCTCGCCGGCAGCGTCCGGTAGCCACTCGCCGCCCAAGCCTGAACGTCGGCGCACACGTCGGGCAGCGCGAGCATCGTCAGCGTCTGCAGATGGGCAGCGTACGTCCTGACGATGTGCGTGAGCCTGCCGTTGCTCCAGCGCAAGCCCCCCACGGCCCGCGCGAAGGCAGCCGCCGCGGCGGCGTCGGGCCGGTAGGCGGAGAGCGTCAGCGCCCCCTCGACCTCCACGCTGAGCAGTTCGGAGTCGTGGTTCTGCGGCGAGCCGGCGGCCGCGAGCGGGCACTGCGCCGTGACCTGGTTGGCAAGGCCCTTGACGGCCGCTTCCGCTTGCGCGAGGTTGGCGCGGGCGGCGCGCACGAGCGCGTAGTTGGCGCGTATGTAGGCGCGCGTCGCAGCCACGTCCCCCGACTTGGCGAGTGCGGTGGAGGGCGCTGCGGCGCACGCCACGAACACGAGCACGAGTGGGATGTACCACCGGACCACGGGAACAGGGTACGCGTTGGATCGCGACGGCGGGCCGCTCGGCGGATGCCTCCCGGCCCGGCACCCGGGCGCCGGCACGGGCCTCCCCACCCACGGCCGACCCCAAGACGCCCAACCGTCGATTCCTCGGAATACCGCCGCCCGCCGCCGCAGCGATGCGTTAGCCTAGGGAGGCATGAGCGCGCGTTCCGCACGACGGGCGGGTCATGGGTAGGCGCCTGCTCGGCGAGAACCGGGCGCCGGGCGGCGACGGACAGCCCCGCCCCCGCCGGCGGCGGACGGTGTCGAGCGCCGTGGTGCTCGCGGTCGTCGTGGTGGCGGCCGTGGCCGTCGGCGCGGCGCTGGCGAACCACCGCAGCGTGGGCAACCTGCTGAGCACGGGCTCGGCCGGCGCAAACCCGCCGCCCCCACCGCCCCCGACCCGCCTGGTGGCCGTGCCGGGACGCGACGTCGCCGACGGCGCCGCCCCGCTGAGCGTGACGCTCTCCGCCCCGCCCGCGTGGCGCTCGCCGCGACCGACGCTGCACCCCGCGGCCGCGGGCACGTGGAGCACGGCGGGCGACACCGAGACCTTCACGCCGGCCGGGACGCTCGCGCCCTGCTCGACGTACACGCTGACGGTGTGGGCGCACACCTACGCCAAGGCCCACCGCCCGCTCGGCCACCGGCACGTGCTCACCCTGCACGTGGCGTGCCCGTCGATCCTGGGCCTGCAGGAGGCGCTCGCGCGCCTGGGGTACCTGGGCGCGAGGCTGCACCCGCGCTACGCCGTGCACCTCCCCCCTGCCGGCCCGGAGTCGCTGCGCCAAGCAGCCGAACACGCCTTCCGCCCCTTCCACGGCCACCTCGCCCCCGACCCCGCGGACGCCCCCCCGGTGCAAGCGGGCCAGCTCGACGAGACGACCAAAGGCGCGCTGGAGGTCTTCCAGGCGGACCACAACCTCGAAGCGACGGGCGAACCGAACGCGCTGACGTGGCACCTGCTGCTGGCCGTGGAGGGCCTCTACCACCGCGACCCGCGCTCCTACACGTGGGTGTCGGTCTCGGAGGCCGAACCGGAGACGCTCCAGGTGCACGAGGGCCACCACGTGGCGATCACGAGCCCGACGAACACGGGCGTGGCGGGCGCGGAAACGGCGCAGGGGATCTTCCCCATCTACGCCCGTTATGTATCGACCACGATGAGCGGCACCAACCCGGACGGCAGCAAATACAAAGACCCGGGGGTGCCGTGGGTCAACTACTTCAACGGCGGCGACGCGGTGCACGGCTTCCCGCGCGGCTCATACGGCTCCCCCCAGTCCAACGGCTGTGTGGAGCTGCCGATCGGCACCGCCGCCCAGGTCTTCCCGCTGCTGCAGATCGGCGACATCGTGTGGGTCACGTAGGCTCGCGCACGGGCAGCCCGTCGGCGGGGACCTCCGCGGCCGCACGGTTCTCCTCCTTGACGGCGAGCCAGATCTCCTCGCGGTAGATCGGCAGCCCCCGGGGAGCTTCGATCCCCAGGCGGACGGTCTGCCCAGAGACCTCCATGACGGTGACGAGGACGTCCTCGCCGATCACGACGCGCTCACCGGCGCGGCGCGTAAGTATCAACATCAGCGGAATTATGAACGACTACGCGGCGTCCGCCCCGCCCGCCGCGAACAGCGGCACGCGCAGCTCGGCCCCGGGGGCGGAGTTCAACACCTGGTGGCCGCGGCGCTCCCACACGACCAGCGGCGCGCGGAGGTTGACCACGACGTCCGCCGGGTCGGGGGCGGCGCGCATCGTGACGTACACCTCCGCGGCCGCGAGGTCGGGAGCGCCGACCAGCTCGCGGTCCTCCTCAGAGAGCTCCAGTGCAAAGTCCGCGAAGAACCGGCGCGGGTCCACGACCGGCAGCGCGAGCGCGGGGTCTTCCAGGGAGTGCAGCCAGCGAAAGCCCGAGCCGGGCCGGAGGTCGAGCAGCGTGTAGCGCACGCCGCCGAGGCCGATCAGCCCGCGTGGGAGCTCGAGCACGGCCTCCTCGGGGATCTCCAGCGCGCCGAAGCGGGAGGACTCGATGGCGGTGGTTACGGACATGACGGTAGTCGGGTTCGGTGGTGGGAGCGGGTAAGGGACTAGCGGGAGGGGGCTCAGGGGGAGGGCCTGCCCTCCCCCTGCCCACTCACGCTAGTGCAAGAATTCAAGGAGGGACTCCTGGACGATCGACGCGCCGGCGCGCAGCGCCGCTTCGAAGGCGGCGTGCTCGTTGGAGAATTCCATCGAGACCTTCGCCACGTTGGCGTCCTGCACGCTCGAGAGCTGCGTGGTGGTGGTGGTCTGCAGCGAGGAGATGCGCGCGAGCGAGAGCTGCAGCTGGTCCGTGACGGCCCCCGCTGCGGCCTGCACCCCGGAGAGGGAGTCGAGGTTGCCGTCGAGCGCGTGCAGATCTGTCGTACGCAGAGTTTCAAGGGCCGCCGGCGACCCTTCGCGGAGGTTGGCGGCGATCGTGCGCAACGTGTCGAGCAGCTTGCCGTCGGCGGCGCCCGTGCCCGAGCCGAGCACCGAGGCGACGTAGACGGCCACGTTGACCGACGCGCCCGGACCGAGCGCGCGCGAGACCGTGCCCGCGTTGCCGTGGTAGGCATCTTCGGCCCCCTGGGAGTACGGCGCCGTGGCCGTGAGCGTGCCGGAGAAGACGTACTGGCCGGCGTACTGGGTGTTGGCGTCCTGCTTGACGCCTTCGGTGAGCTGTTCGACCTCTGTCGCAATGGATTCGAGGTCGGTGGGGGTGTTGATCCCCGACACGCCCTCCAGCAGCAGTTCGCGCGCGCGCTGCGCCTGGGAGTTGATCGAGGCGAGCGCCGAGGAGGAGGTGTTCAGCCACGAGACCCCGTCCTGGGCGCCCCGTTCGTAGGCGGTGAGCCCGTCCAGAGCACTCTGCAGCGAGAGCGCCTGCGAGGCGCCGTAGGGGTTGTCGGAGGGTTCGGAGATCGACCGCCCCGAGGAGAGCTCTTCCTGGGTGCGCGCCATCGCGACCTGCGCGGAGTTGATGTCCGCGAGCGTGGTGGCGATCGACATCTCGGGGGTGACACGCGCGCTCATGAGCTCATAGCCCCGTGTGGTTGATCAGGGTTTCGAGGACTTCGTTCATCGCGTTGAGCGCCCGCGCGGAGGACTGGTAGCCGCGCTGGTAGGAGATCAGGTTCGTCATTTCTTCGTCGAGCGAGACGCCGGAGACGGACTGGCGCTCGGAGGAGAGCGTGTTCACCACCGCCTGCAGGTTGGCCTGCGAGGCCTGCGCGTCCTGCACGCCCGCGCCGAGGAGCGTGACGAGCGCGCCGTAGCGCTGGTCGGCGGCGCCGCCGCGCAGCGCGGCGATCGCCAGCGCGATGTTGTTGGCGCCCGAAGCCGGTTCGGCGGAGGCCTGCACTTCCCCGGGGGCAACGGCGACTTCGAGCGTCGCCGCAGTGGCGCCCTTGAAGACGGGCACGGGGTGCAGTTTGTTCACCGAGGTTGCGAGCGTGGTGGCGAATTCGTCAAGGCCCGTCTGGTAGGACGCGAGCGCCCCCCCGGCGAGGAGAGTTCGAGCAGCGCCCCGAGCTGCCCGCCCGCCGCGGCGGTGAGCGCCTGCGGCCAGTGGACCGTGGAGCCTTCCACGAGCGGCTGCGCGGCCCCGCCGAAGGCAACGGTGTACGTGCCGTCCGCTTCCTTGGTGACGCTCACCGACGCCAGCGAGGAGAGCTTGTCGACCAGCAGGTCGCGGCGGTCTTCCAGTTCGTTGGGCTGCTGGTTGGCCTGCAGGGAGAGCCGGATCTGATGGTTCAGCTGCGCCACCTGCGCCGCGTCCGAGGCCACTTCCCCGGAGGGCCCGGTGAGCGCCGCGTAGTGCGCGGCCGCCTGGCCTTCCAGCGACTGCAGCTGGCCGGTGAGGGAGTGCAGCGTGTCGGTCAGCTGCGTGGCCGCGGAGACGACCGCGACTTTCGCCGCTTCCGAGGAGGGCGATTCGGCGAGTGCCGACCACGCCGACCAAAACTTCGAGAGCTGCGCGGAGAGCCCGGCCGAGGAGGGCTCGGCGAACGCGCCCTGCGCCTGCTGGAGCGCTTCGACGTCCGTGGAGGCGCCCCCCAGCCCGGTGGACTGGTCGCGGTACTGGGCGTCGAGGTAGGTGTCGTGGATGCGCGTGATCGTGTCGACCGTCACCCCGGTGCCAAGCTGCGCCCCCTCCCCCGTGACCGCGGAGAGCGCGTCGATGCGCAACGGTTCGCTCGTCTGCAGGACGACCCTCTGACGGGAGTACCCTTCGGTGGAGGCGTTGGTGATGTTCTGCCCGGTGACGTCCAGCCCCTCCTGCCCGGCGAGCAGCCCCGAGAGGGCGGTCTGCAGTCCCTGAAGCGTGGGAATGGACATCGGGCCCCCCGTTAAACCTGTAGGTCGAGCACGCGCAGCGCGCCGTGGCGAGCGTCCTGGGCGCCGGTCGTGGAGCCGCGCGGGTCGTAGCCTTGTACCGAAGAATCAAGCGCCAGCGTACGCATGAGGTGGTCCAAGAAGGAGAGCTCGACCCGCATCAACGCCCGGTTGCAAGCGTGTTCACGGCGCAACTCTCCGACAAGTCCCCGCAGCCGCGCGGAACGCTCGACGGCAGCGCGCGCGTGAGCGGGCTCCATGAGGACCGCCAGGCGCGAGAGCGTGACCGCGGACGCGGGGATCCCGAGCAGGGCGCCGGCGCGCGCCAACAGCTCCGAGCGCGTCTCCTCAATGCCCGCCCGGCGCGTGAGCTCCCCGTGCAGCAGCCCGGCGCAGCGCACGACCGTGTGCACGTCGCGCGCCCGGATCGCGACCCCCTGCTCGAGCACGATCTCCAGCAGCCGCCCCACGGAGGCGAGCTGCGCGTCGAGGTGGGCGAGCACGTCAGAGGCCAGGCCATCGGCATCGGGAGGGGTGGACAGGGGGGGATCGTCCACGTGGCCTGGTGCGCCAACAGGCCCCAGAGCGCGGGGCCTCCGTGCCCCGCGATCGAGCCGTGTGGCTGTCGAGGACGCGCTCATGCCGACGCACCTCCCGTGGAACCGGGGCCGTGCGCGCCCGAGCCACCCGCAGCGCCTCCGGCGGCGCCGGCGGGCGAGCCACCCGACACCCCCACGGCCGGAGCGCCGGCGCCAGCCGACGCCGAGGGCGCGAGCGAGCCCATCAAGTGCGAGGCCAGCCCGAGCCCGCCGCCGTGCATGACGCCTTCGGCGAGCGCCTGCGGCAACAAAGAGGTGAGCATCCCCCCGCCCGTCGCCGCAGCACCTTCTCCCCCACCTTCACCGCCTTCACCTTCACCCCCCGCTTCACCACCTTCGCCGGAGAGCCCGGAGGAGTGCACAAGCGAGGAGGAGAGCTGCGCCAGCAGCATCTCTTCGAAGCCCTGCGCGGCGGCGTACTCCTGTTTGGCAGCCGCGGAGCCGCCACGCACGGAGGCCGGCGCGCGCGCCGCGTCCACCGTGGGCAGGCCTGTGGCCGAAGGGGTGAGGGGGGTGAGCGCGTTCACGGCGTGACGAGCTGGTTGGCGATCGAGAGCATCTGGCTTTCGTTTTGGATCGCGGTGCTCTCCAGCTGGTAGGAGCGCTGCGCGCCGACCATCTGCACCATCTCAGAGCCGACGTCCACGTTGGCGGACTCCAGGACCCCCTGCTGAACCGAGGCGCCGGTGGTGGGCTGCGGTGCGCCGGAGGCAGTGGTGGGCGTGAAGAGGTTGCCGCCCGCGGCGAGCAGGCCGTCGGGCGCGGGGACGTTCACGAGCGCGATGCTCCCCACCACCTTCGTCCCCACCCGCACCGTGCCGTCGGGACCCACCGCGACGTCGCTGGGCGCGGTCCCCGGGGGCAGCGTGAGGGGCGGGTCGAGCAGGTCGCCTTCGGTCGTGGTGAGCCGCCCCCGGGCGTCGAGGTGCAGGGCGCCGTCGCGCGTCAGCGCGAGCGTGCCGGTGGGCTGCTTGACCGTGAAGTACCCGGGGCCCTCGATCGCCAGGTCGAGCGGGTTGCCGGTGCTCTGGAGCGCCCCCTGGGCCTGGTCGCGGCCGATCGTCTGCGCGGCCGCGCCGGAGCCCACGGAGGTGACGGTGCCGGCGATGTCCACCTGGTTGTAGAGGAGGTCGCGGAAGCCGACGCGCTGCGCCTTGTAGCCGGTGGTCGAGAGGTTGGCGAGGTCGGAGCCGACCGAGGCCAGCTGCTGCTGCTGGGCTTCCATCCCCGCCGCGGCTGCATACATACCGTCGAGCATCGTGTACCTCCTACCCGGACCCCGTGAGCGAGCCGACCTGCGTGGCGGCGGCCTGCAGGGTCTGCTCGATCGCCTGGATGGCCTGTTGGCCGGACTGGAAGGTGCGCAGCGAGCCGATCATGTCCACCATCGTGCGCGCCGGGGAGGCCCCGGATTCCTCCAGCGCCCCGGAGTGCACGGTCCCCGCGGCGCGCCCGGCGGGCGTGCCGGTGAAGAGGTTTTCCCCCTGCTTGGCCGCGCCCTTCAGTTCAAAGACGCCGAGCGCGCCCGGGGGCACGGTGCCGCCCGCTTCCATCTTGACCGGGGCGCCGCCCTGGCTGAGCACGGGGTCGCCGGCGCCGTCCACGAGCTGCCCGGAGGCGGAGGCGGTGAACTGGCCGTTGCGGGTGTAGCGGACGCCCTGCGCGGTGCGCACCGCAAAGAAGCCGGGCCCCGCGACCCCGAAGTCCAGCGGCTGGCCAGTCGAGCGCAAACCGGCGGGGGCCAGGTTCACGTACGTGGCGCCGAGCTGCACCCCGGTGTTCACGGCGCCAACCGGCTGCCCCGTGGTGGTGTTGGCGAGCAACAGCTCCCCGAAGGAGTGCTGGGGGGACTCTTCGGGCTTGTAGCCGGGGGTCGAGGCGTTGGCGAGGTCGTTGGAGAGCTGCGCCTCGCGGGTCTGCTCGGCGACCATCCCCGACGCAGCGATGTAGAGGCCGAGGTCCATCTCACTGCGGGTGATCGCCCGGGGTCCCGAAACCTTGAATCGAGTCAGACAGCCGTGAACAGCGACTCGTCGGAGGAGAGCCGCTCGCGCAGACGGCGGCGCAGCTCGGTGTGGATCTGCGAGACGCGGCTCTCGGAGACGCCCAGCCGCGCGCCGATGTCGCGCAGCGTGCGCCCCTCCACGTACAGCAGCACGGCGACCTGCTGCTCGCGCGGCGGCAGCTGCGCAAACGCGGCGCGGAAGCGTTCCTTGGCCTGCTCGCGCTCGGCGGAGAGCTCGGGGTCGCAGCCGTCGTCCTCGCTCTGCAGCGTGTCGATCCGCTCGATCGTCGTGGAGTCCTCGGAGCGGATCGTCTTGTTGAGCGAGCCGACCTCCGCAAGCGCGAGCTCGTTCTGGCGCCCGCGCAGCTCCGCCGGGCTCATGCCGACGGCGGCCGCCAGCTCCTCGGTGGAGGGCGGGCGCTCGTGCAGCGCGGTGAGCCGCTCCTGCGCCCCGTTGATCTGCCGCTCGGCGCGGCGCAGCGAGCGCGGCGCCCAGTCCTGGCGGCGCAGCTCATCGAGCACGGCGCCGTGGATGCGCGTCCACGCGAACTGCTCGAGCGTCGCGCCCCGCGTGGGGTCGTAGCGCTCGATCGAGTGGATCAGCGCCTCCAGGCCGCAGGAGAGGAAGTCCTCCACGTCGCACTGCGCCGGCACCTCGCGGATCTTGCGATACACGATGTAGCGGACCATCGGGGTGAAGGTGAAGATCAGGCGGTCCCGCGTGCGCAGGTCGCCCGTGCGCCGGTACTCCCGCCATAGGGAGAGCGCCTCGGTGGCCGAGATCCTGGTGGCGCGGGGGCCGGCCGCGCGATCGCTGGCAGTCATGCGGTGCTCCATTCGAGGGAGGGGTGTGTCTGTGCCGAACCGGCCCCCACGAGCCCAGCCCTTCCGGGAGTTCGAGGCGGTCAAGTCGGCAACGACCCCGCACTAATCGGCCGGCACGCCCGTCGGCTTGAGAGCAGATTCGCAACGGGCAGGGCGCCGCGAATATCCGAGGTCCCACCCTCCGGGCCCACCTCCCTCGGCGAGCCTCATGCCCAAGCCCACGCGGTCGATGACCGGGCAGCGAGTACGAACGCCGCGCAAGCAACCTAAAGTATCCCGAGCACGCGCCGATCAACGTGAGGAAACCCAAGAGCGACATGGCCCAGGGACGGGACCGCGCACAGCGCCTTCAGGAGGAAGACAGCATGAGCTCGCAGGTAACGCCGCCCCCGGCGGCCACACAACCGGTGCAGCCCACCGCCGCAGGCCTCCCGCCCGCGCCGACGCCGGCTGCCGCCCCGCCCGCCGCCGCACAGCCGTCGGTCTCGGTGCAGACGCTCCCCTCCAGCCCACCCCCCGAGGTGTTCGAGGCAATGGGGCACGCCGCCCAGACCCACGCCCAGCTGAGCGCGCAGGGCCGCGAACTGCGCTTCCTGCGCGACGCGCAGGGCGGGCGTACGCGGATCGAGGTGCGCGACCGCGGCGGCAACGTGCTGAGGACGCTCTCCCCCGCGCAGGCCCTGGCGATCGCGGCCGGAGCGCCGCTGGAGTAGGAGCGCGGACCCGTGACAGCAGCCAGCTCAGCCGCCTCCAACGCGCCGATCAGCTTCAGCGGCCTCGGCTCGGGGCTCAACACCAGTGAAATCATCACGGCGCTGCTGGGCGTCGAACGCAACCCGATCAACCGTCTCACCAACGAGCAGACGACGCTCGAAGGGCAGACCAGCGAGCTCGACACGCTCAAGAGCAGCCTCACGCAGCTGACCTTCGACGCCCAGGAACTCGGCTCGCCAGTGCTGTTCAACACCTCCCAGACCGTCTCCTCCAGCGAACCGACGCGCGTCTCCGCCACCACTTCCGCGGGCGCCGCGGTGGGCGGCTACGAGGTCGAAGTGAGCCAGCTGGCCAACTCGGGGCAGCGCACGTTCACGTTCAAAAGCCCCGCCGCTGCGGACAAGGTGACGATCGACGGCAAGGAAATCGAAGTGGCGGCCGGCGCCACGATCCAGGATCTGACGGCGAAGATCAACGCCGACCCGAGCGCCACCGTGTACGCGGCCGCGGTGGGCGAAGAAACGGTCGTGCTCTCCACGCGCGAAACGGGCGCCACCGGCGCGGAATACATCAAGGTGAGCGACCCCGGCGGCATGCTCACAGAACAGGCCGGCCTCGCCAAGGAAGGCAAGGATGCGGAATACAAGATCGACGGCGTCGCCGCCACCTCCAAGTCCAACCGCCTCACCGGCGCGATCCCCGGCGTGACGCTCGAACTGAAAGCGCTGACCACCACCACGGGGCCGGTGACGGTCGCGGTGCAGCCGCCCGCGCCGAACGTGAGCGCGATCGTCTCCCAGGTGCAGGCGTTCGTCACGCTCTACAACTCGACGACCGCGGCGATCACCACGCAACTGAACACCAAGCCGCCGGAAACCCCGAGCACCAAGACCGAACTGCAGACCGGGACCCTGTTCAGCGACTTCGAACTGAGGAGCCTGCTCAACACGGTGCGCCAGTCGATCTACGAACCGGGCAAAGGCCTGCCGGCGGAAATGGCGAGCCTCGCCAACATCGGCATCAGCACCGGCGCCCCCAGCGGCAAGGGCACCCCCGCGCAGAGCGCGGTGGAAGGACAGCTGACGCTCAACGCCGCACAGCTGGAAAGCGCGATCGGGTCCAACCCCGCGGGCGTGGAAAAAATGCTGCAGAGCTTCTCCAAATCCTTCAACGCGCTCGTCAACGCCGACGCGGGCCCCGGCGGCACCCTCGAAATGCGCGCCACCGTCGACAACGAACAGGTGAGCCAGCTGGGCGCCCGGATCACGGCGATGAACGAAATGCTCGCCATCCGCCAGAAAACGCTGCAGGAGGAATTCGCCGCGATGGAAAAGGTGGTCCAGGCCAATCGCTCCCAGTCCACGTGGCTGAGCGCCCAGCTCACCTCCCTGCTCACCGGCCAAGCGAGCTCTGCCAGCTCCTCCAGCTCGTCCTCCGGCCACTAGAGCAAGGGCGAACCACCTCGGCGCGGCCCGGCGCTGAGCGGCGGCGTAGAGCCGTCGCAGGCCATCTGTACTCTCGGCGCATGGCCAACGCTCAGCAGCAGCCGCTCCGCGACGAGTCCCATGCCGCCTCGCTGGCGGCGTCCGCCCTGGAGACCGGGAACGAGTACGGCGCCGTGTTCACGCGGCGCTGGATCGTCGAGCTGATCCTCGATCTGGTCGGCTATACGAGCGAGCGCGATCTCGCTGCGCTGCGGGCGATCGAGCCGGCATGCGGCTCGGGAGCGTTTCTCGGTCCCATGGTCGAGCGGCTGACACGTTCCCTGCATCTGCATGGGAAGAGGCCTCAAGACGCTGCGGGCGCGATCCGCGCATGCGATCTGCAGCCGGCTCATGTGGCTGCGAGTCGGCGTGTGGCCGCAGGGCACCTGCGCGCCGACGGCTGGGCGGCCGATGAAGCTCGCGCGGTCGCGCAGGGCTGGGTGGCACACGACGACTTCCTGCTGGGTGTCCACGAGCTAGCCACCGCGGACTTCGTGGTCGGCAACCCCCCGTACATCCGGCTGGAGGCCGTGCCCGCGCCGCGCAGCGAGGCCTACCGCCGCGCGTGCTCGACGATGGGCGGCCGCTCGGATGTCTACGTCGGGTTCTTCGAGATCGGCCTGAACGCCCTGCGCCCCGGCGGGGCACTGGGCTTCATCTGCGCGGATCGCTGGATGCGCAACCAGTACGGGCAGCGTCTGCGGAGCATGGTCGTCGCGGAGTTCTCGGTCGAGGCGGTGATCGAGATGCACGACGTCGACGCGTTCGAGGAGGAGGTGAGCGCCTACCCCTCGGTGACGGTGCTCCGCCGCCAACCGCAGGGCGAGGCGATCGTCGCAACGGCGCACAGGAGCTTCGATGCACAGGCCGCGCGCCGCGTGCGCATCTGGGCGAGTCGCCGCAACGGCGTGAAGTTGAGCGATCCGGGGTTCGAGGCGGCGCGGCTGACGACGTGGTTCGACGACGTGTCGTCGTGGCCGACGGGCACGCCGGAGCGCCTCGCGCTCGTGGCATGCCTGGAGCGCAGCCTGCCCCCCCTGGAGGACGGCGGCACCGGAACCCGTGTCGGCATCGGCGTCGCAACCGGCGCGGATCGCGTGTTCGTGGTCACCGACCCCACGCTGGTCGAGGAGGACCGGCTGTTGCCGCTGGCGATGGCGCGCGACACGCTGAGCGGCCAGCTGTGCTGGTCCGGCCACCACCTCGTGGACCCGTGGGACGGCGACACGGGGGCACTGGTGTCGCTCGATGCGTACCCGCGCCTGCGCCGTCACCTCGAGGCCAACGGCGCCGTCCTGCGCAAACGCAACGTGGCCGGCCGCCGGCCGCAGCAGTGGTACCGCACGATCGACCGGGTCAGCCACTCGCTCACGGCCGCCCCGAAGCTGCTGATACCCGACATCAAGGCGGAGATCCACCCGGTGCTCGACCCCGGCGGGCTCTACCCGCACCACAACCTCTACTGGGTGGCCAGCGAGCAGTGGGACATCGAGGTGCTCGGCGGGGTGCTCCTCTCCGGCGTAGCGCAGATGTTCATCGAATGCTATGCGGTGAGAATGCGCGGCGGATACCTCCGCTTCCAGGCTCAATACCTGCGCAGGATTCGCGTCCCCCGCCTCAACCTGATCCCGAAACGCACAGCCCGAGAGCTCGCGCGCGCCTTCACCGCCCGAGACGTCGAGCGGGCGACCGCGGCCGCCCTCGACGCCTACGGACTGAAGGAACTCCCAGGGTTCGCCAAGGCGATCCGCGCACGAGCGGCCGGGTTGCTCTCCACGAGATGAGCGGGCTCACCATGAGCCGCTGCTCCTGAAACCAGGTGGTCATGGTTGGGTCGAAGAATTCGTCGCAGCCGTTCAACTTTACGCCGGGGCCGCCGATCACCGGGTGGCCCTTACGAACGAGCGCGAAGGAGCGAACGAGCAACGCATGGCCCCCATGGCAGCCCCTCAGCAGGCATACCGCGAGAGCACGGTGCTGTGCGCAACCCCCACGCAGCTGGTGGTGATGCTCTACGACGGCGCGCGCAACTTCCTGCGCCAGGCCGCGGCCGCAATGCGCGCGGGCCAGGTGGAGCGCGCGCACAACAAGTTGCGTCGCGCCGAACAGGTCATCGCCCACCTGGACGGCGTGCTGGACGACGAGCAGGGGGCCGAGCTCGCGGAACAGCTGCACGCGATCTACCGGTTCTGCCTGGTGCACCTCAACCGCGCGCGCTGGCACCAGGAAGCCGACAAGCTCGACGAGGTCTCGGGGATCCTGGGCGAGCTGCGCGAGTCGTGGGTGGAGGTCGCCCACCGGTGAATACGCTCGACCCCTACACGGCGCTCCTCGAGCTCGCCGAGCGCGAGCTGCAGCTCGCCCGCGACGGGCGGATCGAGGACCTGCGCTCGCTGGCGGGGGAGTGGGAGCAGCTCACGGCCGACCTGCCCGAGCAGCCCCCGCCGGCCGCGCGCGGGCCGCTGGAACGCGCCGCCGTCCTACATGAGCGCACGAGCGCCACGCTGCAGTGCCTGCGCGAGGCGCTGCTGTGCGACCTGCGCACGACAGCACGCGCGAGCCGCGCCGCCCGCGGCTACGCAGAGCAGGCCCCGCGGCGCGTGCACCGTATGAGCCGCAGCGCGTAAGGCCTGGCTACGCTCAGTGCCGTTTACGTCGGATGCAGGAGCCCGCTTTTCAGCGCCACGCCCCGGCATCGCGAAGTAGAAAGAAGTCGCGTGGCGTATTGTCCTCGTCACCCAAAGCGAGGAGACCACAATGGCCGATTCAACTACTCCTACTCGCCTTGTCGGCGTCGATGATCTCGGCGAGCGACAGGTCGCCGTCGTCGAGACACCGCATGGCGCTCTCGCGGTCGGTGTCAGTGGTGGTGAGCCGTTCGCGGTTTCCAACCGCTGCCGCCATCTGTTCGCCTCGCTCGGCGAGGGGCACGTTGCTGAGGATGGATGTCTCCAGTGCCCTTGGCACGCGGCTCGCTACGACGTGCGCACCGGCGCGATGACCCGCGGCCCACAGGGCGCGTTCAAGCCCCTGGCTGGCCTGGTGAAGGGCACGACCGGCGCTCGGGCGCTCAAGACGTTCCCAGTGGTGCTGCGCGACGGCGCGATCTGGTTGGCGAGTTAGCGACGAGCCGTCCGCTGCCCACTCGGAACTGACATGGCGGTAAAGATGCCTGTCGCAGAACTCCACGCTGGGTTCCCAACCGAAACTGCCATGCTTCGCGTGTGAAGAGTCCGGTTCGCGAGCGCTACCGGTCGCAGGCTCGACGGCCTGCGTACGCTCGCCGTGCTCGTCGCGATCATGTGGGTCGTCGAGCTCGTCAACGTGCTCGACAGCTACCGGCTAGATCACGACGGCATCGCTCCGCGAAGCTTCTCGCATCTTGATGGCATCGTGTTCGCGCCGTTCCTGCACGCGAGCTTCGGGCATCTGCTGTCCAACACCGTGCCCTTCGTCATCCTCGGCGTCGCGATCGCGCTCGCGGGTGCCAGGCGGCTGCTGCTCGTGAGCGGCATCGTCGCGCTCGTCAGCGGGCTCGGAACCTGGCTGATCGCGCCCGGCGGGACCGTCACCGTCGGCGCAAGCGGCGTCGTCTTCGGCTACGCCGACCTACCTGATCAGTCGGGGGTTGTTCGACCGCCGGATCGTCGAGATCGCACTCGGCGTGCTCGTCGGCGTGTTCTTCGGCGCCGCGCTCATCTACGACCTCGTCCCCAAAAGCGGCGTCTCCTGGCAGGCGCACCTGTTCGGCGGCATCGGCGGCGTGATCGCCGCGGCTGCGCTCGCGCGCCCGAAGCGTGGCCAGCTGCGCGCGGCAGGCGCCACGAGCCTGCCGGGGTCGCCGCACTGAGGTCGTCGTCGATGTCAGTTGGCGACGTCGCCGACAACGCGCGCGGAGCCCTTGCTCAGCGGCGGATGCCGGGTGTGGCAGCTTGGGCTACGCGGCGTCCCAGCTCGCACACCTGCTCGTCGGTGAGGTGGTCGATGGCGAGGCCCGCCTGCTGGAGCTCGTGACGGACGTTCTGTGTGGCCAGCACGGTGTCGACTGCCGTCCCCAACTTGGCCAGCGCGCGGCTGACGAATGGGTCGTCGAGCGAGGTCGTCCCATCCTTTGCGGGCTTCAGCAGCCACGTCCGGAGCGCCTCCGCCTCGCTCAGGGCGAGGTCGAGAGTGAGCGTGGGCTCCCGATCGACGTCGCCGACGGGCTCACCAGGCTGCCTGACTGCTCGAT
Organism: uncultured Solirubrobacterales bacterium; assembly: GCA_963821775.1. Taxonomy (GTDB): domain Bacteria; phylum Actinomycetota; class Thermoleophilia; order Solirubrobacterales; family Solirubrobacteraceae; genus Palsa-744. The sequence goes on along the minus strand of CAWGFB010000001.1, from coordinate 130,052 downwards.
CGGTGGTTTGGTCGGTCGCGCTCACCGGAGTAGATCCGTTTCGGGGATGACTCCCAAGCGCCGGGACGGGCGGGAGCCGGATGACCCTGTATCGACGGTGGCGGGGCCACACTTGAGCGGCGTACTGGAGGCCCGGCCCAGCGCCGGACGGGCCTTGAGATCACAGATTGCAACCTCTAAAGCCGGCGGCCAGCTTGCCGATGACCGGAGCGACCCGGGCTGTGTCCCGGGGACGGCTCACACGGACGGGAGCCGGGCGGCCCACGGAGGACCAACGCCACCTCGCAGCCCCCCCGTACGTCCCGATGTCCCTGATCGACACCACTCAGATGGCGCTTGAAGGCGCGATGCGCGGCGCGTGGGCGCGTCAGACGCTGCTCACCAACAACATCGCCAACGCCAACACCCCCGGGTACCGGCGCGAGGACCTCAACTTCCACACCGCCCTGCGCGCAGCTCTCGCCGGCGGGGAGTCGCCCGCCGCGGTGTCCTTCCAGCCCGAAGTCAGCTCGCAGGTGGTGGGGCCGGAAGGCAACGGTGTGAACATCGACCAGGAAGCCTCGCTGCTCTCCTCGAACGGCCTGGAATACGAGGCGCTCGTGCAGGTGATGGGCGCCCGCGAGGCAATCCTGCGCTCCGCGATGGGGGTCAACTGATGGGCCTCTTCGACGCGATCGAAATCGCTGGCTCCGGTCTCAGCGCCGAACGGGTGCGTATGGACGTCACCGCCGAGAACCTCGCCAACGCGCAGACGACCAAAGCTGCCAACGGACAGCCCTACCAGCGCCAGGAGGTGGAGCTGCAGCAGACGGGCACGCCCTCCTCCAACTTCGAAGCGACGCTCTCCGAAGCGCTGGCGCCGGCCGGCGCGCCGGGCACGGAAGGCACCGGCGCGGCGCCGCCCGCCCCGGCCGCGAGCGCGGGCGCGGCCGGGGCGGGCGCGGGCCTCACCCACCCGCCGGCGGGCGGCGTGCAGGTCGCGGGGATCGTCGCCGACAAGACCCCCGACCAGCTCGTCTACGACCCCGGCAGCCCCGAAGCAAACGCCCAGGGGTACGTGCGGATGCCCAACGTCAACACGGTCACAGAAATGGTCGACCTGATCTCCGAGTCGCGTGCCTACCAGTCCGACGTCACTGCGATGCAGACCGCCAAGTCGATGTTCAGCGACACGCTGGGGGTCCTCAAGTGACTCTCCCGGTTGCCGCGATCGGCGAAGCGCTCTCTCACGCCGCTCTCTCTGGCCCGGGCCCCGGCGAAACGCCGTCGGCCAGCGCGGTTGGCGGCATCGCCGAACCGACCGGCGTCGGCTCCGCCTCGGCCGCCATCGGCGTCGAAGGCGCCGGGAGCGGCACCGGCGGCTTCGGCGGCGCGCTCACGCAGGCGATCTCCTCGCTCGAGCAGAGCCAGCAGAGCGCCTCCGGCGCAGCCCGGGCGCTCGCCACCGGGACGGCGGCCAACCCCGAGAGCGCCGTTGTCACCGTCGAGGACGCCCAGCTGGCGATGCAGCTCGCCTCGCAGGTGCGCACCAAGGCCGTCGAAGGCGTCCAGCAGCTCTTCCAGACCCAGGTGTAACGATGCCCGTCCGCGACCTGGCCACCCGCATGACCCCCCGTGGATGGGCGATCCTCGGCGCCGGCGCGCTCGCCGGGGTGTTGTTCGTCTACCTCTTCGTGCACCTCGTCTCCCAGCCCTCCTACTCCACCCTCGCCACGGGCCTGGAACCGGCGCAGACGGGGAAGATGACGAGCGCGCTCAGCCAGCACGGGATCAGCTGGGAACTGCAGAGCGGCGGCACCGCCCTGGCCGTGCAGTCCAACCAGACCGCGCAGGCGCGCGTCGCGCTGGCCAGCGCCGGGTTGCTCGGGGGCGCGCAGGAAGGCTTCTCGCTGTTCGACAAATCGAGCCTCGGCGAAAGCAACTTCCAGCAGCAGGTCACCTACCAGCGCGCGCTGCAGGGCCAGCTCGAGCAGACGATCGACAACATCCAGGGCGTCTCGGGCGCGCAGGTCGAGCTCGTGCTGCCCTCCTCCCAGAACCAGCTCTTCGGCGAAGGCCAGAACACCTCCTCGGCGGCCGTCCTGCTGAGCGGCTCCACCTCGCTGAACTCCACCTCGGTGCGCGGCATCGCGCAGCTGGTCGCCTCCTCGGTGCCGGGCCTGCAACTGCAGCGGGTCACGATCACCGACGGCACCGGCCAGCTGCTGTGGCCCGCCCAGGGCGAAACGGCCACCGGCGCGACCGCCAAGCAGGCGGCCCAGGAACGCTACGACGAGGAGCAGCAGGCGAGCCTCGACGCGATGCTCGCGCAGACTGTCGGGCCCGGCAAGGCCGAGGTGCAGGTGTACGCCAACCTCAACACCAACCAGACCACCCAGGAATCGCTCACCTACGGCAAGGCCGGGGTGCCGCTGCAGCAGAGCAAGAACCTCGAAACGCTCACTGGCTCCGGCAGCGGCGCCGGCGCGACTGGCACCGCGAACATCCCCGCGTACGCGCAGACCGCCGGCGGTGGCAAGTCCAACTACAAGCACGAAGTGACCGGCTCCACGCTCGGGGTCGCCCGCACCGTCACCCACTCCACGGTCGCTCCCGGCGCGGTCGAAACCGAGCACGTCTCGGTGCTGCTCGACTCCACCGTGCCGGCCGCCGCGGTGCCTGCCATCAAGGAAGCGGTGACCAACGCCGCCGGCCTGCAGACCAAGCGAGGCGACACGATCTCGATCGCGCAGATGGCGTTCGCCAAGCAGCCCGCGGCCGCCGGCGAAGGCGCCTCCGGAGGAATGCTCGGCTACGCCAAGTACGCGCTCGTCGGCCTCGCCTCGGCGCTCTTCCTGTTCTTCATGACCCGGGCGCTGCGCCGCCGTGAGCAGGAGGGCATCGACAGCGAGCCCCCGTGGCTGCGCGAGCTCGAGCTGCCCGTGCGCCTCTCCGAGCTCGAACGCGCGACCCCGCCGCGGCCCGACGCGCCCACGCTCGTCGCCCGGGGGGCGGGCCGAGCCAACGGCGCCGGCGCGAACGGGAGCAACGGTGCGGGCGCAGCCGGCGGGGACTCGATCCGCCGCCAGGTCGAGCAGCTCGCCGAGACGAGCCCCGACCGCGTGGCCCACCACCTGCGCACGTGGATGCAGGAGGAGTGATGGCGATCGAGCTTCCGGCCGCCGCAGAGGCGCCGGCCGCGCTGCCGGTGCCCCTCGCCCCCCGGCTCGCGGGGCGCCGCAAGGCGGCGGTGCTGATGGCCGCGCTCGGCCCCGAGCGCGCCGCGGAGGTGATCAAACATCTGCGCGAGGAGGAGATCGAGAGCCTCTCGATGGAGATGGCCAAGCTCGGCGCGATCGAGGAGCACACCACCGAGGCGATCCTCGGCGAGCTCGCCGCCACGGCCGGCGCCGGCGGCGCCGGCGACGTCGAGGGCGGGATCGACTTCGCGCGCGAGGTGCTCGGGCGCGCGCTCGGCCCCGAGCGCGCCGAGGAGCTGCTCGGCCGGCTCTCCACCGTGATCGAGATGCGGCCCTTCGAGTTCCTGCGCCGCACGCCCCCGGAGCAGATCTACGCCTTCCTGCGCGCCGAGTCCCCGCAGACGATCGCGTTCGTGGTCGCCAACCTCCACACCGTGCTGGCCGCCCAGGTGCTCGGCCACCTGCCCGAGTCCCAGCAGCCCGACATCGCGCTGCGCATCGCGCGCATGGGCGAGGCCTCCCCCGCCACGATCCACCAGGTGGAGGAGGTCATCCGCCAGAAGCTCACCGCGGTGGTCGAGCAGGAGTACGCCGCCGCGGGCGGCGCGAAAGTGCTCGCCGACATCCTCAACTACGCCGACCGCTCCACCGAGCGCGCGGTGCTCGAGCACCTCACCACGATCGACGAGGAGCTCGCCGAGGACGTGCGCCGGCGGCTGTTCGTGTTCGAGGACCTCGTCAACCTCGAAGACCGCGCGATCCAGCAGGTGCTGCGCGAGGCCAACCAGAAGGACGTCGTGCTCGCGCTGCGCGGGGTCGCCGACGCCGTCAAAGAGAAGCTGCTGGCCAACATGTCCGAGCGCGGCGCGGCGATGCTCAAGGAGGAGATGGAGGTGCAGCAGCCGCAGCGCAAGCGCGACATCGAGGCCGCCCAGAGCCGCATCGTCGCGGTCGTGCGCCGCCTCGAGGAGGCCGGGACGATCGTGCTGGCCACCGGCGACGGAGAGAGCGAGGAGGAAGCGGTCGTCTGACGACGGCCGCTCCGGACACGATGCCCGATCTCGCCCACGCCGAACCCGCCGTCGAGGCGCACGCGTTCCCCCGTGGACCGGCCACCGCCGGCGGGTTTCCCCTGGAGCAGCTGGAGCCCTCCGCGCCGCCCCCGCTCGGCAGCACCGAGCGGATCATCGCCGACGCCGCCGCGGAGGCCGAGCACATCCGCGAGCTGGCACGCGCTGCGGGTCACGCCGAGGGACTCGCGCAGGGCCACGCTGACGGGCTCGCCGAGGCCCGCTCCGCCGCGCTCGCGCTCACCGAGGCGTTGGCCGAGGCGCGGGCGCTGCGCGCGCAGCTCGCCGAGGAGACCGAACGGGACGCCGTGGACCTCGCGCTGGCGCTCGCCGCGAAGGTGCTCGCCGGCACGCTCGCGGTGCAGCCCGAGCGCGTGCTCGACGTGGTCCGCGGCGCGCTGCGGCGGGTCGTGGACCGCCGGCGCCTCACGGTGCTGCTCGACCCCGCCGACCTGCAGGCGGCGCAGGCCGCGTTGGCCGAGGTGGCGACCCAGGTCGGGGGCATCGAGCACTACGAGCTCCAGGCCGACCGCCGCGTGGGGCGCGGCGGGGCGATCGTGCGCACCGCCGAGAGCGAGGTGGACGCGACAGTCGCCACGCAGCTGGAGCGCGCGCGCGAGGTCGTCGAGGCCGCGTTCGGCGGCACCGGCGTGGCGGGCGGAGAGGCGGACTCGTGAGCCGCGGCCGCCGTCGCCGGACAGGATGTCCGGCGCCCACCACCGTGGCCTGCGCACCCACCCTCGCGGATGACCCCCTCCCCTACCCCTCCGCCTATGAACGCTGACCTGTTGACCCGCGCCCGGGCGGCGCTCGAGGTCGCCGACCTCGCCCGCTGCCACGGCCGCGTCAGCGACCTGATCGGGCTGATCATCGAGGTGACCGGCCTGCAGAGTGAGATCGGCGAGGTGTGCCTCGTGGACGCCGGCCGCGAGCGTCCCGCGGTGCCGGCCGAGGTCGTCGGCTTCCGCGAGGGGCGCACGCTGCTGATGCCGCTCGGCGAGCTGCACGGCATCGGCCCCGGCACCAGTGTGCTGCCCACCGGGGCGCCCTTCCGCGTGCCCGTCGGCCCGGCCCTGCTCGGGCGCGTCGTGGACGGCCTCGGCGTCCCCCTCGACGGGCTCGGTCCGCTGCGCCCCCGGGGGCGCGCGGAGCTCCAGGACGGCGGGGGCGCGGACCTGCGCTCGACGGTCGCCGCGCCCCCCGCGGCGCTGCGCCGCCCCCGCATCACCGAGCGCGTGGCACTGGGAGTGCGCGCGCTGGACTCGCTCGTGCCCTGCGGGCGCGGACAGCGGCTGGGGATCTTCGCCGGCTCGGGCGTGGGCAAGTCCTCGCTGCTGGGAATGATCGCGCGCTCCACCTCGGCGACCGTCAACGTGATCGCGCTCGTCGGCGAGCGCGGCCGGGAGGTACGCGAGTTCGTCGAGTGCGACCTCGGCGACGCGCTCGAGCGCTCGGTCGTGGTCGTCGCCACCTCCGACCAGCCGGCGCTCGCGCGCATCAAGGCGGCGTTCACCGCGACCACGCTCGCCGAGCACTTCCGCGACCACGGCCACCACGTGATGTTGATGATGGACTCCGTCACCCGCTTCGCCACCGCTCAGCGCGAGATCGGCCTGGCGATCGGCGAGCCGCCCGCCACGCGCGGCTACACCCCCTCGGTCTTCGCGCTGCTGCCCCGCCTGCTGGAGCGCGCCGGAACGAGCCCGGAGGGCTCCATAACGGGTCTCTACACGGTGCTCGTCGACGGCGACGACATGTCCGAGCCGATCGCCGACGCGGTGCGCTCGATCCTCGACGGCCACGTGGTGCTCGCCCGCTCGCTCGCCCACGCCGGGCACTACCCCGCGATCGACGTGCTGCAGAGCGTCTCGCGCCTCACGCGCGAGATCGTGCGCCCGGAGATCGCGGCGGCGGGTCAACAGTTGCGCGCCGCGCTCGCCGCGCTGCGCGAGAAGGAGGACCTGATCTCGATCGGCGCCTATCAGTCCGGCAGCGACCCGCTGCTCGACGCGGCCCTGGAGCACCGCGCGGCGATCGAGGCCTTCCTGCGTCAGGGGGTCGACGAGACCAGCGACCCCGCCGCCTCCGACGAGCGGCTGCTCGCGCTCGCCGCCGCGCTCGAGCGTTCGCTCGTGGAGCGCGCCGGCGAGGTGCTCGACGCCGAGGAGGTGCTCCCCGAGGCGCCCACCGCAACGGCGGTCCTCGCGGCTGAGGGCGAGATCTCGGCGATCCCCTCCCTTGGACTCGAGCTCTAGATCCTAGGACCTATCCCTAGGTCCTAAGCCTGGATCCACCGACCACAGGGCACCCACGTCGGGGGCTCTGCTCTCGATCGACGGATCAGGCTGAGGACCTGAGGGGCGGCCACTTGGGGTCCGCGGGCTACCGCACCGCGACGGGTCGGTACTCCCGTGTCGCGGGGTTCTGCTCGAGCAGGCCCACCGCGCGCAGGGTCTTCACGTAGCGGTGAGTCGTGGAGGGTGACATCCCCAGCTGATCGGAGAGGTCGATGATCGCCCGCCACGGTCTGTCGGGACCGTAGGAGGCGAGGATCGCCAGCCCGCGTAGGAGCGACTGCGAGAGCTGCGGGTCCTCGAGCGCGTTCTCGAGCGCGGCGCGGGTCGCCTTCTGCAGGTCCGAGGGCCTGCCTCCGCCGTTGCTCGCCACGGGCTCGTATGCGTGGTCCAACGCAGCCAGCAGCAGGTTCGACACGGTGCCGTTGCGGTGGCGGCCAGCGGTGCGCATCACCTGCTCCACCTGCAACGGGGAGAGGGTGATGGCCACCTCGTCGGTTCTCTTCTTGCTCATGTGATCTTCCCCAGGGCGTGGTTTGCGGTCGCTCGGTGATCCGAGGGACCCTCGCGGATCCTCGTCCAAGTAAGGATCCGGTCTATGACTTTTCTGCGAGTCAGTGGACTTTTTGGATCACGCCTTACCGAACAGGTCCAACAGTCAGCTAACATCTCCCTCGAGTGTCCCGGACGATTGCAATGATCTCGGGGCTCATCTGCTTGTAGCGGATATACAAGATCTTACATAGCCGTCCCGACAGGCGAGATCCCGGTACGCACACGGATCCCGACCGTCGCTCCCGAGGGCGCACGCGCAGCCCTCAAGGACCGTGCCCCCCGTCCGATTACGCGGCCATGAGCGCCGCTCCCTCGTTCCGCTTCCGCCTGGAGCGCATCCGCGCCCTGCGCCAGCGCAAGGAGGGCCTCGCCCGCCTGGAGCTCGCCCGCGCGCTCTCCGAGCGGGCGGGCAGCGAGGACCGCCTGCGGCGGGTGGAGGCGGACCTGGAGCGGGCGCACACCGACCAGCGGCACGCCGTCACCGGCGGGCAGGACCCCACCGCCGCCGAGCTGCTCGCCCGTCAGGCGTTCGTCGAGCACGTCGAGGCGCAGCGCATGATGGGCATGCGCGACCTCGAGCGCCACGACGCCGACGTGGCGGCCCGCGGCGTCCAGCTCGGCCGCGCCGCGCGCGAGCGCGAGATCCTCGAGCGCCTCAAGGAGCGCCGGCGCGCCGAACATGAGCGCGAGGCAGGCCGCCGCGAAGGCGCACTGCTCGACGAGATGGCCCTCGAGGGCCACCGCCGGAGCGCCGCATGACCGCCGCCGCGCTGCCGGCGCTCGAACCGGTCTCCCCCGCCGCGCTCGAACCGGTCTCCGCCGCCGCGAGCGCCGCGGGCAGCGCCAGCCCGACGTCCGCCGTCGCGGCGGCCGCACGCGTCCAGCAGCTGCAGGCGCTCGTCGCCGAGGTCGAGCGCGGACCGCAGGACGGAGGGAGCGCGGGCTCCACCACCTTCGCCTCGGCGCTCGACGCCGCGCAGGCCGGGCAGGCCGGGCAGGCCGGGGCTGCCCCAGGCACCGTGGCCGCCTCCCCGACCGGCACGCCCGCGGACACCGCGTACGCTCCCGCGACGACAGTCGGGCAGGACGCGTACCCCTCCTCCCCCACGGCTCCCGCAAGCTCGCTCGCGCCCGCGGCCTCGACGTACGCGCCGCTGATCGACCAGGCCGCCGCTCGCTACGGCGTGGAACCCTCGCTACTGGCGGGCCTGATTCAGCAGGAGTCCGGGTTCAACCCCTCCGCCCGCAGCGGCGCCGGTGCGCTCGGGCTCACGCAGCTGATGCCGGGTACCGCCGCCTCGCTGGGGGTCGCCGAACCGCTCAACCCGGCCCAGTCGATCGAAGGCGGCGCGCGCTACCTCTCCCAGCTGCTCGCGCAGTTCGGCGGTAACACCACCGACGCGCTCGCCGCCTACAACGCCGGCCCCGGCGCGGTCCAGCAGTACGGCGGCGTGCCCCCCTACGCGGAAACCCAGCAGTACGTCGCCGACGTGCTCGGCAACGCCGCCTCCTTCCGCCAGAGCGGGGAGCTTGGGTCCGTCTCACCGGCGCTGTACGGGGCGAGCGGGGCCCAGGGCGCCGCGACCGCGCCGACCTACGCCCCGAGCGGGGTTCAGGTCACTGCGACCGCGCCAACCAACACCGAGGCGGTGCCGGCATGACCGCGCCGCCCGGGGCTCCCCTGCTTGCCATCGGGGGCCCCCGCCCCGCCAAGGGCGGACCCGCGCCGCCGGGCGGGACGGGGGCCCACCCGCCCATCCCCGAAGCGCCGCTCTTCGCGAGCGCACTCGCAGCCGAATCGGCCCGGACCGCCACTGCGGAAGGCCAGCAGGCTCAGCACCGAGACTCCACCCGACCCGCCTCCGCGGGCGCCCTGGCCAACGCCACGGGCACCGCGTCGGTCGCCGCGACGGCAGGCGCAGCCTCCCTCGCGTTCGACCCGGCTCCAGCCGGCCTGACCACACCCGGCGCCACCGCCCCGGACGTCCAGACGCCGGCGACGGATGCCGGCGAGAGCAACGTAGTTGCCACCCACGCAGCCGGTGGTGACGCTGGACGTGTAGCCGCCAACGCCGGCCGGCGCAGTAACGACGCCGGCGACGGCGGTGCGAGTCTCCCCGTACACGCAGGCGGGAGCAGCGCCAGCGAGACGCTGGCGGGCAGGACCATCCCACACGGAGTTGCCACAGGCCGGACTGTCGCGGGCGGAGCCACTACAGCCGAGGCCCCGACGGGCGAGACCACCACAGGCCGAGCTGCAGCTGCCACAAGCGGAGCCGCGAGCGGTGAGGTCCTCACAGGCAAGGCCATCACAGACAAAGCCATCACAGGCGCGACCACCGCAGGCAAGGCCAACACAGACGGAGCCGCGGCCGGCGAGGTCGTCACAGGCAAAGCCGTCACAGGCAAGACCGTCAAAGACAAAGCCGTCACAGGTGGGACCACCACAAGCCGCGCCACAGCCGCCACAACCCGAGCCGCCACAGGCGAGGCCGTCGCAGGCAAAGCCGTCGCCGGCGAGCCCTCCACAAGTGGGACCGTGAGCCCCGTCGGGCTCGTCGCAAGCTCCGCTTCCGCGCCCGCCTCCGCCGCGACCGGCGCGACGGGGGAAGCGATGCCCACCCCCGGCAGCGACCTGCAGCAGGCCGTCGAGCAGCTGCACGGCACGATCGCGCTCGCCGCCCGTCAAGGGCTCGCGCAGGCCCGCATCGTGCTGCACCCGGCGGAGCTCGGCGAGATCCTCGTGCACCTCACGCAGACGGCGCGGGGCCTCCTCGCCCGCGTGAGCGCCGACTCCCCGGCGGCGATGCAGGCGCTGGCGGCGGCCCGTGGGGAGCTGCGCCAGTCACTCGGCTCGCTCGGCATCGACCTCGCCCGTCTCGATGTGGGCCACTCCGCGCCGCAGGGCACGGGCGCCGATCCCCGAGGCGCGGCCGGCGGCGGTGCCGCCCACGGCGAGCGCCCCGCGTCCGGCGGCCACGCCGGGCGGGCCGAGCTTCTGGGGGCGCGCGCGGACGCCGCCCCCGCAACCGACGTGGACACGCCGCTCGCGCCGCCGCCCTCGCGCGGGGCGCTCGTGGACGTTTTTGCCTGACCTCGACCCAGGAGACGTTATGACAACCACCCCGACCACCGCCACCGCCCCCAGCTCCGCCGCGGGCGCGAGCTCCACCGCGGAACCCCTGAACCCCAAGGGCGAACTCGGCAAGAACGACTTCCTCAAACTGATGATCGCCCAACTGCAGGCCCAGAACCCGCTGGAACCGAGCAACGGCACCGAATACATCAGCGAGCTCGCCCAGTTCTCCCAGCTGGAGCAGACCACCAACCTCGCCCAGGCCAGCACCGAAAACACCGCCTCCCAGCGGGTCGCCCAGGCGGTCGCGCTGATCGGTCACAAGGTGTCCTACACCGACCCGACCGGCGCCCCGCACACCGGCGCCGTGCAGAGCGTGGAGATCACCTCGGGTGGGGCGACGCTCACGGTGGAAGGCACCACCGGGATCGCGCTCTCCGGCGTCACGGAGGTCGAATGAGTATCGAGCTCAACCCTGCGCTGCTGCCGCCCGGTGTAACGCCGGCCGGACCCGCCGGCGGGCAGACAGCTCGCAACGCGCCTGCCGCTGCGCGCGAGCAGCCCTCCGGGCCCTCCTTCGCCGAGGTGTTGCGGGACGCCGCCGCGCGCCCTGCGGACGGCAAGCCGCTGCACTTCTCCAAGCACGCGCTGGAGCGCGTGCAGCGGCGTGGCATCCCACTTGACCCCGCCACCCTCTCGCGCCTGGAAGAGGGCGTAGGACGGGCGGCGGGCAAGGGCGCGCGCGACTCGGTCGTGCTCGTCGACGGCACCGCGTTCGTGGTGGCCGTCAACAACCGGACCGTCGTCACGGCGGTCAGTCCCGAACACATGCACGAGCACGTGTTCACCAACATCGACAGCGCCGTGCTCGCATGAACGGCGACCACCGACATCGACAGCGCCGTGCTCCCGTGCACGGCAACCCCCACGGCCGGACCTCTCCGAGGAGGCCACGAAAGGAAGTGACGCACCCATGATGAACGGAATGTACGCCGCGATCAGCGGCCTGGACGCCAACCAGACGATGCTGAACGTGACCGCCAACAACCTGGCGAACGTGAACACGATCGGCTACAAGTCCGCGCGGGTCACGTTCGCCGACGAGCTGGCCCAGATCACCCACGGGGCCTCCGGGGCGACCGTGAGCAACGGCGGCACCAACCCGCTGCAGGTGGGGTTGGGTGTGACCGTCGCCTCGACCGACAACCAGATGTCCGAGGGCTCCTTCCAGACCACCAACAACCCGCTGGACGTCGCGATCCAGGGCGAAGGGCTCCTGCGCGTCGGCTCCGGCGCGCCGCCGGCGGAACCCCCCTACACCGCCAAAGTGCCGGCCAACCTCCAGTACACCCGCGAGGGCGACCTCACGACCAACACCAAGGGGTTCCTCACCACACAGGAGGGGCTGTACGTGGTCGGCAAGGAAGCGGTCGCGGTGAAAGGCGAAGGCGGCACCACCTACGAACCCGGTGCCAAGGACACCTACATCGCGATCCCACCCGGCTCGGCCAACGTGGCGATCGGACAGAACGGGGCGGTCTCCTACACCGACGAGAACCCCAAATCCCCGACCTACGAACAGCAGGTCACCGCCGGCTTCCTCTCCCTGGCGCAGTTCCCCAACCAGGATGGCCTGGAGCGCCTCGGCGGGTCGCTGTGGGGCCAGACCGCCAACTCCGGCGCGCCGATCGTGGGCACGCCCGACACCGGCGCGTTCGGACAGACGGTCGGCGGCGAGCTCGAGATGTCCAACGTCGACCTCGCCACGGAGATGACCTCCATGATCACCGCCGAGCGTGGCTACCAGGCCAACTCGAAGGTGATCACCACGGCCGACGAAATGCTCCAGTCGGTGGTGAGCATGATCCGCTAACGCCGTCAGGGACGACCCGAGGCGCCGGGCGGGCGTGGCCGATGCCACGCCCGCCGCCGGCGAGAACAAAGGAGCAGACCCATGATCACTCTGCACAGGCTCGGTCACGCCGACGAGCCCTTCCAACTGAACCCCGACCTGATCGTCACGGTCGAGTCCACACCCGACACCGTGGTGACGCTCGCCACCACCGCCAAGGTCGTGGTGGCCGAGAGCCCCGACGAGGTGGCCGGCGCCGTACGCGCGTGGCGCGTGGGCGTGCTCTCCGACGCGATGCGCAATCGTCGCGGCCCGGCAGGCCTGCCCGCAGACGGGCCCGGCGGGGCGGGCCTGCCCGCAGACGAGCCGGCCCCACGCGGGCATCAAGGGTTGCGTCCCGTAGCCGATGAACCAGGGCGATGAAGGCCGCGACAGCGATCGGGATCGGGGTTGCCTTCGGCGCCCTGCTGATGAGCTCGATGATGGACGGGACCTCGCCGGCCTCGTTCATCAACATCCCTGCGCTGATGATCATCCTCGGCGGCACCGGCGGGGTGACGCTGGCGAGCGTGGGGATGCCGGGCATGAAGCGCATCCCCTCGCTGTACAAGCTGGCCTTCTCCGCGGAACCGCCCGACCTGCGCGGGCGTCTGGATCTCCTCGTCTCGCTCGCCGACCAGGCACGGCGCGACGGCCTGCTGGCGCTCGACGCGCAGCTGGGTGAGGTGGAGGACACCTTCACGCGCAACGCCCTGCAGCTGGTCGTCGACGGCACCGATCCCGAGATGGTGCACGCGATCATGGAGGCGGAGGTCGACGGCATGGCCGCCCGCCACGCGGCCGCCGCGGCGCCCTTCGAGAAGGCCGGCGGCTTCGCGCCGACGATGGGGATCATCGGCACCGTGCTGGGGCTCGTGCACGTGCTGCAGAACCTCGCCGCCCCCTCCACGCTCGGGCCCTCGATCTCCGCCGCCTTCCTGGCGACGTTGATGGGGGTCGGCGCGGCCAACGTCATCTTCCTGCCGGTCGCCAACCGCCTGAAGGCGATCTCCTCCGAAGAGGCCGAGCTGCGGATGATGACCCTCGAGGGCATCCTCTCGCTGCAGGCAGGCGACAACCCCCGGCTGGTGGCCGAAAAGCTGATGTCCTACCTGCCGCCCGTCGAGCGCGACAGCGAGGAGAGCGCGGGCCTCTCGCCCACCCCGAGCCTGCAGGCCGAGGCGGCGTGATGGGTGTACCCGGTTACACGTCCGGACCCCGCCCGCCGGCTGGCCCCCGCACAGACACAGGGGGCCGTTGACATGGCCGGACACGGCCGCAGGCGCCGCGGGCACGCGGCCGAGCACGACAACGACGAGCGGTGGCTGCTCACCTACGCGGACATGATCACGCTGCTGATGGCGCTGTTCATGGTGCTGTTTTCGATCTCCTCGGTCAACATCTCCAAGTACCGCACGCTGCAGATGGCGCTCAAGGCGGCCTTCTCCGGCGACATCCTCCCGGGCGGCAAGGCGATCGCCCAGCCCGGCGCGAGCGCCAACTCGAGCCGTGCCCCGACCACGATCGACACGCCCGCGATCGTGCGGCTCACCCCCAACGTCACCTCAGAACTGGAACACGCTCCCTCCTCCGCGCAGTCGAGCGCCACCGCGGCGAGCGCGCAGAGCGCAGCCCCCAACGTCACCGCGGCCGAACAGGAGCAGGCCGGCTTTGAAGCGCTGCGCCGGCGGCTCAACGAATACGCCGCCCGCCACGGGTTCAGCCAGGAGGTCCACGCCACGATCGAACGGCGCGGCCTGGCGATCCGCGTGCTCACCGACTCGCTGCTGTTCCCCTCCGGCTCCGCCACGCTCGATCCCCGGGGCGAGCCGCTGCTGGGCGAGATCGCGCAACTGTTGAACGTCGACCACGTGCACCCCGTCGCGGTCGAAGGCAACACCGACGACGTGCCGATCTCCGGCGGGGCCTTCGCCAGCAACTGGGAGCTCTCCACGGCCCGCGCGAGCTCGGTCGTGCGCTTCATGATCTCCCAGCACGTCGACCCGCAGCGGCTCTCCGCCGTCGGCTACGCCGAACAGCACCCGGTCGCCTCCAACGCCACCGCCGCCGGCCGCGCGCTCAACCGGCGCGTGGAGATCGTCCTGCAGCGCCTCTACTAACCCCGCACCCGGCCGATACCCAGGACCAGACGCCCATGTCCAAAAAGAAGCTCCTGATCCCCGTCGTGCTGCTGCTCGTGCTCGGCGTCGGCTACACGATGACCAAGCCCAAGAAGACCGTCAAGCAGAAGATCCCCGGCACGATCTACGTGATGCCGCAGCCCTTCCTGCTGAACCTCGCCGAAGGTCACTTCGCGAAGCTCTCGGTCGCGCTCGACCTGGCGCCGGGCCAGAGCGACGGGGCGGCCGCCGGCGGGGCCTCGAGCTCCGGGGAAGCGGCCGGGACGCTCCCCGAGGAACCGGTCGTGCGCGAAATCGTCACCAACACCGTCACGGGCCAGACCGGAGGCACGCTCATCTCCAGCCAGGGCCGCGACGCGATCAAGCACCGCATCCTCCTCGCCATCCAGCACCAGACCGACGTCAAGGTGGAAGCCGTGCTGTTCCCCGAACTGACGGTGCAGTAGATGAGCGACGCCGTCGTCTACGAGCAGCTCGACGAGAGCGCCCCGCACGACCCGCCGGCTGAGGTCGGGGGCGTTGCGGGCGCCGGTGCCCGCAACGGGTCGGACCTGCGGCGCCTCGCGGAGGTGCCGATGGAGCTCAGCGTCGAGATCGGCCGCACCCACATGACGGTCGGCGAGACGCTCGGGCTGCGCCCCGGCTCGATCGTCACGCTCGAGCGGCTCGCCGGCGAACCCGTCGACCTGCTCGTCAACGGCACCCCCCTCGCCCGGGGCGAGGTCGTGGTCGTCGACGAGCAGTTCGGGTTGCGCGTCACCGAGATCCTCGACGGCCCGGCGTCCGCGGGGGCTCCCGGCGGGGAGATCGGCGGACACGCGAGCGACGGGTACGACGGAGGGGCCGCTGGCGGAGCGCCCCCCGCGCCGGCGCCGGAACAGACCCAGCCCGCCGCGCCCGCACAGGAGTGAGCGAGACCCGATGACCAAGGCCGCGCCCACGATCCACACGGTGGACTTCTCACAGCCCACCAAGTTCACCGCCGAGCTGCGCCGCCGCATCACGCGCGTGCTCGTCCCCTTCTGCGAAGCGTTCGCGCTGCGCCTCTCCACCGAGCTGCGCGCGCCCGTCGAGCTCACCGTCGCAGACTCCAGCCAGCTCACGTGGGCGGCCGCCCGCGCGCAGCTGCCGGCGAACGCGATCGCCGTGGCGCTGGAGGTGCAGCCGATCGAACGTCACATGCTGCTCTGCATCGAGCCCGCCCTGGTACTGCAGGCGCTGGAGTGCCTGCTCGGCGGCACCGCCGCCCAGGCCCCCGCCGACCGCCGTCTCAGTGACGTCGACTGGGCACTCACCCACCGCCTGCTTGACTCCCTGCACGCCCACCTCGCCCCTGCGTGGCGCGAGGTCGGCGGACTGGAGCTCACCCTCGGCGAGGTGGACGTCGAGGGCGACGCGGGCGTCTCCGCCCCGCTCGGCGAACCCACCTTCGCGCTCACCCTGGAGAGCCGCATCGACGGCCTGTCCTCCTCCATGTCGCTGCTGATCCCCTGGTCGGCCATCGACCCGGTCGCGCACGAGCTGCTCGGCGCCGGCCCGCGGGCCGAGGACGGCGACTCCCGCGAGGCATACGCCGTCCGCCGCGGCCTCGCCGGCGCCCACGTCTGCCTGCGGGCCGAGGTAGGCGCCCTGGAGATGCCCGTCGAGCGGATGCTCGCCCTCGCCCCCGGCACGCTGCTGCCGCTCCCCGACCGCGCCGAGTCGGGCGTGCAGCTGTACGCCGAAGGCGTCCCGCTCGGCCGCGCCCGCCCCGGCCTGCGCGGCTCCCACCGGGCGGTCAAGGTGACCGACGCACTGGCCCCCGCCACGGGCGAGGTTCAGTCGCTGCGCACCGACGGCCCGCACGCCGCCCCGCGCCCCGACCGCGAGGCGCCCGCTGCGGGCGATGACGCGCAGGACGCCCCCAGCCGCGAGAGCCTCGCGCGCATGCTGGATGTCCCCGTCCGCGTGTGGGCCGAGCTGGGGCGGACCTCGGTGCCCCTCGGCCAGGCACTGGAGCTGCCGCCCGGCAGCGTGGTCGAGCTGGATCAGACCGCCGAGGACCCGATCGAGCTGTTCGTGAACGGTCTGCGCTTCGCCGACGGCACCCTCCAGGTGGACCCCGACGGCGCCTGGACCGTGCAGATCGACGCCTTGGTGTAAACGAACCCAGTGCGTGAACCCGGCGCTCAGTTCACCACCGTAACCTGACCAAGCAAGTAGCCCGCCAACCACCTTTGCCGGCGAGCCTCACAAGCCGTCAGCGCTCCACGAGCTTGGTGGCGTAGCTCAAAACGCCGACGCCCAGGTATCACCGCTCCACAAGCCTGGTCGTGTAGCCCCAGACCCCCGACGCCCCGGTATCACCACTCAAGGCATCTTAACTGACGCCGATAACCGGGACTGACTCTTCCTCGGAGTCGTCCCTCGATGAATACGTCGTTGACCCCTGCGCGCGCGGCCCCGGCCGCGCTCTTCGTGCTCGGCGTGGCCGCGCTCGGCCTCGCCGCGCTCGTCCACGCCCCCACGGCGCTGGCCTTCACACCCGCCGTCAAGGGCGGCGGCGAAGGGATCCCACTCAACCTCTCCCCCTCCTCGGGTAGCTCGCACGCGAGCTCGGCGGGCCCGTCGATCGTGCGCACGATCGTCGGCCTGCTGATCGTGATCGCCGTGATCTGGGGGCTCACGTGGGTCCTGCGGCAGGTCAAGACCTCGCGCGAGACGCGCTCCGCCGGCGCCGGACTGACGAGCCTCGCGACGCTGGCGCTCGGCTCCGGGCGCACGCTGCACCTCGTGCGCGCCGGGCGCGACTACCTGCTCGTCGGCTCAGCCGAGCACGGCGTCGCCCCGATTCACCGTTACACCGAGGCGCAGGCGCAGGAGGCCGGCCTGCTCGACCTTGTTGCCGGTGAAGAGGGGGAAGAGGAGGGGGGGCGTGGCGGCGGCACCCGCGTGCGCGACCTGCAGATTCCTGGCCAGCGGCGCCCGACGCTCAACGCGTCGGAGCTCCTCGACCGCGTGCGCGAGTGGACGGTGCGCCGGTGAACGTCTCCTCCTCCAACGCCGTACAGATTCTGCTGCTCGTCGGCGGCCTCGCGCTGATCCCCGCCGCGCTCTTCACCGTCACGGGCTTCTCGCGCATCCTGATCGTGCTCGGCTTCATCCGCACGGCGGTGGGCACCAACAACTCGCCCCCCAATCAAGTCCTTGTCGGCATCGCCCTGTTCCTCACGATCTTCGTCATGGCCCCCACGGTGAGCGCGATCCGCCGCGACGCGATCGAACCGCTCTCCGCGCACCGTATCTCCACCTCCACGGCGATCGCGCGCGCCGAGCAGCCGCTGCGCGAATTCATGTTCCGCCAGACGCGCGTGCAGGACATCTCTCTGTTCCTGAACCTCGCCCACGCGAAAACGCCCCACACCCGCGCGGAAGTGCCGACGGAGGTGCTGATCCCGGCGTTCATCGTCTCCGAGCTGAAGACCGCGTTTCAGATCGGCTTCTTGATCTTCCTGCCCTTCCTGATCATCGACCTGATCGTCTCCTCCACGCTGATGAGCATGGGGATGATCATGCTCCCCCCGACCTTCATCTCGCTGCCCTTCAAGATCCTGCTGTTCGTGCTCGTGGACGGCTGGGACCTTGTGATCAGGGCGCTGGTGGAGAGCTTTCACGTTCACTAGGAGGCGCCCGCCATGAACCAGGACACCGTTGTCAACCTCGCCTCGCAGGCGATGAGCCTCGCCTTCGAGGTCGCCGGCCCGCTGCTGCTCGGCGCGATGGTCGTCGGCCTGGTGGTCTCGATCTTCCAGGCCGTCACCCAGGTGCAGGAGCAGAGCCTCACGCTGATCCCGAAGATCGCCGCGATCGCGGTGATCGTCGTGGTACTCGGCCCGTGGATGCTCGGCCACCTGGTCGCGTACACCTCGAACCTCTACTCCTCGATCCCCTCGCTGGCGGGCTGATGCGACGCGCCCTGCCCACCGACCGGTCGCTGGACGGTTGCCGCGCTCCGCGCCCCGACGGGCCGACGGGGGGTGGCGCATGACGCAGATCCTGAGTGAGCTGGCCGGCAACGAGCTCGCGGGCTTCATCCTCGTGCTCGCGCGGGTCACCCCGCTCTTCATGCTCGCGCCGCCGTTCTCCTCGCCAATGCTCCCGGTGCGCGTGCGCGGCATCGTCGCCATCGGCATCTCGCTCGGCCTCGCTCCGCTCGCGCTGCACGGCCAGCACGTCCCCTCCGACCCGCTCGCGCTCGCCGGCCTGGTGGTGGAGGGGCTGCTCGTCGGGCTCGGTTTCGCGCTCTCCTTCGGGGTGCTGTTCGCCGCGGTGGAAGCCGCGGGCTCGCTCGCCGACCTGGGCGCCGGCTTCTCCTACGGCAACCTGCTCAACCCGCTCACCGAGGGTGACACCGCGATCTTCGCGCGCATCTACTCGCTCTTCGGCGTGGCCGTGTTTCTCATCATCGGCGGCGAAGCGTGGGTGCTGCGCGGTCTCGCGCGCACGTTCGCGCTGGTCCCGCTGACCTCCGCGCCGCAGCTCACGGGCCTGGTCGGGGGCGCGGAGCAGGTTTTCGCGACCGTGTTCGCCTCGGCCCTGGAGATCGCGGCGCCGGTGCTGATCGCGCTGCTGATCACCGACGCCGCGTTCGGCGTCGTCTCGCGCGTGGTGCCGCAGCTGAACGTGTTCGCGGTCGGCTTCCCCGCGAAGGTGGCGGTGGCGATGCTGCTCGTCGGCGCCTCGCTCCCGTTCGTGTCCGGGTGGATCGCCGCGCAGATGTCCTCCTCCGTCGGCGCCGCGCTCGGCGCCCTGCACGTGGAGTGAGGTGGCCGATGCGTGACCACGTCCACAGTGAGAGCACCGACCGGGCCGGGAGCCCGGAGGCGTAGCCATGGCCCAGGACGACCGCACCGAGAAGCCCACCCCCCGCCACCGCGACCGGGCGCGCAAGAAGGGCCAGCTCGCGCGCTCCGCCGACGTCGGCGGCTCGCTCGTGCTCGCCGCCGGCCTGCTGGCGGTCAGCCTGCTCGGCCCTGCGATCGTGGACTCCGTCGCCGGCGCGTTCCGGGAGATCTACGCCGAGATCGCCGCGCCCGGCCGCGCGACGACGGCCGCCGGCCTGCACGGGCTGATGAACGTCGGCCTCTCGGCGCTGGAGCTCACGGTCGCGCCGCTCGCTGCGATCTGCCTCGCCGCCGGCCTGCTCGCCGGAGCCGGCCAGGTGGGGTTCCGGCCCGCCCTGCGGCCGCTCGCGCTGGACTTCAAGCGCATCAACCCCGTGTCGGGCGCGCGCAACCTCTTCGGTCCCAACGTCCTCTTCGAGACCCTCAAGGCGCTCGTGAAGATCGCGCTCGTCGGCGGGGTCGCGGCGCTGGCGATCGTTCCGGGCATGAGCGCGCTGGCAGCGCAGGTCGGCCTCTCCCCCGCGGCGCTCGGCCTGACGATGAGCTCCCACGGGATGGCGGTCGCCCAGCGCGCCGCCTTCGCCTACCTGGCGATCGCCGCGCTCGACTACGCCTGGCAGTACCGGCGCACCGAGCGGCGGCTGCGCATGACCAAGCAGGAGCTGCGCGACGAGGTGCGCCAGCACGGGCTGCCCGTCGAGGTCAAGGCGGCGCTGCGCCGCCGCCGCGCGCTGCTCGCGCGCACGCGGATGATGGCCGCGGTCCCCGACGCGAACGTGGTGATCGCCAACCCCACCCACTACGCGGTCGCGCTGCGCTACGACGGCTCCCGCGTCGCCCCGGAGGTGGTCGCCAAGGGACGCGACCTGATCGCACTGCAGATCCGCCGCCTCGCGCAGGAGCACGACGTGCCGGTCATCCACGAGGCGCCGCTCGCGCGCGCGCTATACGCCTCGTGCGAGGTGGGCCAGATGATCCCCGAGGAGCTCTACGCCGCCGTGGCGCGGGTGCTCGCGTTCGTCTACCGCCTCGCGCGGCGTAGGAGGTATGCGGTATGAACCTCGACACCGTCCGTCGTCTGCTGCGTCACACCGACCTGCTCGCCGCGCTCGGGGTGGTGATGGTCGTGACGATGCTGGTCGTGCCGCTGCCCTCGGCGCTGCTCGACCTGCTGATCACGCTCAACATCTCCGCTGCCCTCACCGTCGTCGTCGCCACGATGTACCTGGGCCGCGCGCTCGACTTCGCGTCGTTCCCGTCGCTGCTGCTGCTGACGACCATGTTCCGGCTGGCGATCAACGTGTCTGTCACACGGCTGATCCTCACCACCGGCGACGCCGGCTCGGTCGTGCAGCGCCTTTGGCGAATTCGTCGTTGCCGGCAACGTTGTCGTCGGCCTGGTGATCTTCCTGATCCTGGTAGTGATCCAATTCGTCGTGGTCATCAACGGCGCGGGCCGCGTCGCCGAGGTCGGCGCGCGTTTCACCCTCGACGCGATGCCGGGCAAGCAGATGGCGATCGACGCCGACCTGAACGCGGGGCTCATCACCGACGTGCAGGCGCGCACGCGGCGCTCGGAGATCGCGCGCGAAGCGGACTTCTACGGGGCGATGGACGGGGCGTCCAAGTTCGTCAAGGGCGACGCGATGGCGGCCGTGATCATCACCGCGATCAACCTCGTCGGCGGCATCGTCGTCGGCGTCGCCCAGCACGGCCTCTCCTTCAGCGAAGCGACCCACCAGTACTCGCTGCTGACCGTCGGCGACGGCCTCGCCGCACAGATCCCCGCGCTGCTGATCTCCGTCGCCACGGGCATCATCGTCACCCGCGCCGCCTCCGAGAAGGACCTCGGCACGGACATCGCCACACAGATCCTGCGCCAGCGCCGCGCGCCGCTCGTCGCCGCGGGCGTGATCGGGCTGTTCGCGTTCGTGCCCGGCCTGCCGGCGCTGCCGTTCCTGGCGGTCGCCGCGGTGTTCGGCGCGATCGGCTGGAGCGTGCGCCACGGCCTGCCGGGCGAGCGCGCCGGTGAAGGCGAGAGCGCCGAGGGCCGGCAGCCGCCGGGCGGGCGGGGCCGGCCTGCCCGCGGGGGCGGGCGGGCTTTCAACGGGCGGGGAGGCACTGGAGCAGGTCGGCGTCGACGCGCTGGAGCTCGCGGTCGGCTTCGGCCTCGTGCCGCTCGTGGACGGCACGCTCCGGCGGGGCGCTGCTGCGGCGCGTCTCAGCGATCCGCCGCCAGATCGCCGGCGAGCTCGGCATCGTGATCCCGCGCCGTGCGCATCCACGACGAGCTCGGGCTGGACTCGCACGAGTACGTCTTCAAGGTCCGCGGCTCGGAGGTCGCGCGCGGCGCGGATCATGCCCGGCCACCTGCTCGCGATGGACCCCGGCGACGCCGCCGGGCCGCTGCAGGGCATCCCCACGACCGAGCCGACGTTCGGGCTGCCGGCGTTCTGGGTGCACGGCTCGACCGCGCGGAGGCGGAGGCGCTCGGCTACACCGTCGTGGACGCGGAGTCGATGATCGTCACCCATCTGACGGAGACGATCCGCGCGCACGCGGCCGAGCTGCTCACCCGCCAGGACGTGCGCACGCTGCTCGACCGCCTCAAGGAGTCCAACGCCGCCGTCGTCGAGGAGGTCGTGCCCGAGACGCTCACGCTCGGGGAGATCCAGCGCGTGCTGCAGTCGCTGCTCGCCGAAGGCGTGCCGATGCGGGATCTCGGCACCATCATGGAGGCGATCGGCGACAGGGCGCGAATCAACACGGGACACGGGCCTGCTGACCGAGTACGCCCGCCAGGCGCTGGGTCGTGCGATCACGGCTCCGCACCTGGACGAGCGGCTGCGGCTGCAGGCGATCACCCTCGACCCCGCGATCGAGCAGGTGCTTGCGACCTCCATCACCCAGACCACCGACGGCGAGTACCTCGCGATCGACCCGCCGCGCGCGCAGGCGATCGTCGGCGCGCTGCGCGCCCAGGTCGAGCATGCCGGGGCGCGAGCGCCGGGGGTGGGCGGCCGATGCTGCTCTGCTCCGCGCGCGTGCGCCGCCACCTGCGGCGGCTGATCGCGCAGGCGCAGCCCCACCTCCCCGTCTGCTCTTACAACGAGATCGCGCCGGGTATCGCGGTCGAGACGATCGGGGTGGTGCAGGCGTGAGCCTCCTCACTCGCTCCCGGGCCCCCGTTGCTGCACCCAGCGAGCATCAGGAGCTCGCTGCGCCCGCCACCCTCCGGGAGGCCCTTCGTATCTACACCGGTCGCACGGTCGACGAGCTGGTCCCCCGGATCGTGGCCGAGCTCGGCTCCGACGCGGTCGTGCTGCGTCATGAGCGGGGTCTGACCGGCGGATTCGCCGGCTTCTTCCGCCGGCCGTTCGTGGAAATCGAAGTCGCCCGGGGCGCGCCGCGCTTCGACTGCTACGACGAGGAGGACGGCGCCGCGGTTCTCCCGCAGGACGGCGAGGCCGTCGCGGCGGCTGCCCAGGACTTCCAGGAGACCGTCTCATTCCCGCCCGCAGGGTTCGCCGCCGAGCTGGCCTCCGCCGAGGCCGCCGGCCCGGTGGTCGTGGAGGATGTACACGCCCACGGGGCGTACCCCCCCGGAGCGCCCCTCACAGAGGGGACGCCTCCCGAGGCGGCGCCCCCTGCGGTGGCCCCTCCCGAGACGGTCGCCCCCGAGACGGGCCCTCCCGGGGCGCAGTGCCAGCTCCCCGAAACAGACCCTCCCGCCGCTCAGTACCAGCTCCCAGCGCTCGGGTGGGCGGGCCCCAACCAGTCCGCCGCGTCCGCGGCGACCCCGCTGGCCGAAACGGGGATGCTGGCCGAAGGCCAGTGTCTCCGGCTTCGGTCGCGGTCTCCTCCGGCCCCGCGCGCGAGGCGATCGAACGCGCCCTGCTGGGGGCCGGCGTGGACGAGCAAGCTGGTGCGCGAGGCGCTGGAGGCGGCCACCGCCCACGTGCTGCCGCTGCTCGACGCCTCCTCCCCACCATCGCTCGCGGGGGCCGTGCGCCGCGCGCTTGCACAGCGCATCCCCGTCTGCCGGCCACTGCCCACCGGGGGCGCGGTGGTTGCCTTCGTCGGCCCCGGCGGCGCGGGCAAGTCCGCCTGCTGCGCCGCGCTGCTCGACGCCTACCACCGCCGCTCGACGCTCCCCGCGGTCCGCGCGACGCTCGTGCCGGGCGCATTCGCCGCCCCAGCGTCCGGCGCCGCGCTCGTGCCGGGCGCGTTCGCCGCGCCCGCCGCCGGGGAGCCCGGCGCGGGGCCCGGTGAGTGGCCCGCCGACGGGCTCCTCGACGTGCTCTTCCCCCCCCCACGTCCCCGGGCCGCTCCCGGCTGATGACCCCCTCGCCGCGCAGGCACTCGCCCGCGCGCGCGCCGAGGGCCTGCTGCTGCTCGACACGCCCTCGCTCTCGCCCGCCGACGAGCGGGGGATCGCCGCGCTCGCGGCGACACTCGCGCGGCTGGCGCCCGACCGCGTGGTGCTCGCGCTGCCCGCGACGCTCGGTGCCCGCTCGGCCGCGCGGCTGCTCGAGGCCTACCGCCCGCTCGGCACCGCGGCGCTCGCGGTCACCCACGTGGACGAGACCGACCAGCTCGGCGTGGCCGTCCAGGTCAGCTGCGCGCTCGGCCTCGCGCCCGCCTACCTCCTGGAGGGCGGCGTCGGCGGCTTCGCGCTCACGCAGGTCGAGCCCGCCGACCTCGCCCGCCGGCTGCTCCCGCCACGATGAAACTCGGGCGCTCCTCTACGAAGCGCGGCCCCGGGAAGATCGAGCTCCCGGAGCGCTTCGACGCGGTCACGATCGTGCGGCCCTCGGGGGAGCGCGTGCAGGCGCAGGTGGTAGAGCGCGAGCCGGACGGGCTGCTCGTGGCGCTGCTGTTCCGCGCCGAGACGCCGCTCGACGCCGACCCGCTGCAGGAGCTCACGCTCGAGTTCACCTCCCCCCACGGGCGCGTACGCGCGCAGGGCACGGTGACGCTCGTGGAGCGCGAGCTGCTGCGCTTCTCTGCGCTGCACTCGATCGAGACGATCCAGCAGCGCGAGTACGTGCGCGTGCTCTCCACACGCCCTGTGCTCGTTCTCACCTCCTCCTCGCAGGGAACGGTCCAGTCCTACACGGTCGATCTATCGGGGGGCGGCCTGCTGCTCGCGGGGCCCGACACGCTGCGGGTCGGCGAGCAGGTTCGCTTCCGGCTGACGCTCGCCAAGGGCGCCCCGCAGATTGAAGGCGTCGGCACGGTCGTGCGCACCGACCTGCAGGGCCACCGCGCGCTCTGCTTCGATGAGATCGCCGCGGGCGACCACCGGCGACTGGTGCGCTTCATCTTCGACTGCCAGCGGGCCGAACGGCGCCGCGGCCTGGAGCAGGGCCATGGGAGCTGAGCGTCCGGAGCCCGCGAACACGCGCGGCCCCATGCTGTTCCTCGCCGAACACCCCCGCGCCGCGCGCTCGATCGCGCGCGCAAAGGCCTGGGGAGGCCTTGCCGGCTTTCTGATCGGCGGCTACCTCTCGCTGCCGACGGAGACGCTGCCGGCCGCCGGCCTGCGCGCGCTCGCGGCGGGCGCGATCTGTTACGTGGCGGTGTGGGCCGGCGCGGTGTTCCTGTGGCGGCGCCTGGTGGTCGCCGAGCTGCGCGGCGCCCAGCAGGCCGAGGTGGCCCGGCGCCTGCCCGGGGCGGCGCCGTCGTCCAAGCTGTCCGGCCCACCCTCAAGGATCGGCCCCGCCTGACGATAACGGGCGTGAAGAGTGGCACGGTCGGCCACAGGCCGGTGAGCCGGGTCTCTCTCCAATCAAACAAGGGCTGACAGGGAGTCGGCCCTGGGACTATCAACCCACGTCATCAAGGAGATGAACGCATGTCCCTCAGCACCATCCAGACCAACGTTGCAGCCCTGGACGCGCAGCGCAACCTCCAGGGTACGGAAAGCTCGCTCACCACGGCGATGGAACGCCTGTCCTCGGGCATGAAGATCAACTCGGCCGCCGACGACGTGGCCGGCTACGCGATCAACCAGCGCTTCCTGGAGCAGGTCAACGGCGTCGGCCAGGCGCAGCAGAACCTGCAGGACTCGGTCGCGATGGTGCAGACCGCGCAGGGCGCCCTCAACGACGTGCAGCAGATGCTGCAGCGTGTCCGCGAGCTCGCCGTGCAGTACGCCAACGGCACCAACACCGAATCCGACAAGGAAGCGATCAAGGGCGAGGGCGAAGAACTCGAAGGCGAGATCAAGCGGGTCGGTGAAACGACCAAGTTCAACGGCGTCGATCTGCTGGGCAAAGAAGAAGAAATCACGTTCCAGGTCGGCGCCAACGAAAAAGAAACGATCGGGGTCAAAACGACCAAGCTCGAAACGGCCGTCAAAGGCATCAGCGTCGAAAAAATCGAATCGGTCGAAAAAGCGATCACCGAAGTGTCGAAGGCCGCGGCCAAGTTCGGCGCCGTGCAGGATCGCCTGCAGTACACCCAGAGCAACCTGGCGATCTACGGGGAGAACCTCTCCGCCGCCCAGAGTTCGCTCGCGGACGCCAACATGGCCCAGGAAATGAGCACCTTCACCAAGGACCAGGTGCTCATGCAGGCCGGCGTGGCGATCCTCGCCCAGGCCAACTCGCTGCCCCAGGTCGTCCTGAAGCTCATCGGCTGACGGTTTCGCAGGGGCCTCGGTCTTCTGATCGGGCCTCTCAGATCTTCCTCAGTGGCGGCGCCTCGCGCGTCGCCACTGCAGCGAAGCCTCCGGGGGTGGGTTCGCGCCCGCCTCCTGGAGGACAAACAACGCTTCGGACGGTCATGGATGGCCGGCAGAAGCCACATACCGCCGATTCATCGAGGGAACGGTGGTTGGGACCGGCGGCTGCGGCCGCCGGTCCCTTCTTTTTACGCGGGGCGTCGCCGACGATCTATGCGTCGTAGTGCTGCAAGACCGCTTCGAGGTCAGCTGGACCTGCGACAACTACATCTTGGCCAAGATACCGCTCCAACTCGATTTCGCCGTTGAGGAAGAAATCGAACTCCCATTTTTCGCGCGGTACGTCTACCGTGACTCGGATGGCTTCTGGCCGATCGACCGAAACCTTGTAAGAGGCACGCCGCTTATTCAATTCATTGCAGAACCGCAGGACATTCTCCAGAACCGTCATGGCTTGTTTTACTTTCCTTCATCGTCCGCTAGAAGCGCGCTAGGCAACAGCTTCGAGGCTCCAAGCAACTCGATCCCGATGAGCTTGTCCGTGGCGTCAAAGTCCAGTATCACCGCGCAGTCTGTCAACTCAACATCACAGACATGCGACTTAGCGGTGCCTCCGGGTTGAATGGAATCGAGTAGATAGATACTTGCCGCATCGGCATCCGGGTCATATATCAGCTTCATCATACCCCCTTGAGCATAGTTAGTGCCATCCATACTTAGAGGCTAGACGTTCTACGGCACTTTGAGGAATATTTTTCAGCGCTGTGACCACACCACGCTGACCTTCGACAATGATGTTAAATCTGCCTGACGACACTTCCTTGAGATAGACCGTGGCACCATCTGCCTGCGTCAATGTCTCACCACTCTTTGTCAGCGCGATATCCGCACCCGTAAACTCTCGCTCTGCCAGCTTTTCTGCTCCATGAGCAGTCGCACTTATTCCCTCATCCGCTGCTGCTCCAGCTGCCTCCTCCTCACCGGCACCACTGGCATCCAGCGCCCCGACGACAGCGCCTTCAAGACCGTGGGCAACCGACGCCAAGTAGCCGCAGCCGTTTTCGTAGGATGCGGCCTCTTCTTCGTAGTAATTGATGGGGTTGAGCGTTCAATCGCCCCTTCCAGCACGCTGCTACCCAACATCACTTCCGTTTTTTCAAAAAACCGCAACTCCCCGCTAGCACCATCGATCGTGCCTTCACTTTCCAGCGGGATCCCGATTTCCGTACGACCAGTACCAGCCGTCTTCTCGAACAAACCCGTATTCAAAATCGACGGGGTACCTTTGTACACACGAAAGACCGGTGGAGTGCTTTCCGCGTTCGCCTTGAACGTACCCGCATTCACAAACCGCGCCGTTTCCGTCATCGTGAACGTCCCCGTCCCCAACGTCACGGTCCCTTCGTTGCGCACCACCCCCGAGCCCCCGATCGTCACATCGCCCCACGTCCCGCTCGCGCCAGAGCCCACCACCAATTCCCCGGAGCCTTCGTACTCACCATATTCCCACGAGAGCGTTCCCGTCACCTGCACGCTCGCCGCGCCCGTCAATGTGCCTCCGCCGATCGCCAACCCATGCAGACTCGACGGTTCAAACGCACTCGCCACTTCCAACGACCCCACCACTTCCAACGTCCCTTCGCCCTGCACCGTACCCGCCACGTTTCCCGTCCCGGTCACTCTCACCGTCGCGCCCGACCCGATACACGCCACATCGCCCGATTCCGGCACGTGACCCGCCGACCAGTCCGCGGCGACCGACCATTCCCCTTCGCTCGGCCCTTTCCATTTGTCGGTGCAAAACCCTTCAGCCCGCGCGCCCACCGGCGCCCACATCAGCACCACCGCCTGCGAGGCCGCCAGCAGCAGCACACGCCTCATAAGCCGCGCATCGACACACGGACGCCGCCACGACGGGCCTAAGGCCAGCCACGCCAGCACCAGGCACGCCACCCGCCTCACGATCCGCACGACGCCCATCGCCAGCTCCAATCCGCAGGTCGATCCGACACCGCGACCCTACCCATTCAAGCCGGGAAAATCAAACGATCACAACGAACGACCAGGCAACCCCTGCGCACCGCGTCCCCAGGCCCTGCCAGCGGCGTCTCCAACCACCGAGGGGTCCGATATCATTGGTCTCCCGCCGCGGGTCGTTGCCCCATGCCGCCGATCGTCACCTCCAATGCGACCGTCCTCTGCGTCCACGGCGGGCAGGTCGTACTCGTGCCCTCCCAGACGCAGGTCACGATCCAGGGCGGCGCGGTGCTCTGCGAACCGGACATCGTCGGCGCCGCGATCGTGGGGTGCGCGCAGCCGCCGACCACGAACACGGTGCCATGCACCGCGGTCGTCTCGGCCCTCCCCGGCTCGACCTCGCTGACGGTCTCCGTCAACGGGCAGCCCGCCTACGTGGCCACGCTCAGCGGCATCACCGACGGCATCCCGCCCGGGGCGATCATGGTCGCCGACCCCGGGCAGATGCAGGTCGAGGGTTGAGGCGCTGATGGACGACGAGCCCGGCGGCACCCCCGGCGCCTCGACCACCGCGCCGATCCGCACCGTCGGGCGCTACGAGATCGTGCGCGAGATCGGCCGCGGCGGCATGGCCGTCGTGTACCTCGCGCGCCAGCGCGACCTCGACCGGATGGTCGCGCTCAAGGAGCTCAGCCGCCTTCCACGCCTGCTCGCCCGGAATTCGCCGATCGCTTCCTGCGCGAGTCGCGCCTGGCCGGCTCGCTGAACCACCCCAACATCGTCACCGTCCACGAGTACTTCGAGGAGGGCGGGGTCCCGTACATCGCGATGGAGTACGTGCCGCGCGGCTCGCTGCGCCAGTACGTCGGCGGCCTCTCGCTCGCGCAGTTCGCGGGCGTGATGGAGGGCATGCTCGCCGGCCTCGCGCACGCCGAGACCGCCGGGGATCGTGCACCGCGACCTCAAGCCGGAGAACATCATGGTCACCGCCGACGGGCGCGTGAAGATCACCGACTTCGGCATCGCCAAGGCGACCCAGAGCGCCGGCACCGCAGCCTTCATGACCGCCACCGGCACGACCGTCGGCACCCCCACGTACATGGCGCCCGAGCAGGCGATGGCCGGCGACTCGGCCCCTGGACCGACCTCTACTCGGTCGGCGTGATGGCCTACGAGCAGGTCGTCGGCCGCGTCCCGTTCCACGACACCGAGGCGCCGATGGTGATCCTCATGCGCCACGTCAAAGAGCCGATCCCGCCGCTGGTGGAGGTCCGGCCCGACGTCGACCCGGCACTCTCGGCGTGGATCGACCGGCTGCTGGTCAAGGATCCGGCAGACCGCACCCGCCAGGCCCTGCAGGCGTGGGATGTGCTCGAGGAGATCGTCTCGGGCGTGCTCGGCGCGCGCTGGCGGCGCGAGGCGCGGCTGCCCGAGCTGGGGCCCACGACGATCACGCCGCTGCCGCTCACGCCGGCGCCGTTCGAGAGCCAGCACGTGCCGACACCGCCCCCGGCGCCCGCGGCCCCGGCGCCGGAGAGCGAATTCCTGACGTTCGGCAGCCCCAGCGCAGCGGAGCCGGCCGCCGCATCCTCACCCCCGGCCGCCGCGACGCCGCCGGCAGCGGCCGTGCCGGAGGGAGGCGCCACCCCCGAGGCGCCCGTCGCGCCATCGCAAGCGCAGCCTGCCGGACCACCCGCGGCTCCGGCCACGCCACAGGAGGATGAGTCGCGGTTCGTCACCTTTGGGCGCACCCCCGAGCCGCCCGCCGCCGCGACACCGTCCGCCGCCGCGCCATCCGCCGCCACGGAGCCGCCGGCGGCGCCCCCCGTTGAGCCGCCGGCTCCCCCGACGCACGGCACCACGTGGCAACCCGCGGTCACCCCTCCGGAGCCGCTCACCGCACCGACACCGGCCGTCGGGCCGGCGCCGGTGACTGTTCCGGCCCCGGCGGTCGCGCGCGAGCCCCGGGCCGAGCCCTCCCCGCGCCCTGCGGGCAACCGCCGGCTGCTCGTCGCGATGACGGCGGCGCTCCTCATCGCCGCCGGCGTGGGCTTCGCGGTCGCCCACTCCTCGGGCGGCAGCGAAGCATCCGCGCTCAGCGGCCGCGCGGCCGCGGGCCCGCTGGAAGTCTCGTTCCCCTCCAGCTGGCAGCAGCAGGGGTCCGTCCCCACGACGCCCGACATCTCGCTGAGCGGATCGCTGGCGCTGGCCGCCCCGTCGGGCGGCGAGCTCGTGCTCGGGAGCGCCACCCCGAGCGGCGCCACGCTGCTGCCGGCGAGCCTCCTCTCGGCGCTGCCCTCCGCCCCCCACGGCGAAGCGGTGCGGCTGGGCGAACTGGAGCTCTACCGCTACCGCAACCTGCAGCCCACGGGCGCGGCGGTGCCCGAGACGCTCTACGCCCTGGGCACCTCCTCCGGCACGGTGCTCGGGGTGTGCGTGCCTCCGGCGAGCGGGGCGGTCGCCTTCACGGCGCAGTGCGAGCAGGTGCTCGGCTCGCTGAAGTTGACCTCGGGCAGCGCGCTGGCGCTCGGACCCAGCCAGGCGTACGCGACGGAGCTCGGCTCCGCGCTGTCCGCGCTCGACGCCGTGCGCGCCTCAGCCGGGGCGACCCTCGCCAAGGCCGGGTCCGCGAAGGCCCAGGCCACCGCCGCTACGACCCTCGCGCAGGCGCACAACCACGCCGCCGCCGCGGTCCGCGCGGCCAATCCGGGCCCGGCCGAACAGGCCGCCAACGCTGCGCTCGCGGCCGCGCTCGCACGGATCGCCGGCGGCTACTCGGCGTTGGCCTCTGCTGCGCACAGCGGGAACACCGGGTCTTATGACGCCGCCCGTCAGACGGTGGACAGCGGCACGGCGGCGCTTATGAAGGCCGTCGGGGAACTGCGCAAGCTCGGGTACGAATGATCCGTGCTTGGTGGCCGTGCCCCGCTCGCCTGAGCCTGCTCAGGAACGTGTAGGGTGAGTCTCGATCGGGAGGTGACTATGGAGTCGAAGGACATCGCTGCCGCCGAGTTTCGAGACGGACAGCGGCATCAGTGGAATAGCGCTGCGACTGGCTGGCGCAAATGGTCGGAGCTGATCGACCGCGCGGCGCGCGGCATCAGCGAGCGCCTGGTCGAGCTGGCAGGCGTCGAGCCGGGCAGCCGCGTGTTGGACGTGGCCGCCGGCTACGGGGAGCCGTCGCTGAGCGCGGCCAGGAGAGCCGGGCCGGAGGGCGCCGTAGTGGCTACCGACATCTCTGCGGAGATGATCGCGTTTGGCCGCGAGCGCGCCGCCGCGAGCGGACTCGGAAACATCGAGTTCGTTCAGTCGGATGCGGCATCTCTGGACTTCCCGGAGGCCAGCTTCGACGCCGCGCTCTCACGCTGGGGGATCATCTTCGAGCCCGACGCCGAGGCCGCTGTCGCTCGTATCCGCAGCTTCCTCGAGCCCGGCGGGCGGATGGCGATCAGCTCGTGGGGATCGCCGGATCGTGTCCCGTTCCTGGCAATCCCCATGCGGACCGCGATGCAGCGCCTGCAGGTCCCGCCCCCGCCGCCGGGGACCCCCGGTCCGCTCTCGCGTCCGACGCCCGAGGCGCTGGGCGGCCTGCTGGAAGCATCTGGCTTCTCCGATGTGGAGGTGGAGGAGGCCGAGGTCACGTTCGAGTGGCAGTCGCCCGAGGAGTTCACCACCTTCATCAGGGAGATCGCTCCGCCGATCACCGCGATGATCGCTCCGCACCCACAGGATGTGCAGGACGAGACCTGGGCCGCCATCACCGAGGCGGCCAGGGAGGCGGCCGGAGGTGGCGGAGCGGTGGGACTTTCGAACCTGGTCCTGTTGGCGGCCGGACGAGCGTAAGTCAACGGTACTGGGGCTACCCCTACCCCAGCAGTTCCCGCGCCGTGTCGAGCTGCAGCTTGGTAGCGGCCCCGGTATTCTTCGGCGGGCCGCTCGATTTCGTCGATCCATTCGCCGAAGTTGGCAGGGTTCGAGCCGAAGTGGCGGTCGGGCATCTGGTTCTTGACGGCGAGCGCCTGGTCGATGAACCACTTCACCTGTAGCTCCGGGTCGTTCGGGTAGCCGGCGTACTGGCCGTTGTCCCAGATGCTCGTGCGCATCTGGAAGTATCCGAGCGAGTCGCGGTCGCCGAAGTTGTCGTTGTGGAGACTCGACTCGACCAGCGACGCCATCACCGGCAGCTCGCGCGGCAGGCCGTGCTTGGCCGCGAGGTCGCCCATCCACTGCGCGATCTCGGCTTTCGGGGCGTTGTCGCCGGGGTAGGGGATCGTGCCGGAGGAGGCCGCGTCCACGACACCGGCGGCCTCGGCCACCCCGGGCGCCTGCCCGGGGACGGAGGCAGACTGCTCGACGACTGGGTGGGCGGGCTCCGATCCTGGGACGGCCGCCTCTACGGGGACGCCCGGCGTGGCTCCAGCCACGGCTTCCCCCGGCACGGCCGCGGCTCCCGGCGTTGCCCCCACGCCGGCGGTGGGGCTCTGGCCGGCAACTTCGGAGGCCGCTGCCGGCGCGCCCGGCGCCTGGGCGACGGGATCCGGACCCCCCCCACCCGCGGCCACCGCCGGCTCGGCGCTTGGCGCCGGGACCGCCTGGAGGAATTTCACCGTGTGGGGGGAGGCCCCTGAGGTCCGCTGCCCCACGGCCTGGAAGACCGCCGTACCCGGTTGGGCAGGTGGCACCTCGGCGAGCTGAGCCGCGCCGGGCGACTCGGCGACGGAGGCGACCGGTGAGCCCGCCACCGGGGCGGTGCTGCCCGCCCCGACGACGTCCGCGGGAGCGGCGCCGGGGACCGTGGGAGCGGCGCCAGGGACCGTGGGAGCAGCGCCGGGGACCGTGGCGGCCCCCGGCGCAGGCGCGGCGGATGGGACGACCGGGGTCGAGGAGGCGCCGCCCGGAGCGGCGCCGAGCGCCTGGACCTGCGGAACCGCGGCGCTGTACCGTGGGCGCACCACGCCGGTGACTTCGCCCGGCGGGTAGGTGTGTTCGGTGACGTTGTTTTCGTAGTTGCCCGCAATCGTGTGGATGCCTTCGCCGTCGACCTTTACGACCATCGCCACGTGCTCGGTGCCGCCGAAGGTGACGAGATCGCCGGGACGGATGGCGCTGACCGGCAGAATGCCCTTCTCGAAGGGCCCTTCGCCGTTTTGGGCCATGTCCAGGATGGAGGCGACCGAGGCAATCGAGTCGGGCACCTTCAGCCCCGCTCGCTCCAGCGCGTGGCCGACGAAGATGCCGCACCAGGGCGCGCCGTGGAAGCCGAACGCCGCCTCGAAGCGATTGAGGGCGGGTCCTACGTTTGCGCCTTCGCTCTCGGGCAGCCCGTGTAGCATCGAGTGCGCCCACGCGAGGGCCGTGGCGGCGCCGCCCGCGCGCTCCTGGGGGCCCGCGAGCGCCTCCGCCGCTGAGGACGGGGTGGCGAAAGGCACCGCAGGAGCGGCCGCAGGAGACACCACAGGCGCAGCAGGCACCGCGGGAGCAACCGCCGCAGGAGACACCACAGGCGCAGCAGGCACCGCAGGAGCGGCCGCAGGAGACACCACAGGCGCAGCAGGCACCGCAGGAGCGGCCGCAGGAGACACCACAGGCGCAGCAGGCACCGCAGGAGCGGCCGCAGGAGACACCACAGGCGCAGCAGGCACCGCAGGAGCGGCCGCAGGAGACACCACAGGCGCAGCAGGCACCGCAGGAGCGGCCGCAGGAGACACCACAGGCGCAGCAGGCACCGCGGGCGGCGGCGAGGGTTCGGCGGGCCACGTCGGGGCTGCCCCACCGACGGCGGGCTGCGTTCCTGGTACTGAGGGTGCCGGCGGAGCAGCTGAAGCCCCAGCCCCGCCCGCGGCGCCTCCGGTGGCCGACGCTCCCTCAGCCGAGGCGCCAGGCGCGCTTGAACCCACGGGCGCCCCGGCGGCGGAGCCCCCCGGAGCGGACGCAGCGGCGGCGCCCGGCGAGGCCCCGGCAGGCGAGACGGAACCGCCCGGCGCGCCCGCGGAGGCGGCTGCCGGCGAGCTCGACCCGGGAGCCCCTCCGCTCTGCCCCGCCTCGTGCGCGAGCATCGAGCCACGCTCGGCCGCGCCCAGCGGGTTGCCGGCGGCCCCGTGCAGCGGGTTCTCGGCGCGCAGCCCCGAGTGCAGGCTGGACGCGGGGTGCATCGGGTTGACGCCGCGCAGCGCCTGCTCCCCGGCGGCGCGCATGCCACCCTTCAGCAGCCCGTGCTCGACCAGCCCGTGCAGCTCGACCACGCCGATGCCCTCGGCGGCGACCGCCATAACCACGCCGGCGAGGCTTGACTTGGACTCGCGCACTTCGAGGGTGTGCATCGCCTTCCCGCCTCCGCCCTGGGCGAGCTCCGCGGCGAGGTCGTGGAGGCCGAAGTCGCGGCAGGCGCCCACGGGGTCCTTGCGGAACGCGGCGCGGAAGGGCGCGTCCACCAACAGCCGTTCGATCAGCTGGCTAGCCTTCTGTGTCTCTTCAGCGGACGACACGGTTGACCTCCGTCGTCCCATAGCGTAGCCGCCGCCACAGGGGCAGCCCGAGCGTGAGCCCGACGGGGATGAACAGCAGGACCCAGAACGCGACGAACACCAGGATCACCACGCCGGGCGGCGCGAGCCCCACCAGCCGGTCGTAGTAGCGCGTGGAGAACACGATCATGAACGCCGCCGCGAGGATCGACCACACGAGCGCGAACGTGGCGTAGCGCAGCAGCACGGGCGAATCCCCCTCGGCCGGCGGCGCGCCGGAGAGGCGCCGCGAGAGCTGCGCCCGGGCGCGCTGGCGCAGGCCCGGCTCGCGCAGCACGTCGACGACGATGTGGTAGCCGTCGCGGTCGAGGAAGGGGTTGAGGTTGAAGAACGCGCCGACGTACGCGCCGAACGCGAGCTGGAAGAACACGTCGCGCACCGAGCCGGCCGGCCACACCGCGCAGAGGAAGGAGAAGAGCGCGCCGAAGGAGAGGTCGGAGACCGGCCCGGCGGCGGAGACCACGATGCGGTGCGTGCGCGGCTCGAAGTACGCCTCGGAGGTGTCCACGAAGGCGTAGGGGAAGAACAGGATCAGCCGCAGGCCGCCCCGCGCCGGGCGCCGGCCGTAGTGGACGAGCGCCATGCCGTGCGCGAGCTCGTGCACGGCGACGAGCGCGAAGCGGCCGACCACGTACACCGCGCCGCCGAGCACGAGGCGGTTGGCGACCACGAAGGGGGTGCCGTAGCGCGCGCCGACGATGTACGAGAAGGCGGCGAACCCGGCGAGCGCGAAGAGCGCGAGGAACGTGACCGTCAGGGGCGAGAAGAAGATCCTGCCCCAGTGGCGGTAGGCGCGTTCGCAGCGCTCCCCCACCCCCTCGTACGTGCGCTCGCGCGGCTGCACGAGCTGCGCGAGGCGGCTGCCGGAGCGCGGGGTCTGCGCCCGCTCCAGTCGAGCGGCCTTCCTGGCCATCCCCCCCAGCTTCGCCTTCTCTCTGTTGAGCCGCTGCATGCCCGCTGCGCGCGCCACCTGCTCGATCCCGCCGACTCCCCTGCCGGACAGGGCGGCGCGCTCCATCCCCATCCCCACCCCTCCCATGCCCGCCCCGTGCGCCCCGGCGCCGCCGGGTGGGTGGGCTCCCATTCCCGCGCCCGGCGCCCCACCAGGCGACCCCCCCCCTATTCCCAATCCTCCCGCCACCTTGCCCGCTGGGCCTCCAGGCTTCGCCCCACCCGCCCCGGCTCCTTTCGCTCCTGGTAGTCCGCCAAGCGCCTCCCAGTGCTGCTTCCCCGCACCTCCCGCTCCCGCGGCCGACGAGCCCGCGAGTGGCGCTCCGGCCGCCGCGGCCGAGGCACCCGCGAGCGGCGCTCCAGCTAGGTGGGCTTCCGGCTCTCCGACGCCGGCCAGCAGCTCCCGGTCCCCCAGCTCGGCGAGCAGGCGTGCCAGGCGCCCCGGCCCGGCCGAGCCGAGCGCGCGCTCCGCGGTGCCGAGCAGCTCCAGCACCGTGCGGCTCCCGTCGAGCATTTCGAAGAGCGCGGCGTCCTCGGCGTCCATCCGGATGAAGCCCCCGTCGCGCAGGTCGCGCAGCACGAAGCGGCGCTCGCCCTCGTCGGCGCCGAGGCGCTTGAGCGCCCACCCGGAACGCACACGTGGGCGCAGCGCGCTGTCGAGGCCGGGTGCGCGACCCCCGACCGACCCGGCCGCCGCGGCTGCCGCGGCGGGGCGCAGCCCGAGCTGCGTGGCGCCGACCGGCATCACGACCGTCTCCCCCGCCTCCGCGGGGAGCGTCTGCGCGAGCGGCTCCGGCGGGGCGTCGGAGTCCACCGTGAGCGTGACGTCGCCGAGGCGGATCTCGTTGCCGACGCGCAGCGGCCGCGGCTCGGCGACCGGGGCGCCGTCGAGCAGCGTGCCGGAGCGCGACCCGCAGTCCTCCAGCAGCGGGCCGGTGGGTCCGGGGAGGATGCGGGCGTGCGCCCGCGAGACGGTGCGGTCGTCGATCCGCACGGAGGCGTCCTCGCCGCGGCCCACCGTCAGCTCCCCGGCGATCGGCACGCGCGAGCCATCCGG
Organism: uncultured Solirubrobacterales bacterium; assembly: GCA_963821775.1. Classification (GTDB taxonomy): domain Bacteria; phylum Actinomycetota; class Thermoleophilia; order Solirubrobacterales; family Solirubrobacteraceae; genus Palsa-744. Next base: position 93,766 of record CAWGFB010000001.1, on the reverse strand, counting down.
CAGCACAAGCGCGAGCGGCACGGGTGGGGAACCCACCCCCCCACCGGGCACCGGCAGTGGGCGGGTGTCAGCCACGGGGCCTGTCCCGCCCGTCGAGCCATGGAGCGTCACCGGCTGCCACGCCGGCCCCGCGGCCCCGGTTGCGACCACGGTCTCGACCGAGGGGTTGGCGGGGGAGATCGTCACGATGTTGCCGGTCGTGTCCTGGCAGGGCGAGTCGGCCTGCATCGCCGCGAGCTCCTGTTCGTCCGAGCGCCAGCTGACCTGGCAGGCGGCGACCGGCAGCGCCTTGGCCTGCGCGAGCGTGAATTCGTCGGCGGGCGCCAGGTAGAGGTGAAAGCCGGAGCCGCCGAAGTTGGCGATCAGCGCCATCTGCTTGCCGGATGGCGAGAAGACCCCGGCGATCACCCCTTCGTTGGAGTGTGCGTCGTTGGTGACGAGCGTCCCGTGGCCCCACGAGGAGGCCTGCGTGGAGAAGGGCACGTTGGAGACGAACTCGATCAGCCCGAACGTGCCGGGGTGGCCGGCCTGCACGCCGAACACGAGCAGCGAGGAGCCGTCCGGCGCCCAGGAGATCTGCCGGCCCAGTTCCCACCCGGGGTCGGAGGTGCAGCTGGGCGAGAGCACGTACGGCCCGACGGTGGCGAAGCACAGCTGCGAGGAGCCGCCGTGGTCTTCGACGTAGGAGAGGATGTTGGCCTTCGTGGTCGGCGCGAACGCGGGGTCGTGGGCGTCCGCTTCGGTCCCCGTGAGCGTGACCGGCTGCGCGCCCGTCTTGCCCGTGTTCAGCAGGGCGAGGCCGTTGCCCTGGCGGTAGACGAGGTGCGTGCCGTCGGGGCTCCACGTGGCCTCCTCCTGGCCCTGCGTGGAGGGCGGCACCTTCACCGTCGGCTTGCCGGTCGCGCCGTTGACGACCTGCACCGCCGTGGCGGTGTTGTACGCGAGGTCGGGGAAGCCGGCGGAGACGAGCACCGCGACCTTCGTGCCGGCCTTCACCTGCGTGCCCGCCGAGGGCGAGGAGCCGATCAGTGCGCCGCGCGGCTTGGAGGAGAGACGTTCGGAGGTCGAGGGCACGAGCCCCAGCTGCGAGAGCTGCGCGGCCGCCGCCGTGGGGGCGCCGGTGAGCTTGGGGATCGTCACCTGGCTGCCCTTCGCCGCGGCGGCTGCCGCTGCCGCCGCGGCCGCCCCGCCTGCCGCCGCCCCGGCCGCGGCCTTGGCGGCGGCTTTGGCGGGCGGCTTCAGGAAGACGGCCACCGGCGTGCCGGCCGGCACGACTTCGTTGGCCGCCGGGATCTGCGAGGCGATCGTGCCCGTCGGGTTGACCGGCTGCGGGGAGATCGCGCCGAGCGCCAGCCCGGCGGTGCGCAGCGCGCCCGTGGCGGTCACGGGCGTCAGGCCGACCACCGTGGGCACCGTGTCTTTGCCGGTGCCGGTGGCGACCTGGATCGAGACGAGCGAGCCCTTCTTCACGTGCTTGCCGGCCGCGGGGGACTGTTCGAGGATCGTCCCCGGCGGCACTTCCGGCTTGACGACCTGCCCCACCTGCGGGGAGAGCTTCAGTCCCGCTTCGCCCAGCAGCTTCTGCGCGGCGAACACGCTCGTCGCCTTCTCCAGGTTGGGCACCGTGGTCTGCTTCGGCAGCAGCAGCAGGAGCGCGACGACCGCCACCGCGACCAGCGGCGCCACGACCGACAGCCACCACGGCAGCCACGCGCGCTGGCGGTAGACCCCCATACGGGGCGCGGGCGGCTGCTCGGACCCGACGGGCGTGGCGGTCGCCTGGATGCGCCGCTCGTGCGGGCGGCCGATCCACCGCTGGCGCGGCGGAAACACCGTGAAGGGCGCCTCGATCCCCTGCCCCGGCTGCACCGCGATCGAGGGCTCCGCGAAGCGGAAGAGGCATTCCCCGTCGGCGTCCTCGGCCGCCAGCAGCACGTCGGTCGGCGCGTTCGCGCGGTTGTACACGGTGAGCGCGAAGCGCGCTTTCAGCCGCCCCGACGCGCGCTCGGGCCGCAGTTCGCACGCCACGTCCTGGTAGGGCCCGATCGTCACTGTCGCCGGCGCGCGCGCCACCTCGGTGCCGTACGCGCGCGAGGTCGCCGTCACCTCCAGCTGCCACGGCTGCGCGAGCGCTTCGGGCGCGCGCGGCGGGTGCAGGATGATCTGCACCTCCTGCTCGTACGTCCCGCCCGCCCCGTACGGCACGAGGTACGCGGTCGGCGGCGTCACCGTCCACCACCCTTCCGGCAGCCCCGCGACGGCGAGGTCGTAGTTGTCGACGATCGCCCCCTGGTTGCGGATCAGCCCCAGGATCGTGACGCGCCCCCCGGGCTCGACCGACACCTCGACGGGGCCCTCCGCCGGACCTTCGTCCTCGGGGCGGCGCAGCAGCAGCGAGGCGACCCCCGGCGGTGGCGCGGTGCCCGCGGGCGCCACGTCCGCGCCGGCGGGCGGCGGCACGGCAGCGCCCATGCCCTGTGGGGCGGGCGGCGCCGCCGCGGCCGCGGACGCCGCGGCCACGCTCGCGGGAGCCAGGGTCGCGTTGGGGTCCTCCTGTACCGGAGCCCCCGACGCCGCCCCGCCCGCGGCCGACGGCTTGACCGAGGAGACGAACGCCGTCGGCTCCCACCGCAGGTACTCGCCGCACGCGCAGAAGTCGGTCTCGTCGGCGTTCTCGCGCCCGCAGCTGGGGCAGGTCCTCACGGCCCGTCCTCCCGCGGCCGTGCTTTCGGTGCCTTGACCCGCAGGCGAAAGGCCGTGTTCGCCGGCTTGGAGCGTTCGATCAGGCGCGCGATCGCCGCCTGCGTCGCCTCGGGCACCGGCCGGTCGCAGTACACGACGAACGAAGCGGGCTCGGGCGCCTTGGGCGAGCGGGCCTTGGGGGCGGCCTCGGAGGCGGACGCGGGCGCGTACGCCTCCGGAGCGCCCTCGCCGGCGCCGGCCGTGGAGGCGCCGCCCCCAGCATCCTCGTGGGCGGTGGACCACGTCACCCCCCCGCCGTCTTCGACACGCAGCGGCACCCCGGGGAAGGCGAGCGCGAGCGCCTGCTCCAGTCCCGCGCGCGTGCCCCGCCGGCGCATCAGCTCGGCGGCGCCCAGCGCGAGCTCGCGACGGTCCTCGCCGCGGCGCGCCTCGTCGTGTTCGAGACCCAGCCAGGCGCCGAGCAGCTCGACCACGTCGGGGGGCGCGTGCCGGGGGTGGAAGTGGGCGGGGAGGTTGTCGAGCAGCGCGACGATCGGGTCGAGCACGTGCTCCAGGGCGCCGACGAAGCGCATCCCGAAGTCCCCCTCGCGGTAGACCGCCGGCAGGTTCTCGCGAAGGTGGGCGCGGGCGGAGACTGGTTGGGGCGGCGGGTCCTCGCCGATGACCCGCCGCAGCTGGAGCGTGCCGAAGCCGACGCCTGCGAACGTGGGCGAGGGATCCCCGCCGTTCGCGCGTCCGTCCGCCAGCTTGCCGCCGTCGTCCGCCACTGCCCCATTAAACCGCTCCTCGCGGCTGCGAGGGCGGCGGGGGTCTACCCCCTACCGCGGCCCGAGCGACTGAGGTCTAGGCTCCTGGGGCGCTGAGTGGGCCGGCAACGCTTGGTGTGCGCCAGATCACGGCGTATCCTGAGGGGCATGAATCAAGTCGCCGGGAAAGCGCTCACCCCAACATGCTGACCAAGATCGAGATCGACGGCTTCAAGACGTTCCGCGGCTTCAAGCTCGAGTTGCAGCCGTTCAGCGTGATTGCCGGCGCCAACGCGAGCGGTAAGTCGAACCTCTTCGATGCGATCCAGTTCCTCGCGCTGCTGGCCCAGACGGATCTGCGTTCAGCGGCCAGCGGGCTGCGGGGCGAACCATATGAGCTGTTTCATCGCGCGACAGACGGAACCACTGCGAGTCAGATCCAGTTGGCGGCCGAGGTCCTCCTAGACCCCGACGTGCTCGATCCCTGGGGCGCCAAACACACGCTTATCCAAACCAGGCTCCGATACGAGATGGTGCTCGAGCGTCGCCAAGTTGGCGGCCTCGAACGGCTATTCGTGATCCACGAGGCGGCCCGCACGATGCGTGCCTCGGAGGATTCCTGGGCAAGGGCGTTCAAGCAGAGCAACGACTCGATCGTCTCCCCGAGGCTCAAACACAATCGCCGCGCGGACCTGCTCGAAACCTTGACGCAAGGCGGGACGTCGGAATTCAAGATCGCTCAGGACGGGCACCCAGGCCGCCACCGACCGGCCGTTGCTGCCGAGACAACGGTCCTCTCGACGATGACCTCGGCGGAGTTCCCCCACCTGTTTGCGCTCCGCGAAGAGATGCGCTCATGGCGATTCCTCCAAATTGATCCGGCCGGCTTGCGCCGTGCCGTCGATGAGCATGCCCCCGATCGCCTGGAGCCAAATGGTTCGAATTTGGCGGCGGTACTTGGGAGGATTCTTGCGGAGACGAGCACCACGGAGGAGCCACACGGTCTGTTGACGGAGATCTCAGCCGATCTAGCCAGCCTCGTGCCGGGAGTTCTCGGGGTCAGGATTCGCAAGGACGACGTGGAGCGGCAGTGGCAGATTCTGATCAACACCCGTGCCGCCGGGGAGTCCTCAAGCCGGGTTGCGTCGGACGGAACGCTGCGGCTGCTGGCGCTGCTGACCGCGCTCGACGATCCGCGCTTCGGCGGGTTGATCTGCTTCGAGGAGCCCGAGAACGGCGTCCACCCCGCTAGGCTCGGACCGTTGATCAAGCACCTCCGGGAACTCGTCGCAGGCGATCCCGATGGCGATGACGAACCCCCGCCCCCGCTACTGCGAGCTCATCATGACGACGCACTCACCCGTTGTCGTCGGAGCGCTCGAGGACGATGAGGGGATCTTTTTTGATTCCGCCACTTCGATCAGCGGATCGGACGATCGTGTTGACGTGATCACCCGAGCTCGTCCCGTCAGGCGTTACTACCAGCAGACTCTCGACCCGGATCACATAGGTGACCTCGTATCGAACGCCGAGGTTAACGACTATCTGGCAACTGTAGGAGTCGCGGCGGTAGAAGTCGGGTGACGCGACGCTGGCTCGGACTCGCGCTGTACGCCGAGGGACCTACCGATCATCGCTTTCTGGACAAGCTGCTGCCACGTGCGATCGAGCATCTTCTAGTCGGCGCGGGACATATGGTCGACCTTGGCGCTGTCCGGCGACTTCCTGTAGATTCCTCCGACGCGACGCGCGCGGAGCGTATTGCCAACGCGGCAGAGCGCATACAGGGCGAGTTTCATATCCTGTTTGTACACGCCGATGGCGGGGGTGACCCCCACCAGGCGCGCCGTGACAATGTGGCGCCAGGCGTCCAGCTGGTCAGCGAACGTCTGGGTGGAGCCGGCAGGCGTTGCATCGCGGTCGTTCCTGTTCGGGAGACGGAGGCTTGGGCGCTCGCGGACTCTGACGCGGTCTGCTCGATATTCGGCACGAGGCGTTCAGCTTCAGACCTGGGCATCCCTAAATCACCAGTCGATCTCGAACTAGTGCTCGATCCGAAGGCCATGTTCATCACCGCTCTCAGGACTGCGCGCCCGGGGCGCCGAGGTAGGCGCCGGCCCTCGTCTTCTGCGTTCCTCGACCTGCTCGGGGAACGCAGTTCCATTGCGGCGCTCAGCCGCCTGCCTGCATTCAAGCTCCTGCTCGACGACCTGCAAGGCGCACTACGCGACCTTGGGTACGTCTGAATCATGAGCGACTGAAGTGGCCCATACCGGGACGTTTGGCTGAGGTATACCGAAGGGCCGGGTGCGACTCCCCCCACTCACTCCTCCCCGTGCGAGGCCCGCACCAGGTGCGAGCCGGAGGCGATCAGCTCATCCGGCTCCAAAGGGAGATGCCCCCCCAGCGGTTTGGAGGCCTGCTCGCCGGTCAGCAGGTTCACCTCATAGAGTCGTAGTACCTTGACGAACTGCACCCCGTCGATCGCATGCACGACGCCGAACAGCTCCCCCTGGTTGAGCGCCCGTCCGAAGGGCCACCCGTCGCCGGGGCCGAGCGGCGAGCCGCCCACCAGCGGATTGAGATACGTGTAGAGCGCATGCTCGACGTCCTGCTCGACGCGGTCGGCGTCGGCGGACGGGGAGACCTGCAGGTTGACGACCACGGCGACGGCGCGGAAGCGCACCGGCAGCAGCTCGACCGTCGTGCCGATCAGGCGCCGCTCGTCGAGGTAGGCGGCGATCTCGCGCATCAGGCCCTCGCCGGGCGTCAGCTCCTCGGTCGTGAGGCGCCGGTCGGCCGGGTCCACGCGCGGCAGCACGTGCACGCGCACCGGTCCCGGGCCGGCGGGCGGCACGCACACCGCGCGGGCGGCCTGCGGGGAGGCGTGCACCGCGAGCAGCTCGAAGTCCTCGGCCGTCACGGCGCGGTAGCGCGAGCGGATCTCCAGGGCCGCCCGGGTGCGGGCGCCGTCGAGGGACTCGGCGTCCACACCGCCGAGCGCGGCCCGCGGGTTGGTGACGGAGGCCACCGAGGGGATCGCAGTCTTGAGTACGGTGAGCGTGCCCGCGGCGACGTTGCCGGCACGCCCGCCGCCGTGGCGGTAGCGGGAGAAGCGCAGCGCGGAGTCCTTGGGGGGGATCGCCCCGTACTGGCGCCAGCCGCCGTCGGGCTGGCGGATCGCGGGGCCGAGCTCGACCTCGCCGCGGGCGGCGTCGAGCACGAAGTGGCTGTCGTAGGGGTCGGACTCGGCGAAGGACTCGCGCACCTCCCACGCGCGCCACGTCTCCGCGCCGGGCTCGCGAACTTCGAGCGTCTCCCCGGCCGCGGGGGGGAGCACGGGCCGGTGGCGCAACCGCAGGACGGAGCCGGGGGTGCCGTCGCAGGTGCCCAGCGACTCGCGCGTTTCGGTCGCCGCGTGCGCGCCGGGCAGCACCGCCCCGACGGGCGCGGCGGTGATCTCGTAGACGTCGGGCGGGTGCGAGTAGGTGACGCCGACGGCGCCCGAGCGCGTGCGGTCGGAGAGGCGGCAGCGCAGCCAGTGGGCGCGGTGCCCGGCGAGCGCGTGGATCGCGGAGTGGCGCGGCAGTTCCAGCGTGATGTGGCCGGCGCCGAAGTTGAAGCCGCCGGTGGAGTCCTCGAGCACCGTGGCCTCCAGCCACGCCCCCTCGGGGCCGGAGACCTCCCAGCGCAGGGGCGGGTCCTCGGGGTCGACGCCGGCGCCGCGCGCGTGCGAGCAGTCGAGCTCGACCTGCACGATCAGGCGGCCGATCGGGTGGGCAAAGCCGAGCAGCAGCGCGTCGTCGACCTGCGGCGGGGAGGCGAAGGGCGCGCGGTCGGTGCCGGTCGGTTTGGCGCGGCCGCCCGCGACGCCGACGTCCTTGACCGCGCCGGCGCGCTGCACCGCGTACGCGGAGGGCCGCTGCGGCTCGATCGCGATGCCCTCGGTGACCTGGAAGACGATCGCGGGCTCGTCGGTGGTGCGCACCGTGCCGACTTCCGTCTCCACCGCGGGGATCTCGACGCGCTCCTCGATCGGGCCGGCGAGCATGAAGCGCAGCTCCGTGGCGGCGGCGGCGGGCGGCGCGAGGCGCACGCCGAGCAGCTCCAGCAGCGCGACGTGCAGCTTGTCGGGGATGCGGTTGACCCGGTACAGCAGCAGTCGGTCATCCACGCGAACAGCTCGATCAGCGTGATGCCGGGGTCCGACACGTTGTGCTCGGTCCACTCAGGGCAGGCGAGCGCGATCCGCGTGCGGGCCTCGGAGACGAGGTCCTGGAAGCCGCGGTCGTCGAGGACGATCTCGGGGAGGCTCACCGCTGGCCTCCGTAGGCGCGGAACGTACGCCCCCCCCGACCCCCTGGACAGAACCCCACCCGCGCGTCCTGCCCCTGCCCTTGTTCCCCGGCGCCACTCACGCGTGCTCCTCGGCGGGGATCACGTAGAAGGGGTACACGAGGTTGCGCACGTCGTTGGTGGCCAGCAGCCGGTAGCCGATGTCGATCACAAGCACCCCCTCCCCCGCTTTGGCGGTATCGAATCCGACGCTCATCACCTCAATGCGCGGCTCCCAGCGCTTGAGCGCGACGCGCACCTCGTGCTCGATGCGTCCCAGAGCGTAGCCGTCGATCCGCTCGAACACGTAGTCGTGCGCGCCGCAGCCAAACTCGGGGCGCATCGGCCGCTCGCCCGGCGCGGTGGAGACGATCAGCCCGATCGCCTGTTCGACGTCGGTGCCTTCGTGCGCGAGCGCGATCCCGCCGCGCCGGTCCACCTGCAGCGGGAACGCCAGGCCGGCGCCCAGGAAGTCGCTCACCCCAGCATCACCTGCGCCCCGGAGATCTGCACCACGCCGTCGGCTTCGATCGTGATCGCGGGCGCCTTGATCGTGACGGCCGCCTGCGCTTCGATCGTCACCGTCGCGTTGGCCTTCACCGTCACCGACCCCTGGGCTTCCACGGAGTGGTCGCCCTGTGCTTCCTCGGTGATCCCCTGGGCCTTCAGCGTCATGTCCGCTTCGCTCGTCAGTTCCATCGCCTGCCCGCTCTGGACCGTCACCGCGTCGCCGGCCTTCACGGCGACGGCCTTGTCGGAGCCGAGCGCGAAGGAGCCGTCGGTCTTCGACAGTTCTTCGGGCTTGGACTGGCCGTTGAAGAGCGAGCCGAGCACGAAGGGGCGGCGCACGTCCCCGTGCTCGAAGGCGAGCAGCACCTCGTCGCCGACGATCGGCATCATCATCACGCCGCGCCCTGCGCCGGCCGCGGGCGAGGCGATCCGCGCCCACCACCCCTCCGTGTCTTCACCGAGCGCGGGGTACTTGACGCGCACGCGCCCGAGGCCTTCGGGGTCTTCGTTCTGCGTGACGACGCCCACCACCACCGAGTCCCCCCACGACCGCTTGGTGGCCGGGGTCATCAGGTCCACGAGGCTGCGGGGGGCGCGGCCGGTGATCGAGAAGTGGGTTTCGTAGCCCTTGGCTCCCCGGAAGATGTGGGTGACCGCTGAGAGCGAGTAGGTGCCGGAGAAGCGTTCGCCGACCTTTTCGACCTTCACTTTGGAGCCCGCGCGGATGCGCGGGTCGCCGTGGCAGGAGCCGTCGGCCTCGACGAACGCGTTGCCGAGGTGCGCGGCGACGCTGCTGGCGAGCGCTTCGGCCTCGGCCTGCGTCATCACCGGCCGGTCGGCGACCGTCATCGTGCCGCCGCCGAGCGACTGCACCACGCCGTCGCGTTCGATCCCGATCGTGGAGCTCGGCGAGTCGGCCGTGGCGGTGGCTTCGATCACCTGCTTGGTCGAGGGGTCCCAGCCGCGCACGAGCACTTCGTGCATCTGCTGCACGCCCGTCACGCGCGGGCGGAAGGAGACCGAGCTGCGCGCCCCACGCGAGCGTCACCGGTTCGGCGTCGGCCATGCCGCCGGCTTCGCGGAAGTGCAGTTCTTTGTCGAGCACCACCACCTCGAAGTCGATCGCCCCCGCCAGCCGCCACAGGAACTCCCAGTCGGACTCGTTGCTCTGCTGGACGAAGTCGTGGGGGGCGCCGGAGGGGTCGATCGTCCCCAGGGTCAGGCCCGAGCGCGAGGCGACTTTTTCGGCGACGTCGCCGGCGGTGACGTTCTGGTAGGTCTGCGTGCGCTTGGTGCGGTGCATCGCGTGCGAGTTGTCGTAGCCGCGCAGCGCCACGTACGCGCCACCACTGGAGAACTCCGGTTCCAGCGCCGTCACCTGGCCCTTGAAGACGGGCTGCAGCGTCCCTTCGTGCGCGGCGGCCAGCAGGATTTCCACTTCCGCGCCGATTTCATAGACCGAGGAGTCCACCTGTTTCATGTCGGGGTCGGAGATGCGCATCAGGAAGGAGTCGGGGAGCATCAGGTTCTCCTGGATACGGACCTCGATCAGCTTCTGCAGCACCTTCGGTTCGAGGGCCTGCCCGCCGAGGCGCACTTCGATGCCGGCGACGACGCCCTGGGTGGCGGCCGGGCTCATGCGTCACACCCTCGGGTCGCGCCGACGCTCGTGCGACGCTCCCCTGCCGCGACCGGGCTCATGGCCGCAGGCGCGGGATCGACAGGCGCGAGCCGCGGCGCAGGCGCAGCGGGTCGTCGATGCCGTTGGCCTGCGCGATCGCCCGCCACGCGGTCGCGTCGCCGTAGGCGTCGTAGGCGAGCGACTGCAGCGTGTCGCCGTCGCGCACCGTGCGCGCCCCCAGCTCCGCACGCGCGCGCGTCGTGGGGTTCTGCGGCGGCGGCGTTTCCACGCCCGAGCGGGAGTCGGCCGCTTCCACCTGCATGAGCGTCAGTTTCACTTTCGCGCGGATCGGCGTGCCGTCGGGCGCGAAGCGCACGTACTGCACCGAGAGGCTCTTGAGCGCCGCTTCGAAGGAGAGCGTCGCGCCCCACGAGAACGTCAGCTTCGGCGGCGCGGGCGTGGGGTTGCCTTTGCTCGACTGCGTGGCGAACGCCGGGTTCGCTTCCATCGCCATGAAGAGGCGGTTCACCGCCGGTTCGACTTCGTAGGTGCCTTCCTGGTCGTCGAGCAGGATTTCGAAAGAGAGTTCCCGCGGCGCTCCGCCCCCGTACTGCACCGGCGGCAGGCTCACCCCGGCCGCCTGCTTGGCGCTCCAGGAGGAGGTCTTGGTGATCGTGTATTCCTTGGGGTTGAAGAGGCAGACCAGGGGTTCTTCTTCCCCTTCGATCATGATCTGCGCCTGCTGGAGCGTTTCGGTTTCAGCCATTGCCCACTCCCTTCATCGACGCTCCCACGGCCTCAACCACCGACCGCTCCACTCAACGCGGGGTCCATGCCGGCGTGGCCGAGCTCCAGCGCTTCGGTCGCGGTCTTGTTGGAGGCCGCGTTCAACGACGGCCCCTGCCACTTCAGCGGGAACGCGCCGTGGTAGACCCACTGCTGGATCGGCTGCAGGTTGGGGCCGTAGAGCGTGATCGTCAGGTCGGGGCGTTCTGCGGGCGCCTGCGCTTCGAAGAACCACTGCAGCAGCGCGTCCTCGACGGTGATGCCGCGCTTGAGCACGATGTTGGGGTACTTGATCGCCCCGCGCAGCTTCACCGGAGAGACCGCACCTCCCGGGAGGTATTCAGTCACTTCGTGTTCGGCCTGCAGCCCCGTGCAGTCGCTGAACCACCCGATTTCCACCCCGGCGATTTCCACCAGGAAGCGCAGCTCCCCGACCGGTTCGGGGCGCGTACCCGGTCCCCCGGTCCCGCCGCCGGTGGATTCTTCTTCGCCGATCGAGATTTCGATCGAGGGAAGGGAGAGTTCGACTTCCATCGAGGGGCTCATGGCAGGTCTCCCAGCAGATCACCCATCCGCTCCCGCTCCGTCAACAGGTCGCGGCGCAGGCGCTCGATCACCTGCTCGTACATGTCGTCGGCCTCCGGCGAGGCCCCGGCGAGCGAGGAGGACGCGCCGTGCGAGGTCGCCCCCCCTTCCCCTCCGGGAGCCGCCGCTGCGGCCGGACCCGCCGCTTCGCCCGCGCCGGGCTGGGCTCCGGGCGTGGGGCCGGACGGGCCGCCGCCGGCCGGCTCACGGGCGAGGACGCTCTCCAGGCCGGGGCCGGAGGAGTCCGAGCCGCCGACGGGAAACTCGATCGTCTCGACCCCTGCGCCCACGTCGCGGCGCAGCGCCGCGCCGGTCGCGTCGGCCAGCCGCTCGCCGCTCGTGCGTGCGCCCGGCACAGGGGAGGGCGACGAGGGCACCCGCCCCAGCCGCTGAGCGGACGAGGACGGAGCGGAGAAGGTGCGGGCCGGGGCGCGACGTAGCCGCACGGGCGGGCGCGCGGACGGCTGAGCGGCGCGCGCCGCACGTGCCACCGGCGCCGCCGGGCCGGTCCCGTGACCGCCGGGGCCCGTCGCGGCGAGCGGACTCGGCGGCCCGTGTTCGCCGCCCGACTGTGGTGTGGCCGAGAGAGCCACCCCGCGGGCGGCGGGCGCAGGCGTACCGCTCGGGGAGCGGTGCACGGTCGCCCGCGCGGCCGCCGGTGTGACGGCTGCCGCCGGCTGCTCGCCCGCAGCCGTGGACGGGCGAGGATCGCCCGCGGCGCCCCTCCCCGTCTGCACCGGCGCGCTCGTGGCGGTGGGTGGTCCTCCGGCGGACTCGACAGTTCCTTCAGAGCCGGCGCCGCGCATCGCCCCGTGGCCGCGTGCCGGCTCCGGCTCGCGGTCGAGCACAGCGGGCGACGGGGTGCCGCGGGTACGCAGTCTGGCCAGTGCGCGCCGCAGCCCGCTCGGCGCGGGGGCGACGGCTGCCTCGCCGGCGCCGCCGATCCCCGGCGCGGGAGCGGCGGATGCCTCGCCGGCGCCGCCGGCCCCCGGCGCGGGTGACTCGCGTGCAGCGAGGTCCCCTCCACCCTGCCCGAAGCCGAGCGCCGCCGTGGCCTCGTACGGCGTGGTCCCGGCGGGCGCTCCGCCGAGCACGGCGGGCTCGGGTGCGCCGTCCGCGGGACCGTCGAAGCCTGGCTCCGCCGCCTCGGCGAGCCGCGGCTCCGCATCCCCTGGAGTGGACGGCGCGCTCTGCGCGGCGCCGTCGACCTCGGACGGTGCCCCCGGGAGAGCCGGCCAAACCGGCGCGGGTGCCCATGCCGTTGCCGCGACGGCGGATCGGGATCCCACCCGCCCGGCGGGGCCGGGCTCCGTGCCCACGCCGGGACCCGTGCCCTCGCCCGGCTCCGCCCCCGCCGCCACCCGCTGCGCGCGCCCATTCCCCAGCAGACGATCGGCCACGCGCCGCAGCAGCCCGCGCGGCGGACTCGCGGCGGCGGGTGGCGGCGGGGTAGGCGGCGCGGCGGCCGGCGGGGCGGCCGGGGGTCGCACGACGCGCCGCAGTGCAACCGGAGCACGCTGCGGAGAGAGCGCGGGCGGGGTCTCGGGCGGCCGGGGCCGCATCACGGTGGGCGGGCGCGGCGCGGATGCCTCCCCCGCCCCGGCGGCGGACTCCGCCGCGGACGGGGGCTCCTCGACCGGGGACCCCGCCGCCTCGGCGGGTGCCGGAGGCGCCGGCGGAGCCGGCTCGCGCGGGGACCGCGCCGGGGGCCGCGCCCCGAACGGGGGCGGCGAGGCCGGCTCGCTCTGCGGAAGCGGCGCGGCGGGAGCGCTCTGCGGCGCCGGCGCGGCCTCGGCCTCCGGCGGCGAGCTCTGCGTGGGCGGCTCCTCGCCCCGCGGCGGCGGGGTCGCCGAGAGGCGCAGCGGCCGCTCCTCGTGTACGCGACCGCGGGGGGCCGCCGTGCGGCTGAGCGTCCGTGCCTTGCGCTCGGCCGCCGCGTCCACGGCGGCGCGCCGCGCGGCAAGGAACGCGGGCGGCTCCGACGCCTGCGCGCCGAGCGCGGAGCCCCCGGCGAACGGGGTGCCCTCCGCGGGCCCGTCGCCGAACAGCCACTGAGCGGCGAACTCGCTCATCCCCGCGGGGCGGGGGTATGCCGGCTCCGCGGCGGCGCGGGCGAGGGGGGCGCCGGAGAAGGGGACGCCGGAGCGAGCGGCGGCCCGGCCACTCCCCGCGGTGCGGCCCGCGCCCTCCTCGTGAGCAGGCGCCAGGCGCGGTGCGAGCGCGGCCGGCAGCGCACGGCGGCGCTCGGTCACTGCGGCGGCCAGGCGGGACCCTCCGAGCCGGTCGAGCCGCTGCGTCCGCGCCACCAGGCGCGCCGCAATCGAGCGCCGCCGGCGGGGCACGGGCCGCGCCTCAGCCATCGTCGCTCCCCCCGGCCCCCCGCAGCCGCGCTGCCTCGGCGAGGAAGCGGCGGCGGTCCGGGTGCTCGAGGTCGAGCAGCTCCTCCAGCGGCCAGTGGAAGCGATCTGCGAGGCCGGCCATCTCCGCGAACAGCTCGCGCGGAGATGGCCGCGTCATTCCCCCAGTCGTCGGTCCTCGATCTCGGTGAGGTCCACCTCGAAGGCGTGCCCGCACTCCGGGCAGGCCAGCGCGCCGACCGCCTCCCCGTCGGTGTTGATCCGCTCGTACAGGCGCTGCAGGTGGTCGAAGTCCGCCGCGAACAGGCCTTCGATCAGGGGCGGGTCGATGCTCTGCACGGTGCCGAGCCGCGTGACCGTGCGCGCGAGCAGCAGCACCGCGAGGTACGCCTCGTTCTGGCGCACCGCGGGGTCGCGCAGCGGCTCGATCTCGTCGCGGGCCGTGGCGAGGCGCATCGTGCCCTCGCTGTGCACGGTGCCGGCCGGGTCCACGTAGCCGCGCGGGAGTGTGAAGGAGACCTCCGTCCTCATGCCTCACGACCCCCGCGCGCGGCCTACTGACGCTCCAGGCCCTCATGGCAGATGTGCAGCTCCTCGAGCGCGACCTCGTTGCCGCTCGCGTTCAGCGAGCTGCCGGAGTACTTGATCGGCCACCCTTCTTTGAAGGCGTACGTGGCGATCGTCGAGCCGTCGTAGTCGACCAGCTCGATCGTGCCGTCCACGCGCGCGGATTCGGGGCCTTCCTTGATGACGATGTCCCGCCACTTCCACAGTTCGAGGTTCTCGTCGATGCCTCGCTTGAGGGTGATGTTGGACCACTTCGTGGCGCCGGGGACCTTGCGCACGGTCGGCAGGCCGTTGGCGTCGACCGATTTCTGCTCGATCACGTCGGTCTCGGAGTCGAGACCCGAGCACTCGCGGAACATGCCGACGTTCTCGCGTCCGCCGAGGTTCAGGCGGAAGTGGGATGAGGGGCGCGGCTGCTTGTCTGGCATCTAAGGCTCCTTTTCGAGTGCTATTCGCTGACTTCGGAGGCGTCGGCGGAGTACTGGGAGATGCGGAACACGACGAACTCGGCCGGCTTCACCGGCGCGATCCCGATTTCGCAGACGACCTGGCCGGCCTCGATCACGCTCGGGCGGGTTGGTCTCCGCGTCGCACTTGACGAAGAACGCCTGTTCGGCGTCGGCCCGAACAGCGCGCCGCTCGCGCCACGTCGCGCGTGAGGAAGTTCGAGACGTTCGATCTTCAGCTGCATCCACAGCCGCTCGTCGTTGGGCTCGAACACGCCCACTGCGTGCCCTGCCATGATCGACTCGGCGATGTAGTTGAACAGCCGCCGCACGTTGATGTAGCGCCACTCGGGATCGCTGGAGAGCGTGCGCGCGCCCCACATCGCGGATGCCGCGGCCGGGGAAGGCGCGGATGCAGTTGATCCCGTTGCGGTTCAGCTCGCCCTGCTCGGCCTGGGTGATCTGGAAGCCGAGGCCGTTGGCGCCGCAGCACCACCTCGTTCGCCGGCGCCTTGTGCACGCCGCGGGTCGGAGTCGGTGCGCGCCCACACGCCGGCCATGTGACCGCTACGGCGGCACCAGCAGCGGCCGGCTGGTGAGCGGGTCCATCACCTCCATCCACGGCCAGTACAGCGCCGCCATCTTGGAGTCGTACCCGGCGGTGTTCATGGCGCCACTCCAGCACGTCCTGGGGCAGCAGGTCCGGCGGCGTGTCGAGGATCGCCATGCGGTCGCCGGCGTTCTCGCAGTGGGCGATCATCTTGCCCTGCAGGTCGCGCATCTGCGCGTCCGACCGTCGGCCGCGAGCGTCATCGCGTCGGGCATGCACACCATCGTGATCTCGTCCACCGCGGCGAGGCCGCCCATGCCGCGGCGCGGGCCACGTCGCCCTCGAAGTGCGCGGCCTCGATCTTCGCGAGCGCGGCGGCCGGCAGGGTGAGGGTGTAGGTGCCGGTTTTTGGGGCGCGCTGAGCCTCGGGAAGCGAGGCGCCGGTCTCCTCGATGCGGATCAGCTTGGAGGCGGCGTTCACCTTCGTCGCCAGGTAGGAGCGGCCCTTCTTCAGCGAGAGGCCCTCGTACTCCTCCTCGTCGCCGCCGGCGGTGACGACCAGCGTGTAGGTGGGCGTCTGGTCGCCTTTCTCGGCTTTGGCGGCCTCGCCGCTCGGCTTCTCCTCGCTCAGCTCCAGCTTGACCGGCCCACCCGCGGCGCCGTCGAGCGCGACCGCGCGGAACGCCTCGACGCCCGCGTCCGCGGCGGCCGGCAGTGCCGCCTGCGCGGCGGGCGCGCCGTCGCGCGTCGCCGACGCGCACGATCCAGGCAGAGGCCGCCGCCGTTCTGGAAGAACCCGTACACCGAGTGCGCGAGGTACGCGCCCTCCATGAAGGGGCCGTTCTCCGGTTCGCGCGGGTCGCCGAAGAGGCGCGCGAACTGCGTCCAGTTGGAGATCCGCATCGGCGTGTTGACCGGCCCGCCGGGCGCGAGCCCGACGAACGCCGCGATCGAGGTCCCGACGCCCTCGATGGGCTTGGACTGGGAGGGAACCTCCTCGACGTAGACCCCGGGGGTCAGGTACGTGGGCATGACGCTCCTTAGGCTCGCTTGTACGCTTGTACACCCGCGGGCGCGCGGCGCGCGAGCCCTGCGAAGATACAGCACAGCCCCGCGCGATGGGTGGTCGTCCAGACGGCGCTCGCGCGAGGCGTCAAACGGTCGGCGCAGAGGGGTTGCGGGGGAGCTCAGCGCCGACGGCGCGCGGCGGGTTTGGCGGCGTCGAGCGTGAGGTTGACGCCCTGGCCCGGGACCATCAACTCGGCCTCGGCCTCGACGCCCTCGGGGGTGCGCGCAAGGCAGCGGTAGGTGCCGGGGCCGACGCGGTCGAAGCGGAAACGGCCGTCGGCCCCGCTCGCCGTCCACAGCCCCAGCTCCGGGAGCGCGATCCACGCGTTGGCGACGGGTGTACCTGCGGCGGTGACGGTGCCGCCGGCACGGTGCAGTCTCGATCACGTTGGCGGGGGCGCCGGCGGTGTCGCGTACGCGCACGGTCTGCGTGCGGACCTCGGGACCCCGTTCGAGGGTGGTGCCGGGCTCGCAGGCGAGGGAGACGACGTAGTCCAGCGAGGGCTTGTACTGGCCGCCGACGGAGGACCAGAAGTCGGACTTGCCCTCGCCGCGGGGCTGGCCGACCTTCGTGGTGAGGGGGTGGCGCTGGGAGGCGGCGTCGCGCAGGGTGCCGGTGAGCACGTCATCGGGGAGGGTGGGGTACGCGTAGAGAACGGCCAGCACCTGGGAGAGCAGGCGGTGCTCGTCCTCGACCGCGCGCGCCCACGCCGTCAGCGCGAAGGACGCCTCGACGATCAACGGCGGCCGGTACTCGCGGGCGGCGCGCGCGGCCTGCTCGCGCTCCCACTCGACGGGGCGGTGGTCCTTGGACTCGCGCAGGTCGTACAGGAACGCGTTGACGGCCGGGGCGGAGAGGGCAGCCGACCACTCCTTGGCGGGCGCCTCGAAGGCGATCTCGACGCCGTCGAAGCCGTGACGGGCGAGCTCGCGCTTGAGCAGCGCGCGCAGCGACTCGTCAAGGTCGGCGAGCATCGTGTTGAGCGGAACCACCGTGTGCGTCGCCATGCGTCGTTGATGGTACCTTCGCGGGGGGGGTTCGAGAGCGCGGGCAAGGGACGGCGCGTCGCGGTCCTACTCCGGTCCTACTCCCCTCCCCCTCCACCTCCGCCCGCGAGCGCGTCGTATTCGCTCTTCAACTTGGCCTTTTCGGCCTTCGCGGCCGCCACCGCTTTGCGCGTGTCGCCGGAGGTGGCGTAGATCGCGCCGAAGTCCACGCCGAGGCGCCCGCCGCTGCCCGACCACTGCCCGGCGGAGATCACGCCGATGTTGTTCAGGTACTCCTTGATCGCTTTCAGTTCGGGGGCTTCGGAGTCGGACATGTCGGCCATCGCCATGATCACGATGTCCTGCTCCATCTTCTTGGGGTCCGGTTGGCTCATGAGCGTCTTCTGCTGCAGGTCGGTGAAGTACTTCGAGGACTCCTCGATCTTCTGGTCGATCGACGCCGTCGCCATATCCGCGGTGCTCAGCGCGTCCATCATTTCCACGAGCTCGGGCACCTTCATGTCGGCGCCGGCGCCGCCCCCGATCTGCGCCTTGATCTCCCCGATCGCGTACTCGGCGCCGGAGGCGACCAGGTTGAGGGTGCTCGTCTGGCCGCCCACCGCGAGGACTTTCTTGTACATCGCGATGAGGCTTTTCGTGGTGGAGAGCTCCTGGCCCTCGGGGGTCATCCCGCCGGTCTTCAGCTCGCCGCCGGCCAGCTCGAGGATGCCGCTCTTGACCGCCCCGGTCTCGACGCCGGTGTGGATCGCCACCTCGGTGAGCTTGGCGCCCACCTTCGCGCTGACCACGCCCTCCGCGCCGACGAGCTCGAAGACGCTGAGCTCGGGCGCCGCGACGAGCGCGAGGCCGATCGCGAGGCTGATGCCGATGTCCGCCCACTCCTGGTTTTTCTTCGTCGCCAGCTTCGCCTTCTCCACTTCTTTGGCGTAGCGCTCGTAGCACTCGTCGTACTCTTTGCTGACGCGCTCCACGTTCTCCGTGATGCTCTGGATGTCGCCGAGCGCCTTGCCGACGAACGCGTCGAGCTTCAGCGCGCGGGCCTGCGTGTCGACGCGGACGGTCTCCATGGTGCGGCGGTCGGCGGCCCAGTCCTGCTGCGCGCCCTCCCCCTGCTGGGCGCTCTCCCCCTCCTGGCCACCCGTTCCCCCCTGCTGCCCATCGTTGTCGCGCTGGATGAACGACCCCATCAGCCGGTTGCCGGCATGCTGCTGGAGCCCACGCAGGTCCGTCAGCCCCGACCCCGACGTGGAGGACCTGCGCGTGACGGCGGGCGCACGCGACGTTTGCTGGGTCCTCGAGAGTCGCCGGCTCATCGTGCCACGCGAGCATACACGCCGACTCCGGCGACGCTCACCCTCCTCCTCCGGGCGCCCCGCCCCCTCCGGCGCCGGCGGCAGCCTGGCGGATCACAGGTTCCCACCAGGGGTCGTCGGCGGGGTTGCAGATGTACTTGTCGACCAGGCTGGTGACCGCTTCCTGCTGGGGCGTGCCCTGCCCGCCGGGGCCGGCGGTGGGCTGTTCGGATTGCGGCGCCTGCCCTTCGGCCGGCGTGGCCGGCGCCGCGGGAGCGGGTTCTTTGGATTCCTTGGGCATCGTCGCCCACACTTCCTTGATCTTCGTGCCGATTTCCTTGTCGGCGAACACGGCGAGCGCGCGGGAGACGGCGAACAGCGCGTTGTCGGGGGAGTCCTTGGCGATTTCGGAGTGGGTCGGCCCGGAGAGCCCCTGGCTCTGCGCCTGGGCCCCCGACTGGGTGGTGGCGGCGTCGGTGATCGGGCCGGTGAGGCTCGCGAGCGAGGGGACGGTGAAGCCGAACGCCTTCATCACGGCTTCCTCGCCGAACAGGCTGCACGCGAGGTCGACGAGCTGCATCAGATCGTTCACAGCGGCGGTGGCCAGCTTGGCGGCGAAGCCGGCGCCGGAGAGCGCTTCGGTGGCCTTCGCCAGCGTGGTGCCGTTGGCGCGCAGCGAGCCCTTGATGAAGGTACGGCGCAGTTCGCCGTTGGTCAGCTCGGTCTCGAGCGCCTCCACCAGGCTCACGAAGTTGTTGGCGCCCGGCGCGTAGGTGCCGGTCTGGATCTGCATCCGCCCCCCGGGGGCAGGTTCGCTGGTTTCGACGCCCGGCGCCGGGCCGCTGCCGTCCTGCGTCGGCGTGAGCGTCCCTGGAGTGTGGCCGAGCGTGGTCTGCTGCAGCTGATCCAGCAGCGGCTTGATCGAGGGGTCGTCTTTGAGCGTGACGATGCAGACCTCGGTGAAGTTGGAGTGGGAGAAGTAGTCCTCGACCGCGTGCAGGCCGTTGCCGAGCGCCTGCATCCCTTCCGGCGTTTCGCCCTTTTCGACGGCCTGCCCAAGCATTTCCCGGGCGTGCATCTTGCCCTGCTCGATGTAGGGGGGCAGCCCGCTCTTGGCGGACGCCGCGAGGATTTCAAGGCCCGCTGCGCGCTGGCGTTCATAGGCCGCCTGCTGGTCGGGCGAGAGCTTGGCGAGCGCTTCTTCGGTTCCCCCGATGGCGCCTGGCGCGGGATCGAGCTTCGGATCCTCGGCGGTGCCGCCGCCTTCGGGGTTGTCGAGGTGCTCGGAGGGCGCGTAGCCGCCGAGGTCGGCGTCGGTGAGTTCGCGCCCGAACTCGCCGAGGGCGAGGATGTTCAGCAGCAGCATCAGCGCGGGTGGGCGCTTCCCGGCTTCCCCCATCTGCGAGAAGTCCCGCAGCCAGTTGCCGAAGTAGGTGGATTTCACCTGTTCGGGGGTGAACCCGGCTTCGCCGAGCCCCTGCTGCTCGATCCCGCCGTGCCCCGCCTCCCCCTGCTGGTAGCGGGCGAGCGAGGTGCGCGCGGGACGCACCCGCCCGCCCGCCCGCGGCGCCGCGCGCGGGCGTACGTGGGTGGCGAACGCGCGGTTGCCCACCTGACTGGCGAGTCCCAGCGCGGGCACACGGGCCACAGCTGGCGCAGCGGCACCCTCCCGGACGGGGCTCTCGACCTCGACGGCCTGGCTCTCCTTCACCGCGTACCCCCCACCTCGACCTGCGCGGGCACGCCACCCTGCGGCGGCACGGCCGGCGTCTGGATCGTCGCGTGGAAGCGCTCGAAGTCGCTCTCCAGCGTGAGCCGCCCCTGCTTGCCGTACTCCTGCGCCACGGCGCGCACGAGGTGGCGCATCTCGATCGTGCCGCCCTCGTCGGCGGCGCGGAACGCGGCGGCCAGCGAGCAGTTGCGGATGCCGCCACCGGACAGCTTGAAGCGCTCGGCGAGGAAGTCGAGGTCGAGGTCGTCGGCGAGGGGCGCCGCGGCGGGCAGCACCAGCCGCCAGATGCGCCGGCGGTCCTCGGCCTCGGGGAACGGGAAGTCGATCACGAAGTCCAGGCGCCGCACGAACGCGTCGTCGATGTTGCGCCGGAAGTTGGTGGCGAGGATCACCGCGCCGGGGTAGGCCTCCATCCGCTGCAGCAGGTAGGCGACCTCGATGTTGGCGTAGCGGTCGTGGGAGTCCGAGACCTCCGAGCGCTTGCCGAACAGCGCGTCGGCCTCGTCGAAGAACAGGATCGCGTTGGAGCCGTCGGCGGCGGTGAAGATGCGCTCGAGGTTCTTCTCGGTCTCCCCGATGTACTTGGAGACGACCGTCGCGAGGTCGACCCGGAACAGCTCGAGGCCGAGGCCGGCGCCGAGCACCTGCGCGGCCATCGTCTTGCCGGTGCCCGACTCCCCGGCGAACAGCACCTTCAGCCCCTGGGTGCGCGCGACGGTGCGCTCGTACCCCCACTCCGACAGCACGCGGTCGCGGTGGCGCAGGTACGCGGAGATCGAGCGCAGCAGCTCGAGCTGGCGCTCGGGGCAGCACGAGGTCCTCCCAGGTGAAGCCGGGCGCCAGGCGCGTGGCGAGCTCGCCGAGGCGGGTCGAGGAGGCGTGGCGGGCGCCGGCGTGAAGGTCCTCGGAGCCGATCTGCGCCGCGTGCACGTCGGCCGCCCCTGCCTGCTCGCCCGCCTCCACGCCCGCCGCCCGCGCCACCGCCTCCACGCCCGCCGCCCGCGCCACCGCCTCCACGCCCGCCGCCCGCGCCACCGCCTCCACGCCCGCGACCCCCGCCGCGCGCGCCGCCGCGGAGAGCCGCGCGACCTCGCAGGCGTCGGCGATCTGGCCCGCGGAGAGGCGGAACTTGGCGGCCACCTCGTGCACGTCCTGCCCGCCTCCGAGCGCCCGCCACAGCGCGACGCGCTCGGCGAAGCCGGGGAGCGCCGTCTCGACCACCATCACAGTGTGCTCGTCGAGGCACAGCGCGGCCTCGCGCGTGGGGGCGCACAGCAGCGGCCGCTCGGGCAGGGCGCCGAGCGCGTGGGCGAGGCGCGCGCG
The DNA here is from genome assembly GCA_963821775.1 of uncultured Solirubrobacterales bacterium. GTDB lineage: Bacteria > Actinomycetota > Thermoleophilia > Solirubrobacterales > Solirubrobacteraceae > Palsa-744. Next base: position 72,137 of record CAWGFB010000001.1, on the reverse strand, counting down.
GTCGGCGGGGCCGACCCGCTCCAGGTGCTCGAAGCACAGCCGCCGCCCCTCCAGCCGCGCGGCGAGCGTGGCGTCGGCCAGCAACTCCTCCGAGGCGAGCGCCTCGACGTCGAGCAGCAGCACCCCCGTGCCGAGCGCGGCGGCGAGCAGCAGCGGGGCGTCGGGGCCGGCGACCAGCACGGGCAGGTGGCTGGGCGTGGCGAGCAGGCCGTGCAGCTCTCGCACCGCGGTGCGCTGCCGGCCAACGCGGGAATGCTCGCCGGGGGCGAGTGTCTCCCGGCCTCGGTCGATCTCCGGTCGGTCGTCGCGCAGCGCCGCCGCGAGCGGCCCGTCGAGGTCCACGCGCCGCAGGCGCGCCTCGGGCGCGGGCGCGTCCAGGCGCGCGCCGAGCAGCAGCGCGGCGAGCCGGTCGGGCACCTTGACGAGGCGGTCGGCGAGCGGCCCGGGGGCGTCTCCGTCGAGCAGCCGGATCGCGCCGGCGCGGCGCAGCGGCGCGGTGTGGGCGAAGCGCGCGAGGATCGCGTCGCGGGGCCGGCCCTCGGCGGCGAGCAGCCGCGCGACCAGCCGCGGGGAGGCGAGCTTGCGCGTGACGTCGTCGTGCAGGTACGCGAACAGCCGCCCGTAGCGGGGGCTGAGCTCGGGGGCCGCGCACACCGCGAGCACCTCGGTGTCGAGCTCCCCGAGCGCCAGCGCCCGCGCGGCGGCGGCGACGCGGCCGTCGAGCTCGTCGATCGGTGTGGCGTGCGCGAGTGAGTGCGCCAGGTCGTCGGAGATGTACAGGCCGCGGAAGGGGTCCGCGGGGTTGGGGTCGGTCGCGGCGACGGCGTCCACCGCCTCGCGGATGCGGGCGTCGATCTCCTCGAAGCGCACGGCCGCCCGCCTCAGCCGCTCACGCCCGGGGCCCACGCGTGGGCCGGCCGCCCTTGGAGGCAGGGTGCCGTGAGCGCGGATGCCGGCGCTCCTGCCACGTCCTCACCCGGTCAGCTCGTGGGAGACCGCGTCGGCCTCGGTCTCCTGCGCGTCGCCGGGCTCGGAGACGGTCAGCGGGCCCGTCGTCGGCGCCCCCCGCTGCTGCACGACGTGGGTGAGCTCGTGTGCGAGCAGCCGGTCGCCCTCGCCCGTGCCGGGGCGGTACTCGCCGGAGGCGAAGAACACGTCGGAGCCGGTCGTGAAGGCGCGCGCGGAGACCGAGCGCGCGAGCGCGTCGGCGCCGGCGTCGGCGTGCACGCGCACGTCCTGCAGCGAGTCCCCGAGCGACGGCGCGAAGCGCTCCCGCGTGCGCCCGTCGAGCGCCCCGCCACCGCCGCGCGTGCGAGCGATCGTGGCCTGCACGTCGGGGTGCACGGTGCCGTCCTCCAGGATCCCGGCGCCCTCACGCGCGATCAGCGCCCCGAACGCGCGGTTGCCGACGTCCGCGGCCAGGCGTTCGCGAGGATCGGAGGCGGGGGCCTCGCGCTGCTGCTCGGGCGCGGGCGCGAAGATGCTGTGGGCCTCGCGCTCGCCCTCCTCCGCCTCTCGACGCCCGGGGTCGCTCATCGCCGTCAAGCATACGCGTCGCCGCGGGGGTGGGCAAGGTGCCGGTGCGAGGCAGCCGCCGGCGGTTCACCGGAGGCCGCCCCCACGACTCCCTTCCCGCCCTCGCGCACGGGCGGCCGCGACTACTTTTTCTTTTTCTTCTTCTTCGGCTTGTGGCCTTTGAGGGTCACTTCGCCCGTCGCCACCAGGAACACTTTGCCGGAGAGGTAGGTCGCGCTGGCGGAGGCGTCCACCTTGTAGTGGTCGTGCTTGAGCAGGCCGAGACCCGTGCCGTTGAGCTTCAACGCGACCGTGTCGGTGCCGAGCGTGAGCGAGGAGAAGGAGACGGTGCCGATCGTCTCGACCACCGTTTTGGTTTTCTCTTCTTGCCCTTGCCGGTCGTCTTCTTGACCTTCGCCGCGAGCGTGAGGGTGCCGGTGCAGGGGCGTTTTTGCATTCCATGTCAACCGAGAGGTGGCCGCTGCTCGTAACGTTGTCGGTCTGCTCGGGGATCACGAGCGTGGACACGGGCGCCGGGGGTGGGGGCGGCAGTGGCGGCGGCGGAGCAGGCGGCGTGGCGTCGCTCGCCACGAACTGCTGCGCGAAGACCGATTCCGCGTCCTCCCAGACCGCCCAGCCCTGCCCGCCTGCGCCGACGGAGCTGACAAGGTTGGCCACGCCGGCGTTGGTGTTCAGCGTCTCCGGCCCCGTCCAGCTCGCGCCGCCGGTCGAGCTGTAGGCGAGGCGAACGACGTCTTCGGCGTTGCCGAGATAGGTGACGTAGATGCCACCCGACCCGTCTTGCGAGACCGACGTCTCCAGCCCGCCTTCCTTGGCGATCGTCGCAGTCGACGGTTCAAAACTTTCGGTTATCTGATTGAACTGGTGGTAGACCTCGTAGCCCCGCGTCAGGTCCTTCTCGGCCACCCCGAGTCCGCTCGGGCCGCCGCCGACGGCCGGGTACTCCGCTTCGCAGTCACCCGGCGAGAGCGCCTTGCGCCAAGCGCTGTGGGGTTCGCCCGGGGAGATGTCGTAGCTGTTGGTCGCGCTCTGTTCGCCGCTGCCGTACACGAAGGCGGTGTCGTCGACACCACTGGCGCACCCCGGCTTGCCGAGGGTTTGGTACACCCCGAGGACCCCGGAATCCGTCCCGAGCCGCGAGGCGAAGGAGCCAGGCTCGTTGCTGAGACCGTGGAGTTCGGCTTCTTCTTTCAGCTGAAGCGTCGCGAACCTCTCTTCAGGTGGGCATTTCACGCGCGAGCATTGCGGAGGCGATTCGAGTGGGAACTCATCGAACGTCGGCGGTCCGCCCGCCGACACGAAGGCATAGCCGAGCGCATCGGCCCCAGGCACCACGAGCGCGTTGAGGGCTCCGGTGTCGGCGCTGAGTTTGCCGTCGGCCACCGAGAAGAGGCTGTCCACCTGTAGGAACGTCGCCCCGCCATTGGTCGACGCCCACTCCTGCACGGGTTCGTATGCCAGCCCGACACCGTAGACTTCGGCCAGCAGGACAACCGTCGCCCCGTCAACGATCATCTGCACCTGGCCCACGACGGGACCCTTGCCGCCTTCCGCGATGAGCGTGCCGGAATGCGCACAGGCGACGGCGCCGGCCGGGAGCACGCAGTATTCGATCTTGTTGCCTTCTTCTTTGAGGTCCGTCGTGTTCGCCCACGCGACGTACGCCGTGCCGGAGCTGTCCACGGCAACGGCGGGATTCCCGTACCGCACCGGTTCGGCGATTTTGAGCGGCTTGCCGCTGACGGCGAGCGCGCTGCCCGCGAACACGAGCGAGGTGGTGAGCAGAAGCGCGGCGAAGAAGACGCCGCGAAGAATGGTCCGGCCCTGGCTTCGAAGCATGCTGCCTCCCGTACTGATCGTGGTCCGCCGCTCAGCGCCGCCACCGGCGCGCGTAACTCTACCACCGGCCCACGACAGACGCTCACCGGTCCAGACGGACTCTTTGTCGGGCGCCGACAAGCAGACGCCCGCGCCCCTCAGCAGCCGCGGCCGGGTTGGCTGGAGCCGGGAGCAAGGCAGGCTTTACGGGCGCTCGGTTCCTCGCCCGAACGCGTGGTGAACAAAAATACCTTGCCGATCCAGCCCGGCTTGAGCACCATCACCGAGATCTGCGCCCCTACGCCCAGGTGCCGACCTCCGAACAGCTGCGCCAGGCTGACGTCAGACCCTTGTGCGGAATGCACGATCCGGCAGTGCCGCTTGCGGCAATGGCGGTGGGATGCGCCAGCGGCGCGATCTCGCGCGAACGGGCAGTGCGCGCCATGACAGGTGACTTCGACGTCGGCGCCCGCCGGGACTTCGTGGACGACCAGCGATTTCACGACCGTGTACCTCTTGGTCCAACCAAAGGTCCAGTTCATCGTCGCTTCGATCCGCCGCGGAGAGGATCGCGAACGCTGCTGTGCGCTCGCCACCCCCGGTGGCATCGAGTTGGACGAGGTGGAGGAGGCGGAGGAGGAGGAGGCGGCGGCAGCGGTGAACGTCTGGTCGGCTCCGTAACTGGTGCCCGCTGCGTTTTCCGCGACCACGCGGAAGTGGTAGGTCGTTCCGGGTGAGAGCCCACTCACGGCGGCCGCGAAGGAGCTGGCAACTTCCGCGGCACCGATGCTCTGGCCGGCGGTGGACTGACCGTAGGCGGCCGTCACGCCGTACTGGAAGTAGGCTGTGCCCGGCAGGCCGTTGGGGTTCACGGTGCCGTTGAGCGTGGCAGCGCTCGTGCTGACCCCGGAGGCCCCGGCGGTGGTGACGGTGGGTGGGATCTCCGGGACGTCGATGGCGATGCCCAGGGGAGTGTGCGCACCGGTGATGAAGCTCTGGTTGACTTCGGAGCCGTCGAGGTTCGCGCGGCCGATCGTGCCGGTCGTGGGGTTGGTCCAGTAGAGGTACCGGCTGTCCACCGCCACACCGACCTCCTCGTTTTCTTCGGAGCTGAGCCCGGTGATGAAGCCCAGATTGACTTCCGAGCCGTCGAGGTTCGCGCGCCCGATCTTGTTTTCGTAGGTGATGGCCCAGTAGACGTGCTGGGAGTCGATGGCGAGGCCCGTCGGGGTGTGGATTTTGGAGATGAAGTCCTGCTGCAGGCCCGAGCCATCGAGGTTCGCACGGCCGATCGAGCTGTCCCAGAAGTTCGTCCAGTAGATGTACTGTTCGCTCACGGCCACACCCCCCACGGCTCCCCCGTTGATGCCGGTGATGAAGTGCGGTTCGACGCCTGAGCCGTCGAGGTTGGAGCGCCCGATGTTGCCGCCACCGCCCGACCAGTAGATGTGTTGGCCGCTGACGGCCACGCCGGAGATGCCCGTGATGCCGGTGATAAAGCTCGCTTCGACGCCTGAGCCGTCGAGGTTCGCCCGGCCGATCCCGTTGCTCGTGCTCCAGTAGATGTGCTGGCGATCGACGGCAACGCTGCGGCATTCGCTGGAAATGAAGCTCTCGTCTGCGCCTGAGCCATCGAGGTTCGCCCGCCCGAGCGTGTTGGCGCCGGTGTTGGGCCAGTAGAGGTGCGTTTCGGACGCCGCCGCCACGGCGCAGCTACCGCCACTCGCCCCGCCGATCAGCGCCGCCAACAGCGCCCCAAGAAGCGCTCTCCGGGACACCGCTACGCCCCCCCGCCGCTGCCGGAGTGCACCTGTTCGGCGGGTTTGGAGGGCGGCGGGCTGGGTTTCGGCGCGGGCGCGGGACTCGCTTCTCCGCCCGAGTGCCCTTCGACCGGAGAAGCTTCTTTGACCGGGGGCGCTTCCTTCTGTTCGACCCGGGAGGGCTGCCCCGTGGACTGGCTCCCGGTCGAGCTGGTGGCTGCGCCCGCGGACGCGCCGCGCCCGGCTTCCGCATGCGCCTTCGCGGCCGGCCGGGCCGCCACGTGCAGTGCCGGCAGCACCGCGACCGCGGCGGGCGCCGGCACGGAGGCCACGTGCGCCTGCGGCAGCGCGATCGCCGGCGCGAGCGAGGTCGAGGAGCTGCCCGTGGAGGCGCCCTTCGTCGCCGCGCCGACCGCGAGACCCACCGCGAGGCCCACCACCACCGCGCCCGCGAGGGTGACCGCGAGCAGCCGCCCGCCGGCGAGGCCCCGCGAGGTGGGCTGTGGTCCGCTCGTCGGGTGGGCTCTGGCGCTCATCTCGAGCAACCCTTCCCCGGGGTGGTCGAGCCGGGCGCCAGGCAGGAGATCTGCACGCGGGGCGTCTGGCCCGAGCGCGTCGTGAACACGAACGACTTGCCGACCCACCCCGACTTGACGACCCGCACGGCGATCGTCGCGCCGACGCTCAGGTGGTGGCCCTTGAAGAGCCCCGCGAGGTTCACTTCGGGCCCCTGGGGCTTGGGCTTGGGCTTCTTGCACTTGTGCCCGTGGCAGGAGTGGTGGCTCGCAACGGTCGCGGAGGTGTGGTGGGAGAAGGGGCAGCCGTGGCCGTGACAGACAACTTCGACCTTGCCGCCCTTCGGCACCGCGTGCACCTCCAACGACTCCACGAGCGTGAACTTCCGCGACCAGCCGAAGCTCCAGGTCATCGAGGATTCGATGCGCGGAGGCGGCGGAGGAGGAGGCGGGGGCGGCGGGGGTGGGGGCGGCGGACTGCCAACCAAGGCCGAGGGAGCCGACGTCGCGGAGGCGGAGCCGGCGACGTTCGTGGCCGTGACGACGACGCGCAGGGTGTGGCCCACGTCCCCCGCCCCGAGGGGGTGGGCGACGCCCGTTTCGCCGCTGATGTTGGAGCAGTTGTTGCCCGAGGCGTCGCAGGACTGCCACTGGTAAGCGAAAGCGCTGGGGCTGTTCGTCCACGAGACCCGTGGAGGCGGTCAACACCTGCCCCGCGGTCGCCGTCCCGGCTACCGCGGGGAGCGAGGTGCTCGCCGGCAGGTAGGGCGTCGTGAGGCGACCGATGTGACGGAAGAGGCCGGGGGTGGGGCTCACTTCCGTGGAGCCGTTCTCGATGAACCACATGTTGCCGTCCGGACCCTGGACGATCCCCAGCGGGACGCTTTCCCTGGTCGGAAGCGGAAACTGCTTCACTTCGCCCGACGGAGCGAGCCGTCCGATCGAGTTCGCTTTCGCTTCTTCGCTCTCAGAGAACCAGATGTTGCCGTCCGGACCCGGTGCGATTCCGATCGGCGAGTAGCTCAGGCTCGGCACCGGAAACTCCTTGACTTCACCGCTTGGAGCAATCTCTCCGATCTGGCTCTGGTTGACCTCAGAGAACCACATGTTGCCGGCGGGACCCTGGGCGATCCCCAAGGGGTAGGAGTACTTGGTCGGAATCGGGAACTCTTCGACCTTGCCCGTCGTGGTTCCGGCGATGCCGGTCCCGATCCGCCCGATGAAGGATCTGCCTTCGTTGGTCGTACCCTGTTCGGCGAACCACATGTAGCCGCCGGGACCCTGGGCGATCCCCGCTGGGTTGCTGTATTCGGGCAGTGCGCTGGAGGATTTCTGGGTTGGGAGCGGCGGGTAGAGGGTCACTTCACCTGTCTGAGTGATCCGCCCGATCCTGCCTCCGCTCGAGGAGCCCTCCGTGAACCACATGTTGCCGTCGGGGCCCGCTGCGATCTGATTGAGGTAGTTTTCCTTGAGGATCGGAAACTCCTTGATCGTGGGGCCTTCGCCCGCTTTGAGAGTGACCTTCCCGATGAACTGCCCACCTTCGCTGCTGGTGCCGACGTCGATGAACCACAGGGCACCACTCAGGGCTCGGGCGATCGCTCCGGGATAGCTGTGTTCGGGCTTTTCGGTGGTCGCGGGCGCCTGCGTGGGAATCGTGTATTCGAGGACTTTGCCTTCCGGAGTGACCAGCCCGATCTTGCCTCCGATCGAGGAGCCCTCCGTGAACCAGACGTTGCCGTCGGAGCCAGTGGTGAGCCCGCCCGCGGGGTAGTCTTCCATGCTCGAGAGCGGAAACTGGTCGATCCCCCCGGGCGGCGCGAGCGCGGGGGCGGGGGCGACCAGCAGCAGACCGCTGACAAGCGTCAGGGCGGCGACCAGCGCGGTCATGGGCGTTCTCAGGCCGTGTCTCATCCGGTGGGCCACCTGCTCGTCTCCCGGTTGGCGTGGATGCGAGGCTTTGCAACCATACCATCGCCCCGGCGGGCGGTAGTGCACGCCCACATGCCGCTCAACTTCACGCGCGCGCAGTCGATCACCGGGCCGATGTCGGTGGAATCCGTCCTCGCGCGCGTGGCTACGCTCGAACACGCCGTCGCCGAACCCGCGTCGCTGCTTGCGTCGAGCGCGGCGACCACCGGCGGGACGGCGGCGCCGGTGGCGGCGGAACCGCTGACGAGCGGTGGCTCCTTCGCGCAGGCGCTGCAGAGCGCCAGCGCGGAACCCGCCGACGCAACCGGCTCGACGCCACCGCCCTACCCAACCACGGGCCTGGCCACCTACCCCGCCCCCCGAGGTGCGGCGAGCCTCGGCGGCCCGGCGGGCGCGGCCGCCTCGCCACAACTCGTGGGCCCGGCCGCGACGGGGAGCGCACTCGGCATGGCCCCCGCCGCGAGCGCATCGGGCGCTGCACCCACCGGCGCGTCCACCGGGATCGGCGGCCCGGGCGCCCAGCTCGTGCGCGCCGCTGAAACCCAGCTCGGCCAGACCGAGCAGCCGCCCGGCTCCAACGAAGCGCCGGCGATCGCGCAGTACCGTACGGCCACCGCCGGCGCGATCCCGGGGGCGCCGTGGTGCGCGTACTTCGCCTCCTGGGCCGCGCGCCAGGCCGGTGAGCCGCTGGGCGCGAACGGCGAAGGGCTGGGCTCGGTCGCGCAGGTCTGGTCGTGGGCGCAGTCAACCGGCCGCGCGATCCCCAACGGCCCGGGCGTCACGCCGCAGCCGGGCGACCTGATCGTGTTCGGCGACGAGCACGTGGGCATCGTCCGCAACGTGCTGCCCAACGGGGACCTCCAGACGATCGAGGGCAACTACGAAAACAAGGTGGCGGCCAACGTGCGCACGCCCACCGAAGCCACCGGCTACGTGAACATGAACTGACCGGCCGCGGTGGAGCGTGGTGGTAGGGGGAGATCGTCCGCGAGTCCAAGCGCAGGGTCCAGCGCCCTCACCCGCCGGGCCTCCGTGCCCGGCGACCGGGCTCTGATACACCCACCTCGCATCCCCGAATCGGCCAGGCGCCAGCCGCCCCGCCGTCTCACCTACAGTCGGGGCGTGCGCCGCCCGCCGCGTGCCCTCCTCCTCAGCGCGCTCGTGTGCGCGGCTGCCGCGGCCCTCGGCACGGGCGCCGCACCGGCGGCAGCAACCCTCACCGGATTCCTCTCCGCGCCGACCGACCAGCTCGCGGTGCCGGGCCTGCCCGCGAGCGCCGAGGTCACCCCCGAAGGGGACGTGTACACGGGCTGGGCCGAGTACGAGCTGCGCTTCGGGCGCCGCCTGAGCCCCTGGGACCAACCCACGCGGACGCTCCCCAACCCGGGCCTGCCGCTCCTCTCAAGCACGCTCGCCGACGGGCCCGTCCGCTACACGCTCACGCTCTTCGCCGTGGCGGTCGCGGGAGAGCCGGTCGCGTACGAGACGGTGCGCGCCGTCAACCGCTCCGCGCGCCCGTGCCGCGCGCAGGTCGCGCTGGCCGTCGCCTACACGCGCGGCCCGAGGGTGCGCGGCGTGCACGGACGGCTCACGGGGGCCTACCGCTACGAACGCCCGGTGTCCGGCCAGCCGCCCGGCTACTACACCCAGCCGGGGCAGGCGTACGCCCCCACCTTCGTGTACACGACCGCCGGGCGCGACCTCGACCGCTCCGGCCTGCTGCTCGCGCGGGGGCCGGCCGCGGCCAGCCGGGCGCTGCGCACGCCGCGCGCCGCCACGCCCACCGCGCCGCACGACGCGCGGCGCTTCGGCGTGGTGCTGCGCGGGCACGGCGCGGTCGCCTACACGTGGCAGATCCCGCTGCAGCCACCGCCCTCCGGGGCGGCCGCCGACCGCGAGCTCGACGGCGCGCCCCTCGCCGCGGCGCGCGCGGAGCTCGCACGCACGTGGGCGGCGGAAGAGGCCGGCGCGATGCGCATCAGCCTGCCGGAGACCCGGGTGGCCGCCGCCTACCGCGCAGCGCTCGTGGAGCTCCTCACCTCGCGCTACCGCACCGCCGCGGGGTGGGTGCAGACCCCCAACCGGCTCCAGTACCAGGCGTTCTGGCTGCGCGACGCGGCTCTGGAGACGCAGGCGCTGGACCTCGCCGGCCTGCAGACGCAGGCCGGCGCGAACCTCGCGTTCCTGGACACCTTCCAGCAGCCCGACGGCCTCTTCATCAGCCGCACCGGGCAGTACGACGGGCTCGGACAGGCGCTGTGGGCGCTCGGCCGGCACGCGCTGCTGACCGGCGACCCCGCGTACGCCGCCGCGCAGCTCGGCCGCATGCAGGCGGCGGTCGCGTGGCTCGCGCAGGCCACCGCGAGCGACCCCCTCGGCCTGCTGCCCGCCGGCGACCCGCGCGACGACGAGCGCGCCCGCGGGCACCTCACCGGCGATGACCTGTGGGCGGCCGCGGGGCTGCGCGTGGCCGTCGCCGACGCGCTCCTGGCGGGACGGCCGGACCTGGCCGCCGCCTGGCAGGGGGTGGACGCCCGCTTCGAGGCCGCCCTGCGCCGGGCGCTCGCCGCGGCCCTCGCGCGCGCCGGCCACATCCCCCCGGTGCTCGACGCGCCCGGCGGGCAGGACTGGGGCAACTACGACGCGGCGTACCCCGTCGAAGTGCTGCCCGCCACCTCCCCCGCGGTCCGGGCGACGGTGGCGTGGGCGCGCGCGCACGCGGTCCAGGGGCTGCCCACCTACGCGGACGGGCGCAGCCTGCACGACTACCTCGGCTTCCCGATCTTCCAGGCCGAGCTGCGCGCCGGCGACGCCGCGGGCGCGGTCGCCGGGCTGTACGCGGAGCTGGCCCACACGACCTCGACCGACGCCGGCTGGGAGTGGGACGTGCCGCCCTTCGGCTCCCGCGCCACCGCCGTAGACCTCGCTCCGCACGGCGTGTTCGCCGCCGGTTACGTAGCCCTGCTGCGCGACCTGCTCGTCAACGAAGCGCCCGGCGGCCTCACGCTGCTCGCGGGCGCAAGCCCGGCGTGGCTCGCGCCCGGGGAGCACGTCGCCGTCGCGGCGGCGCCCACCACGTACGGCACGCTCTCCTTCGCCGAGCGCGCGAGCGCCCGCGGCGAGACGCTGAGGTGGCACGGCGCGCTCGCACCCGGCACGACGGTGACGTGGCAGCTGCCGGCGTGGGCGCGGCACGTCCACGTCTCCGGCGGGCGGCTCGTGGACGGCACGGCGGTCGTGCTGCCATCCGCCTCGGGGACGCTCGCGGCCACGTTCACGGGACGCCGACCCGCCCACTCCTACGCGCTGGCCGTCGCCGCCCTGAACCGCGCCTACCGCGCGCGCGGCCTCGCCGCGCCGCTGGTGCCGGCACCGACGCAGGCGCCGGTGCGCCCCCCCGGCGCTTTGCTACACCCACGGTGATGGGCGAAGTCGCCACACGCCGACCCCTGCGCAGGCGCCGGCACGCCGCCACGGCGATCGCCGTCGTGGTGTTCGGCGCGGCGCTCGTGTTCGCGCTCATGAGCCTGGGCCTGCACCGCATCGGCGCCGCGCTCGCCGCCGCGCAGCCGGGGTGGATCGCGCTCGCGCTCGCGCTGATGGCGCTCTCGCTGCTGCTGCGCGCCGTCTCCTGGCACGAGGTGCTGCGCGCCGCGCTGCCGGACGTGCCGATCGCGTGGGCGCCGGTCCTACGCGCGACGATGATCGGCGTGCTCGGCTCCGCGCTCTTCCCGGGACGCGTCGGCGAGCCGGCGCGGATGCTCGTGCTCACCCGCCGCCTCCCCGGCTCCTCGCGCCGGCAGCTGCCGGTGGTCGCGGGGACCGTGTTCTCGCAGACGCTCATCAACCTGCTCGCGCTCGCGATCCTCGCGACCGTCGCGTTCACCAGCCTCGACGTGCTCCGCCGCCACGTCTCCGGTCTCGCGCTCGCGCTGCTCGTGCCGCTCGCGCTGTGCCTGCTGATCGTGGCCGGCCCCCGGGCGCTGGCGCTCGCGCAGCGCGCGCCCTCCCCGCGCACGGCGCTCGCCGCCGCCGCGCTCGCGCGGCTGCTGCGCCTCGCACGCCAGGGGCTCGCCGTGTTCGCCAACCTCCGCCACGGCCCCCCCGCGGTGCTCCTGCAGCTGCTGGCGTGGGTGCTGCAGTGGCTGGCCTGCTACGTGGTGCTGCTCGCGCTCGGCCTCTCCTCCGACGGCGGCCTGGCCGCCGCGGCCGCGGTGCTGCTCGCGGTCAACGTCGCGGCGGTGCTGCCCCCCACCCCCTCCAACGTCGGCGTCTTCCAGGCCGCCTGCCTGGTCGTGCTCGCCGCCTACGGCGTCGGCGCCGGCCCGGCGCTCGCGTACGGCATCATCCTGCAGGCCGTGGAGGTCCTCACCGCGCTCGCCCTGGGCCTCCCCGCGCTGCTCGGGGAGGGCATGACGTGGCGGGACATCCGCGGCGCCGCGGCGCTGGAGCACGAGGAGCCGAGCGAGGCGGTGGAGGGCGGTCGGTAGCAAAGGCGGTAGACTTGCTAGGAGCAAGGAGATGGCAGTGTGGCGCTGACACTGGACCCAGTCGAGATTGAGCACGAGGCGACGAGATCCGATGTCGCCGAGGTCGCACGCTACCTGCAGGATCACCTGGGTCAGAAGCTGACTGCGTACCTGGCTGGAGTGAGGGACCCGAAGATGGTCGGCCGGTGGGCGCGGGGAACGGAGCCGCGTGACGCACCGGCGATGCGCCTGCGCGCCGCCTTCCAGGCCACGCGGATGCTCACTGCGGCCTACGGCGACCGCACCGCCAAGGCGTGGTTTGTCGGCAGCAACACACGACTGGACGACGAGGCGCCGGCCATGGTGTTGCGCTACGCCCGGGCACCCGATGACCTGCGGATGGTGGTACCGACCGCGCGGGCGTTCGCCGGAGCGGGCGACTGAACACCCCCGACCTCCTCTGGCGGCTCGGGCGCACCGGCGAGCCGCTGGCCTTCGTGGCGCGCCAGTTCTGCTCCTGGCAGCAGCGCTGGGACGACCCGCGGCGCGAATACCGCACGCTGTACTGCGCCGAGCGGCCCGAAACCTGCCTGGCGGAGGTGCTCGCCGACCTGCGACCGAACACCAGGATGCTCGCCGAGTTGGCCGAGCTCATGGGAGAGAGCCCCGAGCTGCTGCAGGCCGCCGGGGCGGTCGAGCCCGGCTGGCGGCGACTGCACGCCCTCCAGGCCGCCCGTCCGCTGCTGCGCGGTGCGCTCGCCGACATCGAGGATCTGAGCCTACGCGCCGAGCTCGAGCGCCGCCACGCCGGCCTGCTGGCCGCCCACGGCATGGACCACCTGAACGTCAGCGAGATCCGCAGCCGGACGCGCACCGTCACCCAGACCATCGGCCGCCATCTCTACGACGACGGCTATGCCGGCGTGGCCTTCAACTCCAACATCGACAGCCGACCGTGCTTCGCGCTGTTCGAGGGACGCGTCGAACTGCAGCCCATCGGCGAACCGCTCCCAATGACCGACGCCCTCCCCGTCCTGAGCGCCGTATGCGCGCAGCTCGGCCTGAGGTTGCTCGCGGTGTAAGCGTCCTCAGCTAACCAGCGCCCGCAGCGACTGGCGCAGGGAGTGTGTCGTCTTCAGCACCGCCGTCGGCTCGTAGCCGCAGTGGGCCATGCAGTTCTCGCAGCGGGGGTCCCGCCCACGCCCGTACTTGCTCCAGTCGGTGGTCTCGATCAGCTCTTTGTAGGTCTCCGTGTAGCCGTCGGACATCAGGTAGCACGGGCGCTGCCAGCCGAACAGCGAGTAGCTCGGGATCCCCCACGCGGTGCAGTCGAACTCGGCCTTCCCTTCCAGGAAGTCGAGGAACAGGGGGCTGTGGTTCAGCCGCCACCGCTTGCGCCGCCCGTCGGCGAACGCCTCCCGAAAGAGCTCGCGGGTCTGGCGCACGCCCAGGAAGTGCTCCTGGTCGGGTGCTTTCTCGTAGGCGTAGGCGGGGGAGATCATCATCTCGTCGACCCCCAGCTCGTCGTTGAGGAAGTCCAGCACCTCGCGCACCGTCTTGGGGGAATCCCGGGTGAAGAACGTGGTGTTCGTCGTCACCCGGAAGCCGCGCGCCTGCGCCGCCCTGATCGCCGCCACGGCCTTGTCGAACACGCCCTCGCGTTCCACGGAAGCGTCGTGGCGCTCGCGCAGGCCGTCCATGTGGATCGCCCAGGCGAAGTAGGGGCTGGGCTTGAAGTTCTCGAGCTTGCGCTCCAGCAGGATCGCGTTCGTGCACAGGTACACGAACCGCTTGCGCTTCACGAGCTCCGCCGCGATCAGGTGGATCTCGGGATGGATCAGCGGCTCGCCGCCCGCGATCGAGACCATCGGCGCGCCGCTCTCCTCGATCGCCCCGACCGCCTGCTCCACCGACATCCGCCGGCGCAACACGTGGTCGGGGTGCTGAATCTTGCCGCACCCCGCACACTCGAGGTTGCACTGGAAGAGCGGCTCCAACTCCACGATCAGCGGGAACTTCTCGTGCCCCGCCAGCCGCTGGCGCAGCAGGTAGAGGCCCATGCGCGTGCTCTGTCTCATGCGCGCCGCCATCGCGTCTACCTTACTCCGTCACCCCTCCGGCGCCCACTCGTGCAGCGCCCCCGCCGCGCGGCGCAGCGCGGCCATCGCGCGCGCCACCCCCGCCACGGTCAGCAGCGGGTTCGTCAGCTCTCGGGCGGGCGTGTCCGAGATCACCCGCACGACCGCGAAGGGCCGCCCCCCGGCCCCCGGCGCCAGCCACGCCGACTCCATGTCCACCGCGATCGCGCCCCCCTCGCGCAGCCGCGTGCGCGTCTCCCCCATCGCCAGGCGCGCCACCGAGGCGACCGTCCCGCGCCGCACCCCCAGCCCGCGGCGTCCCAGCGCCTGCGCGAGCGACTCCGCGCCCGCGCACGCCACCGCCACCCCGTCGGGTCCCTGCACGGTGTCCGCCACCACCACGTCGCCCACGTGGCTGTGCTCGTCCAGACCGCCCCCGAAGCCCATCACCACCAGCGCCACGCCCGGCCGCGCGAGCAGCACGGGGGCCGCCGCGCGCGCGCGGCGCGGGCCCATGCCCGTGCGGTGCACCGTCGCGCGGCGCGTGCGCAGGCGGATGCCCGAGGAGATCGCCCACGCCTCCAGGCGCAGCGGCGCGGCGATCAGCAGGTCGCTCACGTCCCCGCTCCTCCGCCATCCGCCGCGCCCGCCGGCCGGGGTGCTCGCTCGGCTCCGCGGCCATCCACCGACGCCACGACGCCGAGCGTTTCCAGCGCGCACCGCGCCGCCGCGTGGCCGGAGCGCACCGCGCTCTCGAGCGTCGCCGGCCAGCCCGTGTCGGTCCACGCGCCGGCGAGCACGAGGCCGGGGAGCGCCGTGCGGGGTCCCGGGCGCAGCGCGGCGGCGCCGGGCTCGGCGCGCAGGGTGGCGGCGTGCTCGCGCGTGGCGAGGAAGCGCTCCACGCGCGCGGCGCGGGCGCGGGGGAAGAGCTCGGCAAGCGCGGGCAGGTAGCGCTCGCGCAGCTGCACGGTGCTCATGCCCATCTCCTCGTCCGCGCCCGACTGGGAGACCGCGAGGTACTGGCGGCCCGCGCCCACGCCGGCGGCGCCGGAGCGGTCGAAGACGTACTGCACGGGCGATTCCAGGCCGCCGAGGAAGGGCTGTTCGCACACCCTGCGGTCGTATACCACGTGGAGGTTGACGATCGGCGTGTCGCGCAGCGCCCGGGCGCGGGCCGCGGTCGCTGCGTCGAGCGGCGCCAGCAGCGCGGCGGCGCGGGTGCGCGGCAGGGCAAGGACCACCGCGTCGACCGTCACGGCGTCTCCCCCGCTCGGCGCCGCGCGCTCGCCCTGCTCGGCGTCCGTCGCCGACCGGCCGCCGCGCCGTACCTCGAAGGCGCGGTCCACGCGGCTCACCCGCTCCGCGCGCCATCCCAGCCGCACCTCCACGCCCGCGGCGCGCAGGGCGCGCGCGGCGGGCTCGCCGACGATCTCGCTCTGCGGGCTGCGGTGGAAGCCGATGTCGCCCGCGTCGGCGCGCTCCAGCAGGCCGCGCTGGAAGACGAACGCGGCCTGCGCGAGCGACGCCTGCGCGGCGGGGAGGTTGAGCGCGGGCAGCGCGACCAGGTCCCACAGCGCCGCCGTCGCCCGCGGGCCCTGGCCGTGCGCGGCCAGCCACGCGCCGAGCGTCTGCCGGTCGCTCTCGGGCGCGCGCGGGTCGACCTGACCGAGCGCGCGCGCCGCGCGGGCGGCGCCGAGGCGTTCGCGCACGCTCAGCTCGCGGTAGCCCAGCAGCGCGCCCGCCAGGTGCCACGGCGCCGGCAGGGCCGCGCGGCGCAGCACGCTCACGCGCCCGCCGGGGCGCACGAGCGGCAGTTCGAAGCGCGGCTGCAGCGCGACCCCGTGCTCGCTGCCGAGCCGCGCGAGCAGCGCGCGGTAGGCGGTGAAGCAGCGCAGGAACACGTGCTGGCCGTTGTCGAGCGCAAGGCCCTCGCGCGCGAAGGAGTACACCGCGCCGCCGAGCCGCGGACGCACCTCCAGGAGCGTGACGTGCGCGCCCGCGTCCGCGCAGTCGAGGGCGGCCGCGATCCCCGCGAGGCCGCCGCCGAGCACCGCCACGCGGGGGGCGCTCACCGACGCTCGGAGGCCCCGTCCTCCCGGGGAGCGTGCGAGGCCGCCTCCTGCCCCTGGACGGGCTCGGCCGGCACCGCGTCGGAGGGCGCAGCCGCCGCCGCGTCGGAGCGCTCGGCGGCCTCGTCCTGCGGGCCAGCCGCGGCCAGCTCCCACTCCAGGGGCTCGTCCACGAGCTCCTCCGGCGGCTCCGGGCGCGCACGGCCCTCCGCCTGGAGCTCCGCCTCGTCGATCCGTTCCGCGGGGTGGCGCTCGGGGATGCCCCGGCCCAGCAGCGCGCGTGCGGCGACCCACGCCTTCTCCCGTTTGCGCAGACGCGTGCGGCCCGCGAGCGCGCGGTCGGGGCGCTCCTCGATGTGCCCCAGCAGCCTCCAGTAGATGCCGGCCATCGCCAGCACGCACGCGGCGGAGCGGCGGTCGAGCAGCGGCACGAGCTCCATGCCGCGGTGAAACCAGTCGCGGGAGCGCAGGCAGTAGAAGCGCAGCAGCGCGTACAGCTGGCCGACGTCCCCGCCCCAGAACCCTTCGACGACCGCGGGCTCGGCCAGCGAGGCCTCGCGCGTCAGCGCGCGCATCGCGGCGGCGTCGAGCGGGGCGTCGTCGTGCAGGTGGTAGCGCACCAGGTCGCACGCCGCCAGGTACACGCGCCCCCGCTCGGCGTCCTCGCGCAGGTCGCGCGCGATGTTCGCCAGCTGCAGCGCCACGCCGAGGTCGTCGGCGAGCTCCTCGGGCGGGCGGCCGGTGCGGTCGTAGACCTCGGGCTGGCGGGCGCTCGGCGGCACCGGGCGGTTGGGGCGCGCGCCGAAGATCGCCAGGCACAGCCGCCCGATCGACCCCGCCACCCGGCGGCAGTACAGCTCCAGCTCGGCGAACTCCGCGTACGTGACGCCGCGCACGTCCATCCGCACCCCTTCGATCAGGTCCTCCAGGGAGCCCCGCGGCAGGTCAAAGCGCGCGCACGCGTCCGCGAGCGCCGCCATCACAGGGTCGGGGTCGGCTGGGTCCAGGCGCTCCAGCGCGCTCGCCACGGCGTCCAGTCGGCGCATCTGCTCCTCGGGCGCCAGCGCGCCGTCGGCGATGTCGTCGACGCGGCGCGCGAACGCGTACACCGCGCACATCGCGCGGCGCTTGTCGCTCGGCAGCAGGCGGATACCCCAGTAGAAGTTGCCGGCAGCCGCGCGCGTGATCGCCTCGCACTGGCGGTACGCCAGGCGCGTGCTCATCCCCACCGGCTCTCCGCCAGCGTCCGCGCGAGCGCCGCGGCCCGCCGTGCGCGGCTCGCCCGCGGGGGGCCGGCGAGCACGTCGTACCCGGCCCGCTCGACCGCCTCCAGCGCGGCGCGGCCGCCGCTCGCGTAGGCGGCCACGGCGACGCGCTCGCGGCCGCGGAGCGTCGCCAGCAGCGGCACGCCCTCGCGCAGCACCGCGCGCGTGCGCGCGGTCTCGAACGCGAGCAGGCCGCGCAGGCGCCACCGGCGTGCGGGGCGCGCAGGTCGGCCTCGGTGCAGCCGAAGCGCTCCAGGTCCTCGCCCGGCAGGTACACCCGGCCCCGGGCGAGGTCCTCGGCGACGTCCTGCCAGTGCTCGGCGAGCTGCAGCGCGGTGCAGACGCGGTCGGAGAGCGCGACGCGCTCGCGGGGTCGCCCGGCCGAAGACGGCGAGCACCAGCTCGCCGACGGGGTCCGCGGAGAGGTGGCAGTAGCCGAGCAGCGCCTCCCACGTGCCGTACCGCGCGACGCGCTGGTCCACGCGGTTGGCCTCCAGCAACCGCGCGAAGGGCTCGCGCGGCAGGGGGCGCTCCCGCAGCACGGCCGCAGGCGCACGAGCAGCGGGTGGCGCGCGCGCCCGGCGTACGCGCGGTCGAGTTCCTGCTCCAGCCACGCGAGCGCCGCGAGACGGTCGGCGGGCGGGCGATCATCGTGTCGCCGAGCTCGTCCGCGAGCCGCGCGAAGCCGTAGATCGCCAGCAGCGGCTCGCGCAGGCGCCGCGGCAGCGCGCGGCTGGCGACGGGGAAGTTCTCCCCACCCGCGCGCGCCATCACCGCGGCCGGGGCGGGGAGGCCGACGGGCGGCACCACAGTCGCCGCCCCGCCGCGGCGCCTGCCGGTCGCGTCGGTGCTCACCGGGCCCCAGGCAGCGGCCGAGCGCCATGATCGGGAAGGTCAGGCGGTAGAGGTGGTAGTTGATGTAGTAGTCGGAGGGGAAGCCGGTGCCCGTGTACTGCGGCTCATCCCACGTGCCGTCGGCGCGCTGGGTGGCAAGCAGCCACGCGACGCCGCGCTCCACCGCCGGGTCCGGAGGGTCTCGCCCGCCGCGTGCAGCGCGAGCAGCGCCCACGCGGTCTGCGAGGCGGTCGAGGGCCCGCGGCCGATCCACGCGGCGTCGTCGTAGGAGCGGGGGTCCTCGCCCCACCCCCCGTCTTCGTTCTGGTGGCTCCCCCAGCCACGCGACGGCGCGGCGGATGCGCCGGTCCTCCGGCGGCGACGCCCGACGGCCACCAGCGCCGGCACCGCTGCGCCCGTCCCGTACACGTGGTTGACGCCCCACCGGCCGTACCACGAGCCGCCCGGTTCCTGCTGGCCGAGCAGCCACCGCAGGCCCGCCTGCGCCGCTTCGCTCTCGGTGCGGCCGAGCGCGGCGAGCATCTCCAGCGCGTGTGCGGTGACGTCGGCGCTCGGGTCGTCGATCACCTCGCCGAAGTCGAGGAACGGCAGCTCGCGTACCAGCGCGCGGGTGTTGTCGCCGTCGAACGCACCCCACCCCCCGCCTGCGCTCTGCATCCCCTCGACCCACTCCGTGGCGCGGTCGATCGCGTCCTGGGCGCGCTCGCGCGCCGCCTGCGCGCCCGTGGCCGGCGGCAGGTCGCCGATGCGGCGGCGGTGGCGGTTGGCGCGGCGCGTCTGCTCGGGCTCGAGCTCCAGGGTGCGCAGCAGCGCGAGCGCCACCTCGGCGGTGTCGTCGACGTCGGGGTAGTTGTCGTTCTCGAACTCGAACGCCCACCCGGCGGGCGCGAGCTGCGGCCGGGCGACCGCCCAGTCGCCGGGCACCCGCACCTCCTCGCCGAGCAGCCACTGCGCGGCGCGCGCGAGCGCAGGGTGCTCGCGCGGCAGGCCCCCGTCGCCGAGCGCGACCACCGCCAGCGCCGTGTCCCACACCGGGGACTGGCACGCTTCCAGGCGCCGGCGGGACTCGCCTGCGGGAGCCCCGCTCTCGGCGCGGCTCGCCGCGGTCCTCGACCATGAACCGCTCCATCCCCTCCAGGCCGCGGCGCATCACGGGGTGCTCGACCGGGTAGCCGCCGAGGTGCAGCGCCATCAACGAGTACACCCACGGCGGCTGGATCCCGCCCCACGAGCCGTCGGCCTCCTGGCGGCGCACGATCCACGCCTCCGCGCGCGCGATCGCCTGGCGGCGCAGCGCGCCCACCGGCCGGCGCTCGTACGCGCCAGCGCGCGGTCCAGCCGCCCCAGCCAGAGAAAAGGGGGGGGGCCGGTCATTCATGCGCGGGGGGCGCGGGCGCTCGGGCCCGCGGCGACGGGGCCTCGCGCCGACGCCCGCGGGCCGTGCAGCTCGCGCAGGTCGAGCCCAGCGGCCGGCGCGGGCGGTGCGCGTTCACCAGCGAGAGCGCCACGATCGTCTGCCGCGCCCAGCACGCGAAGTTGTAGATGTTCAGCGGCGCCCACGCGCGGCAGCAGCACGATCTCCGGGGGCAGCGCCGGCACCCGCTCCCACGGCCACAGCCCGAACAGCGCGAGCCACACGTGCGTGAAGACGCGCGCGCCCTCGACACGCCGCCGGACTCGCGCACGCACGCCGCCGCCGCGCGCATGTGCGCCTCCTCGGGCGCCTCGCCGGCCAGGCGCAGCGCCCAGTAGGCCTCGACCGTGCGTCGAGAGGTCGCCGGGGCCGCCGTGGAAGTTCGCCCACGTGCCGTCGGCGCGCTGCTGGGAGCGGATCCACGCCGCGGAGCGCTCGGTCTCCGCGGCCGTGCGGACCCCGAGGAACTCGCGCAGCAGCATGTCCTCGGCGTCCATCGTCACGTTCGTCTGCAGCTCCCCCCGCCACCACCCCGCCGGGTCCTGCAGGGCGAGCAGGTGCTCGCAGGCGCGCTCCAGCGCCAGCCGTGACGCTCGCTGCGAGCTCTCGACGGTGCTCGGCATGGGCGAGCAAACTAGTGCTTTTGCAGCGCTGTCCGGGACCAGCACCTCCGGGTGCGCGCTGCGTGATCACGTGCGCGGCGCAGCGCCGCCTCGGAGACTGTACGTGGGGTTGGGCGCGAGGAAGCGGTAGAGCAGCAGCCCGTTGACGTCCTGGCGCTGGACGAGGTGGAAGCCCGGCGCCGGCGGCTCGCCGGCGCCCGGGCGCAGCGGCGCGTAGCCGGTCTCGTCGATTTCGCTGCACTCATCACCACCGCGCCGCGGCGCAGGTTACGCAGCGCGTGGCAGGTAGTACTCCAGCGGCGCCGACCCCAGCTCGACGGTGGTGATCGCGCGGGCCGGCGGCCGGTGCGGCCGATCGCGTGAGCGAGGCCCGCGCCAGTCGCCGCGCTGCAGGCGCGGGGAGAGGTCCACGTCGACGGTGATCGCCAGCGAGCGCCGAGCCGCGACCACCGCGACCAGCGCCAGGCCGGCGCGGCCCGTGCGCCGGGCGGCCGCGAGCACGGCGATCACCGCGGTGAGCGGGACCATCGCGGCCGACGAGGTTGCGCGGCGCCAGATAGTCGGCGCCGAGCGAGCGCGAGCACCAGCGGGATCAGGACCCCCGCCGCGACGCCGCGGACCAGCAGCGCCGCGCGCCCCGTCGCGCTCGCGCGGCGCTCAGCGGACGCGCGCCACGAGGCGCGTAGCCGACAGCGAGCCGGCGAGCACCGGCAGCGCCACCAGCAGCTCGAGCCGTGGCCGAGCGGCGCCCCGGAGTAGCCCGTGAGGTAGTACTGCGGGATCGCTTCGAGTCGGCTGGAGAGCGCCCACGCGCCGATCCACTGCGTGCCGTGGCCGCCCTGGGCGAGAGCAGCGGCAGCAGCGCCGCGCCGACGAGCGCCAGCGCGCCCGCGAGCGCGCCGAGCGCCGCCGCGGCGCGTCGCGCGCCCGCAGCAGCCACAGGCCATCGGCGCCACAGGAACACGGCGAAGTAGTGCGTCAGCATCGCCGCCGCGGCGCTCGAGCGCGAACGCCGCCATGCGCGCCGCGCGTGGGCTCGCGCGTCGGCGCGCAGGAAGCACAGCATCGCGAGCGCGGTCAGCGACACGAACAGGCCGTACGCGCGCGCCTCCTGGGAGTACCACACGAACAGCGGGCTGACGCCACCAGCGCGGCGCAGCGATCGCCGCGCGGCGGCCGGCGAGCTCCCGCCGATCGCCCACGCGACGGGCACGGTCGCGATGCCCGCCAGCGCCGAGGGCAGGCGCAGCGCGACCTCGCCCGTGCCGAGCGACGCGCGAGTCAGCCCACACGAGCAGGTACCACAGCGGCGGGGTGTTCTCGGTGTGCGACCACCGAGCGCAGCGTCGCCGCGAGGCTCGGGTGCAGGACGTGCACGGGGGTGAAGGCCTCGTCGTACCAGAAGCTCTGCAGGCCCAGCGTGGAGAGGCGCAGCACCGCCGCCAGCAGCGTGCAGCGCCGCCAGCGGCCACCACGCGGCGAGCCTGCCGGAGCGGCCGCGCCGCGCGAGAACGCCGCCGACCGCCCTGGCGGGTGCCCTCCCGCCCCCCACGCGCGCGGGGCGGCCGGCGCTCACCGCCGGCACGAGTCCGGCGTCCCGGCACGGTCGGCGCCCGCAAGCACCGGCGTAGCGGTGCCGAGCACGCGTAACGGTCGGGGGTCCTCGCGAGCGCGGCGGCAGGTACCAGCCGCCGTGCACCGCGCGCCGCCCGTGCACGACCGGGCCCGGCGATCGACGCAGGCACAGCTGCGGTCCGGCGCCTTCGGCGGCGCCGGGGCCGCGTGTTGCCGCACACGCACCTCGCGCGTGGTGCTCGTGGCCGAGCAGTGTCCTGTCGATCGAGAGGTTCTTGTAGGCGTGGCCCGTGTAGCGCGCGCCACGTGCGCAGGTCGCGCGGTCAGGCGTCGTTGACGCGCACCTGGCGGGACAGTGTCGTTGACGCGTCGCCACCGCCAGGCCGAGCACAGCGCCAGCACCAGGAGCGTGCTCTCGATGCGACGGAGCGTCGCCCGCGGCCGCGGCGCTCCCGCTCGCGCGGGCGCAGCCACTCCGGCCAGCGCTGCCGCCGCCCCAGCGGCTCGGCGGCGGCGCGCGGGGCGGCCGGTGCGCCGGGGGCGGAGGTGGCGCCGCTCATTGTCACCGGGCCAGCAGCGGCGAGATCTGGTGCAGCGATGAACAGCGCCTGCACGGCCAGCGTCGCGACGAGCAGGCGCCGGTCGCGCGCGATCACCGCGAGCGGCAGCGGCCACAGGATGTACCACGCCAGCAGCCACGTGCTCGTCACGGCGATCGCCAGCAGCGTCCAGCCCGAGGCGGCGATCCAGTCGTAGCCGCGCCACGTGCGCCACGTCAGGTGCAGCGACGATCGCGACGAGCGCGGCCTTCAGCAGGTCGTGGTCGACCGGGAACACGCCGGGCTTGCCGAACAGGTGGGCGATCTCGGTCGGGAAGCTGTCGGTCGAGACGAACGCGGCGTCGCGGTTGAGCGCCGCGACCACGTCGATGCCGTGCACGCCGAAGGCGACGTAGGCGACCAGCGCCCCCGCGACCGCGGCGGCGAGCGCGCCCCACAGCGCGGCGCCAGCCGCCGGCGGGCGAGGATCATGAAGGGCAGCAGCGCGGCGCACCGTGGCCTTCACGAGCGCGCCCGCGACGACCGCGGCGCCGCCCACGCTTCGCGCGCGCCGCATCGCGCCACGCGCGAGCTGGCGCCTCGCCTTCCCGGCGGGGAGGCCAGCGCCTGAGCGGCTGGCACCGCGCGCCATCATCAGCGCGAGCGGCATCATGCAGAGGTCATGATCATGTCGTTGTGGGCGCCCCCGAGGCCGTAGATCACGTACAGCGGGTTGGCGCCGACGACCAGCAGCGCGCGCCGGCGGGTCGAAGCCGCGCACGCGCGCGCAGCGCCACGTCAGCGCGAGCGTGCCGGCGCTCGCCAGCAGCGCCATCGACTTCATCGCCCCACAGCGCGCCCTCCACCCCGAGCGGCGCGAGCGGGTAGGAGAGCAGCGTGTACAGCGGGCCGTAGGCGGTCGCGACGTTGCGCCAGTCGTGGCCCACGTAGCTGTAGATGCGGGTCGTGCGCGATCGCCGACCGGGCCGTGCAGGTAGGGGTTGAGGCCGTGCTGACGCCCATGCGCGCGTAGGCGATGTAGCTGAAGACGTCGGTGGAGAGCAGGATCGGGCCGGCGAACACGATCAGCTGCAGCACCGCCACCAGCGCGATCGCCCACGTCGCGGCGCGGTGCTCGGCGCGCCGGCGCCGCGCGCAGCGCCAGCAGGCCGGCGTAGGCTGCCGCGAAAGCCAGCAGCGCGACCAGGAAGACCCGGAAGCCGAGGCGCTCGCCGACCCCTTCCAGCCAGCCCGCGATCCCCGGCGGTGCCCGGGATCAGCGGCGAGTGGCGCATGGCGCCGTCGAGCACCACCTCGAGCGTCGCCGCCACCAGGACCGTCGCGCACACCCCTGCGGCCACCTGTGTCCAGCGGCCCGCCGCCGGGCGCTCCACGGCCGCGCCGCCCAGCCGAGCACGACACCGGCGGGCGGGCGGGTCAGAGCCTCGGAGGACACGTCCGAGCCGATTTCACCGCCAGCCCCCTGTGAGTGTGCAGGGCAAGCTGGTCAAGGATCGAGGCCCACCCACCCCCGCTCACAGCGCGGTCCACACGCGTCTTGGTCTCGAGGTAGGCGTCAAGGCCATCGTGGCCGTGCTCGCGGCCGAGGCCCGAGGCCTTGAAGCCGCCGAACGGCGCGGAGGGGTCCACCAGCGCCCCACGTGTTGACGTACACCGTCCCGGCGCGCAGCATCGCCGCCAGGCGGTGCGCGCTGCAGACGTCGCGCGTCCACACTCCCGCGGCGAGGCCGTACTCGGTGTCGTTGGCGCGCGCGGCGACCTCCTCGAGCGTGTCGTACGGGGAGGCGACCAGCACCGGGCCGAAGATCTCCTCGCGCGCGATGCGCAGCTCGTCGGAGTCCTGTCGGTGGCTGAACAGCGTCGGCTGCACGAAGTAGCCGCCGCTGTCGGCGAGCGCCGCGGCGCCGCCGGCCACCACCTCGGCGCCCTCGGCGCGGCCCGAGTCGATGTAGCCGAGCACGCGCTCCTGCTGCTCGGCCGACACGAGCGGGCCGAGCTAGCGTCTCGCGGGTCGAGGCCCGGCCCGAGGCGTGCCTGGCCGGCCTGCCGCGGCGAGCGCGCTCATCACCTCGTCGAAGCGCTCCGCGCGGCACGAACAGGCGCGAGCCGGCGTTGCACGCCTGGCCGGAGTTGAAGTAGCATCGCCTGGAAGGCGCCCTTCACCGCGGCCTCGATGTCGGCGTCGGGGAGGATCACGTTGGGCGACTTGCCGCCGAGCTCCAGCGTCACGCGCTTGAGCGCCGCGCCGGCCTTCGCGCCGATCTCGCGCCCGACCGCGGTGGAGCCGGTGAACGCGATCTTGTCGACGCCCGGGTGGTCCACCAGCGCGGCGCCCGTCGCACCGTCGCCGGTGAGCACGTTGACGACGCCCGGCGGGAACCCCACCTCGAGCGCCAGCTCGCCGAGGCGCAGCGCGCTCAGCGGCGTCTGCTCGGCCGGCTTGAGCACGACCGTGCAGCCGGCGGCGAGCGCCGGCCCGAGCTTCCAGGCGGCCATCAGCAACGGGAAGTTCCAGGGGATGATCTGCGCGCACACGCCCACCGGCTCGCGGCGGGTGTAGCAGAGCATGCTGGGCGCGGCCACCGGCAGCACCGCGCCCTCGATCTTCGTCGGCCAGCCAGCGAAGTACCGCAGGTGGGCGACCGTCCCCGCGACGTCCACGTACTGCGCGAGCCCCACCGGCTTGCCGTTGTCGGCCGACTCGATCTGAGCGAACTCCTCGGCGCGCTCCTCCACCGCCGCCGCGAGCGCCTGCAGGAGCCGCTCACGCCCTGACGCCGGCAGCGCGGCCCACGGGCCGTCGAACGCCGCGCGCGCAGCCGCCACCGCCCGCTCGACGTCCTGCGCGCCGGCCTGCGGCACGTGCGCCAACGGGCGCCCCGTGGCGGGGTCGAGCGTCGCGAACGTCGCCCCCTCGGCCGCGGGCGTGCGCTCCTCGCCGATCAGCAGCGCGTGCTCGCCGGCGATGAACGTGCGCGCGTTCGGCCCCAGCATCTCGGGCAGTCTCGATCGTGGTTGTGCTCATGGGGCCTCCTAAATCAATGAAGAGGGGCCCGGCTCGCCGGCCTACAGCCGGCTGCGCCACCCTCTAAGGTCGCAGGACGATCTTCAGCGCCTCGCGGCGGTCGTACACAGCGTACGCCTCCGGGGCGTCGTCGAGACTCATGTGGTGCGTCACGAGCGGCGTGGGGTCGAGCACGCCGGCGGACAGCATGGCGAGCACCCGGTCGACCAGCGCGAGCGGGTTGGCGAGGCCCGTGCACAGGCGCAGCGACTTGATCCACGCGAGGCCCAGGTGCACCTCCGCGCGCTCGGCGTACACCCCGACCGCCTGCACGGTGCCGCACATGCGGGTCAGGTGCAGCGCCTCGCCGAGGGCCGCGGGGTGGCCGACCGCGTCGATGCACACGTCCACCCCGCGCCCTCCGGTCGCCGCGCGCACGGCGGCGCGCGGGTCCCCGTCCTCCAGGTGCACCGCCTGCGCGCCGAGCGCCTCCGCGACGGCCAGGCGGGCGGGGACCGAGTCCACCGCGATCACGTGTGTCGCACCTGCCGCGCGCGCGGCTTGCACCGCGCACAGCCCCACGGGGCCGAGGCCCAGCACGGCCGCCACGTCCCCGGCGCGCAGGCCGGCATCGAGCACGGCGTGCAGGCCGGTGGCCGCCACGTCGCCGGCGAACAGCGCGGTCTCGTCGCTCATC
This sequence comes from uncultured Solirubrobacterales bacterium, assembly GCA_963821775.1. Classification (GTDB taxonomy): domain Bacteria; phylum Actinomycetota; class Thermoleophilia; order Solirubrobacterales; family Solirubrobacteraceae; genus Palsa-744. The sequence goes on along the minus strand of CAWGFB010000001.1, from coordinate 45,967 downwards.
CCCTCCGGCACGCGGCGCAGCGCGAGGTCGGCGTTCGGGATCAGGGCCATCTCCGCCTGCGTGCCCTGCAGCGCGCCCATCGCGGCGCCGTGGCCGAACGTGCGCGAGGACTCGCACTTATGGAAGAGGCCCTGGCGGCAGAACCAGCAGCGCCCGCACGCGGTCTGAAAGCAGCCGAGCACGCGGTCGCCGACCGCCACCTCGCGCACCCCCTCGCCGACCGCGATGACCGTGCCGACGTACTCGTGGCCGAGCGTGAACCCCGGTTCGATGCGCACACGGCCGTGGTAGATGTGCAGGTCCGACCCGCACACCCCGCTCGCCTCGATCCGCACGATGGCGTCGCCGCGGTCTGCGAGCTTGGGGTCGGGGACCTCTTCGACGGCGACCTCTCCCGGCGCCTTGAACGTGACCGCGCGCATCGCGGCACGCACCCTAGACGATCCCGCCCCGGCCCACCCCGTGGCCGCGTCCCGGACAACGTCGGGCAAAGACGCTACGCTGCGTCTTGGCTAGTGCGGTGACTGCTTGTTCATCGCCTTGGGAGCCCGGGCGACCGGGCTCCTTTATTTTGTCCCTGGCGGCCGCCGGGGCCGTCCTCGCTGCGACCGCCAGGGCGCCTGCTACTTGACCAGCCGGTCGATGACCAGCATGGCAACCAGCAAGGCGATGGCCAGTGCGATCACTGCTTGATCCATGTCCCCTCCTTTCTCCAGGGCATACGACCCCGGAACGCCCTGGACGGAGGGGGGAGCCGGCAACGCTCCAGCCACGGACAGGAGGCTACGCAGCGCTTGGGACGTTTTAGTCGTGCCGTCCCTCCGCCGGCCCCGTGGTTTAGGCTGCCGACCCTATGGCTGCCAGAGCGATTGTCACCAGCCACCCCGACGTGGCCTGCGACGTGTGCGGGCGGCGCCTGCTGCGGGGCGAGCAGCACCAGCGCTTCCTCGGCGCAGGGCGGAGCATGGTGGTGTGCGAGCTGTGCACCTCGCGCGCCGCGTACGAGGGGTGGCGCCGGGAGGGCGAGGAGCCGGCGCTGAAGCCGCGCTTCGAGACCGCGCGCCGCGGGCGCTCGCTGCTGGACCGTCTTCGGGTACACTGGTCGGAGCGATGATCTACTCCGTGGTGCCAAGACCGCTGGCCGACGAGCTCCACCCGAAGCTGGTGGAGCACTATCGCGACAACCCCAACGTGACCGTGATCGTGGACCGTCGCCGGGCCGATCGCCGCGGCCGCGGCAGCAGCCCAGTGGGCGCGTCGGTGCGCCAGCAGCGCGTGGTGCGCGACCGCCGCCGCGCGCGGATCGCCGGCGACCTGCCGTCGCTGGCGCAGGGCTGAGCAGGATCGCCTCCTGCGCGAGGCTGAGCGGGATCGCCTTCTGCCCGGGCTGAGCGGGCCTCCCCGCCGCGCGCCGCGCGAGCGTGCCGTCCCGGGCGACCGGGATACTGCGCCGGTGAAGGTGATCGTGCACGTCGACGGCGGCGCCCGCGGCAACCCCGGGCCGGCCGCGGCCGCCTGCGTGGTGAGCGACCCCGCCGGCGAGGTGCTGGAGGAGCGCGCGCGCCTGCTGGGGCGGGCCACGAACAACGTCGCCGAGTACCGGGCGCTGCTGCTCGGCCTGGAGCGCGCGAGCGCGCTCGGGGCCACCGAGGTCGAGGTCGTGGGCGACTCCGAGCTCATCGCCAAGCAGGTGCGCGGCCTCTACAAGGTCAAGCACCCGGCGATGCGCCCCCTGCACCTGGACGCGATGGCGGCGCTGCGGCACTTCGAGCGGTGGTCGATCCGCACCGTGCCCCGCGCCGAGAACGCCCGCGCCGACGCGCTGGTCAACGCGGCGCTGGACGGGGCCGCCGCGGATACCCTCGACTGATGCTCAGTCCCCGCAACCGCGAGCTGCTCGGCCTGCTGCCGGCCGCGCTGCTCGTCACCGGGGGGTTCACGGCGATCTTCATCCAGGCCGACCAGAACGCGCCCCTCGCCCCGAGCGACCCGACCCTGACGCTCAACCACGCCTCCTCCGTGTCGCTGACGTACGGGGCGATCTTCCTCGGGCTGTGCCTGGCGGGGCACCTGGTGATCCGCTTCGCGCTGCCGCACGCCGACCCCTACCTCTTCCCGCTGGGGGCGGTGCTGGCGAGCGTGGGGATCGTGATGGTGTACCGCATCAACCCCACGCTGGCGCGCCAGCAGGCGCAGTGGATGGTGCTGGGGCTGGTGCTGTTCGCGGCGACGATCCTCGCGCTGCGCCGCCGCGGCGTGGGGGTGCTGGAGCGCTACCGGTACACGATCGCGGCGGTGGGGATCGGCATGACGGTGCTGCCGCGGCTGCCGGGGATCGGCGAGGAAGTCAACGGCGCGTACCTCGACGTGCACGTGGGCAGGGTCTCCTTCCAGCCGGCGGAGTTGGGGAAGATCGCGCTGGTGATCTTCCTGGCGAGCTACCTGCACGACAACCGCCAGATCCTCGTCACGGCGGGCCGGCGCGTGCTGGGGGTGACGCTGCCGCCGATGAAGCAGTTCGGGCCGATGCTGGCGGTGTGGGGCGCGGCGATGGCGACGCTGCTGCTCACGCGCGAGCTCGGCACCTCGCTGATGTTCTTCGGGGCCTTCCTGGCGCTGCTGTACGTCGCCACGGGACGCCTCTCCTTCCCGCTGATCGGCCTCGTGCTGTTCGCCGTGGGCGCGTGGCTGCTGGCGACACACGTCTCCCACGTGCAGGCGCGCGTGCTGGCGTGGGAGCACCCCTTCGACGAAGCGCTCTACCACCAGAAGGTCGGCGGCTCCTACCAGCTCGCGCAGTCGCTCTTCGCGCAGGCGGACGGGGGCCTGCTCGGCACCGGCTTCGACCGTTCGCTCGTGGGCCTGCTGCCGATCCCCGAAAGCGACATGATCTACGCCGTCCTCACCGACGAGCTTGGCCTCGCGGGCGCCACGGCGCTGCTGCTCGCCTACCTGCTGTTCGTCGTGCGCGGCCTGAAGGTGGCGATGCTTGCGCGCGACTCCTTCTCCAAGCTGCTGGCGACCGGCCTCTCCTTCATCGTGGCGCTGCAGGTGTTCGTGATCGTCGGCGGTGTCACCCGGGTGATCCCGCTCACGGGGGTGACGCTGCCATTCGTGGCGTACGGCGGCTCCTCGGTGGTGATGAACTTCGTGCTGCTCGCGCTGCTGCTGGTGATCTCCGACAAGGCGCGCCGGCCGGGGTAGGGCGCGGCTTGCTCGCAGCCGAGCCGCCGCCCACGTCCTGAGCGCTGCGCGGCCCTCTCAGGACCGATCGACGCCGACGGCCCGCAGCGCGCGCACCGCCTGCCCTGGAGGGTCCACGGGCTCCTCGCCGCCCTCGATGCCCGCCGCCGCGCGCAGGTCCTCGACCCGCTCCACCTGCCGGTCGAGCTGGCGCGTGCGGGTCTCCCTGAGCTCCGCATAGGCCCGGCGCGAGCTCTCCAGGGCCCGGTCCACCTTCTCCATCTGCTCCTTGAACTTGCCCCACTGGTCGTTGAAGCCACCGAGCGCTCTGAGGATCTCGTTGGTCTGCTGCGCCAGCTTGAAATTCTCGCTCGCCTGGCGGATCACGGCGAGGATCGCAAACAGCGTCAGGGGCGAGCACAGCACGACCTTGCGCCGCAGCGCCTCGTCGAGCAGTTGCGGGTCGTGTTCGTGGATGAACCCGTACACCTGCTCGTTGGGGATGAAGACGAGCATGTAGTCGAGCGTGCCGCCCTCCGGGTCGATGTACTCGCGGGTCCCCACCTCCTTGATGCGCGCGCGCACGTCCCGCTTGAACGCCTTCGCGGCGTCTTCGCGCTCCCGCTCGGTGGAGCACTCCAGGTAGCGTTGATACTCGACCATCGGCGTCTTGACGTCCATGTTCAGCCGCTGGTCCTGCACGAAGAACGTGAAGTCCGGCCGAGAGGCGCCGCCGGGGATCTGCTGCTGCTTGCGGTACTGGATGCCCTCGATGAACCCGGCCATCCGCAGCACGTCCTCGGCCATCCGCTCGCCCCACTGGCCACGCGTCTGCGAGCCGGAGAGCACCTCGTTGAGACGCCCCGTCTGGGCGCGGAGCAGTTCGGTCTGCTGCTTTGACTCGCGCGTGACCGCCTCCAGCTTGACGATGCTCTCGCCGCGCTTGGAGTCGACGTCGCGCACCCACTGGTGCAGCGTGACGAGCTCTTTGCGCACCTCCGCCAGACCCTTGTCGATCTCGCTCTGACGAGCCTTCAGCTGCTCCTCCCCGCGGCCGGTCTCCTTCTCCAGCTCGGCCTTGTTGTGAGCGACCAGTTGCTCGACGCCCGCCTTTTGGATCTCGCCCTGCACGCGCGCGAGGTTGGTGTGGAGCGCAGCGACGATCCGCTCGGTCTCGCCGGGGTCGAGCTGCGCGGCCGCGGCGCGGCCCTGGCGGTGGAGCAGGACCGCCACGAGGGCGATCAGGACAAGGAGCAGCAGCGCGAGCACGTAAAGCATTTAAGTCGAGTATGGGCGGCCGGTCGGCCGGAAAAAAACTACGCCGCCTAGACGGCCGAGAGGCAAGCGAGGCAAGGACGCAAGTAGCGTGGCGTGCTCAGCACGCGAGCGACTGAGGACGCAGCATCGCGCCGCCTATCGGCCGTCTAGGCCGGGGTGGCGGCGTGCGCGCCGGAAACCTGCTCGACGATCTTCTGGGCGAGGTGGCCGGGAACCTCCTCGTAGCGCAGGAACTCCATCGTGTAGTCGCCCTGGCCGCCGGTTATCGAGCGCAGGTCGGGGGCGTAGGCGAGCATCTCGGCCATCGGCACCTCGGCCTTGATCTCCGTCATCGCGCCGGCCGGCTCCATCCCCTGCGGGCGGCCGCGGCGGGAGTTGAGGTCGCCGATCACGTCGCCGACGTATCCTCGGGCACCGACACGCGTGACGAGCATGATCGGCTCGAGCAGCACCGGGTCGGCCTGCTCGAGCGCCTGGCTGCATCGCGGGCGATGCCGGCGAGCTTGAACGCGATCTCCGAGGAGTCGACGGTGTGGAAGGAGCCGTCGTACAGCGTCACGCGCACGCCCTTCACCGGGTAGCCGGCGAGCACGCCGTGCGTCCATCGCCTCGCGCACGCCCTTCTCGACCGCCGGGATGAACGAGCCGGGGATCGCCCCGCCCTTGATGCGGTCGACGAACTCGAAGCCGCGCCGTCGCGCCGCGCTCCCCGAGCGGCTCGATCTCGATGTGGCAGTCGCCGAACTGGCCGCGGCCGCCGGACTGCTTCTTGTGGCGGCCGTGCGCCTTGGCGGTGCCGCGGATCGTCTCGCTGGTAGGGGACGCGCGGCGGCTTCAGCGTCGACCTCCACGCCGAAGCGCGTCGCGCAGGCGGTCGACGATCACCTCGACGTGCACCTGCGAGAGGCCGGCGACGATCTGCTCGCCCGTCTGCGGGTCGCGGTGCAGGTCGATCGTCGGGTCCTCCTCCTGCAGGCGGCGCAGCGACGGTGAACACCTTGTCCTCGTCGCCGCGGCTCTTGGGCTCGATCGCGAACGCCATCACCGGCGCGGGCAGCGGCAGCGCGGGCATCTCGATCGGCTCGTCGCGCGCGGCCAGCCAGTCGCCGGCGCGGGTCTCCTTGAGCTTCGCGACCGCGCCGAGGTCGCCGGGGCCGAACTCCTCGACGTGCACGGCCTCCTTGCCGGCGAACGTGCAGCAGCTGGCCGATCCGCTCCTTGGACGTGTGCGCGCGTGTTGAGCACCTGCGTGTCGTGGCGCATCACGCCCTGGTAGACGCGCAGCAGGTTGATCCGCCCCGCGAACGGGTCGGCGCGGGTCTTGAAGACGTACGCGAACAGCTCGCGGTCCGCGACCGGCTCCAGCGTCGACCTCGCCGACCTCCAAGGCGCCGTGCTTGACGGGCGAGGGCAGGTCCTCGACGATCGCGTCGAGCAGCCGCGTGGTGCCGAGGTTGCGCGTCGCGACGCCGCACACCACGGGGAAGATCGAGCCGTGGTTGGTGCCCTCCTTGAGCGCCCCGACGATCTCCTCGTGGGAGATCTCCTCCCCCTCCAGGTAGCGCTCCATCAGCGCGTCGGAGACCTCCGCGACCTCGTCCATCAGCTTCTCGCGGTACTCCTGCGCGCGCGGCGCGTGCTCGGCGGGGATCTCGATCTCCGTCCACCCGCCGCCGCTCGCGCGGAGTCCTGGCGGTAGGCGCGCATGTCGACGAGGTCGATCACGCCGCTGCACTCCTGCTCGACCCCGATCGGGATCTCGGTCGCCACCACGTGCGGGCCGAACGCCGCCTTCAGCGCCTCGAGCGTGCGGAAGAAGTCGGCGCGCTCGCGGTCGAGCATGTTCACGAACAGCATCCGCGCGATGTCGAGCTCGGCCGCGCGCGCCCACAGCCGCGAGGTCGTGACCTCGACGCCCATCACCCCGTTGACCACGAACACCGCCGACTCGCACACGCGCAGCGCGCCGAGCGCGTCCGCGACGAAGCTCGGCTCGCCGGGCGTGTCGAGCAGGTTGATCTTGCGCCCGTCCCACTCGACAGCGAGCGAGCGCGGTCGAGATCGACATCTGCCGCGCCTGCTCGTCGGGGTCGGCGTCGGAGACCGTGTTGCGGTCGCCCACGCTGCCCAGGCGGCTCGTCACCCCCGCCTCGAACAGCAGCGCCTCGTGCAGCGAGGTCTTCCCGGCCCCGCGGTGGCCGACGAGGGCGACGTTGCGGATCCTGTCCGCAGCGGTGTGCATCCCAATGTCCTCCCTCGCTAGTCGAAACTCATCGCCCTGCATCCGCGAACGCAGAGCGCAGCACCGCCTTGGTGTGCAGCTGGGAGACGCGCGACTCGGTCACGCCCAGCACCTCGCCGATCTCGCGGAGCGTCAGGTTCTCGTAGTAGTAGAGCGCGATCACGAGCTTCTCCCGCTCCGGCAGCCGCGCGATCGCGTCGGCGATGCGGTCCTTCATGTCCCCCACGTCGAGCGCCCGGGCGGGGTCGGGCGCGCCGGGGTCCTCGAGCGTGTCCATCAGCGACACCTGGTCGCCGGAGGAGTCCGAGACGCTCCACAGCTCGTCCAGCGCCGCGATCGAAGAGTGCGAGATCGCCAGCAGCGATTGCTGCAGTTCGTCCTCGGACACGCCGAGCTCCGCGGCGAGCTCCGCGTCGGTGGCGGCGCGCTGCAGGCGGTGCTCGAGCTTGGAGTTGGCGCGCTCGATCTCCCGCGCCCGCGCGCGGACGCTGCGCGGGACCCAGTCCATCGAGCGCAGCTCGTCGATGATCGCGCCCTTGATGCGCGTGATCGCGTAGGTCTCGAACTTGATCTCACGCGCCGGGGTCGAAGCGCTCGATCGCCGAGATCAACCCGACCAGGCCGTAGGAGATCAGGTCGGCCTCCTCGACGTGCGGGGGCAGGCCCGCGGCGGTCCGGCCCGGCCACGTACTTGACCAGCGGCGAGTACGCGACCACGAGACGCTCGCGCGCCCGCGCGTCGCCCTCGGCCTTGTAGCGCCGCCACAGGTCGCGCAGCTCGACCGTCTTGACGTTCGTCTCCAGGACTGACTCGCTCTCAAGCTCGGGGATGGCTGCGCGCGTAAGCGCTTTTCAGCCTAACTGACTCTACCCGAGTGTAAACCTGCGTGGTGGACACGCTCGCGTGGCCGAGCAGCTCCTGGATCGAACGGAGGTCCGCGCCGCCGTCCAGCAGGTGCGTGGCGAAGCTGTGGCGCAGGGCGTGCGGGGAGGTCCCCGCGGCCACGCCCGCGCGCGCCGTCCAGCGCCGCAGGCGCCGACGCACGTCGCTGGTGCTCAGGCGCCGGCCGGACTTGCTCAGGAAGAGCGGCCCCCCCGAGCCGTGCGGGTGGTCGCCGGTCGCAGTGCTCGAGCAGCGCCGCCCGCGCCACCTCCCCCACCGGCACGTACCGCGTCTTGCCGCCCTTGCCCTCCACCCGCAGCTGCTCGCCTTCCCAGTCGACGTCCTCGACCCGCAGCGTGACGAGCTCCTCCGCGCGCAGGCCGCTCGCGTACGCGAGCTCGAACATCGCCCGGTCGCGGCGCGCCAGCGCGGTGTCGGCGGGCACGCTCTCCAGCAGCCGCGCCACCTCCTGTGCCTTCAGCGCCCGCGGCAGGCGCGAGGGCCGGCGTGGCGTGGCCACCAGGTCGGCCGGGCTGCCGGTGATCCGGCCGTGCTCGCGGAGGCTCGCGAACAGCGCCCGCACGGCGGCGAGCTTGCGCGCCGCGCTCGTCGGCGCCGCGCCGCCCTCCGAGAGCGCCGCCACGTAACGGCGCACCTCGCGCGGGCCCACCTCCTCCGGCGCCAGGCCGGCGGCGGCGGCCCACCGCGCGAACTGGCGCACGTCCACCCCGTACGCCCGGCGCGTGCGCGGAGCCGCGTCGCGGCGGCGCAGATCCTCCTCCAGCTGCGCCGCGGCGGCCGTCCACGCCTGCTCCACGCCCCCCTCCGCACCGGCGCCGCCGTCGCACGCCCCCTCGTCAGCCATCCAGTGGGATTCGCCGCCGGAGCGGTCCGCCCTGCCCCGAGGTGTCGCGGCAACGGCGGAAGGCCGGCACCACCGCGCGCCGCCCGGTCCGGCAGTGGGATCCGCCGCCCCCTCCGGCGGTGGGGTCCGCTGCCACGTCCGGCGGTGATCGCCACCCCGCCCCAGCCCGTGCCGGCGGTGGGAGCCACATTCTTACTCGAAGGGCGCTAAAGTTCGGTGCATAGCCGCCATCGCCCCACCGCCCCAGCCCTCCCCACCGCTCGCCTACGGCCCGCGGAGCCGCTCCCCGTGGCTGGACGTGGACTGGCACACCCACCAGCGGTGGGTGTCCGTGGCGGGCTCGCCCCTCAACGTGATCGAGCGGGGAGACGGCCCGCCCCTGCTGCTCGTCCACGGCCTCCTCGGCTCCTGGCCCAACTGGCTCGAGCAGCTGCCTGTGTTCGGCCGCTCCCACCGCGTGATCGCCTGCGACCTGCCCGGCTTCGGCCACTCGCCGGCGCCGGCCGGCGGGATCTCGATCGAGGGCTACGCCGACACGCTCGTCGCGCTCATGGCGGCGCTCGGCATCGACGCCGCGCCGGTCGTCGGCCACTCGATGGGCGGCCTCGTCGCCGCGGAGCTCACGCTCCGCCACCCCCACCTGGTGGAGCGCCTGGCGCTCGTCTCCACCGCCGGCCTCTCCACCTACCACAACCCCCGCGGCCAGCGCGCGTTGGCCGTCCTGCGGCGCTCGCGGCGCGCTCCCGCCTACGCCCGCTGGATCGCCGCGCACGCCGATGAGCTCGCCTCCCGCCCGGGGCTGCGCAGGCACTCCTTCGGCGGCCTGACGCGCCACCCCAACCGGTTGCCGCCCCCGCACGTCGCCGAGCAGCTGCGCGGCACCGGCGCACCGGGCCTGCTCGCCGCCTTCGCCGCCCTCAACGAGGCCGACCTGCGGCCCCGCCTGGCGCAGATCGCCTGCCCGACGCTGATCGTGTGGGGCACCCGCGACCGCGTCGTCAGCCCCCGCGACGCGGAGCGCTTCCACGAGCTGATCGGCGGCTCACGCGTGGTCGTCTACGAGGACACCGGCCACATGCCCCAGCTGGAGCGCCCGGACGCGTTCAACGCGCTGCTCGGGGAGTTCCTGAGCGAGTAGGAGGTCGCCTCCAGGTCAGGTCGTCGCATGCGACGACCTGCGATGCCGCACATGTGCGGCATCGTGGGACGGCCACATGTGGCCGTCCCTGCAGGGCCGCATGCGGCCCTGCACCGGGCCGTGCATGCACGGCCCGGCCGGCCGGCGCATGCGCCGGCCGGTTCCTCTCCCTCTCCACATGCACGACCCCAACCTGCTGAGGCGCTCGCGCCCGCCGACCCTATCGCGGGCCCTTACCGCACGATCGCGCCCTCGGCGGCGGAGCCCACCAGCTTGGCGTACTTGGCGATCGCCACCTCGACGGGTGGGCGAGCCATCTCATCAGGCGGGGTGTAGGCGGCCAGACGCACGGCGATCTGCTCGTCGGTGAGCGCCACGTCGATGCGGCGGGCGTCCACGTCGATCGTGACCTCGTCGCCGTCCGCGAGCGCCGCGATCGGGCCGCCGCGCGCGGCCTCGGGGGCGACGTGGCGCGGCCATGAAGCCGTGGGTGGCGCCGGAGAAGCGCCCGTCGGTGAGCAGCGCGACGGACTCGCCGAGGCCCTCGCCGACGATCGCAGCGGTGACCGCCAGCATCTCGCGCATCCCCGGGCCGCCGGCCGGGCCCTCGTCGCGGATCACGACCACGTCGCCGGCGGCGAGGTCCTTCGCCAGCACTGCCGCCATCGCGGCCTCCTCGCCCTCGAACACGCGCGCCGGGCCGGTGTGGCGGCGGCGCTCGTGGCCGGCGAGCTTCACCACGCACCCGTCGGGGGCGACGTTGCCGTGCAGGATCGCGAAGCCGCCGGTGGGCTTCAGCGGTTCGCCGAGCGGGCGCACGACGCGCTGGCCGGGGGTCTCCCGCGCGGCGGCGGCCTCCTCGCCGATCGTGCGGCCGGTGACGGTGGGGGCGTCGCCGTGCAGCACGCCCGCCTCGGCGAGGCGGGCGAGCACGAGCGGCACGCCGCCCGCCTCGTACAGGTCCGTGGCCACGTAGCGGCCGCCCGGCTGCAGGTCGCACAGCAGCGGGGTGCGCTCGGAGATCGCGTCGAACTCGTCGATGCCGAGCGGCACGCCCGCTTCGCGGGCGACGGCGAGCAGGTGCAGCACCACGTTGGTCGAGCCGCCGCTGCACGCTCACCGCGGCGATCGCGTTTTCGAGGGCGGGCTTGGTGATCACCTCGCTGGGGCGCTGCCCGCGGCGCAGCACGTCCATGACGAGCTCGCCGCAGGCGCGTGCGACCTCGAGCTTGCGCCCGTCCTCGGCCGGCACCATCGCCGAGCCGGCGGGCGAGATGCCGAGCACCTCGAAGGCCATCGCCATCGTGTTCGCGGTGAACTGGCCGCCGCACGCGCCCGCGCCCGGGGAGGCCGCCTCCTCCAGTTCGTGCAGCTCCTCCTCGGTGATCCGTCCGGCGGCGTACTCCCCGACCGCCTCGAACACCTGCTGGATCGTCACGTCGTGGCCGCGGTAGCGGCCGGGGCGGATCGAGCCGCCGTAGAGCATCAACCCGGGGACGTCGAGGCGCGCGAGCGCCATCACCGCGCCGGGGATCGTCTTGTCACAGCCGGTGATCGCGACGACGGCGTCGAAGCAGTGCGCCGAGGCCACGAGCTCGATCGAGTCGGCGATGAGCTCGCGGGAGACGAGCGAGGCGCGCATCCCGGCGCGTGCCCATCGTGATCCCGTCGGAGATCGCGATCGTGTTGAGCTCCATCGGCGTGCCGCCGGCGGCACGCATGCCCTCCTTCACCTTCGCCGCGAGCACGCGGTTGTTGAAGTTGCACGGCATCGTCTCGATCCAGGAGTGCGCGACGCCGACGATCGGCTTCGCGAGGTCCTCGGCGGAGTAGCCGATCCCGTGGAGGTACGCCCGCGCGGCCGCCCGCTCGGGGCCGTCGGTCAGCGCGCGGCTGCGGTGCTTCACGTCGAAGGTGGCGGGGGTGCTCACGCCGCGCGCACACTACCCGCCCGGGGGACGGGGTGGGCCCGCCCGGGCGCAACGGTCGCGCGCTCGCGCTCCCACCGCTCCAGGCGCGCGAGGTCCGCGCGCACCCGCCGCAGCGCGATCTGGCGGCCCGGCAGGTGCATGTTCGCGCCGTCGATCACGCGCCGCTCGTCGCCCCTCAGCGCCATCCACTTGGCCAGCACGTCGTCGGCGTCCGGCAGCCGCGCGCTCCCGTACGGGCGGGTCTCGTCGGGGAAGGCCACGCAGTACTCGCCCACCACCTCCCCCGTCGCCGGCCGGTACGCGACGATCGGCCGGTGCGGGTACACCAGGTACGCGCACGGCGCCGTCTCGCCGCCGAGCGCGGGGTCCGCGCCGGCGGCGCGGCTCGCCACGCGCAGCACGCCCAGCTCGCGGTACATCGCCCACTCCTCCTCGTTCACGCACGAGCGCAGCAGCTCCCGGGCGCGCAGCTCGGCGCGCCGTTCGCGGCCCGGGTCCGCGGCGAGCGCCGGCGGGGGCTCAGCGCCACGCCCGCCGCTGCGCGAGCTCCCCCGCAAGCCGCGGCAGCCCGGCCCGCAGGCGCGGCGCCGCCAGCTCCCACGCGAGCCCCGCGGTGACGATCGCGGCGACGCTCAGGGGCACCCACATGGTCGCCTACGCCGTGGCCGCGGTGGAGGCCTGGCGCGGCGCTGCGGCGCCGTGTGCGGGCGCCTGCGGAGCGCCCCCGCACGCGCCGCGTGCAGGCACCGGCGCTCCGCTGCCTTGCACCGGCGCGCCGCCGGCCGCGCGCGGGAAGAAGATCACGCGCTCGGCGTCCGGCGGCACCTCCGCGAAGGTGCGCACCATCTCCGCCTCCCGGCGGCCGTCGGCGCGCTCGGTCGGCACGGCAGCCCACATCCCTTCGTCCAGCTCTTTGCGGAACGCCTCGATCAGCTCCGCCGCCTGCGCTGGGTCGGCGAGGTCGCCCTCCGCGAGCACCACCTCGCCGTGTCCGGGCTTCATGCGCAGCAGCTTCATCGCCCACCGATTATGTCACTCCTGCGGCTCGCCAGCCCGAGCACATCCACCGGGCCCGCGCCGGCGCCCACGTCGCGCAGGCCGTGCGCGACCGCCTCGCCCGCGAGCCGCCGCGCCGTGCGCGCCGCCTCCAGGGGCTCAGCCCCAGCGCGAGCGCGGCCGCCAACACGGCGGAGTGCGTGCACCCCGAGCCGTGCGCGGCGCCGTCGGGGTGGCGCTCGCCGGGGATCTCCACGACGGCGCCTTCGGTGTCCACGAACAGGTCCACGGCGCGGGCGCGGTGGCCGCCGGTGAGGACCACGTTGCGCGGCCCGAGGGCGAGCACGGCGCGGGCGAGGTTCTCTGCTGCGGCGTCCTCCGCGGCGGCGCGCTCGGTCCCGGCGTGTGGGGGCGCGGCGCCTGCACGCCCGGGTTGGCTGGGCGCGTCATGACCGCCCGAGCGCCCGGTGAGCGCGCGCGCCTCCGGGAGGTTGGGAGTGAGCACGGTGGCGCGGGGCACGAGCTCCTCCACCAGCGCCCTTTGCGCGTCCTCCTCCAGCAGCCGGGCGCCCGACTCGGAGACCATCACCGGGTCCACGACGACGGGCGTGCCGGGCGGCAGCTCCGCGAGCGCCTGCGCCACGGCGTGTGCGATCTCCGCGGTGCCCACCATCCCCACCTTCACCGCGTCGACGCCGACGTCGGCCGCCACCGCACGCACCTGGGCGAGCACGACCTCCGGGGGGACCGGGTGCACGGCCGTGACCCCCGTCGTGCTCTGAGCGGTGATCGCGGTGATCGCCGTCATGCCGTGCACGCCGCACCGCGCGAACGCCTTGAGGTCCGCCTGGATGCCGGCGCCGCCACCGGAGTCCGAGCCGGCGATCGTCAGGGCCGTGGGGGTGGGCCTGCGCGCGGTCACGGCCCGCACGGTACCGGGGATGGTGGGGGCCACGGCCGGGCGTAGCGTTAGAGCGCCTAACAAATATGGGTGCGGCTGGGCTGGTCAAGGGTCGAGCGAGGCAAGGACGCAAGGGCGAAGGCTTGGTGGACCCAAGTCGAGCCCGAGGACGCAGCCTCGCGAAGGCCATCGGCCGCATCCAGACGTGCCCAGATTTTGTTAGGCGCTCTTACTTCACGACATGCGCTCAGCCAAAGGTGCCCCTTTTCCTGAGCTATTCACAAAATACCCGACAGTTGTGCATTCTGTAGACGACGTACACGATACACCGGTCAGGAAGCTTTCTTTGTTCCGGCAGCCGACAATCGCAATCCATGTTTCCGACTCCCGACTGTCCTAACATTGATCGTGGTTGGGAGCGTCGTTACTGGTGCTCCCTCCAACCACCGGGCCGGCCGTCCGTGCTCACGGCAGCAGCTCAAACGCCCCGCGATGCCGCGGGCGGACGGCCGCGAAGTGGCGGCGGTTCAGCGCGCCCCAGCGTGCTCAGGGGGGTTCGGCTTGAGCGTGGCGCTTCTTCTGAAGGGAACATTGGGCCGGCTCGATGCACCGCCTTGTCACATCCCTGCCACAAAAGACACCTCCAGGTCACAGGCGCCGCTTTACGCTCGCCGATGTGCCCCCCTCCCCCGGCGCATCCCCCCGACAGGACCCGGCCAACCCGCCCGAGGACCCCCGCCGCGCCCTCGGCCGCCTCGGCGAGCAGCTCGCCGCCGCGCACCTGGAACGCCTCGGCTTCGCGATCGTCGCGCGCAACGCGCGCACCCGCTACGGCGAGATCGACCTGATCGCGTTCAACGGGGAGGCACTCGTTTTTGTGGAGGTCAAGAGTCGGCGTGCGCACCGCCGCTGGCAGCTGAGCCCCCAGGAGCAGCCGCTGGCGTGGCTGCGCGCGAGCCAGCGTACGCGCCTGCGGCGCCTCGCCGCAGCGTGGCTGCACCGGGAGCGCACCAACCGTCCCACGGCGCATACGATCCGCTTCGACGCCATCGGGATAGTCATCGACGAGGCCGACAGGCTCCTCTGCCTCGACCACGTGGAAGGCGCGTGGTGAGCCGCCCGCCAACCTTTCCCCGCCCACGGCGCCACCACCTGAGCCGAACGCGGAGGCTTCCGGCGTCGCCCCGCGGCCCGCCCCCCTACAACACCAGCTGCTGGTACGCGAGCGACTGGAACGAGAGCCGGTGCAGCGGCGAGACCCCGAGCTCCATGATCGCCTCCCGGTGGGCCGGGGTGGAGTACCCGACGTGCTCGGCGAAGCTCCACCCGGGGTACAGCCGGTCGGCGTAGTGCATGTAGCGGTCGCGGGTGACCTTGGCGACGATCGAGGCGGCGGCGATCGCCGCGGACGTCGCGTCGCCGTCCACGATCGCCCGCTGCGGGCGCCCGAAGTCGGGCACCGCGAAGCCGTCCACGAGGCACGCGACCTCACCCTCCACGCCCGCGGTGACCCCGCGCAGCGCGTCGCGCAGCGCAGCGAGGTTCGTGACGTGCAGGCCCCGCCCGTCGATGCCGCCCACGCAGCGGGAGACGACCGTCACGCGCGCCGCGGCACGCAGGACGAGCGGGTAGAGCTCCTCGCGCCCTTCGGGGGTGTGCTGCTTGGAGTCGTTCAGCGCGCGCAGCGCGCGGGTCTCCGCGGCGCCCAGCGTCCCGTAGTCGAACAGCACCCCGGCGGCCACGAGCGGCCCCGCCAGGCAGCCGCGACCGGCCTCGTCGGCGCCGGCGACCAAGCGCACCCCCAGACGGCGGTCGAAGGCGAACAGCCGCCGCCCGCTCGGGGCGCGGCGCGCGCGGCGGCGTGTCGCGGCGCGCGAGGGGGGCGCGCCCCCGGACGGCTGCGTCCTTGCGCCGGAAGCGTCCCCGTCCCCGGGCGTCTGTGTCCCGCCGCCGGCGGCGTGCGCGTCCTCCGGCGGCTCAGAGCGTCCCGAGGCGGTCTGGGGGCCAGTAGGTGAAGAACGCGCCCCCGATGATCCACGCGGTGGGGACCGGTCCCCAGAAACGGCTGTCGTCGGACTGGCCACGGTTGTCCCCCATCATGAACCAGTGACCGGCCGGAATCTTGATCGGCGTGAGGAAGTTGCACGCGCGGTCGTTCCCGCAGGGCGCGATGTAGGGGTCGTGCTCGCGCACCCCGTTGCGGTAGACGTGCCCTTCGCGGATCGTGATCGTGTCCCCGGGGCCGGCCACGATGCGCTTGATGAAGTTTTCGTTGGACTGTTCGGGGTTGGTCTGGTCGCACGCGGCACCGCCGGCCGTGACTTCGTAGTGGGTGGGGCCACACCGCTGTTCTCTGGCGCCGTTGGGCGGGTGGAAGACGGCGATCTCCCCCACGTGGGGGCCGTTGAGGCGCTCGGCGAGGCGGTTGACGAGCACCCGCTGGCCGACCTTCAACGTCGGTTCCATCGAGCCGGAGGGGATCTTGTAGGGCTTGACCAGGAACGCCTGGATGCCCAGCGCAAGCAACACGGCGACGGCGACGATCACGGCCAACTCCAGCAACGAGCCGCCCGTGCTTTTCGACCGCGAGCCCTTCGTGCCGGACTTGCTCCGCCCGGAGCCCAGCAGCCGCCCGCCGCCACTCGGCGAGTCCGAGCCGTCGGCTGAGCCCCTGGGGGAGCGCACGCTCACGCGATCCTCCCGGTGGCGGGGCTCACGCCGCCGGGTCGCCGGCGCTCTGCGCGCCGGCCTCGGGGGGCTCGGCCTCGTCCACGGCCATCTCGACGTCTGCGTCCCCCGCGGCGGACGTGTCCGCCGTCCCGCCTGCCTGCTCCTCGGCGGCCTGCGCCGCCCCCTCCGGTGCCGCCGTAGTGCCCTCGGCCGCGGCGTCCTGCACCCCGGGGGCCTCCTCGGCCACGGGCGCCTCCTCCTCAGGCTCGTGCAGCAGCCCCGGCTCCACCGTCTCCTCGGGACCGGTGTAGCGGCGTTCGCGCACCCGCGCGCGCTTGCCCACGCGGTCGCGCAGGTAGTAGAGCTTCGCGCGGCGCACGTCGCCGCGGCCGGCGAGCTCGATCCGCTCGATCTTCGGGGAGTGCAGGGGGAACATGCGCTCCACGCCAACCCCGAAGGAGTGCTTGCGCACCGTGAACGTCTCCCGCGCGCCGTGGCCCTGGCGCTTGATGACGACGCCCTCGAAGATCTGGATACGCCGGCGAGTGCCCTCGATCACCTGGAAGTGCACCTTCACGCGGTCGCCCGGCGCGAAGTCGGGCACGCGGCGCAGTTGCGCTCTCTCGATGGTTTCGATGACGGTGCTCATGGCGTGGGGGTGCGCGCACACGAAGATGCCGTCCAACGGCTCCGGCGCGGCCCGCAATGGTAGCGGACGGGGGGCGCGCCCCGTGTCAGTCGCCGCCCCGCGTCTCAGGCCAGAGGCGGCGCGCCCGTTCGCGGCTGCGCTCCAGCCGCCAGCTGGCGATGCGCTCGTGGTGGCCGGAGAGCAGCACGTCGGGGACGCGCCACCCGCGGTACTCGGCGGGGCGCGTGTAGTGGGGGTACTCGGGGTTGCCCTCCAGCGCCTCGCTGAAGGACTCCTCCAGTGCGGAGCGCGCGTCTCCGAGTGCCCCCGGGACGGTGCGCAGCACCGCGTCGCAGACGACCATCGCGGCGAGCTCGCCGCCGGAGAGCACGTACCGGCCGATCGAGAGCGTCTCGCTCGCGAAGTGCTCGACGATCCGCTCGTCGAGGCCCTCGTAGCGGCCGCACAGCAGCGTCAGCGCCGGCGTGGCCGCGAGTTCGCGCACGTACGCGTCGTCCAGCAGCCGTCCGCCGGGCGCCAGCGCGATCACGCGGCGGCGCTCGCGCAGCAGTACGGGGTCGACGCCGTAACGGGCGCGCAGCGCGGCGTCCACCACGTCCACGCGCAGCACCATGCCGGCGCCGCCGCCGAAGGGCGTGTCGTCCACCTGCCCGCCGCTGAGGGGCGTGTGCGCACGGATGTCCACGCACTCCAGGCGGCTGCCGACCGCCAGCGCGTTGCGGACGTGGCGCTGCTCGGAGAACCACCGGAACCACTCGGGGAAGAGGGTGAAGACGTCGATCTCCATCACGTGCCCTCGGTCCCGCAGCGACCCGGCTTCGGTGACCGGGGGGTGGTCGGGAGGGGGGCCTGCCCCCCTCCCGCAAGGGCCTGCCCCCCTCCCGCAAGGGCCTGCCCCCCTCCCGCAAGGGCCTGCCCCCCTCCCGCAAGGGCCTGCCCCCCTCCCGCCAACTCCTCCCCCATGAACTCGAGGCTCACGTCGATGCGCCGCGCGGCGACGTCCACGTGGCGCACGGCGTCTCGGACCATCGGCACCAGCAGCTCCCCGCCCTCGGGGCGCCGCACTCGCAGTGCCTCACACGAGGGGAGCTCCAGCAGCCCCGCGACCGTCCCGAGCGCGCGCGCGCCGTCGAGCACCGCGCACCCCTCCAGTTCGTGCGCCCACCACTCCCCCTCGCCCAGCGCGGGGGCCTGCGCGCGCGCGACGCTCAGCTCCTCGCCGCGCAGCGCCTCGGCGGCGGTGCGGTTCTCGATGCCCTCCAGGCGCAGGATCGGGCGCGCGTCGGTGCCCGCGCGGCGCACGATGCGACGCAGGCGGCCCGCGACGGCCACCGCGCCGCCCTCGAGCAGGCGGGGGCGGGCGCCGGTGACGTAGAAGCTGCCGTCGAGGCCGTGCGCGCGGCCCACGCGGCCGGCCGACAGCGGGGCGTCGAGGCCCTCGTCGAGACTCTCAGTCAACGATGTCGAGCACCACGCGGTGCTCGCCCGCTGCCGCGGCCCGCACGACGGTGCGCAGCGCCTGGGCTGTGCGGCCGCCGCGGCCGATCACCTTGCCGTAGTCCTCGCGGGCCACGGCGAGCTCCAGCACGAGGGTGCCGTCGTCCTCCTCGAAGTGCTCGACGGAGACCCCGTCGGGGTCGTCCACGAGCCCCTCCGCGAGGTAGGTCAGGAGGTCCGTGACTCTCTGCGTCTGCGCCACGGACGCCGCCGGGTCAGTCGGGGATCCCCTGGGTGCGCAGCAGCTTGCGCACCGTGTCCGACGGCTGCGCTCCGCGCGCCAGCCACGAGCGGGCGCGCTCGGAGTCGATCGCGATCGTGGAGGGGTTGGTCTGGGGGTTGTAGTGGCCGATCGTCTCGATCACGCGCCCGTCGCGCGGGGAGCGCTGGTCGGCGACGACCACCCGCCAGATCGGGTCCTTCTTGCCGCCCACCCGCGTGAGCCTGAGCCTTACCGACACGTGTGCCTCTCTTCGTCCGCTTGCCGCGCAGAGCTTAGCGGCTCAGCTCCTCACCGCGCCTGGCGCAGCAGCGCGCCGATATCCGGCATCCGCCCGCGGCCGACCTGGCGCATGACCTTGCGCATCTGTGCGAACTGCTTGACGAGCTGGCTGACCTGCTGCACGTTGGTGCCGGAGCCGCGCGCGATGCGCAGCCGCCGGGAGCCCTTGATCAGCTCGGGGTGACGGCGCTCGTCCGGGGTCATCGCGAGGATGATCGCCTGCAGGCGGTCGAGCTCGCGCTCGTCCACCTTCATGTTGCTCAGTTGGGCGCCGCCGAGGCCGGGGATCATCCCGAGCAGGCTGGTGAGCGGGCCCATGCGCCGCATCGCGCGCAGCTGCTCCAGGAAGTCGTCGAGGCCGAACTCGTTGCGGCGCATCTTGCGCTGCAACGCGGCCGCGTCGCGCTCGTCGAACTCGCGCTCGGCGTGCTCGATCAGCGTGAGCACGTCGCCCATGCCGAGGATCCTGCTGGCCATGCGGTCGGGGTGGAAGGGCTCGAGCTGCTCCAGGCGCTCGCCGGTGGAGGCGAACAGGATCGGGCAGCCGGCGACCGCCCGCACCGAGAGCGCGGCGCCGCCGCGGGCGTCGCCGTCGAGCTTGCTCATCACGACGCCGTCGAGCTGGACGGCGGCGGCGAACCGCTCGGCGACGGCGACCGCCTCCTGGCCGGTCATCGCGTCGAGCACGAGCAGCGTGTTCTCGGGCGTCACGGCGGCGTGGATGCGCTGGAGCTCGGCCATCAGCTCCTCGTCCACGTGCAGGCGCCCGGAGGTGTCGACGATCAGCACGTCCTTGCCCTCCTCGCGCGCGCGAGCGAGCGCCCACGTGGCGATCTCGACCGGGTCCGCGTCGGTGCCGCGCTGGTACACCGCGGCGCCGGCGCGGGCGCCGACCTTGGCGAGCTGCTCGACCGCCGCGGGGCGGCGGGTGTCGCAGGCGGCGAGCGCGACCGCGGAGCCGCCCTCGCGCAGGTGGCGCGCGAGCTTCGCCGCGGCCGTCGTCTTGCCGGAGCCCTGCAGGCCGGCGAGCAGGATCACGGTCGGGGGGCTCGGGGCGAAGCGCAGCTGCGCGGCCTCGCCGCCCATCAGCTCGGTGAGCTGCTCGGCGACGATTTTCACGACCTGCTGGCCGGGGTTCAGCCCGCCGACGACCTCGGCGCCCAGGCACCGCTCGCGGACGGCGGCGGTGAAGGAGCGCACGACCCCGAGGTTGACGTCGGCCTCCAGTAGCGCGAGGCGAATCTCGCGCAGGGCGCGATCGATGTCGGCCTCAGTGAGCGTACCCCGCTGGCGGACGTCGGCGAGGGCTGTCTGCAGGCGCTCGGAGAGGGAGTCGAACACGCCGGGTCTCAGCCCTTCTCGTCCCCGGACCCCTCGGTCACCCGCCGCGCGAGCGCCTCGCCGATGCCACCGAACGCCTGCGCGAACTCGGAGGGGACGACGAACACCTTGTTGGAGTCCCCTTCGGCGAGCTGCGGGAGCATCTGCAGGTATTCGTAGCTGAGCAGCTCGCGGGTGGGGTGGCCCTCGTGGATCGCTTTGAAGACGGTGTCGATCGCCTTCGCTTCGCCCTCGGCGCGCAGGATCGCCGCCTGGCGGGCGCCCTCGGCGGTGAGCACCGCCGCCTGCTTCTCCCCCTCCGCGGTGAGAATCTGGGACTGCTTCTGGCCTTCGGCCGTGAGGATCGCCGCGCGGCGGTCGCGCTCGGCGCGCATCTGCTTCTCCATCGCCGTGCGGATGTCCGCGGGCGGGTCGACCGACTTGATCTCCACGCGGTTGATGCGGATACCCCACTTGCCGGTGGCCTCGTCCAGCACGACGCGCAGCTCGGTGTTGACGTTCTCGCGGGCGGTGAGGGTCGCCTCGAGCGTGAGCCCGCCGATCACGTTGCGCAGCGTGGTGACCGTCAGCTGCTCGATCGCCTGCAGCGGGTTGGCGATTTCATAGGTCGCTGAGCGGGGGTCGGTGATCGTGAAGTACAGGACCGTCTCGATCCCCACCACCACGTTGTCTTCGGTGATGACCGACTGGGGGGAGAAGTTGATCACCTGCTCGCGCAGGTCCACCAGCGGCTTCACGCGGTCCACGAACGGGGTGACGATCGCGAGGCCCGGCTCCAGCGTGCGGCTGTAGCGGCCGAGGCGCTCGACCACGCCCGCGCGCGCCTGGGGGATGACGCGAATCGTGCGCGCCGCCACGACCAGCGCGAACAGCACGACCACGGCGACGACGATGAGAGCGACCATGTGGGGTGTCCCTTGCCTTTCTCGGTGCCTATATATAGGGGGGAATAGAGGAGCTCAGTGCATCACCAGCGCGGTGGCGCCGCGTATCTCCACGACCTGCACGCGCTCACCGGCGGGGATCACCTCGTCGTCCTCGTAGCTGCGCGCCGTCCACACCTCGCCGCCGATCCGCACGCAGCCGACGCCCTCCTGGTTGGCGATCCGCTCGAGCACGATCGCGTCGCTGCCCACGAGGGCCGCCGCGCCGGTGCGGATCCTGGGCGGATGCTGGATGTGGCGTCGGGCGACCGGGCGCAACGTGAGCAGCACCAGCAGCGAGGTGAGCAGGAAGACGACCAGCGCGAGCGGCAGGGCGAGGCCGGCGAGGCTGACGAGCGCCGCGATCAGCGCGCCGAGCGCGAAGGGGGCGAGGAAGAAGCCACCGGTGTGCATCTCCCCCAAGCCGAGCACGCACGCTGCCACGACCCAAACGATCCATACGTCCATGGTTTCGATTATCGCACCGCGGGGGGTCGCCGCCGCCCGGCCGGCCGCACTCCCGCCTCGTCGGCGACTGCTCCCGCCCGAACGCCCTACCCCGCCTCGTCGGCGACCAGCGCCCGCGCGAACTCCTCGGGGTCGAAGGGGCGCAGGTCCTCCAGCGCCTCACCCACGCCGATCAGCTTCACGGGGATCGACAGCTCGCGGGCGATTGCCAGCGCGATCCCGCCGCGGGCGGTCCCGTCGAGCTTGGTGAGCACGATCCCGCTGACGTCCGCGACCTCCGCGAAGAGGCGTGCCTGGCGCAGGCCGTTCTGGCCGGTGGTCGCGTCGATCGTCAGCAGCGTCTCGTGTGGGGCGCCCTCCAGCTGGCGGGCGATCACGCGGCGCACCTTGGCGAGCTCGCCCATCAGGTCCTCCTGGGTGTGCAGGCGCCCGGCGGTGTCGACGATCACCACGTCGGCGTCCTCGCCGCGGGCGCGGGCGAGCGCCTCGAACGCAACCGCCCCGGGGTCGGAGCCTTCGGCGCCGGTGACGATCGCGCAGCCGGCGCGCTGCGCCCACCCCTGCAGCTGCTCGGTGGCGGCCGCGCGGTAGGTGTCGGCGGCGGCGAGCAGCACCGTGTGCCCGAGCTCGCGCCGCAGGTGCCACGCGAGCTTGCCGGCGGTGGTGGTCTTGCCGGTGCCGTTGACGCCGACGGCGAGGATCACGGTGGGGCGCGCGCGCACGTCGATGCGCCCATCTCCCACGCGGGCGGTGGCGGCGAGCAGCTCGATGAGCCGCGCGGTGAGCGCCTCGCCGCCGCTGAGGCCGCCCGCCAGCGCCTCGGTTTCGAGCGCCGCGACGACCGCGGCCGTCGCGGGGGCGCCGACGTCGGCCATGATCAGCGCCTCCTCCAGGCGTTCCCACGTGTGCTCGTCGAGCGTCTGGAAGAGCGTCGCGTGGATCTCCCCGCCGAGCGCGCGGCGCGTCTTGGAGAGGCTCTCGCGCAGGCGGCGGAAGACGCCGCGGCGCTCCCCGCTCCCGCCTCCCTCCGACGTCGGGGTCCCCTCGCCGGTAATGAACAGCTCGCTCCAGTCGCGCGGCACGGGGCGCGTGAGGATACCAGGGCCGGACGTGGCTACTGACCCGCCGCCAGGCCGACGTAGCGCACGTGGCCGGCGCCGTCGACCTCGGTGACCGCGAAGGGGTACGGCCGGCCGCCGACCACCGCCGTGCAGCGGAATGCGAGCCCCGCCCGCTGGAGCACTTCGGTGGGGCACGTCACGGTCGAGGCCAGGCGCCGGCTGGTGAGGATCGAGCGGTGGATGGCGCGCTCAACCCCGGCGGTGTCGAGCGCCGCCAGCGGCGTCGGGTTCGCGTAGCGGACGTGGCCCGCGGCGGTGGTCACGGTCGCGGCCACGGGGTAGGACCCGACCGTGAAGGCGGCCGCGCACGTGAAGGCGTACCCCGGCCGCCGGGGAACCCGCGGCGGGCAGCTCACGCGCGCGTGCAGGCCGTGCTGGGCGAGGATCGAGTCGGCGATCGCGCGCTCGACCCCCGCGGTCCTCATCGTGGGGCCGGCCGACCCGCAGCCGGCGAGCGAGGAGACCGCCAGGAGCGCCGGGACCACACTCGACGGCCACGCACGCCGCGGCGCGGCGGCGACGCCTACTGTCATAGGTGAAAATCTCGAATCAGACAGTATCTTTTTGCCGAATTGCACACGCCTCACCGGCGCCACCATACATGAGTGTCGGGTCGGACCGATCGGCGGCCACGCGCCGCTCCACGTCGCCTTGCCCAACTCAAGATCCCCCTGCGCCCACCGATAACTGAGAGGCTTCGCGCACGCTCCAGGGCACTGTACAAAAAGCACAATCGCACAACGGGCCTGTATACACTTGCGGTTTTCTACTGATTCTTTGGGGCCAAACGAACCCTCCCAGACACGCGGTGCGATGCAGGCGCGCGTCCTCCGCTCGCTCACCGCGGCGCTCACGGTTGTGCTCCTACTGGGCGGTCAGCCGGCGGCAGCGGCGGGCCACTGCACGGGCTCACACACCTGCGGCGTTTGGGTTAACGACAGTACTCCAATAATTCCTACAACCCTAGCAGGCGTGAGCGCGCACAGACTCGCCGCCCGCCACCGCAGGGGCCGGCACGCGAGGCCCACCGACCGCCGGCGCAACTCCGCCGCCGGCTCGATCGCGGGCGAAGGAGCTGCCGACCAGACCGACCCCGCCGGCCCGCAGGGCCCCGAAGGGAAGGCCGGCGCCCAGGGCGTCCGGGGGGAAACCGGGCCCACCGGCCCAGAAGGCAAGCCGGGGCCGCAGGGCGTCCAGGGGGAAACCGGGCCACGGGGTCCCGAAGGCAAGACGGGCGCCCAGGGCGCCCGTGGGGAAACCGGGCCCGCCGGGCCCGAAGGCAAGACGGGCGCCCAGGGCGCCCGTGGGGAAACCGGGCCCGCCGGGCCCGAAGGCAAGACGGGCGCGCAGGGGGCGACAGGACCCGAAGGCAAGGAAGGCAAGGAAGGACACCAGGGGCCACGGGGCGTCAAAGGCGCAGCGGGACCGGAAGGGTCCAGGGGCACGGAAGGCAAAGAAGGCAAAGCAGGTCCCCGGGGAGAAGCTGGGCCGCGGGGTGTCACGGGTGAAACCGGACCTGCAGGGCCGCAGGGCACCGAAGGACCACGCGGGACGGAAGGCCCCCAGGGCCGAGAAGGCGCACCGGGTCCGCAGGGCGCCAGGGGCGAAGCCGGCGCCGAAGGCGACGAAGGCCCACAGGGCCCCCGGGGCGAACCCGGCCCCGAAGGCCCGCAGGGCCTGCCAGGCGCCGAAGGGTCGGAAGGGAAAGAAGGCCAACAGGGCCCCCAGGGCGTCAAAGGCGAAGCAGGCCCCACAGGCCCACAGGGACCTGAAGGCGCAACCGGGCCCACCGGCCCACAAGGGCCCGAAGGCGAAGCAGGCCCCACAGGCCCACAGGGACCCGAAGGCGCAGAAGGCAAAACAGGCGCCACAGGAGCAACCGGCGTCAAAGGCGAAACCGGGCCCACCGGCCCACAGGGACCCGAAGGCAAAGAAGGACCCACCGGACCACAGGGCGCCAAAGGCGCAACCGGCCCCACAGGCCCACAAGGACCCGAAGGCAAAACAGGCCCGGAAGGGCCCCAGGGCCCACAGGGCGTCAAAGGCGAAACCGGCTCCACCGGCCCACAGGGACCCGAAGGCAAAGAAGGACCCACCGGACCCCAGGGCGCCAAAGGCGCAACCGGCCCCACAGGCCCGGAAGGACCCGAAGGTCCACAAGGCGAAACCGGCGCAGAAGGCCCCAAAGGCACGACGGGCGAACGCGGACCCGAAGGCAAAGAAGGGCCCCAAGGCCCACAGGGCGTCAAAGGCGAAACCGGGCCCACCGGCCCACAGGGACCCGAAGGCAAAGAAGGAAAAACAGGCGCCATAGGAGCAACCGGCGCAGAAGGCAAAGAAGGACCCACCGGACCCCAGGGCGCCAAAGGCGCAGCCGGCGCCACAGGCCCGGAAGGACCCGAAGGTCCACAAGGCGCCAAAGGCGAAACGGGCGCAGAAGGCCCCAAAGGCACGACGGGCGAACGCGGACCCGAAGGCAAAGAAGGACCCACCGGACCCCAGGGCGCCAAAGGCGCAACCGGCGCCACAGGCCCAGAAGGACCCGAAGGTCCACAAGGCGCCAAAGGCGAAACGGGCGCAGAAGGCCCCAAAGGCACGACGGGCGAACGCGGACCCGAAGGCAAAGAAGGGCCCCAGGGCCCACAGGGTGTCAAAGGCGAAACCGGTGCGCAAGGACCGGAAGGCAAAGCGGGACCCCAGGGCGAAACTGGCCCACAGGGCGTCAAAGGCGAAACCGGCCCGACGGGCCTACAGGGACCCGAAGGCAAAGAAGGCAAAGAAGGGAAAACAGGCGCCACCGGGGCAACCGGCGCCAAAGGCGAAACCGGGGCCAAAGGCGCAGAAGGCAAAGAAGGCAAAGAAGGCAAAACAGGCGCCACAGGAGCCACAGGAGCAACAGGGGCCAAAGGCGAAACCGGGGCCAAAGGCGCAGAAGGCAAAGAAGGGAAAGAAGGGAAAGAAGGCAAAACAGGCGCCACAGGAGCAACCGGAGCAACAGGGGCCAAAGGCGAAACCGGGGCCAAAGGGGAAAAAGGGGAAAAAGGCGCAGGCTTCAACGCCGGGGAATACGGCGTCCTGACCGAACGCGCCCAGGGCACCGAATACGAACCCTCGGCGACCGAACCGGTGCAGGTGGTCCTGACCGTGTCGTGTCAGTCCGCGACGGAAACGACGATCCAGGTCGCGGTGGGCGGCACGATCATCGCCGAAGACGTCAACAGCAAAGCGGCGACCGGAACCACCAAGGCCGTCATCACGTTCATCGTCCCCACGGGCAAGAAGTGGAAGGTGGCGAGCAACGCGGGGATCGCGGCCATCAAGTCGACCTACCTGAGCCTGTAGCGGCCCTCCCTGGTTGGTCTGACAGAGGAGGGGCCCGACCGAAGCCGGGGGACACGCGCCTCCGGCGCGAATCCCCGTTTCGGCCAGCCCGCCTGCGGCGGGCTGCGCCACCCTCCTAGGCGACCTCGGCCATAGCCGCCGGCGGGGCGGGCGCCGACCCGTTCGCCCCGGGGGTCTCCCCAAGCGCCGACCCGTTCTGCGAGGTCACGTCGGCCGGCAGCCGGCGGGAGATGACCCGCGAGACGCCGTTGCCGGCCATCGAGACACCGTAGAGCGCGTCCGCAGCCTCCATCGTGCGCCGCTGATGGGTTATTACGATGAATTGGGCACGCCCGGCATAGCGCCGCAGCAATACGAGGAAACGCTCGAGGTTGAGGTCGTCGAGCGCGGCCTCCACCTCGTCGAGGATGTAGAAGGGGCAGGGGCGCGCAAGGAACACCGCAAAGAGGAAGGCGAGCGCGGTCATCGACTTCTCCCCCCCGGAGAGCAGCGAGAGGCGTTTGGTGGCCTTGCCCGCCGGGGTGATCTCGATCTCGACCCCGAGCAGGTCTTCCGGCGCAGGCCCGTCCGGCCCCTCGGCGTCGGACTCGCCTTCCGGCGCCCCGCCGGCGTCCCCGCGCGCGGCGGCGCCCACGGCGTCCTCCGCGGCGGACGCGACTCGGCCCTCCGCCCCGCCCATCTCGCCCTCGGCGGCGCCGCCCACAGCCGCGGCGCTCTCCTCGACGGCCCCGCCGGAGGGGCCGTCGAGGGACTGGCCGCCAAGCACCGGCCGCGGCCCGGGGGCATCCTCGACGAGCCGCAGCCGTCCCCGCCCGCCGGGGAAGAGGTCGGCGGCGAGCTCCTCGAAGTTGCGCGCCGCGGCCTCGAAGGTCGCCTGGAAGGTCTCGTGGATCTGGCGGTCGGTGTCGCGGATGACGGTGCGCAACTCGCGCAGCGCGGTCTCCAGGTCGCCGCGGCGCGCCTCCATCTCCTCGACGTGGGCCAGCGCCTCGGCGTACTCCTCCCGGGCGAGGGGGTTGACGGGCCCGAGCTGCTCGCGCCGGCGGCGCAGGCGCTCCAAGCGCGCCGTGAGCGCCGCCACCTCCTGCTCGTCGAGCGCCTCGGGGTGCTCGTCGAGCGCCTCGACGTCTGCGCCCCGGCCGTCCGTAGCAAGCTCGACCTCGCCCTCCTCGCCGGCGGGCGCGGCAGCCTCCGCATCCGAATCCCCCTCCCCCCACCCGCCGCCCCGGGGAGCCCCAGCTGCTCGCGCACCGCGCGCAGCTCCAGGGCGGCCTCCTCGGCGTGGTCGCGCAAACGCTGGGCTGCCACCTCGGCAGCGGTGACCGCCTCGCCCCGGGCGCGCAGGCGCGCCTGGATCTCAGCCTCGTGCGCAGCGCAAGCGCGCAGCTCGCCGGCCATCGCCTCGCCGGCCGCGCGGTGGCCGTCGAGCTCGTGGCGCAGCTCGACGGCCCGGGCGGCGACCACCTCGCCGGCGAGGCCCAGCGCGGCGGCGAGCCGCTCCGCCAGCGGCGCGAGCGCGGTGTCGGCGGCGTGGAGGGCGCGCAGCCGCTCCAAGCGCGCCACGCGCTCGGCGTGTTCGCGGGCGAGGCGCTCGGCGGCGCGCCGCTCGGCCGCCAGCTCGCCCTCCAGCTGAGCGCGGCGGACGGCGAGCGGCCCCTGCTCGGGGGCGGCGCGGCGCTGCTCGATCAGCCAGGCCGCCTGGCGCTCCTGCTCCACCGCGTGAGCCCGGTCGCGCGTGGCCTCGCGCAGCGCCTCGTCGGCCTCCGCGCGCGCCTCCTCGGCAGCGTGGGCATCCTCCTGGGCATGCTCGGCGGCCGCGCGTGCAGTGTGCTCGGCGACTGCCGCGCGCTCCACGGCGGCGATCAGCTCCTCGCGCTCGCGGCGGCGCGCCAGCACCCGCTCGGCGCCGCCCTCGGCCACCTGCCGCACCTCGCCGGTGGCGCCGAACAGGACGCGTCCCCGCGGCGTGACGGCCACGCCGGCGAAGTCGTCGGGCAGCTGCTCCAGGCGCTCCAACACCCACGTGTCGGCGAGCTGGCGCCGGGCGAGCGCCAGCACCTCCGGGGGGCCGTCCACCAGCTCCAGCAGGAGACGCGCGCCGGGCGCCGGGGGCGCGTCGGAGCGCGCAGGCGCGCCGGCGTGCGGCGGCTCGCCGGAGCCCGTCTCCTCCGCCTGCTCGCCGGCGCCCGGCCCCGCCTCGGCGGGCGCGGACGAGGCGAACGGCGGCGAGAGCAGCGCCGCGGCGCCGTCGGGCCCGGCCCGGTCGAGCACCACGGCCGCGCGCGCGAGGTCGGGCACGAGCACCGCGTCGAGGCGGGCGCCGAGCGCGGCGGCCAGCGCCAGCTCGTACCCCTGCTCGACGCGCAACGCCGCGCTCAACGTGCGGGCCCCGCCGTGCTCCGCGTCCTCCCCCTCCGCGCCGCCGGCGTGAGCGGCCGCGTGCGGGGCGGCAAGGCGCAGGAACTGGTTGACCGCGGCCAGCTCCGAGCCGACGCGGGCGGCGTCGCGGCGGGCGGCGTCGACCGCACGTTCGGCCTCACGCAGCGCGCCCCGCACCTCCTCGGCGTGCTCGTCGGCCTCCCCGCGCGCGGCGCGGGCCTCGGCCAGCGCCGCGTCCAGCTCGGCGAGCTCCGCGGCGGCCACCTCGCGGGCGCGCTCCAACTCGGCCAGCTCCTGCTCCAGCTGCTGCTCACGGGCGCGCTCCAACTCGGCGAGCTCCAGCTCGAGCGCCTCGATCCGCGTGGCGCCCGCGTCCTCGCCCGCCTCCGGCGCCCCGCCACCGACGTCCCCCTCCAACTGCGCGAGCTCCCACCGCGAGCGCTCGATGCGCTCGGCGAGCGCCGCGGCGGTGGCGGCGGCCTGCTCGTGTCGCAGCTGCAGGCGCTCCACCGCGGCGCCGGCGTGCAGCGCGCGGCGGGAGAGCTCGTCGTGGCGCTCGGAGCGCTCGGCGAGCGCCCGCTCGGCAAGCGCGCGGCGCTCGGCCACCTCGTGCAGGTCGCCTTCGACCGCGGCACGCCCAGCGCGCGCGGCCCCCACCTGCTCCTCCGCGTCGGCGAGCTCCAGGCGGCGTACGCGCAGCGCATCGCACGCCAGCGCCAGGCGCGCTTCCAAGACCTGGTGCTCCAGCCGCGCGTGCAGCTCCGCGGCCTCGGCCTGGCGCTTGAGGGGGCGCAGCCGGGTGCGCGCCTCGCGCTCGACGTCCAGGGCGCGGTCGAGGTTGTCCTGCGTGCGCTCGAGCTTCAGCTGCGCGCGGCGGCGGCGCTTGCGGTGCTTGCCGAGCCCGGCGGCCTCCTCGATCAAGAGGCGCCGCTCGCGCGGGCGGGAGAGCACGATCGCCTCGACGCGGCCCTGGGAGATGATCGAGTGCGTCTCCTTGCCGAGGCCCGTGTCGGAGAGCGCCTCGAGCACGTCCACGAGGCGGCAACGGGCGCCGTTCAGGCGGTACTCGCCCTCGCCGGCGCGCGTCAGGCGGCGCAGGATCGAGAGCTCGCTGAAGGGCAGCCCCACCGTGCCGTCGGAGTTGTCGAGCACGAGCTCGACCTCGGCGGCGGAGCGCGCCTGCACGCCGTGGCCGCCGCCGAAGATCACGTCCTGCATCGAGGAGCCGCGGACCGCGAGCGGCGACTGCTCGCCCATCGCCCACAGCACGGCGTCGGTGATGTTCGACTTGCCGGACCCGTTGGGCCCCACCACGACAGACACGCCAGGTGAGAAATCGAGGCGCGTGCGGTCGGGAAACGACTTGAAGCCCTTGAGTGTCAGCGACTTCAGGTGCACGAGAGGGGGGGGGGGTGTCCGGCGTCGGGGCGCGGGGTGCCGCGCCCTCACCCGCGGGGCATCCCCCCGCGACAAGGAAGCACGATCCAACGCGCTCGCCGAACCTCTCCACGGCCCTCCGCGCAGCCTCCTGCTCGGCGTGCTTCTTGGAGCGCCCGCACCCGCGCCGAGCGACCGGCCCGCGACCTCGGCGGCGACCTCGAAGGTGCGCTCGTGCGGCGGGCCGTGCTCCGCAGTGACCGAATACGTCACGATCTGCCCCCGCTGCGCGAGCAGCTCCTGCAGCGTGGACTTGAAGTCGACGGGGTTCTCCAGCGCCTGCGCGATCTCCGGAGCGAACGCCTCGACGACCGCCTCCGCCGTGCGCTCGTAGCCGCAGTGCAGGTAGCACGCGCCGATCACCGCCTCGATCACGGAGGCCAACACCCGCTCGGTGCCGCCGAGCGCCGCCGCGTCGGCCGCCCGCACACCCTCCGGCGCCGCCGCCGCCAGCCGCGCCGGGACGCCGAGGCGCTCGGCGACCGCCCGGCACGCCGGCCCGGAGACCGCCTGCGCGCGGATCTTCGTGAGCCGACCCGCGCCGAAGCGGTCGGCCTCCAGGCGGGGGTAGAGGTACGTGGTAACGGCGAGCCCCAGCACGGAGTCGCCGAGGAACGCCAGGCGCGCGTAGGAGTCGCTCGGCCGCTCGCTCCAGGAGGCGTGCGTGAAGACCTGGCGGGCCAGCTCCTCGGGCAGCTCCTCCAACAGCTCTGGCAGCAGCCTCATAGGGTGGCATCAAACCTCGGCGCCCTCGGCGTGGGCGAGCACGAAGTCGACGGCCTGCCCGACGGTGAGGATGCCCGCGGCCTGCTCGTCCTCGACGCGCACGCCGTAGGTGTCCTCGAGCTCCTGCACGAGCGTGTAGAGGTCGAGCGAGTCGGCCTCCAGGTCCTCCTTGAAGCGGCTCTCCTCGGCGATCTCCTCGGGGTCGAGATCGAGCTCGTCGGCGAGGTGCGCGCGGATCAGCTCGTAAACCTGCTCGCGGGTCATCGGCCTTGCAGGCTACCGCCCGCCGCGGATGGCGCACGCCGCAGCGCCCCCGCCCGCTCCAGCGCCGCGTGCGTGCGCCCCACGAGGTCCTCCTCGCCCCCCGGCCCGCGCGCAGGATCGCCTCGCAGAAGCCGCGGCGCGTGAAGCTCCCGTGCGGCACGACCCCCAGCCGCCGCAGGCCGAGCAGGTACGCGCCGCCCTGCCCCTCGGGGTCGATCTGCTCGCGAAAACCACGCAGCGCGGGCAGCAGCAGCAGACCCCCGAGCCGCGCCCGGGGGGAGGAGTGGGCCGCCGCGCGGATCGCGCGCAGCATCGTCTGCGAGACGCCCTCCATGGTCTTCAGCGCGACGTTGCCGGTGAAGCCGTCGGTGACGATCACGTCCGCCACGCCACTGGTCAGGTCGCCCCCCTCGACGTGGCCGACGAGCTCGAAGGGCGCCTCGGCGGCGGCCAGCCGCGCGGCGAGCTCCTCCCCCGCGGCGAGGACCAGCGGCCCGCCCCGCTCCCGCTCCTCGCCGTTTGAGAGCAGCCCCACCCGCGGCCGGGGGACGCCGAGCACGACCTGCGCGAGCGCCGCTCCCATGAACGCGAACTGCACGAGGTGCTCGGGGCGCGCCTGCGCGGAGGCGCCCACGTCGAGCAGCGTCACCGGCCCCCCGGG
This sequence comes from uncultured Solirubrobacterales bacterium, assembly GCA_963821775.1. GTDB lineage: Bacteria > Actinomycetota > Thermoleophilia > Solirubrobacterales > Solirubrobacteraceae > Palsa-744. The sequence goes on along the minus strand of CAWGFB010000001.1, from coordinate 14,570 downwards.
GACGGGCAGCGCCAGCGCCAGCGCCGGGCGGTGGATGCCCCGCGCGCGTTTGATGTTGAAGAGCCCCGCGGCCAGCGCCGCCCCCGTGCCCCCGGCGCACACGAACGCCTGCGCGCGCCCCTCGGCGACCGCGCGCGCCGCCTGCACGATCGAGGCCTCGGGGTGCTCCCGCGCGGCGCGCGCGGGGTCGGGGCTCTTGGCGATCGAGAGCGGCGCGTCCACCACCTCCACGCCCGCGGCCGCCGCCTCGCTCAACTCCGCGGCCGGCCCGAACAGCAGCACGCGCGCCCCCCGCTGCACCGCGAGCACCGCGCCCGCCGCCACCTCGCCCGGCCCGAGGTCGGCGCCACCGGCGTCGACCGCGACCACCGCCGGCTCACTCCTCGTCGTGGTCGTGCTCCTCGTGCGTCTCGACGTGCTCCACCGGCGCCATCACCTCGCGCCCGGCGTACGTGCCGCACACCTCGCACACCCGGTGGGGGCGGCGCGGGGCGTGGCAGCGCGGGCAGACGCTCAGCGCGGGCGCGGTGATCTTGTGCTGCGCGCGGCGCTTGGCGGTGCGGCTGTGCGACTGCTTCTGCTTGGGGACTGCCATCGGCACTGAAGGCTATCAGGGCGACTCGGGCCACACGCGCTGCGCGCGGGCACCGTGACCGCCATCCGCGCTACTCGAGCTCGAGCTCCCGCAGCTTCGCCCACCGCGGGTCCGGGGGGCGCTCGTGGTGGTGCTCGGGGCCGGCCGTGTTGAGGTCGGCCGCGCACACCGGGCAGAGGCCGGCGCAGTCCGGGCGGCAGAGGACCTGAACGGGGGCGCCCAGCGCGAACGCGTCGCGCGCCCACGCCGCGAGGTCGAGCGTCTCGCCGCGGACGTAGGGGCTGGAGAGCTCCTCCCCCCGCCGGGCCGGTCCACCTCGCGCGCGTCTACCTCGACGGTCGGGGCGGCCGCCGCCAGGCAGCGCATGCACGGCCCCGCGAGCGCCGCGGCGAAGCGCAGCCGCAGCGCGTAGCCGCCGCCGACCATGCGCGAGACGTCCACCGTCACCTGCGGCCGCACGGGGTCCGCGGCGTAGCGCTCGCCGCCGAGCTGCAGCGGCACGATCGCCACGGCGAGCTGCAGGCGCCGGCCCTCCCCCGCGCTGAGGTGGAGGCTTGCGAGGTCGAGCGCGTCGGTCAGTGGGGGCACGCCACCAGGGTAGGAGCCGGGCGCCAAGCGGGCGCGCACCATGCCGTACGCGTCAACTTTGGGGGCGGAAACCCAATGAACACGAGGAAGCCGTCCGCTGCCCGAGCGTTGCGTCGTAGGCGGCGCGTACGGTGCGCGTCGTGCCTGCGACAGCTGTCATCCGCATCCTCTGCGAGACGAGCACCCCTCTGGCGAGCGCCGTCGTCAACGGCCTGCTCGCATGGGCGGGCCTCCTGGGTGGCTTCACCGCCTTCTTCTCGGGTCTGCCGCCGGAGGTCGCGCTGTTCGTCCCGAGCAGGCCGGCATCCCTGGCGCGGCGGATCAACTGGGGGCTGGGGGCTGGGCGTCGGCTTCATGCTTGGGATAGCCTTCGGCCCCTTGACGCTCTTTGTCTTCGCCACTAGGATCGTCACATGACCGGCTTCGACATAGTCGACCGCTACGACATCGCCATCACCTTGGTGATGGGAGTCATCATGTATGCAACGCTCATCTTGGGCGCTCCCCTGTGGGTGTTCGTGCTCCTCCTGTTCGTGACCTGCCTCATCGTCTTCATCCGCCACTTCGACGAGTTCATGTGGGGGCCGGAGGGCTGACGGAGTTCCTGTGAGACCCGAGGACTCACGCGAGGCCAAGGGTCGGATCGCGCGGGGGCGCGTGAGCTGCGCAACCAAACCAAAGGCCGGCGCGAAGAACCAGGGGCTTGCTTGCGCAGGCGCCCGTGAGCTACGCAACCGCGCACACGGGACTTCACGGCATGTGAGCTTGCCGGCAGGGGTGGGTGGCCCTTCAGCGCTCGCCAGAGTTGGGGAGTCGTTGCGAGCGCGGGAGTGGGGACCTCGACGCGGGCGCGGTTACGTCGGAGGGGAACTGCTGGATGGCGTCCGCGCCGCCGCTGGAGCGCCGCCCCCCGACCCCCCTTGGGGGGGTCCTTCTCCTCCTACTCCTCCGCCACGGACAGCTCGCGCTTGAGGACCTTGCCGGTGGCGTTGCGGGGCAACGCGTCCATGAACACGACCTCGCGCGGGACCTTGTAGCGGGCGAGGTTCTGCTTGACGTACTCCTTGATCTCCTCCGCGCTCAGGTCGGCCTGCTCGCGCGTGACCACGAACGCCTTCAGGCGCTGGCCGAACTCGGTGTCCTGCACGCCGATCACCGCAGCCTCTTCGATCTGGGCGTGGCTGGCGAGCAGGTCCTCCACCTCGCGGGGGAAGACGTTCTCGCCGCCGGAGACGATCATCTCGTCGTCGCGGCCGTCCACGAAGAGGCGGCCCGCAGCGTCGAAGTGGCCCATGTCGCCCGTGGACATCAGGCCGCCGACGACCTCCTTGCCGCCGCCGCCGGTGTAGCCGTCGAAGACCATCTCGTTGCCGGCGAAGATACGCCCCCGCTCGCCCTGCGGGACCTCGCGGCCGTCGCCGTCGAGCAGCTTCACGACCGTGCCCATGGGCGGGCGGCCGGCGGTGCCCGGTGCGGCGCGCAGGTCCTCGGGGGTGGCGATCGTCGCCCACGCGACCTCGGTGGAGCCGTAGAGGTTGTAGAGCACGTCGCCGAACGTGTCCATCACGCGCGTGGCGAGCTCGCCGGGGAGGGTCGAGCCGGAGGCCGCGATCACGCGCAGGGAGCTCGTGTCGTAGCGGGCGAGCGTCTCGGGGGCCAGCTCGAGGATGCGCTGCAGCATCACCGGCACCACGGCGAGCGCACTCGCGCGGTGGCGGGCGACGTCGGCGAGCGTGCCCTCGGGGTCGAAGCGGCGGCGCAGCACGAGCGTCGAGGCCAGCGGCAGGCCGAGCGTGAAGTGCGCGTACCCCCACGAGTGGAACATCGGCGCGGCGATCACGGTGCTCTCGCGCGCGTGCAACGGGATCTTCGAGAACATCGCCGCGGCCGGCTCGATCGAGTCGGGCTGTTTGCGGTTGGCGCCCTTCGGGGTGCCCGTCGTGCCGGAGGTGAGGATCACCACGCGGCCTTTTTCCGCGGGGGGGTCCAGAGGGGTCGTGTCGCCGGCGGCGATCAGCTCCTCGATCAGCGGGTCCTCCGGGCGGGATGAAGTCCCGCCCACCCCCCGCTTGTCCGCGGGGTCCCACCACGAGACGAAGCGGCGCAGCTCGCGCGCGCCGTCGCTCACGAGCTCCTCGAACTCCGCGTCGTAGATCAGCGCGACCGCGCCCTCGCGGCGCAGCACGTCCGCGATCTGCGGGGCGGCGAACGCGGTGTTGAGGTAGAGGATGCTCGCGCCCAGCTTCGCGCACGCCACGTTCGCCTCGACGTACCCCCGGTGGTTGCGGCACATCACCGCCACGCCGTCCTGTTCGCCGATGCCCGCCGCGCGCAGCGCCCACGCGAGCGCGTTGGTGCGCGCGTGCACTTCGCCGAACGTGAGCGTCCCCCGCTCGTCGACGAGCGCCACGCGGTCGGGGTAGCGGATCGCGGAGATCGCATACGCCGCCGCCGAGCTCGACCCCCAGCGGCGCAGCGTCGCGAGCGCGCGGATCGCTTTGTCCGGGCGTTCCGCGCGGATCATGCCGGTGCCCAGCAGTGTGCGGGCCACGTCGAGGCGGTGTTGTGCCTGCGGGTTCATCGGCCGCTGATTATCCCACAGCGTCTATCTACGTTCACGGGCACCAGCCGGGCAGCCAGGGATGAGTCCGACCCGGGGGCCTCAGGATGCCTCTACGGGCTCGTCCTTGCCTTGCAACCGCTCGCGCCCGCGCTGCACGGCGGCGATGAACTTCGAGAGGTTGACCTCGAGCGTGTTGAGGATCTCGTCGGCGTAGTCCTCCGCGCCGAGGCGGATCTCGCGCTCACGCGCGCGGGCGTCCTCGATGATGTCCTCGGCGGCGCGCTCGGCCTGCTTGGTGACCTCCTCCTCGCCGACGAGGCGCTCCTGGCGCTCGCGCGCCTCCTTGACGATGCGCTCGGCCTCGCGCTTGGCCTCCGCCAGCATCTCCTGGCGCTCCTTGACGATCCACCGGGCCTGCTTGATCTCCTCGGGGATCGTCGCGCGCATCTGGTCGAGGATGTCGTAGATCTCCTCCTTGTCGACCCTGACCTGGTCGGTCAGGGGCACTGGCTTGGCGTTGTGCACCAAGTCGTCGAGCTTGTCGATCAACACCAAAACGTCCATACCGGGCTACCTCCGCGGGGCATCCGGCCCCGCGGTCTGTATTTCAAGGTTCGACATCACGTTTCACATCCTGTTCGTCAGCGCCGCAACTCTTCCTGCAAGCGCACCGCCACCTCCGCGGGCACCAGATCCTCGATCCTGCCCCCGAACGTTGCGAGCTCCTTGACTCCGCTGGAGGAGAGAAAACTGTACTGCGAGCTCGACATCAGGTACACAGACTCGATCTCGGGGTCCTGGCGGCTGTTGAGCTGGTGCAGCTCGAGCTCGTACTCGAAGTCCGAGATCGCCCGCAGCCCCTTGACGATCGCCTTCGCGCCGACGGAGCGGGCGAACTCCACGACGAGGTTGGAGAAGGCCTCGACGCGCACCCCGGGAAGGTCCGCGGTCGCGCGCTCGATGAAGCCGACCCGCTCCTCCAGGTCGAAGAGCGTGGGCCGCTTGCGCACCGAGCGGCGCACGACCGCCACCACGACCTCCTCGTAGAGGCCCGCGGCGCGGCGGATCACGTCCAGGTGGCCGTTGGTCACCGGGTCGTAGGAGCCCGGGCACACTGCTGTCAGCTTGCTGAGGGTCATGGTGCGCGGTAGACGGTTATCTCGGTGTCCCCGTACCGCCGCCCCCACTCCGCCTCCAGGGGGAGCGCCGGCGGCGCGGTGCGCCGATCGCACTCCCACACCACACGGGCGCCCGGGGCCAGCACCGGCGGCAGCGCCGCCTGCAGCTCGCGCCCCGCGGCCTCCGCGCGGCGGTAGGGGGGATCGACGAAGAGGAGATCGTATGTCTCCGCGCGCTCGCGTGCGTTGCGCAGGGCCACGGGCGCGTCCGCGCGGCGCACCTCGGCGGCATCTGGGCCCACGCCGAGCGTCTCCAGGTTGGCCCGCAGGGCGGCCAGCGCGCGGGGGTCGCGCTCCACCAGCACGGCCCGCGCGGCGCCGCGCGAGAGCGCCTCGATCGCGAGCGCCCCGGTGCCCGCGTACAGGTCGAGGACCACCGCGCCGCCCACGTCGCCGAGGGCCGAGAACACCGCCTCGCGCACCCGCTCGGCGGTCGGCCGCGTCGCCCGGCCCCGCGGGGCCTGCAGGCGGCGGCCGCCGTACTTGCCGGCGATCACCCTCACGCGGCGAGTGGCTCGTGCGCCTCCCGGCCGAGCGCGCCCTCCAGCGCCTCGCGCAGCGGCACGTGCTCGGGGCACGCCAGCTCGGGGTCCGCGGCGAGCAGCCGCTCGGCCCACTCGCGCGCGCGCTCCAGCAGCGCCGCGTCGCCCGGCAGGCTCGCCACACGGGGCTCGGCCGCGCCGTGCTGGCGGGTGCCGGCCAGCTCGCCCTCGCCGCGCAGCTCCAGGTCGATCTCCGCGAGGCGGAAGCCGTCCTCGTGCTCGGCGAGCGCCCGCAGGCGCCGCGCGTGGCGGGGACCGAAGAGGATGCACACCGAGGGGTGCTCGCCGCGGCCGATGCGGCCACGCAGCTGGTGCAGCTGGGAGAGGCCGTACCGCTCGGCGTCCTCGACGACCATCATCGTCGCGTTCGGCACGTCGACCCCCACCTCGATCACCGTGGTGGCGACGAGCACGTGCGCCTCCCCCGCCGCGAAGCGCGCCATCGCCGCCCGCTTCTCCGCGGGGCGCAGCTGCCCGTGCAGCAGCTCCAGGCGGAAGTCCCGCAGCTCCCCGACGCGCAGGCGCTCGCACTCCGCGGTGGCGGCGCGCGCCTGGAGCTCCGCGGACTCCTCCACCAGCGGGCACACCACGTATGCCTGGCGCCCCGCGCGCAGCTCCTCGCGGAGGCGCTCGTATGCGCGCGCGCGCTCGCGCTCGCCGGAGGCGACGTGCGTGGCGATCGGCCGGCGGCCCCGCGGCAGCTCCCGCAGGCGCGTGACGTCGAGGTCGCCGTACTCCGTCAGGGCGAGTGTGCGCGGGATCGGGGTGGCGGTCATGTGCAGCACGTGCGGGGCGAGGTGATCCGATCCCCACCCACCCTTCCGATCGAGCGCCACCCGCTGGCGCACGCCGAAGCGGTGCTGCTCGTCGACGACCGCCACCGCGAGGCGGGCGAAGCGGACGTCCTCCTCCAGCAGCGCGTGCGTGCCGACCACCAGCGGCAGCTCCCCGCTCGCCAACCGCCCGAGGATCTCGGCGCGGCGGCGCCCCGGGGTCGAACCGGTCAGCAGCGCCGCGGGCAGTAGGTCGGAGACGAGCGCCTGCAGCGTGGCGAAGTGCTGCTCGGCGAGCGTCTCCGTGGGCGCCATCAGCGCCCCCTGCGCGCCGTGCTCGACCGCGCGCAGCAGCGCGTACAGCGCGACCACGGTCTTGCCCGAGCCGACCTCCCCCATCAGCAGCCGTTGCATGGGACGGTCCCGGGCGAGGTCCGCGTCGAGCGCCGCCAGCGCCGCCCCCTGCCCCGCCGTCGGCGCGAACGGCAGCTCCTGAAGCCACCGCGCGGTCAGCTGGCGCTCGCCGGCGAGCGCCACCGCGCTGCCGCCGCCGCGCAGCGCGCGGCGGCGCAGGATGGCCAGCTGCGCCAGCAGCAGCTCCTCGAACGCCAGCCGCGCGCGGCCCCGCTCGGCCTCCTCGGCAGCGCGCGGGAAGTGCATGGCGGCAAGCGCCGCCGCGCGGTCGGGCAGCCGCTCGGCCGCGCGTACGGCCGCCGGCAGCGGCTCGGCCACGTCCGCGAGCGCGCCGCGGTGCGTGCGCACGAGCGCCGCCAGCTGCGTGGAGCTGACGCCCTCCGTGGCCGGGTAGTGGGCGATGGCCCCCGTCGCCTCCTCGCCCGCGAGCGCGCCGGAGTCCTCGCCGCCCGTGGCCCCGCCGCCGGCGGGGGCGTGGTGGACGACCGCGAAGCGCCCCCCCGGCCGCGCGCGGCCGTGTAGCAGCAGGCGTGTGCCCGGTCGGTAGCGGTCGGCCAGCCACGGCTGGTTGAAGAACGCCGCGCCCATCGCCCCGGTCTCGTCGAACACGACCGCCTCCACCAGCGGGCGCATCCCGCGGCGGCGCACGGGGCGCGCGGCGATCGAGCGCACCTCGACGGCCACCGTCGCCTGCTCGCCGGGGCGCAGCTGCGCGATCGCGCGTGCCTCGCGGCGGTCGCGTGGCAGGTGCTCCAGCAGCGCGCCGACGCTCTCCACGCCGAGCGCCCGCAGGCCCTCGGCCAGCCGGCGGGCGGACACGTCCAGCGGCTCGCGCAGCCGTGCGGGCTGCGGCCACCGCACCGGCGCGGACAGCAGCTCGGCGCGCGTCGCGGCGCGGGCGGAGCCGAAGGCACGCAGGGCCGGCGCCGCGCGAGTTGGGACCGGCTCGAGCGGAGCGGGCGCGAGCGACGCGGACGCGGCGGGCACGTTCACATGATGACTGGCCGAGCAGTCGCTACTCGCACCCGGGCCAGCAACCACCAGCCGGTGACTCACGTGGGGGGAGGTCGGGAGGGGGGCCTGCCCTCCTCCCGCCACTACTCGGCCGCCACCAGCCACCAGTAGCCGGCTGCCCGCCGTGGCGCTGCTCGAGCTCGACGTCGCCGAGGTCGCCGTCGAGCAGCGCGGCGACGCCGCGGCGCTCGAGCGGCGCGCCCGCGCCGGCGAGCACGTGATCAGCTCGCTCCCGTCGCCGAGCGCGACGAGCACGTGCGCGCAGCGTGGCGCCGGGCTCGCCCCAGGCGACGACCTCCTCGCCGAGAAGCCCGACCGCCTCGCCGACGGCGAAGCGGCCGTCCACGTCGTCGCGGGCGGCCGGGGCGACGGCGCCGGTACGCACCCGCGCGAGCGCCTCGGCAGCGCCTGCGCGTTCTGCTCCAGCGGCCGGTCGGGGAGCAGCTCCACGGCGGCGGCGAGGCTCGCCTGCTGGCTGCGCGAGGGCACGACCAGCACCTGCTTCTCGGAGAGCTCGGCGGCGCGCTCGGCGGCCATCACCACGTTGGGGCTGTTCGGCAGCACCACGACCTCCTCCGCCGGCACCTCGTGGATCGCGGCGAGCAGCTCGTAGGTCGAGGGGTTGAGCGTCGGCCCGCCCGTCGAGCGACGTGCGCGCCGAGCTCGGCGAACATCGCCGCATGCCCGCGCGCAGGCGACGGCCACCGCGCCGCAGCGCCCCGCCGCCCGCAGCCCCGCGGAGGGACCGCCGAGCCCCGCGCCGCCGTCCGCCGCGGCCGCGCCGCCGGCCCCCGCGCGGGTGGGTGGGCTCCCATTCAAGAGCCGGCCGTCGCGTTCGGCGACCTGCGCGTGCATGTCGGCGACGTCGAGGTGCGAGACCTCGCCGGCGCCCGCGAACACCGCCGTGGCCCGCTCGGGCTCGTCGGTGTGGACGTGGATCTTCAGCGTCGCGCGTCGCCGACGACGAGCACGGAGTCGCCGAGCGCCTCGAGCGGCGCCACGTACAGCGCCGGCTCCAGGCCCGAGCCGGTGACGGCGAAGTTGGTGCAGTAGCGGAACGTCGAGGAGACGTGCTGGGGGTGGTGTGATGCGCGCCGGCGCGTGGTGGCGCAGCGGCGGCGGCTCGTCGCCGCGCAGCGCCGCGACGACGCCCGCGAAGATGCACCGTCAGCCCGTACCCCCCGGCGTCGACGACGCCCGCTCGCGCAGCACGGCGAGCAGCTCGGGGCTGCGCTTGACCGACTCCTCGCCCGCGAGCACCGCCCGCTCCAGCGTCGCTGGCGATCGCGCCGTCCTGCTCGCTCCGGCTCGGCGTCCGCCGGCAGGCGCGCGTCCTCGGGGTCGTGCGCGAGCTCGACGGCGAGCCGTGCGGCCATCTCGCGCACGACGGTCAGGATCGTGCCCTCCGCGGGCTCGCGCACCGACGCGTACGCGCGGTCGGCGGCGCGGGCGAGCGCCGCGCCGATCAGCGTCGGGTCGATCAGCTCGCCGGGGCGGCTGAACGAGCTCCTCGGCCGCGCCGCGGATCAGCTGCGAGAGGATCACGCCGGTGTTGCCGCGCGCCCCGAGCAGCGCGGCGCGCGCGACCGACTGCGACGATCTCGTCGCGGCCGATCTCGTCGATCGTGCGGGCGCCGTCCGCGCCCGCAGCCGGTCGAGCTCCGCGAGCACCGCGCGCATCGTGAGCACCATGTTGTCGCCCGTGTCGCCGTCGGCGACCGGGAACACGTTGAGGTCGTTGACCTCCTGGCGGCGGGACTCCAGGTGCGCGAGCGCGCCCGCGACCAGCGGCGCGGAAGCGGATCAGATTGGTGTCGGTCACGACCTGCGTCATCCCTGTCCGCCCGGGGCTCGCGCGAGCCTAGAGGAGCTACGCGCAGCCCCTGCGAAGGTTACGCCACGGTCCCCGGGAACGCCGTGCGCGGGCCTCAGGGGGCCTTCGTGACCTTGCCGGCCTTCAGACAGCGCGTGCAGACGTACACGCGCCGCGGCGCCGTTGCCGACGAAGATCCGGACCTTCTGGAGGTTCGGGTCGAAGCGCCGGCGGTCGCGACCATCGAGTGGCTGCGGCTGTTCCCGAACGCGGGGCCCTCGCGCAGAGTGACATACCTTGGCCATCGCGGGGAGTCTAGCCGGCCGCGAGCTGCGCTCGCGGATCCCGGCCAGCGCGAGCACCGCCTGCGGCGGCGTCGCGCGCCGCTGTCGCGCTTGCCGCCGCCGGAGCGCGCGAGCGCCTGCTCGCGCGTGTCGACGGTGAGCACGCCGAAGGCGCACGGGACGCCGGTGTCGAGCTGCACCTGCTTGATGCCCCGCGCGGCCGCCGCGCACACGTAGTCGTAGTGGTCGGTCTCGCCGCGGATCACCGCGCCGAGGCAGGCGACGCCGCGGAAGCGCCCGGCTCGGGCGGCGTACCGCGCCGCCGAGCGGCAGCTCGAAGGCGCCGGGGACGTCGAAGACCTCGACGTTCGCTCGCCGGCCGGCCGCGAACGCGGCCGCGCGCGCCCGCATCGAGCCGCTCGGCGAGCTCCTCGTAGAAGCGGGCGACGACGATCGCGTAGGGGCGCGGCCCCGGGACCCTGCCGCGGCCTCGGACGCCGCTCGGGCGCCGGCTCGGAGGCGCTCACGCGGACCCGCCGGGCTCCCGCGGCGCTCCTGCTCGCGGTCCTGCTCGCGCTCGGCGCGCAGCATCTCGGCGTCGAGGTCGAGGCCCTGGTGGTGCAGCGTGTGGCCCAGCTCTGCGCCTTGGTGCGCAGGTAGGCCGCGTTGTCCTCGGGTTGGGCGCCTGCTCGATCGGCATCTGCGTCGGTGACCGACAGGCCGTAGCCCTCGAGCCCACGGATCTTCTTGGGGTTGTTGGTGAGGATGCGGATCGAGGTGAGGCCGAGGTCGACGAGGATCTGGGCGCCGATGCCGTAGTCGCGCAGGTCGGCCGGCAGGCCGAGGCGCTCGTTGGCCTCGACCGTGTCGAGGCCCTCCTCCTGCAGCTCGTAGGCGCGCAGCTTGTTGAGCAGGCCGATGCCGCGGCCCTCCTGGGCGAGGTAGAGCAGCACGCCCTCGCCCCTCCGCGCTCGATCATCGCCAGCGCCGCGTCGAGCTGCTCGCCGCAGTCGCAGCGCAGCGAGTGGAACACGTCGCCGGTGAGGCACTCGGAGTGCACGCGCACGAGCACGTCCGGCCGGCCGGCGACGTCGCCCTTGACGAGCGCGACGTGGTGCTTGTCGTCGACCAGCGAGCGGTAGCCGACCGCCTCGAAGTCGCCGAACGTCGGTCGGCAGGCGCGTGGCGACGACCCGCTCGACGAGCCGTGTCGTGGCGGCGGCGGTAGGCGATCAGGTCGGCGATCGTGACCATCTTCAGCCCGTGCCGGGCGCAGTAGCTCGGCGAGGTCGGGCACGCGCGCCATCGTGCCGTCGTCGTTCATGATCTCGCAGATCACCCCGGCGGGGTTCAGGCCGGCCAGGCGCGCGAGGTCGACGCTCGCCTCGGTGTGGCCGGTGCGCTCGAGCACGCCGCCGGCCTTCGCCTTCAGCGGGTTGACGTGGCCCGGCTGGACGAGGTCCGTCGCGGCCTGGAGTCGGGGTCGATCGCGACCTGGATCGTGTGCGCGCGGTCGTGCGCCGAGACGCCCGTCGTGACGCCCTCGCGCGCCTCGATCGTGACCGTGAACGGCGTCTGCAGCGCGCGACTCGTTCTTCGCCGTCATCAGGTCGAGGCCGAGCTCGTCGCAGCGCTCCGGCGTGAGCGCGAGGCAGATGAAGCCGCGCGCCTCCTTGGCCATGAAGTTGATCGCCTCGGGCGTGACGAACTGGGCCGCCATCACGAGGTCGCCCTCGTTCTCGCGGTCCTCGTCGTCGCAGACGACGACCATGCGCCCTGCGCGGATCTCCTCGAGCGCCTCCTCGATCGTCGCGAAGGGGCGTGTCAGCTGCGCTCGTGCGGGCTCCATCAGTCGCTCACGTGCCTTAGCCGACCAGCCGCTCGAGCGTGCTTGGCGAGGATCGTCCGACCTCGACGTTGCACCCAGGTACGCCCGGCGCCGACGCCCGCCGAGCGTCGTGCGCTCGCAGCGTCTCGGGGATCAGCGAGACCGTCGAAGCCGTCGGCCGTCGAGCGCGCGACCGTCAGGCTGACGCCGTCGAGCGCGATCGAGCCCTTCTCGACGACGTAGCGGCGCAGGGCGGGGTCGTCGTCGATCGCCACCTCGCGCGCGAAGCCCTCCTCGCGCACCTCCGCGACCTCGCCCGTCGCCGTCGACGTGGCCCAGCACGAAGTGGCCGCCCAGGCGGTCGCCGGCGCGCAGCGCGAGCTCGAGGTTCACGGGCGTCGCCGGCCGCGAGCTCGCCGAGCGTGGTGCGCCGCAGCGTCTCCGCGACGACGTCGGCCTCGAAGCGCGTCGCCGTCGACCTCGCGTCGCGGTCAGGCACGCGCCGTTGACCGCGATCGAGTCGCCCGGGCGCAGCTCGCCCGCCAGCGCGGTGCGCGATCTCGCAGCACGGCGCCCTCGCCGTCGCGCTCGACCGCGGCACCGTGCCGAGGTCCGCGACCAGGCCCGTGAACATCTCACCAGCCCCCCACCGTCGCCTCACCACTCCCGCAGCCGCGCGCGAGATCAGCAGATCCTCGCCGACGCGCTCGCAGTCGAGCGTGAGCGCGCGGATCGCCTCGGCGATGCGCTCGACGCCCTCGCCCTCGAGCGGGTCGCGGGCGGTGCGCCCGCCGAGCAGCATCGGCGCGAGGAAGAGGCGGACCTCGTCGATCTCGCCGGCGTCGAGGAACGCGCCGGCGAGGTGGGGGCCGCCCTCCAGCAGCATCGAGGCGACGCCCAGCGCCCGAGCTGGTCGAGCGCGGAGCGCACGCGCGCCGGCTCGTTCTCGCCGGTGGCGACGCAGCACCTCGCGCCGGCGGCCTCCAGCGCGTCGGCGTCCGCGCGCGGGGCGGCGCGCGAGACGACCACCGTCAGCGGCACCTCGGCGGGCCGCGACCAGCTGCGAGTCCGGCGGCAGGCGCGCAAGCGAGTCGAAGACGACGCGCCGCGGCTGGTCGGAGGCACGGTGGGGGTGCCGTCGAGGCGCGCGGTCAGCTGAGGGTCGTCGGCGAGCGCGGTGCCGATGCCGACGACCACCGCGTCACCGAGGCGCGCCAGTGGTGCGCGAGCGCGCGCGGCCCTCGCCGCGAGATCCACTTCGAGTCGCCGGCGCGCGTGGCGACCTTGCCGTCGAGCGTCATCGCCGACTTGAACAGCACCCACGGGCGCCCGGTGCGCGCGTGCTTGCGGAACGCCTGGTTGAGCAGCCGCGCGCGCGCGGCGAGCTCGCCGTCGGCGACCACCACCTCGACGCCCTCGTCGCGCAGGATGCCGAGGCCGCGACCGGCGGCCTTCTCGGTGGGGTCGTCGGAGCCGACCACCACCCGCGCGATGCCGGCCTGCACGATCGCGTCCGTGCAGGGCGGCGTCTTGCCCTCGTGGCAGCACGGCTCGAGCGACACGTACAGCGTCGCCCCCGTCAGGTCGGCCAGCCCGCACGCCTCGATCGCGTTGACCTCGGCGTGCGCGGCGCCGAAGCTCCTCGTGCCACCCCTCCCCCAGCACCTCTCCGTCGCGCGCGACCACGGCGCCCACGACGGGGTTGGGCTTGACCGCCCCCACGCCCCGGCCCGCGAGCTCGATCGCGCGCGTGAGGTGCAGCCGGTCGGTGTCGGTGACGGTGCTCATCCCTGTTGCCCAGGATATCCGGCCCGCGTTGGACGAACTGTCGAATGTGAAGATTGCCTCATGCCTGGCGGCACGAAGGTCTCAGGACCCACCTGTCGACAGATCGGAAGGCTGAGCATGAACAGCTCCTTCGGGAGCTAAGGGCCTATCCCTGTAGGGTCGCACGCCTGGATACGGCCGATGGTCTTCGCGAGGCTTTGTCCTCGGGCTCGACGTGGGCCCACCACGCCTTCGCCCTTGCGTCCGCGCCTCGCTCGACCCTCGACCGCCCCAGACGCACGCCCCTATCGGGATAGGCCCTAAAGGCGATGGAATTGAGCGAAGATATGCGACGTCTCGTTGAGCGCCGTCCTTCCGCCGTCGTGTTTTGGAGGATGGCCTGCCCGCGTGCGGCTACCTCGGCGAGATCGAGTGCGGCTGGCACGCGCCGACGATCCCTACGCCAAGCGCATCGCCGACACCCCAGAGACGAAGCTCACCGAGCTTGTGCGCGACCTGTACGTTGAAGGTGCGGGAGCGCGCGGTGCGGCCTTGAGCGTCAGCGCGATGCCCAGCGCCCAGGGCCTAAGGGCCTATCCCGGTTGGGCGGTGGCGTGCGCGCGGTGTGCGCTTTCTTGAATGCGATCAGGCCGCTGGCGAGTTGGAGGAGGGCGAGGTGGTTCTCGTCCTTCTTTGACCAGCGGATCAGGATCGCCGCGGTTGCGGTTCAGCCAGGAGTGGCACGCCTCGACGACCCAGCGTCGCGCGCGCCAGCCGGGAGTGCGCGCTTATCGGTCGATCTCCTCGCCGCGCGCGCGGATGTGCGGCGTGAAGTCGTAGTCGGCGACGAGATCGCGGACTTCGGTGTTGTCGTAGGCCTTGTCCAGGCAGAGGCCCTGCGGCTGTTCTGGGGTCGGCTTCGGGCGCTCGATCGGGATCGAGTCGAGCGTGCCCTTCAGCAGCTTGTGATCGTTGCGGTTCGCGCCGTCGTGATCGAGCCCGACCGGGACCCCCGCGGCCTCCGCGAGGACCGAGCGCTTCGCCCCCCTTTGGCTCTGTCAGTGGGGTTCGGGCCCGTCTTCGGGCCGCCCAGCGGCGCCTTGGTCATCGCGCCGTCCGCCGCCAGCCACGACCAGTCGATACCGACCACCTCGTCGTACTCCAACAGGCCCTGGCGCCAGATCTCGGCGAACACGCCGGCCTGCTCCCAC